>JAWKVC010000001.1:0-332953 GCA_041398245.1 Hyphomonadaceae bacterium
CCGCGCGTGGGGTCGAGCGTCTTCAGCGTTTCGCGTTTGACGCCGGACTGGCTGAGATCAACCAGCACAAGCGAATGGCCGGATCCCTCGCGCGCAAGGACGACCGCGTGCGTGGCAATATCGCCATCCGTGACTGGTATCTTCACGCCGGACAACGCCTTGCCGTCGAACTGGGCCTCGATGGAGGATGGCGTCGGCGCACCCGGCCCTTCCGAAATCGCGAGGGCGCCAATGATCGAGCCGTCGGCGACGCCGGGCAACAGCCGCGCGCGCTGATTCGGGGAGGCGGACATCAGCAGGGCTTCCGTGAAGAAATACAGCGTCGAGGAGAAGGGGATGGGCGCGAGCGCACGGCCGATCTCCTCCGCCAGCACGCACAGCTCCAGCCGGCCGAGGCCCAGCCCGCCATGCTCTTCCGGAATGGAAACGCCCAGCCAGCCCTGCTCCGCCACGGCTTTCCAGAGCGCAGCGTCGTAGGACCTGGCGTCATCATTCAGCACGCCCCGGACAACCGCCTTGCTGCATTTGTCATCCAGGAATTTGCGCGCCTGATCGCGGAGCATTTTCTGATCGTCTGAGAAATCGAAATTCACGGCCGGCCTTCCCCTTGGTGTTCCATTGTTGTGCTGTGTATCAGATGCGGGTCGTGCGTCCGGCCCAGAATGGCTCGCGCAACTTCCGTTTGAAGATCTTGCCTGAATCCTCGCGCGGCAGTTCCGGGCGGAAATCGACCGACTTCGGAATCTTGAATCCGGAGAGGTGGTCCCGCAGGTAGCCCTTGATGGCCTGCTCATCGAGTTGCACACCCGGCAGCGCCTGAATGCAGGCGTGGACCGCTTCGCCATACTCATCGTCCGGAATGCCGAAAACAGCGCAGTCGGCTACGCCCGGCATGCGGTGAAGCACAGCCTCGATCTCGGCGGGGTAGATGTTCACGCCGCCGGAAATGATCATGTCCTTCGAGCGATCGCACAGATAGAGGAAGCCGTCTTCGTCGAGGTAGCCGAGGTCGCCCGTCGCGATCAGGCCAACCTTCGCGGTCGCGCGGCGCTTGGCGTCGTCCTTGTGGTAGGTGAAGTCAGCTATGCCGGGGAACGCGGCTGTGACCTCTCCGACTTCGCCGGCGGGCAATGAATTGCCTTCAGCGTCGGTAATGCGGACATCGGCGCCGGCCATTGCCTTTCCAACGGTTCCGGGATGGGAAAGCCACTGATCCGACGTGCAGAAGACGACACCGCCTGTTTCAGTGGAACCGTAATATTCGTTGATGACCGGCCCCCACCACTCGATCATCGCGCGCTTGATCGGGGCCGGACATGGCGCGGCTGCGTGGACGACGAACTCGAGCGAGGACAGGTCGTATTTGCGCTTCACCTCGTCCGGCAACTTCAGCAACCGGTTGAACATGATGGGCACCATGTGGATGTGCGTGATCCGGCAGCGCTCGATCATCTGAAGCAGCTCTTCCGGATCGAAGCGTGGCTCCAAATGCAGCGTGACGCCCAGCCGGGCGCAAACCATGCCGTAGGCGTTGGGGGCCGCGTGATACATCGGCCCGACCATGACGCTGACGATCTGATCCGCTGGCCGTGTCGTCAGGCCGAAGATGTCGAGCAGCCCACGCATCGCCAGCTCCGACTGCCCCGGTGTCGGAGGCGAACGGCGCACGCCCTTTGGATGACCAGTCGTGCCCGACGTGTAGATGATCGTCCCGGGGCTTGGCCGTGGTTCATGCGACCAGGGCGCAAAGCCTTCAAGCCAAGCCGACCAGTCCCGCGCGCCGGCAGCGGGCTCCGCTGATCTCACCGTTGCGCCATAGGCTGCAGCTATCTCAGGCGGCGTTTCGACGGTGAAGACGTGAACACCCTCCGGTATGACGTGCCCGACAGTCTTGTAGAGATCCGCGTGGATCACGACGGCCTTGGCGCCGGAATTCTCCAGAATGTAGCGCGCCTCTTCCGGCGTTGCGTGCCAGTTCACCGGAGTCGGATAGACACCCAGAATTCCGGCCGCGAGACTTGCCTCGAAGAATGGAAAGTCATTGCGCAAATAGAGCGCGATGATATCGCCGGGCTTCACTCCGATGCTATCGAGACCGGTCGCGGCGCGCGCTGCGCGGAGATTGAGATCGTTCGTACTGAGGCAGCGATCGCCGCTGACGATTTCACCCAAGACGCATCTCCCTGACGGCCCGGTGGTCCGGACACTATCTTGCGCCCGGTCAGTGCCGGGCTGCGAAGCTTACTCCAAGTCGCCGAATAGCGTGCACAAAGTTGTTGGGAGCAATGTCGATGTCGCCTGTCCAAGCGATATCCGGCAACCGCCCCAACAACTGGCGATATGCTTCCTCCAGCTGAATCTGGGCGACCCTTTTGCCCAGGCAAACGTGCGGACCATACCCAAAAGCGATGTGCTTGCCTGCATTGGAGCGACCCACATCGAGAACATCCGGATTCTCGAACACCGCGGGATCACGGTTGGCGGCGCCGTAATACATCACCACCTTCTCGCCCGCCGCGATCTTCTGCTCGGCGACCATCGCGTCGGTCAGCGCGGTGCGCCGCATATAGATCACCGGGCTGACCATCCGGATGAATTCATCGGCCGCGTTCGGCAGCAGCTCAGGGTGTGCAATCAAGCGTTCCTTTTGCCCCGGAAATTCCGTCAGCAATTTCATGGCGCCGGACAGCGTGTTGCGCGTCGTATCGTTGCCGGCAAACACGATCAGCAGCCATGAGCCGTCGAGATACTCATCGCTCAAGAGTTCACCGTCGACCTGTGCGCGGGCAATCGCGGACATGAGATCGGCCTGCGGGTCCTGCCGACGCTTGTGCAACATGTGCTGGCCATAGGCGAACATCTCTTCAACGTTGGCGTTGAAGTCGGCAACGAACTGCATGAGCTCAACACTCGGCGCAACAGGTTGCGCGGCCTGCTCGGCGGCCAGATTCTGGGCCAGTTCCAGATAGTGCATCCAGTGGAGGAATTTGGGCCTGTCCGCTTCGGGCACCCCAAGGATTTCGCACAGCGTATAGAGCGGCAGCCGCGAGGAGAACGCCTCGACCAAATCGCATGCGCCTTTGCGCGCCATCGCATCGACAAGCCGCGTGACTTCGCCCTGAACCTTCTCCGTCAACCCGCGCAGGTAGGCTGGCGTGAAGAATGGCATGTGCTCACGGCGCAGCTGCATATGATACGGCGCGTCTAGATTGATCATCGTATCTTGTGACGCGCGGCCCAGCAGCATGTGCCCCATACCCGGCTTCGGCGTGTTCATGAGGATGCCGCCACGCTGCGAAGAAAAAGTGGCGGGATCGCCATTCACGCGCATCACGTCAGCATGTCGGGTAACGGCCCAGAAGCCCGGCCATCCTTCAGGTTCGGGATGCCAGCAAACCGGCGCTTCCTCACGCAGCCGCTTGTAGAGAGCGAACGGGTGACCCTGCGTAAACAGTTTGGCGTCGTTAAGCGTCAGCCCGTCAATCTGCGGATAGGCTTCGGGATGATTAGGCCCAGGAATGCCCTCGACCGCTGTCTGGCTGATCAGCTGCACTCGCCGCCTCCAACACGCCAACGCATTTCGAGTTTGCGCGCGCGTCAACCGTCGCGCAAGGTATGACGCGGCTGGAACCGGCGGCCTCGGCGATTGCCCTTGCGGTACGCGTGCGCCGGATCGAGAGTTGCGACCATAGCCGGACTGGTGACATGGATGTCCGCCTATCAATGGAGACTTGGTATGCGAATGCTGGCTGCCCTTCCTCTGGTCGCGATCGGTTTGATGGCGTGTAATCCGCAGGAGAAGCCAGCGGCGGATGCAAACGCAGCTCCGCCGCCGCCCGCGACAAGCCAGGCGGCTACACTGACGCCGGACGAAGAAGCCGCCGGCTGGAAACTTCTGTTCAACGGGACGGACCTCACCGGCTGGAAGGGCTACAAGACGGACGCGCCCGGCGCCGGATGGGTGGCGGAAGACGGCGTGCTGGCGCTGACAGCTGGCGGCGCCGGCGACCTCATGACGGTGGAGCAGTTCGGCCCCTTCGAGCTGTCGCTGGAATGGAAGATTTCGCCGAACGGAAACAGCGGGATCATCTACCTCATCCGCGAAGAGGCGGACGCGACGAACACCTACAACACCGGCCCCGAGATGCAGGTCTTGGACAATGACGGGCACGCGGACGGCAAGATTCCGTCGCACAGGGCCGGCGCGCTCTACGACATCGAAGTTCCGCCCGATGGCGCTGTGAAGCCGGTTGGCGAGTGGAACGAAGCGGTCGTGCGGTTCACCGGCTCGGAGATCGAGCATTGGCTGAATGGCGTGCTGGTGTCGGAATCCAGCTATGGCGACGAAGCCTGGAAGGCGAAGGTCGCGGCATCCAAGTTCAAGCAATGGCCGACGTTCGGCACGTTCCCGTCAGGCCACATCGCCCTGCAGGATCACGGCGACAAGGTCTGGTACCGGAACATCAAGATCCGGCCGCTGTAAGCAGGCGCGCCCTGAGCGATCAGGGCGCGGTGTATGTGAGGCCCATGCCTTCGATCACGCCCTTGATGTGCGCAAGCGCTTCAGGCGTCGGCCCGGCGTAATCGCCCGTGCCAGGCTTGTTGCCCATATAGCCGATGTCAGCCCACCCTTCCGGCGTCGTGTAGAACGCGCCGAGCGTCAGCGAACGGATGCGACTGAAGAATTCGGCGGGCTTATCAAGCCCCGCCTTCACGCGGTCCTTGAAGGCGATGTCATCGAGAATAGCGGTCTGCGCGCTCTGGTCGGCGTTGATAAAAGGCACGCCATTGCGGACCTTTGACTCCTCATCAAGCCAGGCAAGCCCGTTGACGATGAGAACCCGGTCCCTGTGCTGGTCCGGATAGGGCGCGCTGATCCATTCATTGATGAAGGCCGGCACGCCGACTTTCGATGGCGCGGGAATGTCGCCCTCACCCGGCAGGATGAGATCAACAAGCTCGGCCGTTGTTTCCAGCTGCGCCTGCGTCATCGTCAGCGGCCACGGCACGGCGGGATTGGCAAGGTCCGGGTCGACGCCAATGCCCTTGGCGGTGATCGCCTCCAGCTCCGGCCAGCTGAGGCCTTTCACGCCATCACCGCACGCGGCGAGCTGACCCGCGGCCATCGCCCCCATCAGCCATTTCAGCGTGACGCGGCGATCGATCGTTACGAGGGTTTTCGTCTCTGTCATCTGTCCCTCTCCCTACAGCTCGCCCGTGCGCAGACGCGTCGCGATATTTTCTGACGAGCGCATGGCGAGCGCCATGATGGTGATCGTCGGATTCTTGTGGGCTTTCGACACGAAGACCGACCCGTCGGTGATGTAGAGATTGTCCACATCCCACGTCTTGCCGAATTGGTTGGTGACCGAGTCCTTCGCATCGGCGCCCATGCGGGCCGTGCCGACCTCGTGGATGATCTCGCCGCCCTTGGAGATGGCCTTGCCGGGCTCTTCCGGCTCATACGCCAACGTGCCGCCAAGCTTGTCGATCAGCTCCTTCATGGCGTTCTGGAAGTGCTTCACCTGCTTCAGTTCGTGATCGGACCAGGCGAAGTTGAACTTGAGAACCGGAATGCCGAACCGGTCCTTCGTGTTCGAGTCGATCGAACAATAGGAGTTGGCGTTCGGGATCATCTCGCCGCGCTGGGTGAAACCGATGCGCGAACCATACCGGCGCTTCACATCGGTGCGCAGGGACGAGCCATAGCCGTCGAGGCCGGAGCCTGCGCCCATGCCGGGATCGCCAAACGAACCGCCGATCTCCACGTGATAGCCGCGTGGGGTATCAACTTCGCCGCTGGCGATACGCTTGTAGTCCCAGAAGGGAATGTAGGCGTGGAGACCCATCGCGCCGTCTTCATTATAGCGCGGGCGGCCTTCCAGTTGCGGGAAATAGCCGACGACGCTTGAGCCGACCGTATCCATCAGGTTGCGGCCCACCTGCCCGCTGGAATTGGCCAGGCCTTCGGAACGGCCATTGGGCTTTGAGTTGAGCAGGATGCGCGCCGTTTCGCCGGTCGAAGCGGCGAGAACAACGACGCGGCCCCTGGCTTCCTTGTGTGCGCCCGTCGCCTTGTCGATGTAGCGAACGCCAGCCGCCTTGCCGCTGTCATCCAGCATGACTTCGTAGACCATGGCGCCCGTTGCGATGGTAAGCTTGCCGGTCTTCCTGGCCCACGGGATCAGCGAGGTCGTGGTCTGGAAGGCAGCGCCGATGGAGCAGCCACGGCCGCAGGACGAGGCCCAGTAGCACGGCGAGCGCTCGTCGATCTTTTTGGTGAGAACCGCGCGACGGGCCGGAACAACGGGAATGCCGAGCGCGTCCCCGCCAGCCTTGAGGAAGGTTTCCCACACCCGGAATTTCGGCGGCGGTTGCAGGACGCCGGGGCCGGAGCTGGGATGGTTCTCCAGCCCCGTGTTGGTGCCGTAGACGCCCACCAGCTTCTCGGTCTTGTCGTACCAGGGCGCGATGTCGGCGTACTCAAACGGCCAGTCGACGCCGAGACCGTCACGCGTGTACGGCTTGAAGTCGTACTCGCCCATGCGGAACGAATTGCGCGCCCAGTGATTTGTGCGCCCGCCCAGCATGCGCGAACGCCACCACATGAAGTCTGTGCCCTCCGCCATGGTGTAGGGCTCGCCCGGCATCTGCCAGCCGCCATCCACGGTGGCATCAAAAAAGCCGAATTCCTTGTCAGGCGTTCCGACGCCGCGCAGAGGCGCTTCCATCGCCATGCTGAGCATGGGCGACTCATCCGGGCTGTAGTCCCTGCCCGCCTCCAGCATCAGCACGCTGGCGCCAGCCTTGGTCAGCACCCACGCGGCCATGGCGCCGCCCGCGCCGGAACCGACGACAACTGCATCATGTGGATCGTCTGGCGTCATGACGTTACGTCGCCTCCCGTCGTTTCTTGGGAGCGACACTAGCGCCAGTGTGAGGGATGTCGACAGGGAAGCTCGACCGGCCCACGGAGGTGGCCTAGGCTCTCCACATGACAACGACGCGAACCCTGATCGCCTTCAACACGGCCACTGCAAGCGAGAACAAGATTCACGACGATACCATCGCCAGCCGCTTCGGTTTCACCGGCGGACTGGTGCCGGGCGTCGACGTTTTCGCCTATCTCGCCCACGGACCCATGGCGGCCTGGGGTAAGGACTGGCTGGCGGGCGGGCAGATGCGCGCACGCTTCTACAAGCCCGTTTATGACGGCGACGAGACAACCGTAACGACGACGCCCGATGGGCCGGAAGCAATGGCGCTGGTCTGTCTTGCGCGCGGGCTGGAATGCGCGGAGGGAACGGCCAGGAAGACGGGCGCGGCTGCGCCTGCTGCGCTGCTTCCTATTGCTGACATGCCGCCCGCCGAAAGGCGGCCCAAGGCGTCGATGGAGAGCCTCAGAATTGGAGGCGTGCTGGGCACGCTGCGCGAAACATACACGCGGGAGGCCGGGCTGGAGCACATTGCCGCCGTGCGGGATGATCCGGCGCTGTACGACGATGGCCGCATCGCCAATGCGGCGTGGCTGCTGCGCCGCGCGAACTACATCCTTGCGGACAATGTCCTGCTAGGACCTTGGATACACGTCGAAAGCGCGATCGACATGCATTCCCTGCTTTCCGATGGCGAAGAGCTGGAGGTGCGCGCCATCGTGGCGGACAATGTCGAAACGAAGGGCCACCTGATGGTGACGCTGGATGTGCAGATGCTGTCAGCAGAGCGGCATGTCATGAGCTGCCGCCACCTCGCCATCTATGAACCGCGCCAGGTCAGAGAGCGATCCTAAAACGTCGCGTAGCCCTTTGACGTGATGTACTGGCGAAGCTCAGCGATCCGGGTTTCCGGGTTCGGGTGGGTCGACATCCATTCTGTCGGACGATTGGTGGAGGCGGCGCCCATCTTCTCCCACAGGCGCACCGACTGCTTCACGTCGTAACCGCACTGATGCATGTAGTCGACACCGAGCTTGTCAGCCTGAAGTTCGTTGTCGCGGCTGAAGGGCAAGATGACGCCATAGACGCCAATGCCGGTCATGATTTGCATCGCGGCGTCCTGCTGGTCCCGGGAGAGCACGCCGCCAGCCGCCATGCCGCCAAGGGCGACGCCCAGTTGGGTGGCCTGCTGTCTCCCGGCGCGCTTGGCGGCGTGACGGGCCACGACATGGCCGGCTTCGTGGCCCATGACGGCGGCGATCTGGTCGTCGTTATCTACAAAGTCGATCAGACCCTTGTAGAAACCAACCTTGCCGCCCGGCAACACGAAGGCGTTGAGTTCCTTGGAATCAAACACGACGAACTCCCACGCCGCATTCTGAACCGGAACGATGGCGGAGATCTTCTTGCCAACCGCCTGAAGTCGGGCGTTTGCCTTCGGATCATTCGAGATCGGCGTTTCGGCTTTGGTCTGCGCCCATGCTTCTGCCGCCAGGGGAATCAATTGCTCATCGCTGGGCTCAAGCAGCTTGCCGACACTGGCGCAGCCCGATGTTCCGGCGACACCGAGCAGCATTGTGCCGCCCCAGAGCCCGCGCACGATATCGCGCCGATGCATGCCCTCCAACGAAACGACCTTTGGCGCAACGACATCATGGTTCTGGCACATGCGAGTCTCCGGTCTCCGACTTCCTGAGGTCAACATAGACCGCCGGGGCCGTCAGGCAAAAGCCCGCAACTCACCCGTTTTGTGAGGGAAATCAGATGACGCCGGCCTTGCGCAACGCATCCACCGCGCCGGAATCAAGGCCAAGCACCTCTCCGAGAACCTCAACCGTATGCTGCCCTACGATATCGGGAGCGGGCCGGCGAATGCTTCCGGGCGTTTGTGACAGTTTGGGGAAAACGTTTGGCATTGGGATGCGGCCAAGCTCCGGATGCGCTTCCCAGTGGATGGCGTCACGCGCCAGGAATTGCGGATCCGCGACCATGCCGTCTGGCCGGTAGATCGGACCGGCGGGGACACCCGCCCCGGACATGATGCGGTCGACTTCGGCGACTGTATGCTGACGGGTCCAGTCCGAAATCAGGCCGTCCAGCTCTGACTGACGCTCGCCGCGCGCGTGATGCGTCCGGAAACGTGGATCGTCTGCCCACTCGGGATGGCCGATCACTTCGGCGAAGCGGGCGAACACCTTGTCCTGGTTGGCGCCGATGACGATGTCGCCGTCGCTGCAGGGATAAGCGTTTGACGGCGCGATGCCCGGAAGGATTGAGCCCGAGCGCGTGCGCATGTGCCCGCTGGCTCCATAATCCGGCAAGAGGGATTCCGTCACCTGCAGGACGGCTTCATAGAGCGCGCTGTCGACGACCTGCCCCTTGCCGGTCTGCCTGACTTGGTGCAGTGCGGCCAGCGCGCCCATGCAACCGAACGTGGCGGCCAGCGTGTCGCCGATGGAAAGGCCCATACGCGATGGCGGCCGGTCCGGTTCTCCGACGAGATAGCGCCATCCGCCCATCGCCTCGCCCACGAGACCGAAGCCGGCGCGATTCGCATAGGGCCCGGTCTGGCCATAGCCAGAGACGCGCACGATGATGAGCCCGGGATTGATGGCGTGAAGCGCCTCCGGCGCCATGCCCCACTTCTCCAGCGTGCCGGGACGAAAGTTCTCGACGAGAATGTCGGCTTTGGCGATGAGGTCGCGCGCGACCTGCTGGCCCCGATCGAGACGCAGATTGAGCGCGACGGAGCGCTTGTTGCGGGCGATGACGCGCCACCAGGCGGGTCTGGACCCCTGACCCCATTGGCGCAAGGGATCGCCCACGCCGGGCGGCTCGATCTTGATGACATCGGCGCCCATGTCGCCCATGAGCTGGCCGCAGAACGGTCCCGCGATCAGCGAACCCATCTCGATAACCCGCAGGCCAGCGAGGGGACCGCTCACGCCTTCGCTTCCACTTTCGGAAAGCCACCGGCGCGGCTGACGAGGCCCGGAAGCTGGCGGTTCATCTTCTTGCCGAGCCATTTCGCTGTGTCGATGAGGCTATCGAGGTTAAGCCCGGTTTCAACGCCGGACCTTTGCAGCATGTACTGGACGTCTTCCGTCGCCACATTTCCGGTCGCGTTGGGCGCGAAGGGGCAGCCGCCTATGCCGCCGATGGAAGCATCGACGGTTGCCGCGCCGGATTCGATCGCAGCCCAGACGTTCGCGACGGCGGTGTTGCGGGTATCGTGGAAGTGAACGCGGATCGGCATCCCGGGAACGGCCGCCTTCACGGCAGCCATGACGGTCTTCACCTGATTGGGCACGCCAACCCCGATGGTGTCGGCAATCGCGATCTCGCGCGGACCGGCGTCGGCGACGCGACGCGCCAGTTCGGCCACGCGCGACGGCGCGATCTCACCATCAAACGGACAACCGAAGGCGACCGAAATCGTCGCCTGCACGGCGCGGCCATGCTCCTTCGCGAAGCGGATGATCTCGATGGCGTCGTCGGCGGTTTCATCCGCCGTGCGGCCCTGGTTCGCTTTGCCGAAGCCGTCGCTGGCGGACACGACAGCGCCAAGTTCGTGCACCTGAGTCTCCAGCGCGCGAAGCGCGCCGCGCTTGTTCAGCACCAGACCGATATAGGTCACGTCCTTCGGATCGCGCTTCGGCAGCGCCGCGCAGACTGCTTCGGCGTCCGCCATCTGCGGCACGCGACCGGGATGCACAAAGCTGGCGACTTCGATGCGCCGCACGCCGGCAACAAGCGCGCGCGTGATCAGCTCCACCTTGTCGGCGGTCGGGAAGACGCCGGGCTCGTTCTGAAGCCCGTCGCGCGGGGAAACTTCGACCATTTCGATGCGGGTTGTCATGTAAGATAAGTCGTACCGCCTCGCCCCGCAGTCAACGCCCCTCAATGACGCGCGTCTGCAACACCGGCGAAGAAAGGCGCCGCCTTTTCAACGAAGACGGTATTGAGCGCCGCATTGAGATGCTCGGACTGTTCCGTTTCGACATAGGTGACAGCCAATCCTTCGGCCTTCAGCCTGGCAGCCAGTATCCTCTGTTGTGCGACTGGAAGCACCGAGTCTGCGCCGGCCCCGATCACGAGAACAGGCCCACTGAACCCGGCCAGCGCGGTGGGAATGTCGTAGACCTCCAGCCCCTCCTTTAGCTGAAGATCGAAGGTCGGCGGCGTGAACCACGGTTTGCGGGCATCCATCATTTCGTTGAAACTCGGAACCGTCGTTTCCAGAACAATCGCATCGGCCTCGCGACTGCCGGCCGCGATGGCTGAACATACCGGCCCACCAAGCGAGTGGCCCCACAGGATCAGCGGACGGTCTTTGGCGGCCTTGTCGAGAAAGGCTGGCAGGCTCTTCTGGAAACCTGAGAACGACGCAAGATCGGGCTGGCCGCCGCTATCGCCATAGCCGGGATAATCGATCAGCAGCGCCTCACCCCACGGCAGAAGCTTCGCGGCATAAATCAGGCCGGAGTTCCGCCTGTCGCCTGTCTGGCCCATGCACGCGACGATCAACGACTCGCCGGGAGCGGCATTGGCGCCGGCAACGTGCGTGACGGCGATCCGCTGGCCGCCGATATCGACAAAGTTGTGGGTCAGCTGCGCGGGGATACGCTTGGCAAAGTTGGGAAAGATGCGGCCGAAGTCTTCGCTGAACTTGCCGGGAGCGAGGAGATTCTCTTCGCCGTTCAGCTTCATGTCTTCAGCGCGCATCGCCTTGTCTGCGATGGCGCGCGGCCTGAAGAACCACCCTTCATCGACGGTATAACTGATGCAGCCGCCCAGCGTGACGAGCGCAAAGCCCAAGGCCAGCCAAGTTTTCATGAATGCCTCCCGACCCTGCCCGCGATCTTCCGTTCAAATCGGGCCGAATTCAGGCGGCTAGCGCGTCCTCACGCGGGCGACCGCCGCCTTCCAGGCCTGCAGGCGGGACGTACGCTCGTCAGGCGCCATCTTTGGTTCGAACCTGCTATCCAGCCTCCAGAGCGAGGCGGCTTCCTCAAGGCTTACAAACTCGCCGGCGCCGACCGCCGCCAGGATCGCGGCGCCAAGAACAGTCGTTTCGACGTTCTGCGGGCGAACAACCTCGATCGCCAGCGTATCGGCCATGAACTGCAGCAGCCAGTCGTTGCGGGCCATGCCGCCATCGACACGGAGACGCTGTGGCGCGACGCCGTCCTTCGCCATCGCCTCCAGAAGTTCGGTCGTCTGGAAAGCGGCGCTCTCAAGCGCGGCGCGGGCAATGTGCGCAACCGTCGAGCCGCGCTGGAGCCCCAGGATTGCACCGCGGGCATCGGAATCCCAGTGCGGCGCGCCAAGCCCTGTGAAAGCCGGCACAAGATGGACGCCAGCGGTATCGGGAATTGAGGCGGCGAGTTCACCCGCGTGTGCGCCATCGCGGATGATTTTCAGCTCGTCGCGCAGCCACTGGATGGTCGAGCCCGCTGAGAGGATAGAGCCCTCAAGGGCATAAGTCGTCTTGCCGGCGACGCGATAGGCAATAGTGGCCAGCAAGCGGGACTGCGAACGTTTGAGCTCCGCGCCCGTGTTGAGCACGAGGAACGCGCCGGTGCCGTATGTCGACTTGACGTCGCCAGCATTGAAACAGGCCTGACCGACGAGCGCGGCCTGCTGGTCGCCCGCGACGCCACGGATCGGGAGCGATGGACCTAGGATGTCGGAAACGCCGAAGTCAGCTGCGCTGTCCTTCACTTCGGGCAGAAGCGACATCGGGACGTTGAACAGATCGCACAGGTCCTGATCCCAGCGGCCAGTGCGGATATCATAAAGGGCCGTGCGCGAGGCGTTGGTCGCATCGGTGACATGCGAGCGGCCGCCCGTGAGACGCCAGATCAGGAAGCTGTCGATGGTTCCCGCGGCAAGTTCACCTCGTCCCGCGCGTTCGCGCGCGCCCGGTACGGCGTCAAGGATCCAGGCGATCTTGGAGGCGGAGAAATACGGATCGAGGACGAGGCCCGTTCGTTCGGACACGATGGGCTCATGCCCTTGCGCGGCAAGTTCATGCGTGCGCGGAGCCGTGCGCCGGTCCTGCCAGACGATCGCATTATGAATCGCCTCGCCCGTCTTGCGGTCCCACACGACCACCGTTTCGCGTTGATTGGTGACGCCAATCGCGGCGATCTTGCGCGAACCGAGCCGTTGCAGGGTCTGCTCGGCGGTTCGCCGCTGGGTGCGCCAGATCGCTTCCGGATCATGCTCAACCCAGCCGGACTGTGGGAATATCTGCGGGAACTCCTCCTGCGCGGAGGCGATCACCTGTCCATCAAGACCGATGGCCATGGCCCGGCTGGAGGTTGTGCCCTGATCGAGCGCAAGGATCACGCCATCGCTCATTGGGGTCTCCTGCGCTGGAACTGAAGAACCGACCCGCCGCCGGACACAGCAAGCCCGATTTCCTCAAAGCCGACCTTCGCAGCCAGTGAGATCGACCGCGTATTCTCCGGATCGATCACGCAGACCTGCCGGGAAAGACCGGCGCTTTCGTCAAGCCAGCGCAACGCGGCGCTGACGGCCTCCAGGGCGAGGCCACGGCGCTGCACCGATGGCGCGAGGCCCCAGCCAATTTCGGGATCGGAACCAAGCGGCGGCGTCATCTCGCGCTCACGCAACATGGCGCCGACATCGCCGATCACGCGCCCACTTACCCGCTCCTGGATCAACCAGAAGCCATAGCCGAGCAGCGGCCACAGACCGGCGCACAGAATCAGCCGGGTCCACGATTCCTCGCGCGTGGTTGGCAAGCCTCCCATCGGCCGCACATATTCCGGGTCGCTCCAGATTGCATGGCAGGATTCAAGGTCGTCCTTGCGCGCGCCGCGCAGCACGAGGCGGTCCGTCTCAATGACGGGGGCAAAAGGGCGCACGCTGGATGTCATCGCGCGGACCTCCGCTCGAACTGGATTGTCGGGATGCCCTTGTAGACGGAACGCGCCCGTTCCGAAAAACCGAACTTCTGCGCCAGCCGGATGGACGGTGCGTTGTCCGGATCGATCAGCGCCACGACACACGGCGCATCGAAGGTCTGCTTCTCCCAGGCGAGGACCGAGGCCAGCGCCTCACTGGCATAGCCCTTGCCGTGCGCTTCCGGCAGCAGCGCCCAACCAAGCTCGCGATCATCTCCGAAGGAGGGATCGATATCGCGCTTGGCGTCCATGAGACCAATCTCACCGACCAGCCGGCCCGACGCCCTGTCCTCGATGGCCCAGAAGCCGTGCCCCAGCAGCACCCATGAGCCGGCGTAGCGCTGAAGGCGCTGCCACACTTCTTCCTGCGTGTACGGCCTGCCGCCGATGAAACGCGTGACGATGCTGGATCATTCCACAGGCAGGGCCTGCTGCAGGTCCGCGGCGACGTGCGCCCGCAGGCGCAGGCGTTCGGTCTCGATCGTTGGAGCCAGTCTAGGCGCGCTGGAAGTCATGCATGGGCCCCAGTCCAAGAACCTGTCCGATTTCATCAAGCGCCGCGCGGCTTTCGGCCAGCAGGGTCGGGTCCGAAAGTTCAGCGGGCGTCAGGCGGTCGCGATAGCGGCGCTGAACGATATCTTCGAGCGCGTCGATCTTCGCGTCATCCAGCAGGCCCCGCCCCCCCAATGAACCCAGTTCATCCGGGGTCAGTACGACACGCAGGCGCAGACACGCCGGGCCGCCGCCATTGCGCATCGACTGGCGCAGATCGAAATAGTGAGCCTCGCGAATGGGTCCATTGCCCGCCAGCACGCTGTCGACGAAGTCCTTTGCACGTGGCGTTTCCTCCACTTCGTGCGGCAGGATCAGCGCCATTGCACCGGAGGGCTGCGTAACAATCTGCGAGTTGAAGAGATAGGATTTCACCGCTTCGTCGAGCGAAAGACCGTCTGACGCCGCTTCCAGCAGAACCGGATCGAAGCCGCGGGCGGCGCAGGCGCGCTTCAACCCATCCAGGAATGCTTCCTTCTGCTCGAAGGCCTCGCCATGGAACATGAGCACGGGACCATTCGAGACGGCGACAACATCGTTGTGGAAAGCGCCTGCATCGATTGCTGCACGTCCCTGCTGGGCAAGGACGGCGCCGCCGCCGGTCCACAGCTGATGCTGCGTGGCGACGATATGGCTGGCCTCAAGCGCCTGGCGCGGACGATACTTGCCGCCGCCATCCTTCGCGAACGATGACTGGCCGTAGACGAAGACCTCAACGCCCCGCTCGCCGTGCGATGGCGCGAGCCGGCAGTGGTTGGCGGCGCCCTCGTCCCCGAAGGTGTGGAAGGGCACGGGGTCGTGGACAACAAACCGCGTCGCATCGGCAAAGGTCGCCCGAAGAACGCGCGTCGTTGTCTCCACTTCGAGCGCACGATGAAAATGCGAGGACAGATTGGCCGGCGTGAAGTGAACCCGGCCATCGCCTGTGTCCGCCGAAGGAGAGACGGTTGCGGCGTTGGCGGTCCACATGGCGGAGGCCGATGACACATTCGCCAGCAGCAGCGGGTTGGCGCGCGCGGCCGCCGAGAGCATCTGCGCGTCGGTTCCCGAGAATCCCATTTTGCGGAGGCTGACGACATGGGGCCGCTCATGCGGCGGCAGGCAGCCCTGCACCAGCCCCTGACGCAGCATCCATCGCATCTTGGCCAGGCCCTGAAGCGCCGCTTCGCGCGGATTGGAGACCTTCCCCTCATTGGCGGCGGCGGCGAGATTGCCAGGCGCCAGCCCGCCATAATTATGCGTGGGGCCGACCAGACCGTCGAAGTTGACCTCTGTTGTTTCCGGCATCCGGGGCATCGATCAGGTCCACGCTATACGCACGGGAGTCTGCCACGAATGCAGGGCGTGGAACCAGTGCGATCCGGCGATAAAAGCTGCGGACTTGAACGCCGACACGCCCAGATCAATCAGGAGCACAGCGCCATCATGATCTGGGCGTAGCCCTTGATCATGCGACCAAGGTTGTTGACGGACAGCCGCTCGTTCGTGCCGTGGAAACCATTAAGATCGATATCGTCGTAGATCGCAGGCGCGAAACGGTAGATCGCATCCTTGCTGATGGCGGAGGCATAGCGCGCATCAGTGGCGCCGATGACGAGGGCCGGCGCGACAGGAACTTCGCCGCCACCGGTTGCGCGCGCAACCGCTTCGAGCACACGATAGGCCTCGCTGGAGGTGGACGACACTGGCGAAGGTTCTGAGCCGATGCCGTCTTCGTAGGGTTCAACCGTCAGCCCCTCGATATCCGAAGTAACATCCTTCACATGCTGCGTCACCGACGCGACCGAGTCGTTGGGATGGACACGGAAGTTCACCACGGCGCTGGCGCGCTGGGGCAGCACGTTGTCCTTGATCGAGCCGGTCATCATCGTCGGCGCAGTCGTGGTGCGGACGATGGCGTTGGCGGAGGCGTCGCTGCCGACCTGCCCGGTGATGACAGAGCCGAGCAGCCACTGGTTCGCGAAGGCGAGCTTCGTGGTGAAGGGCAGATCCCCCGCGACAGCCTCAATCATCTCGTTGAACGGCGGCGCGGAAAGATCAGCCGGCATCTGGTTTTCTTCCAGCGCCACCAGCGCGCGGGCGATGCGCACGGCGCCGCTATCGCGCGGCGGACGCGAGGAGTGGCCGCCTTCCGTCGTGGCTGTGATCCTGAGCGACAGATACCCTTTCTCGGCGACGCCGATCAGGGCGGCCGGCTTGCCGGTGAGCGGATAATTGCCGAGCACGGCATAGCCTTCGTCGAGCACCATGGCCGGCGTGACATTGCGCGACTTCAGCAGAGCGAAGATTTCCTGCGCGCCGCGGCCAGAGACTTCCTCGTCATGCCCGAAGGCGAAGATGACGGTGCGCTTCGGCGTCCAGCCGGATTTGGCGAGCGCTTCACCCGCCTCGAGGATCGCGATCAGTGAACCTTTGTCGTCCATGGCGCCGCGGCCCCAGATGTAACCATCGGCGACGACCCCGCCGAAGGGGCCGTGAGTCCAGTCAGCGTCGGTGCCGGGGTTCACGGGGACGACGTCCTGGTGCGCCATCAGGATCACGGGCGGGAGGGAAGGATCGGTTCCGGCCCAGGTCATCAGCATGGCGTGCGCGAGGACTTTTTCCAGCGACGCCTTTTCGAAGACGGAAGGATAGCGCGCCTGCAATGCAGCCTGCAGATCGATCCAGGGCTGGTCCTCGCCCGGCTTGGGATCGCCGGCGGCGTGCGTGACGGTCTGGATGCGGATGGCCGCGCCGAGCATTTCAGCGGCGGCGGCGACATCGACGGCGGGAGGTTCGGGTAGCGTGACGACGGCATCGGCTTGCGTCTTCGGCCCGAACTGCGACGTGTTCCACAGGAGGACAGCGACAACGATGCCAACCAGCAGGGCGATCCCGCCCAGGATTTTCCAAGCCAGCTTCATCTGTCCGTTCCGCCCGTCATTTCACCCGCAGGCCATTTAAGACTATGCGACGCGGCGGCGGTCAACTCGGCTGGGGCTTGAGGCCCACAATGGCTTCATCGTCCTTCACAGCGCCCGGCGCAATAAGGCTCGCCATCGGCCACGCGCTGTAATCCGCAGCGTAATAGCCCGCGGGACGATGATTGCCAGACTGGCCAACACCGCCGAAGGGCGCCGCGCCGGAGGCGCCTGTCGTCTGACGATTCCAGTTGAGCACGCCGGCGCGGACCTCGGATTCGAAGCGCTGGAACAGGTCGGCGCTGTCGGAGATCAGGCCGGCCGCAAGTCCAAATTTCGTGTTGTTGGCTTCCTCAAGCGCGGCATCGAAATCCGGAACACGGATGACCTGCAGCAACGGCCCGAAGGTTTCTTCATCGCGGCGCTCAGCCAGCGCCGTCACGTCGATCAGGCCGGGCGAAAGATAAGCCGGGCCGTGGTTGAGCCGCCGGGACTCCCGGATTGCGACGCCTCCGGATCGCAGCCACGTCTGCTGCGTGGCGAGCACCGCATCGGCAGCCTTGGCCGAAATCAATGGGCCAATGAAGGGCTGAGGCTGCGCATCGGGCTTGTCGACGACGATGCGATCGACAAACCGGGAAAGCGTATCGACGACGGCGTCGCCCTCCGGCCCTTGTTTCACGATCAGACGGCGCGCGCAGGTGCAGCGCTGGCCAGACGTGATGTAGGCGGATTTCACGATCAGCTTCGCCGCCGATTCGAGATCGGCGGCGTCCCACACGACCAGCGGATTGTTCCCGCCAAGCTCCAGCGCCACGATCTTTTCAAGCCGTCCGCCGAGCGCGCGATGGATTGCGCGGCCCGCCGGCACGCCTCCGGTAAACAGGATTCCATCAACGCCTTCATGTTCGACCAGCAGCTCCGCCGGCCCGCGCGCGCCCTGCACCAGATTGATGACGCCGGGCGGCAGGCCGGCTTCTTCCCACAGGCGTATTGTGAACTCGCCGACTTCAGGCGTCTGTTCCGACGGCTTGAAGATCACCGTGTTGCCCGCGATCAGCGCCGGCATGATGTGACCATTGGGAAGATGGCCCGGGAAGTTGAACGGGCCCAGCACGGCCATCGCGCCATGCGGATGGTGGCTTATGCGCGCGGTAAACGCGCCGGCCAGCCCGTCCTTTGTCGGGGTCCGCTCCTGATAGGCTTTCACGGACAACTCGGCCTTGCCGACCATGGCGGCCGCCTCGGTGGCGGCGTCCCACATGGGCTTGCCGGTTGCGCGCGAAATGACGGCAGCCTATCGGCCTTGCGCGAGTTCGACCAGCTTCGCGAAAGCACGCACAAGCGCGATGCGTTCGTCGATCGGCCTTCGCTGCCAGCGGCAGCGCACCGCGCGCAGCAGCGATCGCAGCTTCCACATCGTCGGGGCTGGCTTCGCGCCCGCGCCACGCCACCAGTCCGTCCGCGGACGAGACAGACGCAAATTCCGCCCCGCCGCCGATGCGCCAGCGGCCATCGATGAAACACTCGCCGGTGAAAGCTGGCAGGGTCATGGCCGCGACGCCTTGGGCCGGTAGACCATCACTTCATCAGCGCCGCCGACGCCAATGCGCGCGAGGATCGCGGCCGGCTCTTCCCCCGCTGCAAATTGCGTGACCGCAAAGCGCGCAAGTTCGGGGTTGGCGATAAGACCTCTTGCCGGAACCGGTCCTTTCAGGAACTCGGCCGCAGGCATCCGCACAGATTCGCGCACGGTATCGACGTGATCAATGAACGCCTCGACCGTGGGTCCCGCATCAAAAATGTCGACGACGTCGTTGTAGCGGAAGCCCTGCGCCTTGAGCATGGCGAGCGCCGGCTCGGCGTCGGGGTGCGGGCGGGCGATGACATTGCGCGCTTCGTCCGGCAGCAGCGACACATAGATCGGATAGCGCGGCATCAGGTCGGCGATGAAGCGATGGTCGCGTGCGCTCAGCGCATCCGCCATGCGGTATTCCATCCGGAAGAATTTCGACCCGACGGCGTCCCAGAACGGAGACCGCCCGTCCGGATCGGTGAAGCCGCGAATTTCGGCCATCGCCTTTGATCCGAAGCGGATGGGATCAGCCGCAATGAGCATCAGTCGCGCGAACGACAGAAGCCGCCCTCTACCGCCGCCGCGCGCGTGACGCCGGATGAACAGCGTACCGAGCTCGGAGTCGCCATGGTAGTCATTGACAAGGAAGAGAAGGTCGAGTTCCACCTTCACCCCAAGCTCGGGCGACACCTTGGCGTCGCGCGAGATGCGGTACGAATAGAAGGGCCGCTCAACACCAAGATTCGTGAAGATGCTAGCCGTGCCGAGAATCTCGCCGTCTTCCTCCATCACGAGGAAGTAGCACTCATTCTGCGGCGGCAGCGATCCGCGCTCAAAGGCGGTCAGCGAGCGGTCGATGCGCGCGGCCATCGCCTCGCGCGAAGATGGCATGGTGAGCATGCCCGGGTCGACGTGGGCGATCATGGCCTCGAGCTTGTCGAGGTCATGTTTCCCGGCGGGGCGTACGATTGCTGAAGTCATCCGCCTGCCTAACTCTCAGCGACGAATTGCGCCAGTGTTTCACGGCCGAACAGTTCCACAGCGGATTTCATCTCGTTCGTGGTTACGCCGCCACCGCCGGCAACCCTTACGTAGAAACGATCCTCGACAAGCCTGCCGTAGGACCCGGTCTGGGATACGCCATCCCAATCGGTAACGATAATCGCGCCATCAGCCCGGAACCGGCGTGAATATCCATCAGCCGTTTCGCGTTGGAACTCCGATGTCGCGGGGCCGCCAAATCCGATCGCCTGCGCGATGGACGGCGAGTAAACAATCTGCAGCGACAGATGTTTCGCGCCGGCGCGGTACTCAGCTTCCAGCCTGATCGTGCGCTTGCCCGGAATGCCCAACCGTTCAAAGCCGACCGAAACGCGATTGAGGCCAGCAAGCGTCGCCGGCGCTGCGCCGCGAAGATCATTGCCCGAAACCACGCCGGGCGCGCCGGGAGAAAGCGTACCGGGTGACCCGCTTGAGGATGCCTGCGATGCACCGTCCGCCTGTGGGCTATTGTCGACTGCATCGAACAGGGTGACCCGTGGCAACCCCGGAAACAGCGTTCCCGTCGGCGCAGCCGCCACCATCGCGACCAGACCGACAGCAAGCGCCACCAGCAGCGCCGCCAGCGTTGTCACGATCGCGAAGTTCACGGCCGCCTTTTCGGGCGTGTGCATCAGGCGCGGCGCGCCAATGAACAGGAGATAGAGGCTGTAGCTCGCCCCCAGAAGCGCGAACACCTGCAGCGCCGGCGCCATGGCCAGAAGCCCGGCCACCATCGCAGCGGTGATCGAATAGGCCGAGACCTTGAACGCCTGCCGGTAATTGCGTTGCGCGCCGAAGCGGGGCGCAAGCCAGTCGATCACGGCCGCGAACGCGAAGACCCCGGCGATCGTGAGAACAAAGAACAGGAATGCCGAGATCGAAACCTCGAGCAACGGCGCCCTGTGGAAATCTCCGCCGGCCTGAACGCCCACCAGCGACAGCGCGACGATGATGGCGATGGCCGGTATCAGCGCCAGCGGCGCGACATAGGTCAGCGCCAGGCGCCTCGGCTCGCTTTCCTCGCGGTCGATGACTGTCCACTCGGCGGCAGGCGAAATCAGCAGGTTCGCCACCCGCCTCAAGGTCGCCATCATGCTCCGCCCTCTCCGGTCATGGGTCAAACATTAGCCGCCCCGCCGCCGGGTTGAAACACCGATCCCGGAATCCGCGAAGACCTTCGCTTGCGGGGGCGACAATACAGCCCACTGGCAAGCTCGCCCGGACCTGTGTAATGAAAAGGAAACTGGCGAGTTTCGGCGGAATTGGTATTCGTCAGGACAACAGAAGCTCGGATTCACGAAGCATGGAAACGCCCGCATCGGCATCGGGACAGGTCGGCGCGCGCCGCGAAGCCACCCCCGAAGAAAAGCGCCTGACCTTCTGGGCGCTGATGATCGTCTTTTTGCTCAGCGCATTGGACCAGACCATCGTCTCGACGGCGATGCCGACCATCATCCGGGAGCTCAACGGGCTCGAACTCTATGCGTGGGTGACGACCAGCTACCTGCTGACCTCCACGGTAATGGTGCCGATCTGGGGAAAGCTTGGCGACCTATTCGGCCGGAAGCTGATCCTGTTGCTGGGCATCGCGATCTTCATCGCCGGCTCATGGCTGTGCGGCCTGTCGGGCGAATTCGGCGACATGCCCGTGCTGGGCGACGGGATGATGCAACTGATCATCTTCCGCGGCATTCAGGGGATCGGCGGCGGCGCGCTATTCACGACAGCCTTCGCCACCATCGCCGACCTGTTCCCGCCGCGTGAACGCGGCAAGTATGCGGGGATGTTTGGCGCGGTGTTCGGCTTCGCCAGCGTCGTCGGCCCTATCGTCGGCGGCTACTTCACGGATCATGGTTCGGTTGATCTGGGCGGCCTGCACATCGCCGGCTGGCGCTGGTGTTTCTACATCAATCTCCCGACCTCGCTGATCGCCCTCTCGATGATCTGGTTCAAGATGCCGAACCTCGGTCATACCGGCGGCGGCAAGATCGACTGGGCCGGCGGCATCTTTGTCGTGATCGCCATTGGCGCGCTCATGCTGGCGCTGACATGGGGCAACGAGAAAGGCTGGCTGCACCAGGAAGTGCTCGGCCTCTTCGCCCTGTCGATCATCACGGGCGTGATCTTCCTCATGATTGAAGGCCGCGTCGCGGAACCCATCCTTCCACTTGCGCTGTTCAAGATTCCCGCTTTCACGACGACGACGCTCGCATCCTTCATCATCGCGATGTCGTTCATGGGAACGATCGTCTATCTGCCGCTCTACCTGCAGCTCGGCCTCGGCATGGCCGCGACCAACAGCGGCCTTCTGCTGCTACCGCTGATGGCCGGTCTGATCACCTCGGCAACGCTCTCAGGCCGGTACGTCACGCGCACGGGCAAGTACAAGGGCGTGCTGCTGGCCGCCGGCGCCATGCAGTTCCTCGGCATTTTCCTGATGTCGCAGCTCGGCGCAAAATCAGACGAATGGAACGTAATCTGGCGGCTCTTCGTCCTGGGCATCGGCCTCGGCCCGACGCAAAGCCTGTTCAACATGGTTTCACAGAGCGCCGCCCCCGTGCACCAGATCGGCGTTGCGACCTCGACAAGCATGTTCCTTCGCCAATGCGGCGGCATGGTCGGCGTGTCGATCTTCGGCGCGCTGCTGATCTCGCAGATCACGTCCTATCTGCACGCCGCCTATCCGGAGATCCAGGGGATCAATCTGGGCGCGATGCAGCGCATGGCGGCCATGGCCACGGAAAATCCCGGCGCGGTTCAGCTGCCATCGGAGATGCAGTCGGCCGTATCGAATTCGCTGGCGCAGGCGATGAGCTATATCTTCACCGCCAGCCTGATGATCATCTCGCTGGCAATCGTGGTGATCCTGTTCATCCCGCAGATCACGCTGCGCGGACGCGGACCACAGGAAATGGCGAAGGCGCGCGCGGCCGCGAGCGCTGCGCCGGCCGGCGACTAGCGCACGATCCGATAAAGCCGCAACGACGACGGCGCCAGTTGAACCGGTTCTAGCCAGTCGGGAATTTCATCACGTCCCAGCAGGGCAGACAGGGTCTGCTCAGGCGCGACGCCATCGGCGGCGTTGCGTGCGTAGAAGGCCGTCTCCGGCGTGGCCGGACAAACCAGAACATAATCCGCCGACGACGCAACAACCGCTTTCTTCGCCTCGTCGGGCGCGCTGCGAAGAGCCTTGATCACCGTCATCGTGCCTTCGACGTCGCGATGATAGAGGCGCGGCAAGAACGCTGTGATCCGTCCAGACCAGAACGCCCGCCCCCAGCGCGAACTGGTTCAGCATGACCCCCGTTGGCGCCGCGCGCAGCGTCTGGAAGGCTTCCGGAGACGTGCAGGTCCTGGAGCCTTCGACGCGCGCCTCGTAGTTGGCGAGCGCCGCGCGGCGTGAGGCTGGATTGCAGCGCATCTCCAGCCGGCCCAGGCCGCGGCGGCAGAGCCAGCGACGACACCTACAAAGCCAAGCGCGCGAATGGCTGACGCCCGCGCGCGGTATTCGCGGCGCGCGACCACAACGGCCCAGGCGCCAAAGGGAACGGCAAACGCTGTCGCGAAGATTGTCCCGCGGATCTGCCAGACCATGATAGCGACCGAGACAACAAGAAACCCGAACACTACCCAGACGCTTTCAAAGCGCCAGTGCCGGCGCAGACATATGATCGCGGCGACCAGCCCGGCGAGCGCCGCCCCGCCGACCGCGAACATCAGCGCGATGTCACTGCCCGCCAGCGAGATCAACGAACGGGCCTCGGAGATCTGGCTCATCCAGAGGCTGGACATGTCCTGTCCGAGCGCCGCGTAACCGCCGCCGGCGCATTGGGGATAAAGGAGATAGAGAACCACAACCGAAGCGGCGCCCAGCACGGCCGAGCCAGCAATGCGCTTGAGCAGGCTGTTCGCAGCAACCTCCGGCAACAGGCTGAGCGCGACGGCGACGCCGCCGCCCAGAACGCCAAAGGTCGCGAAGGGGGCGCCCATGGTGTCACAGACGGGCTGGAACCATGACGATGGCGGAACCAGCACGGGTAACATGATCGCGCTGGAGGCGATTAGTCCGACCCCGAACCAGCGCAGGCCTGCGCGGAATGGCTTGGGCTGGAACAGCCAGAGACAACCGCTCACAACGAGACCAGCGGCCACAAAGGGAGCCCCTTCGGCCGCTGTCGCCATCGCGAGTCCCAGCGCAACGCCGGCGCCGATCGCCGCCCGTCGGCTCCACCGCATGTGGATCAGACCCAGTACGGCCGCCATGATCAGCACGAGTTCGACATTGTGGTGATCGAATGACCCCGGCGCGAACTTTTCGGTCGTGGGAAAAGCCAGCGCAGCCAGCATGGCGCCGGCCCATTCAGCTTCACGGCGAAGGCCTTCGCGCGCGCCGACTTCGCCCGCAATGCGGACGACAAGGAACATGAACAGCGCGAGCAGGCCGAGCGGCCAGACGAATGCCACGACGGTCTCCGCCGAGGCTTGCCCGACAATCAGCGCAAGCAACGCGATGGGCGCAGCAAGCAGTGCATCGATCCATTGCGCCCAGTGCATGGGCGTGCCGTCCGGCGGGTTGAGGCGGTGCTGGATGTTGTCGAACCAGCCTTGCCCGGCGAGCATGTCGCGCACGCGCACGAGGCGCATGGCATTGTCCGGCTCGCTGAAATCCTGGTGGAGCGCAGCCGCTCCGAACCCGACGACAAGCACCAGCGCCGCCAGGCCCCAACCGGCGATCCATGCGATCCGTCCGTATCCAGGCTGAGCTGGCGTCATCGAAGTCCGTGAGACTGGTGAACTTCCGGAAACCTATCAGATCGGGCTTAAGCATTCGCAAAGGTTGCCGAAAAGCGAGTACGCCACAGTGCAGTCACCATCGCCACAATGAAACTTGGCGAGCGCCCTACGCCTGACGCGCCGGGCCTTCAAACCTGCATGCAAGCGGGAACAGGAGCCCGCGAGTCGGCCGCGGCCGCTTCCCCGATACCCGGACAGCGCGCGGTCTGGAGGGACGTACGATGATCCACACACTTGCACGGTTGAGCCTGATGTCTGTTGTCGCGCTGGCAAGCGCCGGAGCGGCCAGCGCAGACATCTTTCTGAAGACGCCGACGGTTCAGGGCGATGCCGCCCAGCGAGGCTTCGAAGGACAGATCGCGCTCAGCGGCGTCAACATGGGCATCTCCACCTTCACGATGCCGGACCCTGATGGCCTTCGGGACGAGGTGCGCAGCACCAACGTCAGTCCGATCTTCATCAGCAAGCTGCCGGACAGGTCGTCGGCCAGGCTGATGGCGGCGGCGATTGAGGGCGCGCCGCTTGGCCGTATCGAGATCACCTTCACGGCGCCTGCACGCCCGGGATCCAGCGAGGTCGTCGAAGCGCGCTGGATCATCGAGGGCGCCGAGGTGCGCGGCTTCAACGTCAACACCGATCCTTCGAACGGCAACCGGCCCATCGAGAGTGTCGAGATCAGCTACTCGTCGATGACCTATCAATACTTCACGAAGGACGCGAAAGGCGTTCGCTCCGGCAGCATGGAGGAAACGAAATGGCGCGTGCCGGACGAACAGCTTTTCCCCTATGACGCGGGCTGCCGCTGATCTTAACAAATGATGCCCAAACGGGCGGGCCACATCTGGCCTGCCCGATTTGGCCGGGCGGATTCACCGGCGCCTAACCTCTCTCTGCTAGAAAAAGCAGCTGTTTCGGGGAGGTCGTCGTCCCATGGCGAAAGCTGCATTTCACAAGAACCAGAAGGTTTTCGTCAAACCGGTTGGCACCTGGGCCGTTGTCGAGCGCGTGCTGCCGCAATGGGTGAAAGGCCTCGATGAGCCGCTGAAGGTTCACTACGACGTCGGCCTCGGCCGCGAATTCGGCGCAAGTGAACTGATGGCTGATAAGTCAGGCGCTCCGGTTGACGATCTTGCCGATATCGAGAACTGGCGGATCAACCGCGCCCGCAATCGCTGGCGGGATTCGGAAGAAGTCCCCAATCATCCTCACCCCGGCACCTATCCGATCATCACGACTGATGAAAAGAACTGGGGCGGTTGGCGCGTGCCCAGCGCCGAATATGACCGCGACCCCCAACGCATCGAATTCCAGGCCCGCATGATCGAGTCCGCGCCTCAACTGATGCGTGTCGCCAAGGCGCTGGCCCAGTTCGGCCACCAGAACTGCGACGACACGCCGGCCGAACTCCTTGATCTGGCCAAGAAGGCCACGGCCCTGCTGCGCCGCATCTACGACACGCCCAGCGACATGCCCACGCAGGCTGCTGCGGAATAGGCATTCTCCCGATGGGGTATTTCCCCGTGAAATTCGGGTGAATTCTCTTTATCTTGTCTGTGAACGTTGTACGCCTTTCAGGAGCCGCGACTGATGCGCGGGAAGCCTGATCGAGCGACCAGCGATGCGTACAGAAAATCCGCCCCCAGTCCGCCTGGCCGACTACCGGCCATACCCTTTCCGCATCGAACAGGTGCGGATGCGCTTCCAGCTGCATCCCACGGATACGCGCGTTGTCACCGAATTGTCCGTCCGCCGCACCGGAGAAGCGGACGCACCGCTGGTGCTGGATGGTGAAAAGCTCGCGCTGAAATCGATTCGCCTGAATGGAAACGCCCTTTCAGCCGACGAATACCGGATCGATTCCGAAACGCTCACGCTCGACTGGCCCGGCGATACGTTCACGCTGGAAATCGAAACCAGCATCTCGCCCGAAACGAATACGGAATTGTCCGGCCTCTACATCTCGGGCGGCCGCTTCTGCACGCAATGCGAAGCCGAAGGCTTCCGCCGCATCACCTACTATCCGGACCGGCCGGATGTGCTCGCGCCCTTCCATGTCCGGATCGAGGCGGACAAGGTCAGGTTCCCCTATCTTCTGTCGAACGGGAATCCAGTCTCATCGGGCGAGATCGAAGACGGCCGGCACTTTGCCGAATGGACGGACCCGCATCCGAAGCCTTCCTATCTGTTCGCCCTTGTCGGCGGCGAATTCGATGTGCTCGAAGACAGCTTCACGACCCGATCCGGCCGGCCGGTGAAACTCGCCATCTATGTCGAGAAGGACGACGCGCCCCGCGCCGCCTACGCGATGCTGTCGCTCAAGAATGCAATGGCATGGGATGAGGACGTCTTCGGCCGCGAGTATGATCTCGACATCTTCCAGATCGTCGCCGTCCGCGATTTCAACTTCGGCGCGATGGAAAACAAGGGCCTCAACATCTTCAACTCGGCCTACGTTCTCGCTGATGGCCGCACCGCGACGGATGCGGACTTCGAGGCGATCGAGAGCATCGTCGCCCACGAATACTTCCACAACTGGACCGGCAACCGCATCACCTGCCGCGACTGGTTCCAGCTCTGCCTGAAGGAAGGCCTGACCGTGTACCGGGATCAGGAGTTCACCAAGGCGATGCGCTCGCCCGCTGTCGCGCGGATCAAGGAAGTGATCCGGCTGCGCACGCGCCAGTTCCCGGAAGACGCCGGCCCGCTGGCCCATTCCGTGCGCCCGGATCGCTACGCCCGCATCGACAACCTCTATACCGCCACGGTGTACGAGAAGGGCTCGGAACTCATCCGCATGCTGCGCTTGATGATCGGCGATGAGTCCTTCTTCGCCGGCATGAACCGCTACTTCGATACATTCGACGGCACGGCCGCGACCATCGAAGATTTCATCGGGTCGTTCGAACCCTCAACGCATCACGACCTCGCGGCGTTCTCGCAGTGGTATTCGCAGGCCGGCACGCCGACCGTGACCGCGAAGGGCCGATACGACGCCACGGCAAAGACCTGGACGCTCACGCTGTCCCAGGAAGTGCGGCCGACGCCCGGCCAGCCGACCAAGGCGCCGGTCCCGATTCCGCTGCGCGTCGCCCTGTTCGACTCAAACGGCGCGTCCATCGAGGCCCGCATCGGCAGCGGCGCGCCCGCAACCGAGCACGTGCTGCTGCTCGATGCGAGCACGCGGACGTTCGTTTTCTCTGGTGTCGGTTCAACGCCACGGGCGTCGCTCAATCGCGGTTTCTCCGCGCCGGTTCGCCTTGTCGACGACATGTCGGAAGCCGAACGCGCGGCGCTGGCCGGTGTTGACGACGACCCGTTTGCGCAATGGGAAGCGCTGCAGACGATCGCGCGCGCCGTCATCCTGGATTCCGTGCGCGGCGGTTCGCGGGAGCCCGACCATTCGCGGGCGACAAGCTATGTCCGGTCCCTGCGCGACTCCGTTGTACGCGCCGCGCGCACCGATCCGGCCTATGCGGCCCTGCTGCTCTACATCCCGACCGTGGGCGAGCTCATCCTCGATATGAAGGATGCGGATCCGACCGCCATCCACGTGGTGCGGCTGGAGCTGCGCCGCGCTGTGACCCGGGCGCTGGAAGACGAATTGCTGGCCGCGCTGGAGAAGACCGAGCCGACCACATTCGATCCTTCGGCGGCGGCGGCCGGTCGGCGCGCCCTGCGCGCCTCGGCGCTCTCGCTGCTGTCTTCGCTAGGCGATCGCCATGAAGGCCTGATCGCGCAAGCCTATCGCGGCGCGACGACCATGACGGAAAGCCTTGCAGCGTTGACCTCGTTGTCGGGCATCGAGAGCAGTGCATTCGACGCGGCCCTGACGGACTTCGAGTCGCGCTGGTCCAATTCTCCGCTGGTCATGGACAAGTGGTTCAGCGCGCAATCGATGTCGATCCGGAACGATCTGCGCGAACGCCTCCTGCGTCTGCAGACCCGGCCTGACTTTGATCTGCGCAATCCGAACCGTGTCCGGTCGCTCGTTGCAGCCTTCGCGATGAACAACCCCGTCGCCTTCCATGCCGAGGACGGCTGGGGCTATCGTTTCCTCGCCGACATGATCCTGAAGATCGATCCGCTGAACCCGGCGCTGTCGGCCCGGCTGGCGACGGCCTTCGAAAGCTGGCGGTCGTTCAACGCCGTCCGGCGCGGCCATGCCCAGGCGCAGCTCAATCGCCTGTCGGATGCCGGACTGTCGCGGAACGCCTTGGACATTGTCGGCCGGGCGCTCGCCGAACCGAAGTAAGGCGCTGAACCGGCGAAGATTTTCGCATTTCGTTATCGTTAACCGCCGACTAATCATGACGCCCTAGCGTTCAGGGTCGCAAGACTGTGACCGGACGGCGGGAATGTCGGTTTCAAATCCACAGGATGCGAAGTTCCGCGACTTCGCGTTTGCCGCTGCGGACCTTCTGGTCACCAGCGATGCTGCCGGACGCATTGTCGATGCCCAGGGCGACGCCACTCTATTCCACCATCCCAGCACCGAGCGCCTGATTGGCCGCAACGCCATCGATCTGGTGAGCGAGGCGGAAGGAACCCGCCTGCGCGAAGAATTGTGGGCGCTGGGTCCCGGCCGCCGGCTTTCCTGGGACGATGCGACGTCGATCGAAGGCGGCCGGCGCGTGGTCGTGCAGCGCAGCGCGACCTCGCCCAACAGTTTCAATTTCGCGGTTCTGCGGATGCCCGCATCCATGCAGGTGCGCGGTGACAACGCCAATGAAGTTCTGGCCGAGCGCTTTCGCGATGCGGTGATGAATGGCCGCTTGAAGGCGGCGCGTCAGCCTGTCGTCGAAACGCGCACGGGCGCCATCAGCCACTATGAGGTTCTCGCGCGTTTCAATGGCGAGGACTCTCCGGTTGGCCTGATCACGGCAGCCGAGAAATCCGGGCAGATTGCGCATCTGGATTATGTGATGGTCAGCGCCGCAGCGGCGCGGCTGGAATCCAATCCTGATCCCGCCTACCGCCTCGCCATCAACATATCGGGGGAGTCGCTGCAGCGGCTGGACGTGATCCGGGAGCTGTGCGCCGTGATCGCCGGTCACACCTTCCAGCACAGCAGGCTGATCATCGAAGTCACGGAATCCGCGCACATACACGACATCGAAATGGCGGCCCGCGCGGTCGAAATGCTGCGCGCCTGCGGCGTCGGCGTATCTCTCGATGATTTTGGCGCCGGGGCCGCCTCGTTCGGATATCTGCGCGCGCTGAACGTCGACGGGCTCAAATTCGATGGAAGCTTCATTCAGGCCGCCGAAACCAACAAGCGCGGCCTCGCCCTCATGCGCAATGTCGCCCGCATGTGCGCCGAACTTGGCATCTCGTCCGTGGGCGAGCGGATCGAAACCGAAGCCGATCGCCAGATGCTGATCGAGGCCGGCGTCACGTATGCGCAGGGCTACTATTACGGCCGGCCGATGATCGATGAACATTTCTTCGCGCGCGGGCCGATCGCCCTGCGCAGCGCGGCATAGGGGACGGCGATGGATCGCACGCTTGAACGCCTGAAAGTGCTGGTGGTCGACGACAACCACCACATGACCAACATCATCAAGACCATTCTCCGCGGCTTCGAAGTGAAGGAGTTCTTCGACGCCAACAACGCCGCCGACGCCTTCCAGATCATCCGCAACACACCGATTGACCTGATCATCACCGACTTTGCGATGGATCCGATCAACGGCTGCGAGTTTACCCGTCTCATCCGCACGGCCGAGGACAGCCCGAACCATTTCGTGCCGATCATTATGCTGACGGCCTACGCCGAGCGTTCGAAGGTCGAGAAGGCGCGCGACGCCGGCGTCACGGAATTCTGCGCCAAGCCGGTCACAGCGACCGAGCTCTACCGGAAGGTCTGCGCGGTCATCAACACGCCGCGTTCGTTCATCCGTACAAGCGTCTATTTCGGGCCGGACCGCCGCCGTCGCAAAGACGACAATTTCAAGGGCAAGGAACGCCGCGAAACCCTGTTCGGGCCCAAGAGTTCCGCAGTCCTGCGCCAGGCAGAGCCTGCCTGGAGACCACCCTGCCGCCGATCTCGGCGGATGGCCCACAATTAATCACCGGTTAACCCTTTCGCAGCGTTTCGACTCCACAACTGGTGAGTCAGGGGAGTTCGCGAAGGGCGCAGTATTGGGGAAGATCGACGTCAGAGGCAGACCGGCACGCAAGGGTGCGCCTCCGGCGCGCGCACGCGGCCCCGTCCCTGCCACCATGCTGACGCTCCTGATGCTGGCGTTTGGCGGGTCGCTTGCTCTCAAGGCCTTCGAGGAACGCCAATTCGCCGACAACGCGACGCTGGTCCAGCAAGCCCGGGAGGCCGAGGCTCTTGCCGGCCATGTCCGGGCCGATCTGGTAGCCCTTCAGGCGCGCATGGAAGGCCTGCTGCTCAATGGCGCTTCGCTTGAGACCATCCGCCGGGCCGGCGATTTCGATGCCGTAAGCGAGCGTGAGCCGCCGGAGGGCGCCTGGGCCCAACTGGTCGACGAGGGCGGCCTGCGAGTTTTTGCGAACGTGAAAGACCGCTGGGTGCAGGGCGCCCGTCGCGCGGCGGCCCTGCTGCCCGAGGCGCTGGACCAGAGACAGTTCTATCTGGTCACCAGCGGATCCATCCCGTTGAACGCCCGCTTCGAGTCAGTCGACTTCGAACGGTCGGCTGTCGCCTGTGCGCCGATCCCGCAGACAGAGATCGCAGCGTGTGTCTTCCGGCCGGCTCCGTTGTTCGGCATGGGCGACGTTAATCGCCTCATCATCTACGGCCTGCTGTTGGCCGCCCCGCTGCTCGCCGTTTTCGGCCTTGTGTCGGCAATCCGCCGCGTCAGCCGGGAGAAGGAAGCCATCGCGGAAAAGACGCCAACTCCCGAGGAAGTCGAACAGCGTCTATGGGCCGGGTTCGAGGTTGCTGGCCTGATCGGCCTGTGGCGCTGGAATCCGGTGAAGCAGCTTCTGACGCTCGGCCCCGAAGCCGCCATGCTGGTTGGAGCCATCCACGAAGGCGAGATGACGCTGGACGAGTTTACGACCATTGTAGCCGACGAGGATCGCCGCCGCGTGCGTCAGGTGCTGGAGGATGCAAGGCCGCGCCAGCAGCTGAATGCGGCCTTCCTTGGATCCGGCCGGATGGCCGGCCGCTATTTCGAACTGATCGGCGGCGACTGCGATGGCGTCTTCTCCGGCGCTATCCTCAATGTCACCGACCGCATCGCAGCGCAGACGCGCTCCCGGCGTGCAGAAGCATTGGCCCGCACGGCGCTAGACGCCCACCCTGGCCCCTTCGCCGTGTGGAACAATCACAAGCGCCTGACGCACTGGAACGCCGCCTTCGGACGCATCTTCAACCTCGACAAGAGCATCCTGCAGCCGGGTGTGTCCTACGACCTGATCATGTCGGAGATTTCCAAGTTCGTCCGCGTCGAACGTCCGCTGGGCGAGGATGCGAACTCGCGCGAGATGCTGCTGCTGTCCGACATCTGGATCAGGCTGGTGGACCGCCGCACGGCGACGGACGGCCTGATCACTGTCGGCCTCGACATCACCAACATGAAGCGCCAGGAGGCGGGCCTGCAGCGCAGCGAGCGCCGCCTGCGCGCCATGGTGGAGGAGCTGCAGCGCACCAAGGGCCAGGCCCAGGAACTGGCGGAGAAATACGCCGAGGCCAAGACACGCGCCGAGCGGGCCAGCCAGGCCAAGGGCGCATTCCTGGGCAATATGAGCCATGAGCTGCGCACGCCGCTCAACCACATCAACGGCTTTGCCGAGATGATGGCCGAGGAGGTCTATGGTCCGCTGGGCCACGAGCGCTACAGAGAATATGCCGAGGATATCGTCGAGGCGGCCCGCCACCTTGAGGAGATGATCAACGACATTCTCGACATGTCGAAGGTCGAAGCCGGCAAGATGCGGCTGTCGCCGACGCTGATCGATCCGGAAGACGCCGTCGACGGCGCTGTGAAGCTGGCGCGCCGCCGCGCCGCGGATCGCGAAGTCTCGCTGATCTTCGATCCGGATGACGACCTGCCGGAGATCACGGGCGATCATCGCGCGATCAAGCAGATGACGTTCAACCTGATCACGAACGCGATCAAGTTCACGGATTCCGGTGGCGAGATCCGTGTGACAATGGCGGCGGAAGGCAAATGGCTTGTGATCCGCGTGAAGGATACCGGGATCGGCATTGCGCCTGAGGACCTTCCCCGGCTGGGCCAGCCCTTCGAGCAGGTGACATCTCCCGAAGCCAAGGAGCGCAATGTCCGCGGCACGGGACTGGGTCTGGCGCTGACCAAGTCCTTCGCCGAGATGCATGGCGGCTATCTCACGATCGAGAGCACGCTGGGCGTAGGCACGACGGTGTCGATCTTCCTGCCGGTCAGCAAGACGCCACCGCCCCCCAACGGGCAGGCCGATCCGATCCTTGAGGATCTCGGCGCCTGATCGTTCCTATTTGTCCGGAGAGAGAACCGGCGGCGCATCGCCGCCCTGCACGCCAGCGCGCGCGCCGTCGCGTCCATCCGCCCGCTGGAGCCGGGCGTTGAATGGCGTCAGCAGGCCTGTTGCCGCCGTCGCGCGCGCCTTTGGAGGCATGCGGCCAAGGTGGCTGATCAGGATATCTTCGGCGATGCCCTGGAGCTTCTTCTCGCGCGACTGGAAAATGGCGACCGTGTCGCGCAGCTTGCCCTCGTCGAACGGATCGGCAAGCGCGGCGTCATAGACCGCCTTGCCCGCTTCGCTCAACCGCTTGCGATCATCGCTCATCGCGACCCAGCTTTCGCGCAGCTGGCGGCGCAGTTCGGTACGGTCCTCTTCCGGCAGCTGCGCCCAGGCCGCAGCAACCACGTCGGATGTGGGCCCATAACGCTCAAGCTGCATCAGCACGCTGGGTTCGTCCGTGCGCGGCGTAAGCCACCGGCCGACAACGATTCCAACAAGAGCCGCATTGAGAGCCAGCGAGCCAACAAGCACAATCGTGAATCTGGACGGCATTCCGGTCTCAGTTCCCGACGTCGTTCATGGCGGTCAGGAAGACCGCGCTGGCCCCGCCGCCGGAGACAGTCAGCATCTTGGCGTAGTCATGTTCGGGCGCACTTTGCATTTCACCCGCATAGCCAACCGCAAATCCCAGCGCCAGAGAAGCCGCGAGCGCACCACCGGCGGCCCATCTGGGCACGCTAGGCCAGCCGGACAGGCCGAGGCTCCAGCCGACACGGCGGCGACCAGGGGCCGCGCCGAGTATGGCGGTCTCGAGGGCGATGGACGACGGTACGTCCTTTTCCAGCGCCAGCAGATGGTCGAAGCCGCGCTCGCTTTCCCAGACATCCTTGATCCGGTGCGGAGCGCCCTCAAGGAACACTTCCCCATGCGCGCGCTCATCCTCCGGCCAGCGGGCGAGGTCGGCCCCGTAGGCCCCCAGCAATTCCATGAAACGTGCTTCGTTCATCGCATTCCTCAGCCTGTTTCGAGGCCGCTCAGCAAGTCTGCCCGCTCCGCCGCGAGCGTCGTCTTCAGCGTTCTGCGCGCCCGCGAGAGAAGGCTCTCCAATGCTTCAACGCTGACGCCGAGAATCTCCGCCGCTTCGATGTTGGATCGGTCCTGATAATAGCAGAGCACAAGGGCGGCCCGCTGGCGCTCTGGCAGGGCCTGCAGGGCGTCGCGCACCCGTTCCCGCCGCTGGCGGTCGTCGAGTGCGCGGGTAGCTGACGCACGCGCGTCCGGCGTTTCCGGCGAGACTTCACCGGCATTGCGCCCGCCGCGCCGCAATCTGTCGAGGCACTGGTTCATGGCGACCCTGTGCATCCATGTTTCGAATTTCGCCTGTCCCGGTTTCCAGGCCGCGGCATGCCGCCAGACACGAAGGAAAACCTCCTGCGCGACATCCTCGGCCTCCGCCGCATCGCCAAGCATCCGGCGCGCAAGCCCGACCATGCGCGGCAGGTGACGGCGCACGAGTTCAGCAGCGGCGCGCTTGTCGCCCGCACCGACACGGAGGACCAGTTCCTCGTCCGGATCCCGCATGGCTGGGCCACCAACTCCGAGACGTCGACTTGCGCCCCTTTGGGCGTCATCTCCAAAGCCGAACCATGCTTCACGTTATGCATCCTGCGGCTGCGTTTGCCGAGGGCCGTCGGCGCCGAACCGGGATCAAATCAGGCGGCCAGCCTGCTCCAGTTCCGCAGATTCAAACGCCCGGCACAGCCTCATCCGTCGACAGCGGCCCGAGTTTTCGGGTCCGCAGATCGGCTACCTGCCCCTGGATCTGGGAAAGGCGCTGCGTGAGCGCTGGAAAGTCCTTGAATCCCAGATGCTTGGCGAGCCATCCCTTCAGCCCTACGGAGGCGGTCTCTGGCTCAAACCGGTCGCCGGATGCGATCCGCAGAGCCTGCTGCAGATTGAGCTGAAGACCGAGGCCATCGATCAGCAGCGCTGCTTCGCCCGGTGCGAAATGGCCGCTGGCGGCAAGCGCCCGGATGGCGGCGAGCGAACCCGGCTGGATGGCGCCGGGCGTCGTAGCGGCGGCGCACAGGATGGCGTGCTGCGTCAGGAACTCGATATCCACCAGTCCGCCCGGAGCAAGCTTCACGTCCCACATCGAATGCGGTTTCCGCTCGCGCGCCATGCGCCGCCGCATATCCGCGACGTCTTCAGTGATTTTGGGATCGGCGCTCTTGGCCATCAGGGCCTTGCGCGCCGCTTCCAGAATCCGCCGGCCGAGGTCCCTGTCGCCCGCAACCGGCCTGATCCGGGTCAGCGCCATGAACTCCCACGTCCAGGCTTCTTCGAGATAATAACGTTCGAACGACGAGAAGCGGACGGCGACAGGCCCGGCGCGGCCGGATGGGCGAAGCTGCATGTCCACTTCGTAGAGCGATCCTTCTTCCGTCGGAGCGGAGAGGGCCGCGATCAAACGCTGCACGAAGCGTGTGGCGAGTTGCACGCTGCCGTCGTCGGCCGGCTCATAGACCAGCATCAGATCGAGATCAGATGTCGATGTCAGCTCGCGTCCGCCGAACTTGCCCAGTCCGCAGACCGACCACGCACCGATCCTGCCTTCGAACTTCCCGGATATCTCCTGCTCGCAGACATCCGCCAATCCGCCAACGCAAGCGTCGGCCAGATCGGCATAGGCAACGCCCGCTTCGTTGGCGCCGATGGCGCTGCGCAACAGCTGATAGCCGATGCGGAAGGACTCCTCCCTGTGAAAGCGACGTGCGGCGTTGAGCTTTTCCTCGAAACCTTCGGCGCGGGCGAGGCTGTCCCGCAGCCGTTTCGCGCGCGAGCCCTGATCATCAAGATGAGCTGGCTTGCTGAACGATCGCTCCAGCATTGCCTCCAGCAGCGCGGGCCTACGCGCAAGGTCTGCGGCGAGCTTCGGTGCGAACGCCATTGTCTGGATGACGTCGCGCGTGAGGCCTGGCTCAGCCAGCATCAGCGACATGACCTGCACACCGGAATTCAGGCCGGACAGGAACTCCCGGAAGCGATCAAACGCGACGTCGGGCTCTCCGGCCCGCGACATCGCTTCAAGCAGGCGCGGACCGAGCGATGTCAGCAGCTGCTGCGCGCGGGCGGATCGCGTGGCCGGAATGGACCCGCGATGCCATTGCTGGAAGGTGTGGATGACACGCGAAGGGTCGCCGAAGCCCATCTCCTTCAGGGTCGCAACCGTCCCGGGGTCATCGTCGACGCCGGTGAAGACGAGGTTGCCCGCTTCGCCGGATAACCGCTCCTCGGTCGCGAACAGGTCCGAATAGGCCCCATGGACCCGATTGCGGACACTGGCGATGTCCGCCTCGAACCGGGCCATGTCGTCATAGCCGGCAAGCCGCGCGACCGCTTCGCGCTTCTCCTTGGTCATCGGAATGCGATGGGTCTGCTCGTCGTTGAGCATCTGCACCCGGTGCTCGATGCAGCGGAGATAGTCGTAGGCGCGGCACAGATCATCGACCGTTTCGGGCGCGACGACCTGCGCGTCAACCATTGCCCGCAACGCCGCTTTCGTTCCTGGCGCCCGCAGATGCGCCATGCGCCCGCCCAGAATGAGCTGCTGGACCTGCGTGAAGAACTCGATCTCGCGGATGCCGCCCCGCCCAAGCTTCACGTCGAAGTCCGGCGACGCCAGCTCGGCGTGCCCGCCATGCGCGTGAATCTGGCGCTTGATGGAGTGGATGTCAGCTATCGCCCAGTAATCGAGATGCCGGCGCCAGACATACGGCTTTAGCTCATCAAGATAGGCCTTGCCCGCAACCTGATCGCCCGCACAGACACGCGCCTTGATATGGGCCATGCGCTCCCAGTTCTGGCCGACGCTCTCATAATATCCTGTCGCGAACTGGGTGGAGATCGCCGGGCTGGTGGAGGCGGGGTCGGGCCGCAGGCGCAGGTCCGTCCGGAAGACATAGCCGTCGGCGGTTCGTTCCTCGAGTATTTTGACCAGATCGCGCGTGAGGCGCGTCATGCCCTCCTTCACGCGCTGCCCGGTCACGGGAAGCAGGTCGAGATCAAACAGGACGATCAGATCGATATCGCTGGAATAGTTGAGTTCGTGTGCGCCCATCTTGCCCATGGCCAGCACGAACAGGCCCGGCATTTCGTCGCTGTCACGCGTCTCGCCGAGATGGCCGGACGCCCACGAGGCGCGAATGGCGAGGCGCAGCGCCGCCTGCGTCGCCGCATCAGCAAGGCGGGTGAGGCCGCCCACAACCTGGTCGAGCGTCCACAGGCATGCGAGATCGGCCGCAGAAATCGCCAGCTGCCCCGCTTCCTTCGCCCGGCGCATCCGCCGCGCGGCCTCTTCCTGCGGACCGATAGCGCCGGCTGCAAGAATTTCCACAACAGCCTGATCAACAACCTGAGCGGGACCGCTTCTTGCAATCGCCTCAACCACGTCCGGCCGGCGGGACATCATGCGCGCGATGTGATCCGAGAATCGGGGCGCAAGCTCAAGCGCGGCGCGAACATCGCCCGCGGCCCCGGCAAGCGGTCCAAAGCCCAATTCCTGAAGTCGATGCGCCATCCTGTGTCAGGCCCTGCGGTCAGCTGGATCTCGGGGAATGCTAGGCTGCCGGAAGGATCAGGCGCGCCGCAAGCCCTACATTTGGCGGCGCCAGGCCAGCCGTGTCGAGCACGAGCCTTCCCCGGTGCGCCTCGGCCACGGCGGAGGCGAGGCTGAGCCCCAGTCCGCTGCCGGGCTGGCTGCGCGACTGTTCCAACCGCACAAAGCGCTCGACCGCACGTTCGCGATCTTCAGCGGGAATCCCGGGCCCGGAATCAGTCACGGTCAGTTCGATTTCCCCGCCGGGCAGCCGCTTGACGCCGAGGCCGACAGCCCCGCCTTCAGGCGTGTATTTCACCGCATTGTCCAGCAGATTGGACAGGGCCTGCGCGATCAGCCCCCGGTCAGCCTGCACAAAGGCCTCGCCATCCGGCGTATAGGTGAAAGTAAGGTTCTTTTCCTCGCAGGCAGGCTGATAGAGTTCCGCCAGTTCATCAGTGATGCCGGTCACATTGATCCGGCGGAATGAGCCCGTGGCGCCGGCCTGCACGCGCGACAGGCGCAACACGGAATTGAACGTCTCCAGCACGCCGTCGACATCCTCGATCGACTGCACCAGCGCGGACCGCGGACCATCGGAGTCCGTGCCGCGCAGGCCCGCCTCAAGCCGATTGCGCAGGCGCGTCAACGGCGAGCGAAGGTCGTGCGCGATGGAATCGCCCGCTGACCGCGACGAGATCACAAGCCGTTCGAGTTTCACCAGCATCGCGTTGATCTGTTCGGACAGACGGTCGAATTCATCACCCGACCCGTAGACCGGTGCGCGCCGCGTGAGGTCGCCGGCCATGACTTCCTCCGTCGTGTGCGCCAGCTCTTCCGCGCGCTGCGCCGCCGACCGCGAAATCACCACGCCGCCGATCAGCGACAGCACAAAGCCAACAACGGCCGAGCGCCAGACCACGTCCGTGATGCGGCGGTTCATCTCCCCGAGCTGGCCGACATCGTAGGCCACCATCAGCACGCCACCCTCGGACAGCCGCGATATCCGCCCCTCGGCCGACCTTCGGACCATCTCGCCGCTGGGATTGCGCACGTCATAGTCGAACTTCACATCGATCACCTGCCCCTCAGGCGCGGGCGCAGGCATGAAGTCGAAATCGCCGGCGATCTTCTGGCCGGTTCCGTCCTGCAGCAGATAGAAGAACTTGCCGCGCGCGCCCGACCGTTCGGCGACCGCCTGAATCAGGCGATCGAAGCCACCGCGGTTCGCGGCGGACAGCTCCTGGAATTCCGCGTTGAGCTCGGCTTCCGCCTGCCGCGCCAGCTGGCCAGCGGTCTCATAGTAGAGATACGCCAGCAGCGACGCCGAAAAGAGAATGAAGATCGAGGCATGCAGCAGCGCCAGCCGGAACGTTGTCGTCCGGACCAGCGCCGGCAGGCGGCCGATCTTCATGGCTCAGCGCTTCATGCTTCGAGGCGATAGCCCGCACCGCGCACCGTGTGCAGCAGCGGACGTTCGAAGTCCTTGTCGATCTTGCCACGCAGACGCGAGACGTGAACGTCGATCACATTGGTCTGCGGATCGAAGTGATAGTCCCACACCTTCTCCAGCAGCATCGTGCGCGTCACGACCTGACCGGCATGGCGCATCAGGAATTCCAGCAGGCGGAATTCGCGCGGCTGCAGGTCGATCTTCTGTCCGTCGCGGTGAACCGTACGGGCCAGCAGATCCATCTCCAGACCGCCAACGACAAGCCGCGTCGTCGGGATATCGCCCGTCGCCCGGCGTCCGAGGGCTTCGACACGCGCGACCAGTTCGCTGGGCGCGTAAGGTTTGACGAGATAGTCGTCGCCGCCAGCTTGCAGGCCTTCAACGCGATGATCCACCTCGCCCAAGGCCGACAGGAACAGGGCCGGAGCCCGCCCGCCGGCGTCGCGATAGCGCTTCACAAGCTGCAACCCATCCATGCCGGGCAACATCCGGTCGACCACGAGCGCGTCATAGTCGCCCGCGCGCGCCTGGTTCAGACCCGACTCGCCGTCGCCACACACATCGACCGCGTGGCCGGCTTCGCCCAGCACCTGCTTGACGAAGGCTGCCGCTGACGCGTCGTCTTCAATGACGATGACCTTCATGCGTTATCCTGCCGGCGCAATTTCAATCGGACGAAGAACGGTAAGATCGCCACACCTCGCCTGATTGCCACACCCAACACGTGCGACAACATCCTTCTTGCCCTGCGCGAGCGCGGCGGCGATCGCGTCCTGGTAGTCCTTCGGGGTTATCACGGCCTTCATGTTGATCTCGAGGATCGCGTCGCCCGGGAAGATGTTGGCGTGCGCCAGCGCGCCGCGCGGCTCCACGGTCACGACGATGAGGCCCGAACCTGCAGTGCCGACGTCGAACTTGGCGGACTCCTCAGGCGTCAGCTGGCGGATCGTGCCGCCATCGACGGTCACGTCTTCAGGGCTCGGACGCGGCGGCTTCATGCCGGCGCGCGCAGGATCAGGCTCGTTGGCCGCAAGCGCACGTTCGTCGCGCGCCCGCACGGTTACGCGCACGGTCTGCTCCTTGCCGTCACGGATGATACGGAAGGTGTTCTCGGACCCGGCAAGCAGGCTGCCAACACGCTGGGTCAGCTGGCGCGTGTCTTTTACATCATCGCCATTGACCGAGATGATGACGTCGCCGCGCTTGATGCCGCTGGATTCAGCCGGCCCGCCTTCCGTCACCGAGCGCACGATGGCGCCGGACTTGTGCTTGAGGCCCCAAGCGTCCGCGAGGCGCGTGTCCAGGCTCTGGATCTCGACGCCCAACCAACCGCGAACCACCTTGCCGTCACGGATCAGCGTGTCGGAGATCGTCTTCGCGGCGTTGGCTTCGATGGCGAAGCCGATGCCCACGCTGCCTCCGCCCGTGTCGGAGAAGATCATCGTGTTCACGCCAATGACTTCGCCATCAAGGTTGAAGGTGGGGCCGCCCGAATTGCCGCGGTTGATGGCGGCGTCGATCTGGATGAAGTCGTTGTAGTTGCCGCTGTTGAACTCGCGCCCGTCAGCCGAGACGATGCCGGCCGTCGCCGTGCCGCCAAGACCGAACGGGTTGCCAACCGCGACGACCCAGTCGCCAACGCGCGGCTTGGCTTTGGTCGCGAACTGGACGAACGGATAGGATCCGGCCTTCTTGACCTTCAGCACGGCAAGGTCGGTCTGCTCGTCAGACCCGATGATCTCGGCTTCGAGCTGCGTTCCGTCCTTCAGCGACACGATCACTTCGCGCGCATTCTCGACCACGTGATGGTTGGTGACGATGTAGCCGTCGCCCTTGATGAAGAAGCCGGAACCGAGCGCGCTGCCTTCCCGGTCCTGGGGCTCGCTGTCTTCGCCTTCGCCGAATTCATCCTCGTACTCGTCGAAGCCGGGCAAACCACGGAACTGATCGAACACCCCCGCGCGCGCCGCCGCCTTGATTTCCGTCGTCACCTGCACGCTGACCACCGCCGGACTCACCCGGTCGATGAGATCGGCGAAGGTGATCGGCGCCCCGGCGGGCGGAGTCACCTTGATGGGCTTGTTGTTCTGGGCGAAGGCTGGCGCCACAAACGCTGGCGCAGCGAGCGCGAGGCCCGCTGCGATCAGGCCAGCGCGAGCTGCTTTCCGACCCATCCGCACCATTCGAAATTCTCCCATCTTCCGTCTTCCAGTCTGCGCCCGTGCGACAGGCGAGTTTCGACAATTCATGACGCAGTTTCCAGCCTGGCTGCCTCACACGGGCAGTCCGGAAAACAGCGGCCAAGCACGTTCCCGGAAGCATCCTCGCCCGGGGCGACGCAACTCAACTAACGCCTTACTTTAAGGCAATCCTGCGGCAGCGCCAGTGGCGCATCTGGCGGATTCCGGGCCAATTTATCGGCATCCTGCGCGTGATCAGTCGCCTTCGGCGTTCCGGTCGTCGGGCACGGGGTCGAGAGCTTTCGGCCGGTTCCTCACCAGCCTGAGGCCGATCCAGACAAGCCCGCCTAGCACCAGCACGAACGGAAACCCCCACAGCAGCATGCCCCAGCCGTCCATCGGAGGCCGGAAGGCGACGTACTGGCCGTAACGGGAAACGAAGAAATCGCGGACCTGTCCGTCGGTTGCGCCTTCGGCCACCTGCTTGCGAATCATCCGCCGGGCGTCGACCGCCATATCAGCGGTCGACTGCGACACCGGCTCATTCTCGCACACCATGCAGCGCAGCTCGCGCATCAGTGACTGCGCGCGCGCCTCCTGCACCGGATCAGGCAGCGGTTGTTCCAGCGGTTGGGCCTGAAGCAGCAGCGCGATGAGCGGAGCGATCATGCCGACGCTCCGACTCCGGCTTCGGGCGTGGCTGGCTTGTCGGATGAGGCGGGTTTTTCGGATGCAGCCGTCCCGGCCGGCGCCGGCGCACGCCGCCGCAGCCGCGCGGCCAGCGACATGAAGCCGCCAAGCGCGATCAGGCCCGCCCCGCCAAACACCCAGTCGATCAGCGGGTGATGCGCGATGCGGATGCGCCAGACGCCGGCCTGGTCGCGCAGCTGGTCCCCCAGCGCGACATAAACATCGCCCGTCGGGGTCTTGCGGATGGCGACTTCGGTCGTGCCCATGGCCGAGACCGGGTAGCTGCGCTGTTCGGGTTGCAGCAGTTCCGTGCGGCCGTCGTGCGTTGCAAGGATGTCGGCGCGGGTCGCCACATAGTTGGGACCATCCACCATCTTCACGCCCTGGAATTCGAACTGCCAGCCATTCATCTCTGCAATCTGGCCGGGACCGAGCGGGAAGGTCTGTTCGGTTCGCGCTGCGGTTTCGACCGTAGCGCCGATGACGAACAGGCCAATGCCGATGTGGGCGATGGCCATGCCCCAGACGGTCAGCGGCAGGCGGATCAGGCGGCTGAATCCCCCCGCGCCCGCACGGCGCCAGAGATCCTGCCCCACACCGACGATGACCCAGACGCCGACCAGCACGCCATAGCCGAGGAATATGCCCCAGCCGCCCATCGCCATCGCAGCAATCGCCGCGACCACGGCGACGATGATCGACGGGATCAACCATTTCACCAGCGGGGTCAGCTCGGCCTTGCGCCATGGCGCAGCCTGCGCAAACGGCATGAACAGCAGGAGGAACGCCACCATCGGCGCGAGCGTCATGTGGAAATAGGGCTCGCCGATCGACATCGAGGCCGCTTCCGGCGAGATCAGCTTCAGCTCGCCGAGCCACTGCAGCACCATCGGCGTCACTGTGCCGACAAGAACGAGCGCGGCGGAGACCGACAGGAAGAGGTTGTTGAGCACAAGCGCGCCTTCGCGGCTCACCGGGTCGAATTCCGGTCCCGGTTTCAGCGTCGGCGCCCGCCACGCAAACAGCCCGAGCGCAGCGCCGCCGGTCAGCCCGAGGCCGATGAGCAGGATGGTTCCCCGCGCCGGATCGGTCGCGAACGCGTGGACCGATGTCAGCACGCCCGAACGCACAAGGAATGTGCCCAGAAGTGACAGGCAGAACGCTACGACCGCAAGAAACACGGTCCACGAGGCCATGCCGCCCCGCTTCTCGGTCACGATCAGCGAGTGGACCAGCGCCGCTGCGACCAGCCAGGGCATGAAGGATGCGTTCTCGACCGGATCCCAGAACCACCAGCCGCCCCAGCCGAGTTCGTAATAGGCCCAGATCGCGCCCAGCGCGATGCCGATGGTGAGGAAGCTCCACGCGCCAAGCGCCCACGGGCGCGTGCGCCTCGCCCAGTCGCGGTCTATCTCGCCGTTGATAAGGCCGGCGGCCGCGAGCGAGAACACAAACGACATGCCGACATAGCCGAGGTAGAGGAAGGGCGGATGCAGTGCGACCGCCGGATCCTGCAGCAAGGGGTTGAGCCCCGCGCCATCGAACGGCGGATCAAGCTGGCGCGTGAACGGGCTGGAGACGAACAGCAGGTAGACGAACGAACCTACGGTCAGCAGGCCCTGCACGCCCAGCGCGCGATCGCGCAGCTTGCCCTCACGCATGGTCAGCGCCGCCACAGCGCCATAGCCCGCCATGATGACACACCACAGCAGCATCGAGCCTTCGTGGTTCCCCCACGCACCGGCGATCCGATAAAGAAGCGGCTTCTGCGAGTGGGAGTGCGCCGCCACAAGCTCCACCGAGAAGTCGAGCCGGACGAAGCAAATGATCAGCGTCAGCATCGACAGCGCGGCGAACATCGCCGCCGCCACCGCAAGCCGCCGCGATGTTTCGCTTCCGCCCGTCAGCCCGAAGAAGCTCTGACCGATAGCCGCGCCAAGCGCGAGAAAGGCGAGCAGATGGCCGAGTTCCGCGATCACGTCGACGGACCTTCGCCGCAGGTCATCGACACATCCGACCCCGCCGCGCGCTTGAGCGAGTCGTAGGCTTCCTTCGGCATGTAGTTCTCATCGTGCTTCGCCAGCACCCGCGACGCGACAAGCGTGCCGTGGCTGTCAAAGCGGCCTTCGGCGACAACGCCCTTGCCTTCGACAACCATGTCCGGCGGGATGCCATCGAATTCCACGGGCACGGTGTGCTTGCAGTCGGTGATGCGGAAAGTCAGCAGTTTGCCGTCCGCGCCGTGAGACTGGCTGCCGACCTCAATGAGCCCGCCAACGCGGACATTCTGCTTGAAGCTGTCGACGCCCTTGGCGGCGATATCGGACGGAGACTGGAAGAAAGCCACAGCGCCGCTGAGCCCGACGACGCCCAGCGCCACAGCGCCCGCCATCAGCACGCCGGCCGCGCCGATAAACCAAAGCCTCTGGGACCGCTTGCGCATATTAGGACCGGCTCCGTTCAGGGCAGTTTGGTTGTATATATTTGTCAGGGGACCGCAGCGCCAGCGACACGATGGCGCGAGATGCAATCACTTGTTCGGGGGATTGGCGCCGGAATCGGGCGAAGGCGGGTCGATCCCGAACATTTGCCGCAGCGCAGCGAACATCTGGCGCTCCGGCCCGCCCTCGGAAACGCGCTTGTCGACATTGGCCCAGATCGCCTCCGCCTCGGCTTTCTTGTCCTGCAGCCAGAGGCCGATTCCGGCCATGTAGCCAATGCGCAGGTCCTTCGTATCAAGCCGGTAGGCCCGATTGTAGAGATCCGAGGTCTGGGCATCGATGGTCTGCGTCGCCTTGAAACGGGCATCCGCCCAGGCCTTGATGATGGCGCGATCCTGCGGCGCGAGCTTCAGGGCCTCCTCGAAAGCCGCATCGCCTTTGTCGACATGACCGGTGCTCGCGTAGATTTCCCCCATCATCCGGTAGGCTTCACTGTCTTCAGGCGCTTCTTTCACCCGTTCCTGGATCAGCGCCAGAATCTGCACGGCCGTCAGGGATTGGGGATCCTGCTGCGCCTTCTGCGCAAGCTGTGGCAGCTTCTCGCGCGTTGCCGGGTCGACCTCGCCGCTGATCAGGAACTCGATTTCCGAGATCGCATCAGCAGCGGGCTCGAATCCGGCGTCACGCCGAAGCGCCGACCGGTAGGCGCTCAGCGCCTCTTCCATACGGCCGTTGGCGGCGTAGAGATCGCCGATCCTCTGATAGGGAACCGGATCGGACGGCGATTTGCGCGCCAGATCGTGTTGCACGGCGAGGAATTGCTCGGCCGTGACGCTCTGGGGATCGCTGCTCTCGCGCGCCTCGATCTCCGCGATCCGCGTATCGAGCGGACGGTCCGGCATGTCGGGGCGACCCAACGCCCAGTAGGCGCCAACAGCGGCCAGACCGATCACGAGCACCGCAATGCGCGTTGGCGTCGACTTCGCGACAAACCACGCCCCGCCAAGCACAAAGACTGCGGCGACAAGAACAATCCAGATCAAAGCGGGGCCGCCGGCAATTCAAGACGCGCTCTCAGACCGCCGATCGGGCTGTCTTCAAGGTGCAGCCTGCCGCCATAGATGTCCGCCAGCTCGGTCACGATCGACAATCCCAATCCGGTTCCCGGCTCCGACTCATCCAGACGCTTGCCGCGCTCGAGCGCCTTGGCGCGGTGTTCTGGCGGCAGTCCCGGACCATCGTCGTCGACCATCACCTGAAGGCCGTCATCGTCCCGGGTCACCGTCACATTGACCCGCGACTTGCACCATTTGGCAGCGTTCTCCAACAGGTTTCCGATCAGTTCATCGAAATCCCCGCGCTCCCCACGGAAAATTGCTTTGGGGTCGACTTCGACCTCGATCGCGATCCCCTTGTCGCGATGCAGCCGCTCCAGCATCCGCGCAATGCCTTCAACGGGCTCGCGCACATCCGTCCGCGCTCCCAGCACTTCCGCCTGCGCCGCCGCCTGCGCCCGCTTCAGATAGTGCGTGACATTGCTGGTCATGGCCTCCGTCTGCCGGCGCACGAGGTCGGACAGCTTATCCGACCCACGCGCTTCGTTCTTGAGAACAGCCAGCGGCGTCTTCAGCGCATGAGCGAGATTGCCGACATGCGTACGTGCGCGCTCAACGACCTTGCGGTTGTGGGCGATCAGCGTGTTGATCTCGCTGACGAGGGGGGAAAGTTCGGTGGGATATTCGCCGTCGAGACTGTCGCGCCGTCCGGCGCGAACATCGCCCAGATTGTTCTGGATCGTGTGCAGCGGGCGAAGGCCATAGCGGATCAGCAGGAAGATGCCGCCGATCAGACCAATCGCGAGGACGCCCAGCGCAATGCCGAGGCGAAGGGTGAAGTTGCCGACGGCTGCGTCCGCACTCGTGCGGTCAATCGAGGAATAGAGCAGCATCGGATTGGCGCGACCCATGAGGGTCACGGCCTGGATCGCCGTGCGGACCATCTTGTCGTTTGGGCCGGCGGCATCGAAGAACAGGCTGACGCCCGGCTGGGATAACGCCTGATCACGTGCATGGGCTCCAACCGTTACGTCGACATCGAAGAAGCTCGGGGACTTTCGCGTCCGCACGACGGAATTGTCGGCGCCAAGATCGACGAAAGCCCAGTAGCGGCCCGACAGCGCACTCTCGAACTTCTCGTCACGCGGCAGCTTGTCGTCGTCGAAGCGAACTTCGCCGTTCTCGGAGCTGACCGAATTCGCAAGCGAGTCGAGGGTATCCGAAAGGGTAGAATCGAGCTGCTGATCCGCTTCGGTGCGATAGAAAGCCTGCAGCGACCAACCGGCGACCAGCAGAACGGCCGCGCTCCAGACCGCCGCAGCGATCAGCATACGCCGGGCGATGGAGCCGCGTGTCAGCGCTCCTGTTGTCTCGCCCGCCGGTTTGTCGGTCATGCTACTCCGCGATTTTCTCGACCTTGGGGTCGATCAACCGATATCCCAATCCCCGCTCCGTCAAGATGCGGTTGGAGCCGATCTTGCGGCGCAGGCGGCCGACGAACACCTCGATCGTGTTCGAGTCGCGGTCGAAGTCCTGGTCGTAGATGTGCTCGACCAGTTCTGTCCGGGGCACAACGCGCCCCTGATGGTGCATGAGATAGGAGAGCACGCGGTACTCGTGCGAGGTGAGCTTGATCGGCTCGCCATTGACCGACGCGCGCGCCGCACGCGTATCGACGCGCAGGTCGCCGCATTCGAGCGCCGCGCTGGCGTGACCAGCTGCCCGCCGCAGGAGAGCGCGAAGCCGCGCAAGAAGCTCCTCGGTGACGAAGGGCTTCGTGACGTAGTCGTCGGCGCCGGCGTCAAAGCCCGCCACCTTCTCGCTCCAGCGATCACGCGCAGTCAGAATAAGAACAGGCATGTCCTTGCCGGCGTTGCGCCATTTCTCAAGCACGCGCACGCCATCCATCTTCGGCAGGCCGAGGTCCAGCACGACGGCGTCGTAGGGCTCGGTGTCGCCAAGGAAGTGTCCTTCCTCGCCGTCCGGCGCCAGGTCCACGGCGTAGCCGGCCTGCTCCAGAGCTTCGGAAAGCTGCCGGCCCAGATCGGGATCGTCCTCGACAACAAGGATTCGCATCGTCGTCCGCCTACTCCACTTGGCCGGTGATGGCGTTGACCCGCAGGGTCAGTCGCCGACCGTCTTCGGTGATCCAGGAAATGATATAGTAGTTGCCCTGCTTCCGGGCATCGAGATGCCGGCCGGAATACTGGCCCTTGAGCATGCGGAGGATTTCGCTCAGCGACTTCTCGCGCTGCTGCGGCGCGGTTTCACGCCGCGGCGTATCCCACTGATCGGACGGGATGCCATTGCCGCGCTGGAACGGGCTGTCAAACGGCAGCCTGTCGTGCTGGCGCTGCGCATGCGCCGGCGCAGCTGCCGCAAGGGCGGCTGCGATCAGCGCGAGAGAGGCCATGTTGAGCCGGTTCTTCATGCTTCCGGATTTAGGGCGAACACAGTGAACCCCGTCTGAACGGCAGCCGCGCCCGTCCCCCGGGAGCAGTTCGAGCTGCTTTTTCTCGCGCATCAGATGAATCACCGGGTGATGTCAGCCTTGCGGCCCGGCCAGTTGCGGACGAACTCCTTGAGTTCAGGATCGTCTTTTCTTGGTAATACAATCAAGAGCCTGACGAGAAGGTCACCCGGCGTGGGCCGCGTCTGGACGCCCTTGCCGCGCAACTTCAGCAGATCCCCGGAATTGGAGCCGGCTGGCACGGACAGGGTGACGGGCCCGGAAGGCGTCGCAACCGGCACCTTTCCGCCCTCGACGGCCTCGGCGAGGGAGATTCGCAGGTCCATGCGGATGTCATCGCCCTCCCGCTTGAAGGCCGGATGCGTGCCGACGGTAACCTCAACCAACGCATCGCCCGGCGGACCGTTGCCTGTTCCCGGCAGCCCCTGACCCTTCAGCCGGAGGGTCTGGCCCGAGTTCAGACCTGCGGGAATCGCAAGATCGAGCGAACGGCCATCCGACATCGTCACCCGCCGCCGGCCGCCATTCACGGCGTCAAGGAAGTCGACTTCCATCCGATAACGGACGTCTTCGCCGCGCTGGTTGCCGAAGCCCCGCGCGCCGCCGCCGCGGCTGAACAGGCCGTCGAACAGATCCTCGAACGCATCGGACCGGCTTGTCCGCGCCCGCGCCCCGGCGCCCGCTCCGGCAAAACCACCAAACCCGCCGCCAGGCTGGAAATGAGGACGTTCATTGCCATCCGCATCGATCTCGCCGCGGTCGAAACGTCCGCGCTCGGCTTCGTCAGAGAGGAGATTGAAGGCGGCTGTCACACGTTTGAAACGCTCGGCGCTCGCATTGTCATTCGGGCGCACGTCCGGGTGCAGCTCTTTTGCGAGCTTGCGATAGGCTTTCCGAATTTCATCGGCGCTTGCGGACTTGGGTACGCCTAGCGCCGCATAGGGATCCCAGCTCAACTGCCGATCCTTGCTCTGCCCACGGGCTGTAACGTGGAGGTGCTTCCTCGCGCAAGACAAGCCGGAAGATGGGTTTTTTGGGGCGGGGACGGGTCCGGAGGCCGTTTAGGGGGCGGGAATCACGATCTGGAACGCAGCCCACGCCCCCGGCAGACCGTTCGGGCCGACCTGGCTGACCGCGACCAGCGCATCGCCGCCCGCCGGAAAATCGACGGCCTGGTCTGTTGCTCCATAGGTCGCTGCCGGCGCGGCGACCTCCCATTCGCGCAACGCACCAGCGCTGTCCGAGACCCGAACGACATAGCGTTCCGGCGCCGTCAGAGGCGGTTCGCCCGCAAGCCAGGGATCGCCATCCTTTCTTGCGCGCCTGATCCAACTGAGCTGGATGTCGCCCCCGGCCCACTCACCCGACAGGTGAGCCGGCGACCATTCTTCCAAGGCGAGAGCATTGAACGATTGAGTTGCTGTCCAGCTCGGGTCGACGCCGGAGGATCGCGCGCCGGCTTGCCACATCAGGTCCAGCCCGCGCTCCCAGCCAGCCACGTCCAGACGCTGTTCGGCGCCGGTCAGGAACAGGATGCGTGCGCCCGCAGACGCGCCTGAAGCCATGGCGGCTTCGCTGCCTTGCTGGCCGCGCAGGATGACATCCAGTCGATACTGTCCTTCCGAGACCAGCTCCGCATCGCGGAACTGGATCAGCTCCCAACCCGCCTCCGTTTCGACCAGCGCCGTGTTGGCGCCATTGAGCACGGCAAGCTCGGTGCGCGAGGCAGGCGCGCCTCCCACGACATCGACCCAGATGGATGCTTCCTGCCACCGGCCTGACACATGCGGATAGAGCGCGCCGATCAGCCGGCCCATCGTGCACGGACGAGCTAACTCTCCGCGCGCCGTCATCTGGTCAGCAGCAGAACCCGCCCCGAACACCACGCGCCCCGGCCAGGGAGAGGCATAGGCAAAGCCAAGCGGACGCGCGTCGTCTTCCTGCCCCGGCAAAGCAGGCGGATCGACGATCACGATGTCCGGCTCGACTGGCCAGACGACATCAGGCGGGTCGCCCGGCAGCGCCGGCGCCAGAACCGGATCGGCAGCAATACCGGCGCGAATTGCACGGAAGGATGTATGGATCCCATCGGCGCGTTCCGTAATCCGCCAGCCTGAGCCATCGACCGTAACGATATCGCCGGGCTCGATCACCAACCCGTCCGCCGCCATGGCGAACTGCGCTGCGGTCCGCGACAGGCGCAGCTCGTCTGACATCTGACGGGCGCATTGCCGCGCCTGATCCTCATCCATCGCGATCGGGAGTTCGACATCGACGATCTCGTCAGCGGCTTCCGTTTCGGCCCAGGCCACCGCCGGCATGTGATCGGCTTCCGACGCGACATAACGCAGGCGTACAGACGGAAGGCCGGCATCCAGTCCCATCCGTGTGATCCCGATCGCGCCGCGATCCTGCTCGACCAGCCGGCCGGGTGAAACAGAAACCGTCTCGCTATCGCGCATCCGGAAGACAAGCGCACCATCCCGTTCCGTGCACACAAAGCCATAGGCGCTGGCCAGCGGCTCAAGCACCGCGCGCGCGTCGGCTGGACCCTCAAAGGCATATCCAGTGACCATCCCGGCCAGTCCGGTCACGTCGCATGCCACGTCCGCACGCGCGCAGACATCCGCGACGACATCGGGCAGCAGCGCCAGACCTGTACGCCCATTGAGCCAATGCCCGAGCCGCCAGTTGCCTGCATCTTCCCACACATCATCGCGAAGCGGAAAGGCGGGAAACGGTCGCGCATCCCACGCCCACAGCGCAATGCCATCATCCGGAAGCATCCGCCCGGCATACTCGGTTGAAAAAGGATTGTTGTCAGGATCAGCCCAGTGCGCGTGAAACGCCTCGACGGCGCGGCGCTGGATCAGGTCATCGCGACGGCCGCTGGAAAAGTGCGGCAGGGCGCTCTCCGAACTCTTGGGGTCATAAAAGACATTCGGTTGGTTCGCGCCCTTGTCGACCGCCGGAACGCCCATCTCGACAAAACGCACAGGCTTCATGCCCGGGGCCCAGTCGGTCGGCGTATCTGATCTTACGCCGCCGGCGCGCGGATGGTGAGCGTTGCCCCACCAGCTGGCGATATCCTTCTGACGGAAGACCCACGGCTCGCCATAAGCGCCATCGGTGATCGGCACGCGATCCTGCGTCAGGCGCCCGGCGGCGTCGGCATAATACCAGTCGAAGGCTTCGCCGCCGGCGACATTGCTCCCGAGATAGTCCCGCGACCGGCCATCGCCGAACGCGGCGTCCGCATGATCCCCGCCATCGCGCCAATCCGCCATGGGCGGATACCAGTCGAGCCCGACATAATCGATCGCATCATTCGCCCACAACGCATCAAGCGGAAAGTCGACATCATCCCCGGAAACAAGCGCTCCATACTCTGTCCAGTCGGCAGCGTAGCTGATCTCGCAACCGGCTCCGACAATGGCCCGTACGTCAGCAGCCAACGTCGCAAGTTCGCTAACCACCGGAAAGACGCCGCCGGCCTTCAGCCGCGTCAGCCCCCGCAACTCTGAACCGATCAGGATTCCATCCGCGCCGGCTTCATCGGCCAGCGCCGCGTAGTGGAGAATGAAAGGGCGGTACTCGTCGAAGAAAGCGTCAACCTGCGAAGCCACGTCTCCGGCTGTCGCCGTGATACGTCCGCGCCAGGGGTAAGCTGGCTGCGTTCCATCGCCGGATGGATCGGGCAACGCGTTGCCCGCAGGAATGTCCATCAGGAGAAACGGATAGAGCGTCACATGGTAGCCGCGCGCCTTCAGCATCGCCACAGCCTGCCGAACGCTCTCATCCGACGGCGTTCCACCATAGCTGGGCCGCCCGTCAACACTGGACACCAGATGCGCGGCATCTCGCGAAATCCCGGCGACGCTCCAGCTGTGCGGCGCTGTTGTCTTGGCCGCGATCTCGACGCCCGGCGCGATCGAACATTCGCCGCAGCGCAGATCATCGCCAAACCAGGCCACGACGAGATTCACGCGCGTAACGTTTGGCAGTTCGGCTTCAAGCTGATCAAGCGACGCCTCAAAATCGCTCTTGCGTTCGGGCCCATGCAGGTTTTCCGGCGTCTCCTGACCCGGACCGATCCTGCGCCGCACGATATCCGTCGACAGCGCGAACTCGCCGGAGCCCGGAATCATGTTGACCGCGCGCGCCACGCTTTCCAGCCGGCCATCGCCGCCCGCCGCCGCGCGCACGATCTCGAATGACATCTGCGGCATGCGCGCGCCGAACGCATCGACCGGCATATCCTCGAACACGATGTAGGCGGTTCCTGCATAGGCTGGCGCATTGTCCGCGCCTTCGATGGCCTCGATCAACGGATCTGGCGCCTGATCCTCCGTTCCACGATAGAGCCGCCAGGTCACCTGGGACAGATCGAACGGTTCGCCGTTCGCCCAGCAGCGCGACACCCGCGAGATCTCGCCCTCGCACAGCGCTACGGCAAAGCTCAGCGTGTAGGAATATTCGGCGATCCGCGGCCCGCCCTTGCCGCCCTGCACCTCGCGATGTTCGCGAAAGCGCGCCGCCCAGATCAGCTGCCCGCCAACACGACAACGGCCATAGACAACCGGCGTGCCCGCGCCTTCGCGGCCTTCGATCAGGTGGAAGGATTTGATGCGCGGGCCTTGCCTCGGAGGGGTGAGAAACTGCGCGTCCAGCGCCATGCCAGCCAGCTTGCCCGCCGTCTCGCCGAGAACGGCCAGACCCTTCGGAAGCAACGCCGCACCCGCAGCAGCGCCCAGCCTGCCAAGCAGCAGTTCGGCCAAGATCGTCTCCAGTCCTGATGTTCAGTCGATGCCGGGAAAGCGAAATGCAGCCGCAATGCGCCGGCGCCACCACGACACAAGCCGCGTCTCGCAGACGGCGCGGCCCCAATAGGCGTGGATGATCCGGTCGGCGCCCGAGACAATCGCCACGTGTTTCGCGGGCGCGCCCAGCGCCATGCGGAACAGCAGCACGTCGCCTGCATCAGCCTCGCCGACAGCGATTTCGCGCATGTGCCGCCGCGCAGCTTCCAGCAGCGTGTCCTGTCCAAGCGCCTCCGCCCAATCCGGCGTGTAGCCCGGCGGACGTTCCGGCTCAGGCCCGATCACCTCGCGCCACACGCCGCGCACAAGGCCAAGGCAATCTGCACCAACCGCTCTCACGCTCGCCTGATGCCGGTAGGGTGTGCCGATCCACTGCCGGGCGGCCGCCACAACGGCCTCGCGCGTAAGCGCCATCAGCGCCTCCCGCCATCGTTGGCGTCGCTGGCCGCCGGCCCGGCGAGTACGGCCTCCGGCCCGGGCATGTGTGGAAAACCGCGGAACCTTGCGCCGTTTATGAACTTCGCGCGGCAGGTCTCGAATGCCTTGTCGCAACCGGCCGTCGCGCTGAACGCATCGCCTGCGGCAATCACACCTTTCGCCGGCCCGGCGACTTCAATCTGGTTGCCCGTATGCCTCGCGATCCGTTGGACAAGTCCGGCATTGACGCCAGATGTCCATGCGAGTCGTCCGCCTGTGAACCAGCCCGACGCGAAGCCCTCCAGCGCATCGGTGGTGAAGGTCAGCCCGCTAGGAATGGTGCCGACAACGCCTGAAACAGAAAAGGACTCCGAAGCGAGATCTACGCCGCAGCGCGCATCTCCCACGTCCGCGTCGCATCGGCGCGAATAGACGCGACCGATCCTGCATTCGAGCCCGGCTTTGAGGCTAACCAGTTCTGCCGAGAACGCGTCGCCCGTCCGTCCAACCTCGGACAGCACACCGGACCAGATCATCGCCCGGTATTCCGACGCCCGCCAGTCAACGCGCCAGACGTCCACGCGCGCGCCATCCCACAGGCCGGTATCGAGCTCATCCACCCGCATGAAATCCAGCGACAACGCGCCTTCTGCCGTGGCCCGGCCAGGCGCAAGCCCGGCTCCGCTCTCGAACGACACATTACCCAGACCCGCAGCTAGCGAATACGTCACGCCATCTAAGCTGAGGTCGGCGTCATGATCGGTCGCGCCGAACACCTCGCCATCGCGGCGGGTGAAGCGCCAGCAGGCGCACAGAGTCGTTTTGTCCGCCGCGAGCCGCGCGGCGAACGCCTCGGAAATCTGCCTCATTGTTTAAACCTGAATTTCGACCAGCGGCGTGCGCATCACACGCGCGGCGCCATGCCCCACGATCGACATGTCCAGCCTGTCCACATCGAAGCGGGCGGGCGTATCGAACTCAAACCCGGCCGTGATGCTTGCGCCGCTGGGCGGCGCCTCACTGAAGGCAACCACTCCGGTTCCGGCGTCCACCTCGACCTCCGCTGCGACGATCCCGTCCAACGCAACAACCACCGAGTCATCAACGGGCTTCCGGATCGGTCGCGCGAAGACATCCTCGCCGCTCACATACCGCTTCACCAGCTGAAAGGTCGTCGTCTCTCCGTCGCCCGTTCCGATGATCTGATCGCTGGCGGAAATCGTTGCGCCGGGCGCGCAGCTCTTCCAGTCCACCGGATCGCGAAAGCGGAACCCGTTCAGCCGTCCGCCCCGCGCCTCGAAGAACGCAATGAGCTCATACGCCGCATCCAGCCGCAGCGTGGCTCCGCCAACGTCCCACCTGCGGCGTGACCCGGCCCAGCGCGCGTTGCGGTTTTCCGCGCCGGACGCCAGGCGCACCACGTCGGTCAACCGCTCCGGTCCGCCCGTGGCGCCGAGCGATATGGCCAGAGGCAAACGTATTTCGTGAAACCCGTTCACAGGAACCTCGCCCCGCGCCGCGCCGCCCGCGCAATGGCCGCAGCGGCCTGATTCACCGACCCCCGACCTGAGTCTGAACCGCTGTCAGCGTTCCCCAACGCACCATCCAGTACGCTGTCCAGCGCCAGTTCAGCGAAACGCTGGAAGAAGCGCCGCGCCATGCGGTCGAGATCTTCCTCACCGCTACGGACAATGCGCGCCAGTTCGCGCTCAACCGATTGGGTCGCCTTCAGCAATGCCTGCTCCATCGCGTCTGCGGCGCGCTGGGCAACATCTTCCTCATCGTTCGCCATCGAACGCCTCCGTTCAGTCCGCCTCGAATGAAACGACGCCGGTTGAAACAAGGCGTATCGAAAATCGCGCCTGCTCATCCGGGTCGCCGTAATAGGCCAGCTCCGAAATCTGGAAGCGGCCCGTCATTGTTCCAAAATCAGGAATGGCGAGCCGAAACGCCGGCGCCTCGCCATTGAAGTACGCACTGCGCATGCGCGCGTCCGAGGCCGCATCGCAGAACACGCCGCTCCCTGAGATATCCGCGCGCTTCGTCGCCGCCTCCGCGATCAGTTCGCGCCACGCCAGTGGACTCTGTGCAGTTGTTGCCTCCACGAGGCCCGCCGTCAGGCTGATGCTCCGCGCACGGATGCCCGCAACCAATGCGAACGTTTCCGGTTCATCGCCATCGCCAATGCTGATCAGCACGTCGCGACCAGACTGGCCCGCCATGGGTCTCCCCTCTCTTCGAAATCAGGTGTTGACAGGCAACCATTTGGTTGCCTATTAAGCAGCATGGATCTGGTGTTCCGGGCCCTGGCCGACGACAGCCGACGCGCCTTGCTCGACAGCCTCTGCTCCCACAGCGGACAGACGCTGAACGAGCTCTGCGCCGGGCTCGCAATGACGCGCCAGGCCGTCTCGAAACACCTTGCGATCCTGGAGGAGGCCAACCTCGTCGCGACCGTAAAACGCGGCCGCGAGAAGCTACACTATCTCAATCCGGTGCCGATCGCCGAGATCGCCCACCGGTGGATACGAAAGTTCGAACGTCACAAGGTCGACGCCCTTGTCGATCTCAAACGCAGACTGGAGTCAGAATGACACCGCCCAAGCTCCACACCGATCGCGATCCGGATTTCGTCTATGTGATCTATATCGCCGCCGCCCAGCAGAAGGTCTGGAACGCGCTCACCGACGGCAAGACCGTCCGCCCCTGGTGGGGCGACACGCAGCACGACTCGTCCTTCGAACCCGGCGATCCGATCGTTTACCGCCGCAATGGCAAGGTCGATGTCCGCGGCGAGATTCTCGAGCGGGACGAACCCAACCGTCTGACCTATACTTTCCACACAGAAGGTCCGGGACCCCAGCACGATGAAGGTCCCACGATCGTCACCTACGAGCTGCAACCAAGCGGCGCCAACACGATGCTGAAGATCATCCACACCAACTTCAAGCGCGACTCGCGCGTGCGCGTCGGCGTCTCGAATGGCTGGCCCGCAATCCTGTCCAGCCTCAAGAGCGTGCTTGAGGACGTTCCCGCGCCCTATCTTCCCGAATGGCGGAACAAGGCCTGATGGCGACCAACCCCGCAGCTATCGCCGTCCAGGCGTTTCGTGTTCCGGCCGAGCGCGTTTACGACGCTATTCTCGATCCGGACATGATTGCCCGCTTCATGTTCGGCCCGCTCCTGCGCGAGGAGACCATCCTCCACATCCACAACGATCTGCGGGTTGGCGGCCAGTTCTCCTACAAGGTCCAGCGCGGCGAGCATGTCATCGACCATGTCGGCGAATACCGCGAACTGGACCGGCCTCGACGTATCGTCTTCACTTGGGGGGTCGCCGGCGAAGGCGACGGCGAACCTTCCGTCGTTTCGATCGACATCACAGCGACACCAGAAGGCTGCAGGCTTACGCTGACGCACGAAATGCCAGCCGAATGGGCCGACTTCATCGACCGCTCGCGCGCCGCCTGGGAGAAGATGTTGGGCGTGCTGGCGACGCTGCTTTGATCCGAAACCAGATCATTCGCAGCCATATCTCCGGAATTCCGCAGGCCGCGCACAACGCTCCTTAACGATATCGTGCAAGAGTCGCCGTGTGAGGGCGCGCAGTATGAAATTCCGTCGCACAAGGCGGCTGCGCATCGTTTCGGGTGCGAGTCTGCTTCTCTTCCTCGCCGGCCTGCCGCTGGCGCTCGGGCTCACGCGCCCGCCGGAAGGCGCCGCGGGAGAAACGCCCGGCATCGCGCTCGCTTATGCCTCTGGACTCGCGTCGCTTGGCTGGGCCGGGCTCGCCGCTGGAATTCTGGCTGCCGCGATGGCGTTCTGGCTGATCCTCGGACAGCGCCGCGAAGTCCACCGTCGCTACCTCGGAAGCGGCGCCCGCCGCCGTCACAATCTCAACGAAACCGCCCGCACGCTTGCGATCATCTTCGGTGCCGCTGGTCTGATCGTGGGCAGCCTGTCCGGCCTCTACGCCGCGATGATGCAAGCTCGGCCTGATCTCTACTGGAGCCTGCCGCTTCCGTTCTTCACGGCTCAGCTCGCCCTGGCCTGTCTGCTTGGCGGCGGCGCGCTCTACGCAGCCGGCCGGATCGGCCGCTAGCCGATAGCCTCAAGCGTCGCCCGCACGCGTAGAATCCCACGCCACCGGCCGATCGCCTGCCTCACCGTGTCGGAGAACACCGGCGTCAATACAACACACCGCCACCCTTCCATATCCAGATCGGCCTGGCGTAGCGTTCCGCGCACCTTGGCCATTGTCGCCTGTGCAATCCCGCCGCCCTCCTCACGCATGACGACCGCCATGTCGATCGTGACAACGAACGCCTCATAACCCGCCGCGTCGAACGGCTGACTCTGCCGGCGCACGATCTCAAGGAAGGGATAGGACGGCTGCGGGCTGTCGAGGCCCGCAACCCTCAATGGATCGCCCAGCGACTCCCTGACCGCCTCATTCGCCGCCAGCGCAGCCAGCAGGGCGCTTTCCAGCGCAAGCTCGGGCCCGCTCACAGCCGCACCCTGCGCCACGGCGCCACCAGCGCTGCAACATCCGCCGGTAACGGGTCGCCATGACCATCATATCCGCGCGACTGGTAGGCGTAGGCGGCCAGCTGCTTCACCGCCAGCCGCAAGCTCTCGGCTACATCGCTGGCGGCCTCGCCGAACCCCGCGCCATAATCGATCTCGATCCGCGTCTGCGGGTCGGGGCGGGGCAAGGCGCCCGAGATCCAGCTCAGCCGTGCCGAGCGGCCCGCCGCCAGACTGAAGTTCTCCGTCACCGTCAAGGGCGCGCCGCCTTGCGTGACGCGTACCGCCACAAGGTCGCCAGCCGGTCGCACAGGCAGAGTCATGCTTCGGCGTGAGATCATGGCCACGGGCCAGGCGTCCAATGCCACGCGCAACGTCCGCGTGATCAGCGCCAGCCCGACAGCCTCCTCGACACGCTCCCGCGCGCCTGAGATGATGCTGGCGACCAGTTCGTCTTCGCCTGTCCCGGCTATCCGCAGGAAGGCCTTCGTCTCGGCCAGACTCACAGGTTCGGCCGCTGGCGGCGCCAGCGTCGTTACGATCATTGCTTTTTCACCTGAATTGCCGGCCTGCGACCGGCTGCCCTCACGTCACGGCTAGGCGCGAGCGCTTCGCCGAACTAATGCTTCCGCAAACGTCAATCAGCTGCGTAGGGAAGCGCCATGAAACTCGACAGTTCGATCTCAGCCATTGTCACCGGCGGCGCCTCCGGCCTTGGGGCCGCAACCGTGAAAGCGCTGCGCGCGCAGGGCGTCAAAGTCGCGATCTTCGACATGAACGAAAAACTCGGCACGGCCTTCGCTGCTGAAACCAGCGCGGTCTACTGCAACGTGAACGTCACCAACGAAGCCTCGGTCGATGAAGGCTTCGCCAAGGCGCGCGCCGCCAACGGCCAGGAGCGGATCCTCGTCAACTGCGCCGGCACGGGGGTCGCGGTCAAAACAGCCGGCCGCAAGAAAGACAGCGGCGAGATCACCTCGCACCCGCTCGACAGCTTCGAGCGCATCATCCAGATCAACCTGATCGGCACGTTCCGCTGCATCGCGAAGTCAGCGGCCGGCATGCTGACGCTCGACGTGCTGCCGGATGGCGACCGCGGCGCCATCGTCAACACGGCTTCGGTCGCCGCCGAGGATGGCCAGATCGGCCAGGCGGCCTATTCCGCCTCGAAGGGCGGCGTTGTCGGCATGACGCTTCCGGTTGCGCGCGACCTCTCGACCGAGGCGATCCGCGTCAACACCATCCTGCCCGGCCTGTTCAACACGCCCCTGCTGGCTGGCGCTCCCGAAAACGTAAAGGCCGCGCTGTCAGCGACCGTTCTCAATCCCAAACGCCTCGGCGATCCAACCGAATACGCCTCGCTGGCGCTGCAGATGATCCAGAACGGCTACTTCAATGGCGAGTGCGTCCGTCTGGATGGCGGTATCCGGATGCAACCGAGGTAGTCTATAAGACTCCGCATGAGCGGATCGATATCTAGACTGGAAAGCGAGTGGCTGAAAGACGCCGCTCGCCTTTCTGCTTCAAAGGCTGCCCCAATTCTTCAGGACGTCCTCACGCGTCACGCCGAGCCACACCGGCGTTATCACGGCGCAAATCACCTAGTCGCTCTGTTCGATCTATTGGCGCACCATGCTCCCCACATAGTGCGCGGATCAGCGCCACGCCTGGCTATCTGGTGGCATGACGCGATCTACGATCCACAAGCACATGACAATGAAGCACGCAGCGCTGATCTGGCCTACAGCCATTTGCTGCAACTTGGGGCGCCGGCCACCCTGATCGAAGAAACGGTTCGCCTCATCCATCAAACAACGAACCACTGGTCTGGCGGCTTGTACGGCGATGGCGACTACTTCCTCGACGCAGACATCGCTGTCCTAGGCGCTCCGCCAGAAGTTTATGATCAGTACGCTGCCGGCGTGCGCCACGAATACGCTTGGGCGCCGGACGACGCCTATCGTGCTGGTCGCTCCACCTTCCTCGTCGGCGCACTTGATCGACCGCGTCTCTTCCGCACCGATGCCTTCGAAACCGCCTACGCCGAACAAGCGCGTATCAATATGCGCCGCGAACTCACAACTCTTACCGGAACATCGCGATGAACATCACCCTCCAGCCCATCGGCTTTGTTCGCACCACGCGGGCCGACCCGACCGACGACAACTGGGATGCCGAAACCACGCGCATCGAACTTGATCCATCGCGCTTCGCCGCCGACGCGCTCCTCAGCCTCGACAGCTTCAGCCACGTTGAAATCCTCTACTGGTTCCATCACGAGGAAGCGGCAACGCCCGTGCTCGGCGCGCGCCACCCCCGCGGGCGGAAGGACTGGCCGCTCGTCGGCATCTTCGCTCAACGCGGCAAGAACCGCCCTAACCGGATCGGACTTACGATCTGCACGATCAGGAAGGTGGAAGGTCTGACCCTTCACCTTTCCGGCCTCGACGCCATCGACGGCACGCCCGTTCTCGACATCAAGCCCTGGATGTCAGGCTTCGCCCCGCGCGGCGATATCCGCGAGCCCGCTTGGGCCACGGAACTGATGGCCGGCTACTGGTGAGCTAGTCCTGCTCGCGCGACGAACCGGTCGCATCGTCGACGATGAACCGCCATTGTCCGTCGCCGCCCTTGCGCAGAACCTCGAGCGACACGCCGTCCATCTCGATCCAGCCCTCGGCGTTCAGCATCTCCCAGCGCAGCTTGCACACCGCCGTGTCGCCGGCGATCAACACGCTGTCATACTTGCCCTTCATCTGGAACGGCGAGGCGAACATCCCGGCCATCGCAGCCTTGATCTCCTCGGTCCCGCGCGCCAGAGCCTGCCCATCCATCGTGAACACCGCATCCGGCGCATAGAGCGAGAGAAGCCCCGCCTCATCCCGATCGTTGAATCGCTGCTTGAAGACTTCCGCCATGTCTTCTGGCGACGCCACGCCCATGAGCCTCTCCCCTCGAATCCTGCGCCCGCATCATCCGCATGCGCGCCGCAAGATCAAGCGCTGCGGCTTCCTCCGCCGGTATCGTCGATGGCCATCCGCCATAGTCCGTCGCCGCCGAGCCGCTGGACCTCCGCCGAAACGCCGCTTGCCGCCACCGTTCCGTCGGCCGCCAGAAGTTCCCAGGCGAATCGCGTCAGCGCCACATCGCCTGCAACGTGGGTTGAGAGGTTCTTACCGCGCATCTTGAAGCCACCCATCATGAAGCCAGCGATCGCGCGCTCGATCTGCTCCCGGCCCACAGCCTTGTCCTGGCCGTTGTAGGTGAAGACAGCGTCTTTCGTGTAGAGCTGCGCGAAGCCCGGCGCATCCCCCGCATTGAACCGCTCGAAGAAAAGGTCCGCGGTTTGGTCGGGCGATGGCGAACCCATGCAGAATCTCCAGCTGACGCCGGCAGGCTAGACAAACCCGGCGCCGTCGTCGAGTTGGCGGCGCCGGAGAGTTGCCCGGCCGTTAGGATGTCGCGAACTTCATCACCTTGATGGCGTCGAAGTTCTGCACGCCGCCGCCGACACGCTTGGTCGTGTAGAACAGCACATAAGGCTTCAGCGAGTAAGGATCGCGCAGAACCCTTGCGCCCTGCCTGTCAACAATCAGGTAACCACGCCGGAAATCGCCGAACGCGATGGAGAAGGAGTTCTCCGCCAGATCCGGCATGTCCTCGATCTCCGTCACAGGATAGCCCAGCAGGCTCGCAGCCTCGCCCGCCATCCCCGGCCGCCACAGATAGTTGTCGTCGCCGTCCTTCAGCTTGCGCACCGCCGACACGGTACGCCGGTTCATCACGAACCGCGCATTCGCCCGGAACTGGCTCTTGAGCGAATAGACCAGATCAATCAGCCGGTCAGCCGGATCGGTCGCGGCGAACGCGCCAACACCGCCCGACAGGATGAAGCCGATCTTGTCCCAGGCATGGGATGCATCCGCAATCATGTCGTAGCTGAGGAACCCCTTCGGCTTGTTGGTTCCATCGCCAGTGACGAACGCTGCAGACTCCTGCGCGGAGAAGCTCGCCTCCACCTCATCCGCCAGCCACTCATCGATGTCGGCATAGGCGTCATCCAGCAGCGTCTGTGTCGCCGCCGGCATCGCGTAGAGTTCAGCCGCCGGAAACTCCAGCAGGTCCAGCGTCGGCGCCGTCGTTTCAGCGCGTGCGCCGGTTTCCGCCGCCCAGGCCGAGACGGCGCCGAGACTCACCGGCTTGCGGAACACCGTCGCAGAGGTCTGCCGCACGGTCGCGATCTGGCGCATGGGCGAGGCCGCCATCAGGCGCTGTTCGATCAGCCGGTCCAGCTCCGGCGGCGCCACATAGCCACCCTGCGCCTCCGTGCCGACATTGATGGATTTGAGGTCCAGCCGCGCAACGCCGCTGTCATCACCCTTGCGCAGGTAAGCGCCCCAGGCCGATTTGTGTTCGGGATCTGTGCGTCGTGGATCCTCGCCGATCGCCGGGCGCGCCTGTTCCAGCGATAGACGCTCCAACGCCGTGCGTTGCCGGTCCAGCGTCGCCTCGATCCGCTTCAGCTTGGCGTCGAGCAGTGGGTCGGCGGAGCCGCGCTTCTCAAGCTCGTCTATCCGCATGTCGTTGGCGGCCTTCAGCGCCTCGAACGCCGCCATCATCTCGGCCGTCGCCGCGCGCATATCATCGCCCGCGCCGGCGGGCGCGTTCATCTTGGTCTCGATCTTCATGTCTTTCCCTTGTTGCTTCGCGTCAGTCAGTCATCGGCGCAGCGAAGCCTGTCGCGCCGTCGCAAACGAAAAGGGCGCGGCCCTGCGGCCGCGCCCTCAAAGTCCCGTCCCTCCAAAAAGGTCTAGTGGCTGCCTTCGCCGCCTTGGTCATCGCGCGACAGCACAAGGCCCGCCGCGATGCCCGGGCCCATGCCCGGCACCTTGCCTTCGCTTTCCAGCTGCCGCGCGCCGCCGAGAATGCCCGGCATGGCGTGGTTGCCTTCATGGCAGGCGTATTCGTACAGCGGCTCGGCAGTGTTGAGCGCCATCTCGCCCTTCCAGACCTGGCTGTAGAGATCCGGATCCTCGACCTCGAATTGGTAGAGAATCTGGTGGTCATCCCACCGCGTGAACCGCTCGGTCAGCTTGCCGTTCTGGGTGATCATGCCGCGCTGGCTCGGATGCACATTGGTGGTCTCGACCACCAGCGTATTGCCTTCATACCAGCCGACCGAGTCGCCACCCCATTTCGGGATCGGGCTGTGCTCCACCGCCGACGGGCCGGCCACGATCGGGATGTTGCGCACATCGTGGTTCATCTCCACGAGGATCATCACCGCGCCCGGCGTCTGCACGAACTGGAACGTGTTGTTGTACATGCCGTTCATCATCACCGGCCCATAGGAGCCGGAGAAGCTCAGCACGCAGCGCTCGGCCATCGGCCGCGTTTCGGGTCCGTCGAAGTTGGTGATCGCATAGCCGCCGCGGCTCGCAGCGCCCGGCTTGTACGGGACGCGTCCCGTGGCCGGCTCGGTGATCCAGGACGACCGCAGCTCGCCCTTCACCGTCGCCACCTTCGTGCCGGGATCGATCCAGAACGCGTTATAGCCGCGGTCCGCATTGCGGTCCTCGAGGATCTTCGTGTTGTTCGGATCTTCGCCGTTGGTCGCCTGATCCTGCTTGCTCAGCACAACGAGAACGTTGCCGTTGACCATGCGGTCCGCCTCGGCCTCGGAGAGCACCAGCTTGTCGACGCCGCGGGGGCGCTGAAGACTGGTGATCGAGGTATTGTTCCAGAACCCCTGCAGGTCCGGAGCGCCCCAGGTCGTCTTGGGCGATTCATATCCCGGAGCCTGCGCATGCGCGGCGCCTGCCGTCGCAACAGCAACGGCGCAAAGCGCGGTCGCGGCCCGAAGCCAATGTCTCATAAAATCCTCCTGCACCTGTGCCGCTTGCCGATGGCTCCGGCCTTCTTGGGGCGGATGCTACTCCCGGGTTACCCGAACGGAAAGGCTTGACCCTGCGTCAGGCTGCTCGCTTGCCCAGAAGCGCAGCGTTGCCGCCAACCACCATAAACCGGGCGCTTTCCAGCATCGGGGCCGCCACCAGCGAAACCTCGCGCAGATCAATTTCCCGTAGCTCCCGCCCGCTTCCCACGCGCGGCGACCAGTCCCGTGCGATGAATCCGATCGACAGCCCGCCGAGTCGGCCCGTGCGGATCTGCTCAAGGGCTGCGCTTCCGGCGAGCGTTTCGCCCGTCACGAAACCCCGAACGAACAGCCCGCGTCCATCTTCGGTCATCCGCGTCCACCGGCCCGCGACGCCCTGGCCAGTGTGGTTCAGCAGCATGCTGACGCCCCGGCCCGTCGCCAGCGACCGGGCGAAGGCGCCCGCGCGAACGACATCGCCGGCAAGGTCCTCAACCCCGAACAGCGAGGCGTATCCTTCAATCACCAGCGGTTGCGCGCTCATGATCATGCCTCCCCAGCCTGTTTTCGAAGGCGTAACGATCGCGGCTCCGTCGATCGCGGCCAGCCACCTCGCGACGCCCATCTAGCGGTCCAGCTTCTGCTCGATCCGTGTCAGCTGCGCGCCCGCACTCTCAAGTTGAGCCTCCAGCCGTGCGATCCGTTCGGTTACGCCGATCAGCCCCGCGACACGGAGTTCAACATCGCTGAGACGTTCCGTTGTCGCCCCGGCCCACGCAAACACGCTCGCCGATTGCACCGCCAGCGCAAGGATCAGTGCGAGTGTAATTTTCTTGTCGATCATCCCGACGTCCTTTGCTATGAGACCTTCATCCCGGGCTGGGCGGCGCGCGTTCGGGAGACTCCCTGGAATGAAGCGGGCGAATGTCGTCACCATACGCAGTCTGTTTTCGGGCAGCTGTCGCTTGAGATGTGCATCTTCGCCGCGCGGCTTCCACTGGCAGCCGCCTCAGGTCGCCCAGCTTCTTGTCGACCTCGAAACGACTGCGCGCGACTGCCTCGACGAAGAAGACGTCCCGGAGGAACGGCTCTATCTCGGCGTCATCACCGCGAGCCGCCCGAAATCAGGCGTCTCCACGCTGCACGACGGTCGTCAACGCCTCACCGTCCTGACCATGTTCCTGGCGTTCGCCCGCGACCGTCTGCCGACGAACCGCGAGCGAAACCAGATCGACCGCATCCTTGTCCGGCGCACCTTCGGGCGCGCGCCCGAACCGCGTCTTCGGCTTTCGCCGGAAGACCACGCCTGGCTTGCCCATTTTGTCCTGCCGCCCGGCGCCACAAAGCGCCTGCCGCCAACCGCTCCCCTGGGGTCGCCAAGGGAGCTGCTGCTGGCCGCGCGCTTCATGGAGCACGCCTTCGCGAACTACAGCCTCGATGAACTCCGCAGCATCGTGGACTTCCTGCTGCATCACACCGCGGTCGTGTGCTCGGTTGGCGACTACGTCGCTCCGCCGCCGCGCCCGATGCTGGCAGCCCCGCGCGAAGCTACGCCCGCCTCCTACTCCATCGCCGCTGAGTGATCCCATGGCCGATGTATCGAGCAAGGCGGCATCGCCGCGAGTCGTCATGCGGATTGTGGTGGCGGTCGCCGTCATCGGGCTGATGTGTCTCTCAGCCCTTGTCTGACGGCGGCTATTTCTTGTCCGGCGCGAAGACCGCCGCCAGACCCAGAATGGCGACAAAGGTCTTGTAGATCGCGTCGAGCTGCTCCGGTGCGATCAGCACGCCGCCCGTCGCCGCCAGCGCCGCCACGCCGCGCCAGGTCGAGAATTCGCGCAGCCGCGCGAGCACATAGTCGATGATTGCAGACCCCATTCCGGTTTCCCTTGCTGTAAAATGAAGAGGGCGACCCGCTGCCGGATCGCCCGCCTTGCCGCTCCTGCCGCAACCGGCCTTCAGCCGATCCCGGCAAGCCGCCGTTTTTCCTCAGTGGTGAGGAAGCTCGCCGCCTCGATGCGTTGCCATTGCGCGGCGCGCTCTTCCTGGAACGCGGGCACGCCTTCAAGGTCGGGAACAAGACCGCCGCCGACCCTCTCGCCCAGCCAGCCCGAGATCGCCCGCGCGGCGCGGTTCACCAGCGGCAGGATGGTCAACCGCCAGAAGGCGGCGTTGGCTTCGCGATAGTTGGCGTAGGTCGCATCCCCCGGAATGCCGAGCAGCATCGGCGGCACGCCGAACGCCAACGCAATCTCCCGCGCAGACATGTTGCGCATCTCGCTGAAGTCCATGTCCGCTGGCGACAGGCTCATCGGCTTCCACTCAAGCCCGCCTGTCAGCAGCATCGGCCGTCCTGCATTCCCTGCACCCTGATAGAGGCGCGCGAGATCCTCACGCAATTCGCCGAGTTGCTCGTCCGTCAGCCCCTGTGCGCCAGCATAGATCAGCGCCCCGCTCGGCCGCGCCGCGTTGTCGATCAGCGCCTTGGACCAGGCTCCGCTCGCATTGTGCAGATCCACCGCGCGGGCGGCCGCCTCCAGCGGCGAATGTCCCTGATAGTCATCGACCGGATTGAACATCCGCATGTGCAGGACCGGGAGGAAGCCGTCAGCCTCGCGCAGGATCCTGCGAACGTCGCTGCCGACGCGATGCTCCCAGCCGATGGGCCAGCCCCGCGCGCCTTTCAGGACCTTTATCCTGTCAGGCCGCAGCACGTGAAGCTCGCGCACCTCGCCATCAATCGCGACGGCCTCGAGAAACGTGTCGCCGGAAACCGACAGATGCGCGTAGAGGCCTTCCAGAAGGTCCGGCCCGCCTTGTGCGCTGTTCGGGCGCGCAATCAGCCGCGCCAGTGCATCATCATCAGCGTCCGCCTTGAACCCGACGCTGGCCGCCGCCTCGGACACCATGCGCACGCACCGATATGCGACCACATTGCGCTCGAAGCCCTCGCGCGCCATCGCGCCCGCGCCAGACCAGCGCGCCGTCCGCAGATCGGACACGGCGACAAGCGGCGCGGAGGATTTCCGCTCGCGCCGTCGAAACAATTTCATCGGCCACATCCCGTGGACGCCATCTCGCGCGGCGCTAACGCCGGCGCATCGCCCGAAGCGATGTGCGATCTGGCGGGTTGAAAGAAGACGGTCGCCAAGCAGGCCGCCAGGGTCCCGCCCTGATCAGCTCCAATGTGTGGGCCTTCGACCTCGCGCCGGCCCACTTGTCGACCTTGGCGCACTATAGCCCGGCCCGAAGCCCGGCTGGTCCGGCAATGAGAAGCCCCACAATTATGGTTGCCAAGGGCCTGTTTCCTTGGGCCAAACTTTCCGGCTCTCCTACGGATTTGCACAAGCAGTCTCGGGCATAATGGCGTCTGCTTGCGCTGTTGCTGGCCAGCGAACACAGCCCATGGAGACCGGCATGGCCGTTGATGCAGTTGCCTCCCGTGTTGAAGCTGCGGATCGCCGCGAAGCTGCGCGCGATGCCGCCCACGTCTACGCCATGAGCCGCGCGGATGCCCGCCGCGATCAGCGCGTCGAGGAGGCCAGGGCTTCCGCGGCCGCGCGTCCAACGCCGGCCGAGCGCGCAGCAGAAGCGCCGCCCCGGCCCGAGGGCACGGCGCGCATCATCGACATTCTTGCCTGAGCTGCCCTCAGCGCACCGGCTGAATGCGATGGTTAGCGCGCCGCTAACCCTGCCGCATCACTTCCAAAGCCGCGTCATACGCCGCCTTCATCACGATCTGGCATGATCCTCGTTGGCTGTATCAGAGCCGATGGTCTGGAAACATGTCGCTCGACGTCCAGTACATTCGCGACACCGCCGCCGTCACACCATTGATGGTGCGCGAGCACGCAGTCTTTCTTGAGGCGCAGCGCTCTGACCGCCGCGTCCACAAAGCGCGTGGAATCGCCGACCAGCTCCAACGCAACCAGAAGCCGGCCAAGGGCGGCCTTCAGGGCCTTGTCGATGATCTGAAAGTCTAGCGCCGCGCGGGTTGTCGTGTGGCGATCTGCCAGACATTGCCCCAGCTGTCCCTGACGGTAGCACGTCTGTCGCCGTAGCGCGTGTCGAAGGGTTTCTCGACAGATCGGGCGCCGGACGCGAGAGCCTTCCGATAGGTCTTGTCGGCATCTTCGACATAGACGTAGAGCACAGCGCAGGCGGTGTCGCGCTCATCGTCCGAGCTTACCATTACGATGCTGTCGCCGATGCGCATTTCCATGGGCCGTCCAGCCTGCGCCCGTCCCGTGGCGCCGAACACGCTACGCATGAACGCAGCCAACCCCCTCACATCTTCCGTGAAGATACGCGGCGTTACAGTACGCCATCCATCGGGTTGAAAGCTGCCCAAGGTTCCACCCCCTTATTGTTTTTTGCCACCCTGTCACACCCGGATCGGAACCGCAAAGACGCGTGTCGCTCACAGTCGCGCCAGCGAACACGCGACGGCTGCGCAACGATTTCGAAGATCCCGCAAACAGGCTTGCCCGGAAATCGTGCATGCGCTCGCACTTTGTTAACAGATAGCCGCTAGGCTTTAATTCTAGGCTCAGCAGAATTCCCTCATCCAGTTTACCGTGGATTCACCGCACCGGCACATAATGCCGGGTGTTGGAGTGAGTCATGAGCGCCGGTGGAACAGGCGCGATCGGTCCGGTGTCGGTCCGGTACGCCGCGCAGATAAGGGAACTTCTACACGCGCAAGCGTTGCAACGCATGGCTGCGGCCGAAGAAGCTGCGCGCGCGTCTGCCGCCGCCGAACGCACCGAGCAAGCCAGGCCAGCCGAGCCCGTCGAGAAGCCAAAGGCCGACGCGGCGCCTGCTCCGGCGAAGCCCGACCAGCAGCCGGCCGAGACAACCGAAACGCCCGCCCCCGCCGGTCATCTGGTCGATATCCAGGCCTAGCCTAACCGCTTCATCGCGCAGATCTTGTTGCCATCCGGATCGCGGAGATAGGCAAGATACAGCTCCATGGTCGCGCCCTTGCGCACGCCCGGCGGCTCCTCGATCGCCGTACCGCCATTCGCAAGACCTGCTGCATGCCATGCGTCGGCCTGCTCCGTCGTCTCGCAGGCAAAGCCGATCGTGCCGCCATTGGCGAAGGTGCAGGGCTCGCCATTGATCGGAATGCTGACGCCGAACGTGCCCGTCTTGGTGCGCCAGAATACGCGGTGCCTGTCGACAAACCCCGGCTTCACACCCAGAGCGCCCAGCACGGCGTCGTAGAATTTCCTCGACCGTTCCAGGTCATTCGTCCCCACCATAATGTGCGAAAACATCGGGTCCTCCAGCTCGGGCGCATCACGGGCGAGCGCCGCACACCCGCAGATGCTTCACTTGTTCGCCGCTGGCAATCCTCCCCCACGTCGGCCAGTTGACCGGAACGCCGCCGCCCGGCCACTGTGCCGGGAATCGGAGGCGGGCCCCATGCTGATGACAATCCTGAAGGCGGTTGGAACCGTCGTCGTCGTCATCGTCATTTCGGAGATCCAGAAGCGCTCGAATGCGCTGGCTGCAGCCATCGCCGCCTTGCCGCTCATGACCATGCTGGTCGTGTTCAACCTCGCAACCGACGCAAAGGCCGGTCCAGCGCAAGCGACCCACTTCGCAAACGCCACCTTCCTGTTGTTCTTCCCCGGCCTCACCTTCTTCATCCTTCTGCCGGTCGGGCAGAAACTGGGTCTCACCTTCTGGTGGTCTTTCGGCGCCGCCGTGGGCGCGACGTTCGTGGTCACGATCGCGGCGATTGCGCTGATGCGCCATTTCGGCTTGAAGATCGACTGATGTTCAGACCACGCAATCTCGAGAAGTCCCTGCGGCTGGCCATCCTTGTCTTGCTGGTCAGCGTCGTCATCGTCGCCCCGCTGATCGGCGTCTACGCGCTCTCGCCCTTCTTCTTCGTCTGGGGCCTTGAGCCCTACCAGCTGGCCGTCGTCGTCGGGGTCATGGTCGCTGAAGCGGTCACCATCGCCGCCATCGCCTTCCTGATCGGCCGCCGCCGCTGAGCCTGATCCCCCTTGGCGCCGCGTGCACGCGGACTAGGCTGGCGTCAAAACAGATATCAGGTGAGGCGCGCCATGGCACACGAGTTCTCCGACATTCTCTATTCCGTCGCCGACGGCGTCGCGACCGTGACGCTCAACCGGCCCGACAAGCTCAACGCCTGGCGCGGGCAGATGGAGCAGGACGTCCGCGCCGCCATGAAGCTCGCTTCGGAAGACGACGCCGTCCGCGTCATCGTACTCACCGGCGCGGGCAAGGGCTTCTGTGCCGGCGCCGACATGGGAATGCTTCAGACGATCCAGTCGGGGGACGCCGCCACATCCCGCTCAGCCGTCAACGCCGCTCAGCCCTGGGACCCCGCCTCCAACGAGAACTTTCACAAGCAGTATTCATGGCTGCCGGCCGTTCCCAAGCCGATCATCGCGGCGATCAACGGTTCGGCCGCCGGTCTCGGCCTGATCATCGCCCTCTATTGCGACATCCGCTTCTCCAGCGACACCGCGAAATTCACGACGGCGTTCTCGCGCCGCGGCCTTGTCGCCGAGCATGGCATCTCCTGGCTGTTGCCGCGTCTGATCGGCTTCAGCAACGCAGCCGACCTGCTCTACAGCGCACGCGTCATTCAGGCCCCTGAAGCGCACGCGATGGGTCTGGTCAGCCGCGTCATCCCGGCGGCAGACTTTCAGGCGGAGGTCGGCGCCTATGCGAAGATGCTCGCGAACGAAGTCTCGCCACGCTCGCTGCGTGAAATGAAGCGCGAGATCTGGAACGCGCAATTCCAGTCGCTCGGTCAGGCGATCGACGCAGCCAATGCCGACATGCCGCCAAGCTTCAAGTCCGAGGACTTCAAGGAAGGCATCGCGCACTTCGTCGAAAAGCGCGCGCCGAAGTTTACGGGGAGGTAGGCCTACTGCTGCGAGTGAGCTGGTGGATCGCCAAAGCCTGTTACCCCCTCAGGTCCCGGGTACGGGCCGCGATTGAACGGGCTCAGTTCCCAATGAAGCGCCGGCTTGCGAGACTCCCACTCGCTCTCTGGGGCGACGCCGCCGAAGGCTGCGCAGGCGCCGTCCTCCAGACCGGGCCCGAAGGTCTCTGGGTCCGCGATGATCTCGTCGATCCAGTCGAGCCAACGTGGATCGACCGGTCCTTTGTTTCCATACAGTGGAACTAGCTTGAAGTAGGCCCCACGCCAGTTGTTGCAGCGCGCCCTGTTCCATTCATGCTTCGCGCTCGCGAGCATGTTGAGTCTCACCGCCCGCGCCATGTCGGAAGACGCCAGCTGTGCAACCATCCGTCTCAGGCAACCCGCATTCACTGATTTCTGGTTAGACCACACCCATTCGGTCAGCGCCTCTTGCGATGCCAGCGCAGATGCCGGCGGCGCAGGATCCCGATGCTCCACGCATTCCGGCAGATCGTCAGCCACAGTTCGCGCAGATGTAGGTCCGCCGCCGCCCGCAGTCGGCTGAATCAGACCCAGGCCAACTATGATCGCCGGCGCCAGCAGCAGTTTTTCCGGCGAGAGCGAGTGACTCGTCTCGCGAAAGTGGACGCCACGAATCTCCGCCTTCCGAACGCAGGCATTCCCGCCGCAAATCGCCCACCCGAAGTCACGCGGATCTGAAACGTTCACCGCCTCACCGTCGGTCATGTCGTAGATTGCATACCCCCGATCGATCGAGCGCTTGATCGAGGCTGCCGATCCGTCGAGATCAACGGGGATGGACGTGGAGTTGCATCCGCCAAGAGCGAGCAACGCGACAAGACCAGTCCGCCCCCAACCATGCATGTCGCTAAACCGCCCCGTCGGGCTTCCTGCCTGCCTTCTTCGCGGCGGACCTTTCAACCCGGAAGGTCGTCGCCCAACCGAGCTTTTCGGTCTGCCGCCCGCGCCCGATCGCCAGCGCATCCGGCGCAACATCGTCCGTGATCACCGAACCGGACCCGACATAGCCGCCCGCGCCAATCGTCACCGGCGCCACAAGCGCGGAGTTCGAGCCGATGAAGGCGCCCTCGCCCACAACCGTGCGGTATTTGAAGAAGCCGTCATAGTTGCAGAAGATTGTGCCCGCGCCGATGTTGGCGCTCGCGCCGACCTCGCCATCGCCAAGATAGGAAAGGTGGTTGGCTTTCGCGCCTTCGCCGACGGTCACGTTCTTTACTTCAACGAAGTTACCGATATGGGCGTCCTTGCCGATCGCCGCGCCGGGCCGCAGCCGCGCATAGGGGCCAACCTGCGCGCCGGCGCCCACCCTGGCGCCTTCAAGGTGAGAGAAAGCGCGGATCACGGCGCCGCTCTCGATGCTGACGCCGGTCGCGAACACCACATTGGGTTCGATGGTGACGCCCGCCGCCACCTTCGTGTCGTGGCTGAAGAACACGGTCTCCGGCGCCGGCATCGTGACGCCCTCGGTCATCATCCGTGCACGCACCCCCTGCTGAAAGATGCGTTCAACGCCTGCAAGCTCCGCCTGGCTGTTGACCCCCAGCACGTCCTGCTCCTCGCAGTGCGCGACTGCGGCCCGCAGTCCGCGCGCGCGCGCCAGCCCGACAAGATCGGTCAGATAATATTCGCCCTTCGCGTTGTCGTTCCGGACCTCCTTCAGGAGATCGAACATCAGGCGAACCGGCGCGACCATGACGCCCGAATTTGCCAGCTCGATCTTCAGCTGTTCCTCGCTGGCGTCATTCGCCTCGACAGCGATGGCCTCAAGTGAGCCATCGCCCGTCGTCCAGCCGGCCATAGCGGTTTGAGCGATTCCGCACGGAACCCCAGCACGCACACGGCCGCGCCCTTGTCGATCTCGGCGAAAGCCCGCTCGCCCGCTTCCCGCGGCACCAGTGGCGTATCGGCATAGAGAACGATCGCCTGGCCGTCAGCGTCCCTTCAGCGCATCGCGCGCGGCATCGACGGCGTTCGCTGATCCGAGCTGCTCGCGCTGCACGACCATTCCCGGCCCCGACCAGCTTCCCGGCGGCTTCCGACAGCGCCGGCATGTCCGGCCCCACAACCACGATGCTGCGCTTGCAGCCCAACGCCATCGCCAGCGCCACGCTCCAGGCCAGCATCGCCCGCCCGCCAACCTCATGCAGCACCTTCGGCCGCGGCGATTTCATCCGCGTGCCCTTGCCGGCGGCGAGGATGATTGCGAAACGGTCGGCCATGACCCGTCCTTCCGGTCGATTCCCCAGTCTCGACTGACTATCACAAGCGCAAAAATGGCCAATCTGTCCGGCTGCACCATCGCATTCGACCTCGACGGGACGCTCGTCGACACGGTCGGAGACATCCATCGGGCGCTGAACCACGTTCTGGCGCAGGAGGGATTGCCGCCGGCCGATCTGGCCGATGTCCGCAATTTCGTGGGTCTGGGCGCACGGGTGCTGCTCGTCCGGGCGTTTGGCGCCCACGGCGTCAGCCATGACGACGCGACGCTCGACCGGTTGACCGACCTCTATGTCGAGGCCAACGCCGCCGACATCGCCGCGCTATCCCGCCCGTTTCCCGGCGTGATCGACGCGCTTGAGAATCTGAAGAGCCAAGGCGCGACCCTGTCCGTCTGCACGAACAAGCGCGGCCACCTGTCGGTCCAGCTCCTGACAGCCCTGAACATGCACCACCACTTCGCGGCGATTGCCGGCGGGGATGATGTACCGGAACGCAAACCGCATCCCGGTCACTACATCCACGCTGTCCGCGCCGCCGGCGGGGATCCGGCGCGCAGCATCATGGTCGGCGACTCGATCAACGACGTGCTGTCGGCGAAGGGCGCGGGCGCCCCCGTCGCGCTCTACGCCTTCGGCTATACAGACACGGCGCCGGAGCTGCTGGGCGCCGACGCCGTGTTTACGCATTTCACTGATTTGCCGGACCTTCTGGTCCGTCTGCTAGAGTCCTAGCCGATGCCGCGTACGTAGCTGGTCGGCCGGCCAGGCTCGAGACGCGCGTTTTTCTTGCGCGGCGGCATGCCGTTGACCATGTTGCTCCGCACATCCGTACGCGCGGACCGCATGGCCGGGACGAAGCCGGCATCGACGAGGTTGATCGAGACGTCGAAACCACGGCTCGCCCAATACTCCTCGATCTTCGCCTTCAGCTTGCGAGCGCCTTCTTGGTCGCAAAAATCGCCGTTCATATAATTCGCTCCAGACACCATGTGAGGCACTACTGGCGAAACGCCGTTAAGCCTCGGTAGGTCCCTCAGTTCTCGCCGTCCGCTTTGCGGTATCGCCGTAGTGTCAAGTTAGGAATGCAGTTGAGGCGGCGCATGAAGCAGCCATGGTATTTTGAAGAAAAATTGTGGCGGGGAACCGCGGAACGCCATCTTTCCCTGAACGTTTGTTCGGGTTCGGAGCATTTCGAGCGATTTTGGGTGCACAGACGGCGAGTTGACGGTGTCAGCCGCCGCGAAGTGTGAATCACCGCCGGTGCGAGTCGCTGGCCTTGCTGGAAGAAAATGGTGGGCGCGACAGGGATTGAACCTGTGACCCCTCCCGTGTGAAGGGAGTGCTCTCCCGCTGAGCTACGCGCCCGGAAAGCCCGGTTCCCCCGACAGGCGGGTTCGGGGAGCGGGTTCATAGGCTCCGGCGCCCCCGCGCGTCAAGTTTCCCGCCGAAGGCCCCGCTCGCGATGCTGCGACGCGGCAGATTTCCCGTAATCCCAACCCATTCGCGCGCTGTCCTATTTGTTATCGCGGTAATCCGCCCCCCGGGGGGTTTATCGTGGACAGGGCGCCTCCCATTTGGGAAGCCTTCCGCAAAACGGCAGGTCACGACACAGGGCCGCCAGTGCGGGAGGGAATATCGGGATGGCGTTTCTATCGCCCAGCAAGATCACGACTATGGACGAGGCCCGGAAGCACCGCACGTGGGCGCTCTGGATCATGATCGTCGTCTACATCTTCAATTTCATCGACCGTCAGATCGTCAATATCCTGCAGGAAGACATCAAGCACGCGCTGGATCTCAACGACACCCAGCTCGGCATGATGACCGGACTGACCTTCGCCATCGTCTATTGCACGATGGGCATTCCGGTCGCCCGCATCGCCGACTCCACCAGCCGCAAGGCCGTCATGGTGGTCTCACTCGCAATCTGGAGCGGGTTCACCGCGCTTTGCGGCCTCGCCACCGACATCAATATCGGCGGCTTCACCATCATCTCGGGCTTCATGTTCCTGCTGATCGCCCGCATGGGCGTCGGCCTGGGCGAGGCCGGCGGCAGCCCGCCTGCCCATGCGATGATCTCCGATCTCTACGAAAAGGAGAAACGCGGCCGGGCGCTCGCGCTCTACTCTGCCGGTCTCTACGCCGGCACGCTGCTTGGCTACTATCTTGGCGGCTGGCTGTCGGAAGCGCTGGACTGGCGCAACGCATTCTTTGTGGTCGGCATCCCGGGCGTGATCTTCGCGATCCTCGCGTGGACGACGGTTCGCGAGCCGGTGCGCGGTCTCTCCGGCGTGAAGCCGTCCGTCGACAAGCCGACCTTCCTCAAATCCTTCCGCAAGCTGTGGTCGCTGAAATCGTTCCCCTACTACGCCATCGCGACCGGCGCGGGAACGTTCGTTACATACGGCCTCGGCAACTGGATGCCGTCCTTCCTGCCGCGGACCTATGGCGCGCTCGATCCCGAAACGATGAAGTATGTCGGTGCGTGGTCGTTCCCGGAACTGCAGGCTGCCGTCGGCATGTGCCAGATGGAAGTCGTCAACGGCGTCCAGCAGTTCGCATCGGACTGCTACCAAATGAGCAAGACCGAGATCGGCCTCATGTACGGCACGGTCTCCGGCGTGGGCGGCGCCATCGGCACGATCGCCGGCGGCTATCTGGCTGATCGCTTCGGCGCGAAAGACAGGCGCTGGTTCCTGTGGGTTCCGATGTGGGGCAAGTTGATCGGCGCGCCGCTGTTCATCTTCGCTCTGATGGCGCCGACAGCAGAGCTTTCGCTGCTGCTCTACTTCCCGGCGATCACGCTGGCGGCCATGTATCTCGGGCCGTCGCTGGCGATCACGCACCACCTCGTGCCCGCTTCCATGCGAGCGATGTCATCGGCTGTTCTGTTCTTCATTCTGAACATTCTCGGCCTCGGCACAGGCCCCTTCGTGGTGGGGGTTGTGTCAGACTGGTTGACAGCGTCGGCGACCTCGCTGTCCGAAGCTGCGCCGTGGATCGGCGCAACGCCTGCCCTTGTCGATCAGTTCTCGCTCAAATGGGCGATGATCACCGCGGTGGTGCTGATGTTCCCGTTGACCTACCTCTGGCACATGGGCGCGAAGCGGTTGCCGAAAGGCGAACTCGACGACGAAGGCGATGCCATCGCCGAAGCGCTGACCGAAGGCGATCCGAAGGGTCACACGGAAACGACTGGCCCATCGGCCTGATATACGCCATCTGAAACTGGAAAGGCCCGGCAATCGCCGGGCCTTTTCTCGTGGCGTCCGCCATCTGCTTGCGCCTTGGGCCTAGTCGAAGGTCAGTTCGTCCTCGCCCAGAGGCGCAAAGATCTCGTCGAGCGTTTTCTCACTCACGCCCGACAACTGCGCCGGATTCCATTTCGGCGCGTTGTCCTTGTCGATGATGACAGCGCGCACGCCTTCCTGGAAATCGTGGCTCTGCACCTGCCGGCAACCGATGCGGAATTCCATCCGCATATTGTCCTCGAACGATTTCAGTTTCAGGCCCTCGGTCAGCTGCCTGTGCGCGACCTTCAGCGTGCGCGGGCTCTTGGTCTTGAGCGTGTCGAGTTGCTTCTTCGCCCATTCGCCCGGCTCGGACTCGAGCGCGAAGAAAATCTCCTCGACGCTCGCCTGCGAGAAGCAGCGCTCGATGACATCGCGATGTTTGTCGAACGAACCGGCCTCGTCCCAGTCCATCGCCTCCAGCATGTCGAGCCCGCCATCGCACACCTGCGATTTCAGCGCCTCGACCACCTCGCTCTCGGCATAGTGCGTCGCCACGCCCGCGGCGCAGACATCCCCGCCCTTCAGTCGCTCGCCCGTCAGCGCCAGCCACATCCCGAGCGGCGGCCCCAGCCGCGGCAGGAACCAGCCGCCACCCACATCCGGGAACAGCCCGATCCCGGTCTCTGGCATGGCGAATAGCGTCCGCTCCGTCGCAACGCGATGGCTGCCATGCACGCTGATGCCGACGCCGCCGCCCATGGTGACGCCATCCATGAAGGCGACATAGGGCTTGGGATAGTTCTTGATGCGCGTGTTCAGCCGGTACTCGGCGCGGAAGAACGCCTGCGCGGCGCTGCCGTCCGCCGCTCCGCTTTCCGCCAGCATGCGGATATCGCCGCCAGCGCAGAACCCGCGCGTGCCCGCCGCATGGTCGACAACCACCAGCTCGATATCAGGATCGTCGGCCCACAGCTTCAGGGCCGCGTCCATCGCAAGGCACATCTCCTCGTTGAGCGCATGCAGCGCCTGCGGCCGGTTCAACGTGATCCGCCCCGCAGCGCCTTCGCGATGTGTAATGACTTCAGCCATGGGCGATCCTCGATCTGTGAGGCAGGCCTAACCAATCGCAGCTGTGATGTCATCTGCGCAGTCCGGTGAAACCTTTCGGAAAGACGTCGGCGGTTAGGGCCGAAACAGCGACAACCAGCCGGGAAGGATCGGACGATGGCGTACTATTCCCTTGCGCTCTGCCTCGACATCAACATGCCGACCTGCATCACGGCGCGGAACAAGGCCACGCAGGACCGTTACGGCGGCTATCAGATCGACTACGCCGCGCTCCAGTTGCCCGCAGACATCGCGGAGACTCTCACAGCCATGCGCGCGGAATACGGCCGGCTGTTTGACTTCGACGAAGACCGCTATCCGACCGTCGAGCAGGAAACAGAATTCCGGGCCCGCCTGGAAGCGCTGGTTCCGAAGCTCCAGGCTGTACTCGGGCCCGACTACGCGTTCGAGGTCGAGTAGCCGCCCGGCCACGAATCCCAACTGTCATCGAATCGCCCGATGAGTCGCCGCGCGACGCAGGGTGAAGGCCGGAGCGGCCATGGCTGGGCTCATGCAGCCCGGCAAGACCGTCCGGCTTCTCCCTGCGGCCAGACGCCGAAGGCGCAGGTCCCGTCGCTGTCAGAGTGCGAGCAAGGAAGAAGAAGGAGACGGCCGCCATGCGCTGGCACACCGTACGCTTCGACGCGCGCGCCAACCGCGTCGAAATCTATCGCCACGCCGACGACTATTGCGACGGCGATCCGCTGATCCTGATTGATGTGGGACTCGACAGGTTCGGGCAATCGCCGGACGGCGCTGAACAGCTCGCCGCCTGGCTCGGAAGGATCGTGCTCAGCGATAACCTTGCCGCAAGCGAGGCCCTAGGCCTGGGTTGATCCCCACGTCCTGCAGGCATCGGCATCGAACAGCCCGCGCGACCCGTGAAGCTCCGGCGCCTGTCTGGCCATCAACTCCAGAGCCAGATTCCGGTAATATGCCGCCAGCCGCACATGTCTCGCGCGCTCATCCGGGTCCGCCGCCGTCATCGCCGCGACGGTGCAGTTTTCAGCCTCCAGAAGATACTCTGTTGCGCTTCCCATTATGCCCTTCTAGCTCAGCTCAACGGAACCCGGTTGGACATGGATCAAACCTGCACCGACAGCTTGTCGCGCGGGGTCGGCCTGTCCAGAACATGCGCACGCGGACCAAGCCGGATGCGGAGGGCCCGCGCCCGGCACAGGGCGGACAGGCGGAGCAAATAGAGCCGGTCGTCTGCGTTATCCGTGGAAAACGCAGCCGTCGCGTAGTTTTGGGCTTTCAGCTCATAGTCCTCGGCGCCCTGCATTGTGAAAATCCGCGATCACTCGCAGATCGAATACAGTTCCATTGCCCCGGTTCCCGGATTTCCCGGCAGAAACATGCATAATTTGATGCTGCGCTGCTCCCTGTCCCGGAGCGGCACAGGCGCCCTCAGGGCATCCCCTTAGAGCCGCAGCAGATACGCGTGCGTTCCCTCCAAAACCAGCACCGAGTCCTGGTTGTGGATCGTGGCCTTCATCCGCACGACGCCCGTGGTCCGCTGCCGTTGCAGCTCGGTGATCTCCAGCAGCGGATAGAGCGTGTCGCCCGGATAGACGGCTTTCAGGAACTTCGCCTGCACCTCGACGAACCCGATCAGATCGTTGCCGATGACATGCGGAAACAGCCCCGCCCCTGCCGCCGTGAGGGTCAGCAGATGAAGCCCATGCGCCAGCAGATCCTTGTGCCCTGCAGCCTCGCAATACGGCCGGTCATAATGGATCGGATGATTGTCCCCCGAGATCAGTTGGAAGGCGGAGAAGTGCGCATCCGTCAACGTCCGCGCCGGACACGGAAACCTCTCGCCCACCTCAAGCTGGTCGAACCCCCGCTTGGGAACCAGCGGCCGGGACATGGGATCGAAGGGTTGGGTCATGGGTGCTCCCGCTCAACTTAGAACGGATACTTCATTGGGATGGCAGGCCAACCATCGCACGCATCTACATACAGCTGCGATGCCTCCCACGACGGTGTTTCGACTAACGCGAAGAACTCCCGCAAATCGGCGCTTGGGGAAAAAGCATCAACCCATCCAAACTGCGCCGCTCCAAGGACTGCGCACGCAGCTACTGCTGCCAAAGCTTGCTCGAAAGTGCCCAGTGCAAAGTTCGCCTCCCGATCATGCTTAACCGAATGATACGCAGAGTAGAACTTCAAGCTTTGAGTGGGAGCAGCAACATCCCAATTTGAGAACGGCCGTACTCTCGCGAGTTTTGGGTATGTCGGGAATGCGATCTCGTATTGGTCGAGCCGCATTGCTGGCAGAAACTTCGTAGTCGTTGGTGTTGGACCCTTCATAACCATTGGCTCGCAAAACTGCTTTCCAATGGATTCTGCCTCCATAGCCGCAACCAATCAAGCATTCGCGTATCTCGTGGCCAGCGAGAAGATTTGCGGGTTCAGGTTCTATCACACGAGAGATTTGGACAATCCGATGAACCAACGACAACAGCTGTCCACGCGTCTCTGCCGCCTCTCGTTCAAACAGCCCCACGCATGGAAATCTACCTGGCCCGCTTAGGGGGCCCGTTTCGGTTGGGCGCACAATTCGAGCGTAGTAATGGCCGGGTGGTATCGTGAGTTCATTCAAAGCTCGGTCGATGTTGATCCAATTGAAGCGCCTCGCGAAGGCCGCCTGCGGCGTCTGTCCGGGTTCAACTGAAAAGTGCGCTCCCTCAACCAGCTTGGGATTTGGAACGCCAACTCGGAACGCGTCAGTGCCATCCACGCACCATATCGTTAGTATGCCGTCGTTTGGCGCCGGAGTCGTGAGAGCGAAGTACCGCCTCATCCTTACTGCCTCAGCATATCCCGGCTCACGATCACCCGCATGATCTCGTTGGTGCCTTCGAGGATCTGGTGCACGCGCAGGTCGCGCACGATGCGCTCCACGCCATAGTCGGCGAGATAGCCATAGCCGCCATGCAGCTGCAGCGCGTCATTGGCCACCTTGAACCCCGTGTCCGTCACGAAGCGTTTGGCCATGGCGCACCAGCGCGTCGCATCCGGCGTCTTGGCGTCCAGTTGCTGCGCGGCGTTGTGGAGCATCATGCGCGCCGCCTGCGTCTCGGTCTCCATGTCGGCCAGCTTGAACTGCGTCGCCTGGAAGTCCGCAATCGCGTGCCCGAACTGCTTGCGCTCCTTCACATAGGCCAGCGCCTTGTCCAGCGCTTCCTGCATGCCGCCCAGCGAGCACGCCGCGATGTTGAGCCGCCCGCCGTCCAGTCCCGCCATGGCGAAGCGGAAGCCATCGCCTTCCGCGCCGATGCGCCGGCTCGCCGGAATGCGCACATCCTCGAACATCACCTGCCGCGTCGGCTGGGCGTTCCAGCCCATCTTCTTCTCGTTGGCGCCGAAGGAGACGCCCTTGTCGCTCTTCCGCACGATGAAGGCGGAGACGCCCTTGGGCCCGTCCTGCCCTGTGCGCGCCATCACGACATAGACGTCGCTCGTTCCCGCCGCCGAGATGAACTGCTTCGCGCCGTTCAGGATGTAGTCGTCGCCATCCTTGACCGCCCGGGTCTTCAGCCCCGCCGCGTCCGATCCCGAGCCCGGCTCGGTAAGACAGTATGATGACAGGTACTCCATGGAGGTCAGAGCCGGCAGCCACTCCTTCCGCATCTCGTCGGAGGCGAACCGGTCGATCATCCACGAGCACATGTTGTGGATGGAAATGTACGCGGCCGTCGCGATGCAGCCCTGGGACAGTTGCTCAAATACAAGCACGGCGTCGAAACGAGAGAGGGCCGAGCCCCCGACATCTTCGTTAACGTACAGGCCGGCGAAGCCCAGCCCGGCCGCCTCCCGGATCACGTCCACAGGAAAGTGTTTGTTTTCATCCCACTCGGCCGCAAAAGGCCTGAGTTTTTCGGCGGCGAAGTCTGCCGCCGTCTGTCGAATCAAAATCTGTTCAGGGGTCAGCGCTGTCATGCGGCCTGTTCCGTATCTGGTTCACAGGCTATTCATACGGTGCGTTCCAAGCGTACTCCAGTTCTACCGACAAAAGACCCGCGACAGGCTGGCCTCCCCATGGCGACTCTCATCTCGGAAACTGCGCCGCAGTATCGTGTGCGGCCCGCGCGCGGAAACGAGATTGGGGAGCTTCAGAACATAGATCTCGCCTCCGCGACCCTGTTTCGCGGCCTCGGCCTGATCGATTTCGGCCCGCTGGGCGAACCGACCCAGCCCATCCCGGAAGACCGGCTGCGCCGCGGCTTCGGCGACGGCCTCATCTGGGTCGCCGTCGACGACCGCGAGGAACTCGTGGGCTTCGCCCTCTGCTCCGACCGGGGCGAGGATCTCTATCTCGAACAGCTCTCGGTCCTGCCGCGCCATGGCAAGCAGGGTCTCGGCACGCGCCTCGTCCGCCGCTGCCTGCAGGAAGCCGAAGCCCGCTCGTTCAGGCGCGTGTCGCTCTCGACCTTCCGCAAGGTGCCATGGAACGGCCCCTTCTACCGCAAGCTCGGTTTCCGCGAAGTGCCCGTCTGGCGTCTGCAGGATTGGCAGGAAGAAATCCGCGAGCTCCAGAAGCAGACCATGGACGTCCGTCTCCGCTGCTTCATGCAGCGCAAGGTGAAACGCGGCCGCTGAAGCGGCCCCTGCCGCCCTAGCCGGTCCACGCCTTCACAACTTCGGCGATCCGCTGCGCAGCCTTGGCCATGGCGAATTCGCCGAATTCGGTGAGCTCGATCCTTTCAAGGACTGGTCGCTTGTTGCGCGCACTGAAGCGCGCGTAGGAGGGATCATAGTGGCGCTCCACCACCTGCTTCACCAGCTCCTCATACTGCCCGGCATCCGCCAGCTCGCGCCAGTTCGCCAGTTGCTTGCGCCCCGGATAGACCTGCAACTGCGACAGCACGCGCTCCAGCAGCTCGCGATTCAACACCACGTCGCGATAGCGGTTCACCAGATACGCCGCGCGCTGCTCGATCGGCGCTGACAGTTCGATCCGCGGTGCGCACGCCATCGCGCGCCACACGGCGGGCGGAAGCGTGCGATTGCCGATCTTGCTCGACTCCGCCTCGACCAGAACCGGTCGCGACGGATCCATCCCGGCCAGCGCCTTCATCAGCGTGGACTCGAACCATTTCTGCGAAGGCTGCGGCTTGCCCGCCAGCGCGCCGAACAGCGAACCGCGATGCAGAGCGAGGTTCTCGAGATCAAGCACCTGCACGCCGCGACGGGCGACACTCCCGAGCATTTGCGTCTTGCCGGACCCCGTCCCGCCGTCGAGCAGCACGAATCGAAGTCCAAGCTCCTCGTCGTACAACCGCTTCTGCACGGCGCGGCGATAGGTCTTGTAGCCGCCCTTCAGCACCATCACGCGCCAGCCGACCTGCGCCAGCACCAGCGCCATCGAGTTCGACCGCTGCCCGCCGCGCCAGCAATAGATCAGCGGCTTGAAGCTCGGCCCCTCATTCGCCAGCGCCGTTTGCAGATGATGGCCGATATTCCTGGCCACCAGCGCAGCCCCCATCCGTCGCGCAAGGAAGCGGGACTCCTGAACATAGGTCGTCCCTACCTTCGCCCGCTCCTCATCATCCAGCACGGGCAGGTTCACAGCGCCCGGGATATGATCCTCGGCGAACTCGCCGGGGCTGCGCACGTCGATGATCATGTCGTATGCGCCCAGCGACCCCGGATCGACGGCTTCCGTGATGTCTGGGTTCGACATGGCCTTTGGACAGCGGCTCCCCTGCGCGCGGCGCAACGCCCTGTCCGCCCCGGCCATGCCCTGCTATCAAACTGCCCGGCCCGCGCAAGCTGGAGACCCGGACCATGACGCAGGAGATCCGCCTCACCTCGCTCGCCCATGGCGGCGGCTGCGGCTGCAAGCTTGCGCCGTCGGTGCTGCGCGACATCCTCGCCACCATCCCCGCCAGCGGCCCGTTTGCGAACCTGCTTGTCGGAACGGAAACGTCCGACGACGCCGCTGTCTGGCGGCTCAACGACCAGCAGGCGCTGGTCGCGACAACAGACTTCTTCATGCCCGTGGTGGACGACCCCCATGCGTTCGGTCGTATCGCCGCGACCAACGCCCTGTCCGATATCTACGCCATGGGCGCGACGCCCATCTTCGCGCTCGCCATTGTCGGCATGCCGGTCAACGTGATGCCGGTCGACATGATCCGGAAGATCCTCGAAGGCGGCGCCTCGGTGTGTGCAGCCGCCGGCGTACCGATCGCAGGCGGCCATTCGATCGACAGCCAGGAGCCGATCTATGGCCTCGTCGCCCTCGGCCTCGTTCATCCGGATCGGCTGCTCGCGAACCGCACCGGCAAGGCGGGCGATGTTCTCATCCTCACCAAGCCGCTGGGTGTCGGCATCTACAGCGCGGCCCTTAAACAGGATCGCCTCGACGCGGCGGGCTACGAAGCCATGATCGCCAGCACGACGAAGCTCAACACCCTGGGCAAGGACCTTGGCGACAACCCTGCCGTCCATGCGCTTACGGACGTCACCGGCTTCGGTCTTCACGGTCATGCGCTGGAAATGGCGCGCGGGTCCGGCCTCACGGCCGAGATCACATCAGCGCCTGGGCTCCTCCCCGGCGTCGAGACCCTCGCCCGCGAAGGCGTCCGCACCGGCGCTTCGACCCGCAACTGGGACAGCTATGGCGATGCGGTCGTGCTGCCGGACGGTCTGGAGCCCTGGCGCCGTGACATCCTTACTGACCCGCAGACCAGCGGCGGCCTGCTGATCGCTGTCGATCCGGCGGCCGCCGATACGGTCCTCGCACGGGCCCACGACGCGGGTTTTCCCGGCGCAGCCATTATCGGCCGCCTTGTCGCGGGGCCGGCCCGCATTGTCGTCCGCTAGACCCCGTCCAAGGTGACATTCCCGCCTCCGCGGGCTACCTGTTCCGGCAGAGGAATGTCCCATGTCGAAGTCCATCGTCACCGGCGCCTATCCCGCCGCCCGCATGCGCCGGGTGCGCCAGTTCGACTGGTCCCGCCGCCTCGTCCGCGAGACAAAGCCAGGTCCGGACGACATCGTCTGGGGAATGATCGTCCATGACGGCAAGGAACCCCGTGTCCCGGTGAAGACCATGCCGGGCGTCGACCGTCTCAACGTCGATGAAGCCGCAAAGGCCGCCGTCCGCGCCCGCGAGCTGGGCATCCCCGCCATCGCCGTCTTCCCCCACATCGATCCGTCCCGGAAGAATGATGGCGGCGACGAAGCGATGAATCCCGAGGGCCTCGTCCCGACCGTGATCCAGGCCATGAAAGCCGCCGCCCCCGAGGTTGGCGTCGCCTGCGATGTCGCGCTCGATCCCTTCACCAGCCACGGCCATGACGGCCTGCTCAACGAGGAAGGCTACGTCCTCAACGACGAGACCGTCTCCGTCCTCGTCGAACAGGCGCTGGTTCAGGCCCGCGCCGGCGCCGACATCGTCGCCCCCTCCGACATGATGGACGGCCGCATCGGCGCCATCCGCGACCGGCTGGACGAGGAGGGCTATGAGAATGTCATGATCCTCTCCTACGCCGCCAAATACGCCTCGGCCTTCTACGGCCCCTATCGCGACGCAGTCGGCACGGCGTCCGTCCTCAAGGGCGACAAGAAGACCTACCAGATGGATTTCGGGAACACCGAGGAAGCCCTCCGCGAAGTCGCGATGGACATCCAGGAAGGCGCCGACATGGTCATGGTGAAGCCGGGCCTGCCCTATCTGGATATCGTCCAGCGCGTCTCATCGGAATTCGGCGTGCCCACGCTGGTGTTCCAGATCTCCGGCGAATACGCGCAGATCAAGGCCGCCGCCGCCGCAGGCTGGCTCGACGAGGACAAGGCCATCGTCGAAACCCTGTCCGCGTTCAAACGCGCCGGCGCCTCCGGCGTCATCACCTACTTCGCCGAACGCGCCGCCCAGCTGCTGGGGCGATAGCGAGCGGGCAGCCTATCGGCTCCAAAACGTCTTCAACACGTCCGCCATCTGGGCCGCCCGCTCATGGCACGCCCAGTGTCCCGCGCCGCGTTCGATATGGATCGGAACGCCCCACCGCCTGGCGAAACGCTCCCCAACCTCCAGCTGCACGAACGCGTCGGTCTCGCCCCAGAAAAGCTGCCCCCGCTTCGGCAGTTTCGCGAGGTCATCCACCCACGCCCCCTGAAACCGCAGGCCCTCCGCTGAGCGATAGAGCTTCAGGATCGACTGGCGCATCGTCTTGTCGATGTGCGGAACCTCGTCCCGGGCGAGCTTCTCCGGCATGCCGCCCTCGACCAGTCCCTTCAGGAGCCGGTCCTCGTTGCGGATGGCGACCATCGCCATTTCGCCCAGCACCGGCGTCGCCCACATGCGCGCCGTGCGATGCCCGCGATACTCCGGATCGATCACGGCGTTGGTTACGCACCAGCTGTCCACCTTGTCCGGCCGCAGGCAGGCCGCCCGCAACACGAGCAGCGCCCCCCAGTCATGCCCGACCAGCCGCACCGGACCGTCCGCCTTCCCGATCTCGCCGATCAGCCAGTCGGTGTAGGCGTCCTTGGTGCAGGTGAAGCCCTTGGGAACCGGAACGCCGAAGCCCGGAAGCGCTGGCGCCCGCCATTCTTCCGGCTTGAGGCCAAGTTCCGAAATCAGCGGCTTCCACAACGCGGGCGTATCCGGAACGCCGTGCACGAAGATGATCATGGGATGCCCCCAGCCGATCCGACGCCGCTCATCTAGCTGCAGTCGGCCACCGGCGGCAATCGCCTCAGGCGGCCGCCTCGAACCGCGATCGGATCAGGCGGCCGACCCCATACGCGGCGGCGATCCCGACACAATCGGCAATGAAATCCACAGGATCGCCCGAACGTCCCGCGCCCATCCGCGCCTGCACCCACTCGATCCCGCCGCCCAGCACCGCCATGTGCGCCAGCCAGAACCACAGATACCGGCCCGGCAGCACAAGCACGCCCGGACCGGTCAGGCAGGCGAACGCAACCGCATGGAAGATCTTGTCCTGGAACGGGATGGCCGGCGGCGGCCCGACATCCGGCGCGATGAACAGCCACGCCGCTAGCGCCATGCCGAAACCCGATATCGCGCCCAGCGCCAGGAACACCAGGCCCTGCCTGTTCGCCATCATGTCCTCCCGCGTCACGGTTCAGCGCCGCTCTATCGACAGACTCATCCGATTGGTATTAATGCCCTCTCTCTGCGGCGCTCCCCAAACACTGTCCGCCGCCGAAATGACAGGCCGATCCGACCGTGCGCCCCGCCGCCCGCCAGACCACGCCCTCGACCCCGCCGCAGGCCCGCTCCTGATGGCCGTCATCCGTGACATGCAGCCCGGCGATGTCGATCCGCTTGCCGCCATCGAGGAAGCCTGCTTCTCCACCGGCTACGCCGACAAGATGATGTCGCGCGACGACTTCGCCGACGTGCTGGACGATGAACACGCCGCGCTGTTCTGCGCCATCGAGGATGGCGAGGTTGCGGGTTATGCTTATCTGCTGCTGGAAGAAGGCGCCGCCTCCTTCGACAGCCTCGCCGTCTCTCCCGCCCATCAGGGCAAGGGGCTTGGCGAGCAACTGTTCCGCCATATCGAACGTTACTGCCGCGAGAACGCCATCCCGCGCCTCAACCTCGAGATCAAGGAAACCAACTACCCCCTGCTGAAGCGCTATCACGGCTATGGCTACAAGTGCTTCGAGGTCGAGCCCGGCTTCTATGCCGACGGCTGGGGCGCAATCAGGATGCTGAAATACCTTGACGTATGATTGGATCCTGATCGCGGATGACCTGCGGGACCTTGCCGCCCTTGGCGCGCCGTTCCGGATGATGACCACGCGCGACTATGTGCTTCAGGCGAAGCTCATGTCCGGCTCGCGCCCCAAGATCATCAACCTCGCCCGCAGCTACAACTACCAGACCGACGGCTATTACGCTTCGCTGCTGGCCGAAGCGCGCGGCCACCGCGTCCTGCCCACGGTCGAAACCCTGCTTGACCTCTACGACCGCGACATTCCGGATGATACCGCCTCCATCCTCGAAGAATTGCTGGACAAGGCCGTCGCCAAGGACCCGGCCCGCGGCCCGGCGCCGGAGCGTCTGGTCGTCTGTTTCGGCGAAGTCGAGGATGATCGCTTCCGTAAAGTCGGCCGCCAGCTCTTCGACTGGTATCGCGCCCCGGTTGTTGTCGTCACAACCACGGCCAATGGCGCGCCGGGCAAGTTCAAGATCAAGCGCATCCGCCTTATGCCCTTCACCCGGCTGGAGGACGAGGAGATGGAGCTCTTCGTGCGCGCCCTCACGGCTTATACCGAACGCGCCTGGAAGAGCCCGAAGGCGCGCGTCATCCCGAAATGGTCGATCGCCGTCCTACACGACCCCAACGAGAAACTCGCCCCCTCCAGCGTCGAGACCCTGCAATACTGGGCCCGTCAGGCCGAGAAGGAAGGCGTCGAGATCGAGCCGATCACCAGGAAGGACTACAACCGCCTCGCGCAGTTCGACGCCCTGATGATCCGCGAAACGACGTCGATCACCAACCACACCTACCGTTTCGCCCGGAAGGCCGTGGCCGAGGGCATGCCGGTGATCGACGATCCGGTCTCGATGATCCGTTGCACCAACAAGGTCTATCTGTGGGAACGGCTGATCGGCGCCGGCCTTCCGGCCCCCGAAACCATGATCATCCAGGACAAGACCGATCTTGAGGAAGTCGCCGACAAGCTGAACTTCCCTGTCGTTCTCAAAATCCCCGATGGCTCGTTCTCGCGCGGCATCCGCAAGGCGTCCTCGATGCAGGAACTGCGCGAGATCGTCGCCGCCTTCCTGCAGGATTCCGACCTCTGCATCGCCCAGAAGTTCGTCCCGACCGAATTCGACTGGCGCGTCGGCGTGCTCGACCGCCGTCCGCTCTTCGTCTGCCAGTACATGATGGCGCGCGGCCATTGGCAGATCATCAAGCATCAGGAAGGCGGCGCATCGGTCGAGGGCGACCACAGGACCATCCCGGTGGCCGAGGCCCCGGCGGATGTCGTCGACGTCGCCGTGCGCGCCGCCAATCTCATCGGCGACGGCTTCTATGGCGTCGACCTCAAGTCCGGCCCCGACGGCCCGATGATCATTGAGGTCAACGACAACCCAAACCTCGAGCACGGCATCGAAGACGAGGCCGACCGCCACGTCTGGAGCCGCCTCACCGAATGGTTCGTCAAACGCCTGAACGCCTAGGGCAGGGTTGGTTTGAGTGGAGGCACGCCTCCAACCCCGCTTGTCCTGACGAACGTCAGGACCCAGGGCTGACGTAGAAACTTGTCCCGGCTTGCAGCTTCAAGCCTGTTGGCGCCGCCGCCTTGCGGAAATCGCCTTCCCGCTTTCGTAGGAAAGCCCGAAAGTATCGCCCGCGATTTCAAATACCTGGGTTTCCGGCTTGTGGGATGAGGCGCCGCCCGATCCGGCCGGGCAGTTTCCTCGCCCATAATCCTGCCCATGACACCGGCGCGAACAGACGCAAACGGAATGGTGCCCCCATCGCCGCTTCAGCCCTGGCTGAATGCGATGCTGCGTCTCGTCGTTGAGCTGGTGCTTCATGCTGCAGCCAGGCTCGGGATGATCCGGCGGCCGAAGACCCGTGTGTGTGACACGGCGTCCTTGCCCGCCCCTCTGCCCCTCGCCGCGCGCAGCATTCAATCAGAGGACATCAACCCTTCCTCGACAGGCCTCATGGTGAGCCTGCCGAACCACGCGGCCGTGCCCGGCCACGTTCGCGCCACTCACCCGCTCGTCCCGACGCCTCGGGATCGAAATGCGATCCCGTCTTCAGGAAAGAGCCCAATCGCCCTGCGATTGGGTGGCGGGACCCAAGGCGGAGTGAGAGGCTTGTCCTGGCTTGAAGCTTCAAGCCGGCACCCCACGCGGGACACATCAGCGCCCGCCTAGCGGTTAGCGCACCCTATCCCACACCCGACCCCGGCCAGCCGCCGCAGGGATCGCGAGCCCGCGCCTGCGGCTTTGCCTGTCGCGCGTCACACAGACTCGCTATCATGCCGGGCAGATGCGCGACCCGGTCCTCTACCCCTTCTTCAATGACCTCTCGAGCCTTCCCGGCGTCGGGCCGAAAGTGCGGCCGCATCTCGCCCGCCTGATCGGTGGCGAGACCTGGCTCGACCTTCTCTTTCATCTCCCCACCAGCTGGATCGATCGCCGCAACCGGGCCTCCATCGATCAGGTGGAGGTCGGTGAGATCGCCACCGTCACCGGCGTTGTCGACAAGCTGGAGCATGCCCGCGCCCGGCTCCCCGCCCGCGTCCGCCTGCGCGACGAAACGGGCTTCATCACGCTCGCCTACTTCCACGCCAACCGCCAATGGCTGGAGCGCACCTTCAAGGTCGGCGAGACCATCATCGCCTCAGGCAAGGTCGGTGATTATCAGGGCGGCCGTCAGATCGTTCATCCCGACCACGTCGTCAGTCCCGACAAGGACGACGAACTCCCCGAGGTCGAACCCGTCTATCCCATGACGGCCAGCCTCACGCCCAAGCAGATCCGCAAGTTCGTCGGCGCCGCCATCGAGGGCATTCCCGATCTCGATGAATGGATCGATCCCCATCTCATTGCCAAGAACCGCTGGCCCGCCTTCAGGCAGGCCCTGCTGCGCCTCCACCAGCCCAAGGTCTACGACCCCGACGGGTTCGAAGTGGCCCGCCAGCGTCTCGCCTATGACGAAGCCCTCGCCCGCGAACTCGCCATGGGTCAGGCCCGCCTTGCTCGCGAACGCCGCCACGCCTGGCCAATCCCCCGCGCTGTCGGCGTCGAAAAGACCATCGTGGAGGCTCTGCCGTTCAAGCCCACGCGCGGCCAGATGGACGCCTACAAGGATGTCGCCATCGATATGGGCCGGCCCGCGCCCATGCGCCGGATGATCCAGGGCGATGTCGGCTCGGGCAAGACGCTCGTGGCCGCACTCGCAGCTGCCCAGGCCGCCGCCGCCGGAGGCGTCACGGCGTTGATGTCGCCCACCGAAGTTCTCGCCCGCCAGCAGGCTGACGCGATGGCGCGCTTCCTCGCGCCTGCCGGCATCGGCGTCGCCGCCCTCACCGGACGCGATAAGGGCGCCGCCCGCGAAGCCATCCTTGCCGACATTCGCGCCGGAAAGGTTCAGGTAATCTCGGGCACCCAAGCGCTCTACCAGTCGGACGTCGACCTGCCCGACCTCGCGCTCGTCATCATCGATGAACAGCACCGCTTCGGCGTCGCCGACCGCCTGCGCCTTACGTCCAAGGGCGCGAGCCCCCACATGCTGGTGATGAGCGCCACGCCTATTCCGCGCACCATGGCGCTCGCCGTACATGGCGATCTCGACATCTCGGTCATCCGCGAGAAGCCGGCGAACCGACAGGAAGTCGTAACCGCCGCCGTACCGGATTCCCGCATCGACGAGGTCATCTCCGCCGTTGCCCGCGCCATCGAGCGCGGCGAACGCGCCTTCTGGATCTGCCCCGCCGTCGATTCCGAAGACGCCGGCGACGCCTCGGCGATCGCCCGGCGCGACGTTCTGGCCAATCACATCAACGCGCCCGTCGAGCTTGTTCATGGCCGCATGCCCGGACCCGATCGCGACGCAGCCCTTGAGCGGTTGCGCAGCGGAGAAGCCGGCGTCCTTGTCGCGACCACGGTCATCGAAGTCGGCGTCGATGTTCCCGAAGCCACCATCATCGTGATTGAGCACGCTGAACGCTTTGGCCTCGCCCAGCTTCATCAGTTGCGCGGCCGCGTCGGGCGCGGCGAGAAGGCCTCAAGCTGCGTTCTGCTTTATCAGGCGCCGCTCACCGAGGGCGGCAAGGAACGCCTCGACACGCTTCGCAAGACCACAGATGGATTCGAAATCGCGGAAGCGGACTTCCGCCTGCGCGGTCCCGGCGATGTGCTGGGTCTGCGCCAATCGGGTCTGCCGACCTTCCGCGTGCTCGATCTCGCGCATGACGCCAACCTGATCGAGATCGCGCGCACGGACGCCAAATCCGTCCTCATGGCAGATCCAACATTGGCGGGGCCACGCGGGGAAGCCATCCGGCGCGCACGCGACTTGTTCGCCCCACGCATCGCGTCTCAGGTTGCGGAGAATGACGGAACCTAGTTCCGTGCGTCGAGCTTGCGGTTGTCCATCTTGTCGACCTGCTCGGTGCTGCGAATGCCGAACGAGATAACGAGCTTCGCTGCTTTCTCGACGCTCATGTTGAGCGGACGAATGCGCTCGGGCGTCACGAACACCAACTGCCCCATTGCGGGGTTCGGCGAACTCGGCACCAGCACGCCCACAACGTCGGGAAGGTCGCTGGCGATCTCGGGGTCGGGATTGCGGCTTGTGACGAAGCCAATGACCCAAAGCCCCTTGCCGGGATACTCGACCAGCACGGCCTCCTTGAACGAGGACGCGTCATTCGAGGCCAGCGTCTCAACGACCTGCTTCACGACGGAATAGATCGACCGCACCAGCGGCACACGCGCGAGGATCAGCTCGCCAATCCGCACCATCGTGCGCCCGAACAGGTTGGCGACAATCGCGCCAAGCAGCGTCAGGCCGACGACAGCGATGATGATGCCCAGCCCCGGAAGCGGGAAGCCCAGCCAGTTCTCCGGGTCCCATGCTTCGGGAAGCAGCGGCGTGATCGCCCTGTCGACGAAGACGACAAAACTCCAGACCAGCCAGAATGTGATCCCGATCGGCGCCGCAACCACCAGCCCGGCGAAGAACCAGTTGCGCAGCGCCGTCAGCGGCCCGCTTCGCGTGCGGGGCGCAACGGGTTCAGGAATGGGGCTCTGGGACATCGGCATCCTGTCGCGGCGTGGCAACCAGCACCGCGTTAGCCCACAAACGCGCGCCGAGCCAGTTCAGGACTGCCGCAGTCTTCAGGCGTCGGCGGCAACCTTGGCCGAAACGATCTTGCCGGGGCTGCGCGGCGGCTCGCCCTTGGGTAGTGCGTCCACGGCTTCCATGCCGCTCGTGACCTTGCCCCAGACCGTATATTTCCGGTCGAGGAAGCTGGCGTCGTCGAAGCAGATGAAGAATTGGCTGTTGGCGGAGTTCGGATCATTCGACCGCGCCATCGAGCAGACGCCGCGCTGGTGGCTGACATCGTTGAATTCAGCCTTGAGGTTCGGCTTCTTCGAGCCACCCATGCCCGAGCCCGTCGGGTCGCCGCCCTGGGCCATGAAGCCGTCGATCACGCGATGGAACACGACGCCATCATAGAAGCCTTCGCGCGCCAGTTCCTTGATGCGGGCGACGTGGCCCGGCGCCTTCTCCGGCAGCAGCTGGATCGTCACCGTTCCGGTGTCGAGCGTGAGGATCAGGGTGTTTTCTTGGTCGTTGCTCATGGGCTCGGCCTTTCCACGATGACGTCTACAGGAGGCAGTGCGCAGGCCGCGGCCGGATCGGCCACGTTGATGCCTGCAAGCACCGAAGCGAATTCAGGTCCATCCGTGCGTTTGACGTACACGGTCGGTTGGCGGTGCGCCTTGAGATCGGCCACGACGACCGCCTTGGTCAGCTTGTCAGCCTGACTCGGGCTTTCAAAGCGTCCATCGCGGTCTTCCGGTCCGGCCTTGATGCCACGGATCACGTCGAGCCCCGTCAGGGCGCGGCCCCATGGGGTGTACTTCTTGTCCAGCGGCGTCCCCGGCCCCACGCGATCCTGACGCATGAGGAAGAACTCGGTGCCGGCGCTGTCGACGGCCTGCGCGCGCGCCATCGACGTCACGCCCGCACAATGAATCACCCAGGTGCGCGCCAGCGGCGGATCTGAAATCATCGCGACCTCGTCCGGCTGGCCTTCCACGATGAAACCATCGAGGTAGCCCAGCTTGTCGCCCTGCGCCGTGGTTCCGAACCACTGCACCTTCTGTTCCGCCGGATTACGCATCCAGGTAAACTCGGCCTGTATGTTCGGATAGCGCGGGTAGATCTGATAGACAGAATAAACATCGCCGCCCTGCGCCATGAAGTTGTCCAGAACGCGATGGAAGGGCAGCTTGTCGTAGTTGCCGTCGCGCACGATCTTCTTGATCTGCGCGACGTGATTGGGCGCGATGTCGGGCCGCAGCTCGATCAGGATTTCCTGGTTGTTGACGGTGAACTGAAGAAGGTTTTCCGGGTCGACCTTGCGCCAGTTGGCGGGATCGTCAGCTGGGCCGGCCCAGGCAGCGGCCGCGCCGGCCAGCAGGGCCGCCCCTGCCGCCGCCATAACAAAGCGTCGCAACATCTACTTGCCCTTCTTCATCCCGTACTTGGCCAGCAACCGCTCATGGACCGCTGCGGGAACGAAAAGATCAGCGCTTCCGCCGAGCCGTGCAATCTCTTTTACCAGTCGCGACGACACAGCCTGGTGATGCGGATCGGCCATCAGGAAAACGGTTTCGATCTCGTCATTCATCTGCTGGTTCATGGCGACCATCTGGAATTCGTATTCGAAGTCCGACACGGCCCGGAGTCCACGGATGATCATCTGGGCGCCGCACTCTTCGGCAAAATGCATCAGCAGGTTGTCGAACGGGCGCGCCTCGATCTCGACCCCCCGCGCCAGCTTGCGCGCTTCATGCAGCACCATGTCGGTGCGTTCCTCGAGGGTGAACAGCGGCCCCTTCCCCTCGTTGATCGCAACACCGATGATCAGCTTGTCGACCAGCTTCACGGCGCGCCCGATGATGTCGAGATGGCCGTTGGTGATCGGATCAAATGTCCCCGGATAAAGGCCGATGCGCTTCAGGCTGCGGCTGACCGCCGGCGCCGACCAGCAGCCGCGCCCCGCACCGGACGCGGTTCACCCGCCGCCCGTCTTTCCGGCCGCCTCGTCACCGTTCTGGTCCTCCAGCCTTTCCACGGAGACGACCCGCTCGCCTGCCGCCACCCTCAGCACGCGAACACCTTGCGTCGCCCGACCCGCGATGCGGATCTGATCCACGGCGCAACGTATCAATTGCCCCGCATCTGTCACCACCATGATTTCGTCCTGCTCGCCCACCGGGAAGGATGCGACGAGTCGTCCACCCTTCGGCAGGCGATGCGCGATGAGGCCTTTGCCGCCGCGTCCCGTCCGGCGGTAGTCGAAGGCGGATGCGCGTTTGCCCATGCCTTCTTCGGTCAGCGTAAGGATGAATTGTTCCGCCGCCTGCAATTGCGCGAAGCGTTCCTCGGTGAGCTCAACTTCGCCGTTGGCGTCGCCATCTGTCGCCGCAGCTGACTCATCAGCATCGGAGACAACATCGTCCTCAGCTTCCTCAGCGCCTTCCTCACCTTCGGTCCTACGCGCCGCATTGGCCCGCCGGAGATAGGCCCGCGCCTCGGCTGGCGAGACCTCGATCTGGCCGAGCACACTCATGGCGATCAGTGAATCGCCCGCGCCCAGCTTGATGCCGCGGACGCCTGTGGACGTCCGGCCAGAGAACACGCGAACGTCCTCGACCGAGAAGCGGATGCACTGACCCAGCGCTGTCGTCAGAAGGACGTCATCAGCCGGCGCGCAGATCTGAACATCGACGATGGCGTCCCCATCATCTTCCAGCTTCATGGCGATCTTGCCGGCGCGGTTCACGGACAGGAAATCGGTCAGCAAGTTGCGCCGAATGCCGCCTGACTTGGTGGCGAACAGGATATTCAGCTTGGCCCGCTCTTCCTCGTCCTGCGGCAGCGGCATCACGGAGGTGATCCGCTCGCCCTGCTTGAGCGGCAGGATGTTGATCAGCGCCTTGCCACGCGCATTGGGCGCTCCCAGCGGCAGGCGCCAGACCTTCTGCTTGTAGGCCATGCCCGTTGAAGAGAAGAACAGGATCTCTGTGTGCGTGTCGGCGGCAAAAAGACGGACAACAAAGTCATCCTCCTTCGTTTCCATCCCGCCGCGTCCTTTTCCGCCCCTGTTCTGGGTCCGGTAGGCTGACAGGGCGGTGCGCTTCACATAGCCGCCATGGGTGACCATGACGACCATGTCTTCCTTCTCGATGAAGGCTTCGTCCTCAAGATCGAGATCGGCCTCAATAAACTCGGAGCGGCGCGGGCCGCCAAACCTGTCACGAACGTCCGTCAGTTCGTTCTTGATGATCTCCAGCACACGCGCACGCGACGCCAGGATCGCCAGCAGGTCCTTGATCTTCTCCGCCAGCCCCGACGCTTCCTTGCCGATCTCATCCCGGCCAAGGTTGGTCAGGCGCGACAGCTGCAGCGCGAGAATAGCGCGCGCCTGTTCGTCAGACAGCCTGATCTCCCCCGCATCGTTGAACACCGTACGGCGATCCGCGATCAGTCCGATCAGCGGCGCCATGTCCATCGCGGGCCAGGGCTTTTCGAGCAACGCAACGCGCGCCGCTTCCGGGTCCGCCGAATAGCGGATGATCCGGATGATCTCGTCGATGTTGGCGACGGCCAGTGCGAGACCGATCAACACGTGCGCACGATCACGCGCCTTGTTGAGTTCGAACTTCGTCCGGCGCGCGACAACTTCTTCGCGGAAGCGAATGAACGCCTGCAGCATGCCGCGCAGCGACATCAGTTCCGGCCGGCCGCCATTCAGCGCCAGCATGTTTACGCCAAACGACGTCTGCATCGGCGTGAGCCGGAACAGGTTGTTCAGGACGATATCCGCAGAGGCGTCGCGCTTGATTTCGATCACGACGCGAATGCCGTTGCGATCGCTCTCGTCGCGCAGATCGGAGATGCCTTCGATCTTCTTCTCGCGCACAAGCTCCGCGATCTTCTCGACCATCGAGGCCTTGTTTACCTGATAGGGAACCTCGGTGACGATGATCGCTTCCCGGCCGCCCTTCAGGGTCTCGATATCTGTCTTCGAACGCATGATGACCGAGCCACGCCCCGTCATCATGCCATTGCGCGATCCCGCTCGGCCAATGATCAGACCACCCGTCGGGAAATCCGGACCGGGCACGATGTCCAGCAGGGCCATGTCATCCAGCGCGGGATTGTCGATCAGCGCGATTGCAGCGTCGATGATCTCGGTCAGGTTGTGCGGCGGAATGTTGGTCGCCATGCCGACCGCGATACCGCCCGCGCCGTTGACCAGCAGGTTCGGAAACTTCGCCGGCAGGACTGTCGGCTCCTGGCGGGAGCCGTCATAGTTGTCTTCGAAGTTGACCGTGTCCTTGTCGATGTCATCGAGCAGGTTCGCGGTCACGCGCGACATGCGGCTTTCAGTGTAGCGCATGGCCGCCGGCGGATCGCCGTCAATGGAGCCGAAATTGCCCTGCCCGTCGATCAGCGGCACGCTCATCGCGAATGGCTGCGCCATACGAACAAGGGCGTCATAGATCGACTGGTCGCCGTGCGGGTGCCAGCGGCCGATCACGTCGCCGACAATGTTGGCTGACTTCCTGAACGGCTTGTCGTGCGTGTATCCGCCCTCATACGCGGCAAACAGGATGCGGCGGTGAACGGGCTTGAGGCCGTCGCGAACATCCGGCAGCGCGCGGCTGACGATGACGCTCATCGCATAGTCGAGGTACGACTTCTTGAGTTCGGCGGTGATGGAAATGGGCGCGATATCGCCCGCGCCGGAACCCCCGTCCGGGGCAGTCTGATCAGGCGTGTCGGTCAAGCAGAAATCGTCCGGAAGATGGGCGGCCGCGCCGCCGGGATTCGAGGCATTCTTCTAGCCCATTTGTGCGCTGCAAGACAAACGAATAAGACGTTTGATCCACAGCCATACCAGTTTGATTGTATTAGATATTCTCAGTTCCCCCCAATGTCGCCAACGGCTACCCCCGACCGATGCCATCTTACCTGGAAAAATGCCGGCCGCGCGGGGTCCAGCGGGGCGCTTTTCGCGGCGCAGCGTGACTAGAGTCGGCTTTCCCGCTTGGATGTCGTTGAGCTTGGCTCGACCGTGGGGTGACACATGAAAACCAGTATCCTTCCGAGCCTGGCGCTCGCACTCGCGCTCGGCGGCTGTCTGTCGACGGAGCCCGCGAGAGACGAAGCCGTCGAAATCCAGACGGCAGCCGGACAGGATGTCTACGACCGCTACTGTGCAGTGTGTCACAACGGCGGCGATGAGACCGCGCCCGTCCGCGACGAGTTGCACACGCTAGGCGCTGCGCGGATTTCAGTCGCACTGTCGCCGACAGGTCTGATGAAGCTGCAGGCGGGCATGTTGACGGAGCAGCAGCGTAGCGACGTAATCGCCTACCTTTCCTCCGCCTCCACAGCGAGGCCCGCCTTCGCCGATGCCGATCCGGGCACGGACCCAACCGGCCGCAATCGCAGCGCCTATATCGACGGCATTCCGTATCCAGCACGTCGCATCCGTGCTGAACGGGACAGCGTCGATGGACCGCGCCCGCCGGCGTGGGCCGCGCCCAAGCTTGGGGAAGGCCCCTACAAATTTGAAAGCTGGGAACAGCGGGATCTTCGCGTGTCAGTCGTGGCCCGCGGATTGACGTCGCCACGCGCAATTGAGTTTCTGCCCTCCGGCGACATTCTGATTGCCGAGCGCGCCGGCGACCTTCGCATCATCCGGAATGGTGAACTCGATCCTCAGCCCATCGCGGGGGTCCCCAAAGTTGCAGTCCTCGGAACCGCCACGGGCTTTATGGATGTGAAGCTGCATCCGGACTTCGGAGCGAACGGCCTGATCTATCTTGCCTATCACAAGCCGGCTCGGGGTGAGTACGGCAACAATGCCATCTTTCGAGGGCGCTGGAATGGTAGCGCCATCGTGGATGGGCGTGATATTTTCGTCGGCGATGATGTCGATGCGCTTTACATGAAGATGGCGTTCGGCCCCGATGGAAAACTCTACTTCACGATTGGGTGCCCCGGTGTCGGAACGGACGAATCTATCGGCCGGGCGCAAAAGCCAGATGACTTCGCTGGCAAGACCTTACGCTTGAATGACGATGGATCCCTGCCAGCGGACAATCCATTCGTCGGCAAGGCAGGCTACAATCCTGAGATATTCACACTTGGACACCGCGTTAATCTTGGACTCGCGCTGAATCCCTGGACCAATGAATTCTGGGTGTCCGAGCATGGACCTCAGGGTGGTGATGAAGTGAACATCCTTCGCGCCGGCCAGAACTATGGGTGGCCGGTTGTGAGCGATGGGCGCTACTACGCTGGCGAGAAGGTGACTGACCGTCCCTACCGCGAGGGAATGACCCGTCCGCACATCTCCTACGTACCTTCAATCGCGCCGGGAGGAATAGTGTTCTACACCGGCGACAAGTTCCCAGCATGGCAGAAGAACCTGTTTGTAGGTTCAATGCGTATGAGCAATTCACCTCGCACGGGCCACCTCGAGCGGATTGTGTTTAACGACAACTGGGAGGTTATCCGCAGCGAGATGCTTCTGTTCGATCTACACCAGCGAATTCGGGACGTCGAACAGAGTCCGGATGGACTTCTCTATGTGATCACGGATGAAGGCGCCGACAGCGTGTTGATGCGACTGGAGCCGGGCTGAACCAGCGCCAGTCGCATCAATGGTCACGCTAGTTGAATGTCCAACGCGCGCTGAGCATTCCCATGATCTGGGAGTTGCGGCGCTCCGTCTCGATCGTATCGAGCGGATTCTGATCCCGACGGCCGCTATAGATTTGGCGCTGGATATTGAAGCTGTAGGGATCGAAATTGTTCAACTCCGCCCTGAGCGTGAACCCGGGATCAGGCTTCCACTCGACGAAGGAGCTGTAGAAGTCGCGTAGTCTCAGATTCTCGACCGTGTCGATCTGGTAGTAGCTCTCGCGCCATCCCTGAAACCAGCCGAAGCCGAACGTCAGGTTGTATTCAGGCATATCCTGGCGAAAACGAACGCCGATGTCTTCCGGACGCTGACCTGAAATGCGCCGCTTCTGTCCGGTCAGCGGATCGGTGACTTCACTTTCCTGCCATTCAGTCTCCAGTTTCAGCTCTGCGCCGTTCAGGCCGAGGTTATTCAGCGGCAAGGTCAAGTTGAAGATCAGGATGTCGTTGACGCCGTCACCGATATTGCCGGGACCGACCAGCAGTTGCTGGGTGTCCGGGATGCCGTCATTATCGGTGTCGACCATCACGTCGCGCGGGAACAGGTCCACCACATCCGAAATGTCTTCGTGGCGGTAGGTGAGCACGGCGGCCGCGCCATCCCAGAAACGCTTCTCGTAGGCGGCCTCGTAGACCCAGGTCTTGCTGGGCTCGAGTTCCGAGTTGCCAGTGCTCTGCTGGCCCGAGTTTAGGTTCACCTCCGAGGCAAAGTCCTGGAAGTTCAGCTGGCCGAGTTCACGCTCGACACGCACCCTCAACTGGTCGTCTTCCGTCGGCGACCATGTCGCGACCATGCGGGGCTTCGGATAGGTGAAGGAACGTTCCCGGTCGGTGTCGCCCGTTTGCGTGATGGTTGAACGCTCGACACGGACGCCACCTTCCAGTGTCCATTGCGGTGCAACCCTCCACGTTCCCTGGGCGAACACCTCACCACGGAGCTCCTCGACCTTCACATCCGAGGCCGGAAGCGCGATCGGCGTGCCGTTCACCGTCAGTGCGACCTCTTGCTTCCGGTAGTTGTAAGCGACTTCGCCGCCGCCTTCGAACGATAGCTCCGGAGAGTATGTGTAGCGGAGCACGCTGCGCCCGATGCGTTCGCCTGCCTCGGCGTCGATCTCGAATAGCTGGGAGCCGCCCGGCGTGACTCCCGTCGCATCGAGCCCACCGAATGCGAGCTTGAAGAGCCCCAGTGTTTCCCACTCCAGTTCCGGCGTGAGGTCCGTCGTGAAGTTCACGCCAATCTCGCCGCGATCGTTGGCTGAACGACTTACAAAGGCCTCGCTGGTCGACGGTGTCGTGAAGTAGGATTCGTTTTTGAACTCGTCTGTGCTGATCAGGCCGTTGAGGCTGAGCGTGCCGCCGAATTGCGGGCCCTTGTAGCTACCCCGCAGGGAGTGAACGGCGCCATCGCCCTCTGTCCGCGCATCCTCGAACAGCAGGAGATTTCCCTGCGGATCCTGTGTCGTGCGCCAACCCGTACCGACAGAGTCATCCATCGAAATGCCGCGCCCCGCGGACAGGTCGAACTGGTGATCGCCCGCGCGCCGCGTGGCCTGATAGTTCCAGCCCGGAATCGTCTTGCCGGTGTCGGAGAAAATGAAGCTTCTTACGGAGAACACCTGCTGAAACGTGTCCGCCTTCTTGCGGATAACGTTCGCCACGACTGTCTGCCCCTGCATGTCGATGCCGGGGGCGCCGCCACGGATGAGATCGATGCGCTCGACCTGATCGATGGGAATTCGGGCAAGCGTGTCGCCTAGGCCATCGGTCTTGCTGGTCGGGCGCTGTCCATCGATCAGGACGTTGCCGGCGGCTCCGGCAAAGCCGCGAATGTTGCTGCCGCCATCAAAGCTGAAGCCGGGCAGCCGACTGATCATGTCGAGCGCCGTGTTCGGCCGCGAGGATGCAAAGTCCGCAGGCGTGAAGCTGATGACGCCTTGCTGGGTGGCGGCCGCATTCCCTGCGACAGGAACCGCGTCGGCTGCCTCCTGTGCAAGGGCTGGCGCGGCCGCTGATGCCATAAGCATTGCGGCCAAACTAAATGTATAATAGTTTTGCATGGCGTTATCCGCGTTTTGGCGGATTCTCTGCCCGCCTGACCTTCGATTATCGATAAACGATAAATTATGGGTCGGCAATGTCTCAATCAGGGCAATTTCGGGGCACAGTGGACCCCTACTCGCCGGGCGACCTAGTCGAGGTCCTCCACGACGGTTTCGGGCCCAAGCTTGTGGCTCAGCGACGCCTGCAGGAACTGGTCGATGTCGCCATCCAGCACGCCGCCCGTGTCAGACGTTTCCACGCCTGTACGGAGGTCTTTGACCATCTGGTATGGCTGCAGGACATAGGAACGGATCTGCCGCCCCCAGCCGATCTCCGTCTTTGAGTCGGCTTCGGCCTGGGCTACCGCTTCGCGCTTCTTCAGTTCCATCTCATAGAGCCGGGCGCGCAGCATGTCCCACGCCTTGGCGCGGTTCTTGTGCTGCGAGCGTTCCGCCTGCACCGCCACGACGATGCCGGTTGGCATGTGCGTGAGGCGCACGGCCGAGTCCGTCTTGTTGATGTGCTGACCGCCGGCGCCCGAGGCGCGGTAGGTGTCGGTACGGACGTCCTTCTCCTGGATATCAACCTCGATGGAGTCATCGATCACCGGATAGACCCACACCGAAGCAAAGCTGGTGTGGCGGCGCGCATTTGAATCATAAGGCGATATCCGGACGAGCCGGTGCACGCCGCTTTCGCTCTTGAGCCAGCCGTAGGCGTATTCGCCCTTGATCAACATAGTGGCCGACTTGATGCCGGCTGTCTCGCCGGCGTGCTCGTCGATCTCCTCGATCTTGTAGCCCTTGGAGTTGGCGTAGCGGACATACATACGGCGGAGCATCGAGGCCCAGTCCTGGCTCTCCGTGCCGCCGGCACCTGCGTTGATCTCGATGTAACAGTCGTTGGCGTCGACCTCGCCGGAGAGCAGCGCCTTCAGTTCGGCGTCCCTCGCCTTCTCGACGGCCGACCGGATGCCAGCCTCGACTTCCGCCAGCGCGCTCTTGTCGCCTTCGGCTTCCGCCATCTCCCACAGCTCGACAGCGTCCGCCGCTTCGCGCTCCAGCTCGCGGATGTCGCTCATGGCGGATTCGATGCGGTTGCGCTCCCGCATCAGGGGCTGCGCCTTCTGCGGATCATCCCAGAAGTCGGGGCGCTCGGAGAGCGCGTTCAGTTCGGCGAGACGTTTTTCCGCGACGCCCCAGTCAAAGACGCCTCCGCAGCAGGCCAACGGACTGCCGGATGGTTTCGACCATACTTTCAAGTTCGGGCGTCATGAGAGTCTCGGCGTGTTCGCGTGATTCAACGGTGGCTCCTAAGGCGCTTTCAGCTCGGATGAAAGAGCCGAAACGCTAGAACGTGCCGTCGTCAAAGGTCAGGTCGTCGTCATTAGCCGGCAGGCTGGTCAGCGGGGCGGTCGGATCAACTGGTGTATTGGGGTCGACAGGCAGGTTCGGCTGACCGTTTGCCCCGGAACCGCCCGTGCGCGTCGAGGAGGAGACCTCGTCGCCGGCGGCGATGCTGCTGAAGTCCACGCGGTAACCGTCCGCGCCGATCGGCGCTTCGCAGGCTTCCATCGGCACAGTTCCCGGACGGAACGCTTCGAGGATGACAAGACGCGTGCCTGCATCCGGCAGACATCCGGTGTCGGCATCGACCTCGGCGAGCTCGACGCCGTCCGGAACGCGGAAGCTGACGTCCGGCTTGTCCTTCAGGGCCGCGAGCATGAAATCCCGGAAGATCGGCGCAGCCACGCGCCCGCCAGACTCACCCGTGCCCATGTCGCGGGGAAGGTCGAATCCGACCCACACGGCGGCCACGAGGTTGGGGCTGAAGCCAACGGTCCATGCGTCGAACTGGTCGTTGGTGGTCCCCGTCTTGGCGGCGACCGATTTGCCGACCGACCGAACCGTCGTCGCGGTGCCGCGCTGCACGACCCCCTCAAGGATCGACACGATCTGATAAGCGGTGACAGGGTCCATGACCTGCTTGCGCTCGTCGGCAAGATGCGGTGGCTGCAGACTCTTCGACCACTCGGCCGAGCACCCGGGGCATTCCCGCGCATCCGTCTTGTAAACGGTTTCGCCGTAGCGGTTCTGGATCCGGTCGAACATGACCGGACGAACCTGCTTGCCGCCATTCACGAGCTCGGCATAGGCGACAGCCATGCGCATCGGCGTTGTTTCGCCGGCTCCGAGCGCCATGGCTTCATAGGCCGGCAGCTTGTCGTAGAGGCCCATGCGCTCGCCGATCGCCGACACCTTGTCGAAACCGATCTCGCTGGCGAGACGCACGGTCATCGCGTTGCGCGATTTCTCGACGCCAACGCGCAGCGTGGTCAGGCCATAGAACTGTTCGGAATAGTTGGTTGGCTTGTAGCACTTGTCCTGGGTGGGATCGCACGACACGTAGGGCGTATCAGGCACACGATAGGACGGCGTCCACTTGTAGATGCCAGTTGCCGGATCAGGCGCTTCCAGAGCCGCTGCGTAGACAAACGGCTTGAAGGACGAACCGGGCTGCCGACGCGCCTGCATGACGCGATTGAGCTGGCTGCGCTGGAATGAATAGCCGCCGGCCATCGCAAGCACGCGTCCGGTGTGCGGGTCCATCGCCACGAGCGCGCCTTGCAGTTCCGGCACCTGGCGCAGCCGCCATGGAGCGTTCGCTGCGACCTTCTTCGGCACGCCGTACTCGGTGATCAACTGCGAGGTCACGTCCGGCGTCGGTTGACGCGAGACAAAGATGATATCGCCGGCCTTGATTCCGGATCCGCCCTCGCGCTTGTGCGAAGACGCCCACTTCACATCGTCAGCAGACAAAGAGCCGGTCTCGCCACCGGAAAGGCCCAGCCGCACCGCTTCGCGGCTGACCGAGCGGACCACTGCGATCTGCCAGTCGTTTCCCCCAACCGCGATCTTGGACCTGTTTTCCTTGGCGTTGGCGAAATCCTTCAGCGCAGTCGCAAAGTCATCGTCGACTTTGATCGTCGCGATCGGGCCGCGCCATCCATGACGGTGGTCATAGCTCTCAAGGCCTGCTCGCAAGGCAGTCTGCGCAATCAGCTGGAGATTTGAATCAAGCGTCGACCGGATCGATAGGCCGCCTTCATAGAAGGCTTTCATGGCTTCGCCTTCGAACTCCTCGCGCAGCGCCTTCTGCTGACCGGACGGTAGCGCCTTGAAGACGGCCTCGGTCGCGCCTTGCGGCAGCTTGCCCGCCTCGACGGCGAGCCGCGTCATCTCGATGACAAGAAGTTCGCGGCGGAGCTGTTCGACATAATAGCCGGCAGCCTGGTTTTCCGCCGTGTCGAGGCGATCGACCACGACGAGCTTCTCGGCCATCGCCTTATCGGCGTCTTCCTTGGAGATGTAGCCATTCGCCAGCATGCGGCCGATCACGTAATTGCGGCGCTCGACGGCGGCTTCCGGATTGAGATACGGGTTCACGCGACCCGGCGCTTGCGGCAGGCCGGCGAGCATCGCGCATTCCGCGATCGTGAGTTCGCTGAGCGACTTGCCGAAATAGTTGAGCGACGCGGCGCCGACACCATAGGAGCGACCGCCGAGATAAATCTCGTTCATGTAGAGTTCGAGGATCTCGTCCTTGCTCAGTCGGCCTTCGATCCGCATCGCAAGAACCGCCTCGCGGACCTTACGCTCGATGGAGCGCTCGTCGCCCACGAGCATGTTCTTCACGACCTGCTGCGTGATTGTCGAGCCGCCCGTCGCGCGCTTGCCAGTGAGCGGGTTGAGCACCGCTCCGCGGAACATGCCCCATAGGTCGATGCCCGAGTGGTTGAAGAACTCCTTGTCCTCGGCGGAGATAAACGCCTGCACCAGCAGGTCAGGCAGATCTTCCGATGGCACGTACACGCGGTGTTGCGTCGCGAACTCGGCGACCAGCGCACCGTCGCCCGCATGCACGCGGCTCATGATGGGCGGTTCGTAGTTCGCAAGTTGATCTTCGGAAGGCAGGTCCTGCGTGACCATGAAGAACCAGATCAGGCCAGCGATGGCGACAACGCCAAACACGCCTGCGACGGACAGCAGGATAACTTTCCAGTTCCAACGGGGCATCGTCAGCTGCATCTCTCACCAGGCTGGCGCCAGTACATTTTGGACCCTGCGGCAGAACTATTGTCCGCCTGCGCACAGCAATTCGGAATCACCGAGGTTTGCGGTGACTTTAAGGCGTGGAGTCGCCGCATAACAGGGCCTGAAAGCGTCAAAATCAGCCCATTTCCAGAAGAAATCCGCAGAGGACACATCCGTCAGCCGGAATGACCGCGCGGCCTATCGTCCCGCCAGCATCATGGTCTGGCTATCGAAGTACTGATCGATGGATTGGACGATGGCCTGCACCAGCTTCCGGCGCCGCGCTTCCGACTGCAGGGCCGTTACGTCCTCCTCATTGGTGACGAATCCCATCTCCAGCAAGGCGGCCGGCGTATCCGGGCTCAGCAGGACGAACAGGCTCTTGCGCCTGTGGGTATTTTCCAGCGTCGGCCACGCCGAAGCCGTCAATGCATCAGCCAGCAATTGCGCGAACCGCGCTGACTGGTTCTTGGTCTCACGCTGCACCAGATCGCGGAGAATCTGGTTCACCTCGTCCGGTCGGGACGAGTCGACCTCAACGTCCAGAATCCAGTCATGTTGGCGGCTGGTGCGATCGATGCGTTTTTCGCCGTCTGGCGACAGCGTGTAGACGGAGGTGGGCGCCGCGCGTCGTGGGATTGCCCCCGGCGTCCGCATGCAGGGCAATGAACAGGTCAGCGCCCAGATTCCGCGCCTTGGTGACCCGATCCTCCAGCTCGATGAAGATGTCGGTTGAGCGTGTCAGCACCACGTCAAAACGCTGTGATTTCAGGAGTTCCTCGCGGAGCTGAGCCGCAATCCCCAGCGTGATGTCCTTCTCCTTCACCCCTTTGGGCGACATGGCGCCGGGATCCTTTCCGCCATGACCGGGATCGATGACGATCAGGGGCTTTCGTGAGACCCTGCTGCGCGACCGGCTGCGGTCCGCCCATATCCCCTGTCGCTGCGTCGGCAAAGGCCTGTGGCGTCGCGGGGTCCAGGTCGATGACGATGCGATGGGGCTCGTCCTTGCCCTTTCCGGCAAGGACATATTCCCGCGCAACAGTAGCGGGCTGCGCAAGGTCCAGCACAAGTCGTGAGGTCGATGCGGTGTTGTGGGCGTATCGATACCCCCCCACCAAGCCCATGCCCGGGCCAGAGCCCGACTCTGTTGTGAGACCGTTGATGGACCAGCGGACGCGCGGCAGATCGATCACGACCCGGTTCGCGCCGGTGGCCAGGAGAAACACATGATATTGAAGCGGGACATCCGTTTCGATGACGACACGGGTGGCGCCGCCCTCGCCGCCGAACCGCACAGACGTCACCCGTCCGCTCGGCGGGTCCGCGACCGCGCTTGAGGCTGTCAGCGCGAGCACGCCGACTAGCATTGCGATTTTCGCAATCAGACCACGCACGCTGGGTCGCCCCTTCAACGACAGTTATGGACCTTCTGATCCTTCCCGAGCCTTACCGGCACGTCGTTAACTGTTCGTTGGGAACGCTGATCGCGCTCGACAATTCGCTTTGCTTGGAATGATGTAGGCAGGTCGCTGGCGGGGCGCACCAAACGAATGGTTCGCCATGACGCTCGCCGCTCGCCTCCCAGCCCTCGCTCTCTTCCTTGCTCTGCCGGCCTGCGCAACCGGGCCGCTGACCCTCGATGACGACCTGATTGTCTCTGGCAAGCGCGTCGGCGAGGTCCAGATCGGCATGCCGCTGGCGACCCTGCTCGCCGTGAAGGGCGCCCCGCTGCGGACCGCGCCCATCCCCAATTCAGATGCGACCACTTACACTTTCCCCGAGGGCCTCACGGTCGGCGCGCACGACGAGGTCTACTGGATCATCGTCGAGGATGCCCGGTTCCATACCGAAACCGGGGTCCGCCCGGGAACCGAGCAGATCTACGCCCGCGCCTCCCTCGGCAAGCCGCGCTGCGTCGAAACTCTTAATGATTCAACGAAATACGACTACGGTGGCCTGTATTTTGACGTCAGTAACGACACCGGCAGGGTCACGCGGGTGGGCGTCGTCGGCCAGGACCAAAAATGTCAGTGATGACAAACGCCGCCTTAACTAATGGAACGTAACGTTCCTTCTCGACGCACTTCCCCTCGGGACACATTCCGTGCATAGGTGAGTCACGGGGCGCGCCACGAGGCCCGCCCTGACGCCCTGAAGACGGCCTTCCGAAAAAGCCATCCGAAGCAGGGCGGTAGCGGTTCCGCGCGTAGCGGAGGTCTGCGGCTTCGCAGCCTCCTTGGCCAGGGCAATTATGAACGCGACCACGCGAGATTCAGTCAGCCCGACCGGACGCCGAGCCCTCTCGTCACCCGAACGCAACGTACTTCTGCGGGCCCAGGCCGCGCATACGCGCGCCGCCCGCCTCCCAGACAAAGAGGTTCTACGACATGAGCAAACTCATGCTGATCGACGCAACCCACCCGGAGGAAACCCGGGTGGCCGTCGTCGCAAACGGCCAGATCGAAGACTTTGATTTCGAAGCCAGGAACAAGCGCCAGCTTCGCGGCAACATCTATCTCGCCAAGGTAACCCGGGTCGAACCGTCGCTTCAGGCGGCATTCGTAGACTATGGCGGCAACCGCCATGGCTTCCTGGCTTTCTCGGAAATCCACCCCGACTACTACCAGATCCCCAAGGAGGATCGTGACGCCCTGCTCGCCGAAGCTGACGAGGAGGAAGAGGACGATGACGCCGAGGAGGGAGAGGAAGAAGCCACAGGCGCGGCCGAGAATGGCGGCGACGACGAGGCCGACGATGAGGACGAGCGCAAGAAGGCGCGCCGCACCGCCCTCTTCCAGCGCAAGTACAAGATCCAGGAAGTCATCCGCCGGCGGCAGGTGATGCTGGTTCAGGTCGTGAAGGAAGAGCGTGGCAACAAGGGCGCGGCGCTGACCACCTATCTGTCGTTGGCTGGCCGTTACTGCGTGCTGATGCCCAACACCTCGCGAGGCGGCGGCATCTCCCGCAAGATTACGAATGCAACTGACCGCAAGCGCCTGAAGGCGATCACGTCCGAGTTCGACATCCCGACCGGCGCCGGGCTGATCGTGCGGACAGCCGGCGCCAAGCGCACCAAGTCCGAGATCAAACGCGATTTCGAATATCTGACGAAGCTCTGGCAGCAGATCGTCACCAATACGATGGAGTCGATGGCGCCTGCGCTGATCCACGAGGAAGGCCATCTCGTGCTGCGCGCGGTGCGCGACCTCTACGACAAGGACGTGGAGCGCATCATCGTTGAAGGCGACGACGCCTATCAGGAAGCGCGCACTTTCGTGAAAATGCTGATGCCATCCCACACCCGGAAGGTGGTCGAACATGAAGGCGGCGGTCCGCTGTTCGTCGTCACCGGTGTCGAGGACCAGCTGGAAGGCATCTATTCGCCGACGGTACAGCTGCCGTCGGGCGGCTATATCGTCATCAACCAGACCGAAGCGCTGGTTGCGATCGACGTGAACTCCGGCAAGGCGACGCGCGAGCGCAATGTCGAAGCCACGGCGCTCAAGACCAACCTTGAGGCGGCGGCGGAGGCCTGCCGTCAGATGCGGCTGCGGGACCTTGCCGGCCTCGTCGTCATCGACTTTATCGACATGGAAGACGGCAAGAACAATCGCGCCGTCGAAAAGAAGATGAAGGACTGCCTGAAGATCGACCGCGCTCGCGTGCAGACGGGCCGGATCTCGCAGTTCGGCCTGTTCGAGATTTCACGCCAGCGCCGTCGCGCGGGCGTATTGGAATTGTCGTCGGAGCCCTGCGATCATTGCGGCGGCACCGGCCGGGTCCGCTCGATCGAGAGCGCCGCGATCCAACTGTTGCGTACGATTGAGGCACGCGCCGCTGACGATCGGGTCCAGACGGTTCACGTCGAGGCCGCACCGGAAGTCGCGCTCTACCTGCTCAACGAGAAGCGCGCGCAGATCGCCGACATCGAACGCGAGTGCCATGTCGTCGTGCGCATCGAGGCCGACGAGGACCTCAAGACTGGCGAGTTCAAGATCGAAGGCCGCGCCGAGGGCAACGTCATCCAGCCCAAGCCGATGCAGCCGGTCGATCTGCGCAAGCTGAAGCCCCTGCCCCCACCCGCTGAAGACGAGATCGAGGACGACGAAGAAGAGATCACGGCGGACGACGACTCGGACGAAGAGGACCACGACGACGAGGATGAGGCGGACGACGAGTCTTCCGCCGACGCCGAAGAGGACGATGACGACGAAGATCGTGGCCGTCGCGGACGTCGTGGCCGTCGCGGTGGACGCCGCCGTCGCGGCGGACGAGAACGCGGTCGCGACGCATCCGATGCCGAGGGTTCGGACGGAGATGATGAGTCCCAACCCGTCGCCGCCCGTGAGGATAGCGAGCGTGACGAAGGGCGTGGTCGGGGCGGACGCCGCCGTCGCCGCGGAGGGCGTGACCGTGGCGAGCGCAACCGCATTCCGGATATCGCTACCGACGGAGGCGAAATGCTGGACGCGATCGCGTCCGCACCGTTCCTCGTAGCTGCCCTCGCCGAACCAGAGCCGCCCGCCACCGAAGAGCAGCCGACAGCCTCAGCCGACATCCCGGCAATCATAGCGGCCCCAGTCTTCGAGGCTCCCGTAGAGCCTGAGGCTGAGCCCCAGATGGCAGAAGCGGAGCCTGAGCCTGCCCTGGAAGTCGCATCTGAGCCCGTTCCAGCGCCCGAGCCCGTGATCGCGGCCGAGGAAGAGGAAGCCGCACCGGCTCACCTTGAAATCGCCGCAACTGTTCCCGAACCTCAGTCCGCGGCTGAGCTGGAGCCATCAGCAGAAGCCCGGCGCCATGCCATTCATGGCGCGCCGGACGATGATCAGCCAGCCGCTGAAGAAAAGGCGCCTCGCCGGACAGGCTGGTGGAGTCGCCGCAAGACAGGTTGATTGCCTCCGGAGGCAAAGGCGCCATTCGCCTTTGCCCATCTGGCGTGTCCGGATAAGGTTGGCTGGGGCCGGTCGTGGAAACTGTGGGAGTGCTGTGATGCGCCTGCTGAAGAAACTCCTGCCAGCTCTGGCCGCCGCGGCGTTGCTGGCGGCAACGCCTGCGCCGGCAATGGCGCAGGGCCTGATCCGCGATGCGGAGATCGAGCAGATCCTGCGTGACTATTGTGATCCGCTGTTCGAAGCGGCGGGCCTGAAACCCGCAGACGTAAACATCTACATCGTGCAGGACGATTCGGTGAACGCCATGGCCGCCGCCGGCCAGAACATGTTCATCCACACCGGGCTCATCATGGAAGCGGATACGCCCGAGGAGCTGAAAGGCGTGATCGGGCACGAAATCGGGCACATCGCGCTGGGCCACAACGTCACGCGCCAGGCGGCCTACGCCAACAGCGGCAACGTTTCGCTTATCACGATGGGTCTGGGCGCCCTCGCGCTGTTCGCAGGCGCGCCGGATGCAGCGCTCGCGCTTTTCGGATCGGCCCCGCAGTTCGGCATGATGAGCTTCTTCAAGCACACGCGCTCCGAAGAAGCCGCAGCCGACCTGTTCGGTGTCGGCCTCATGGAGAAGACTGGCCAGTCGGCCGACGGAAACATCTCTTTCATGGAGAAGTTCCGGTATCAGGAATTGATGTCGGAATCGCGCCGCGATCCCTATTTCCGCGTGCACCCGACATCCAGCGACCGCGTCAGCACCATCGCCAAGCGCGCCAAAGAAATCACCGCCAAGGCCCGGCCGCAGACGCCACGAGAGATCGAGGAGCTGGCGATGATGAAAGCCAAGCTCGTCGGCTTTATCGGCCCGCCAAATCGCGTCCTCTCCCGCTATCCCGCAACGGACCAGTCACTGCCGGCAAAATATGCGCGGGCCATCGCTGCCTACCGGGCGGTCGATATCAAGGCGTCGCTTAATCTGACCGATGAGTTGATCGCCGTGGAACCGGACAATCCCTACTTCTACGAATTGAAAGGCCAGATCCTGTTCGAGAGCGGCCGCGCCGAGGAATCTGTTCCGGAGCACCGCAAGTCCGTTGAACTGGCGCCCCAGCACGCGCTGCTCAAGGTAAACTTGGCGCGCTCGCTGATCGGCACGAAGGAAATGGACGCGATTAACGAAGCCGAAGGGCTGTTGATCGATGCTCTGGCGCTGGAGCATGACAATTCCTTCGCATGGAACCAGCTCGCCATCGTCTACGCCAAGCAGGGTCGCATCGGCGACGCCGATCTGGCGACAGCCGAAGAGGCCTACTATCGGGGCGACATGCCGCGCGCCTTCAACTTCGCCCGCCGGGCGATGGACAAGCTTGACCTCAACACGCCGAATGGGCAGCGGGCCGATGACATCATGGCGCTCGCCGACCCGCGGAACCGCCCACGTGGCGGACGCAGCGGCTTCGCAGGGGTTGCGCTGGCGCCGCAGCCGTGATGAGGCAATTCCCGCGAAGCAGGCCATATTTGGCTGTCATCCCATGACGTTGCTCGCCTGACTGGAAGATACCGATGCGCACGATCCTGATGACCCTTGTGGCCGCCGTTGGCCTTGCAGCCTGCGGCCAGGCGGAAGTGAAGGCTCCGGATTCGATCGGCCGCATGGAGAAGGCCGAAGTCGAGGCGATCGTACGCGAATACCTGCTGCGCGAGCCGGAAATCCTGTTCGAGATGCAGCGCGCGTATCAGGTCAAAGAGGCGCTTCAGCAGACGCTGGTCGCCGAGCGCGCATGGGATCAACTGATCGCCTCCTCCCAGGATGATCCGACGATCGGCCCCAAGAATGCTCCCATCACCATCATCGAGTTCAGCGATTACGAATGCGGCTTCTGCAAGCGGGCGCTGCCGTGGGTAATCGACCAGGTGGATGATCGTCGGGGAGATATCCGTCTGATCGTGAAAGAGTCGGCTTGGAAGGAAGCCACGTCTGAACCTGCGGCCCGCGCTGCGCTGGCTGCGCGCAAACAGGGGAAGTATCGCGAGATGCACATCGCGCTGATGAGCGCCCCGTTCGGCGCGCATACGCCTGAGCACATGGAAACGATGGCGCGCTCGGTCGGCCTCGATATTCCGCGCTGGCAAGCCGACATGGCGAGTGCGGAAGTCACGGCCCAGATCAGGAAGTTCGACGAGGAATACAAGCTGGCCGGGATCAGCGGCACGCCTTCCTTCCTGGTCAACGGAACCTTCGTGGGCGGCTTTGATCAGGCCGGCCTCGAATCCCTGATCGAAGCGAAGCGCCAGGAACTGAAGAGCAAGTAGCCCTCAGATCAGTCCGCCGAGCGGGCTGGACGGATCGGCGTAGCGCTTTTTCGGCATTCGTCCGGCACGATAGGATTCGCGTCCGGCGATCACGGCGTGCTTCATGGCGCGCGCCATGCGGACAGGATCCCTGGCTGCTGCGATCGCGGTGTTCATCAGCACGCCATCGACGCCGAGCTCCATGGCGATGGTTGCATCCGACGCCGTGCCAACGCCCGCATCGACGATTACCGGAACCTTGGACTGCTCAACGATCAAACGGATGTTCACCGGGTTCTGAATGCCGAGCCCGGACCCGATCAACGAGCCAAGCGGCATGATTGCGCAGCAGCCCGCGTCTTCCAGCTTGCGCGCATAGACCGGATCATCCGAGCAATAGACCATCACGTCGAAGCCGTCCTTGATCAGCGCCTTGGCGGCGACAAGCGTTTCCTCCATCTCGGGATAGAGCGTCTTCTGGTCCGCCAGCACTTCTAGCTTCACGAGGGTCCATCCGCCGGCTTCCCGGGCCAGGCGGAGCGTCCGCACAGCCTCATCGGCCGTGAAACAACCCGCTGTGTTCGGCAGGTAGGTGAACCGCTTGGGGTCGAGGTGATCGATCAGCCGGTCCGAACCCTTTTCGGCCACGTTCACGCGCCGCAGGGCGACCGTCACGATTTCCGCGCCCGCTGCTTCAGCTGCTTCCGCGTTCTGGGCATAGGACGCATACTTTCCGGTGCCCACGATCAGGCGAGAGGCGTAGGCCTTGCCGGCAATAACCAGTCTATCTTCTGCGCCAGCCATCACCCGCCTCCAACGAACTGCACGATTTCCAACCGGTCGCCTGCCACCAGCTTTGTGGTTCCATACTCGGATTTCGGAACGATCTCCCGGTTCCTTTCCACCGCTACGCCGCGCTGGGGAAGGCCAAGCTGGTCCAGCAGCCCCGCCACCGTGACACCGTCAGGCGTTTCACTCGCCTCGCCGTTCAGAAAGACTTTCATGTCAGGGTCTTCGGAATTCGTCGCCTCAGGCATTTGATCCCGCTTGGGATTCGCCTATTCATTCACCCGCCACAGCCCGCTCGCCAGCGAACGGGCCCCAGCTTGGGTCACCGGAAGCGAACAAGCCATGAGCTTGACCATCTATGTCCTGAATGGCCCCAACCTCAACCTACTCGGGGAACGCGAGCCCGCGATCTATGGCACAACGACCCTGGCTGACCTGGAAAAACTGTCGCAGGAGACTGCCGCTCCCCTCGGGGCAGCCGTTGAATTCAGGCAGACAAACCACGAAGGCGAGCTTGTGGAATGGGTGCAGGAAGCACGTAGACAGGCCGCCGCCGTGGTCATAAACGCGGGCGGCTATACACACACCTCGGTCGCGCTCCACGACGCGCTCAAGGTGTTGACCATCCCGGTCGTGGAAGTGCATCTCAGCAACCCCGGGAACCGGGAGGAGTTCAGGCACAAGAGCCTGGTGTCCCCCGCCGCCTCCGGCCTGATCGCCGGGTTCGGACCCCTGGGCTACCGGCTGGCCATTGAGGCGGCCGTGGTCCTTGCTGCCAAGAAGAGAGTCTGACGCCCATGGCCGACAAGCCTTCCGAGAAGAACGGCAGGTTCGACACCGGACTGATCCGGGAACTCGCCGCGATCCTGCGTGAAGCAGATCTTGGAGAGATCGAGGTCGAGCAAGGCGGTGTCCGCATCAAGGTCGCCAAGGCGGAAGCCAAGGCCATTCACATGGCGGCGCCGGCTTATGCGGCTCCTGTTGCTGTCGCTCCGGCCGCAGCGCCGGTTGCGGCTGCGCCTGCTGCGGCGCCGGCTGGCAAGGCTGCCCTGCGCGATCATCCCGGCGCTGTGAAATCGCCGATGGTCGGAACCGTCTACCTTCAGGCGGAAGAAGGCGCCAAGGCGTTCGTATCGGTTGGCGACACCGTCGCCGCCGGCCAGACGCTCGTGCTGGTTGAAGCGATGAAGACGTTCAACCCGGTCACAGCTCCGCGCGCTGGCAAGGTCACGCACATCCTGGTCGAGAACCAGCAACCCGTCGAATTCGGCGAACCTCTCGTCGTCATCGAATAGCGCCCCGCGATGTTCGACAAGATTCTCATAGCGAACCGGGGGGAGATCGCTCTCCGCGTGCACCGTGCGTGCAAGGAGATGGGCATCTCCACGGTGGCCATCCACTCCGAGGCGGATCGCAACGCCATGCACGTCCGCCTTGCGGATGAAAGCGTCTGCGTGGGTCCGGCGTCCGCAGCCAAATCCTATCTGAACATTCCCGCCATCATCACGGCCGCCAAGATCACCGGCGCTCAGGCGATCCATCCCGGCTACGGCTTCCTGTCCGAGAACGCCAAGTTCGCGGAGATCGTCGAGAAATCCGGCATCACCTTCATCGGGCCGCGTCCGGAACATATCCGGATGATGGGCGACAAGATCACGGCGAAGGAAGCGATCCAGACGGCCGGCGTGCCTGTGGTTCCTGGCTCCGACGGCGGCGTTCCGGATCTGGAGACTGCAAGAACGACGGCCAAGCGCATCGGCTATCCGGTGCTGATCAAGGCAACGGCCGGCGGCGGCGGGCGCGGCATGAAGGTCGCGCGCTCAGCCGACGAGATCGAGCTTGCGTTCACGACCGCCCGGACCGAGGCGAAGGCCGCGTTCGGCAATGACGGCGTCTACATGGAGAAGTATCTCGAAAAGCCGCGGCACATCGAGATCCAGGTCGTCGCCGACAGCCATGGCAACGTCATTCACCTTGGCGAGCGCGATTGCTCGCTGCAGCGCCGTCACCAGAAGGTGTTCGAGGAAGCGCCCTCGCCCGTGATCACGGACGCAGCTCGCGCCGCGATCGGCAAGACGGTGACGGCCGCCATCAAGAAGCTCGGCTATCTGGGCGTGGGGACCATCGAGTTCCTGTATGAGGACGGCGAATTCTACTTCATCGAGATGAATACGCGGCTGCAGGTCGAGCATCCGGTCACCGAGATGATCACCGACATGGATCTCGTGCAGGAACAGATCCGGATCGCTGCAGGCGAGAAACTGTCGGTGACACAGAAGGAAGTGATCTTCCACGGACATGCCATCGAATGCCGGATCAACGCCGAGAACCCGGAGACCTTCGCGCCGTCTCCAGGCCTGATCCAGGAATTCCATGCGCCCGGCGGTCTTGGCGTACGCCTCGATAGCGCCGCCTACTCCGGCTACAATGTGCCTCCGCACTATGACAGCCTGATCGGCAAGCTCATCGTGCACGCGCCCACGCGCAAGGAAGCGCTCGCGCGCCTGCGCCGCGCGCTGGACGAGACTGTCGTTGGAGGCGTCCAGACCACTCTGCCGCTGCATCGCCGGCTTGCCAGCAATGAGGACATCATCGAGGGCAAGTACGACATCCACTGGCTGGAGAAGTTCCTCGGGATGAAGAAGTAGGCTCGCGCACCAGCAGGCGCGGTCTTGCCTCTTCGTGCGGCCCCCGCAACAATCCGGGACATGTCCCGCGTTTTTGGCCCTGCAGAACTGCTCGACTGCTATCGCCGCGGCGTCTTCCCCATGGCGGACTCGCGCGACGATCCGCGCCTGTTTCTGGTCGACCCGGATCTGCGGGGCGTCCTCCCGCTGGATGGCCTGCACATCTCCAGAAGCCTGAAAAAGACCGTCCGGCGGGACATCTTCGAGGTGCGCGTGAACACAGCCTTCACGCGCGTGATGGAGCTATGCGCAGAGGTCGCTCCGGACAGGCCCAACACCTGGATCAATTCGCCGATCCTGAACCTCTACAGCGCTCTGCATCGCGCAGGCTATGCCCACAGCGTCGAGGCCTGGCGCAATGACGAACTCGTCGGCGGCCTCTATGGCGTCAGCCTGCAGGGCGCCTTTTTCGGCGAGAGCATGTTCTCGCGGGAAACGGATGCTTCAAAGGTTGCGCTCGTGAGCCTTGTCGCGCGCCTACGGCGCGGTGGCTACACCCTGCTCGATACGCAGTTCGTGACAGGCCACCTTGAGACCTTTGGCGTGCAGGAGGTGGCCCGAGAGGAGTTTCACGTTCTGCTACGAGCAGCCATGCTGGTCGAGGCTAAGTTTCCCGACGAACCGCTCTCGGGTCAGGAGGTGCTGCAGCTGATTACCCAGACGTCGTAGGTAGGGTGTTCAAGCGCACTGATGCCGGGGCTGGAGGCGAACATCCAGCCGGAAAACAAAAGACCGTCCGGCCCGATGGGGTGCGGCCCCTTGTGCATCTGGGCCACGTTTGTCGGCGTTTCAGTGGCGCCATCCTTCGGCGGCGTCGGGATCGCGCGGACTTCGAGAAAGGCCGCCGACTCCGGCGTGTCGCGCGGATCAGACTGGTAGCAGGCGCGAACGGTCACGCGCAGGCGGCCGAACGTCAGCGAGTCGCCAACCTTGGCGCTCAGGTCCTTCGAGTTACCTGTAATCTTGTCGAGCGCACGCAGCTTCACGGCAGAGAAGGCCTGCATGTTCGAGCCGGTTTCCTGCGCCTGGGCAACAGGCGCTGCGAGAAGCATCGAAGCTGAAATCAGCGCGGAAATCGCACGGATCATGGCGTGGTCTCCTGAGGCGCATCACCCCCGCCACCAGCGGCTGCCGTCACCGCATCGATCAGCAGACGCAGGATATCGACACTGCCGCTGGTGTATTCAAACACGCCTGAGCCATCCATCGGCAGGTTGTCGGGGTCACCGCCCGGCTCAATGAACACGTAGTTGCCGCCCAAGAGGCCATCGGCCTGGATCTTCGCGGTCGAGTCCAGCGGCAGTCCCAGCGCCCGGCTGACGGTCAACTTGACCTCCGCGCGCAGGGTTTCCGGGTTCACCTTCACATCCGTGACCGATCCGACCTTCACACCAGCCACGCGTACGTCTGTTCCCGGCGACACGGCGTCGGCCCGGGGGAACTTGGCCAGCAGCTGGTAGGAATCGCCCGTTGCCGCATCGGATCGTTGCGACAGCGAATAGACGAGGAAAAACCCCGCCACCGCCACGACGATCAGACCAACCAGGGTCTCGAACAGGGATTCACGCATCAGGGGGACCAGGCTTCATAATCGCCGGTGCTTTTGGCGCGGTGGCCGCCCTCGGCAAGGCTGCCTTTCGGGCGATAGGCGTCCGGCGTTCCGGTGAGGTTTGGTTTGTGGGGCTTTTCCCACGCCTTCTTCGGCAGGGGATCCTGTGTCGGCGGCTTTTCGAACGTGTAGTGCAGCCATCCATGCCAGTCGGCGGGGATCTTCGAGGGCTCAGCATAACCGGCGTAGATCACATACCGGCGCTTGCGTCCTTCGAGGCTGGGCTTCTTCTCCTCATAGTACTTGTTGCCCTGCTCGTCCTTGCCAACGAATACGGCGCGACGGCCGATGTCGAAGCGTGCGCCCATCGTGGCGCCGTTCCACCAGGTGAAAATCGACTTCAGCATCAAGGTCCCCGTTGGGATTTCAGATAGATAGGCATGAATTCAGCGGCGCGAATATGGCGCCCGCGAACAAGCGGGTCCAGCACGGCGAACGCCTTGGCTCTGCGACAATTTCCTGTGGGCAGGCAAGCCCAAACCACACCATCATATGGCCGATTCGTGTTCGAATCCCCATTGGCTGGCCCCAGGCGCCAGCCCAGACGGAGCCACCCCATGGCCGAAACCAGAGCCAAGACCGCCACGCGTCACCTTGCGAAGGTGCTCGAGACCGGCGCCGCCCTGCTGTCGCATCCTGACGGCGAGACGCCGCCGGCCCGGCTGGTGAACGCGCACTTTGCCGCTATCCGTGTACTGGGGGGAGAATCGGAAGACGCCGAAGCGGTCTGCGAGGCCATCCGCGCCCGCCGCCTGACGCCCATATCGCCGATGACCGTCATTGCCAGCGCACAGGGAACAGTGCTGGAAGGCTCGCAGCTACTGCCTGCGATCACGGATGCGACCGCCCTCGCCTCGGCCCGCGCGGTCGCCACGCAGGCCTTCGTGGCCGTCGCAGATGCGCTGGAAGCCCTCACGATCGAAACTGACGAGCAGGGCCGCCCAACGGCTTCCGCGCTGGTTGATGCGTTCCGCGCCGGTGCGGATGCTGAATTGATCGAGATTGCGTTGTGCACTCCCGGCGGCCCACGCGCGGCTGCAATCACCCTGCGCCGTCAAGCCACGGGCGTGCGCGAACCGGGGTGGCAGGCCTACGCAATTCCGGCCTGGACCGGCATAGAGGCCGGCGAGCTCGCGACAGCAATCGAGCGCGTCAGCCGCACGCGCCTTGGCGTGCAGATCAGCCTGGGTGATCCGGTGGCGCAGCCAGCCTCGCCGGGAGTCGCACTGAACCTGTCGCGCTATGCGCCCGCCCATGACCGCGACCTGCTGCGCGCCGACCTCGCAGCCTTGCGCGCGGTGGCTCCCGATTGTGTCGTACAACTTGCGGGGCTTGCCGCCGCCATTATGTCGCTCGGCCTCGCTTACGATAGTGAGGCCGGAGCCACTGCAGCCGTGGAGTTATGCACCACAGCGGCGCGCGACAACGCCGGAAAGGTTGCTGCCGAACATGTCTCGCAATCGGCCATCCGCTGGCTCTCTGCCGAAAGCAGCGGCGCCGACCCCGTCGATTTGCTGCTGGCGCACGAGGACGAGCAGACCCCACAGCTCTCCAGCTGTGTTTCGGCAGCGCTGGGCGCCGTCGCCAGCAAGACGGAGGCGGAAGATGTCCGCCTCCGGATTCTCGGGGCGCGGACGCTGGACCAGATTGATGGGCTGGAACGCCATCGCCTTGAATCCCGCGGCCTGCCCGAAGACGCGCTCGACCGCGTCGAGCAGGCGCTGAAGGAAGGCCTCGCGCTATCCGCGGCCTTCTCGCGTTGGGTGATAGGCGACGAGGTGATCCGGAAACGTCTGGGGCTGGATCCCGAGGCCTACGACACGGATGGCGAAGGCCTTCTTCGCGCGCTCGGGATTTCGACACGCGAGATCGAGGAAGCGCGCATCGCCGTGCAAGGTCGCCGCCGACCCGTGTCCAACCCCAAATCCCCCCTCGCCCGCATTCTGGCGCGTGCGGATGGCGTGACGCCGGAAGCGCGCGTCAGGATGGCCAAGGCAATCGCGCCCATGCTCGCCAGGCCGCCCGTGGTGACGATCGCCTCGGGCGATCAGGCTGATACCACGCGGATGACCGTCCACGCTTCCACCCGCGCAAGTATGGCGGCGGGACTGGGCCTGCGCATTGAGCCAGGAAGGCCTGCGGTCGACGCCGAGTTACAGCAGCGGATCGCAGAAGCACGCCGCCGGGCCCGGGCGCCGCTGGCCAGTGAGACGCAGGCGCCCACGTTTGAACGGCATGCGCCGGCCCCGACTGTGGCGGATCACCCCGACGAGATTGTCTTTGCCGAGCGCCGCCGCCTGCCTGACCGCCGCAAGGGCTACATCCAGAAAGCCACGGTCGGCGGCCACAAGGTGTATCTGCATACGGGTGAATTCGAGGACGGCGAACTCGGGGAAATCTTCATCGACATGCACAAGGAAGGCGCCGCCTTCCGCTCGCTGATGAACAATTTCGCCATCGCGGTCTCGATTGGCCTGCAGTACGGCGTACCGCTGGAGGAGTTTGTTGACGCCTTCGTCTTCACGCGTTTCGAACCCGCCGGCGAGGTCACCGGCAATGACTCCATCCGGAAGGCGACGTCGATCCTCGACTATATCTTTCGCGAACTGGCGGTGTCCTATCTCGGCCGCGATGACCTCGCAGAAGTCGACAATCTCAGTCACGACGGGCTAGGCGGCGGCGCGCGCGAAGGCGAAGAGCCGACAGTCCCGGTCCAGCAGATGCGGCCAGAACAGCTGATCTCGAAGGGGTTCAGCCGTGGCGTCCTTCCCGACAACATCGTACCCTTCACGGCAAGACGGGTCGCCGAACGGCTTGACGACGCGGAAGGCCCGCCGATCACACCCCAGCGCAATACGGACTATCTGTCCGACGCCTGCCCATCCTGCGGGCACTTCACCTTGCGTCCGGATGATGGCGTGGCCGTTTGCGAAGCATGCGGATCGACTGTGCAGACCGCGTGACAGCGATTTAATCGCTCGGCAGATTTTACCCAGTTGGCGACGTGCCAGAGTTGTACTACTTCGCCGCGCTCGATCGCGATCCCGCACATTTGCTTTTCGGTAACGGGTGTTGGCGATCCTTACATTTCTAAAATCTTCTTATCGCCAGTCGTACAAATTACCGCCCGCAATTCGCCTCGATTGAACCTTTCCTTGGCGCGCACGTTGTGGGGCGGAGTGGGGCGTTAACCCCATCGGACATGGAACGGGACTTGTATGGTTCAGCGCATCGTTATCGCCGTGGTCGCTATCGGCCTGATGAGTCTGTCCGCACTGGCCTAAATGTTTGCACGCATTCTGATCGCAATTGCCGCCATTGGCGCGATGGGTCTGACGGCCTTCGCCCAGACGCCTGCGCAGAATGCCCTTGCTCGTGAGGCCACAGCTCAACGCCTCATCGCAGGCGAGAAGGCCTGCAGAAACTGCGACATCTTCCAGGTCGACCTGTCCTATCAGGAACTGACCGGCCGCGACCTTTCAGGAGCTCGCATTCGCCAGGCCGATCTCAGCCTCGCCACACTCGACCACACGACGTTTGCCGGCGCCGACATGTCGATCGTGAATGCCTTCGGCGTTCGCGCGGATCATGCTGACTTCACCCGGGTGAACTTCGAGGATGCTGTTCTGGTTGGCGGCTGGTTCGGCGGCTCGCGCTTCGACGGAGCAAGGTTCGCCAACGCCAACGTTTCCGGCTCGGACTTCTCCGGCGCAACGGGCCTTAGCCAATCCCAGCTCGACACGGCCTGCGGCGATGCGGAAACCCGTTTGCCCAAGGGGCTGTCTGTTATCCCCTGCAAGACCGAAGGCCTCGAAGGCTAGAAAGCCTAGTAAGGCAGCGGCGGCTCCAGCAGCGGGTCGGGCGCCTTGAGTCCTTCCATGACGGCCTTGAAGCAGGTGCAATTCGCCAGATCCGAACAGGCGATCGCTTCCAGGCGCGACAGAAGCCCGGCGGTGAGAATTTCCTGCTGGGGACGATCGAGCAACAAGGCTGCCAGCTTCACCGCTCTCACCTGCGCGTGCGTCAGCCTGATCGTGGTCTTGACCGGGGTGGAGGGATTCACAGGCGTCGTCGGTTCCGCGGCCTTGGCCGCCTGCCAGCTGGCGCTGTCGATATCAGGGCCATAGCCCGGCTTGGGCGTCGGCCACACCGAGACAACCTCGCTCAACTTCACCTTGGCGTCGTCTGTCTGCAGGATCGATGGCATCGAAGCCGCGGCTGCCGCAGATGGCGCGGCGGGGGGCCGGGGCTGAGGCTGCTGCACCGGGACCACCGGCGGCTGCCACGGCTTCGATCCAAAGGCCGGTTCCTGCGAGGGCTTCGCCTCGCCTTTCCGGGCAAGCAGACTGGCGCTGAGGGACGCAAACTGATGAGACATGGCTGGCCGCCTCAGTGTGTCGGCCGCCGGCCGAAGGCGCGCGATTGACGGCGATCCGGCACGCCCGGCGGCGGGCCGCGATCGGCCTTGCGCCTGTCGAGGACGTTGCGATCCTGGGGAGGCTCCAGGACAGCCGTCGCGGCCTTGCCGGCGGCGCCGTTGGCCCGTGGCTGGTCCGACGCCCGGCGCTGCTGGCCGGTTGCGCTGGCGACGGCAAGGCTGGCCCACGCCGGCAGATCAGCATCCCAGTCTTCGTCATCGTCATTGACGGCGGCTGCCGGCAGAAGCGGTCCCTCCGGCGTCAGAACGGCGGTTGAGAAGTCAGCGCGGGATTTCTCGGCCCAGCGCGGGTCCGCTCCGCCATAAAGCTTGGCGAGACGCCCACGCAGATACATCCACAGCGCGGAGACTTCCTGGGCCGAGCGCGACTCCGGCTGGATGTCGCCGACCGTGCGGCCGTCGATCATTGATGCGGCAAAGTCGACGCGATGATGCAGTGTCACCGGCGCCACGACGCCATGCTGCGAGAGCGCGACGGCGGTTTCGGATGTGATGCGCGCTCGTGCGGTCGCCGAGTTGACAACGAACACCAGCGGTTTGTTCAGCGAGTCTGCGATATCCACCGTCGGGCCAACGGCGCGAAGATCGTGCGGGCTCGGGCGGGTTGGCACGACAACCAGATCGGCACGCTGGACAACATGCGCGATCGTCTGCGTGACCGCCGGCGGCGTATCGATGACAATCAGCTTGAATCCGACATTGCGGAGGTGATCGAGACACGCGTCCAGTTCATCCAGCGACGCCTGCGCAAACGCGGGGGTTGAAGCCGCCCTGGCGTTCCACCACTTCGCTAACGACCCCTGAGGGTCCGTATCGATCAGCGCGACGGGGCCATCGCCCGTCCGCTCCGCCTCAACAGCGATGTGGCCAGACAGGGTTGTCTTGCCCGAACCGCCCTTCTGGGACGCAAACACCAGAACGCGAACGCCGTCCGTCATAGCCCTCTCCCGACTCCACCCGCCAGCCCTGATGCGGGGCAGATAGAGCGATGGTCAGCGCACCGTTTTGATGCGCGCTTAGACGGATCAGTGAAATTGCACGGGTCGCGTTGATAAAGATCAGCGTAAATTCGTGAGCGCCGCAAACCCCGACGAAGCACTGAGACGCAAGGGCAAACGAAGGTTTACGGACCCGGCGTAAGCATCCTTAGCGGGACGAGGCTCGACCAGACATTTACATCCTTAGCTGCGCATCAACCACGATGGAAACGAATAGAAAGCGTTCGCGGCCGCCCTACTGCGCCACGCAGGCGTAGGAGATCTGGTCCATCTCCTTGCCGTCGATCTCCACGGTATCGAAAGCGATCTCCGCGGTCTTGCCGTCCTGCTGGCACTGGACTTCGCCTTTCGCCATGGCGGTTCCAAGCACATCCGGATCCGGCAGTTCGCCCGAAGGCCATGTTCCGATCAGGAAGCGACCATCGCCGAGATCGGTCACTTCGACCCTGGGGGGCGAGGCGCAGGCGGCCAGTCCCAGCACGATCGCACCGGCAAGCAGTCGCTTCATCCTCGTTCCCCCTCGCTGGTTCTACTTCTTGTCGGCGACAATCCTCAGGCCGAGTTCGCGCAGATGCCGTGCAGGCGCTTCGCTTGGCGCGCCCATCAGCAGATCCTGCGCCTGCTGGTTCATCGGGAACAGCGTGATCTCGCGGAGGTTCTGCACGCCGCAGACAAGCATGACGATGCGGTCGACGCCAGCGGCCATGCCGCCATGGGGCGGAGCGCCGAACTGGAAGGCCCGATAAAGACCGCCGAACTGCTCCTCGACCTGCGTCTGGCTAAGGCCGGTCAATTCGAACGCCTTCACCATGGTTGCGGGATGGTGGTTGCGGATCGACCCCGACGCAATCTCGTAGCCGTTGCAGACCAAGTCGTACTGATAAGCCTTCAGAGATAGGGGATCGGCGCTCGAGTTGAGCGCTTCAAGTCCGCCTTGCGGCATCGAGAAGGGGTTGTGTGCGAAGTCGATCTTCTTCTCGTCCTCGTTGTACTCATAGAACGGGAAATCGACGATCCAACAGCAGGCGAACTGATCGAGCTTGGTCAAGCCAAGATCGAAACCAACGCGGTTCCGCGCTTCACCCGCGAACTTGTAGAAGTCCGCCGGATCGCCAGCGACGAAGAAGCAGGCATCGCCCACCTTCAACCCGAACTGTTGGCGGATCGCCTCGGTCCGCTCGGGTCCGATGTTCTTGGCGATCGGTCCCGCGCCGCCCTCCTCGCCCTCGCGCCAGAAGATGTAGCCCATGCCTTTCTGACCCTGCTGGATCGCCCAGGCATTCATCTTGTCGCAGAACGCGCGGTTGCCGCCGGCCGCAGCCGGAATGCCCCACACGCGGACCTTCGGGTTCTCCAGCATGCTGGCGAACACCTTGAAGCCCGACCCGCGGAAGTGATCGGACACATCCTGCATCTCGATCGGGTTGCGCAGATCCGGCTTGTCCGAACCATACATGCTAATGGCCGTGTCGTACGGAATACGCGGGAAGGTCTGCGTCACCGGCTTGCCGTCGGCGAACTCCTCAAACACGCCGCGGATCACGGGCTCCATCGTGTCCCATACGTCTTCCTGTGTGACGAAGCTCATCTCGAGATCGAGCTGGTAGAATTCGCCCGGCAGACGGTCCGCGCGCGGATCCTCATCGCGGAAGCATGGCGCGATCTGGAAGTAGCGGTCGAAGCCCGCCACCATCAGCAGCTGTTTGTACTGTTGCGGCGCCTGGGGCAGCGCGAAAAACTTGCCCTGGTGAATGCGGCTGGGCACCAGGAAGTCGCGCGCGCCCTCCGGCGACGAAGCCGTGAGGATCGGCGTCGAGTACTCCGTGAAGCCGACTTCATGCATCCGCTTACGCATCGACGCGATCACCTGCGTGCGCTTCACGATGTTGGCGTGCAGCGTCTCACGTCGCAGATCGAGGAAGCGGTATTTGAGGCGGACGTCCTCCGGATATTCCGGCTCTGCGAAAACCGGCAGCGGCAATTCCTCGGCTTCGGACACAACCGAAAGGTCAGCCACCTTCAGCTCGATGCCGCCGGTCGGCAGGTTCGGGTTCACCGTCGACGGCTCCCGCGCCAGCACCTCGCCGGTGACCGTGATCACGGACTCGACCCGGATGCGCTCAAGACGGGCAAAATTCGGGTTCGAGGGCGTAACGACGCACTGCGTGAGGCCATAATGGTCGCGCAGGTCCACGAAAAGCAGGCCGCCATGGTCCCGCTTGCGGTGGACCCAGCCGGAAAGACGCACGGAATTACCCACGTCCTCCACGCGCAGCTGGCCGCAGGTGTGCGTCCTGTAGGCGTGCATGGGGCCGAAACTCCTGTTTTTCCGGCGAAAGTCGCGGGAATTTGCTTGATCGTTCGGGCGGACAAGCGCATGTCGCCCTCGAACTTGTCAATATCGGCGTATGGCCGAATCTGGAGCCCAGCGACGTTGCCAGCGACGAATGACGCGCAGTCCGGCGAGATCCGCCTGATCACCGATACGGCGGCCCTCGTGGCGGCCTGCGAAGAGCTCGCCCGGGGCGATTTCCTGGCCGTGGATACCGAATTCCACAGGGAATCCACCTACTGGCCGCAGGTCTGCCTGATCCAGATCGCAACTGACGATTACGACGTCCTGGTCGACCCGCTGGCCAAGGGCATCGATCTCAAGCCGCTGCTGGAGCTGCTGGCCGACACCAGCCGCGTCAAGGTGTTCCATGCGGCGCGGCAGGATCTGGAGATCTTTTCGCGCCTGATTGGCGAAACCCCTGCTCCCGTTTTCGATACCCAGATCGCGGCCATGGCTGCAGGGCTCGGCGATTCGATCTCGTACGAGAATCTCGTCTCCCGCGTCGTCAAAGGAACGGTCGACAAATCATCACAGTTCACAGACTGGACCCGCCGCCCGCTCTCCCCGAAGCAGCTCGAATACGCGCGCGGCGATGTCACCTACCTGCGTCGCATCTATCGCATCCTGCACGACAAGCTTGCGAAGCAGGGCCGGCTCGACTGGATCGCTGACGAACACGCTGCGCTGACCGATCCCGACAACTATTCTTTCGACCCCGCTGATGCGTGGAAGCGGCTAAAGGTTCGCAAGTACCGCAACGACTATCTTGCGGTTCTGGCCAATGTCGCGGCCTGGCGCGAGACGGTCGCGCAGGAGCTCGACAAGCCGCGCGGCCGCATTCTCAAGGACGATGCGATCCAGGAGATCGCGCAGCAGAAGCCGCGTACGCTCGATGCACTCGACCGGATGCGCGGCGTCCAGCCCGGCTTCGGCCGGTCGCGCCATGGGCCCGGCCTGATCCAGGCCATCAACGAAGCGCTGGATGATCCGGGTCAATACGCTCCGCAAGTCGAGCGGCCGGAGTCAAACGGGCCGCCACCGGGCGCCATCGTCGAATTGCTCAAGGTGCTGCTCAAGCAGGTGTCTGACGATGCCGGCGTCGCTACGCGCCTGATCGCCAATGCGGCAGATATTGAAACGCTGGCGCGGGAAGCCGAGCCGGACATCCCCGCCCTCAAGGGCTGGCGCCGCGAGGTGTTCGGAGAAAAAGCGCTGAAGCTCAAGACGGGGCGGATTGCTTTGGCCGCCTCCACGCGAGGCGTGAAAATCGTCGAGGTTTAAGGCCTCCACCAGTCACAAATGCAAAGCGCCGGGCCCGTGACACGAGCCCGGCGCTTCAATTTCAACCAACAGCGATGATCAGTCCGCCGACAGCGCCGTGTAGCGGCGCAGATGCCAGTCGGTGTTGCCGAACTGGCTTTCGATCATGGTCACGCGTTTGAAGAAATGGCCGACATTCAGTTCGTCGGTCATGCCCATGCCGCCATGGATCTGCACGGCATCCTGGCTGACCAGCTTGCCGGCCTTGCCAACCTGAACCTTCGCGGCAGACGCCGCCATCTTGCGAGCCTTGTCGGCCTCATCGAGCTTCAGCGTGACCATGTACGTCATCGAGGTCGCCTGCTCGGCCGCCATGAACATGTCCACCATGCGGTGTTGCAGAACCTGGAAGTTGCCGATCGGCTGGCCAAACTGCTTGCGCTGTTTCGAATAGGTGATCGTCGCCTCGTTGAGAACCTTGAAGCAGCCGACGGCTTCAGCGCAGAGAGCGGCAATGGCGTTGTCGACGACCTTCTCGACCAGCGGCAGCCCACCATCGACGGACCCGATCACGGCGTCGGCGCCAACCGAGACGTTTTCAAAATACACTTCAGACGCACGCAGACCATCGACGGTAGGATAGTCGCGCGTCGTAACGCCCTTCGCGTTTTTCGGCACGATGAACACCGAGACGCCGCCCGTGTCACGCTGCCCGCCGGAGGTGCGCGCCGTGACGATCAGATGCGTGGCAAAGGGCGCGCCGAGCACAACGGCCTTGTGACCGTTGAGGACGTAGCCAGCGCCCTCCTTCTTCGCAGTCGTCGACACATCGTTGAGATCGAAGCGCGACTTCGGCTCCGAATAGGCGAAGGCGAAAATCGTCTCGCCGCCGATCAGGCCGGTGATGTGTTCTTCCTTCTGGGCGTCTGTGCCGCCGTGGCGCAGGAAGTTGCCGCCGATGACGACGGTCTGGAGGTAAGGCTCAATCACAAGACCTTTGCCGAACTCTTCCATGACGATCATGGCTTCGATCGGGCCGCCGCCAAAACCGCCTTCGGCTTCGGAGAACGGTGCGCCGAGGAGGCCCAGTTCAGCGAACTGGGACCACATCTCAGGCCGCCAGCCGGCCTCCGATTTCGCGACCTTCCGGCGCGTGTCGAAGTCGTATTGCTGGCTGACCAGCTTGGCGACCGTGTCGCGCAGCATGTCCTGTTCAGAGGTGAAGCTGAAATCCATGTGGTCGTACTCCCTGCGCCTCGTTCTAGGCTTGTTTACGAGGCGTGCAACTATGTTCAGGCGGGTGTTGGGGTTGGCGTGACCTTCGGTCGCCGCGGCTTACGCAGCGTGGCGATGAACAGTTCCGCGACGATCAGATTTGGGACCCAGGCCAGCCAGGCGATTGCGCGATAGGCATCGAGCGGAAATTCGCCCTGGTTCTGGATGACGGCGATGGGCAGGTAGATGCGCAGCGTCACCGCCGCGAAGGTGAGCGCAAAGGAGCGGATCATCCAGCGCTCGTGCGCCACGAAATCCTTCCGCATTGCAGCAGCGAGCGCCAGCAGCGTGAATGGCACCCAAAGCACCGCGAGCATCAGGAAGCCCCAGCCGGCGATCGGCCCAGCCGTGGACGACAAAGCGATCACGCCGCCCGACAGCCCGCCCACGACACAGGCGAGAACGTAGAACCGGCCCATCCAGCGATGAAGCGTCGGCGCCTTGCGGCGCAGTGGCTTGAAGAACTGGAAGGGACCAAGCGCCATCGCGAAGCCGGATGCGGCGACATGCGTGCGCAATCCCCATTCGTCAAACATCGGGTTGCTGAAGGTGAGATACTGGAAGCCCGTGGCCGTGTGGTAGAGCGCATAGCCTCCCACCCCGACCGACAACACCATGATGAGAAGCCAGAGCGTGAAGTTACCGGCGCTCGCAACAGACATCGTTATCTCCCTTATTATCCCCTCTGACGGGGGGCTAGTTATTCCGGGAGACTAGCACGGGCCGAGACGTCATCACATTGTCCCCCACCCGGCGGCTTCTGGCTCAGAGCCCAAGCACCATCTTGGCGATGATGTTGTGCTGGATCTCGTTTGAGCCACCATAGATCGACGTCTTGCGCATGTTCGCATAGGTCGGCGCCGCGAGGTGCGCGTAGTCCGGCCCGATGGGGAACATGTTGTCGCCGTCCTTGGGGAAGCCGCGGAAGTATGGCGCGCCGTAAACGCCCACAGCTTCGAGCGTCAGTTCCGTGATTCGCTGCTGGATCTCCGTGCCCTTGATCTTGAGGATCGAGCTTTCGGGTCCCGGGCCCTTGCCCTGGCTCTCGCGCGCCAGCGTACGCAGTTCAGTGTATTCCAGAGCCGTCAGGTCGATCTCAAGCTCCGAGATCTTCTTCGCGAAGTCAGCGTTGCAGATGATGGGCTCGCCCTGATCAAGCTCTACGGACGCGATTTCGCGCAGACGTTCGATACCCTTCTTGGAACGCGCGACGCCGGCAATGCCGGTGCGCTCGTGCGCCAGCAGGTATTTGGCGTAGGTCCAGCCTTCGTTCTCCTTGCCGACGAGGTTGGCGACGGGGACCTTCACGTCGGTGAACCATGTCTCGTTCACCTCATGGCCGCCATCCATTGTGATGATGGGGCGCACTTCGACGCCCGGCGTTTTCATGTCGACCAGGATGAAGCTTATGCCTTCCTGCGGCTTGCGGGCCTGCGGGTCGGTGCGGCAGAGCACGAAGATCCAGTCGGCGAAGTGGCCAAGCGTGGTCCACGTCTTCTGGCCATTGATGATGTAGTAGTCGCCCTGACGCTCGGCCTTGGTTTTGAGCGAAGCGAGATCGGAGCCGGCGCCCGGCTCGGAGTATCCCTGACACCAGAAGTCGACGCCCTGAATGATGCGCGGCAGGTAGTGGGCCTTCTGCTCTTCACTCGCGAAGGCCATCAGCACCGGCGCCAGCATGTTCATCCCGAACGGGGGGATCGGCAGCGTCTCGGCGCGTGCGCACTCTTCCTGGAAAATGTATTTCTGGACCGAGGTCCAGCCGGTGCCGCCATACTGCTTCGGCCAGGATGGAGCGCCCCAGCCGCGCTTGTAGAGGGTGCGCTGCCACAGGAGGAAATCCTCCTTGGAATACTCGTCACGCGAATACTTGCCGCGCAGCTCGGCCGGATACTCGTTCTCGAGGAAGGTGCGGACTTCGTCCCGGAAGGCGATATCTTCGGGCTTGAACTGGACGTCCATGGCGGGCTCCGGGCTCGAGAAATTTCCGTTACGTCATGGCGACTTTGGAACCAGACGAATTGGCTGCATGCTCTAGTTTACGTCAGGGACGTCAAGGGGTTTTACCCCAAGGACGCTAGGTCGCATTGCCGCTAGGGAAGGATGCCGTTGCGTGGAAAAGCCGGATATAATCAAACGATGCACCAGCCCATTAAGACCCCTTGCGTGAAGGTGTGTGTGGTTGACGGCCAGTCGGGCAATTGCCTCGGCTGCGGTCGCACGCTGGGCGAAATCGCCCGTTGGGCCCGGCTGACCGATGCCGAACGGGATCAGGTGACGACCCTCCTCCCAGCCCGGATCGCCGCGCTGAAGGCCGCCGGCAAGCTGGGCTGAGCATCCGATCCGGAACCGGGCTGCCGATCCCTTGTTACTTGCTGAACGGTTTTCTGGTACGAAAAGCCCACAGGCGCTCCGGAAGGGAGGCGGCACACGTGATGAAGGCGGTTCTCCCGGCCATGGCGCTTTTTGGCGCGGCCGCGCTGGGTCTGGTGGCCCTCCGCGACCAGATGGCCGACCGCATGGAGGCCCAGCCAGCTCTCGCGGACACGGAAGCATCCACTGCTGAGCCCCATCGCGTTACCGCCAGCCAGATCAGAACGGCTTCGCTGCGCAAGGAGGGCGACGGCCATTACTGGGCCACCGCGCGCGTGAATGGAGTTGCCGTCAAATTTCTTGTCGATACAGGCGCCACGCTGGTCGCGCTCAACAAGCGCGACGCAAGGCGGGTTGGGCTGGATATCGACAACCTGCAGCGCACGGTTGATGTGCGAACGGCGGCCGGGCGGGTGAAGGCGGCCGGAGCGGTGATCGACGCGCTCGAAATCGACGGCGTTGAGGTTCAGGGCGTTTCAGCTGTCGTGATCGAGGACGGGCTCGAATACTCCCTGCTCGGAATGAGCTTCCTCAACCGGCTGGAAAGCTGGGACGTTACGCCCAACGCGATCATCATCCACGAATAAGCGTCTCCGCGCGCGTCGTCACTGCCGCCAGCGCTTCGTCGTAAACCGAAATAGCTGAAACACCGCGAGCACCCGGAGCTTTTTCGGAAAGCGTACGACGCCACTGCCGCGCGCCTGGCTTGCCGTGAAACAGGCCGAGCATGTGGCGTGTGATGGCGTGAAGCGGAACGCCACGCGAAAGCCGCTCAACAATCCATGGCCGGAAGCCGTGCGCCGCATCCTCGGCGCTGGCGAATGTTTGTGATGCGCCGAACAGGCGCGCATCAACATGCAACAGAAGCGCGGGATCGTGATAAGCTGCACGCCCGATCATGACGCCATCGATGTGTGCTAGTTCACGCGTGGCTGTATCAAGGTCGGCGAGTCCGCCATTGAGGATGATTTCCAGATCAGGCCGTGCACGCTTCAGCTCGGCGACGATATCATAGTCGAGCGGCGGAATCTCGCGGTTCTCCTTGGGCGACAATCCCTTCAGCCATGCCTTGCGCGCATGCACGATGAAAGTGGTCGTGCCTGCCTGCGCCAGCGTCTCAACAAACGCGAACAAGCGCTCGCGAGGTTCATCGTCATCCACACCGAGACGATGCTTTACCGTGACCGGCACATCGACGGCCTCGCGCATGGCGGCAAGGCAGTCGGCCACCAGGTCCGCCTCGCGCATCAGGCAAGCGCCGAACGCGCCGGACTGCACGCGTTCGGACGGGCAACCGACATTGAGATTGATTTCACAATATCCGTAGTCAGCACCAATCCGCGCAGCCTCCGCGAGCTTGTCCGGCTCCGAACCGCCCAGCTGCAGCGCCACGGGCTGTTCCAGCGGGTCGAAGCCGAGGAGCCGTTCGCGGTCGCCGTGAATCACGGCGTCGGCCGTCACCATCTCCGTGTACAGCAAGGCACGACGCGACAGATGGCGGTGGAAGGCCCGGCAGTTCCGGTCCGTCCAGTCTATCATCGGCGCGACGCTGAACCTGCGGTTCGGCTGCTGCATTGAGGGTCCGCTATCCATTCTCCGCCCGGCTCTGCCCCGTTTGGCCCATCAAGTCGAGGCCACGCCCCCTTGAAACCAAGGTGGGGGCGCCCCAGAAGGCGGCCAAGGATGAAATGATGGCGCAGACGATCTACAAGGTGCTGACCGCCGAGCAGCTGGCAGCCGTCGAGGCTGGCGGTCTGATGCAGGCGCCCGTCGATCTCGCTGACGGCTATGTACATTTCTCGACATCACGGCAGGTGCAGGAAACGTTGACCAAGTGGTTTCATGGCCAGACTGGCTGCGCCCTCGTGGCGGTGGATGGCGACGATTTCGGGCCTGATCTGAAGTGGGAGATATCGCGGGGCGGCGACTGGTTCCCGCACGTCTACACGGAGGTGCGGGAGCATCATGTGCGCGCAATCTGGCCGCTCGATGAGTTCGACGCGGCCGGCGCGCCAATCGCACCGGACGAAGTGACCCGCGCGCCGGAACCCGCGAGCAAGCCGGTGCGGCCATCGTGAACTTCTTCGATCTTGCAGCACGCACCGTACATATCCTGCCAGCGGAAAGCGCGCATCGCTTCACTATCGACGCCCTCAAATCCGGCATGGCCAAGCCGAAGAAACAGCTGGACGACCCTCGTCTTGCTGTGACGCTGCGCCGGGCCGGGCTGAAACTGCCCAATCCGGTCGGATTGGCTGCGGGCTTCGACAAGAATGCCGAAGTGTTCGAGCAGATGCTGGCCTTCGGGTTCGGCTTTGTTGAATGCGGAACGGTTACGCCCCGGCCGCAATCGGGCAATCCGCGCCCGCGTCTGTTCCGGCTCAGCGAGGACCAGGCGGTGATCAACCGCATGGGTTTCAACAATCTTGGCATTGGCCTGTTCGTCCGGCGGCTCTCCGCCCTCCCGCGCGCAATTGGCGTGGTCGGCGCGAATGTCGGAGCCAACAAGGACTCCGAGGACCGCATCGCGGACTATGTCGCCGGCGTGAAGGCGGTCTGGCCGTATTCCAGCTACATCACCATCAACATCTCTTCCCCCAACACGCCGGGACTTCGCGGCCTCCAGGATCGCGGCGCACTTGAAGAACTGCTCGGTCGTATCGGCACGGCTGCACGCGAAATGGACAAGGCGGTGAAGGGACGGCCGCTTTTTTTGAAGGTCGCGCCGGATCTCGACGACAAGGCCATCACGGATATTGCTGAAGTGGCGCTCGCTCAGGATTGGCTGTCCGGGCTGATCGTGTCGAACACGACGATCGACCGGCCGGAGTCCCTGAAGTCGCGGCACAGGGCGCAGACGGGCGGCCTCTCCGGCGCGCCCCTGATGGAGAAATCGACGCGCGTGCTGAAGGCATTCCACGACGCCGTTGGCGATAAGCTCGACCTCATCGGCGCGGGCGGGATCGCATCGGCCGACGACGTCATCGCCAAGCTGCGAGCCGGGGCGCAGGCCGTGCAGCTGTACTCAGCGCTTGTGTTTCACGGGCCCATGCTTGTGCAGCGGATCAAGGCTGACCTCGTTGCGCGTCTGGATGCGACCGGCGCCGCCAGCCTCACTGAACTGGCCCGGGCGTAGCTCGTCCAAGAAAAATCCTGATGCCCTGTAACCTCCGCCGCCTGTGCTGCGGATGACGGGATACGCGGCTGTTGCGCCGCGCTCGCTCCGCCGCAGCGGCGGAGGTGACACCCTTCAGGAGACCAGCTGTGACCATTGCCAGAACCACCGTCGCTAGCGCGCTTATTGGCGCATTTGCTGTTGCCGGCGCATTCGCCGCCAGCGCTCAGCAGCCGACCATGCCGAAGAAACCGCCGACGGCCGAACAGGAAGCCGGCATGGAGAAATGCTACGGCGTCGCCAAGGCGCACCAGAATGACTGCAAGGCCGGAGCCGGCACGAGCTGCGCCGGCACATCGACCATGGATTATCAAGGCAATGCCTGGTCGCTGGTGAAAGCCGGAACCTGCACGACCATCAAGACACCGAACGGCATGGGCTCCCTCACGCCGAAGAAGATGTAGCCATGACGAACACGCCAGCCGCCGGACTGGGCTTCAAGCCCCAGCATCACGCCGAGGCGCTCAACGATCCGGCGGCTGGCCTGTGGTTTGAAGTGCATCCCGAGAACTACATGTGCGCGGGCGGGCCGCGACACCGCCAGCTTGAAGCACTCCGCGGGCGCCATCCCCTCTCCCTCCATGGCGTCGGACTGTCGCTTGCCGGCGATGAGCGGCCCGACCGCGCACATCTTCTTTCCCTGCGCCGTCTGATCGACCGCTACGAGCCCTTCCTCGTGTCCGAGCATCTCGCCTGGTCACGGCGTGGCGGAAGTTGGCGGCCAGACCTGCTTCCATTCCCGCGCACACGGGCTGCGCTGGGCCGCATCGTCTCCCATGTCGATGAAACACAGGCGGCGCTGGGTCGGCGCATACTGATCGAGAACCCGTCCCTCTATCTTGCGCTACGAGGCCATGACTACGCCGAGACGGAATTCCTCGCCGAGCTGAGCCGTCGAACCGGCTGCGGGTTGTTGCTGGATGTCAACAATGTTGTGGTGAGCGCCAACAATCTCGGCTTTGACGCCGCCGCTTATCTCGATGCCGTTCCAGCTGACCTCATCGGTGAGATTCATCTGGCAGGACACGCGCCCGACCCGGAGCTTGGTGATACGCTGTTGGTTGACACGCACGGCGCTCCGATAAGCGAATCCGTGTGGACACTTTACGAGCAGTTGATCGGGCGGATCGGCGCCAGGCCGACACTGATCGAACGTGACGACAACATTCCTGCATATGCCGAACTGGCGCGCGAGCGGGCACGAGCGGCCGCGGTGCTGAATGCGAGGGTGTTCGATGCTGCCGCCTGAAGAGCGCAACTTCTTCGCATCGTTCGACGCGGCGCTGGCGGGAAATCACGCCTCGCTACTGGAATGGATTGCGCCCGGACACCGCGCGGACGGCCTCGCTGTCTATCGTAACACGGTGATGCGTGGCGCGATCGATGCGCTGGAACCGGCTTTTGGAACGGTCGTACTGATAACGGGTCGGGACTGGTTTCGTGCAGCGGCGCGCGAATTTGTAGGCAAAAATCCGCCACGCGAACCTGCGCTGATGGCTTACGGTGAAGGCTTCCCCGGTTGGCTGGCCGATTTCGGCCCAGCGCAGGACACGCCGTACCTTTCCGATATCGCAGAGATCGACTGGTTGTGGCAGCAAGCCTGGTCAGCGGCCGACGCAGTGAGACTAGACGGAACTGAGCTTGCGGCGCTGACGCCGCAGTCACTGCAAAAGTATACGCTCGAACTGCATCCGAGCGTCCGTGTCGCACAATTCGACATCGGAACGCCGTCACTGTGGCTGGCGCACCAGATTGGGCCACCGAACAAGGTGCATGTTCTGAGCGAAACGCCAGAACGCATGTTGTTTGTTCGCTCGCAGACAAACGTCGAGACGCACCTGCTTGAGCCGGCGTCCTACGCCTTTCTGACTGCGCTTAGGGAACAGGCCTCGCTGCTCGAAGCGGCTGAAGCAGCGATGGCAGCCCAAACCGGCTGCGATCTCCAACAGACTCTGGTGACCGGGCTGACGCTCGGACTATTCACCCGCCTTCTTCCCATCACCCGGAACGACCGCCATGACCACTGATACAATGACACCCGCAGAACGTCCCAACCGCATCCATGAACTTCTGCGCGCGCCGGATCGACTCGTACCCGAGTGGTTGATCGCGCTCGTCTGCCGACTGGGCATTGCCGGCGTGTTTTTCCTGTCAGCGCGGACGAAGGTGGACGGCGTGATCACGCTGAAGGAGGAAACCTTCACGCTGTTCCGCTACGAGTACAACCTGCCCCTCCTGCCGCCAGAGATCGCGGCCTATCTCGCCACCTACGCTGAACACATCCTGTCGATCGCACTTGCTGTGGGTTTGATGACCCGGCTGTCAGCGGCTGGCCTCATGGTGATGACCCTTGTGATTCAGACCTTCGTCTATCCGGATGCCTGGCCGACTCACCTCGTGTGGGCAGGTCCCATGATCTATCTGATCGGGCGCGGTGGCGGTGCGCTGTCGGCTGACCGTGCCCTACGCATTCCCTGACGCACCCATCACGGTGGCCTTGAGCCTGACTGCGGCTTCTTATGCAGCAAGCCGGGCTGGTGCATGCAGAATAGCGCCGTTAGGGTCGCGGGCGGCGAAACGCCGCCGGAATCACGGCCCATCGGATCGCGCCATGGAGCTTGAGACGCTCGATGCGCCCTTAAAGGCGCTGATGCTGAAGGGCCTTGGCGGAGACGCCGTGGCACATGCCGAGCTGTTGTCGCGCATGGCGACGCTGCTTCGGCGGTTCTTTGCGCGCAAGCTGGGCGCCTCGGACGCCGACCTCGAAGACCTTGTGCAGGAAACGCTGCTGGCCATCCACCTGAAACGCGACACATGGGACGCGGCGCAATCGTTTTCCGGCTGGGCCTATGCGATCGCGCGCTACCGGTTGATTGACCTTTACCGACGTCGGCGCGTGCGTCGTAGCGAGCCGATCGAAACGGCCGAAGCGCTTTTCGGCGAGCCGGATGCCGACCCGACCGCCGGGGCCGATGTCGAGCGCTTGCTCTCCGAGCTGCCGGAACGCCAGCGCGCCGTTCTGAAAGCGGTAAAGCTTGATGAGTTATCAACGGCCGAAGCAGCCGCCCGGACGGGCATGTCCGAAAGCGCCGTGAAGGTGAGCGTACACAGATCGCTGAAAACCCTGATGAGGAGGGTGCGCGATGAAAACTGACGACCTGATCGCCATGATGGCGAGCGACACAAAGCCCGTCGCTCGCGGCTCCATTCCACGCAAGCTCAGTCTCGTTGGCGCCGCTGGCGCACTGGTTGCACTGGTAATCCTCATTCCGTGGCTGGGTCTGCGCGACATGGGCCTGGCGATTGGCGCGCCGTCTTACTGGATGAAGACGATCTATACGCTCGGGCTGGGCGTTGGCGGATTGCTGTTAACGGAAAGGCTGGCTCGGCCGGGCGCGTCATGGGTGCGCGGGGTGCTGGTAACTGGTGGCGTGCTTGTGGCCCTCGCCGGAATTTCGATCTTCCAACTGGCTAACCTGCCATCCGACCAGGTGATGCCCGCCGTGATGGGATCGACCTGGGATAAATGCCCGTGGCGGATACTGGCGCTTTCTGTTCCGGGATTGATCGCCGTCCTGTTGGTAATGCGCAGCTTTGCACCGACGCGGCCAGCGCTCGCCGGAGCCGGCGCAGGCCTGTTCGTGGGCGGCGTCGCCGCGACGATCTATGGCCTGCACTGCGCCGAAACGTCGGCGATGTTTACACTGATCTGGTACACGGGCGGGATCGCGGCGAGCGCGCTGATTGGCGCCTTGGCTGGCTGGCGGATCCTGCGCTGGTAGAGGGCCTCCCCCATGTCCGCCCGCGGCCGGGTTTGGGATCAGGCTGCGGGCGTCCGTAGGGGCGAAGTGCGTCCTGGTGAAGCCGACGGTGCGGTCTAACCCGCCAGCTTCCGCTCACCCATCCGGATCGCGGGAGGTGGACCCGCGAGACAAGGGAAAACAAACGACGTTAGGTGAAGGCTACGAGGCCGGGCTTGTCGGACAACCCGGCCTCGCCTGCGCTGATCAGAATCGGGGGATCAGCCGTCAGCGCGGGAATTGTAGGCTTGGGCGAGCGTCGCCGAACCGAACTTGGCAATCGATTCCTGCATCGTCTTGTCGATGCACGCGTCGACATAGCGGCGCTCATCGATCGACATCTTGCGGTTGCCGCCGCAATATCGGCGCACGTCCTGCTCAAGGCGCGACAGCAGAGAGTCGGCTTTCGGCAGGCTGTTGAGATCGCCAGGGGCGTAGGTGAACTCGAACGCGAAGGGGACCCGGTCTTTGGTCTGGGCGAAGGCGGGTCCAGACGCAAAACCGACAGCAAAAGCTCCGGCGATGACTGTGCAGGCGATCAGGTTGGTGGAGGCGGATGTTTTCACTTTTATTCTCCTGTGGACACGGCTGTTGCTCTTTTCGTCCCTCTCGAGCGGCTCCTGACCATCCATCTCGAAAGTCGATGATGTTTTATCGAATAACAATATGTCTCGTCAAGGGAGCAAATGGGGCATCTTCGGGGCAGCCCGTGGACCTGGGATGTAATGAAAAACGCCCGGAGCATTGAGCTCCGGGCGTCCACTTGAAGTCGTGGGTTCAGAAGCCTAGCGGGCGGCAACCACGAGATCACTGCGCGAATCGGCGGCGTAGAGCCCGGTCGGGTCCTGCTTGGCCACTTCCGCCCGCGTCCCCTTCAGGCAGGCCAGGTATTTGTAATAGCCGAGCCCGACCACGGGATTGGCGGCTTTGCGGCAGACCTGCTTCACCGCCTTTTCCAGGCTGGCGACGTAGGCTTGGGCTTCTTCTGCCGACACCGGCGCTTGCGGCGCGGTAACGGTGACCGGATTGGCATGCGCGACCGAAGCCGCCATAGCTGCAGCAGCGGCGAAAATCATGATGCGTTTCATTGGTTTTTGTCTCCGGGTTGTCGTTTGGTGTGACTACTCAACGACCCTGGAGCGTTTCCTTCCGCACGGCTGGTCTGTGTTATTGTGCAGATGCGAACACGCTATGTTGCGTCGCAACCAAGTCAATGGGCGCTACGTAAACTTTACGTAACGGCAGAGTGACCTGTTCCGCGCGCCGGTGCACGCTTCCATCATGAGCGACGAAACGATGCTTGCCGTGGTTTGCGAGGAGCTCGCGCGGGATTTCTCACGCGTGGGTCTGCGTGAGATCCGCGCGCCTGCGGCAGGGCCGGGAGAGATCCGGGTCAAGGTGGAGGCGGCGAGCCTCAACTTTCCCGATCTGCTCCTGTTGAAGGGCGAATACCAGTTCAAGCCCGAACCGCCTTTCACCGTCGGCATGGATCTCTGCGGCGTTGTCGATGCAGTTGGCGATGGCGTCCGGGGTTTGGAGGTCGGCCAGAGGGTCGCAGGCGGCGCCAAGACCGGAGCGTTCGCGCAATTCGCAGTCTGCCCTGCAAGCAACCTGCATGTCGTACCCGAGGGAATGGCGCCGCCGATGGCGGCGGCCTATCCGGCTGCCTACACCACTGCGTGTGTGTCGCTGATCGAGCGCGGACACCTGAAAGCCGGCGAAACGTTGCTGGTTCACGGCGCATCCGGCGGCGTCGGCATGGCGACAATGGATGTGGGACGGATTCTCGGCGCCCGCGTGATCGCGACGACCGCATCCAGGGACAAGGTTCAGGCTCTGCACAATGCCGGCGCTGATGAGGTGATCGTGCTAGGCCGTGCGCCGGGACGGGCTTTCAAGGACGAGGTCAAGCGGCTGACGAACGACAGAGGCGCGGATGTAATCTTCGATCCAGTGGGCGGGGATATATTCGATGAATCGACGCGCTGCATCGCCTTCAATGGCCGACTGCTGGTAATCGGTTTTGCAGGCGGGCGGATTGCCAGCGTCAACACCAACATTCCCCTGATCAAGGGGTTCTCTGTGGTCGGCGTGCGCGCCGGCGAATATGGCCGCCAGATTCCGGAGCGCGGACGCGTTGTACGCGACCTGATCTGGCAATGGGCTGCCGAAGGCAGGACACGTCCGACCGTGTTTGCGGAATTGCCACTGGAGCGCTGGCGTGAGGCGTTTGAGCTGATGCGCGATCGCAGGCTCGTCGGAAAAGTCGTTCTGCGGCCATGATTGCGCGGGTCTGCGTCTACTTCCTCCAGCCGGCAAGGACAGACTCCGCGGCTGCATCGAGTTCAGCCTCGGTCCACTTTCGCCCCTTCATCTCTGCCTTCAATAGATAGCTGACCGGAGCCATGAACAGACTGCCGAGAAGATCCGGCGGCAGGTTCTTGAAGTCGCCGGAGGCTATGCCCGCCCGACGCAGGTCGTTGACCATGCGCGCGACTGCACGACCCGCCTCGCCGCCTTCGCGTTCGGCCAGTGCGGATTCGGCAAAGCGCTGACCAAACGCGAATGCGTCCTTGTTGGCGCGGTAGGCGAGATAGATCGCCCGCCAGGCGCGCTTGAGACGCTCGGGCGGCGCGATGGACGTATCGAGACCAGCTGCAGCGTCGATGAAGACTTCCTGCTTCATCTGCCGGTACGCGGCGATGAGGAGATCGTCCTTGCTTTCGAAGTGCCGATAAAGCGTGCCCTCCGCTACGCCCGCTTCAGCGGCAATGGCGGCAGTCGTGGCGGCAGCCATGCCCTCACGCGCGACGATGCGGGCGGCTGCCTGCATCAGTTTCGCGCGCGTGGCGGCGCCTAGGGCGGTGGGCGTACTCATGTGAAGCAGGGCGCCTGCAATGCCCGGGCCTGTCAAGATTTCACGGCGCCCCAGTGACCATCCTAGGCATTGGCGCATGGCGCTTTCACGTTCACCTTCGCGCCATGAGCGAAGCGCGATTCCTGGGAATCGATTTTTCCGGAGGGGCCGCCCCGTGGCGGCCAACCTGTTCGCGGCCCAGTGTCTGGATCGCGGTCCTCGAAGGGCCACGGCTGGTCAGTCTCACGCCCGTTCAGGACCTCCCCGGCGAGTGTGGGCCATTTGAACGACTCGCCAACCTTCTTGGCGAGGGCCGCTACCGCGCGGCGGGCATCGACGCACCATTCGCCCTGCCGGCTCGGCATATGCCGCCTGGAGGGCATGCGCAGCTGTTGAGAGATGTCGCCGCCATCCCTGCTGCAGGTGACCGGCCGTTCCCACGCGGACCCGACCTGATCGCCCTGGCGCATCGTTATGCGCCGCAGGAGACGGCCAAACCGCATCGCGAAACCGAGCGGCAGTGGAGCGCGGCCAATCCGCGGTCTGCGCTGTGGTGGAAACCCCGAGGGGGCGCGCCATTCGCCGCGGCGTGCCTGACCCTGCTGGCGAAAGCCAAGCGGCCTATATGGCCGTGGAAGGACGCGCAGGGGATGCTGGTCGAAGCGTTCCCGGCTGCACAGCTGCGTACGTGGGACTTGCCGCACACGAACTATGCCGCACCCGAGGAAAGGAAGGCGCGCGGCGCGGTTATCGCCCATCTCGAGGAGAAACGGCAATTGATGCTCGAACCCATGGATCGCAAGCGGATGCTCGCGTCAGCCGACGCACTCGACGCAGTGATCGCAGCATTTGGCGCCCGCGCGGCAGCGAACCGCACGCTCGCAAAGGAAATGCCGGTGACCTGGAAAGTGGAAGGCGCAATTGCCGTCCACATCTAGCGTTTTCCCCTACCCGCACAGCCGGAGTTAGATCGTAGCATGACACTCACCATTCGCCCTCTGGAAATTGCTGACCACGAACAATGGCAGAAGCTTTGGCGCGGCTATCTGGAATTCTACGATACCTCACTGTCACAGGACGTGACCAACCTTACCTGGACGCGCATTCTCGATCCCGAAGCGCCCATCCATGGACTTTGCGCAGACGATGGCGCCGGAAATGTGCTGGGGATCGTCCACTACCTTTTCCATCCCGTGACATGGGCGGCAGGTCCACGCTGTTATCTTGAGGACCTGTTCACAGCTCCGGAGGCGCGTGGACGCGGCGTCGGCCGTGCGCTGATCGAGGCCGTTTACCGCGCGGCGGATGCGCGGGGCGCGGATCAGGTCTACTGGCTGACACAGCAGTTCAACGCTACAGCGCGGCAACTCTACGATCAGGTTGCGACAGCGACTCCCTTCATCAAATACCGCCGATGATCGCCAGCAGCGGTTCGCCGACAGCATGTGTCCATCAAATTTTACAACCTAAGGTTGCTTTTGATCGAGATCGCATCAATAGTCCCGTCCTGAACCTAATGGTGGCGCTGGCAAGATCAGCGGCTTTCGTTCGGGTTGGGGAAATCGCCATGATCCACGCCGTTACGCTGGCGAACCAACATTTTTATGCGCGGCAACTCGATCAGATGTTTCGCATGCGCCACGCCTTCTATGTCGAAGGACACGGATGGTCCGGCCTCGCCTCTCGCGATGGACGGGAAACAGACGAGTTCGATGACGAACAAGCTGTCTACCTGATGAGTCTCGACCCGTTCGGGGATGTCGCTGCATCCGTGCGGTTGAACCCGACATTGGGACCAACATTGCTCAAGAAATTTGCCGACTGGTCAGATGAAGCTCTGCCCGAACTCGAAAGCGTCTGGGACATCTCCCGCTGGATCGCGGCACCACAACACAGGCGGAAGGACAACCCACGCTGGCCATCGAACCATCAGCGCGAACTGATGGTGGGCATACTCGAGTTTTGCCTGTCCCGCGGACTGACGCATCTGACCATGCTAGCTGAAAAGCGCCTGGCCGAACGGATCGCAGCCTATGGTTGGCCGCTCCGCTACCTCGGAGCGCCACAGGAGTATGAGGGCGGCAAAGGCGTAGCGGTCGCGGCCGAAATCGAGGTGGGCCAACACGTTCTGACTTTGACGCGCGCCAAGACCGGCGTCATGGACACAATGTTGATCGAACTGGATCCCCGGCAGGCGGCTCCCAACGGACCAACGGGAGGAGCGGTATCTGCATCTGAAGAGATGCAGCATCTTGCCGCCGAGATCGGTGTAGACCGGCTGCGCAAGCTCGTACGGGCCATCGCGACAAACCTTGTCCACGACAGCGATCGTCCACGCGCAATCGAACTGGTTGGCGCCATCAATCGATTGGTCGAAGCGGCCGGCCTTTCCCTCGAAGGCGGGGATGACCGTTCAACATCTGCGCTTGTTTTGCCGGAGCAACCCCGCAGCCGTACAACTGCGGCCAGCTGATCACCCGAAGTATCCACACACCCGCCAGCAGACATATCGACGAAATAGAAACAGCCCGGCCGAAAGGCCGGGCTGTCCCTCGTTCTGATACGAAAGACCGTATTAGCGGCCGATCGTGATCTGCACCTGAGCACGGCGGTTCAGCGGCTCGCGGGTACCGTCCGGACGCGGCTCAGCCGGTTCGGATTCACCCTTGGCTTCCGTGGAGATGACCGACTCGGACACGCCAGCGGCGACCAGAGCAGCCTTCACGGAGTCAGCGCGACGCTGGGACAAGCGTTCGTTGTAGGCCGCGCCACCCGACGAGTCGGTGTGACCCACAACCGAAGTGACCGTCACACTGCAACCACCCGTCTTGGCGCGCGCCACAGCGGCGTTGATCGTGTCCTGGTTGACCGAGGTGAGATCCGAACGATCCCACTCGAAGTACACGACGAACGGAGCCGGCTGCTGCGAGCACGTCTGGGCTTGCTGCTGCTCCAGGGTCGGAGGCGGAGGCGGAGCCGGAGGCGGCGGAGGCGGAGGCGGCGGCGGGGGTGGAGGCGGCGGCGGAGGCGGCGGGGGCGGCGGAGCCGGAGGCGGCGGGGCCGCAAACTGCCAACGCAGACCAACCGAGATCGTATGGTCGTTGTAGGAGCCCTCATAGTCGCCATCGAGGCCGGTGTAAGCCAGTTCCGGCGCGTCGAGGTAGGTATAACCGACGTCGAGCGTCAGTTGGTCGCCCATCTTGATGCCGAAGCCAGCAAGAGCGTTCCAGGCATAGGATGTGTCGCTGTCGTCAAAACCGTTTGCCGGGTTGCCGGAACCCGTCGAGTAGAGCGTGGCGACGCGCGTATCAACGCGAGCAGCGCCAAGACCAATGCCGAGATAAGGCTGGACGCTGCCTTCACGGTTGAAGTCCTGAATGACGTTGAACATCAGATTCGTGACACGGGTCGAACCCGCGCCGTTGGGACCCGTCGTGCCCGCCGGTTGCAGGCCGAGGAAGCTGTCCGGAACCTCAAGTTTCACGTTGCGATAGCCGGCGACGCCTTCGAGGCGGATGCCGTTGTCGAAACCGTAGCCAATGCCGAGACCAAACGCCGGATCAACTTCCGGGTTTGCCCGAACGTCGACGCGGCCATTGGCTGCGCCAGACGAAGCATCGATATCTTCCAGGCCATCAACGACAAGGCCAGCCTTGCCTAGACCATACCACCCTTCCTGGGCGTAGGCCGTTGCGCCTGCAGACACCATGGTGGCGGCCGCTGTGGCGCACAATAGTGCTCTTTTCATTACCGTTCCCCTTGTCCAAAGGCATTCCCCGGCGTCCGTGGGCCGGCGCCGAGACATAAACGCGGTCGCCCCGCATTCTGATCCCGCGTTACACGCTTTTTTTCGCATTGGCGATACGAGCGGGAACCCGGAAACAGCCCTTTCCTGCATTTTCGGTCGGATCGGGGCGGCAGGGCAACAACGTTTCCTGTTTGCAATGCCCGGCGCAGGCTTTCCTGCCTCAGACCCGAAGCAAATTCGCGCAAAAGGTCATATCGATTCGGTCCAAAACGCTCGCTGGGCGCAAACAGGCCGAAACGTAACACCTGCACGACAGTCGAGCCGTCTACGGACGGAATCGTTTGTCACCTCCAACCCCGCAGGGGAATCGGATCACCTCGATTCTGATGGCTGAGCCAGCAGCCCGGCTAGCCGGCCTTACGCTTGGCCCGGCCAATCGCCCCATCGAGGGCGGAAAGGAAGGCGGACCGGTCCTTCTGCGAAAATGGCTTCGGGCCGGACGTAATTTCGCCAAAGGAGCGCAGGTGCTCCATCAGGCCGCGGGTCGCCAAAGCGGCCCCGATCATGTCCGCAGTAAAGACCTTCGCCGTGGGCGAAACGGCTTCGGCGCCCCGTCCAAGGGCGCGGGCAGCAAGGGGAATATCGTTGGTTACAACCACATCGCCGTGGGCGGCGCGTTCCGCGATCCAGTTGTCAGCCTGGTCGGCCCCTGCATCGACCAGGACGAAGCGGATCCGGGGTTCGGTTGGCGTCCGGATATATGAATTGGCGACGACGAACACGTCCCAGCCGACGCGGCGCGCGACCTTGTAGATCTCTTCCTTCACGGGGCAGGCGTCTGCATCGACATAGATGGGCATGCGTGCGGATTGGACGTGGACGCTAGGGAAGTCCAGCCAGCCTCGCGAGGGCGTGTACGGCGCTTTGATCCCGATCAAGCACTAGGCCGGGCCGACGCTACGAAACTGCGTTCATGAGGCTTCAAAAGCTGGGCATAGTGATCGCGCAATGGAAAGCACGCAGAACAATCGTGCTCGCCGCCATTGCCGCACTTTGTCTGTCGGCATTCGCAGCGGGGCAGACGCTGGATGCGCAAACGCCCAGCCCGCACCAGCAACAGCACACCGGCAACTCGACTGACGCCTACCAGTGGACACTTCCGTCCTGGATATCGGCGCCGCCGGAGCCACCTACCAATCCGGTGACAGTCGCAAAGGTAGAACTCGGGCGCAGGCTTTTCTACGACGGGCGTCTAGCTGCAGATGGAATGCGATCATGCGCCAGTTGTCACCAGCAGGAGCGCGGTTTCTCGGACGGATCTCCATTTTCGTGGGGCGTGACGGGCCAACTCACAGCGCGGAATACGCCGGCGCTCGCCAATGTCGGTTATGCGCCAACTTTGACGTGGGCCAATCCGATGATGACCTCGCTGGAGTTGCAGGCACGCTCGCCACTGTTTGGAACGCATCCTGTCGAAATGGGGATGGCGGGACTTGAAGACGAACTCACTGTTCGCCTCGGAGCCGACCCCATCTACCAGGAGCTCTTCCCGCGTGCATTTCCGGAGGTGGGGGGCGCCATCACCGTGAGCACGATCACAGCAGCCATCGGAACTTTCGAGCGAACGTTGGTTTCGGCCACGTCACCCTATGACGCCTGGCGGCACGGCGCACAGGGCGACGCGATTTCTGAGTCAGCGAAGCGCGGAGAGACATTGTTCTTCAGCGACCGCCTGAAATGCGGTTCTTGTCATGGCGGCCCGCATTTTTCAGGCGATGTGGGCGCGGATGGCGCGTTCCGGCCCAACTTTCAGAACAATGGACTCTACAATATCGATGGAAGTGGGGCCTATCCGGAGTCCAATCCCGGCTTGATCGCAAACACCGCCAGGCCCGAGGATATGGGCCGCTTCAAGGTGCCGAGCCTGCGCAACATCGCCGTCACCAATCCTTACATGCACGATGGATCGCTGCAGACGCTTGACGAGGTGCTCGATCACTACGCCGCGGGCGGGCGCTTGATTCCAGCGGGCAGCGCCAATGCGGGCGATGGACGCGCCAGCCCATTGAAGAGTCCGTTGGTGACAGGCTTTCAATTGTCGGCGCAAGAGCGCGCCGACCTGATCGCTTTTCTCGAGGCTCTGACCGACGAAAGCTTCCTGACGGACCCGCGATTTTCGGATCCGTGGAAATGAGCCCCGTCAGTTTGGCTTGGGCAGAAGCTGGCCCTGTTTCACCTCGTCTGCGCCCACCGGCAGATCGATGCGCAGGCCATCGAAACCGACCACCCATTGATCAACCGGACGCACCGCAGCAACACCGGCAAAATAGGGCGGCATGTTCACCTGCGCTGAAGGAACATGGTGCGTGTAGACCAGCAATTTCACACCGGCGTCGTTGGCCATCTGCGCAGCTTCAACCGGTGTTGCGTGATAGTCGGGAATATCCCCGAGCAGCTTGGCAAGCCGGGCGTTGCCCTGCCCTTGCGCCTGCTGGGCCGCGACGCCGATCATATTCGCTGCAAGGGATTCAGAAACGAGGATATCAGCGCCCTTGGCGTTCTCGACGAGATTGGCCGACAGCGCCGTGTCTCCTGAAAAGACGACTGAGCGTCCTTTCCAGTCGAAGCGATACCCGACGGCAGGCCGGACCGGGTCGTGATCGACCTCGAAGGCTGTTACCGTCAGATCGCCATCGCGCAACACGACTTCTTCACCGGTGAGATCGCCGGTAAAGCCGGCGCCGAACTCGTGCGCGACCATTGGCGCAGCTGCGAGATTGATAACCGCAGCGCCATGATGCGCGAGGCGGTTCTGCGCATCGCCGCCGTAAGCGAGATTGAAGCCATCCACGACCGGCTTCACGCCGGGCGGTCCATAGACCGGCAGCATCTGTCGCCGGCCAGCGACCATGGTCTGCATCCGGAATTCGCCAAGATCGCCGATGTGATCGGAGTGATAATGCGTCAGGAAGATTCCGGCGATGCGCGCACCCGGAAACTGCATACGGGCAAGCTGCTCCCAGCTCTCCGGACCGGTATCGATCACCCAGGCCTTGTCGCCGGCGACGACAACGGCGCAGGACTTGGCGCGGGCGGGATCCGGGAAAGGCGAGGACGTGCCGCACATGATAATCCGCAGGGCCTTACCATCGAATACCTCTGCCATTGCGGGCGGCAGCGGGCCGGACGAAAGCGGCTCAACGGCGGGTTCGGCTGATAGCTGATCGGGTTTCAAGGTCTGCGGGCTAACGCACCCGGCCAGCGCAACGACCGCCAAGCTGACGAAGACGCCTTTCATGCCCTGCTCCCATGCCAATTGTTTCCTCTGCTAACAGGCAGAAATTGGCACGGCAAATGCAAATTTCGACAAGAAGGCCGCCCTAGGCGAACTCGACAAGAACCTCGTCGGCAGCAACGCTGGCGCCTGCAGAAGCGGCGACGGATTTCACCACGCCATCCGCTTCGGCCCGAATGATGTTCTGCATCTTCATGGCCTCGACGACGCAGACCGCCTCGCCCGCCTTCACGTCCTGGCCGACTTTCACAGCGACAGACACGACGAGCCCGGGCATCGGACTCATGATGAGTTTCGACGTGTCGGGCTTTTGCTTTTCCGGGAGACGCGCATGCATGTCCGCGGTGACGGGCGTGCAGATCTTCACATGGGCTTCGACGCCGAGCCGGCGGATGACGAATCCCTCGTCCGCCTGGGCCAATGAGAGCGCGTAGGTCTGGTTGTCGAACATGACCTCCATCAGGCTGAAGCCGGGACGCCATTGCGTAGTGATCGTATGGGTCTCATTCGTGTCACCAAAGGTGACCTCTGCTTCGCCTCGCTGATAGCGGACCCTGATGGGCGACTGCTTGCGACCAACGACGGCGACCCACTCGCTGCGCGGCGTTCCGACGGGCTCGGCGCGGCCGCTGGTTGAAGCGGCACGTTGCGCGATCATGGCGTTGGCGTAAGCCGCCGCTGATATGAAGACCTTCTCGACCTCTGGCGAGATTTGCGCGCCATGAAAACCGTCAGGGAATTCTTCCTTGATGTAGCCGGTCGTGATCTTGCCGGATTGAAAACGCTTCTGGTCGAGCACCGCGGCAAGGAAGGGCGAGTTGTCCTGAATGCCCTTGATCTCCAGTCGCTCCAGCGCCTTGACGTGGGTGGCGATTGCGGAGTCGCGGTCCTTGCCGTGCGTGATGAGTTTGGCGATCATCGGATCATAGAACATCGAGATTTCGTCGCCTTCGCGAACGCCCGTATCGATGCGCACCTCGCCCCCGGCAAGCTTGCCCTCGGCCGGGAAGCGCATGCGCTTCAGACGGCCGATCGACGGCAAGAAGCCGCGATAAGGGTCTTCGGCATAGATACGGGATTCCAGCGCCCAGCCGTTGATCTTCACGTCTTTCTGCTTGATCGCCAGCTTCTCGCCGGCCGCGACGCGGATCATCTGCTGGACGAGATCATAGCCGGTGATGAGTTCAGTGACCGGATGCTCGACCTGAAGTCGCGTGTTCATTTCGAGGAAGTAGAAGTTGCGATCGCCATCGACGATGAACTCGACCGTGCCCGCGCTGTCGTATTGGACGGCTTTCGCCAGAGCCACCGCCTGCTCGCCCATCGCCTTGCGGGTCTCAGCGTTGAGGAAGGGTGATGGCGCTTCCTCGAAGACCTTCTGGTTGCGGCGCTGGATCGAGCACTCGCGTTCGTTGAGATAGATAATGTTGCCGTGCTTGTCGCCGAGGACCTGGATCTCGATATGCCGGGGCTGGTCGACAAACTTCTCGATGAAGATGCGGTCGTCGCCGAAAGACGAGATCGCTTCCGCCCGCGCCGTGTCGAAGCCTTCCTTCGCCTCCTTGGCATTCCACGCAATCCGCAAACCCTTGCCGCCACCGCCGGCAGACGCCTTGATCATCACGGGGTAGCCAATGGAGTCCGCGATCTTCACCGCTTCTTTGGCGTCAGCGATCAGCCCCATATGGCCCGGGACTGTGTTGACGCCGGCTTCGGCCGCGAACTTCTTCGACGTGATCTTGTCGCCCATCGCCTCGATAGCGCCGGGATTGGGGCCGATAAAGGCGATCTTCTCGTCCTTCAAGCGCTGGGCGAAGGACGCGTTCTCCGACAGAAAGCCAAAGCCCGGGTGCACAGCCTCGGCGCCTGTCTGTTTGACAGCCGCGACGATCTTGTCCTGCACCAGATAGGATTGTGCGGCTGGCGAACCGCCGATGTGGACCGCCTCGTCCGCCATCTCGACGGCCATGGAGCCAGCATCCGCATCGGAATACACAACGACGGTCTTGATGCCCATGCGCCGCGCGGTCTTGATCACCCGGCAGGCGATCTCTCCGCGGTTGGCGATCAGGATTTTCGAGAACATCCGCTTCCCCGGCAGGCCCAGAATTCGTGACGGCAAAGTGACGATAAGGCGCTGTCGGTCAAGGCGAATCTGCCCTGTCGGAGGGTGGCGGCTCGTCGCTGTGCGTCAGGCGCGCCTCAAGCAGGCCCATCCGGTTGGTTACCGACACCAGGAAGGCCGTGGACCAGCCGATCAGGATGAACCCGTTCACACCCTCGATCGCGCCAATGGTGCGATGGGCAGCGCTGAGAACGACGTCGCCATACCCCAGTGTCGAGAAAGTCGTCGCTGAGTAGTAGAGCGCCACCTGAACGTCGCCAAACTCACCCAGTACAAGGTAGAGCGAGGCATAGGCCCAGATTTCGACCGTATGCATCGCGATCAGGCCAAAGACAGTCATAAGGATGGTCAATGCGCGCTGGAACCCTGAGCCGGCGCGGAGGCGTTTCGGAATAGGCGTATTAAGAATCGCAATCAGCGCCGCCAACCCGAGAAAGTGGAACACGACGGTTCCACTCACCATCCCGGTGGCCACCAACAGGTTCTGTATCAGCATCCGAACGCTCCGTTTGCGCTTACCTTTTCAGATTCAGACCCCGTTAACCAGCAATCGGAAGACTCCGCAGCCGACAGAACAGGATTCCGCACATGTTCTTCTACGGCAGGCATGGTTGGACCGGCGAATCCGGCCGGACCTACACGTTCAATTGCGCGCTGACCAAGGGCGGCATCCCGAACGACTCCGGGGGCATCTATGTCTTCGTGCGCAGGCGGTACGCCTTCTTCCTGGAAGCGCTGTACGTCGGGAAGGCGGCGAACCTGCGCGGCCGCCTCGTCGGTCACGAGAAATGGGGCAAGGCGTGGTGGATTCTCGGAGCCACAGAGCGCCACGTGATGCGCGTCGGCGCCGAAACCGAACGGCGCATGATCGAGGAAGACCTGATCCGTGGGCTCAAGCCAAAGATGAATGATGTGCAGATGCCGCGCAACGAAAACGATGCGCCAAACACGCCATCGCTGCGCCGTTCGTGGGAAATTCGGCGCACCATCGCGAACTGGTTCAAGTCTCTGATCGGTCGTGGCGAGAAAACGGGCGCTGTGAAGCGCTAGCCTCTTACAATGTTCGCCGGTGACTTGCCGGATAGCACCGCCGCAATCCCGTCAAGTGCGAGCTCGGCCATGGCCGTGCGCGTCTCGATCGTGGCGCTGCCGATGTGAGGCAACAGGAACGTATTGTCGAGTTCGTTGAGCCGCGTGTCGTAGTTGGGCTCCTTCACGAACACATCGAGACCGGCTGCTCCAACCTGTCCAGACTTCAGCGCATCGAGAAGCGCCTCTTCGTCACCAAGAGATCCACGTGCGGTGTTCACGAAGATCGCGCCTTGGGGAAGCAGCGCAAAACGCTCGCGCGTCATCAGAACTCCCTGCCCGCCCGGGAGGTTCAAGCTGAGCACCTGGCAGTGCGGCAGCATATCTTCGAGTTTTGCGAAGAAGCGGGCGTCGCCCTCAAGCCCGGGCGCTAGGCGGTTTCTGTTATGATAGAGGATCGGCATGCGAAAGCCGCGCGCCCTTTCGGCGACGGCACGACCGATGCGGCCCATACCGACAATTCCCATCGTCTTGCCGGTAACTTCGACGCCCAAGCCCTGGAAGAACCCGTTCCGGATCTTCCAGCCGCCGTCCATATTGCGGACATGCTCCTTGGCGCGACGAGCCGCGCCGAGCAGCAACAGCATATGCGTATCAGCGGTCGCATCGGTCAGCACGTCAGGCGTGTTGCAGACCACGATCCCACGCGCGGTTGCGGCGCCGACGTCGATATGATCATAGCCCACGCTGGTTGTCGCGAGTACCCGCACGGAAGCCGGCAATCGCTCGATGTGTTCGGGGCGCATCGGCATGCCAAGCGACATGAGAATCGCATCCGGCTGATGCTCGACAGCCAGCGCGATCAGCTCCTCGGTCCGTACATGACGATCCGGCGCGACGCAATCAAACTGGGTCTCGACCCGATCCCGCAGGATTGGCGGGATCGGAAGCGAAGCAACAAGGCGCCCGAGCTTGCTCAATATTTGCCCGCGTGATCGCCATCACCCTCATAGTGATGGATGTTCCGCTTGTAAGTTTCCGGAAGGAAGAAGAACGCCACTACAAGCGTCATCGCCGCGATGATGACGGGATACCAGATGCCGGCGTAGATGTCGCCCGTCGCAGCCACGATCATGAAGGCTGTCGTCGGCAGGAGGCCGCCGAACCAGCCATTGCCGATATGGTATGGCAACGACATCGAGGTGTAGCGGATGCGCGCCGGGAAAAGCTCAACCAGCGTAGCGGCCATTGGACCGTAGATCATGGCCGTGAAGAGCTGCGTCAGCACGATCACGAGAATGACAGTGAAGCTGTCGATCTTGGAGCTGTCCGCCTTGGCCGGATAGCCCGCCTCGGCAAGCGCCGCGCCAACCTCTGCCTGATAGGCTGCAATAGCGGCGGCGCGATCCGCACCGTCAACCTGCGAGGGATCCGGCGCGGTGAACGTCTTGTCGCCGATAGAAACTGTCGCAAGCGAACCAGCCGGCAGGGTTTCGGTCGTGTAGCTGACGCCCGCGCGCGAAAGGTGCGCTTTCACGATGTCGCATGACCTGGAGTCGAACTTGTTTCCGCCGACCGGGTCGAACTGCAGCGAACACTGAGAAATATCGGCATGCACGACAACCGGCGACGCCTGCTGGGCTGCATCGAGCGCGGGGTTAGCCGCCCGCGTCATCATGTGGAACAGCGGGAACATCGTCGCCACAGCAAGCGCAAGACCGCCGATCGCCAGCCAGCGCCGGCCGATCTTGTCGGACAACCAACCAGTCACGAGGAAGAGCGGCGTCCCGATGGCGAGCGCGATGGCGACAAGCATGTTGGCTTCAAAGCCATCAACCTTCAGCACGTTCTGCAGGAAGAACAGGCTGTAGAAGGTTCCCGAATACCAGATCACCGCTTGCCCGGCGACGAGGCCGAACAGGGCCACAAAGACGAATTTGAGGTTCTTCCATTGACCGAAAGCCTCCGCCCACGGAGCCTTCGAGGTCGCAGCCTCCTCCTTCATTTTCTGAAAGACGGGGCTCTCGCTGAGCTGGAGGCGGATCCAGATCGAAAGGGCGAGCAGCAGGATCGAAACCAGGAAGGGAACCCGCCAGCCCCACGCCGCGAAGTCTTCCGGCGTCAAAATCTGGCGGACGATCATGATGAGGATCAGCGACACGAACAGGCCGATGGTCGCCGTGATCTGGATGAAGCTGGTGTAGAAGCCGCGGCGATTGGCCGGAGCGTGCTCGGCCACATAGATCGCAGCGCCGCCATACTCACCGCCGATCGCGAGGCCCTGCAGAACGCGCAGCGCGACCAGAAGGATCGGCGCCATGATGCCGATCTGGTCCGACCCAGGCAGCAGGCCAACCGCAAAGGTCGAGGCGCCCATGATGATCATGGTGACAAGGAAGGTGTTCTTGCGGCCGACAATGTCGCCCACCCTGCCGAAGACCAACGCGCCGAACGGCCGAACAATGAAGCCGGCGGCAAACGTAGCGAGCGCCAGAATGAAACCCGTCGTCTCGTTAACGCCGGTGAAGAAGTGCTGGTTGATGTACGTGACGAGCGACCCGTAGAGGAAGAAGTCGTACCACTCGAACATGGTGCCAACGCTTGAGGCGCTGATGACCAAAGCCTCGCTCTGCTTCTTGGGCGCGGGAGCGCCTGCTGTGGTCGATTCCATTGTCTCTCTCCCCTCGCAGGCTGCCGTAGCGCCTGCGGCCTTTGTTGCGCGCAAGCTGCAACGACCTGCCGCTGAGGGCAAGGCGAAACGCCGTCGCGTACTCGCGTGTCGGGCCGCATTGTGAGAGGGTTCCGGACACGAGTTGGGGAGCACGAAGATGAAGTGGGCGATTCTGCTCGCGGTTGCGGCAATGCTGGCGGCTCCGGCCGCTGGCCAGAGACTGAGGCTTGAAAACGAGCCCGAGCCGGCGCCAACGGCGCCGTTCCCGCAGCGACCGGACCTGACCTTTCAGGACGCTGAGCCTTTGCCGCCTTGCCCGACACAGCCAGACCGGACCGCCAAGAAGGAATTCGTGGAGGCGTTCAACGCGGCCTCCAAGGCGGTCACGGACCAAGATTAGGCCACTGCGCTCGACCTCACGGCGAAAGCGCGACCACATGCAAAAATTGGCCGCCAGACGGCCTTCCTCCTTCAGTTGGAGGTAGCCGCCTACAACGGGAACGGAGATACGCCAGCCCTGAAAAGGACGTTGCGCCGAGCGATCGCAGACCGGTGTACGCAATCGGCGGCGCGCCTCAACTACCGCCAGATGCTGGAAAAAATGACGGCAACCGAAGGTAATCCCGAACAGCAATGAGCGCTTGCAGCACGGGGGCGATGCCTTCAAATTGCCCCAGCCATAATCGGGAGGGACCCCATGTTCAGGACAATCGCCGTAATCGTACCCGCACTCGGCGCGCTTGCCGTCGCAGCCTGCCAGCCCGAGCCGACGCCGGAACAGAAGGCCATGGCGGCTGCCCAGCAGATGGCTGGAGCCCTTCTCGGCGTGGACGCTAACGGCAATCCGCAGGTCAATCCCGAAGCCTTGGGCCAGGCATTGGCCCAGGCGGGCGCGATGGCCGGAGCCATGAACCCCGAAATGTCGGCTGAGGATCGCGCCAAGCTGAACGCTATTACCGGCGCCATTTCCAGCGGCAACGTTCATCCCGCGGCGGCTTCCTATGTCGCCGGTCTCGACAAGGTCTTCACTGTCCTGAGCGGCGTCAAGGACACCGCCGGTGCAGAAGCTGCAAAACCTCAACTGGCCGCGATCTATGCCGAAATGGCGCCGGCGGCTGCTTCGCTCAAGGCAATGAGCGAAGACGACCGCGAAGTCGCTTTCGGAAGCGCCTATCCGCAGTTCCTTGGATTTGGCATGAAGATGGCCGGCATCATGATGCCGCTGATGTCGAACCCGGAACTGGGCGAGAAGATTGGCGATCTGCTCGACGACATGCCGACGCCTGAATAGGTCCCCCGGGCGACAGGCTGAACGTGTTCACGCCAATCAAGCTATCCATGCTGGCGTTGTGTGGGGCAGCCGCAATCGCGACTGCCTCCTGCAACGCGCCGCCGCCTGATCGCAAGACCATGATGGCGCATTCCTGGACCTGTGAAATGGTCAGTGATGCTGACGGACTGCACAGCGTTTATACCGAGACGATGGATTTGCGGCCGGCGGGAGACTACCGCAGCAAGGTCGCGGTGAATGCAACCGGCGAGAACGTTCAGGTCTCCATGCAACTGGAGTGGACAGGCCGCTGGGTGCTGTCGAAGGACACATTCCGGCGCACCTTCGCCGCGATGAAGGCTACGACAGGCGAGCGTAACGGTCTCGCGCTGACCCAGGATCTGCTGGACAAGGCGGCCAATGAACTCAGACGCGCGCCGGTAGCCGAGGAAGGCCGCGTGCTGGCTCTCACCGAGAACGAGATGCAGATCGAGACGAATTTCGACCCGATGACCTGCAAGCGCTAGACGCGCTTCGACCTACAGCGGAATGTTGTCGTGTTTCTTAGCCGGGTTTGACAGCTGCTTGTTCTTCAGCGTGCGCAGCGCCCGGACAATCCGCTTGCGCGTGTTGTGCGGCATGATCACGTCATCGATGAAGCCACGCGAGGCGGCGACATAGGGGTTGGCGAACCGGTCCTGATATTCCTTGGTGCGCGCAGCGATCTTTTCGGCATCGCCAATGTCTGACCGGAAGATGATCTCGACAGCGCCCTTGGCGCCCATCACAGCGATTTCGGCGGTGGGCCAGGCGAAGTTCACGTCGCCGCGCAGGTGCTTCGAGCTCATGACATCGTAGGCGCCGCCATAGGCCTTGCGCGTAATGACAGTGACCTTGGGAACAGTGGCCTCAGCATAGGCGAAGAGCAGCTTGGCGCCGTGTTTGATAAGCGCGCCGTATTCCTGCTTCGTCCCGGGCATGAAGCCCGGCACATCCACGAACGTCACGATCGGGATGTTGAAGCAGTCGCAGAAACGAACAAAGCGCGCAGCTTTGCGGCTGGCGTCGATATCGAGCACGCCCGCAAGGCTCATTGGCTGGTTGGCGACAAAGCCGACAGTCGAGCCTTCCATGCGGCCAAAGCCGGTCAGGATGTTCTTGCCGAAGTCCTTGCCGATCTCGAAGAAGTCGCCTTCGTCCGCAACCTTCTGGATCAGCTCCTTCATGTCATAGGGCGTATTGGGATTGGCCGGCACCAGCGTGTCGAGGCTTGGCTCGGCGCGTTCGGGATCATCGAATGTCGGAAGAACGGGCGGCTTTTCGCGGTTAGAGAGCGGCAGATAGCCGACAAGGCGGCGCATCTGCACCAGCGTCTCGATGTCGTTCTCATAAGAGCCGTCGACAACGCCGGACTTCTGGGCATGAACGCGCGCACCGCCCAGCTCTTCATGCGTGACAATCTCATTGGTGACAGTCTTCACGACGTCCGGACCCGTGACGTACATGTAGGACGTGTCCTTCACCATGAAGATGAAGTCCGTCATGGCCGGCGAGTAGACGTCGCCGCCGGCGCACGGTCCCATGATCACCGAGATCTGCGGGATCACGCCCGAGGCGAGCACATTCTCAAGGAAGATGTCGGCATAGCCGCCCAGCGCTTCGACGCCTTCCTGAATGCGGGCGCCGCCGGCATCGAACAGGCCAATCACGGGAGCGCTGTTCTTCATGGCGGCTTTCTGGACCTTCACGATCTTCTCGGCGTGAGCGCGGGAGAGCGAGCCTCCGAAAACGGTGAAGTCCTTGGAGAACACGTAGACGACGCGGCCATTGATCGTGCCCCATCCCGTGACGACGCCGTCGCCCGGAATACGTTGTTCTTCCATCCCGAAATCATGGGAACGATGCTCCACGAACATGTCCCACTCCTCGAACGAGCCTTCGTCCAGGAGGATCGATATCCGTTCGCGCGCCGTGAGCTTGCCTTTGGCATGCTGGCTGTCGATGCGCTTCTGGCCGCCGCCCAGACGGGCCTCTTCGCGCTTCTTTTCCAGCGCCTCGACAATCTCTTTCATGGGCAGCCCCGTCCTACTTCGTGGAAGCGACATAAGCGGCGGATGCCGCCAAGCGCAAGGCGCAGAAGGCTGATTGTCGACGCTGCCCGGACCCCGGACCGCTCCTGCGGCGCCGAGCGCCAATCCTCGCAGATTTGGCGTTAACCTCCATACCGACTATTCTGGAATGGTCCCGCAAATATCCCGGAGAACAGGCGAGATGCCAGACACCCTGACTGAAGCAACCCTCTCCCCGGCTCCCGCCAGGCATGTCGATGTGCTGATCGTCGGCGCCGGGCTTTCGGGCATCGGCGCGGCCTGGTGGCTGCAGAAGCAGTGCCCGGGAAAGACCTACGCCATCCTTGAACAGCGCGATGCAATTGGCGGGACGTGGGATCTCTTTCGGTATCCGGGCATCCGGTCCGACTCGGACATGTACACGCTGGGTTACGCCTTCCGACCGTGGAAAGAAGCCAAGGCGATCGCGGACGGACCGTCGATCCTGAAATATGTGCGCGACACTGCGGCCGAAGCCGGCATCGACCAGCACATCCGTTTTCACCACAAGGTTGTCTCGGCAAGCTGGGACAGCGAGACAGCGCGATGGACGGTTACCGCAGAAACAGAAGGACGGCGCGTGACGATGAGCGCCAGCTTCCTGATGATGTGCTCGGGCTACTATCGCTATGAGGCGGGTTACGCCCCGACCTTCCCCGGCCAGGAGGATTTCAAGGGCCGCATCGTCCACCCGCAAAAATGGACCGAAGATATCGACCACGCGAACAAGAATGTCGTCGTGATCGGCTCCGGCGCCACGGCCGTGACGCTGGTTCCTGAAATGGCCAAGACCGCCAAGCATGTGACAATGCTGCAGCGTTCTCCGACCTACATCGTCAGCCGGCCAGCTGAGGACAGGTTCGCGAACTGGCTGCGGAAGTGGATGCCCGCCAAGATGGCTTACGGGACCGTCCGCTGGCGGAACGTGCTGATGGGCATGTATTTCTACAACCGCGCCCGCAAGGCGCCGGAGAAGGTCGCAAAATTCATCACAGGCTTAGCCCGCAAGGCGCTGGGCCCGGACTATGATGTGCAGACGCACCTCACCCCTAAATACAATCCATGGGACCAGCGCGTCTGTCTGATCCCCGACGGCGACCTGTTCGAAGCGCTCAGGCACGGAACCGCCGAGATCGTCACCGACCAGATCGAGCGTTTCACGGAAGCCGGAATTCATCTCAAGAGCGGCAAGGACCTGCCAGCAGACCTGATCGTGACAGCAACCGGACTGGATCTCCTGTTTCTGGGCGGCATGAAGGTGATCGTCGACGGCCGCGAGGTCGATATGCCCAGGCAGCTTACCTACAAGGGCATGATGTATTCGGGCGTGCCGAACCTCGTTTCGGTGTTCGGTTACACCAACGCCTCGTGGACACTGAAATGCGACCTGACGTGCGAGTATGCCTGCAACCTGCTCAACTGGATAGGCGATAATGGCTATGACGCCGTCACGCCCCGTAACACAGATCCCGAGGTGAAAGAGGAGCCATGGCTCGATTTCACATCAGGCTATGTGCAGCGTTCATTGGAGCGTTTTCCCAAGCAGGGCTCCAGGAAGCCGTGGAAGCTCCACCAGAACTACGCCCGGGATATGATGTCGATGCGGTTCTCCAAGATCGATGACCCCGCACTCGAGTTCAGCACCGCCAAGGCGAAAGTGAAGGAACCGGCTTAGGCCGGGCCCGCTAGTTCCTGATCCTGACGCCGAAGGTTGCGTTGAGCGGCTCGCCCGGGAAATAGCGGTCCTGGCCGAAGCCGAAATCCGCCCGGTCCGCATAGCGTTCGTCGGTCAGGTTGCGGACGATGACGAAAGCCTCGAGCTGATCCGAGAACCGCCACGCACCGCGCAGATGGGCAATCAGATGCCCGTCATAGCTCGCGGTGTTCGCCGCATTGGTGAAATACTCACCGACATACTCGGCGCTCAGGCTAAGCGAATAGACCGGTGTTTCCCAGAAAATTGCTGCATCGGCCAACCATTCCGGCGCGGTGTCGATCTCGTTACCGCTGACAATCCTCTCGGCCGCGTTCGCGACGCTCCGGTTGAAGTCGTACTGCTGATCGGACCACGACGCGTTTGCGTTCCAACCAAACCGTCCGTCCGCGATTTCGCCGAGGACGCCGCGGAGCGCAGCCTCGACGCCGAAATGCTTGGTTTTGCCGTTGGGAACGTTGAGACCGTCAGCATCCCGGAAGAAGAAGTTGTCCTTGTACATCCGGTAGACCGACACATCATAGTCGAAGCCCGGAGCCGCACCGCGCATGCCGACCTCGTAGCTATCGACCGTCTCGACCTCGAGGCGTTCGATGGTCTGGAGGTTCTGCAGCCGGTACTGATCTGACGTCTGCGGCGCGCGAGCGCCGCGCGCATAGTTTGCATAGAAGGTGACGCTTTCCAGGCCGGAGTAGACCACACCAAGCTTCGGGGTCACCAGCTCGAACTCGTCCGTGCGGCTGGGCGCGACGCGGAAACGTCCGTACGTCCCCGGTGCCTTGTTCGTGGTGTAGTCCCATTGGTGCACTTCGCCACGCACGCCCGCCAGCAGGCTCCAGTCCGGCGCAAACGCCCAATCCAGTTCTGCGTAGAGAGCCGTCGTCCACGTATCGACCGTGTAGTCGTAGTGAACGCCCTGCGGGAAGGTCGGGTTGGCTGGCGGCCCGCCGAAACTCGGCTGGGTCTGGGTTTCTGTCAGGAACCCGTCCGCGAGTTGCACATCAGCGCCGACCGACCAGCGGAAATCCTTGGGGCCAAATTCGTAGCGCGTCAGCACGCCCAGAGAGTCGTGACCGTTCTCTTCCGTCGACTGATCCGGCAGGAAGTGCTGGATGAACTTCATACGCTGCATGATGCCGAATGGCGTGATGATCAGACGGTCCGCGCCGATATTTGTCTCGAAGCGGACATTGCCGCGAACGGCCCAGGCGTCGCGATAGGCTTCGGGGTTCGGATTGGTGGTTGCGACATCCTTGTCTTCGTAAGCCTTCGGTCCCTGAATGTAGCCGGCCGTTTCCTGGTTGAGATTGAAGGCCGCGAGGGTCGCGACCGCATTCCATGTCTCGCCCCCGAACTTCGAGCGAACCGTCAGCTTCTGCTGGTCGACGCCCGAAGCGTCACGCCAGCCATTGTCATCCATCACAGACAGGCCCGCCCAGGTACTGACGCCATTGGTCGTGAAATTGGCCGTCGCGTCCGCGCGGAAGCGCTGGAGTGTGTTGCCGCTGAGCGTCAGCGTCTGTCCCTGCTGGGCGCCGGGCTCGGGATCGATGAAGTTCATCAGACCGTGCACAGCGTTGGAGCCGTAGCGAACGGAAGCCGGTCCACGGACGACCTCAATCGCCTCTGCAGTCTCGTGGTGCACCTCGAACAGCGCATTGACGTTGCCAAACCCGGGCGCGCGCGTCGGCACGCCGTCCTCAAGGATTAGGAACGACCCTTGCCCCGCACCGGCTGGCAGGACTGGCGAGCGGATGGCGATCAGGAGTTCCTGCCCCGAATTCATCTGCACGTTGACGCCTGGCACGGTGTTCAGGATCTCGGCGGGATGATCGGCGGCCACGCTGCTAATCGTGTCAGCATCGATAACCGAATAGGCGCCGGGGTCTGTCGACTGCCGGTCGCCGTAAACGATGACGACGTCGCCGTTGTCCGCCGGGCCGGGATTCGGACCGCCCTGGGCGAAAGCCGGGGATGCAAACGCGGTCATGGCCGCTGCGATGGCCAAGCAGCTGGCAGTCGAGAAACACTTACTCACACGATCCTCCCGCATTCCGGCAACGGACTTCGCCGCTTTAAACGGTCGCGGTAGAGCGATCCGCCTCAGCCAGCAAATAAACTTGCCGGCAGCAGGCCGACAATGGCGCCAGAGAGACAGGTGGCAAGAGTTCCTGCGATAAGCGTCTTCCACGCGAGACTCAGGAACACTTCTCGCTTTTCGGGGGCAATGATTGTCAAACCGCCGATGAGAATCCCCACCGAACCGAAGTTGGCGAAGCCGCACACCGCGTTGGCGACGATCCGCCGCGTACGATCCGACATCTCCTCCACCGGCACGGCCGAGAGATCGATGAAAGCGACGAACTCGGTCAACACCGTCTTCACGCCAAGGATCGAGCCGGCTTTGGCGGCTTCGTCGATCGGCACGCCCATCATGTACATCAGCGGCGCAAACAGCCAGCCGAGGATGCGCTGGAGCGAAAGCGGTGCGTCCCACACCGGTGGGAACGCTCCGAGGATCGCATTGACAATATAGAGCAGCGCGAGCGCCGCGATCAGCATGGTCGCAATGTTCAGCACGATCTTCATGCCGTCACTGGCGCCGGTCGCGAAGGCGTCCATCGTTGAATGATACTCGAAGTCCGGCTCGCTGGCGCGTTCGTGGATATCGACCGTTTCGGGGACGATCGTCAGCGCGACGGCAACGGCTGCGGGCGCCGCCATCAGCGAAGCGACCAACAGCTGTGGCAGCGGGTTGTCCATCACCGGCGACAGGAAGGTGACGTAAATCACCAGCACGGACCCTGCGATGGTAGCGAATCCCGCAGTCATCACGATGAAGACTTCGGACCGCGACATTCGCGGAATGTACGGCTTGATGAGGACGGGCGCCTCGGTCATGCCCATGAAGACGTTGGCCGACACGGCCAGACTGGTGGCGCCGCCGAGGCCCATGGTGCGCGAGAAGATCAGCGCGAAGCCTTTCGTCACCCAGCGCAGGATATGCCAATGCCAGAGGATCGCTGACAGCGCAGCGACAACAATGATCAGCGGCAGGATCTGGAAGAAGAACAGTGGTGGCAGGAATTTCGGTGCGCCGCTGGCGTCGACCTGGGTCACCAGCGTCGAGTTGGCCGCCTCGTTGTTGCCGATCCAGCCAAAGACAAAATCGGTCCCGGCGCGCGATGCAGCCTGAAGCTGATCGACGATGAAGCCGGCATTCTGCAAGCCGACACGCAGGAAGGGCACGCCGTAAAGCGCGAGTGCGAAGACAACCTGTATGGCGGTCGCGCCCAGAATGATGCGCCAGGGGAGTTTGCGCTTGGACTCCGACAGGAGCCAGCACACGCCATAGATAAGGACAATGCCGAGCAAAGCCCGGCCGTTGTCCCAGCCCCAATCCAAATTCATGCCCCGACGCCCCTGTAAGTCCCTACTGAACTAGTTCATCTGCAAGCGCGGTGGCGCCATAGATCTTGCGCAACGCCGCGACGATCATCTGACTCGATACGGAAACCGTGCGGTTGAGCTCCGGATCGAAGCCGAACGACCCGCCTGTCGAATGAATATTACCATCGAAGGCGAGGCCGATGATCCGGCCTTCCTTGTTGAGCACCGGCGAACCGGAATTGCCGCCGATAATGTCGTTGGTCGAGACAAAATCGAACTGCGTGTCACCCGGGATCGCGCTCTCCTTGCCGACCCAGCTGCGGGCCAGATTGAACGGATAGGCGCCGGTCGCGCGTGTCCAGAGACCCGAGGCATAAGTGAATGGCTCAACCTTGCCGTGAACCGGATCGTCCCAGCCCTTCACCACGCCATACGAGAGGCGCAGCGTGAACGTGGCGTCGGGATAGATGGCGTCGCCAAGCACGTCAAAACGCAGCGCCGCAACCTTCTCGGCGGCAACGGACGCCGGACCGGTGATCTGGGACTCGTAGGCCTTCCGGGCCTCGCGCGCCGCTTCGTCGATTGTCCGCACCAGCGCAATGGCCGGGTCGTTGGAGCCGCTCACCTGCCCCGGCTTGTCCCACAGGCGCTTGCGGAAGCCAGCGTCAGCGATCTGCGAAGCAGTCACGACCTCGGCGGCAATCTGACCGGATGTGCGCGAGCCGAAGAGCGCCTTAACGGCCGGATGATCCGGTCCAAGATATTCGCGTGTCTTCTCGAGCCAGAATGCAATTTCAAGCTGTTCCAGCGCCGGATTGACGGGGGCGTCCGCCAGCAGCCGGCGCTCAACAGAAGCAAGCCGGGACTCCGCAAACTCCGGCAAACGTTCGTCGCCCGGTTTCGCCCGTTGAGTTGCAGCGCGCACGAGCTGGCGCGCATCGTTGAGCAGCACCGACCCGCCGCCGAAACGGACTTCCAGCATCTGATAAGGCAGATAGAGCCGTTTGCTCGTGTCGGTCAGCGCGGCAATCGTCGCGAAGGGATCGCCATACTTGGCGCGCAGGCTGGCATTGCTCGCCAGCGCGTCCTTGAGACGCTGCTCCTGACCAACCTTCACCGAGAAGAAGGAAGGCTCGACCAGCGCGCCGCGTTGGCCTTTGTAGACCTTCAGACTGTTCTCCACCCCCTGAAGGGCATCATTGACCTGCCTGGCTTCTTCCTCGCCCTTGGTTGCTTCATTCAGAAGCGCACCGCGCAGCTGGGACAGATATTCGACGCGCCAGGGCAGGAAGTGATCCCGCTGAAACTCCAGCTGCGAAATTGTCAGCTGGCGCTCGGTTGATCCCGGATGGCCGGAGACGAAAACCAGATCGCCCGCCTTCGGACCGGCGGTATCGATCCGCAGCGGATCCGCAAACGTTACGGGCTTGCCATCGCGGTAGAGACGCAACAGTCCCATATCGAGCGCATAGCGGGGGAAGTTGAAATTGTCGGGGTCGCCACCGAAGAACCCGGCCTGCATTTCCGGTGCGAAGGCCAGTCGAACATCGTCGTAGCGATCGTAGACGTAGAGTTTGTACTGGCCGCCGCGATAGAGGTTCACGACCTGGCAGCGCTTGAGCCGGTTCTCGCCGCAGGTCTCCTGCTCGATCTTCGCGAATTCCGCAGAACGCGCGGTATTGGCCGTTTCCGGCGCAACCGAAGCGGTGGCCGCCTTCACGCGGGCCGTGACATCCGTGATGGACTTCAGGATCGAGGCTTCAGCTCCCGGGCAAATCCGCTCTTCGCTGCGCCCCTTCGTGAAGAAGCCGTTTTCGAGGTAGTCGTTGCCCGGGCTCGACAGGGCGGACGTGCACCCCGCCACGCAGTGATGATTAGTGAGGACGAGGCCATCCTTCGAAACGACAGACGCCGAGCAACCATTTTCCAGCCTGACTGACCCGAGGCGCACCCTGTCCAGCCACTTCTGGTCCGGCGCAAAGCCGTACATCTTCTTCACTTCGGCTGCCGGAAAGTTGTCGAACGTCCACATCCCCTCTTCCGCCATGGCGGAAACCGCCATTGCCGCGCCCGCGCACGCCAGCACAAGGGAACCCAGGGCGAGCTTCATCCGCATGTTCGAAACCTCGATCTTTCGTCCGACCCCGCGGACCAGACCGTAGCAGCGAACGGGACGGGCTCAAGCGCCCACGATGCGGCGCTGCGCCGCCATTTCATGCCCCGGCGGGCAGCAAAATGCGAAAGCCGCATGCTGGCTTACCAGGCGGGCGAGCCGCTTTCCTTGAGGTACATGGAGCGCTTGGGCCGTTCCATCACCCTGTGCATCATGGGCACGAAGGCCTCGAGCGGCATGGTGTCATAGGCGCTGTCGAAGGCCGGCTGGTCAAACAGGTGGCAGAACTGGGCCGTGTATTCAAAGGCCGGGTGCCCACGGAACTGGTCGCGCGCGTTCCGGTCCAGCCCGAGATGGTGCCAGAAATAGTAGCCTTGGAAGATGCCGTGGTTTTCCACCATCCAGAGGTTCTGCTCCGACACGAAGGGCTTGAGGATGGCGGCCGCGATATCGGGGTGGTTGTAGACGCCCAGCGTATCCCCGATGTCGTGCAGCAGGGCGCAGACAACGTATTCCTCATCCATGCCAGCGCGATGCGCGCGGGTAGCGGTCTGTAGCGAATGTTCAAGCCGGTCGACGGGAAAGCCGCCGCAGTCGCCTTTCAGCAGATTGAGGTGGGTGAGGATCCGGTCGACATGACCTTTCGAGAAGACCGCGTTGGCAGCGACGATCTTCTGCCAGTCCTCGGGCGTTGCGTTGGTGAAAGCCGTGAAGCTCGCCCGGCCCATGGGTTCCTCATGGGTGGCGTCTTCCACGTTGGGGATATTCTTCAGATCGTCAGCCATGGCCGGATTCCTGTCTGGGCCGGGCCAGACTAACCCAGACCGTCACAATGGCAAATTGACCCTATATCGAACGTATCCAGACCTTCAGGATGGCTTTCAGGGCAGGAAGGGTCGCCTTCAAAGCTGCGCCGGCTCCCAGATTTGCCAGCGCCCTGTCCTGTCCCTTCCAGTCGAGAAGACCCTTTGGATCCGGAATATCGCTAGGGTCCGCGGCCTTCACTGTTTTCGCGCCGAGATGCAGGACAAGCTGGACCTGATCCTTCACGCGCCAGTTCCACGTGGCGAACCACTCCGTCGTCCGGAAGGAGAGCGAATTCCACTTCACGCCCTCGCTGATCGACTTGTCGACAGAAAGGACAGCCTTCCGAACCACATTGAGGTCCGCCTTCAACGGATGGTCGATCGAAGCGATGACCTCCTCGACAGAGGATTCCGTCTTCTTCGACGCCGACGCGGCTCCAGGGCTTTTGCGCTGCTCCGCGCGAGGACTGGCGCGCGCCATGCGCCTCACCCCGCCATGATCATCTGCGCCATGATGTTGCGCTGGATCTCGTTGGAACCGGCATAGATCGAGGTCTTGCGGTTGTTGAAGTAACTCCCCGCGGACGTGATCAGGTGTTCCGGCGCCGGCAGGGGCTCGTTCGAGTGACCTTCGAGGTGCGCGTATGTATCCTGCACGAACGGACTGCCATAAGCGCCCGCCGCCTCAAGCACGATCTCGGTCACCTTCTGTCCGATCTCGGAGCCCCGCGTCTTCATGAGGGACGACATGGCGCCAACCGATTGGCCCGACGACAGTTTGTCGAAGATGCGTCGCTCGGTCGCGTCGAGCGCTTCGATCTGGATTTCGAGATCCGCGAGCTTGCGGGCGAAATCCGGATCCTCGATCAGGGGCCGACCACCAGCCGTTTCGATTTTTGCGATTTCCCGCGCCTTGCGGATGGCGTTGCGATTGCCCGGCGCATAGGCCGACCCGCGCTCGAACGTCAGCAGGTATTTGGCGCAGGTCCAGCCTTCGCCTTCCTTGCCGATGAGGTTTTCGGCGGGAACCTTCACATTGTCGAAGAAGACAGAGTTGATCTCCTGGTCTCCGACCGGCGTGTCGTCCAGCGTATTGATCGGCGAAATCGTGATGCCGGGCGACTTCATGTCAACGAGAATGAAGGAGATGCCTTGCTGGCGTTTCTCTTCCTTTGACGTACGCACAAGGCAGAAAATCCAGTCGGCCCATTGGGCGTAGGTCGTCCAGGTCTTTGATCCATTGAGAATATAGTAGTCGCCTTCGCGCTTGGCGCTCATCGACAGGCTGGCGAGGTCGGAACCGGACCCCGGCTCCGAATAGCCCTGGCACCACCAGACATCCGACTTCAGGATCGGAGGCAGGAAGCGCTTCTTCTGCTCGTCGGTACCGAACTTCATCACCACGGGCGCGCACATGCGCACGCCCATCGACGAATTGCGCGGACAACCAGCCAACGCCATTTCCATCTCGTAGATGTACTTCTGCGTTTGCGTCCAACCGGGGCCGCCATGCTCGACCGGCCAGTTGGTGCAGAGCCAGCCCTTTGCCGCCAGCTTCTTTTGCCAGGCTTTCTGGTGCTTCTCGTCAAGCGATCCGTTCTTGGAAAGCGCCATGCGCTCCCTTGGGGTCGTCAGTATAGTTCTCCGCGATCCAGGCGCGGACTTCATCGCGGAACTTCAGTTCTTCGGGCGTGAATTCGAGATCCATGTAACGTCTCCCGGCGCGTTCTTCTATTTGACCTTGTCCATGCGCGTCACGGTCGGCGGCCCTTCGAGGAAGGGACCCATGGCGCGACCAATGCGCTTGAAGTGCTCAGCCGCGCGATGCGCATCGACGGCGGCCGCGTCCTTGTACTCTTCCATGAAGACGTACTTGTTCGAGACGCCCTGAACCTTGAAGAGCTTGTAGAGAATAATGCCCGGCTCGTTGGCGTTGACCGCCTGCTCCAGCTCCAGCGCAACCTTCTCGAAGTCGGCCTGCGAGCCCTCTTTCACCGTCAGTTCGGCCACCGCCCCGATCATGCGCGTTCTCCCTGTTTGCGGCGGAGAATAAGGCTTGCAGCGCGCTTGTCATCTGCCAGCTTGCGCGGCAATCCGGCAGGACGGAAGGGAAACCGCATGGATCAGGACCTCGCGCAGCGGCGGATCGAGACGGTCAAGCGTCATATGGCGCTGGAAATCACCCACGACTGGGACGGCGTGATCGCGACCTTCGAGCACCCACGATACGAGATGTACGGTTCAGGCGCAGTGTTCGACGGCGAAGAGGCTGTGCGGAGCTATTTCGCTACGTCCCGGACACCTTTCCCCGATCAGGGGAACGAGATCATCGCCATTGCCCACGCCGACGACACCGTCCTGGTCGAATTCTGGCTCACGGGCACACATACCGGTCCACTGAAGGTCGGCCCAAAGGTTGTGCCGCCAACCGGGAAGAGCTTCCGCGTACGCATGGCGGCAACGTTCGAGTTCGCCCCCGGCTCCGACCGGATCATCTGCGAACGCCCCTATTTCGATCAGGGCATGGTGGTCCGGGCGCTGGGGCTCAGCTGAATCTTATTCGCCCTCGTCGGCGTAGTTGGCCTTGCCGAGCGCATCATTGACACGGGCGCCCGCGAGGATGCCCGGCATGGCGTGGTTGCCTTCGTGGCACGCATATTCGTAAGCCGGCTGGGCTGAGCTGTTGAACACCATCTCGGCGCTCCAGGGTTGGGTGAACAGCTTCGGATCCGTCACGGTGAACTTGTAGAGAATCTCCGTGTCGCTGACCCGGTTGAACCGCTCGACCACGGTGGCGTCCGGCGACAGCATGTAGGAATTCTGGAAGAAGGTGCGCAGGCTTTCGCCCGGATTGAAGTTCGTGGTTTCCACCACAAGCGTATCGCCTTCCCAGTGGCCACGTGAACGGCCCAGCCACTGCGGCAGCTCCATGTCGACATCGCCGAGCGGGATGATGCGCGCGTCGTGGTTCATCTCGACATTGATAAGGATGTAGTCCTTCGTCTGCACGAACTGGTAGGTGTTGTTGTACATCACGTTGATCATCGGCGGGCCGCCGGTGGAGCCGAAGCCAACAAGGCAGCGTTCCGCCATCGGGCGGGATTCCGGTCCGTCGAATGTGTTGCGCACGAAGAACAGCGCGTCCTCGAACTTCTTGCGTCCGGCTTCGTGATAAGGGATCCGGCCGCTTGGGGGATCGACGATCCACGACGACCGCTTTTCACCGTTGATGGTGGCGTACTGCGTGCCGGCGTCGACATAGAAGTTGTTGTAGCCGCCAACATCCTGCCCCGCCTTAGGGGCGCCGGAATCGGGATCCGTCGGCTCGCCGGCGCGACGATTGGCGGCGGCGCGCATCTTTTCGATACGGTCGGCTTCCTCGGTGGGAATCACCAGCGACTTGAACTGGCCGGACCGCTCCAGGCTAGTGAGAGACACATTGCTCCAGAACCCCTGAAGGTCCGGCTTCCCGTCAGCGGCCCTCGGCGGCTGATAATCGCCTGTTTGGGCAAGCGCGACGGGGGTTGCCGCAAGCGCCAAAGCGATCAATCCGGCCAGACGGGTCTTCATGCTATCCTCCCGGGAGCGACAAATTCGTCAGCTATCACTTCGGCAGCGTTCTGCCTGCAGTCGGGCAGGCTAGCTGGACTGCAGAGCCGCGCCAAGCGTCCCGCGATCACGGGCGGTTGAGCGGCCCTACCCTAACGACGGCTGAGGCTTATTCGCCGGTGAAGGTCGGTTCGCGCTTCTCGAGGATGGCGGCGACGCCTTCCTCGTGATCCTTCGTGTGGTGCATCAGGCCCTGCGACGCCGCCGACATTTCCATGATCGTATCGTAGTTGGCCTGCGTGCCATGATGCAGCAGCTGCTTGGCGACGCGCAGAGACTGCGGCGGCATCTTTGCGATCTTCTGCGCCAGCGCCATGGCTTCGGACATCAGCTGATCGCCCGGAACCACCTTCGACACCAGACCCCATTCCTGCGCCGTCTTGGCGTCGATCAGGTCCCCCGTGAACAGAAGCTCGCAGGCGCGGCTCATGCCGATGACGCGCGGCAGCAGCCAGGCGCCGCCATCGCCCGGGATAAGGCCGAGCTTCAGGAAGGTGACGCCATACTTGGCGTTGTCCGCCGAAATACGGATATCAGCCATGCAGGCGACATCACAGCCAAGTCCAACGGCCGCGCCATTCACCGCGGCTATCAGCGGAATTTCGAGATTGTAGAGCGCGCGCACGATCATGTGCACGCCGTTCTTGTAGTTGTCGCGCACCTCGGCCGGATTGCCGGCGAACGACCCGACGCGATCCCGCATCGCCTTGACGTTGCCGCCGGCGGAAAAGCCTTTCCCGGCGCCCGTAAGGATCGCGCAGCGAAGCGACTTGTCCTTGTTGATCTCGGCGCAAGCGTCACGCACGGCTTCGCCATCGCCCGGTTCGCCCAGAGCATTCATTGCGTCCGGCCGATTGAGGGTCAGGATTGCGATGGGGCCCTGTTTCTCAAGCTTGATCATGAAGCCGCTCTCCCGCCGACAGTGATTAATCTGCGCTAGCGCTTAGCGGCCAATTGAGGCGATGTCATCTGCCGTCGCGCGCAAGTGAACCGTACCCGCCGGATCAGGAGGACAGCGCGTAGTCCATATCGAGTTCGTCCGCCGCCTGCTCCAGACGGCGCTCGACCGACTCGGACACCAGCGCACGGTAAGGCGCCGCCACCTTGAGCGTCAGCGTGTCGCCATCGCACGTCAGGCGTGAATGCTTGAGCAGGGCGGCAGACCGGCCGGAAAATCCGCCGCCAGGCGCATGAGGCGCCCAGAGCACGGGCCCGGCCCGCTGCTGGGTCAGGATCAAGCAGCTTCTCGCTGACATCGTTGTTGACGCCGCGCTTGAAGCGCGACGCCACGGCCAGCGCCAGCGCCGCACGGTCGCGATGGCTGAGGCCGGGAAGCGGCGCCCGCGCCACCAGGTCGAACGCCAGATCGGCGCGATGATCGGGGTGAAGCAGCGCTCCAATATCGACGAAGCGGCACGCCGCCGTCGTCGAGGCGCTCATGCAGCGTATAAGGCGCGGCCTCTGACGCCCATACAGCCAGAGCCCGACCGAACTCGGCCGCCTGCTCGTCAACAATCAGCGCATCCAGCCCTGCATCAAGCGGGTCTTCCATCCGCTCGGCCGCCGAAAGACTATCGAAGATGATGCCTTCGCGTACGCCATACGAGGATCATCACCGTCTTGAACTTGCCGGCTTCGATCACCGCCCTGAGGACAGCCGCCGCATGAGGTAAATATGGGCGCGGCGCTTGGCGATCTCCTGCAGCACGTCGCCATACTTCTTGCCGTTCATCAGGTCGGACAGAAGCGGCACCAGCTTCTGGGCATCCATCTCGTAATTCTGCAGCATGTGCAGCGGTAGCCGGGTCAATTCCATGTGCAGCGTACCGATTGCGCGCCACGCTCCGCCAACGGCGAAGAACACATCGCGGACTTCTTCAGCTCCGGGCGCCGGCAGTATCAGGTCGCGCGCACCCGGGACAAACACCTTCTCGCCGTTGAAGCGCCGCCAGTGTCAGGCGCCAGCGGCAAGCGGATGTGGGGTTGACCCGCTCTGATAGCGGCCGCCGTCCAGCCGGGCCAGTTCGAGGCTGGACCCGCCGGATCGCCTGCAGCACCATCCACGCCCGGCGTACCGGCCAGCACACCCTCGGCGGCAAGCCTCGCTTCGTCCACACCCGAAGAATGTGCGGCGAGATGCCGGTTTCCTTCTTCACACGATCGACGAAGGCCTTGCCATCAGAGGCTTCACGGACAGCGGCCGTCGCAAAGGCGAAGAGGTTCTCGACCTTCTGGGCGCGGGTAATGGATGCAAATCTTGCGAGTGCTGCGATGGCGATCTCGACGCCTTCGGCATTGAGGCTACCGGTGTCGCCAAGCCCACGCCCGAGACCGGCCAGCACCTTCTCGTTGAACCGGGGCTGCATGGCGCGGCCACGTACATCATAGACAACCAGACGAACTGAGTTCGAACCGACATCCATGACGCCGATACGACGCCAGCGCACGGGCTTGGCTGTCGTTCGCGCCTTGCTCGCAGCGGTTGCACTCATAAGCCGGCTTCGGCTCCGTTCCATTCGGAGGCCGGGCCACAGTAGCGGCCTCAGCCCCTGGGCTTGAGCTGCGGCGGCGTCGCCAGCCGCAGCGCGTTACCCCTGCCCGACAGGCTGGGGTTTTCAAGGAAATACTCGTGCGCCGAGAAGGGCTGGCGACCCTTGCCCGTCGCGTTACGCACATAGCGTCCATCCGGACGCAAGGTCCAGCTTTGCGCACGATCATTCAGATTCGCCAGCATGATCTGATCCAGAACCTGGTTATGCACAGTCGGGTTCCGGATCGGGGTCAGTGTTTCCACCCGGCGATCAAGATTCCGGGGCATCCAGTCCGCGGACGTAATGAAAACCTTTGCATCATCGGACGGAAGGCCGTGTCCGGCCCCGAAACAGACGATCCGGGCATGCTCGAGGAACCGGCCGACAATGGACCGGACCTCGATATTGTCGGACAGGCCCGGGACACCAGGCCGCAGGCAACAGATGCCGCGAACCACGAGCTGGATCGACACGCCGGCCTGGCTGGCGCGGTAAAGGGCATCGATCACGCTCTCATCCACCAGGGCGTTCAGCTTGGCCCAGATCTGGGCCGGGCGGCCGGCCTTGGCGTGCCCGATCTCGGCCTCGATGAGATCGATCAGGGTCTGCTTGAGATTGATCGGCGAGATCGCCATCGCCTCCATCGCCTTGGGCTTGGAGTAGCTGGTGACATAGTTGAACAACCTGCCGGCGTCGCGTCCGATCACTTCGTCGGCCGTAAACAGCGACAGGTCGTCGTAGATCCGCGCGGTGATCGGGTGATAGTTGCCCGTACCCACGTGCGTATATGTGCGCAGCGCGCCGCTTTCCCGGCGCACGACCAGACTGACCTTGGCGTGGGTCTTCAGTTCGATGAAGCCATAGACCACCTGAACGCCCGCGCGCTCGAGATCGCGGGCCAGACGCAGGTTGGCTTCCTCATCGAAGCGGGCTTTCAACTCGACGAGCGCCGTAACGTTCTTCCCGGCTTCCGCCGCCTCGATCAGCGCGGCGACGATGGGAGAGTTCTTCGACGTCCGATAAAGCGTCTGCTTGATCGCGATCACATCAGGATCGCGCGCGGCCTGACGCAGGAACTGCGCGACGACATCAAACGATTCGTACGGATGGTGGACGAGAATGTCCTTCATCCGGATCGCAGCGAAAAGATCGCCGCTATGCTCGCGGATACGCTCCGGGAAGCGCGGCTCGAAAGGTTCGAACACCAGATCAGGGCGGCCGTCCACGATCAGCTCGCGCAGCTGAGACATGCCAATAATGCCGTCGACTTCGACGACATCGATCGGTTCAGCGCCAATCTCTGCGATGAAGAAGCTCTTGAGGTCGGCCGGGGACCGGCGGTCGATCTTGAGGCGGACCATCCGGCCGCGCCGGCGCTGCTTCAGCAGAATCTCGAACTCACGCACGAGGTCTTCGGCTTCTTCCTCGATCTCGATATCGCTGTCGCGAATGATGCGCAGAATGCAGCGCCCTTTCGACACGCAGTCCGGGAACAGCGAGTCGAGGAACAGCGTGATGACGTTTTCCAGCGCAATGAAGCGGCGCCCCTTGGGACCCGGCGGCAATTCCATGAAGCGGCCGACGTGGGTGGGGATCGGAACCAGCGCGCGCAGCAGCCCGCCGTCGGATTTCCGGACAAGGTTGAAGCCGACGGCAAAGCCCTGGTTTGGAATGAACGGGAACGGGTGCGACGGATCGATCGCAAGCGGCGTCAGAACCGGAAAGACGCTTTCGAGGAAGCGGGCACGCAGCCATTCGCAATCGCCGTCGTTGAGATCGTCCGCCTCGACCACAGCGAGTCCGGACCGTTTCAGCTCGCTGCGCAGCTCTTTCCAGATGCGCTGCTGTTCGGACATCAGCTGGCTTGCTTCACTGCCAATCCGCTCAAGCTGCTGAGCAGGCGTCAGACCATCCGAGCTGGGCCGCGTGATGCCGGTTCGCGCCTGCTGGCGCAGGCCTGCGACGCGAACGCTGTAGAACTCGTCGAGGTTGCTGGCTGAGATCGAGAGGAAGCGCACGCGCTCCAGCACCGGGTGGCGGCGGTTTTCAGCCTCCTCCAGCACGCGCATGTTGAACTTCAGCCAGCTGATCTCGCGGTTGAAGAACCGCTCGGGCGTGCCCCACAGCGAAGAGGCCACAGCACCCGACACGGCGCTGGCCGAAGACCCGGAGTCCCCTTGCCGTGCGCTCTTCGTTTCGCGCGCCTTGTCGCCGCGGTCCGCCATATCGGCCCGATCCACCATCGCCATCACGTTCCATCCGGACCGATCTCGCGCCGGTCCTGAAGAACCCGATTACCATCAATCTGTTACGGATGTTTTGTCCGCAGGCTGATTTTAACCCGGGTCCATGCCCAACGCGACCAGCACGGCGCGCGCCGAGCGCAGCCCTTCGGCGCGACCGGCGGTCCGTTCGATCTGGTCGGCAACCCGGGCGACGGCCGACCAGGACCGTTCCATCCGTGCGGCAAGATAAGCTACAGATTCATCTGGCAAATTTAGGGTGTCTCGCTGGATGAATCCTCACGCAAGCGAGCCGCAAGGGTTTCATCGTCCGGGGCCTCGATATGGCCGACGGGCATGGCCAGGAGGCGGGACCGCAGATCTCGGCGGATGGCTGAACCAGCCTCCCGGCTCCGAACTTCCCTGAAAGAAGCACAGGCACATTCCGGTCGCGGCAAAGATTAAGCGCGGCCAGCACCGCCGTGGCCGGCCCGCGCCGGCATGATCCGCATCATCGACGGCCAGCGCTGACACGGAAAGCCGGGCGATCTCGTCCATCGGCGCGGTCGACAGCGCTTCGCCCGTGACCAGCGCGGCACCTGACTGGCCAGCCCACCAGCGCAGCAAGCGGGACTTTCCCGACGCCGGCTCGCCCACAAGCGCGAATTGCGCGCCGGGCCACATCTTCCAGCGCCGCAGGGCGCCCACGGCCGCCGAATAGGGGCCTGTGTCGATCAGTGGGCGCTGGTCCGCGTCGGCGCGAGGAAAAGTCGAGTAAGAAGCTGCCGCCCCGCCCCCGCGATAGGAGGCGGCGTCATGGCGATCCTGAGGCTCGCAATTGCCAGCCAGCGGAGCCGTTGGTGAGCTCGACACCCCGCGCACGGAGGTCGGACACGAGTTGTTCCGGCCGGCCCGAATAGCTGAGCGAAATGTCAGCGCCCACCGTCGTCAGGGCTTCAACATCGAGGTTGTTGATCAAGCGGGACGTTTCGAGACTTTTATGAAGCTCACCCATTCCTGGAGATCACGGAACGTGGCCACCAGCGAGAGGCTGGTCGATCCGTTGGAACGGACGATCGAGGCAACTTTCCATGCATGTTCCAGCTCCGCGACAGCGCCGGCCTGCGCCGCCTGAAGGCTGGTGGAAACGCGACCGGCCACAGCAATTTCGGCCTTCGCAACATTGGGACGCAGATCGATCAGGCGGACATAGTACTGGGCGCCTTGTTGAAGACTTCCGCGATGACGCCATGGTCAGCACCGCGGGCTGGGTGACCCTCAGTTTGGACCTCAGCCGCTGAGGGGCGACGCGGCCAGCCCTGTGTCGAAGCAATGTAGGGCGTCAGCAGGGTGTCGTCCGACTTGCCGACAACGTCGCCCGAGCTTGAGCGCTCGACCCAATAGCTGCCCCATGTCGCGACATCGACGCCGCTGGCCGCGACCGGGATGATCAGCGCCTGAGCTGCCTGGGTGTCGACGTATGGAACGCCTCGCTGTTCGAGATACTCGCGAACAGAATCCGGCCTGAAGGTCCACACGACCACGCCCGAGTTCGAACGCCGCCCTGCACGGCGGTCGACTTGATCTCCGACTGCACCTTCGATAGCTGCGGTATGCACCGGCGACGGCGGGCCGTCTCGATCGGCGAGCGGGCGGCCGCCTGATCCTCGGCAGGGTCAACCGCTCGATCAGGCGCGCCGCGCTTCGACAAGACGCGCCCTGTCACGCCCTTGCTGGGCGGCCTGCGCAGGGCGGCGCGATGGCCACCTTGTCCACCACCAGATCCTGGACCCCAGTTCCGCCAGCGCGGGACGCACAAAGCGCAGAGCAGCGACAAAACCGTTGCGAATCTGATGGCTTGTTTCATGGGGCCGGACCGTGTACCAGCGCCGTCGGACGTTTGTGGGCAGCTTTGCATGAATGCTCCGTAAGCCCGGCGAGACGCTGGCTAGCGTAGAGTTCGCATGATAGTGCCGCCCTATGTCCCAGCCGGATCCTGGTAACAAACCCCTGACCTAACAGCGATGCGGGCGTCGATATCGACGCCGGAGAGGCGCTGGTGGACGCCATTAAGCCGATGGCGGCCTCGACCCGCCGGCCGGGCGCGGCGGCGGATCTGGGCGGGTTTGGCGGCCTGTTCGACCTGAAAGCCGCAGGCTTCAAGGACCCGGTTCTCGTTTCAGGAACGGACGGCGTCGGAACGAAGCTGATGCTGGCTTTCGCAACGGGCCGGCACGAAACCATCGGCATCGATCTGGTCGCCATGTGCGCCAACGACGTTCTGGCGCAGGGCGCCGAGCCGCTCTTCTTCCTGGACTATTTCGCAACCGGCAGGCTAGAGACCGGCGTCGCCGCCAAGGTCGTGTCCGGGATAGCCGAGGGGTGCCGCCAGGCCGGCTGCGCGCTGATCGGCGGCGAGACGGCGGAAATGCCGGGCATGTATGCCCCCGGCCACTACGATCTAGCCGGCTTTGTCGTCGGCGCGGTCGAACGCACCGATATCCTGCCGCGCACGGACGAGATGAAAGCCGGCGACGTGCTTGTCGCCCTGCCCTCGTCCGGACCCCACTCAAACGGCTATTCGCTGATCCGCCGGATCGTGGAACGGACCGGGCTGGATTGGGATGCAAAGGCTCCGTTCGATGCGGACAAGTCGCTTGGCGAAGCCCTGCTGGCGCCAACGAAGATCTATGTGAAACCGCTGCTGCCGCTGATCAGGATGAAGCGCATCAAGGGCCTCGCGCACATCACGGGCGGCGGCCTCACCGAAAATACACCGCGCATGTGTCCCGACCACCTGATCCCGAAGATCGACTACCCGTCCGTCATCCAGCCGCCCGTGTTCGACTGGCTGCAGCACGAGGGATCGATCAGCGACGACGAAATGCACCGTACGTTCAATTGCGGGGTCGGTCTCGTGATGGCGGTGGAGCCGGCAGTCGCCAACCCGCTGATGGAGCGGCTGGCCAATGAAGGCGAAGCGCCCTTCGTGATCGGCGAACTTGCGGCCCGGTGAGCGATTGCGCGTGACCCGCAAGCGGCTTGGCATTCTGATATCCGGACGGGGCTCCAACATGGAGGCGCTGCTGAAGGCGGCGCAGCAGGACGATTGGCCATGCGCGCCCGTACTGGTGGTCGCCAACAAGCCGGACGCGGGCGGCCTCGAAAAGGCGCGGATGTTTGGCGTTGAGGCGACAGCCATCGATCACAAGCCGTTCGGCAAGGACCGCGAGGCGTTCGAACGGACAATGGATCAGGCGCTTCGGGAGGCCGGTGTTGAACTGGTCGCCCTCGCCGGGTTCATGCGCGTCCTCACGCCATGGTTCGTCAATGCCTGGGCTGGGAGGCTGATCAATATCCATCCCTCGCTGCTGCCGAAATATCCCGGCGTCGATACGCATAAGCGCTGCCTTGAAGCCGGCGACAAAACGCACGGCTGCACCGTTCATCAGGTGACGGCTGGTGTGGATGAAGGCCCGGCCATCGGCCAGGCGGAAATCGATGTGTTGGCGGGGGACACGCCAGGCACGCTGGCGGCGCGCGTGCTGAAGGCCGAGCACATCCTGTTTCCGAGATGCGTCGCCGCGGCGGCCCGTAGCGACACCAGCCGTGTGCGTGAAACGGTTGTCGTCGATGGCGTCGAGATCCGGCTGAACGCGCCGCGCTAGTCTTCGGCGATGACTTCAGCCGCCTCCGGATTAAGGGCCGCGCCTTCCTTGCGGGGAACGACCAGCGGCGCCGGTTGCGTTGTCGCGATATTGCCGCGCATCAACGTCATGCCCGCTCTCAGGCCGCCCGCAATCTGCATTTCCAGCCGCTGCTCGTCGCGGCGGCGGACCTCCTGGATCAGTTCATCCGCCTCTTCTTCCTCCACTCCCAGATCGACAAGCACGTGACGACCGAAGACCAGCGCTGACTCGAGCGTTTCGCGAAGCTGATAGTCGACGCCGGCGTTGATGAGACGGAGCGCGTGGCCGCGATCGAAGGCGCGCACGAACAGTTTTGCGTGCGGAAACTCGCCCTTGCACAACTCCACGATCCGGTCCGCCGCCTCCTGTTTGTCGACACAGACAAGAATGGCCTCAGCCGTATGGGCGCCAGACGCATGAAGCACATCGAGGCGCGTGCCGTCGCCATAGTAGACCTTGAAGCCGAACTGCCCGGCAGCACGGATCATCTCGACATCAATCTCGATGATCGAAACATCGATCCCCTTGGCCAATAACGGCTGCGACACGACCTGCGCAAAACGGCCAAAGCCGATGAAGAGAACGCGGCCATGCAGATCGGCGGCTTCCTCGATGCCGTCCAAGGATTCCTTTTCTTTCGGTAGAAACCGCTGACCGACGATGACAACCAGTGGGGTCAGCGCCATCGACAGGATAACCACGGCTGTCATGCCCGACGCGGTTTCGGCATCCATCACACCGGCGGCGAGCGCGCCGGCGTAGAGCACGAACGCAAACTCCCCTCCCTGCGCAATCAGCATGGCCCGATCCAGCGCTTCGCGGTGTCGGGCCCGGAACAGACGGGCCACGACGTAAATGCCCGTGCTCTTGACTACCATGAAAGCCAGCACGCCGCTGACGATTATTTCCCAGTTCGAGACAACCAGGTTGAGATCGAGCGACATGCCGACGCCGAGAAAGAACAGCCCCAACAGAATGCCGCGGAAAGGCTCCACGTCCGCTTCGAGCTGGTGGCGGAAGGTCGACTCCGACAGCAGCACGCCAGCGAGGAAGGCGCCCATCGCCATGGAAAGACCGCCAAGCTGCATCAGAAGCGCCGCGCCAAGCACGACCATCAGGGCTGCCGCCGTCATCACCTCGCGCGCGCCGCTGCGGGCGAGGATGCCAAACATCGGGTTCATCAGCCATTTGCCGGCGACGAAAACGAGGAGCACGGCGCCAGCGGCGATCCCGACCGTCTGCCACCACGGCGTGGCGTCGTGGCCGGCTTCGTGCGCGCCGGGCATCAGGCTGGCGACAACCGGCACCATCGCCAGCAAGGGAATGATCATCAGGTCTTCGAACAGAAGAACCGCGACGGCCCGCTGCCCACCGGGAGCCGCAACCTCGCCGCGATCTTCCAGCATCTTCATGATGACGGCGGTAGACGACAGGACGAAACCAAACGCGCCGATCAATGCGGCGGCGGGCGGCAGGTTGAACGCGATGCCGACGCCGGTCAGCAGCAAGCCGCATGTGAAGACCTGCACGGCGCCAAGCCCGAAGATATCGCGCCGCATCGCCCAGAGCTTGGCCGGCCGCATTTCGAGACCGATCAGAAAGAGGAACATCACCACGCCGAGGTCAGCGACGTGAAGCACTGCCTGCGGGTCGCCGATCAGTTTGAGCGCATGCGGCCCGACCACAACGCCAGCAGCGAGATATCCTAGCACGGCGCCAAGGCCGAGCAGCCGGAAGATGGGAACGGCAAGAACGCCGGCCGCGAGAAGGGCGACGGCGAGGCCAAGATCTGGCCCGGCATGCACGGCGCCGTGTTCCATGAAAGCTCCAGCCTCAGCGTTTCAGAATCCGTACGCGATAAGCGCAGATTCCCGCAAGGAGCGGCGGTCCGGTTTGGTCGCGTGACGGTCGCCTAACGAAGGCGCTTCTCGAATTCCGGAAAACTGTCGTCCGTTATGGCGGAAATCTGCCCTTCCATCCGCCGGAAGAGATCCAGGACCTCGCGGCCCATGCTGGTCAAAACAGCGCCGCCACCCTTGCGGCCGCCCGTGCTGGCTTCAACCAGCGGCTTGCGAAACGCAGCATTCATGGCGTCCACGAGCTGCCACGCCCGGGAATAGCTCATCTCCATCGCCTTGGCCGCCTTGGAGATTGACCCTTCGGCCGCAATCCGCTCGAGCAGTTCAGCCTTACCCGGCCCAAAGGCGCGCTCGCCTTTCGCGATGATGCGCGCGGTGACGCGAATGGATGCCATCCCGGAATCTCCCTGACGGCGCATCGAAGCAGACCGCCATATCAAAGCGCAAGGGCGAAGGCGCTAGCCGCCGACCGGACGGAAGGGGCGGACATGCGACAGGGAGGGAATCTTGCCCCGCGCTTCATCGACTTGCGCGAGATCCAGCGTCGCCATGATCACGCCCGGATCAACGCCGCCTTCCGCGAGTATTTTGCCCCACGGATCGATGATCAGGGAATGACCATACGTCTCCCGGCCATCTTCATGGCGGCCACCCTGCGCGGGAGCAATGACGAAGCATCCGGTTTCGATGGCCCGCGAACGCAACAGGATATGCCAGTGCGCCTCACCGGTGATCCGCGTGAAGGCCGCCGGGACAGCGACGATACGAGCGCCGGCGACTGCAAGCTGGCGATAGAGTTCCGGGAAGCGGACATCGTAGCAGACGGTCATGCCGAGAAGCGCACCGGGGAGCGGGGCGACGACGGCCGCGCCGCCCGGGGCATAGCTGTCGGATTCGCGATAGATGTTGCCAGCGTTCAGCTGCACGTCGAACATGTGGATCTTGTCGTAGCGGGCGATCACCTGCCCGTCCGGGCCGATCAGGAAACTGCGGTTGGCGCACTTTCCTTCGCCTGCACGGATGGCGATTGAGCCGATCAGCAGGGTGACGCCGAGTTCCTTCGCGAGCTTGCGGAAAGCGGCAAGGCCGGGATCGGCCTCCTCGGTTGTGGATTTCTCCCAGGCGGCCCCCGGTTTCCTGTCCAGCAGGGTCGTCATTTCCGGCGTAGCGATCAATTGCGCGCCCTGTCCGGCCGCCTGGCGGATGAGCGCGCTAGCCGAAGCGATGTTCGCGGCCACGTCTGTTCCGGACCGCATCTGGACGCAGGCAACCTTGATCTGGGACATGGGAGCCATCCCTGAGCCGGCATTCGTGCGGCGCGTATACCACCCTTAAACCACGGCAAGGCCATACGTCGCCTGCTTTTCCCGGAAACGCAGGCCAGTTGTGGTTAATCCGGCCAGTTCGCCCATCAGGCGGCGCCGGGGTGACAGCCTCCCCTGCTGGTACGCAGATTGCTGCTGGGGAGGCAGAGATACGCCCGTCACGGCTTCCCGGAAGGCCGGCGGCGGACTCCAGTAACCGCGGAACCGGTTGACATGCGCATACCGCCGGCAGGCGTTTCCCTTGATGCGGCAGGCATGCCGCCAGCCCCGGCTCCGATGGCCAGGAACCCGTCGCTATTGCGCCATATGCGCTGGCTCGACGTGGTGATCTTCTTCGGCTGGGTGCTGTCGACGAGCATGCCGTTCGGCTGGGCCCAGCCATTCCGTTATCTGGCCGCGGCCTATTTCGTCGGCGCGATGGTCCTGTTCGCCCGACAAACGATGCCATCGGTGATGCGGGCCTGGCCGACGCTCGTTATTCCAAGGATGTGCGTCATTTCTGCGATTTGGGCGCCAGATTCCAGCGATGCGATCCGTAAGGGAATGCTGTTTGCCCTCACAGCGGTTGCCGCGATCTACACCGCGACGCGCCTCAGTGGCCGCCAGATCCTTGCCGTCTTTCTGGCCGCGGAGATCATCGCCGCCGCCATGACAATCATGAAACCAAGCATTATCGGCGGCGCGTGGACCGGCATCTTCGGCCAGAAAAACTTCCTGGCTGTGCACATGTTCATTCTTTACGTCAGCGCGCTGGTTATCGCGCTGGACAAGGGATCGAACCGCTGGATCCGGCTGATCGCCCTCGGCGCCGTTCCCGTCGGAATGTTCGTCATCCTGATGGCGAAATCAGCTACCACCACCCTGTTGCTGATCGGCGGCACTGCCGCACTACTCGGACACGCGTTCCTTTGGACGCCGGCGTCGCGCGTGCGGCACATGCGAACCCTGCTGTTACTGGTGATGTCGACGCTGGTGATTTGCATTGTGCTGTTGCTGTTCGGCCTGATGCAGTTCGACGCGGAAGGGAAGCTGCTTGAGGCCCTTGGCAAGGACTCGACACTGACGGGCCGGACCTACCTGTGGGGCCTGGCCGAACGCGTTATGGCGGAACACCCGTTGACGGGCGTGGGCGCTGAGGGATTCTGGCGCGCGGAGTATGGGGCGGCAAACTCCATTACCGAGTATTTCTTCTACGAGTCCTACGTCCACTTCTCGTTCCACAACTCCTACCTCGAGAACGGCGTGGCATTTGGGTACCCCGGTTACTGGTTCACAGTCTTTCTTGCTGGCTGGGCTATTTTCAGCGCTTCGATGAACTGGATTCGCAACCAGACCCTTATCAATGCAGCCTTTCTCATTCTTGCCGTCATGGTCATCATCCGCTCGACCGCAGAGATCGACCTGGCCGTAGAATTTGCCGGAACAGCGGTGCTGTTGTTCATCGGCGCCATTCGTAGGGAAAAGCCCGCGCGAAGACCCTACGGTCGGACGCCTGCGCCACTGCTCAAGCCTCGCCCCATGGCGCCGCCTGCAACATGAGCGCGCCGGACGTCAGCGTTATCGTTGCGGCCTGGAAGGCGGAGTCCTCTCTCAAGCGCGCTGTGACATCTGCGCTTGCTTCAACCGGCGTCACCGTTGAAGTGATCATCATCGACGACGCCTCGCCGGATGGCACATTCGCGCTGGCGCGCCAGCTTGCAGTCGCCGATCCGCGCGTTGTGGCTGAGCGCCTTCCTGAAAATGGCGGCCCCTCGGTGGCGCGAAACCGAGCAATCGCACTCGCAAAGGGGCGCTATGTCGCCATTCTCGACGCAGACGATGCGATGACGGAAGAGCGGCTTGCGACGATGCTGAGGCATGCCGAAGCTAGCTGCGCTGATATCGTGGTCGATAACATGATCCCCGTCGATGACTCGGGCGCGCGGATCGGATCAGCGAATTTTCTTATATCCGATACATTCGCTGACGACTGCCGCATCGATCTTCCGACATGGATCGCCTTCAACGAGCCCATGAAACAGGGCGACTGCATCGGCTATCTGAAGCCGCTGATCAGGCGCGACAGCCTGCCGGCCAATGGACGCGCCTACGATCCCGCGTTGCGCAACAGCGAGGACTATTACCTCGTTGCTGACCTGCTCGCCGCCGGAAGGAAAATGCAGTTCGTTGCCGAACCCGGCTATCTCTATACCCGCTCAAGCGGTTCGACCTCGCACCGGCTAAAGCCGGAATACACCGCTGCCTGGCTCTACGCGGAGAAGCGGTTCATGGCGGCGCATGACGCCCACCTGTCTATGCGGGATCGCAAGTGCGCGAAGCGTCGCGAGCGGGCGCTGCGCAACGTCCACCAGTTCGTAACAGCGACTGAAGCCGTAAAGGCCCGGAAGCTCGGCAACGCCTTCAGCGTTATTGCATCCGATCTTCAAGGTGCGGTCTACACGCTCGGCGTCTTTGCCCGGATCGCGCTGGGCAAGGTGTTGCGGCGAAAACTGGTCTAGCGTTCAGCCGGAGGCCGCGGCGTTACGGCGTAGCCATCGCCGCACTGGCGGCCAGCCTGGTTCATCGGCACATGCGACATGCAACGGTAGACAGCGTGGGCGCTGTCTGCGCCGGGCGCACCCACCCATTCAAGCGCCTGCCTGTTGGCCGCCCAGATGTTCGCCAAAACCCTGGCAGTGGCCCTAGGAATTCCCCCTTCAGCGGTGTCAGCATCCACTCTGCGAATCTCGACGCCGTCGACGAACCAGGAAATACCGTCGGGCAGCCATTCGAACGCGTAAAGATGGAATCCCTGCGAAGCGTCAAACCAGAGTTCGATGTCCTTCGCGTCGGACTCGCCATCCCAGAAATAGTTCGTGTGCACCTCCCGTGGCGTATTGCCGACAAACTCGAAATCGATCTCCGAATGGGGATCCCCTAGAAAGTCGTCGGTATGCGTAAAGAAGGATGAGACAATGCCGGGCGCAGCGGCCGACTTCATGATCACTTCGTAGCGTCCATAGCCGTAGAAGCCGTAGTGCTGAAATTCGGCGCTGATGTAGGGCGTCCTGCCGGTCAGGTTGCGCGTGACGCTCAGCGTCATGCCGAGATCATTGAAGCTGACGTTCTTCTCGCTGAAGGTCGCTTCCAGCCAGCCAGCATCCATGTACCAGTCCGAAAGGGTCTGCGTTTCTTCGTCCCGGCCCCGGGTCAAGTCGATGAAGAAGGCATCGCCGGCCGGTCGGCCGCCGATCGCGTCAGGCTGTTGTTCAGGGGCCAGCTGCGCGAATGCAGCGCTTTCCAGTAGCCCAGCCGACATGGAGCCCCCGGGCGAGGCGACGCAGCCCGACAGCATCAGGAAGCTAACGCAGACTCGTCTTGTCCATGACGATGACATCAATCCGCGGCCCCGGCGCCCATCACGACAAGATGAATGCGAAGGGCACCACTGTTCAACAGGTTACATCTTGTGAGCGAACGCAGCACAACCGATGGATTGCGGAGCAGGCAGCGCGCGATAAACCATTCGCTGCAAAGGGACTCGCACCAGAACCGGGCCCGCGCGGGAGGAGAGCATCATGATTAACCGCACCCTCGCGGGCGCTGCAGGGCTATGCGCAGTCACGCTGCTGGCTTTTGCGTGCGCCATACCCGGAGATCCCCCGGCTGCCACGCAGTCGGTGCATGTGGGTTCGGCCGCAGCGCCTTACGACCCGTCGGAATGGATCTACTGGGGCGGCGACCCGGGGCAGACGCGCTATGCGCCCCTCGACCAGATCAATTCCCAGAATGTGAGCCGTCTGAAAATCGCCTGGCGCTGGAGCGCCGACACCTCTGGCGATCCGTCCTCCGGCAACTACAAGTCCACACCGTTGCTGGATGATGGCGTCCTCTACATGCCGTGGGTCAATCACGGTATGGCGGCTATCGACGCCGGCACAGGCAAGACGCTGTGGACGTTCGAACCACAGCCCGTGGACATTGGCGGGCGAGGCGCATCGCTGGCGCCGCGGTCGCTGGCCTACTGGACCGACGGAACCGACAAGCGGCTCTTCCACAATTCGGCGGACGGACGGCTGATCGCGGTCGATGCGCGGACCGGCAAACCCGCCGCCGGATTCGGACGCAATGGCTGGATCGATCTCCGCAAGGGCGTGATCGAGGGCACGCAGGTGACCGATGTGAGTTCGGTCTCGCCTGCCCTTGTGGTTGGCGACGTTATTGTTGCGCAGGTCATCGTGGCTGGCGGGCGGAACAAGGAAAGCGCGCCAGGATATGTCCGGGGCTTTGACGTCCGGACGGGCAAGGAGCTCTGGAAGTTCGACCCGATCGCGAAGCCGGGCCACACCGGAGCGGACAGCTGGAAGGAAGGCAGCAATCTCTACACGGGCGCTGCGGGCGCGTGGTCGATGATGAGCGCCGATCCTGAGTTGAGTTATGTCTACATCCCACACGAAACGCCGACCAACGAGTTCTATGGCGGCCAACGCCCCGGCGACGGCCTGTTCGGTGAGAGCATTGTCTGCCTGAACGCCGCGACCGGCGAACTGGTCTGGTACTACCAGATCGTCCACCACGGCCTGTGGGACTACGATCTGCCGGCCGCGCCGATCCTTCACGACATCCACAAGGACGGGAAGACCATCAAGGCCGTGACCGTGCTGACCAAGCAGGGCCTGACCTTCGTGTTCGACCGCGTGACCGGTGAACCCGTGTGGCCCATCGAGGAGCGTCAGGTTCCAAAATCGCTAATCCCGGGCGAGCGCGCATCGCCGACGCAGCCCTTCCCGACCCTGCCGGAACCCTTTCTGCGCCTTGGCTATTCCGACGACGACCTGATCGATTTCACGCCGGAACTGCGCGCCGAGGGCAAGGCGCTGGCCGATCAGTACACCAAGGGCGACCTCTACACGGCGCCGACCGAGATCACACCCACCAACAAGGGGACATGGCTGTTTCCCGGAACGGGCGGCGGGCCCAACTGGAACGGCGCCGCATTCGATCCCGACACGGATATGCTCTACACGCCGATGCGCCTCAAACCGCAATTCGCCGGCTTGCGCAAAGGCGATCCTGCAACAACAAACATGCACTATTACGGTGGTGGCGGCGGCGCGCCGATCTCGGGGCCGCGCGGGCTGCCGATCATGAAGCCGCCCTACTCCATCGTCGTCGCCACGGACATGAGCACGGGCAAGCATCTCTGGCGCATCCCGATCGGCGGCGCTGACGACAGCGTGCGCAACCACCCCGACCTGCAGGGCCTCGGACTCGACTTCGACAGCATGGGCAAGTTCGACGTCCGGCCGAGCCCGTTGCTGACAAAGGAGCTCCTGTTCCTCGGCGAGTCTGGCAACATTGGCGGTGGATCCGGCGGCCCGATGTTCCGCGCGTATGACAAGCGCGACGGCAAGGTTGTCTTCGAGACCGAGATGCCGACGCTGGTGACCGGCGCACCGATGACCTACGTGCTCAATGGCCGGCAGTATGTCGTGGTGGCGGTCTCCAAGCGCGGCGAACCAGCGGAACTCGTCGCCCTGACGCTTGATGGCGTCAGCGAGAATGGCCCGGCGCCGGCCGGCGGCGTGCCGCTCGCTGAAGCGCCGGCGTCAACACGGTTGGCCGCGCAGACCTTCACGGCGACGGCCGAGGAACTCGCGCTCGGTGAAACGAAGTTCGGACAGGTCTGTGCGATCTGTCATGGCGCGAAAGGCGTTGGCATGCCGGGTGGCAATGCGCCGCCGCTCACCAACCGGACCGACTACGAGAACATCGCCCGCGTGATCGCACAGGGCCAGGGCGAAATGCCGTCCATGGCGGCGGCGCTGAAGCCGGAGGAGATCGACGCGGTCGCCAAATACACGGTTCGCCAGCTGGGTCCCCAACCGCGAGCGCCGGGTCGCCAACCGCCACCGCAGGAGGGCGGCTAACCTCAGTATCCGCCGATGATCGGAAGTATCTCGCCGGTTACGTAGCTCGACATCTGCGGTGACGCCATGAAGAGAAAAGCCGGCGCCAGCTCCTCCGGCTGGGCGGGTCGTTTCATTGGCGAATGCGCGCCGAAACAGGCGACGTCTTCGGCGTCCTTGTCCGCCGGATTGAGCGGCGTCCAGACTGGCCCGGGCGCAACGGCGTTGACGCGTATCCCGCGCGCAAGCAGATGCGACGCCAGCGAGCGCGTGAAAGCGTGGATGCCGCCCTTTGTCAGGGAGTAGTCCAGCAGCTCCTTGTTGCCACGCAACCCGACGACCGAACCGCTGTTCACGATGGCCGAACCCGGCTGCATGTGGGGCGTCGCCGCCTGACACAGGTGAAACATCGAATAGAGGTTCGTCTTGAGCGTACGGTCGAAATGTTCCGGCGTCAGGTCTTCGAGCCTGTCGACATGAAGCTGGAACGCCGCATTGTTGACCAGAATATCGAGGCGGCCGAAGCGCTCGATGGTCGTCTCGATGGCCTGCCGGCAGAATTCGCGATCCGAGACGTCGCCGGAAATCAGCAGGCAGTCCTGCCCCTCGTCCGCCACGGCGAGTCGCGTCTGCTCGGCATCCTCATGCTCGCTGAGATAAGCGATCGCGACTTTCGCGCCTTCGCGCGCGAACAGAACGGCGACCGCCCGGCCGATGCCGGAATCCCCGCCCGTAATGAAGGCCACCTTGCCCTCCAGCTTGCCGGAACCGATCCAGTAGGGGGCCTCGTACATCGGCGCCGGGCTCAGCAGATCCTCGGACCCTGGCTTGGGCTGGTGCTGCCGGTCGAAGGGAGGAACGGGATAGTCCCGCGCACCTGTCTGCGGCGGCCTTTCTCGCGGTTCCGGCTCCCGCCTGCCGTCGATCCCCGCCTGTATCTTCCGTTGCTCGGCTGCCGTTGTCTCCGCCTGCCGGACCTCAGCCCGCATCTGCCGTTCGACCATCTGCACCTCCTTCGGCCTCCGAACCCGAACGGCCGGGCGCTCCGCACGTTCCGAAAGGCGTTAAGCGTCGCGAAAATGGCCCAAAATCGGCTGATCCGAAGCCGTTGCCCTTGCCCGGGGAGGCGCCTATAAGGGCGCTCCTGATTTGGCGGAGCGTGGCGCAGCCCGGTTAGCGCACCAGTCTGGGGGACTGGGGGTCGTGGGTTCGAATCCCGCCGCTCCGACCATTTCGGGCCGGTTCGCCAGAGTCGGAACTACGGGCGGTTAGCTCAGCTGGCAGAGCATCTCGTTTACACCGAGAGGGTCGGCGGTTCGATCCCGTCACCGCCCACCATCATCAGCCGTCCGTCGATCAGGCCGCCTTGCGAACGGCGTCGAGACGCGATTTCAGATCGGTCAGGTCTGCCAGCAGGATTTCCAGGCGCTCGCGGGCCGGAGAGGCGTCCGACACATCAGCCGCACGGAAATCACCCCGCTCGACCGCGTCGCGGACAGCGTCCTGTAGATCGCGCACGGAAGCGCCGGCTTCGTTGTCGACATCCATCGTATCAGCCCGGGTCTCATCGATAACGGCAGCCGCCCCCGGCTGTTCCCCGTCATCGCCATTCAGGGCCTTCACAGCCCCGCGAATGGTCAGGCCCTGCACGTGCAGGAGATTCTGAAGCCGGCGCAACAGTTCCATGTCTTCCGGCCGGTAATAGCGCCGGCCATCGGAACGTTTCATCGGGCGCAGATTGTCAAACTTGGTTTCCCAGAAGCGGAGCACGTGAGTCTTGAGGCCCAGTTCCGAGGCCGCCTCACCGATCGTGCGGAAAGCCTCGGCGCTCTTGGCGTACATCTCTTCGGATTCGGCGACGACGCAGGAGGTGGTGGGCGACTCCTCGATGGACTCCGACTCGATCGGCAGTCCGGCCTGCGATGTTGCGGTCATCAGTCTCTCCGGGTGGTCAGCGCAGCCTCGACCCTTTGCCGCAGCAGCGGCGAGGGCTTGAACGACACCACCCGTCTTGCAGAGATCGGAGCCTCTTCGCCGGTCTTGGGATTGCGACCAACGCGGGCTTTCTTCCGGCGCACCACGAAGTTGCCGAACCGCGCGAACTTCACGTCGACATCGCGTTCAAGCTCCGAGCAGACCAGTTCGAGCACGCGCTCGAGAAAGTTGCTCGAATCCTGTTTCGTCAGCCCGACCTTCTGGACCAGCCGATCGACGATATCCGCGCGCGTCAGCGTGTTCTCTGGCACTTCGACGTCTCCGGTACGTGAAAGAACTCTACCCCCCACATCCCCCCTTGTTAAGGGGTTGCGGCTAAATCCCGAGCAATGTCATTCGTTTACGACTTGTTAGCAAGTCGGAATGGCGCCTCGAATTTGCGCCGCTACATGCGGATCAGGGCCGATCCCCAGGTCAGGCCGCCGCCGATGGCCTCGATCAGGACGAGGTCGCCCCGCTTGATCCGGCCATCCTCGGTCGCCGCAGCCAATGCCAGTGGCACCGAGGCAGCAGAGGTGTTGCCGTGCTCGGCCACCGTGGAGACGACTTTCGATTCATCCAGTCCCAGCCGCTCCGCAACCGCGGACAGGATGCGCTGGTTGGCCTGGTGGGGGACGAACCAGTCGATGTCCTGTATGGACAGACCGGCATCTGCGGCCGCGGCTTTCACGCTGTCCGAAATCTTGCCGACGGCGTGCTTGAACACCTGATTGCCGACCATGCGAAGGTGGCCGACCGTCTGCGTGGTCGAAGGCCCGCCATCGACATACAGCAGATCGCGATAGCGGCCGTCGGACCGGAGGTGAATGCCCTTCACGCCGCGCTCGCCGGCCTGCGCCTTGTCCTGCCGTTCCAGCACGATGGCGCCGGCGCCGTCGCCGAACAGCACGCAGGTGGAGCGGTCGGACCAGTCGAGGATCCGCGAAAACGTTTCGGAGCCGATCACGAGGGCGCGTTCAAACTGTCCCCGCGCCAGGAAGTTGTCGGCGGCGGCGACCGCATAGACGAAGCCGGAGCACACGGCCTGCAGGTCGAATGCTGCGCCGCGTGTAATCCCGAGCTTGTTCTGCACGACCGTAGCCGTCGCGGGGAAGGTGTAGTCGGGCGTCGCCGTGGCCACGACGATCAGATCGATATCTTCGGGCGTGACGCCAGCCGCTTCCATCGCGCGACGGGCGGCGACTGCCCCCATGTCGGACGTCGCTTCACCTTCGGCGGCGATGTGGCGCTTGCGGATTCCGGTCCGGGCGGCGATCCACTCGTCAGTCGTATCGACCATTTTCGAGAGGTCTTCGTTGGTGAGGATCTTCTCGGGCAGATACCCGCCGACGCCCCGAACGACAGATGCGAACTCACTCACAGCAACGCCTCGTCATTCTGCCGGCAGACACTCATGCACGGTACCTTACTTCACTGGCTGCGCGGGCGCGGCGGCGGCCACGGCGGGCGCAAGCCGCTTCAGGTTGTCCTCAACCTCCTTGCGGAAGCTGCTGTCGCCCATGCCGGCGGCGACCGAAATGGCCTGGGCGAAACCAACACCATCCGTGCCGCCATGACTTTTCACCACGACGCCGTTGAGGCCAAGGAACACCGCGCCGTTGACCTTGCGCGGATCCATCTTGGAACGGAACCGCTTCAGCGCGGGCATCGCCAGCAGTGCGCCCAGCATCGCCAGCGGTCCCGACTTCAGTGTTTCCTTGAGCATATCCGAAATCATCTTGGCGATGCCCTCGGCCGTCTTCAGCGCGACGTTGCCGGTGAACCCATCGGTCACGACGACGTCGATGTCGCCGTTGGCAATCTTGTCGGGTTCGACATAGCCGCGGAAATCGATCGTCAGGTTGCACTCACGCAGCAGGCGCGCAGCGCCACGGATCGACTCGTGACCTTTCAGCTCTTCCTCGCCGATGTTGAGCAAGGCAACCTTGGGGTTGGGCACGCCATTCACGGCGCGCGCGAAAGCCGCGCCCATGATGGCGAACTCAACCAGCTGCTCGGCGTCAGCCGCAATGTCGGCGCCCAGATCCAGCATCGCACAGACGCCCTTGCGCGTCGGCCAGCTCGCGACCAGCGCCGGGCGGTGCACGCCCTCCACCTTGCGCAGGATGAACATCGATAACGCCATCAAGGCGCCCGTGTTGCCCGCCGAGACGGCCGCGACCGCCTCGTCATTCTTCACAGCCTCGATGGCGTTCCACATCGACGTGCCCTTGCCTTGCCGGAGCATCTGGCTGGGCTTGGCGTCCATCGCGACGCGCTTGTCGGTGTGGCGGATCTGTGTGCGCGGGGCGGCGGTCGGCGCCTTCGCGAGAAGCGCCTTCAGCTCGGCCTCGTCGCCATGCAGCAGGAAGTCGAACGCCGGATGGGTGCGCGCAAAATGCTCCAGCCCTTCCACGACGATGCGGGGCGCGTGGTCTCCGCCCATCCCGTCGATGGATATGATCCTGCGGCCAGACATGTGAGGCAGTTGAACTCCAGTTGGCCCGGCAGGGTCGATCTGACCCGGTGCGGCCCTGATTCAGGGGTCTAATAGCACGAGCGGGGGGAGGTAACAGGCCCCGCCTGCCCCTGGAAAGCGATCACGGACGCGCACCCTCGGGATTCCGCGGGGAACGGTTCAGGGCAGGCGCGGCCAGCTGACCTCGCCCTGTAGCAATTGCTCGTCCTGATGACGGCGCAGGGCGTCCTCGACCAAGCGCACATACCGTACGAAGCGCGGCGCCTCGACCTCGGAAACCCCCAGATTCCGCTTCAGCGCCAGTGACAGTTCGGTATCAGGGACGTCATCCGACAGGGCCTCATCATAGGCCTTGGCCCGGCCATAGAAGGCCTCGCCCATTTTCCGGATCTTCTTGCCGACGCTAAGATCGCCGGTGCCGATATCCCGCAGCGCCTCGTCAAACCCGTCAAAAAGCGCGTCAAACACGTCCTGCGACAGGGCTTTGCCGGCCGCCCCGGCCTGCCGCAGACGGCGGAAGACCAGCGCGCCGTGAAGACAGGTCATCTCGAACCGGCCCGAGAAATTGTCGCGGGCGCCGCCGTCGAAATAGAAGTCAGGACGCAGGGCCTGCGCCTGGATGGACTGGTGGAGCTTGTCCACCGCCCAGCGGTTCTTCTTCGACTGGAACCAGTTTCCGATCGCCATTCCAGCCCCGACGGGTAGGTGTTTCCGGGAAATCGGCGGGACAGTAGCAGGCTTCGCGGCGGGGGGAAGTTCGGGAAATTGGAGAATTTCCTGTGTGTTAGCCCGGTTCGCCACACTGGCGCCCCCAAGCCTTGCCAAGGGGGGCGGCTCGCCTGTAGCTAGCCCGAAGTACCGGAGTAACCGATGGCCGTCCGCCGCCTTGCCCTTGCCGCCGCGAGTCTTGCCGTGCTGGGGGCCTGCACGGCCACGCGCGATTTCCACGGCTTCGTGCCCGATCAGGCCCTCGCGACCGACGTGAAGCCAGAGGTCGACACCCGCTCCACCGTGCTGGCGCGGCTGGGCACGCCCTCCACCACCTCGATCTTCGACCAGACGGGCCAGGCCAAGTACGTCGCGGGCAAGGAGAAGCTCTGGGTCTACATGTCGTCGACCCGCGAACTGCTCACCTTCTACTATCCGAAGATCGTTCAGCGCGAGATCGTGGCCATCCAGTTCGACGATGACGACGTCGTTTCGGACGTGCTGGTCTATGACATCGATGACGGTCGCGTCGTCAACTACAACTCGCGCGTGACGCCGACGCGCGGCCGCGAGCTTGGCATTCTGGAACAGCTGTTCGGCACGCTGGGCAGCCTGCGCAACCAGATCCCGGGTCTCGAGCGCGACGACCGTCAGCCGGGCGACCAGCAGGGCGGCCGGCAATAGTCGACAGTCAGGCCTAGGTCTGGCTTGCGATCTGGGTGAACGTCATCGAAACGAGCGCGTCAGCTTCGCCGACGACCCGGTTTGCCGCCTTGATGCATTCGGCTGCGGCGAGCTTCTCGTCGAGCTTCTTGTAGTTGTCTTTCACATTGAAGCTGGTGTGGTGCGCCGCGCGCAGGATGGCGTCGCGGATGAAGTGCTGCTGCTCGCGATACTTCCAGACATCCTTGCCCGGCCCGGCCAGCATGCGCGCGCTGATGAAGAGATAGTTTTTCAGCTTGAGGCGGGCGTCGAAGACCGGAAAGACCAGACCGCCAAGTTCGAGCGAGCGCGCGACCTCGCTTTCGGAGGGCGTTTCCGAGCCGTGCTCCTGCGCGAACGCCGCCGGCACAAGCGCGGCGGACAGGGAGGCGGCGACGATAATTTCGCGGCGTGTAAGGCGCATGGGGCCAGTGTCGGTGGGAATGGTTTAGGCGGCGTTTACGGTTCTGCACCGCGTCAGAAATGCCGGAATCCCGACGCTTCGAACGTCATGGCCGCCCCGGAGACGTCGAGCACGGTTACGCCCGCGCCCGCCCTCACCTCGCCGATCCGCGTCGCGCCGGTGATGGCCCTGCGGGCGGACTGCGGCGCGGTGAACAGCGTCTGGTAATCGTCGCCGCCGGTCAGAAGGGCGCGCAGGTCGGCCTTGGCGTTCGTCAGATAACCTTCCCCGACTGCACTGAGCGGAATCTTCGCCTCCTCGATCACCAGCGCCAGGCCGGAGGCCTCTGCGATGTGCGTCGCATCGGCGACGAGACCGTCGGAGACGTCGATGCTGGCATGCGCATGCGCCGCGACGACATCGGCGAACGACAGCCGGGGCGGTTCGGGCACGCGATAGCGCGACACGAGGAGATTGCGGGCCTCCGCGCTGAGCGCGCCAAAGGCGCCGGTCGCGGCCTGCAGACCCAGCCAGCTGTCGCCGATCGTGCCGGTGACCCAGATGTCGTCGCCCGCTTTCGCGCCGGATCGGCGCACGGGTCCGCGCGCGCCAACCTTGCCCATCAGCGTCAGCGACAGCGTGAGTGGTCCATCGGTCGATGTGGTGTCGCCGCCGGCAAGATGTGCGCCCCAGCGATCGAGGTCCTTGCGCAGGCCACGCGCAAATCCCTCCAGCTGCTCGGCGGGTCGGCCCTTCGGCCAGATCAGCGCCAGCAACGCGGCGTCGGGCTTTCCCCCCTTGGCGATGATGTCCGAAACATTGGACCGCACCAGCTTCTGCGCGACCGTTTCGAGCGGATCGTCCGGCAGGAAATGGATGCCTTCGACAATAGCGTCCTTGGTGGCGATCAGGCCGGGCGCGATCTCGGCGACGTCGTCGCGCAACTGATCCGCGCCGGGAGATGTCGCCAGCGGCGCGAAGTAACGGCGGATGAGATCGAACTCATCCATCGCCGTCACCCGCGGATGTCGTGGGAAACATTGTCCAGCAGGCCGTTGATGAATTTGGGCTCGGCGCCTTCGAAGAAGGCGTGGGCGAGGGAGACATACTCATCAAGGATGATCTGCGACGGCAGGCCCAGATCCGCGATCAGCTCATAGACTGCTGCGCGGAGGATGGCCCGCGAGGTTGCATCGAGACGATCGATCCGCCAGCCATCAGCCAGGCGCTTCACGATGGCGGAATCGACGGCTTCCTGCCGGTCGACGACACCTTCGACAACAGACTTGAAGAGATCGGGATCGGCTTCCTCGACCGGCTCGCCTTCATCGTTGAGACCGAGGCGGTCCTCCATGAAGTCGGCGATGACCGAGCGCGCGGACTGCCCCGTCTGCTCCATCTGATAGAGCGCCTGCACGGCCGCAAGCCGCGCCCCGGCGCGGCGCGCAGCGAGCAGCTTTCGTTCAGCCTCCGCAGACGTCGTCGTGCTCATTCGCCGATCTCGTCCATCTTGTTGAAGCGGTAAGACAAGCCGACCATGCGCAGCACGGCGGCGACAACCTCGGCGCCCTTGTTCTTCTGCTTGCGGTCGGCGCGGATGCGGGCCTGACCTTCATTGTCGACGGTCAGCACGCCAAAGCCGAGCGGAATGCCCGAGATCGAGAGTTCCATCAGCGCGTTGGCGACCTGCGTCGTGATCAGATCGTAGTGGCTGGTCTCGCCCCGGATGACGCAGCCCAGCGCCACAAAGCCATCCCATTCGCCGGTGCTGGCGGCCATCGCGATGGCGCCCGGTATTTCGAATGCGCCGGGCACTTCGAGGAATTCGTAGGCCGCGCCGACCTTTTCGAGGCCTTCGGCGACGCTTGCTTCCATCTCTGCAACGATGTGGGGGTAGTAGCGCGAGGTGACAATGAGGATGCGGGGCGCGTCGGACATGGGGTCTGGCTTTCAAACATCGTGCGCCGGCGGCTGGCGTCGCCACCGGCTGTTGCGCGCCCTATACAGCGGCTTTTGGCGCTTGTCGAAGGGGACCGTCTAGCGGCGCCCGACGGACTCCAGCCAGGCGATTATCGCCGCCGGATGGTCCGTCTGGATGATGCTCGCCCCGTGCGCCAGCAATGGCGAGAGCGCCTCGGACGCCTTGCCTGCCGCCACCATCTGGTCCGGCTCGCCCAGCGCGTTGATCCACATGCGGCTGTCCGACGACATGGCAGCCTGATGGGTCGCGTCGGTGTTGAAGCCCTCATCAATATGGATGGCTTCCGGCGCAAGCATAGCCGCCGCCTGCCCGGCTTCTTCGGTCGAATGCGCGCGCGGGAACACCAGCGTCGCCGGGGCAATGGCCAAGAACCGCTTCAGGTGGTCGTAGTCGCCATTGAAGAACAGCACCTGACCGAGCGTGCCCGTCTCGATGACCCGGCTGATCGTCGGCTCGACATCGGCCGTCTTGAGGTCGAGATCAACGAGAATACGCCCGTGCGCCGCCGTCAGCGCCTCGGCTAGCGTGGGCACGATCAGATCAGTGGCGGCGCCGGTCGCATCTTTCAGCCTTAGTCGGCGTATCGCCTCGAAGGTCAGATCGCTGACGGCGCCGGAGCCGGTGGTTGTCCGGTCAACGGTCCGGTCATGCATGAGGATTGGCACGCCATCCTTCGTCAGACGCACGTCGATCTCGACAATATCGACGCCAAGCGCGATGGCGCGTTCGATGGCGGGCAGCGAGTTCTCGGGATGAATGTCGTGCGCGCCGCGATGAGCGGCCACCAGCACACGGCTGCTGGAGGCATCCTTCAGCGCCGCAATCAGCGCATCCTGCGCCCGCGCCAGCGGCGTAGCGGCAAGGACAAGGGCGAGAGCCAGAAGAAGCCGTATCGAGGTCATGTCCGCTACCCTAACCGCTTCGATGACACGCGGATGACTGCGGGGGCCGCTCAATCCCCGTCGATACGGCGCCAACCTTCGACCGTGAGGCCGTATCCATCGAGACCGGGCAGCACGTTCGGCCGGGTATTGCTCATATGGATCATGCGCCGGACGCCAAGATCCTTGAGGATCTGCGCACCGACCCCGTACTCGCGCAGCGGATGCGGCGGTTCTTCCGGAGGCGCCGGGGCAAACTGACCGCCGAGCGCGCGCGTGATCTGCTCGCCCATGCCCATGCGGACGAAAACGATGACGCCCGGCTCTGGCGCGGCGGACAGTTGCTCCATCGCCTTGCGGATCAGGCCCTCGCGTTTGCCGGCCTCGCCCAGAACATCGGACAGGAAGTCGACGCGGTGAACACGGACCAGCGTAGGCTGGTCGCCCTGCACCCGGCCTTTCACCAGCGCGACATGCTCGGCGCCGTCCAGCGTGTTGCGGAAGACGACGATGCGGAACTTGCCGCCCCAGGCGCTTTCGAAGTCGCCCTCGATACGACGCTCAAGGAAGCGATCATGGCGGCGACGCCATGCGATCAAGTCGGCGATGGTGCCGATCTTCATGCCGTGCAGCTGGGCGAAGGTCACCAGTTCCGGCAGGCGCGCCATCGTGCCGTCGTCGTTCATGATCTCGCAGATGACGGCAGCGGGATAGAGGCCGGCGAGACGCGAGATATCGACGCTTGCTTCCGTATGCCCGGCGCGTACCAGCACGCCGCCATCCTTCGCGACGAGCGGAAACACATGGCCCGGAGAGACGATGTCGTCCGCGCCCTTTGTCGGGTCGATGGCGACGGCGATGGTATGGGCGCGATCATGCGCCGAGATGCCGGTGGTGACGCCTTCCTTCGCCTCGATGGAGACCGTGAAGGCTGTCTTCATGCTCTCGCGGTTTTCGCGCGCCATCATGTCGAGTTGCAGGCCGCGCGCGCGCTCGGGCGAGAGCGACAGGCAGATCAGGCCGCGGCCATGCTTGGCCATGAAGTTGACGGCGGCGGGCGTGGCGAACTGTGCCGGAATGATGAGGTCGCCCTCGTTCTCGCGGTCTTCCGCATCAACGAGGATGTACATGCGCCCGTTGCGCGCCTCCTCGACGATCTCCTCAATCGGCGAGATCGCGGCGGAAAAGTCGTATTTCTCGGTGTGGTCTTTCATGGCTTCACTTGTTTTCCTGGCGCCACTCGAGCATGCGGGCGACATAGCGCGCCAGCATGTCGACTTCCAGATTGACCCTGTCTCCCGGCTTCAGCAAGCCGAGCGTGGTCACCTGCAGCGTATGCGGGATGATCGCGACCTCGAACCAGTCGCCTGCCTCATCGCGGCCGACGGCGGAGACGGTGAGCGAGACGCCATCGACGCAGATGGAGCCCTTTTCCGCAAGGTAGCGGCCGAGATCGCCCGGCAGGGCAATGCGGATGCGGCGGCTGTCGCCGTCGGGCGTGATTGTCTTGACGACGCCAAGGCCATCGACATGGCCATAGACGAGGTGACCGCCGAGTTCATCGCCGATCTTCAGCGAGAGCTCGAGGTTCACACGGTCGCCTGTGCGCCACTGACCAAGCGTCGTCCGCGAGAGCGTTTCGGGAATGGCTTCGACGTCCCACCATGCGCCGCCATCGTCCGTCGCGCCGAATTCAACGACGGTCAGGCACACGCCGGAATGTTCGATCGAGGCGCCCATCTGGATCGCGGCGGCAGGATAGCGGCTTTCGACGCGCAGACGACGCAGGCCGTTTGAGTCTACGATGGACGTCACGCGCCCCACATCACTGACAAGTCCGGTGAACATGCTCAGGTCTTCCTGACATAGCTTTCCCAGAGGTCGGGACCGACCTCGCGGACGCCTGTGCGCTCATAGGTGGGCGCGGAGACCAGCTTCTCCAAGCCCAGACCGGCGAGGCATGGCCGTGCGTCGCCGCCCAGCACGATTGGCGCCCGGAACCACTCGATCCGGCTGATCAGTCCGGCGCGCATGAACGCGGCGGCAAGCTGGCCGCCGCCCTCCACCATCAGGCTCGTCACGCCGGCGCGCTGGGCCGAGTTCAGAAGTTCATGGAGAGAAATGCTGCCGCCATCGCCCGCGGGCAGCATCCAGAACTGCAGGCCCTGCGTGGAGGGCCAGTGATCGAGATTTTGGGTTTCGAGCGTGGCGACGGCCACGGGCCCCATTTCCAGCGTGGAGAAAAGCTTCGCCGTGGCGGGAACGCGGCCCCGGCTGTCAGCGACGACCCGCAGGGGCTGATGCTCTGGCATCGGATTGAGGCGCGCAGTCAGCTCCGGGTCGTCGACGAGCACGGTTTCCGAACCGACGATCACAGCGTCATGCGAGGCGCGCAGCCGGTGCACTTCCGCGCGGGCGGCTTCGCCCGTGATCCATTTGCTTTCGCCGCTGGCCAGCGCGATGCGCCCGTCGAGCGAGGTCGCAAGCTTCAGCGTGACGGACGGCCGGGCGGATGCGGCGCCGGACGTCATTCGGCATCGCCTTCCTCGTCCTTGGCGATCTGCGCGGCGACGAAGGCGGCGAAGTCCGCCGGTGACTTGAAGTCCTTGTAGACGGAGGCGTAGCGAACGAAGGCGACCGGATCGAGTTCACCCAGGCTTTCCATCACCATCTCGCCAATCGCGGATGTGGGGATCTCGGCCTCGCCCATGTTTTCAAGCCGGCGCACTATTCCCGAGATCATCTGGTCGAGTTTTTCCTCGCTGACCGGACGCTTCTGCAGCGCAATCGACACCGAGCGGCGCAGCTTGTCGCGGTCGAACGGCGCGCGGCGGTTGTCGCGCTTGACGACGATGAGGTCGCGCAGCTGGACCCGCTCGAACGTCGTGAAGCGTCCGCCGCAATTGGTGCAGCCGCGGCGGCGGCGCACGGCCGTGTCTTCTTCGGCAGGCCGGCTATCCTTGACGACCGAGTCAGCAGAGCCGCAATAGGGACAGCGCAAGCATCACCTCCGAAGACTCATCCCCACGGCGCCGCATAGATCGGGAAGCGATCGGTCAGCGCCTTCACTTCCTTGCGGACCTTGTTCTCGACCGCAGTCGTGTCGCCGCCTGCGCCGAGCGCATCGGTGACTTCCGCAATCCAGCGGCCAACCTGACGGAACTCTTCCTCGCCGAAACCGCGCGTCGTGGATGCGGGGGTGCCAAGGCGGATGCCGGAGGTGACGAACGGCTTTTCGGGGTCGAACGGAATGCCGTTCTTGTTGCAGGTGATGCCGGCGCGATCGAGCGCGACGTCGGTTACCTTGCCGGTCACCTTCTTGGGACGCAGATCGACAAGCATCAGGTGATTGTCGGTGCCGCCCGTGACGATATCGAGTCCGCCCTTCATCAGCTGGTCGGCCAGCGCGCGGGAGTTCTTCACGATCTGCGCGGCGTAGTCCTTGAACTGCGGCTTCAGCGCCTCGCCAAACGCGACGGCCTTGCCGGCGATCACGTGCATCAGCGGGCCGCCCTGCAGGCCCGGGAATACGGCGGAGTTGATCTTCTTGGCAATGTCTTCGTCGTTCGTGAGGATCAGGCCGCCGCGCGGGCCGCGCAGCGATTTGTGCGTCGTCGACGTGACAACGTGGGCGTGCGGCACCGGCGAGGGATGAACGCCGCCGGCGACGAGGCCGGCGATGTGCGCCATGTCCACCATCAGCCAGGCGCCGACCTCATCAGCGATGGCGCGGAATTCGACCCAGTCCCAGAAACGCGAATAGGCGGTGCCGCCGGCGAGGATCAGCTTCGGCTTTTCCCTGCGCGCGGTTTCGCGCACCTGATCCATGTCGAGCAGGTTGTCCTGACTGCGGACGCCGTAGGACGCGACCTTGAACCACTTGCCGGACATGTTGACCGGCGAGCCGTGCGTGAGGTGGCCGCCCGAGTTGAGATCGAGACCCATGAAGGTGTCGCCCGGCTGAAGCAGGGCCAGGAACACCGCCTGGTTCATCTGGCTTCCCGAGTTGGGCTGGACGTTCGCGAATTTGGCGCCGAACAGCCGCTTCGCACGGTCGATGGCCAGTTCCTCGATCTCGTCGACGTATTCGCAGCCGCCATAGTAGCGCTTGCCCGGATAGCCTTCGGCGTACTTGTTGGTGAGGACGGATCCCTGCGCCTGAAGCACGGCGCGGGAGACGATGTTCTCCGGGCGATGAGCTCGATCTGGCGGCCTTGCCGGCCCAGCTCCTCGCCGATCCACTTCGCGACGTCCGGATCCGCATCCGCCAAACCCGCCGAGAAGAACCCTGGGGAAAGTGGGCTCGACGGGCTCATGCAGGGCGACTCCAGCGTATTCCGGGAAGGATTTCAGCGGCGATACGGGCTGGGCGCCGGGTTGGCAAGTGCGCCGCGGGGCGCAGAGAAGCCCTGCGTCTCCCCCTTATTGGCCCTGATGGATCAGAATCAGTATTTCTATTTAAGAACTGATCAGGGACTTGTCTGTTTCTTGCGCTACACTTGGGAGCAGCGCAATTCGTGCTGCTGGGACGTAATTTAGGCAGAATAGATGACTGAATCATCAGCCAGTCAGGGAGTTCAGAACGAAGCTCTGCTTCGGATGACTTCCCAGATCGTGGCCTCATTTGTGGCCAACAACCCGGTGACCACGGATAGCCTTCCGGACGTCATCAGGTCTGTTTACATGACTGTGTCGGCTCTTGCGGGCGCGTCCGAGTTGAAACCCGACAGCAAGCCCCGGCCGGCGGTTCCGGTCTCTCGCTCGGTTTCGACCGACTACATCATCTGCCTCGAGGACGGCCGGAAGCTGAAGATGCTGAAGCGCTATCTGCGCTCACGCTATGACATGAGCCCCGACGAGTATCGCAAGCGCTGGGGTCTGCCGGCGGACTATCCCATGGTTGCGCCTGCCTACACCGAGCGGCGCTCCGAGTTCGCCAAGAAGATCGGCCTCGGCAAGGGCGTCCGGAAAACCCGGTAGGGCATCGGTCAGGCGACGATGCCGCCCTTCCCGTCTGGCCGGTCCGGCTTGTCGCCGCCCTGCGCCTTGCGGCGGACATAGGCGAGCTTGGCGCGGGCCAGATGTTCAATGTCCGACTGGGCCGCGTTGGCCGGAGCGGTGAAAGCGACCTCAAGGCCATCGCCAACGGAGACGGCCCGTACCTCCATCGTGCCGCCGATGCGGTTCATCTCCAGCAGGATTTCCGAGTCGGGATCGTCAGACATCGTTCGCCCACTCTACCGCCGCACCGCGATCAGTAGAAGTCGATCGATCTGGGCGTGATCTCGTAGCGCCAGCTGCTGGCCTTTTCCCGCCGGACACGCTCGGCCACGAACGCGATGATGTCATCCCGTTCAGCGAGCGGGAGGCCCGTCGCCGCTTCCCACTGGGCGACCGTCGGCAGGTCGATGCTGAACTTCATGTCGCCGCCACACATTTCGTGGCTGAAGCCGATGCGATGGTCTCCGTCGACATAATAGATCATGCCGGCGCGGTAGGTGCCCTCATACTCCAGCCGCCGCGCAAACTTTCGCGCGACGTCCTGCATCAGCCTGTCGCGAAGCTCCAGATCGGCGTTGGGGATCACCTTGCCCGCGCCGTCGCGATAGACGATGGGCTCGGCGCGCGGCGGCTCAGGAGCCGGCGGCTGGGGCGGCGGTGGAAGCGGCTGGCCTTCTGGCAGCTTGCGGAGGCTGATCTCGTGGCGCCAGCCGTCCTCATGCCCGATTGCGATCAGGTAGTCGCCCTCGTTCCAGTGCAGCGTTGCGAAGAGGATCTGGACGCTGCCGTTGAGGCGGCTCGAAACCGGGCCGCGTTCGATCTCGCCATCTCTGCCCGTCACGACGAGTTCGCCATAGCCCTGATAGCCGGGCTTCGGCAGCCACAGGATCAGCTGCTGAGCGCCGGGATAATGCACGAACTTCATGGTGGGCGGCTTGAGATCCGCCGGGCCATCAGGCGTGCGGATGTCGCCGATGACGATCTGGCCATCGTGGGCGGGCGGTTCTGCGGGATCGGGCGTGCTCACACGTTCATTGTATCTGAAGGACGGCGGCGAGCCAGTGGGCGCAGCTTCGCCGCGGGGCCGGTGAGAACCGCCCGGGATGCTGTGGTTCTGCCCTCTTCAAGCAATGGAGGGCCGGGGACGCGGGATGGCCCGCGCGAGGATGGGCCGTGCGGGAGATGGTGGGATGCGCTTGCATCCCGCGTCCCCGTGATCGTTCTTCGCCAGCCTCGAACAGGAGATTTTTCACCTCCCTGACGTTGTAGCGCCGGCTGCGTGCGGGCTTTGGCTGTCCAGCCGAAGTCCCGGGCTCACGCTCGACCACATCGCACCCGCGCCGCTGGACAGTGATCGGCTGCCCTCCTGCGGATGCGATGGGGAGTATGCGCGCAGGTCATGGGGGTGGGGGCAACGTGACGTCTGTCCCACAGCGGCATTCGCGCAAGCACTTGAGATGGTGAGAGAAGATTTTTCACAGCAAGCGCGCTGTCCGGCCGAATCCGGAGCGCGGGGATAGAGGTCCCCACCTGTCCTCACCGTAAACGGGGAGGAACCCGGATGGGCCACCGTCCTTCGATGCGGGGTAAGTTCGCGAAACAGGTCCTCCCCACTTGTGGGGAGGACAGGTGGGGTCTGGTCAGGCAGTCGCGGACGTTGCGATCAGGCGGCGCGTTGAAGGCCGAGCTGCTTCCAGATCGCCAGCAGGGCCGAGACAAGCTCGTCCATCATGGCTTCCGTGTGCTGCGGCGACGGCGTGAAGCGCAGGCGCTCCGTGCCCTTCGGAACGGTGGGATAGTTGATCGGCTGCACATAGATGCCGAAGTCGAACAACAGCGTGTCCGACAGCGCCTTGCAGCGTTCGGGATCGCCCACAAGAAGCGGCACGATGTGCGTATCGGCCATCATCACCGGGAGCTTGGCGGCGATCAGCTTCTGGCGAAGCATCTCGGCCTTTTCCTGGTGAACCTTGCGCAGCTCCCGGCCATAGTCCGAACGGAGCTTGCGGATCGAGGTCAGCGCGCCGGCGGCAAGCACCGGGCAGGTCGAGGTCGAGAAGATGAAGCCGGGCGCCATCGAACGGATGGCGTCGCAGATGGCGGTCTTGGAGGCGATGTAGCCGCCCATGACGCCGAACGCCTTGGCGAGCGTGCCTTCGCAGATCGTGATGCGATCCATGACGCCGTCGCGCTGGGCGACGCCCGCGCCCTCCTCGCCATACATGCCCACGGCGTGGACTTCGTCGAGATAGGTGATCGCGTCGAACTCGTCGGCGAGATCGCAGATTTCCTTCATCGGCGCGATATCGCCATCCATCGAGTAGACCGACTCGAAGGCGATGACCTTGGGAGCGTCCTTGGGATCATTCTCCATCAGGGCGCGCAGGTGGCCGAGGTCGTTGTGACGGAAAATGCGCTTGGCGCAGTTGGCGCGCTTGATCCCCTCGATCATCGAGGCGTGATTCAGCTCGTCCGAATAGATGATGACGTTCGGCATGATCTTGGCGAGCGTCGAGAGCGTCGCCTCGTTGGACACATAGCCGGACGTGAAGAGCAGCGCCGATTCCTTGCCGTGCAGGCTGGCCAGCTCCTTTTCCAGCTCGACATGGTAGCGGGTCGTGCCGGAGATGTTGCGGGTGCCGCCCGAGCCGGCGCCGAAAGCGTCCACCGCCTCGTGCATCGCCTGGATCACATCCGGGTCCTGCCCCATGCCGAGATAGTCGTTCGAGCACCAGACGATGACGTCCTGCTCGCGGCCGTCATTGTGCCGGACGGAGGCTTTGGGGAACTCGCCACGATAGCGCTTGAGGTCGATGAAGACCCGATAGCGGCCTTCGGAGCGGATTTCCTCGAGGGCGTTCTCGAAGTGGGCCAGGTGTTTCATGTAGCGGTCTCGCTGGCTGACTCGCGTCTCTTGAAGGGCGCGTTGGGCCATAATTAGCGCCGCAACCTTCCCTTTCCTAGACGCAGATCAAGCGCAACACCGTGATAGCGCCTTCAAGTCGCAGCAGTTTTTGCGACTGGTTCGCAAGTGCTGACACTGTCTGGCCAGCCGAAAACAAAACCGCCGGCGCTCGCGAAGCGAGGACCGGCGGTGTCGGGCTTTGTCGCTCGGGTCTGCCTTGCGGCAAAGTCCGGCGTTTCCTCCCCGAGTTTGACGGCTCCGCACTATCAGGACGGAGTCCGTATTCGGCAGTCTAGAGCTGGTAGCGGATCTGGTCGGACCAGAAGCGCTCAAGGCGGGCCAGCGCCTTGTTCAGCTGATCGAGGTCGTCCGTGCGGACCGAGGCGGTCGGCTCGAGGGCCGAGGCCTGACGCTCGAACAGGTCCGCCACGCGGTTGCGCACGGCCTTGCCCGACGGCGTCAGCTTGAGACGCACGGTGCGGCGGTCGTCATTCGAACGCGACTGGAGGAGATAGCCGCCTTCCTGCAGTTTCTTCACGTTGTAGGACATCGACGTGCCAGCGAACGAGCCGCGGGCGCGCAGCGCCGAAGCCGGGGTTTCGCTTTCGCCGATCTCGTACAGCAGAAGGGCCTGAACGCCGGTCAGCGAGCGCTCACCGCTCCGTTCCAGGCTGTCCTTGACCACGTCGTGCAGGCGACGGTGCGCCTGTTCCAGGAGCGAGAGCGCCTTGAGGAAGGACTGCTCAACATTCTCATCGTGCCCGCTTTCGCGGACTTTCGCGTTCAACATCACCACCACCATCGTTTTTGTTTGCCGCTCTTGTCGGCTTGAGGTGAAGCTACACGAGCTTGGCTAAGCAATTCCTAAGTCGAACGAGTTTTCTGCAATTTTCGACTCTGCTTTGTTCGATTTTATCTTGGGCGATACTGTAATCGGAAAGTAAACGCGCGGGCCGCGCAACTGCCCCAACGGGCTTTACACGCTGGGGCCATATGGTTGTCTCCTTCGCTTCGATCCGGGACGGAGAACGGGACATGGCGAAGCGAAAAGGGGTCGGCGCCGGGATCGCCCTTGCCTGCGCGCTGGCGATGACAAGCCAGACCGGATGCGCGCCGCGATCCGCCGCCAGCGAGAGTGAAGCCGCGGCCAAGGCCGTGACACTGCCTGCAGCTCCGCTGGTTCCGGATGTCGAGGCCGACAGGGTGCCGACGGTCAACGGCGTTCCGATCGTGCCGCTGTTCGGCTTCGTGAACTTCCTCGACCCGCTAGAGCCGCGCCCCGTCTACAAGATGCCGGGGGAGTACAACACGAACCACACGGCCGTTCAGATCATCAAGGAAGAAGAGACGCTGCAGCTTGAGGCGTATGAGCTCGGCGGCGTCTGGCTGATCGGCTATGGCCATCTGATGCTCGAAGGCGAAAGCGACGCGATCACCGAGGACGAGGCGGACATCTTCCTGCGTGATGATCTGCATTGGTGCGAAGGCGCCATCGAGCGCTACGTGACCGTGCCGGTGACGCTGAACGAGTTCAGCGCGATGGTGGCGTTCTGCTACAATGTCGGCTCGGGCAAGACGCGCGGTTCATCCATCGTGAAGAAGGTCAATGTCGATGACCGGCCCGGCGCGGCGGACTCTTTCCTTCTGTGGAACAGGATGAATGGCGTCGTGATGGCCGCACTCGCCAAGCGGCGCGCGCGGGAACGGACGTTGTTTATTACGCCTTGAGGTCGGCCTATTCGGCCGCCCGCGCTGTTCCCGCCACGATCTGGCGGATGGCTTGCTCGAACACCTGCGGCGGTTGTCCGCCCTGGATCATCCAGCGGCCGTTGAAGATGATCGAGGGCACGGCGGTGATCCCGCGATTGCGCCAGAGCGCCTGTTCGCCGCGAACCTCCGCAATGAAGGCGTCGGACTCGAGAATCTCGCGCGCCTTGTCGCCATCGAGTCCGGCCGCCTTCGCGGCTTCGATCAGCACGGCATGATCGCTGGTCGACTTCTGTTCGGTGAAGTTGGCGCGGAACAGCGCTTCCTTCAGCTCCATCTGTTTGCCCTCGAGGCCGGCCCAGTACAGCAGACGATGCGCGTCGAACGTATTCCAGATACGGCTGTCGGAATCGTAGTTGAACTGGAAGCCGAGATTTTCGCCGGCTTCGCGGATGGCGTTGCGCGAGGCCGCCGACCGCTCGGGATTGGAGCCGTATTTACGGGTGACGTGTTCGGTCGTGTTCTCGCCTTCGGGCGGCATGTCCGGGTTCAGCTCGAAAGGCTGGAAGTGGATGTCGGCCTCGACGAGATCGTCCACCTGGCCCAGAGCCGCCTTGAGCGACCGCAGGCCGATGACGCACCAGGGGCACGCCACATCCGAAATGAAGTCGATCCGCAGTTTTTCGGCCATGTCGGAGCTCCTTTCGCTATCAATGTAGGGTGCATTGCCCGCTTCGGCCATGGCTGGCGTTGACAGCGGCAGCCTGCGATAACCCGCTCCCTCAGGGAGACAAAAGACATGACCCGAGCCTTCGACACCCAGCTTGAGCCGATCGGCGCCGTGCTGGCCGGACCGTGGCGCAGGCCGGCCAACATGCTGCAGGAGCAGACCTACGATAACCATCTGTCGCTGCATGATGACGCCATGGCGCAGAAGCTGGGCTTCAAGGCCGGGCCGATCGAGGGACCGACGCACTTCTCCCAGTTTGCGCCGCTGGCCGAGGCGGTGTGGGGCGAGCGCTTCTTCACGGAGGGCTGCCTTCTGCGCACTATCGCAACATGGTGATGGAAGGCGAAGAAGTTCGCGCCTTCATCGAACGCGAGCCGGGCGAGGACCACGCCAAAATCTGGGCGACCAAGCGCGATGGCACGGAAGTGCTGAAGGGCACGGCCTCCGTAGGCCTCAACGCCCCGCCGACGGCGCTGGATCTGCGACTCAACGAGCTGACGCCGCTGGAACAGCCCGTCATCCTGTCGGGCCTGAAGGCCGGCCAGCGCACCAAGCGGATTCCGATCCGCATGGACATGAACCAGCACATGGGCGCACTCTATCCCTTCTCGCTCGGCGACAAGCTGAAGAAGATCACCGAGCCGTCGCCGTGGTATGCGGGCGATGCAACGCCATGGGGGCGGCCTGTTATCCCGTTCGAGATGATCAGCGTGCTGCTGAACCATGTGGCGCGTCAGGACGGTCTCAAGATCAAGGGGCCTGCGGTGGGCCTGTTCGCCGATCAGGAAATCAGCCTGATCAAGGGCCCTCTGCTGGTTGGCCAGGATTACGAGATCGAGCGTGAGGTTGTGGCGCTGTCCGGCAGCCGGCGGACCGAGAGCTACTGGATGCGCACGCGCGTCTATCTGCCCGGCAGCAGCGAGGTGATCGCGACCATGCTGCTGAACCACGCCACGCTGAAGGACTCCTATGCGCGCTACGCCGAGGACAAGGCGGAACTCTATCCCGAGGCCTGACGCGCAGGACGCCCCGAAGAACTTGCCCGCCGAACAGCCGTTCGCAGAAATTGCGCGTAAATCGCTTGCGGGCATAAGCCTGTTCGATGCGCTTGGCCCCGACAGCGCGTTGCTGCGGCAAGAGCCGTGCGCAGCCACGCGCCTGCGTGCATGTCCATGAAAATGATGCCGCAGCTTTGCTATTGGATTGAAATTCCGTGCCTAGCTGGTAGGCGCTCTGTCTCATCTAGTACGGAATGAGTTTACGCGCATGTGGAAACCGGTCTTCCCCGGCACAGGGACTTCACGATCTCCTGTAACGAGCAACAGACGCCTGCGGCGTCGGCTTCATCGCCGATGTGAAGGGCCGAAAATCGAACGCCATCGTGCAAGCGGGTGGTCTGCAGATCCTGCTGAACATCGACCACCGTGGCAAGCGGTGGAGCCGACCTCCCGCTGGGCGATGGCGCTGGATCTCTGATCCAGATTCCCGATGCGCTGTTCCGCGACTGGGCGAAGACCGCCAAGGTCGACCTGCCTCCGCCGGGCGAATACGCGGTCGCCATGTGCTTTCTGCCGCAGGACGCGCCCGCGCGCGATTTCTCGCGATGAACCAATTCGCGGCCTACCTCGCCGTCGAAGCAGACGCTGCTCGGCTGGAAGCGATGCCGACCGATCTCACAGGCATTGGCAAGGCCGATCGCGTCCATGCCGGTGATCAAACAGGCGGTGATCGCAAAGGGCTCGTCCGCGATGAGCCAGGATGCGTTCGAGCGGAAGCTGCTTGCGATCCGCAAGGAGACGCAGAACCCGCTGGCCGAGATTGCGCGCAAGAAGAACCTGCCGGGTCTGGCCGAATTCTACATGCCGTCGCTGTCGACGCGGACGATCGTCTACAAGGGCCTGCTGCTCGCCGGACAGGTGGGCGGCTTCTACAAGGACCTGACCAATCCGCTGTGCGAAAGCGCGCTGGCGCTGGTTCACCAGCGCTTCTCCACCAACACCTTCCCGAGCTGGAAGCTGGCGCACCCCTATCGCTTCATCGCGCACAATGGCGAGATCAATACGGTGCGCGGCAATGTGAACTGGATGTATGCGCGCCGCCGCTCGATGGAGAGCGCGCTGCTCGGCGCCGATCTCGACAAGATGTGGCCGCTGATCCCGCACGGACAGTCGGACACCGCCTGCCTCGACAATGCGCTGGAGCTGCTGGTTGCCGGCGGCTATCCGCTGGCGCATGCGATGATGATGCTGATCCCGGAGGCGTGGGCCGGCCATCCGCAGATGGATCCGGAGCGCCGCGCCTTCTACGAATATCACGCGGCGCTGATGGAGCCATGGGATGGCCCGGCCGCCATTGCATTCACCGACGGCCGCCAGATCGGCGCAACGCTGGACCGGAACGGGCTGCGCCCTGCCCGCTTCATCGTGACGGATGATGACCAGGTGATCCTCGCATCGGAATCTGGCGTGCTGCCAATTCCGGAAGAGAAGATCGTCCGCAAATGGCGCCTGCAGCCCGGCAAGATGCTGCTGATCGATCTCGAACAGGGACGCATCATCGAGGACGAGGAAATCAAGCACGCGATCGCCGGCAAGCATCCCTATGAGGACTGGCTGCACGAGATGCAGTTCAAGCTGCCGGAGCTGTCTGATCCCGAAGAGGCGGAAGGCCCGCTGCTGGAGGCCGACAATGTCAGCCTGCTCGATCGCCAGCAGGCGTTTGGCTACACGCAGGAAGACCTGTCGTTCTTTCTCGAGCCGATGGGCAAGCTGGGCGACGACCCGATCGGCTCGATGGGCGCAGATACGCCGATTGCCGTGCTGAGCCGCAAGCCCAAGCTGCTCTACAACTACTTCAAGCAGAACTTCGCGCAGGTGACCAATCCGCCGATCGATCCGATCCGCGAGGAACTGGTGATGTCGCTGGTGTCGATGATCGGGCCGCGGCCGAACCTGCTTGGCCTTGCGGCCGGCACGCACAAGCGGCTGGAAGTGACGCAGCCCATCCTGACCAATGCCGATCTCGAAAAGATCCGCTCGATCAGCGAACTTGTGGACGGCGCTTTCCGGACGGCGACGATCGACATCACCTGGGACGCCAGCGAAGGCGCGGCGGGCCTCAAGGCCGCCATCGAGCGCATCCGCATGGAAGCCACCGAGCACGTGCTGCAGGACATCAACATCCTGATCCTGTCCGATCGCGGCGTATCGGCGGAGCGCATTCCCGTGCCGTCGCTGCTGGCGCTGTCGGCCGTGCATCACAAGCTGATCCGTCAGGGCCTGCGCATGCAGGTGGGTCTTGTGGTCGAAACCGGCGAAGCCCGAGAAGTCCATCACTTCTGCACGCTGGCGGGATACGGCGCCGAAGCGGTGAACCCCTATCTTGCGTTTGAAACGCTGGAGCAGATCCGCCAGCGCGAGGGCATCGAGCTCTCCGCCAAGGACGTGAAGAAGAACTACATCAAGGCGGTGGGCAAAGGCATCCTGAAGGTGATGTCCAAGATGGGCATCTCGACCTATCAGTCCTATTGCGGCGCCCAGATCTTTGATGCGGTCGGGCTCTCGTCAGACCTCGTCAACGAGTACTTCACCGGCACGGCGACGACCATCGAGGGCGTCGGCCTGGACGAGATCGGCGAAGAGGCCGTGCGCCGCCACAAGGCCGCGTTCGGCGACAATCCGATCTATCGCGATCTGCTCGATGTCGGCGGGGATTATGGCTACCGGATCCGCGGCGAGGATCACGCCTGGACACCGGACTCCGTCGCGAAGCTGCAGCATGCGGTGCGTGGCAATGTCTCGGCGGACTATGAAGCGTTCGCGCGCTCCATCAACGAGCAGAACGAGCGGCTGCTGACCATCCGCGGTCTGATGCAGTTCAGGTTCGCGGAGGCGGAAATTCCGATCGAGGAGGTCGAGCCCGCGGCCGAGATCGTGAAGCGCTTTGCGACCGGCGCCATGAGCTTCGGCTCGATCAGCCGCGAAGCGCATACGACGCTGGCGATCGCCATGAACCGTATCGGCGGCCGCTCCAATACGGGCGAAGGCGGCGAGGAAGTCGACCGCTTCAAGCCGATGGAGAACGGCGACTCGATGCGCTCACGCATCAAGCAGGTCGCCTCGGGTCGTTTTGGCGTCACGACCGAATACCTGGTCAATGCGGACGATATCCAGATCAAGATGGCGCAGGGCGCCAAGCCTGGCGAAGGCGGCCAGCTTCCCGGCCACAAGGTCGACAAGAACATTGCGCGCGTGCGCCATTCGACGCCGGGCGTGGGCCTGATCTCGCCGCCGCCGCACCATGACATCTACTCGATCGAGGATCTGGCGCAGCTGATCCACGACCTCAAGAACGTGAACCCGGCCGCGCGGATTTCGGTGAAGCTGGTTTCCGAGGTTGGCGTCGGCACAGTCGCGGCGGGCGTCTCCAAGGCGCGCGCGGACCATGTGACCATTTCGGGCTTCGAGGGCGGCACGGGAGCATCGCCGCTGACCTCGCTCACGCATGCCGGCAGCCCGTGGGAGATCGGGCTGGCGGAAACGCAGCAGACGCTGGTGCTGAACGAATTGCGTGGGCGGATCGCCGTGCAGGTCGATGGCGGCCTGCGCACCGGCCGCGACGTCGCTATCGGCGCCCTGCTTGGCGCGGACGAGTTCGGCTTCTCGACGGCGCCGCTGATCAGCCTTGGCTGCATCATGATGCGCAAATGCCATCTCAACACCTGCCCTGTCGGCGTCGCCACGCAGGACCCGGTGTTGCGCGCGCGTTTCACCGGCGCACCCGAGAACGTGATCAACTACTTCTTCTTCGTGGCGGAAGAAGTCCGCCACATCATGGCCAAGCTCGGCTTCCGCAAGTTCGAGGATATGGTGGGCCGGGTCGATCTGCTCGACATGCGTCGCGCCGTCGAACACTGGAAGGCCAAGGGCGTTGATCTGTCGAAAATCCTCTATCACGCTGAAGCGAAGCCGGGCGTCGCCATCAATGTCTGCGAAACGCAGAACCATGGGCTTGAGGCCGCGTTAGATCACAAGCTGATCAAGGCGGCGAAGCCGGCGCTGGCGAAATCGCCAAAGCCTGTGCAGATCACCGAGACGATCAAGAATGTGAACCGCACGGTCGGCGCGATGCTGTCCGGGGAGGTGGCGCGCAAGTTCGGCCACGCCGGTCTGCCGGATGACACGATCCAGATCGCGCTGACGGGGGTGGCGGGACAGAGCTTCGGGGCTTTCCTTGCGCGCGGCGTGACGCTGAACCTGGAAGGCGACGCCAACGATTATGTCGGCAAGGGCCTCTCGGGCGGGCGGGTGATCGTGCGCCAACCGGACGGCACAAGCCGCGAGCCGACCGAGAACATCATTGTCGGCAACACCGTGCTTTACGGTGCTATCGCCGGGGAGGCTTATTTCGAGGGGGTTGCGGGCGAACGGTTCGCGGTGCGCAACTCCGGCGCGGTCGCTGTGGTTGAAGGCTGCGGCGATCATGGCTGCGAATACATGACCGGCGGCGTTGTGGCGGTGCTTGGCAAGACCGGCCGCAATTTCGCAGCCGGCATGTCCGGCGGCATCGCCTATGTCTACGACGAAGAAGGAACCTTCGCCGACCGCTGCAACCCGGCGATGGTGAAGCTGGAACCGGTCAAGGCCGGCGGAGATGGCGACAACGCACCCCAGCAGCGGGCGGCTTCCGTCGATGACAATGGCATGGGCGACATGCTGGGCTTCGACGCCGAACGGCTGCGCGTACTGGTCGAACGGCACCTGCTCTATACGGGCAGCGCCCGCGCCCGCGCCATGCTGGACGACTGGGATGCGACCCTCTCGAAATTCGTCAAGGTCTTGCCGACCGACTATGCACGCGCCCTTCTCGAACTGAAGAACGAGAAGCACGCGACAGTCGCGGCCGAGTAGAGTTCAGGGAGCTTCACACATGGGCAAGCCCACCGGCTTCCTTGAGTTCGAGAGACAGGACCGCGCCTACGAACAGCCGGGCGCGCGCAAGAAGACATACGCCGAGTTCCTGAAGCGGATGGACAATGGCGAGATCCGCACCCAGGCGGCGCGCTGCATGAATTGCGGCATCCCGTTCTGCCAGGGCACGGGAGCCGTGGCGCCCGGCACGCCGGGCTGTCCCGTCAACAACCAGATCCCGGACTTCAATGATCTGGTCTATCGCGACCACTGGCAGGCGGCGCTTGAGAACCTGCACTCGACCAACAACTTTCCGGAATTCACGGGCCGGGTCTGCCCCGCGCCATGCGAAGCGTCGTGCACGCTGAACATTGTCGACACACCGGTCTCGATCAAGGCGATCGAGTGCGAGATCGTTGATCGCGGCTGGGACGAAGGCTGGATCAAGCCGCAGCTGGCGCCGCGCGGCACCGGCAAGCGTGTGGCGGTTATCGGCTCGGGGCCGGCCGGGCTGGCGTGCGCACAGCAGTTGGCGCGCGCCGGACATGCGCCAACCGTGTTCGAGAAGAATGACCGCTTCGGCGGCCTGCTCCGCTATGGCATCCCCGACTTCAAGATGGAAAAGCATCTGATCGACAAGCGCATCCGCCAGATGGAAGGCGAAGGCGTGATCTTCCGGCCGCGCATCCACATCGGGGTCGACGTGTCAGTGCAGCGCCTTCTTGACGACTATCAGGTGCTGGTGATGGCGGGCGGCGCCGAGAAGCCGCGTGACCTTCCCATTCCGGGCCGCGAACTCGATGGCATCCACTACGCCATGGATTTCCTGACCCAGCAGAACAAGCGCGTCGCAGGCGATAATGAAAAGACAGCCGCACCGGCCGGCACGATCTCCGCCAAGGACAAGCATGTCATCGTCATCGGCGGAGGCGACACCGGTTCCGACTGCATCGGCACCTCCAACCGCCACGGCGCGGCCTCGGTGACCCAGCTGGAAATCATGCCGAAGCCGCCCATGAAGGAAGACAAGGCCATGACCTGGCCGGACTGGCCGCTGAAGTTGCGGACATCGTCGTCGCACGAGGAAGGCTGCGAGCGCGACTGGTCGGTTGTGACGAAGCGCGCCATCGGAGAGGGCGGCAAGGTCACGGCCATCGTCTGCGCGCGGGTGGAATGGGTACGCGGACCGAAAGGCATGGAGATGAAGGAGGTGGAAGGTTCCGAGTTCGAACTGAAAGCCGATCTCGTGCTTCTCGCCATGGGGTTCACCGGTCCCATCGTACCCGGACTGGTCGATCAGTCGTCGGCGACGCTGGATCCACGCGGCAATATCGCGGCCAACACGGACGATTACAAGACAAGCGCGGATCGCATCTTTGCTTGCGGCGACATGCGGCGCGGCCAGTCGCTGGTTGTCTGGGCGATCCGTGAAGGGCGGCAGTGCGCCCGCGCCGTGGACGAATACCTGATGGGAACAACCAGCCTGCCGCGGTAGGCGCTGTCTCGTTCCAGCACGACGCGAGACGCCTGAGAGAAAACCTCTCACACCACCCAGTAGACGCGGCAAATTGCAGGAGTAAGGTCCGATTCAGAAGCGGACTCCCCTCCGCTTTGTGTAGAGGCCGACCCAGACGTGTTCGCGACCGCAGCATAAGGGTAACGCCGTCGCGAAGACAACGCCCGGGCGACATAAGCCGCGGACCGATGAGGGTCGGTCACGCAAGCAGACGGGGGCGTGAATTGCAGGCTACGGACATCAGCCGTCCTGACTATTTCCACAAGGTTGTCGACTGCCAGTGGGCCTGCCCGGCCCACACACCGGTTCCCGAATACATCCGGCTGATTGCCGACCGGCGCTACACCGACGCCTACATGATCAACTGGAAATCCAATGTCTTCCCGGGCGTGCTGGGGCGGACATGCGACCGGCCGTGCGAACCCGCCTGCCGGCGTGGCCGTGTGGAGGAAGAGCCTGTCGCCATCTGCCGGTTGAAGCGCGTGGCAGCGGACAACAAGGCCAACTTCGCGGCCCTTCTGCCAAAGGTCGCTCCGAGCAATGGCAAGAAGGTCGCCTGCATCGGCGCCGGCCCTGCCTCGCTGACCGTCGCACGCGATCTGGCGACGCTGGGCTATGAGGTTCACGTCTTCGACGGAGACGCCAAGGCCGGCGGCATGATCCGCAGCCAGATTCCCCGCTTCCGCCTGCCGGAGGAAGTGATCGATGAGGAGGTTGGATACATCACGGCCCTTGGGCCCGTGATGCACCTGTCACGAAGGATCGACAGCCTCAAATCCCTACTGACTGAAGGGTATGACGCGATCTTTGTCGGCACCGGCGCGCCGCGTGGGCGGGATCTCGAAATTCCAGGCCGGCTGGAGGCCGCAGCCAACATCCATATCGGCATCGACTGGCTGTCCAACGTCTCCTTCGAACACATCAACAAGATCGGAAAGCGTGTGATCGTCCTCGGCGGGGGAAACACCGCCATGGATTGTTGCCGCACCGCCCGCAGGCTGGGCGGCGAAGACGTGAAAGTGATCGTCCGCTCCGGCTTCGAGGAAATGAAGGCGTCTCCCTGGGAAAAGGAAGACGCGATGCACGAGGACATCCCGATCCTCAACTTCCTCGTGCCGAAAGAGTTCGTGCACAAGAACGGCAAGCTGACCGGCATGATCTTCGAGAAGGTGCGCGCCGAGCACGACGCGAAGGGCCGCCGCAAGCTCGTTCCCACCGGCGAGCCGGATGAACACATCGAATGCGATGATGTGCTGATCGCGGTGGGCCAGGAAAACGCCTTCCCGTGGATCGAGCGCGGCATCGGCATGGAATTCGACAAGTGGGACATGCCGGTCGTCCATCAGGAGACGATGCAGTCGACGATCCCGAACGTGTTCTTCGGGGGCGACGCCGCTTTTGGGCCGAAGAACATCATCTGGGCCGTCGCCCATGGCCATGCGGCGGCCGTTTCGATCGACATGTTTGTCCACGACCAGGACATTACCCAGCGCCCGCCGCCGGGCGTCACGGTGATTTCGCAGAAAATGGGCATCCATGAGTGGAGCTATGACAACGACATCGCCAACGATGCGCGGTACAAGGTTCCGCATCGCGACAAGGCGGTCGCCCTCAAGGATGTGAAGGCGGAAGTCGAGCTCGGGTTTGACCAGTTGCTCGGCTACAAGGAAGCGCAGCGCTGTCTCAATTGCGACGTGCAGACCGTCTTCACGCCAAAGGTCTGCATCGAGTGCGACGCCTGCGTCGACATCTGCCCGATGGACTGCATCACCTTCACCGAGGATGGCGAGGAAGCCGAACTACGCACGCGGCTGAAGGCGCCGGCGCATAATACAAGCCAGGATCTCTACGTCGCCGATGGCCTGCCCACGGGACGCGTCATGGTGAAAGACGAGGACGTCTGCCTCCACTGCGGCCTCTGCGCCGAACGCTGTCCCACCGGCGCGTGGGACATGCAGAAATACCTGATCGATATCACGCAAGCGGGACCTAAATGCCAGACTCGATAGGTAGTGGCACGCTAACGCAGGCCGATACGGCAAAACCTCAACCTCTTGCGGCGATCAACGACTTCGTCGTCAAGTTCGCCAACGTGAATGGATCCGGCTCGGCATCGGCCAACGGCCTGTTTGCGAAATCGATCATCCGCATGGGCGTGCCGGTTGCGGCGCGCAACATCTTCCCGTCGAACATCCAGGGCCTGCCAACCTGGTACGAGGTACGCATCTCCGGCGATGGCCATCTCGGACGCCGCGGCGGCGTTGACCTTGCCGTGCCGCTCAATCCGCAGACGTGGGACGACGACGTGAAGGAGATCAGCCCCGGCGGCTATCTCTTCTACGATTCGACCAAGCCGCTGCCGCCATCCAAATTTCGCGACGACATCCACGTTATCGGTGTGCCGCTGACGGCGATCTGCAACGAGGCCTACAAGATTCCCCGCGAGCGGCAGCTGTTCAAGAACATCTGCTATGTCGGCGCGCTGTCCTGGCTGATCGGGATCGATCCGGATGTCGTTGAGCAACTGCTCAAGGAGGAGTTCGCCTCCAAGCCGAAGCTGATCGGCGCCAACCTCAACGCCTTCAACCTTGGCCGCGACTGGGCGAAGAAGCAGCTCAAGCCGATTGGTCTGCAGTTGCAGAAGTCGGACGCCGTCGGCAATCGCATTTTTGTCGAAGGCAACGCGGCGGCCGCCCTTGGCGCGGTCTATGGCGGCGCCACGGTGTGCGCCTGGTATCCGATCACGCCGTCCACCTCGCTGGCGGAAGCCTTCACCGGCTATTGCGAGCAGCTGCGGACAGGTCCCGACGGCGAGAGGAACTACGCCATCGTGCAGGGCGAGGACGAGATCGCCTCGATCGGTATCGTCGTTGGCGCCGGGTGGAACGGCGCCCGCGCCTTCACGTGCACCTCCGGCCCCGGCATCTCGCTGATGAACGAGTTCATCGGCCTCAGCTATTTTGCCGAGATTCCGGCCGTCATTTTCGACGTTCAGCGCGGCGGACCCTCGACGGGCATGCCGACGCGCACGCAACAATCCGACCTGTTGCTGGCCGCCTACGCCAGCCATGGCGATACGAAGCACGTGCTGCTTCTGCCGGCTGATCCGGGCGAATGCTTCACCATGGGCGCGCAGGCTTTCGATCTTGCCGATCGGCTGCAGACGACGGTCTTTGTCCTGCTCGATCTCGATATCGGCATGCAGGAATGGCTGTGTGAGCCGTTCCAGTGGGACGACAGCAAAACACTCGACCGCGGCAAGGTGATGACGGCGGAGATGCTGGAGGCCGGCGCGTTTTTCGGCCGCTATACGGACGTGGACGGCGACGGGATTCCGTTCCGGACCTGGCCGGGAACGCACCCCAGCAAGGGCGCCTATTTCACGCGTGGCACGTCGCGCAACCGTATGGCCGGCTATTCCGAAAAAGGCGTCGACTACCAGGACAACATGGAACGCCTGCTGAAGAAGTTCTACACGGCGGCCAGTCTTGTGCCCGGCCCTGTCATGCGCCCGGCGAAACAGGCGACGCGCATCGGCGCGATCTATTTCGGCTCGACTACGCCTGCGATGCATGAGGCGCTTGATGCGCTGGAAATGCAGGGCCACCACATCGACGCCATGCGCGTGCGCGGTTTTCCGTTCAGCCAGGAAGTCTACGACTTCATCACCGCGCACGACGAAGTGTGCGTCGTCGAGCAGAACCGCGACGCGCAGCTGCGCTCGCTTCTGATGATCGAGGGCGGCATCAATCCGAACCGCCTGACCTCGATCCTGCATTACGACGGAACGCCGATCACGGCCCGCTTCCTGATCGACGCGATCGGCCGAAGGCTGGATGCCCACAGCGCCACGCGTCAGGTGACCGACAAGGCCAACAAGCAATGACCTACATTCTGAAGCCAAAACTGCATCACCCCAGCCTTTCGAAGAACGAGCTGGGCTTCACACGGCGCGACTACGAAGGCCGCGTCTCCACGCTGTGCGCCGGGTGCGGGCACGACTCGATCAGCGCGGGGATCATCCAGGCGTGCTGGGAGCTTGCGATCCAGCCCCATCGCCTCGCCAAGATGTCCGGCATTGGCTGTTCGTCGAAGACGCCGGATTATTTCCTCGGGCAGAGCCACGGCTTCAACAGCGTCCATGGGCGGATGCCGAGCGTTCTGACAGGCGCCAATCTGGCAAATCGTGAGCTGATCTATCTCGGCGTTTCGGGCGATGGCGACAGCGCCTCCATCGGCCTCGGCCAGTTCGCGCATTCAATCCGGCGCGGCGTCAACATGACCTACATTGTAGAAAACAACGGTGTCTACGGGCTCACCAAGGGACAGTTCTCCGCCACGTCCGACAAGGGCTCGAAATCGAAGCGCGGCGTCGAGAACACCGAGAACGGCATCGATCTTGTCGCCCTCGCCCTGCAGCTTGGCGCGACCTATGTCGCGCGCTCCTTCTCGGGCGACAAGGACCAGCTTGTGCCCCTGATCAAGGGCGCGCTGGCCCATCATGGCCCCGCCTTCATCGACGTGATCAGCCCGTGCGTCGCCTTCAACAACCACGCAGGTTCGACCAAGAGCTTCGACTATGTACGCGAGCACAATGAAGCCGTGAACCGGCTCGACGTGATCCTAGGTCGCGCGCCGATCACGGCCGAGTACAAGCCTGGCGAAGTGCGGGAGGTCACGCAGCACGATGGGTCTGTCCTGCGGCTGCGCAAACTGCATGATGACTACGACGCCACGGACAAGATCGGCGCGGCCAACTATCTGCAGGAGCGCCATGCGGAGGGCGAGATCGTTACTGGCCTGCTGTTCGTCGATCCCGATGCAACCGACCTGCATGACCGGCTTGGCACGACGGAACGTCCGCTGAACCAGCTTGGCGACGCTGAGCTCACGCCCGGATCGGCGGCGCTGGACAAGATCAACGCCGCGCTCCGGTAGCCGCTAGCGGCGGATCCCGCCGAAGTCCTCCAGCGGCGTTCCGTTGGCGCAATACCCGACGAAGTCGCGCAGCCCTTTCAGGAACGAGCGATGGAATTCGATAACGCGCCCTTCGGCGTCGGCGCGCGTGAAGCGTGACTCGGCGCTGCGATAGGCGTCGCACGCGATCTCGCGCCGGCCGGCCTGCCGGGCAATCTGCCCGAGCAGCATTACGCTCCAGGCAAGGTCGGGACTGATCTCATCCTCACCGTGTTCGACAACCTTGAGCCCGACGATGCGCTGTTGTTCGGCGATGGCTTCGTCAAAGCGACCAACGTTTCCAAGATGCTGCGAATAGGCTTCGCCGACCATCATTTCGAGCACATGCGCCGACTGATCGCGGTCTTCGATCGCGGACAGGCGTCGCGTCGCCTGCTGCGCATTGGTCAGGAGGTCTTCCGCTTCTTCCGGCTTGTCGATGCGCGCGGCGGCGGCGTAGGCGTCCGCGCCGCTCCAGCCGATGAGGAAGAGCAATCCCGGATTTCCCGGCGACCGTTTCTCTGCGTCGACGAACACGCCGTGTGCAGCGCGCATGGCGGGATAGCCTTCAGCCTCCCGTCCCATCAGCGACCACGCAAGGCCGCGATTGTAGAGCGCCACGGCATGCTCGATTGCCGCGGCATCGCCCGTCTTCTCGTCATCGGGCCAGCTATCGACATAGGCGTCATGCCTGTCGGTCGCCTCGGCCAGCTCCTCGAATTCCTCGTTGGACGAGTAGCGGTCCATCTCGGCGCGCGACAGATCCCGCTGCGCCAGACGCCAGGCGCGGTCGCGCTCGGTGGGCGGCACGCGCTCCAGCGCGGCCTTGCCGTTTTCCAGAAGCGTCAGCGATACATCGGCATCGGCATCATCATAGAAGGCGATCAGGCTGGCGATGGCTTCGACGCGAGCTTCGGTGACCGCGATTTCCGGCGCATCGCCGAACCTCGTCTTCATGTCAGTCAGCATTGCCCGGGCGCGCTCGAAATTGCGTTGCGCCGCGTCGTATTCGCCCAGATTGCGTTCCAGCGGCGAATTCTGAATCTCTCCAAGCCGCAACAATCCCTGCGCCGTCTCAAGCATGAGGTCGCGGCTGGCATCGGGCGTCTCAGCAAGCGCATCGAGATAGGTCTGCGCCTTTGCAGCAAGATCAGCGCGCGCAGACGTGTTGCCCGGAACCGAGCGAAGCTTTTCGTTGAGATCGAACAGCATGTAGGTCGCCAGTTCGCGAACATCCTGAAAGCGGCGCGCCTCTGCCGCGCGCGCCTGATCGGTGACGAACCAAGCCGCAGCTGTCGCCCCGAAAGCCCCGAGCAGGACAGCGAGGCCAACGGCGGTCGCCCAGGCAGCGAGGCGATGGCGGCCGAGGAACTTCCTGAACGCATAGCCGCGACCGCCGCCGGCAGCCGTGATCGGATAGCCATCCCGCCACGCCTTGATATCCGCGGCGAGAAGATCGACTGAAGGATAGCGGTCTTCCGGCGCATGCGCGGTCGCCCGCGCGACAATGGCGGCAAACTCGGCGTTCGCCGATTGATCCTCAAGCAGACGCTCCGCCAGCTTTCCGAGCGAATAGATGTCTGCCGCCGTGGTCGGCTCGGCGCCTGTCATGCGCTCGGGCGCGGCGAAACCGGGCGTCAGGCTCAGCGTGTGCAGTGAGCCCGAGCCGCTGGCCGGCCTGGGCGTCTCCTCGTCAGCGCCGGCCGGGCGTGCAATGCCGAAGTCGATCAGCTTGGCGACGCCATTGTTCGTAACCATGACGTTCGAGGGGGTGATGTCGCGATGAACAATCAGGTTGGCGTGCGCGAAAGAGACGGCGGCGCAGGCCTGCAGCAGCATGTCGATGCGCTGCTCGCGCGTCGCCTGCGTCTCCTCGGCCCACACCAGCAGTGGACGGCCCTCGACATACTCCATGATGATGTAGGGCGAGCCATCCTCGGTCGACCCGCCATCGAACAGCTGCGCGATATTGGGATGGCGCAGCTGCGCCAGGATCTGCCGCTCGCGCCGGAAACGATCCACCAGCCGTTCAGACAACAGGCCGGGCCGGATGATCTTGACGGCGGCAAGGTGATCGAAGTCGCCGCGATCGCGCCGCGCGAGATAGACCGAGCCCATGCCGCCCGAACCGATACGTTCCGTGATGACATAGCCGGCCAGACGGGTTGGCGCGGGCTGTTCGGCTTCCATCGATGCGGCGGCGCCGCCGGTCCGCAGCGTGACTTCCCGTTCGGCCGCAATGAAGGTCCGCACGCGCGATAGCAACTCGGCGCGCCCGCCCGTCCGCTGCGCCAGCCACGCCTCGGCATCCGCCGGCTCGGCTTCGAGAAACGCCTCGAACAGCGCCAGCGCTTCGCGTTCAAGCGCGACGCCGGTCATTCATCGATCGGGTTCTGGAGCGCATCAAGCAACCACGAGCGGGCCACCTGCCAGCGGCGCTTCACCGTGGGTTCGGAAAGGCCGGTCGCCTCGGCGACGTCCTCCACTGTCATTCCGCCGAAATATCTCATCTCAACAAGCTCCGCGAGTTGGGCGTCGAGCACTTTCAATCTGATAAGCGCGGAATCGAGCGCAATCAGATCAAACCGCTGGTCGCCATCCACCTGCGTTGTTAGCTCCACGCGCTGGTGCTTGCGCTTGCCGGCGGACTTCGAGCGGGCATGGTCGACCAGAATGTTCCGCATCACGCGGGAGGCCAGCGCCAGCATGTGGGTCCGGTCGGCAATCGACAGGCCTTCCGCCTGCGCGATACGCATGACGGACTCGTTGATGAGATCGCCGGTCGACAAGGAGGTTCCGCGTTCCGCCCGCAGGCGGGCGGCGGCAATCGTCGTCAGCTCCGGATGCAGCCGCGCGATCAGCGCGTTTCGCGCGTCGACGGCGCCCCCGCGCCATTCCGCCAGCAGCTGAGCTGTCTTGGGCTCGCCGTCCATTCCCTCGCCCCTCGCCGGGCTTCCCCGCAGCCTGCAGTTGTTCCCGCAATTGCGGGCCGGCGCAAGGTTCCGGTCGTGCCAGGCGAGCCCTGCGGGTTCAGCCGCCCGATATCCGGGGAATGAGGACGACTTCGCTGTCGGGCCGGAGGCGCTCGCTCAGCGCGTCCTGATAGATCTCCCCGTCGATGGCGAAGGACATCTCGTCTTCCACCAGTTGCCCGAGGCCGGGGAATCTTTGTTCCAGGGCGTGGATAGGCCCGCAACCGTCGCGGCCTCCACATCAAACGCGTCGCGCCCGCCTGTCAGGTCGCGCACTTTCGAGGAGATTGTGACGACCCGCGCCACCTCAGCCGCCGCTCCGTGCCGCCAGCACCTTTGCCGGCGACAGCGGCAGCGAGGTCATGCGCTGGCCGACCAGCGCGCTGATCGCGTTGGACACGGCGGCCAGCGGCGGAACGATGGGAACCTCTCCCACGCCCTTGGCGCCATAGGGATGGCGCGGGTTCGGCTTGTCCTCGATCAGGATGGTATCGATCATCGGCAGGTCGGAGGCGACCGGCATGCGATAGTCGAGGAAGCCGGCGTTCTCGAGCAGGCCATTACGGCTGTAGACGTATTCCTCGTTCAGCGCCCAGCCGACGCCCTGCGCGACGCCGCCCTGTAGCTGCCCCTCGACATAGGAGGGATGGATCGCACGGCCCACATCCTGCGCCGCCGTGTAACGCAGGATGGTCGTGCGCCCGGTCTCGGCGTCGGCCTCAAGGTCGCACACATGAACGCCATAGCCCGCCGCGGCGCCCTGCGCATTGAGCGACACCTCCGCCGCGATCGGCCCGCCTGTCTTGGCGGACTTGCTGGCGAGCGCCTTGAGCGACAGCGGCTTCACGTCTTTCGACGGATCGAGGCACACAGCAGCGCCGTCGCGCCACTCGACTTGCGCGATGTCGCATTCCCAGGTCTCGGCAGCGCGGCGCCTCAGATCGTCGACGACCTTCTTCGCGGCCTCAACGACGGCCATTCCCGTGGCAAATGTTACGCGGCTGCCGCCGGTTGAGCCGCTGAAGCCGATCGACGTGGTGTCGGCCACGGTGCAGCGCACACGCTCGATGGGCAGGCCCAGCGTTTCGGCGGCCATCATCGCCATCGACGCCCGCGACCCGCCAATGTCCGGATTGCTGGAGACGACAGTTGCGCCGCCATCCTCGTCGACATGCACGGCGGCGGAAGATTCGCCGCCAATGTTGAACCAGAACCCCGCCGCCACGCCGCGCGCCTCGCCCGGCTTCAGCGGCGTCTGGTAGTGCGGATGCGCCTTGATCGCTTCCAGCGTTTCCACAAACGCAGAAGACCGCACAGTCGCGCCATAGACCGTCTTCGCGCCGTCCTTCACCGCGTTGTGGAGGCGCAGGTCGATGGGGTCCATGTTAAGTTTGCGTGCGAGCTCGTCGATCGCGCTTTCCACGGCAAACGCCGCCATGGGAGCACCGGGCGCGCGATAGGCCGCGACCTTCGGCCGGTTGCTGACAACGTCGTAGCCGACCAGCGCGAGATTCTCGACGTCATAGCAAGCGAAGGCGGTCATGCAGCCAAGGTGAACCGGCGAGCCTGCGAAGGCGCCCGCCTGATATCTCAGAGTCATGTCAGCGGCTGTAATCCTGCCATCCTTCGTGGCGGCGAGGCGGATATCCATTGACGATCCGGAAGTCGGGCCAGAGGCGAGGAACACCTCCTCGCGCGACATCACGATCTTCACGGGCCGGCCGCATTTACGCGACAGCGCCAGCGCCACGGGCTCCAGATAGACGGTCGTCTTGCCGCCAAAACCGCCGCCGATCTCTGCCGGGATGACCTTCAGGTCCGACAGGGGCAGATTGAGAATCCGCGCCGTCATGGCGCGAACGAGGAACTGGCCCTGACTTGAAGACCAGATTGTCGACTGGCCATCCGCGCCCCAGGACGCGACGCAGGCATGTGGCTCGAGATAGCCCTGATGCACGGCGGCCGTCGTGTAGCTGCCTTCGACAACGACATCGGCCGCCGCGAACGCGCCGGGGACATCCCCACGCCCCATCACATAGCGCTGGGCGATGTTCGAGGGCTTGTCGGGTCTGGGCGTCACGCCCTTGGTGAACATATCCCCGTGCAGAACCGGCGCGTCATCGGCCATCGCAGCGTCGACATCGATCACATGCGGCAGGACCTCGTAGATCACCTCGATCAGATCGAGCGCTTCAGCGGCGATCTCCGGCAACGTTGCGGCGACGGCGGCGACGGCATGGCCCTGATAGAGCGCCTTGCCTTTCGCCAGACAGTTGGCGGCGACGTCCTTCATCGCGCTGGCGCTTTCGCCGGCCTCGATCTCACCGCCGGCGCCGACATCGAAATCCTCGCCCGTGAGGATGGCTTTCACGCCCGGCAACTTCTCGGCCGCGGTCGTATCGATCTTCACGATGCGCGCATGAGCATGCGGACTGCGCTTGATCCGCCCCGTCAGCATGCCTGGCAGGTGGAAGTCCGCGCCGAACTGGGCGCGCCCTGTCACCTTGTCGACGCCATCCGGACGGATGGGCCGATGACCGACAACCTTGAAGCCGGCGGGAGGCTGGTTTCCATCGCTCATGCTGTTTTCTCCGCTTGGCGAAGATCGGCCGCCGCATCCATGACGGCGCGAACAACCTTGTCGTAGCCCGTGCATCTGCACATGTTGCCGGCCAGCCAGTAGCGCACTTCCGTCTCGGTCGGATCGGGATTGCGGTCCAGCAGCGCCTTGGACGCCATCAGCAGGCCCGGCGTGCAGAACCCGCATTGCAGCGCGGCATGCTCAAGGAACTGGTGCTGCAGCGGATGCAGGTGGCCATTGTCGGCCATACCCTCGATCGTCTCGATGCGCTTGCCTTCCGCCTCCGGGGCCAGCATCAGGCAGGCGCACACCAGCCGGCCATCGACAATCACCGAGCATGCGCCGCAATCGCCCGTGCCGCAGCCTTCCTTGCTGCCGGTCAGGCGCAACTCGTCGCGCAGGGCATCCAGCAGGGACTGGCCGCCCCCGCCGAGAAACTCGACCGGCTCGCCATTGACCGTGGCTCTTACGACTGTGCGGCTCATGCCTTGGCTCCCAGCGCACGATCCCGCGCGATCAGCGCAGCCCTGCGTGCGAGCACGGCTGCGACCCTGGTTCGGTAGTCTGCGGTTCCGCGTTTGTCGCTGATGGGCTTGGCGGCCGCTGCAACGGCAGCTTCCAATTTCGTCAGCGCGTCTTCGTCGAACGATGATCCGATCAGGGCCGCGCCCGCCGCCTCCACCAGCAACGCTGTCGGCGCAACTGCGCCAACGCTGACGCGCGCCGCGGTACACTTGCCGGCTGCATCCAGCGTCACGCTGACGTCCGCGCCCACCACAGCGATATCCATCTCCGTGCGTGGGATCAGCCGCAGATAGGCGTCGCTCGAACGCGCGGGCCGCATAGGCAGCCGGAACGCGACCAGCACTTCGTCCCTGGCCAGTGTCGTCTTGCCCGGCTCGGACTGGATCGTCTCAACCGGCGCCTCGCGTTGGCCGTTCGGCCCCGCGATCACGCAGATCGCGCCCGCGGCGATCAGGGCCGGCACGCTGTCAGCGGCCGGCGATGCATTGCAGAGATTGCCGCCGAGGCTGGCGCGGCCCTGCACCTGCGTTGAGCCGATGAGGTTTGCTGCTTCGACCACGCCGGGCCAGGCGGAGCGCAAGCCTTCATGCTCGCCAATGCTTGCGCCGCTCGCCGCCGCGCCGATGACGAAACCCCCATCTTCTTCGCGGATATCGGCGATGCCGGGAATACGCTTAAGATCAACGATAAGCTTCGGCTTTGTGCGCCCGCCACGCATCTGCACCAGCAGATCGGTTCCGCCCGCCATGAGCCGCGCACCGTCGGTCTGCAGCGCCTTCAGCGCGTCCGGAATGCTGGTTGGCGAGACATAGTCGACACCGCTCAAAGCGCGCTCCCGATCTTTTGGAGCCACTATGTGAGCGTCCGCTCAGTAGCGCAAGTAGGGCCGCCGTTCGACTTCCCACGCCTTCTCGTCGGGGATGGTCAGAGCGTCGAGATCGCCGGGCGTCGCGTGGATGTCATCAACCCATTCGCGCAGCAGCGTCGAGCCGTTGATGACATCGATGGCAAGCTGGCCGTTGGTGTACTCGTACTTGAAATCGAGCCCGCGCCACAGCGGATAGCCCGGGTAGAGATTGCGGATCGCCTTGAAGGCCAGCGACTGCACCCGCCACGGCTTGAAGGCGGCGTGATCGTAGTACGACGGATCTTCTGCGTGAATCTGCACGCCATGGCAGAGTTGTTTCATGTGCTTGTGGAAGGTCGGCTCAAACCAGCACTCGCGCAGGCGGCAGCCCTTCAGCCATTGCGGCGCAACAGCCTGCATCTCGCTGATCACCTTGCGGGCGTCGATGTCGGGCGCACCGAAAAGTTCCAGCGGCCGTGTCGTGCCGCGCCCCTCGGACAATGTGGAGCCTTCCAGCATCACCGTTCCGGCATAGGCCCGCGCCATCCAGAGGTTTGGCGCGTTCGGGCTGGGATTGACCCAGGTGCGATTGCCGATCGGCCAGCCGAAGCCCGGCGCGGCGTCAGGCTCATAGCCCTCCATTTCGATGACATGGTATTCAACGTCGAGGTTGAAGTGATCGATGAACCACTTGCCGAGTTCGCCCAGCGTGAGCCCGTGGCGCATGGGCATCGGTCCGGCGCCGACAAAGCTCTCCCAGCCTTCGCGAAGCGTCAGGCCCTCGACCGGCCGGCCAACCGGGTTCGGACGATCGAGCACCCAGACAGCCTTGCCCTCCTTGGCGGCAGCCTCCAGCACGTAGAGCAGCGTCGTGATGAAGGTGTAGATGCGGCAACCGAGGTCCTGCAGGTCGATCAGCACGACATCGAACGTACTCATCATCTGGCCCGTGGGCCGACGCCCTTCGCCGTAGAGGCTGAACACCGGGATGCCGTGCACCGGATCGTTGAAATCCGGGCTCTCGATCATGTTGTCCTGCTTGTCGCCGCGCATGCCGTGCTGTGGACCGAAGGCGGACGTCAGCCGGATGTCGCCGCACGCCGCGAGCGCATCGAGTGAATGGGTCAGATCGGCTGTGACGGACGCCGGATGCGCCACCAGCGAAACACGCTTGCCCTTCAGCGGCGCGCGCAGCGCCGGATCGGCGATCAGTCGGTCGATACCGAATTTCATGTTGCATCCACCGGCGGAAGCTCAAGCGCGAAACTGTCAGGATGATGGAAATCCGCCTTTCCTTGCGGATGCGCTAACGCCCAGAACGACTTCCGCCCATTGCTCTCTTCGATGATGGTGGAAATCCCGACGCTCCACGGTCCATCGCCCGCCAGATCCGGCAAGGCACCGAGATCGAGCGTCAGCCCGAGACCGAGGCTGTTGATCCCGACATCGGCCATCATCGGCATGTCGTGGAACTCCTCGAGATTCGACATGCCGCGCCGCTGGCTGGCGAAGCGATAGGCGGCCCATGTGCCTGCCGGCGAGAAGTTGAACTCGACATAGCCCGTCTCGCCCGGCCGGCGCAGGAATACCTCGAAACAGGTGTGTTCCCAGAGCTTGTCGGCGCGATGCGGCGTTACCGGCTGCGGCACGATGATGTCCGCGATCCTTCCGCTGGCGACATAGTCCAGCCGCAGGATGGACCCCGGCCGGCGCAAGGCATCGACCTGGACCGCCCGCACGGAATCGCACCGCGAATCAGGATGAAGCCGCAGGGTGTGGCGCATCAGGCCTCTTAACGCGCGCGCGCGCCAATCGCCAGTGCTCGGGCGGGCGTTTGTAAGGCGCGGCTGGCTGGGCCATACGTTATGTCCATGAGCGGCCCCGCGCCCACCCTGATGGAAACCGAGACGCGCGAAGCGCCGCGCGTGGCCGCACGGCTTGTCACTCACAACTCGCAGCCGCTGGCCGAACTCGGCGCGCGCCTGCGCGCGCGACCGCCGCGCATGGTTGTCGCCGCCGGCCGCGGCAGTTCCGGCGCTGCCTCGCTGTTCACGCGGTATCTCGTCGAGCAGCATCTCGGCATTGTCACGACATCCGCCGCGCCCTCGTTGCGCTCGGTCTATGGCGGCGAGCTCGATTTGCGCGATGCGCTGGTTCTCGCGGTCTCCCAGTCGGGCCAGAGCCCGGATCTGGTCGAATACAGCCTCACCGCCGGAACCCATGGCGCCCTGCGCATCGGGATGATCAACGCCGAGCACTCCGCACTTGCCAGCGCCGTCGATCAGACCTTCGGGCTGGAAGCCGGGCCCGAGAAGAGCGTCGCCGCCACCAAGTCCTGTCTCGCCGCGATGCTGCTGGGCTTCGGTCTTGTTGCGCACTGGCGCAACGATCCGGCCATGATCGCCGCGTTCGAGGCTTCGCCGGACCTGCTGGAACAGGCGCTGGCGGCCGACTGGCCTGGCGCCGACGCCTTCATGGAGGGCGGTGATCCACTCTATGTGATCGGGCGAGGCCCCGGACTGGCTGTCGCCAAGGAAGCCGCACTCAAGCTCAAGGAGACATGCGGCCTGTTCGCGGAGGCGCACAGCTCGGCCGAGGTGCGGCACGGACCGTTCGCGCTGGCGGGGCCGAACCTGCGCGCGATTGTCTTTGCGCAGCGCGACGCAGCGCTCGATGGCCTCGTGCAGCTTGCCGAAGCCTTCCGGTCGGCCGGCAGCCCGGTGCTACTGCTCGACTGGCCGCAGGATCGCACCCATCCCGCGCTCGAACTCGTCGCCATGCTGACGCGCTTCTATCTGCTGGCGAACGCCTCAGCGTTGCAGCGCGGCCTGTCGCCCGACACGCCGCCGCGCCTCAGCAAGATAACCGAGACCCGCTGACATGACCGTATTTGCGCCCACAAGTCTGTTCGATGGCGAGAAGGTGCTGGCGGGCGCAGCCGTGGTTGTCGAGGGCGGCCGGATCGCAGCGGTGCTCGAGTCTGCGCCGGCCGGCTCGGCTCCGGTGGATGGCCTGCTGGCGCCCGGCTTCGTCGATATCCAGGTGAATGGCGGCGGCGGCGTGCTGTTCAACGACGTCCCCTGCGTCGAGTCCTTGCGGACCATCACCGCCGCGCACCGGCGGTTCGGCGTCACCGGCCTGATGGCGACCCTGATCAGCGACAGCCGTGACAAGACCCGCGCCGCCATCGACGCCGTGTCGGAAGCCGTCGCGGAGGACATTGCGGGCGTGATCGGGCTGCACCTTGAGGGGCCGCACCTGTCCGAGCCTCGTCGGGGCGTTCACCCGGCGAGCAAGCTCCGGCCGCTCGACGATGCCGATCTGCAACTGCTGACAGCCCCCCGCAACTTCCCGCTCATGATGACACTGGCGCCCGAGCGTGTGCCTCCCGAGGACATCGCAAAGCTCGCCGCCGCCGGCGTTCGCGTCAGCCTCGGTCACACGGCGGCGGATGTCGGCACGGTGTTCCGGGCGCTTGATGCCGGCGCGTCGTGCTTCACGCATCTGTTCAACGCCATGCCGCCGCTGGAATCGCGCAATCCGGGCCCGGTTGGCGCGGCCCTCTCACGCACGGACGCGTGGGCTGGCCTCATTCTCGATGGCATCCACGTTCATCCTGCTTCCGCGCGAGCGGCTTTCCTCGCCAAGACGGCCAGCAAGATGACCCTCGTATCCGACGCCATGGCGACGGTGGGCGGGTCCCCGGACATGTCGCTGTTCGGAGAGACCGTGCGTCTCTCCGACGGCGCGCTGCGAACGCCAGCGGGAACGCTTGCGGGAGCGCATCTCGATCTGTCCGCAGCTGTCCGCAACGCTCTTTCCCTGATCGGGGCGTCACTGGCCGATGCGCTGCGCATGGCGACGCTAACGCCGGCACAGTTTCTTGGCGTCGAAGGCGATCGGGGGCGCATCGCGCCGGGAGCGCGGGCGGACTTCGTTCTGCTTGACGAGGGCCTGACCACAAAGAACGTCTGGATTGCCGGCGAGCGCGTCGTCTAGCGCGCCTCCAGCTCAGCCAGCGCATCGCGTAGCCGCTCGCCATGGCGGGCCAGCAAGGCATGCGCGGCATCTGCATCGAGCCCGCGGCGCAGGAGCACCGCCGTCTTCACGTGGCCTCCCGCTGCCGCCAGCGCCGCTCCCGCCTCCTCATCTGTGCAGCCATCGATCGCGACCAGCATTTTCACGGCGCGGCGCTTGAGCTTGGCGTTGGTCGCCAGCATGTCGACCATCAGGCCGCGATAGACGCGCCCCAGCCGCACCATCAGCATGGTCGAAAACATGTTGAGCGCGGTCTTCTGGGCTGTTCCCGCCTTCATGCGCGTCGAGCCCGCCAGCGCTTCCGCGCCCGTCGCCAAGAGAACCCCGAACTCCGCTTCCCTGATGAGCGACGATCCGGGGTTCGATGCAACGCCGACCGTGAGCGCGCCGGATGCCTTGGCTGTGCGCAGCGCGGCCAGCGTGAAGGGCGTCTCACCACTGGCTGCAACGGCGATCACCACGTCATCGGCGCCCACGCCCAGAGACCCGATGCGGACTTCAGCCTCGCTGGCGCCATCCTCGGCATTCTCAACCGGCCGCAGCAACGCCGCCTCTCCGCCGGCGACGACGAACGCCACGCGCTCCGCCGGCCAGCCAAAGGTCGGCAGCAACTCCACCCCATCCTGCACGGCGATCCGGGCGGAGGTTCCAGCGCCGGCATAGATCAGCCGGCCCTGTCCATCGCCCAGCCGTTTGGCCGCCGCATCGACCGCGCGCGCCAGCACCGGCAAGGCCGGGCCGACAGCCGCGACCGCCTCCATCTGGCTTGCATGCAACCGCGCAAGCGCCGTGGACGTATCCCACAGGTCGAGATCGGCGAAGGCAGGGTCCCAGTCTTCTGTTCTGAAGTCCTTTGTTGTCATGCCGCCATCCTGATGCCTGCGCGGCTTGTTTGGAAGGCGGGCAAATCGGATTAGAGAAGGCGCATGGCTGAACCCCTGTTTCTTGGCGTCGATGGCGGCGGCACGGGCTGTCGCGCGCGGCTCGAATCGGCCGACGGCCGGGTGCTGGGGCGCGGCGAGGCCGGACCGGCCAGCATGCGCTTCGGCTTTCAGGCGGCGCTCTATTCGATCATGACAGCCGCGCAACAGGCGGTGCGGGAATCCGGGCTCGGCGACGAGGCCATGACCCGCATCCATGCAGGCATCGGACTGGCCGGAACCGGCATGCGGGGCGCCCGCCGGGCGCTTGAGGACTGGGAACACCCTTTCGCCCATGCCTGGTTCGAGGGTGACGGATATCTCGCCTTGCTGGGCGCCTTTGCGGGCGAGGATGGCGGCATCGTCGTCTGCGGAACCGGCAGCATCGGGATCACCTGGCGCGGGCAGACTGTCCGCGTCGGCGGCTACGGCTTTCCTGTGTCGGACGAGGGGTCGGGCGCCGATATCGGCCTCACCGCCATGCGGGTCGCCCTGCGCACGCTGGATGGCCGCGCTTCGCCGACAGACTTCACAGAGGAAGTGCTCGCCAAGTTCTCGCATGATCCGGTGGAGATCGTGGACTGGATGGACCGCGCCAGCTCAACCGACTACGCAACGCTGGCGCCGATCGTCGTGCGTCATGCCGAAGCGGGCGATCCGGGCGCTGTCTCCCTGATGCAGCAGGCGGCCAGCCACATCGCGGATATTGCCGACGCGCTTCTTCACAAGGGCGCACCGAAGGTGGCGCTGGTCGGCGGACTGTCGGCCATCATGCGCGGCTGGATGCCGGACCGGCTCGCGCCTTTCCTGGTGGAGCCGGCAGGCGACGCGACGTCGGGCGGTATCCTGCTGGCGAAGCGCAGGCTTGCGAAACTCTAGCGCTTACGCGACTCGATCATCAGATAGGCGATGATATCCCGCCGTTCGTCAGCATCGCCGATGCCGTTGAAGAACATGTTGCTGTTGGGCAGGAACACGCGCGGGTGTTCGAGCCATTGCTCCAGCTGGGCTGGATTCCAAGTGTCGCCGCCCAGCGACTTCAGCGCTGACGAATAACCGGAATACCCGGACGCCTTGGCGGGTCCCCGCTCGAACAGGCCGTTGAGGTTGGGACCAACCATGTGGCCCTTCTTGCGGTCGATGAAGTGACACGACGAGCACTTCTTGCCGAATGCCTGTCGTCCCGCTTCGAGATTGGCTTCGTTGAAGGGCGCCGGCAGCTGATCCAGCGTGGGAACAGGAACCGGGGGACCAGCCGTGTCCTCGGCCGGCGCATTGTCGCCGCAGGCAGACGTCAGCACCAGCGCAGCCAGAACCGCCGGAATCAGGTTACCAGACCGCATCGTCTACAAAGACCCTACCTGCGTTAACGCTTTTTGCCCGTATTGAGCCCGTCAAGGGGCTCGCCGATTGCATCGGCTTGCGGCACATGTCCCCCAACTCTTGCCGTGAGGGAAGACTCCAAAATGACGCTGGCCAGCTGGAAGACCGTCGAAGCCGAATGCGCGCGCCTGTCCTCGCGCCCGCTGCAGGAAACTGCGCGCCGCGCCGACCTCGACGCCTTCATCTGGAAGGCCCCACACCTCGAGGCAGATGTCGCAAAGCAGTTCATCGACGACGGCGTGATGAGCGCCATGCAGGCCGTTGCGGCCGAGCGGAACCTTCCGGCCCGCATCAAGGCGCTATTTGCGGGCGAGATCGTCAACGCATCCGAACATCGCCCGGCGCTTCACTGGGCGCTGCGCGGCAATGGGCATGGCATCCCAGCCGCCGACGCCATGTATCGCGAGGCCGAGAAAGCGGCGGCCTTCGCCACCAATGCGGCGTCGGGCGGGCTCGGCTTTCCGGTCAAGACCATCCTTCACATCGGCATCGGCGGATCGGACCTTGGTCCGCGCCTGATCTGGGATGCGCTGCGCGCCTATAGCCCGGACGGGCCCCAGATCCGCTTCGTCGCCAACGTCGATCCGGAAGACTTCGCCGAACAGACGGCAGGTCTGGATGCAACGACCACGCTTGTGATTGTTGTCTCGAAGTCGTTCAAGACGCCCGAGACCGCCTCGAACGCCGCCCTTGCGCGCGAATGGCTGGTCGCAAAGCTTGGCGAAGCCGAAGCCAACAACCATCTCGCCGCAGTATCCTCGGCGCCCGACAAGGCGAAAGCCTGGGGCGCCGCAGCGGATCGCATCTTCCCGATGGATGAGGCGGTCGGCGGGCGCTACTCGGTCTGGTCGGCGGTGGGCCTGTCCCTTCAGATCGCGCTTGGCGCGGATGTGTGGTCGCGCTTCCTCAAGGGCGGCGCCGAAATGGACCTGCACTTCCGCGATACGCCGCTTGCGCAGAACACGCCGGCGCGGCTCGCCATGATGGACGTGTTCCTGCACTCCGCCGCAGGCATTCCCAGCCGCACCGTGCTGGCCTACGCCCATCGCCTGCGAAAGCTGCCCGATTTCCTGCAGCAGCTCGAAATGGAATCCAACGGCAAGAGCGCCGATGACCTGCCCGGCGGACGGCTGGCGCAGACCGCGCCTTTCGTCTGGGGCTCGGTCGGAACGCTCGGCCAGCATTCTTTCCACCAGCTCCTGCATCAGGGTACGCGCCTCAGCTCTATCGAGTTTGTTGCTGCGCTCGACGCCGGCGCGGGCGACAAAGCGCGCGGCCGCGCCCTGCTCGCCAACGCCTTCGCGCAGGCCGAAGGCCTGCTGGCCGGCCGCTCCGAAGCGGCCGCCGAGAAAGAACTGCTCGCCAAGGGCATGGCGCCTGAAAAAGCCAAAGCCCAGGCCCCACACATGGACATGCCGGGCGGCCGCCCCTCCACCACCATCCTGCTTGACGATCTGTCGCCCGAGAGCGTCGGCGCCCTGATCGCGCTCTACGAGCACCGCACCTTCGCCGCCGGCATCCTGTGGGGCATCAATCCCTTCGACCAGTGGGGTGTTGAACTCGGCAAGGTACTCGCCGAACAGCTCGACAAGGCGATCGCCGGGGCCGATCCGGGCCAGCGCGACCCGTCCACGCTCCGTCTCGTGTCGCGAGCGCGCGGCTAGCACGCTGCTGGCTGGACATCGCACGCCCCAGCGCCGAAGCTTCTCTCGACTTCGGGGAGGGACGCCGATGCGCACAGCCTTGATCGCCGCTTTCGGCCTTGCCGCTAACGCTTGCGCCGGCCTGCCCGACACCACGCCGGTGAACCAGCCGTTGCTGACGGAGACGACACACATCGCGCCGGACATCGGCGCTGATGGCGATGTCATCGCGCTCGCCCTGTCCGGCGGCGGCGCGCGGGCGGCGTCCTTTTCTCTCGGCGTCCTGCTCCAGCTTCGCGACATGAAGGATCGCGACGGCAAGCCGCTGATCGACCGCGTCGGCTACGTCACGGCCGTATCGGGCGGCGCCATCACCGCGGCCTATTTTGGCCAGCACGGCCCGGCCGGCCTCGACAATTTCCGCGCCGCCGCACTGGAAAAGGACTGGCAAGGCCAGCTCCACACCAGCTGGATGTCGCCCCAGAACTGGGACCGGCTTCTGCAAGGCGGCCTAAACGGTCCGGACAAGCTGGCCAGCTGGCTGGATGGAGAAATCTTCCACGGCGGCGTGATGCGGGACCTGAGCACACGGCCGCAGATCGTGATTAACGCCACCGATCTTTACAGCGGCGCCCCGTTCGCGTTTTCCCCGCCCTGGTTCCAGGCCATCTGTAGCGACCTTGGCAATATCCGTATTGCCGACGCGGTCGCAGCCTCCATGTCTGTGCCGGTCGCTTTCCGGCCTGTCGTGGTGAGGTCCTATGCGCAGGACTGTCCCTATGGTTTGTCGCCATGGGTGAACGAAGCGCTGGTTTCCCGTGATGCACCGGTGTTGCTGAAGGAGACGGCGCGCTCTTTCCGCTTCTATCGTCAGGCCGACCGGATGACGTATCTGCATCTGACGGATGGCGGGGTCGCGGACAATTTCGGCGTCTCAAGCTTCGTGACGCTCAATGCCGATGGCGGCAAACCTTATTCTCCCTTCTCGGCGCGCGACGCTGTCCGGATGCGCAGGCTCACTTTCGTGATCGTCAATGCCGAACGGCCGGCCGAGGGTGACTGGGCGAAGCAACAGGCGGGACCGGATGGCCCCGCCCTGATCGCAACGGCGCTCGGCATCGCCGTGAACGCGCCCAAGCGGGCGGCGGCCGATGCGCTCTCCGGCTTCCTGCACCAGTGGCGGAACGACGTGGCCGAATGGCGTTGCTCGCTCAAGCCCGAGGAAGCGAAAGCTCTCGGCGCAGAGCCAGACTGGACATGCGATGACATCGCGATCGTCTTCGATGTGATGTCGTTTGCGGATCTTGGCGAGGCAAAGGCCGAACGGCTTGGCTCGGCGGAAACCGCCGTCAGCCTGCCAGCGGACCTGATCGACGATCTGATCGCCGGGGGTCGCGCCGCCACGGCCTGGAATGACGCCCTCCTGGCGCTGACGCGCTAGCCGTTCGGGCTCATCACGCGCACGCGCGCCTTGGTGGCGCGGCCGGCATCGTCGACGACCTGGATTTCATAGAAGCCGACATCGGCCGGACGCCAGACCGTGTCGCCCGCCACATTGTGGGGCAGCGGCTTGCCGTCGACATACCAGGCCAGCTTGCCACGCCCCTGCGCCGACAGGACGAAGGACGAATGTTCGCCGTCCTTCCAGACTTCCGCGCCATCGGGCGGAAAGAAGATCTGCGGTGGCGCGTTCTGCCGTTCGAACCGGGCCAATGCTGATGGCGGCGTGTGGGTACCGGCGATCTCCTCGCGCAGGCTCGGACCGGTGGAGCGCTTCGGTAGGACCCGCCCGATGGCATCGTAAACATCAAACAGCGCCGGCAAGGCGCCTTCGCGACCTGTCACGCCCGGGCGTGGACCGGAATCGGCGCGGCCGATCCAGACCACGACCGCATAGCCATTGCCGGTGGCCGCAGCCCAGGCGTCGCGGAAGCCGTAGGACGTGCCCGTCTTGGCCGCGATCACCGGCGCTTCCTGAGTCAGCAGGGCCGGCACGCGCCCATCCGGCGCGGGCGCCTGCGCAAGGATGTCGACGATCTGCCGCGCCGATTGCGCAGACATGATCTGCACGCCCGGCGCCTTCGGCGTTCCGGCCTGTTCGCGCTCCGCCTGCAGCCAGTGCAGCGGCAACGCGCGGCCGTCATCGCCCAGCGCGGCATAGAGCAAGGCAAGATCGCGCACCGTCATGCCCATGCCGCCCAGTGCGATGGCGAGGCCGGCATCATCATCGGCGGAAAGCGGCATCGAAAGATCCGCGCCGGCGAATGTGAGCGCGGCCGCGAAACGCTGGGCGCCGACCGCGTCGAGCGCCGCGACTGCCGGAACGTTGAGCGAGTGCTGTAACGCCTGCGCCACGGTGACATCGCCCCGGAAGGTGCGGTCGAAATTGTCCGGTCGATAGCTCGCGAACCTGCGTGGCGTGTCGGCGATGCGCGTGTCTGGCGCGGCCACGCCATCATCAAACGCCAGCCCGTAGATGAACGGCTTCAGCGTCGACCCTGGTGAGCGCGGCCTGTCGGTGAGATCGATCCACCCGCCTGCCGTTGCGCGGTTGGAAGAGCCGGCCACGGCGCGCACTTCGCGCGTTGCAATATCCACCACCATGATCGACGCCTGCACGCCTTCGCGCGACGGCCCGGCGGCGCGCAGCGCGATCTTCTCGACCTCGCGCTGCAGGTTGAGATCGAGCGTTGTCCGGATGTTGTCGGGAGAACCCGCACGCTTCATCGCTTCTTCCGACGCGTGCCACGCAACCGTCGGGAAGTCGCCGCGCTTCGGCGCGGGATACTCCGCCGACTCCTTCGCGAGGTCGACGGCGAACACGCCTTCCTGCGCCAGCCGCATCAGCACGCGCTCGCGCGCGACGATCGCCGCCTCTGGCCGCAGGTCGGGCCGCCGCGCCTCGGGCGATTGCGGCAGCGCGATCAGCATGGCGATCTGATCGGGCGACAGGTTGTCCGGCTCGCGCCCGAAATAGGCCCACGAAGCCGCCCGAACGCCCTCGAGATTTCCGCCATAGGGCGCGAGGGTCAGATAGAGTTCGAGGATCTGATCCTTGGTCAGCCGCTGCTCAAGCTGCCAGGCGCGGAAAGATTCGATCAGCTTGGAGAAGATGTTGCGCGGACGCGGCTCCAGCAGGCGCGCCGTCTGCATGGTGATGGTCGAGCCGCCGGAGACGATCCGGCCGGATGTCACCAGCGATCCAGTCGCGCGGGCCATCGCCAGCAGGTCGACGCCGCCATGCTCGCGGAAGTGCTTGTCCTCGTAGGCCAGCAAGGCTTCAACGAAGTCCGGATCGATCTGGTCGAGATGCGCGCGCATGCGCCACTTGCCGTCTTCCACCGGGAAGACGCGCATCACTGCGCCGCGCCGGTCCATGACGACGCCGGAGACGATGTCGCCCCGCGCGATGGGCGGCGGAAACAACAGGTCCAGCACGACAGGCGGCCCGAGAATGTAGAGTGTGACGAGGGCGGCCTTACGCCACCACTCCTCCGGCCACCAGAAACGAAGCCGCCAGCCCTTGGGCGGTTTCAACCGCCCAAGAAAGCCGGCAGCCCGTTTCAGCCAGTCATTCATCAGTTCCGCTTCGCAACCTGAATCGTCTGCGAACCCGTGCGCGCGAACGTATCGGGCGCGTACATGTGCTCGACCACGACGCCTGGCATTGTGAACACGCCCGGCGTCACCACGCGCACCATGTAGGCCATGGTCACGCGGCGCTGGTCGAACAGGTCGACAGCCGCCACAAAGCGGTCATCCCGCGCCTCGGCGATATCGAGATAGCCAAGCTCGCCAAGGAAGCTGTACGGACCCGATTGGCCGGCATCCTCCGGACGCAGCACGGCTTCGATCTCGAAGCCAGCCGGCAGGAGGTCGGCCACCACGGTCGGCGTCCGCCGCATCTCGGAGGACGCGACGCTGATCGCGACGATCACACGGTCGCCTTGCGTGAAGGACGTGCCGTTGATCGGGGAACCGCCGGGGGTCCACAGCTGCTTGGAGGCGACCATGCCATCAAACGCCGGCGGCGGAGCCGAGGCCGGCGCGCCGCGCGACACCGCCGTCACCCACAGCTGGCCATTGCCGCGGTTGGTGAAGGTCGGCGGCGAGGACATCTGCGCGCCATCCATCTTGTAGACGCCCGTCGATACCGACGTCGCCTGACCATTCACAGCCACATTGACGCCGGACTGGCCGCCCGACAGCGCGTTCGCCGCCAGCAGAAGGAAGGCCTTCTCCTGCGTCGTCAGCCTGTCCGGCTCCGGCAGGTCGCGCGCCACGCGCTGCGACAGGCGCTGCACGCGCTCCGTCTGCCTGGTTTCCTGCGCCAGCGCCAGCATGCCGGCGATGTCGCGGCGCGGCGTCTGGTAGTAGTCGCCGGTGTTGACGAAGCCGATCGCCTGTTCAGCCTGATCGAAGGCTGATTTCGCGCGGGCATTGTCGCCGATCATGTAGAGCGCGGCGCCGATCTGCGCGCGCGCCAGCGGGCTGCGGATGCCGCCCAGCTTGTCGTCGTGCAAATAGCGTAGGCGCGCACGGTTCATACGGCCGGCCTTGGCCAGCACATAGGCGGCATAGGCCACCGACCGGTCCATCAGCTGTTGCGTCGTGTCCGAATGCCAGCGGCTTTCGTAGACGTCGAAGTTGTAGGCCGATGAATACCGGTTCTCGCGGATCGCAAACTCCTCAAGGGCATCATACGCCTTGTCGAGCGCAGCGTCCGGGACCACGAAGCCCGCCGCCTTGGCGCGGAACAGCAAGTCCGTCGCATAGGCGCCGAGCCAGGGGCTGGAGAGGCCGTCGCCTGTGCGCCACAGCCCGATCGCGCCATCCGAGCCCTGCCGGTTCAGCAGGGTCGAGACAGCTTCCTGGATCTGGTTCTGCATGTCGGACGGCGTTTTGCGTCCGGCCAGCGCCGCAATGTATTTGGCATAAAGAAGCGGCATGGCGCGGCTGACGATCTGCTCCGTGCAGCCATAGGGATAGAGATCCAGCGACTCGTAGAGCGCCGCTGCGTCCATCGGAATGGGCGAGAACGACACCTGCACATACGATGAGCCGGGCACGAAGGATGACAGGGAATCCGCGGCCGGCGAGAACGCCGCCCCGGGCTGGATCGTCGTTCGCACCACATAACTCGCCGGCATCCAGGCCGAACGCGTCTGGATCGGATAGGACCGCGTGACGGCGTAGCCGCCCGGGCCGGTCAGGTTGAACGACACCGTCGAGATGCCTTCGCTCGAGGCCGCGAACGCCACGTCGAGATCCTGCCGCTGACCGCGTTGCAGGTTGGCCGAAAGCTGACCTGTCGAGGCGCGAACCGGGCCCGTCGCCTGGATCGCCGCGGCATAGGCGCCCGGCTGTCCTTCGACATTGTCCACCGTCAGCGTCGCCGTCGCCGAGTCCCCCGGCGCGAGGAAGCGCGGGAGGGCCATCAGCGCCGGCACGGCGTCGCGCACAGTCACCGCCTTGGCGGCCGAGCCGACGCCGGCGTTGGACCACGCCACCGCCATCACACGCAGCTGGCCGTTGAACGCCGGCACATCGAACGTCACACTTGCCTTGCCGCCGCTCAGCTTTACCGGCTCCGACGTCATGACGACGGACTGCGTCGGCACGACGGTGAGACCGGCGCCGCCGATCTGGTCGCCGCCCTGACGGATATTGCCCGCTGCGCCCTGGTTGGGGTCGAGCAACCGGCCATAGTCATCGCGAAGCTCCACGCCCAGCCGGCGCTTGCCGAAGTAGTAGGCGGCCGGATCAGGCGTCTGGTGACGCGTCAGCGCGAGGATACCCTCGTCCACCGCCACGATCTGAACGAACGCGCCGTCCTGCGGACCCGTCGCCGTCACGTCGACGGTCATCTTGCTGTTGGGCCGCTGCACCTCGGGCGCAGCGATATCCAGCTTGAATGTCCGTGAGGACACATCCACCGCCACGTGCGACACGCCAACGGCGCGGCGCGGCTTCGGCGTCGTCACAGCGTCACGCGGCGTGTAGACGGTCGCCATCACATAGACGCCGGCGCCCCATTCACGCGTCACCGGCACCTTGAAGTGAGCGCCCTTGTTGGCTTCCACCGTCATGGTGCGCGTGGTGATCACATTCTCGGACGCGATCACGACCTCGGCCTCGCCCGAATAGGGCGGCATGATCGTGATATCCACGTCCTGGCCAACCGACGGCATCGTATCGGGGACCTGCACCCGCACACGGTCCGGCGCTTCGACGCCATCCTGCGGCTGGCCGCCCCAACCGGCCCAGAATCCATACGAGGCCTCCCCGCCATTGGCTTCCTCGGTGAGGTAGAGTTCGAAGTCGCCGTAATCGAGTTCACGCGTCTTCAGCGTGCCGCGCTGGCCTTCGGCGATATCCAGCCGGCCGGTTTCCAGCTCGACCACGCGCCGCGATTGCCGCCACTGCCACTGGCCGCCACCTTCGCGATACCAGTCGTATTTCCAGTCGATGCGGACCAGCCGCCAGTTGATCTTGGCCGCTTTCAGCGCGCCCGTGAGATCCACGGACACGACTTCGAAGCTGGCGGACTCGCCTTCCTTCGACGAGCGATCATCAAACGCCGGTTTGACGCCGACATAGCGGGCCTCTGGCCGGTAGGCGACGCGGACATCGTCGCGAACGGCGCGGCCGCCCGGCTCGATCGCCGACAGCACAGCACGCAGGCGCAGGGGACGGGTCGAGTCGGTATTGTCGGCCGCACGCGGGTCGAGCGTCAGAACCGCCCGGCCCTGCGCATTCGTGGTCGCAGTCGCGAGATCGAACGTCGACTCGCGGAACTGTTCGTCATGCCGGCCAAAGGCGAAACCCTTGAGGTCCGGGAACGGGTTGGGGTCCGCCTCCACGCGCACATTGCCTTCAACCGGCAGATCGGCGCCGGGAGCGCCGTAGTAAAAGCGGACATCCGATGTGATGGGGCGTGATTCACCCGCACGCATCGGCGTATCGGTGTTGGCCTGCAGCTTCAGTTCGATCCGCTGGGGAACAAAATCCTCAACCGCGAACGAATCCGACCCGACGACGCCAACGCCATCGACTTCCGTCGCGATCCGCCAGGAACCGCGCGCCGCCGATTTCGGCACAGGGAAGGCGTAGGAAATCGCGCCGTTAAACGTGCGCGCATCCTTGAAGCGCATACGCCCAGCTTCGATCCCGTTTGGCCGATAGACGACGACGGACCCTGCGCGGTTGCTCAGCGCAATCGCGGAGGCGTCGCGGATAAGCGATGTGATGTGCACGGTCTCACCGGGCCGGTAGACGCCACGCTCGGTGTAGACGAAGGCATCCGCCGCCTGCGCGGGTGTCCGGCCGCCGATGTCGCGTTCCGTCAGATCGACCGGCGAGCGGTCGAGGTCGAGAACGGCGAAATCGCCATTGGGCGCGTACGCCATCAACATGCGCGGGGCGACATTGCCCTCGCCGCTCATGATCGGGCCGGAGAAGCTGACGCGGCCAGCGCTGTCGCTGTCGCCGCGTGCGAGGATCTCGTTGTTCCGCGCCACCAGTTCCAGCTTCACGCCGGACACCGCCTTGGCCGATTGCAGCGACCGCACGGTGGCCAGCATGCCGTCCGTGCCGGAATAGGTGGTGACCGCAAGATCGGTGATTACCAGCCAGCGTTTGGCCTTGGCGCCATCATAAGACGTGTCGCCATCGGCGCTGATCTGGTCGAGTTCCACGAAATAGGCCCCCGGCTGGAGGCGCGGGACCGCCTTGGCGATCGGGAACACGGTGGTCGTCGGCGAATTGGGCGATCCGGGCGTGTCGATCTCGCCGGTCCAGAGCTTTTCGGCGACGTCGTAGACTTCGGAATTGTAGTCCATATAGCCCCAGCCGCCCGCGCTGTGGGAATAGCCCTGCGTGATTGTCTTGAACGCCAGCGCACGGTCGGTGATGCGCGAGATGGTGACCTTCACCTTGTCGACGTTCACCGTCTCCAGCGCGAGGCCGTCGGCATCGATGCGCGGCAGGATCACGCCATCGCCCTTGAAGCCGACATAGGCCGGGCGGTCGCCGAAGGCGATCGTCACGCCTTCGTCAAACGCCAGCGACCGGCCGTCGGCAGAGGGCAATCCCGAACGTATCCGGACTTCACGGTCATTCCCGAAGCTCATGCCGCCGAGGCAGAGATTCGACCCATCGGTCTCCAGCGCGATCTGCGGACCGTCGCCCATATCGACATAGGGGCGATAGTCCGTTGTGGGGCTGAGTGTCGATGAAAAGACGAGACAGGCCTTCGGCAGGTCGCCGTTGACATCGATGGTGTAGCGGACGAACTCGAACTCGCCCGACCCGGCGGCGCGCGCGGCATTGCCCTGCCGCGTCTCCATCATCGGACCCTGGTCTTCGCCCTTGACGCTGGCCGCCTGGCTGGGGTCGCCACTTCCGCCTCCGCATGCCTGCAGAACCAGAGCTGAAAGCGCGGTGGCCGCCGCATATTTCAGCGCGCGCCAGACCTTGTTCGTCCCCACGACGTCCCTCCTTGGGTCCCCAACCCTGTTTTTCCCCTGTGCGCGTTCACCATAACGTAGCGCCTTCGTGATGGAAGGCCGCGCAAGGCAAACACTGCTGAAAAACCGTGAGTTTGTGCACAACACAGGATGCGGGTGGTGCCGGTTGAGGGGATTGAACCCCCGACCTTCGGTTTACAAACCAAAGCGCCATCCATTTTTCCCCGAGAAAAACCGAAGGTCACCGCGGCAGAAGCCTTGCACTGCAAGCGTTTCGTGTTGCGGACTGTCTCACGAGGTAACAGGCAGTCAGGCAAATCCTGTTACCTCTGTGTTACCTCAGAGCGGGTCTGATGGACGGCAGTTTCGGGAGTTCGAGCGGGAAACGCCTCACCAAGTTTACGGTCGAGGCTGCGCGTCCGCGTGAACAGCAATACGAGTTGAGCGATGGCGGTTCGCCGCTTCGCCTCGTCGTTTTTCCATCCGGCAACAAGTCGTGGACCGTGCGGTTTCGTGTCGGCTCTCGGACGCGCAAGCTCACTCTCGGCAAGTACCCTGCTCTATCGCTCAAAGCCGCGCGCACGGCGGCGGGCATCGCACTGGGGGACATTGCCAAGGGAAGCGATCCGGCCGCGGCCAAGCGGGAGACGCGCGAGCGCAAGTCCGAAACCGTGCGCGCCTGCGTTGATCGCTACATTCGGCAATGGCAGAAGCCGCGCAATCGTACGGCCGGGGAGGTCGAAAGCCAGCTCAACCGACTACTGGTCAACAAGATTGGCGGCAGAGACATTCGGGAGATTGCTCCCCGCGAACTGGCCCGCCTCGTGAAGAACGAGAACCGAAACAACATCGGCAAGGTTCGACACTTCTTCGGCTGGTGCGTTCGTCAAAACCTAATCGACGTGTCACCCGCGGCGTCGCTCCATTGTGACGATCCGATTGTGCGCCGCGAGCGCGTGCTTTCGGATAACGAATTGCGCGCTTTCCTAGCTTCGCTGCCTGACATGGGCGAGCCTTGGGCTTCGGTGTACGAACTTATCGCCCTGACGGCGCAGCGGCGGTCTGAGGTAGCGGAAGCCAAGCGCCGCGAATTCGACTTGAGCGCGGGCACGTGGACCATTCCCCGTGACCGCGCCAAGAATGACAAAGCGCACGTTGTCCACCTGTGCGACCGCGCCCTAGAGATTGTGAAGGCGCAACGGGGCAATGACCCTGACGGCTTCCTCTTTCCCGCCTCCAACGATGGCGAAGGCGCGATCAGCGGATTCTCGAAAGCCAAGACGCGACTGGATCGCTTGATGCTCGCAAAGCTGAAGGAAGCTGCACGAGCGCGGGGCGACGATCCGGAACGCATCGACCTACCCGCTTGGGTGATTCACGATCTGAGACGCACGGCAGCGACCGCGATGGCTGCTAGGAACTTCCCTATTCACGTTGTCGAACGCGTTCTGAACCACGTCGCAGGTTCAACAACGGGCGGACTGATCGCAGTGTACCAGCGGCATGAATATCTTGCCGAACGACGCGAGGCGCTTGAAGCTTGGGGCACGCACCTGAAGGCGTTGCAGTCATGACCGAGCGCGAAAAGATCGACGCCACGCTTCGTTCAATGAGCTGGGGCTACATGACTGCACAAAATTCAGAGGGCGTGACGAAAGTCGAGGCCGTCCGCGCGCTGCTTCCGGCGTCGTCGCCGCCAGAGGACTGGGGGCGCTTTGTCAGCACGATCCTTTCAACATTCTTCGATGCAGGTTGGCAGGACGTCGACCTGCGAAAATTGCTGTGCGCCGCGCAGCTCAATCAGATGTGCATCGACATGGACGGCAACCCGTCCCGACTGCCTGAAGACGTCCGCGCCGTCTACGAGCAACACAATGGACGGTATCGACCGCAGTCCGGAAGCATCGGCGGTCGAAAGATGATGGGCGCTGCTTTCGCGATGGCTCGCGGGCATCACCGCGGGCCCTCTATCCACGCCGCTGCCGAATGGATTGCGGGCAGCTCCAAATGCGATGGAGTGCTGACCATCGGCGAACGAGCTGGGTTCAAGTTTCCGGGCCTAGGAAGAGGCTAGAGCGCGTTCGACGCGTTCGGATGCACCGGCCCCGGTCCCACCGCCGAACTCACCCACGGCCCCGCACGTTGCAGCAACGGGCGTTGGCAAGCACCACAACTGAGCGCGAAAAACTCCCGTTCTGGTTGTGTCTAAAATCCATCTAAATCAAGGCAAATGCTTAAGATCGCGCCACAATTGGTTCCCATTTAGGACAGAAACGCGCGCGCCCAAATTTTTGCCTAGACCGCTGGTTGGGGGCACAAAGGCTGGCGACTTTTACTAATCGCGGAAGAAGCGCATGACCTTCGCGTGCTCAACGGAACTCGGTTCAATTATCTCTGACATGCTACGCCGGGATGCACCCATGAGATAGTTCTGAAGATGGTTGCGCCCCTGCAGCTGTCCTCCGCGCCCCTCAACCCACACGTCAGCCCCCCAAGGATCAATGACAAACATCTTCACGCTGTTTGTCCCAGCATCGCGAATCACTGTGTTCACGTGATCATCTAGAAAGCCGTATCCTATAATCATCAGCCGCGTGCCGGACTTCCCAAGTTCAGATCGAAACTGCGCCCAATACCAACGCAACAACTCATCCTTTTCGATCATGCTGGACTTGCCGCCGCCAAGTACCATGAGCCCTGACGTGTCATTCTCGCGATACCACTGCGCCGAACCATGCAGCTTGAATATTGGCTGGGGTTGGATGCCCAACTTTGGAATGCCGGGCTGTACCGTCCATCGCCCGTTGCGCCACAACGACAGTTCTTGTTCAGCATTTTCGAATGGCCATTTGATTCCTGGGAGCGTTGCGCCGCTCCATTTTTTTGGCCCGCCACCTGAAGGAAATTGACCGCTTCGAATGTAGTGACGCTCAAGCAGCATGTCCTGATTGAGCGAGAAGATCGCGTCGAAGTTGACGAGGAAGTCTCGGGCCTGCGACGGGAAGTTGAAACTCGGATTGAAGAATGCGCCGTTCATCACAGTGAACATGTCGCGCACAGCGTCGTTGAGTAACTTCAGGTCAGCGCCGATACCACTGTTTCTTCCCCTCTCGAACTCTGTCTGAAGCTCGTCAAGCGCTCCTTCAAAGCCGCCACGTCGCTGATGCTTCCAAAGAAGATCGAGGACGCTGCGCCTCCTTTGAAGAACACGGGAGCCGATTAGATATTCAAATGCCTCATTCGCGAGCCAGCCGCCCCAGTTGCGACTGAAACCAGCGCCAAGCAGCGCGATTGTTCGCATGCGCCTTCTCCCAATATGCCGAGATACTGATAAGTTGGTTCAGCCGCTCGCGCTATCGGGCTACTTGGATATGGGCATGTGCAACGAAATCCTTGTCGACATGGTTGACGGAAAATGGGTGGGGGTCACGCGCGCGATTGGCGGCGGCGGTCAGGTCATTGGCGACTACGATCCCGACAATGCAGAAGTCGTGAGCGCGCCCCAACTGCTCGCCGCGCAAAAGAGGGACTGGTAGATGAGCCAACTTCGTCGACAACGCGCGATATTGCGGGTCTGGATTGGCCTTGCGCTCGGGTTCCTATTGCTGGCGGGGGCGGCGGGCGCGCATACGTTTAGTTGGGGCCTCCCGTCGCTCGTGGGATGGAAGCCCGATACTGCCGCAGCGATGATGGCTGGATCAGCAACAGTGGCCGCAATCCTCTTCGGCCTTGCGCAGTTCGGAGACCGGCAGGTTACCCAGCGGTCGCAATATTGTCTGGAAGCAGCAACGCAGGGGATTCGATCTGCGTATGAGGTGCTCCAACAGGACCATGAAGATAGGAACCTCGTTTGGGTGAACGCTGCCCGCCTTGTTCTGCGCTCACTCAAGCTCGCGTCAAATCTGAGCGAGCCCGACCACATAGAAGCGTGGAAGCTGTTCCGCGAGGAATGGCGCATAAGGTTTCTACGATTCTTAGACGCTGACCTGCCATACTACTTCGGTGTCCAATCCTACTCACCCTTCACCAACGTAGAGGTCACCAAGGAAGTTGTTGAAGACCTCCACAAGCGATCTATGCAAACACGGACGCTCACAATCGAAGGGTTGGACGCTTCGATTGACGACTCCAAAATGGTCACAGCGAGAGCACTGCGCGCGATATACGATTTCGTACTTGCATATGACCGCAACGACGAGCCGCTGGATGATGTGAGCGACTGGTCAGACACAGACATGCACGAGCTTCTAAACCGTGATCACTATGGGCTTCGCGCGTATTTGGAGGTGAAGCGAAGCCATCATTATCTCGGCGGACGATCGATGACGATAAAAGCGGAGAATGAACACGGGCGAATGGAAACACGCAGCACGTTTCGACAGGCCGATACTAAGCCTGCGTAAGAGCCCAGCGAACCACAATCGCGGCCCTTACTGCTCTTGAACTGCTCGACTCTCTTTACACTGACGAATTTCAGATTTAGCGCGTAGGCACGCTTTGCGTTGACCCGACGTCCCCGACCCCGGGGCGGGGCCTAAGGGTCAATCCCTCCGGGATGCCGAACAACGCGCTAAAGTTTTTCTTATAACTTTCAATAACTTAGCGCCGCGAGTGTGGCGCGATAAGTCGTTGATTTCATTGAAGGTGACACGAGACAAAAGGCGACAGAACTCGTCATGTCACCCATGTCCGCGCTTCCATAGACCTAAGCGGTTCAAAGCGCGTCGCGCGCTCGCATAGGAAATCCTGAGCCGTACACTCAGAGCCCGGGCATCTGCCGCGACACCTTCACCGAGCGCGCGCGAAACACGCTCATCAACATCCGCAGAAATTCGACGCTTCTTCGCGGCCGCGCGGTCGACGCCGCGGCTCATGTCGTGTCGCCAATTGAGTTTGACCACCATCAGGCGTCGCCGGTCACTTCGATTAACCCGTTCGCCTTGGCGACCGTGACTGCCTCATTGAAAGCCTTGTACGTCGTGGCCGGGAAACCCCCGTACTTGACCCGATATGCTTCTCTTACTTCCCGACGCACGACCCACTGGCCATCGACAGGAAGCACGGCAAGCAGCTTCTTTTCAGCGACCGTCGGCGTCGCGGTCGCGCCCGAAACAAGGCGGATCGCCTCAGTCGACTTTCCGACCTTCTCGCGTTCTCCTTCTGGCGCGGGAATTCGGTCGACGTGAGGACATTCGGAGTCGTCATCGATTTCCTCGTACTCGACGTACGTTCCGAATGGCAAACCGTAAACAGCCTTCCCGCGTACTGAGAAGGACAGACCGAACGAGCCAATAGGCGCTAAGTCATCCGCCCTAACGATCCGCTGCTCTCCACTCTTCATGAACACGCGCCAACGACGCGCCCCAACAACGACGGGATCGGGGTCTGGCTTCGGTCCGTTCATTTCAGCGATTCCTTCCGCGCCGCTAACACCGCGTCGCGTTCAGCTTTGCGCGCGATCATCCACGCTTCGACTTCATTCGCGCTGTATCCAACGCGGCGCGAACCAAGCCGCACGGCCTGCGGAAACGTTGCGTTGCAGCGGCGTCGCCAGATTTCCTGACGAGAGAGTCCGACCATCCGGCAGACTTCGGCGGTGTTGATGAAGCGTTCGGTTGTCATGCGCTCATCAGATACGCGTTGAGACGACATCGGCAACGAACGCTTACAGAAGAGAGCGTTCTTCTAAAGCGTGTTTGGAAGGACTCGGTCTTCTGTAAGCTCAAATTGACGCATTGAGACGTCGCGATCATGTCTGAGACGCCAACCCCGGCGTAACCTCAGTATACGGAATACCTAAAACATGAACCGCGAACAAATCATCGCCCGCATGGAGGCGATTATCGCAAGTGCCGAAGCCGAAGGCCGCGGCCTAACTGCGGAAGAGCAATCCGAGTTTGACGGGCTGAAAGCTCGCATCGACGGACTCGACAGTCTCGCCGCGTCACGCGCCGCGCTGCCTGCCGTGCGTCAACAAGCTGGCGTCCCCGAACGTGTTGAGCGCGCTGCGCTTCGCCCCAATCAGTCGCTCGCGGCGATCTTCACGCGACCGGCTGGCGACACCCGCCGCATGGGCGACTGCGTCCGCGCCCAACTTGGCGTTGGCAATCTCCGCGCCTCGCAAGAACTTGGCACGGGGAGCAAGGGCGGCTTCACCGCGCCCGAGCACGTTTCCGCCGAAGTGCTCGATCTTGCGCGCGGAAAGTCGCGCGTGATCACCGCTGGCGCTCGAACTATTCCAATCGCGGGCGCGACCGCGTTCGCCACCGTCGAGAGCGATCCAACACTCTCCAATCACGCGGAGAACGCGACCATCGACGAGACGGAGGTCTTGTTCGGGGCGCGGTTCTTCAAACCCTACACCGCGGTCGCCCTTTGCCGCGCGTCCATCGAGTTGATCGAGGATTCGGCGAACTTCAACGACGTGCTGGATTCTGTTCTCGCCGCTGCATTCGCGGCCGAGATCGACCGCCGCGCCCTCTACGGGAACGGGATCGGTGAACAGTTCGGGCTTCTCAACGATCCCGACATTGTCGAGATTGACGGTTCGACGTTCACGTCATGGGCTCCCTTCTCTCGCGCATATCAGGCCGTGAGAACCGCCAATTACGAGCCGGGCGCATTCATCGCCTCGCCGGGCGTGATGGGAGCAGTTGATGGGTTGGTTGAAGGTGGCGGGTCCGGGTAACCCCTTCGCCGTCCGCCGTCGCTCGAAAACGCACAGTTCCTCGACACCACAAACGTCGTCGACGCGGCGTCCGTAAGCGCCGCCGTCACGGGTCAGTGGGATCAATACTTCATCTGCACCCGCACTCCAATCACGCTGGAAGCGACACGCACGGGCGGCGATGCAATGTCACGCATGTCGGTGCTGATCCGTGCTTACGCGAGGCTCGATTCCTTCGCCGTTCGCAAGTCGGCGTTCGCCAAGGTGACGGGCATTCCAACGCCCGTGCTGGCGTAGAGGTGCGCCATGTCTGATGATCGCCGCCGTCGTTCTGGCGGTTCATTCGGCGCGCGACTTCGGGCCGCCGCGTCTGTCCTTTTGACAGGCGCGGTGCCCGGCGGGCGCTACGGTCCGAATGTCCCCGCTTCCGAGTGGAACAACCGGTTCACTTCGTTTGATGACGTCCACGTGGACGAGAGGACCGCGCTCAATGTGTCGGCCGTGTACGCTTGCGCTTCGCTGATCGCCGACACCATGTCGCAATTGCCGATTGGCGTGTTCAAGCGCGACGGCGATACACGCGAGACGGTGCCGGAACACCCGGTCAACCGCATGCTATCCGGCGCGGTCAATGACTACCAAGGTCGACGCGCGCTTGTGCGTGTTGCCGAGGCTCACCGCCAGTTGCGCGGCAATGCGTACCTACAAGTCGAACGTGACTCGACCGGTGCGCCAGTCGGCCTTTGGCCGCTTGGCAATGCCACGCCGAAGCGCCGCGAAGATGGCAAGCTGGTTTACGAAGTTGGTTCCGGCGACGCGCGACAGGAATTGCCGCCAGCGGACGTGGTTCACGTTCGAGGGCTGAGCACAAGCAGCAACGGGCTTGTCGGTATCAGCCCGGTTGCAGCCGCCGAAAACGCGATCCGCCTTGGCATCTACGCTGAGAAGTTCGGATCAGAGTTCTACAAGAACGAGAGCGTGACCGGCGGATACATTCTGCACCCCGGAAAGCTGACCGACGTTGCCAAGCGGAACATTCGCGAGGCTGTTGAGAACCAACGGAAGAATGATGCTGGCGACAAGGAAAGCCACCGGCTGAAGATTTTCGAGGAAGGCATGAAGTTCGTGCCGACCACCATCCCGCCGGAGCAATCGCAGTTCCTCGGATCGCGCGCCTTCCAGTTGGAAGAGATTGCGCGGTGGTATCGTGTCCCCTTGGTCCTCATTCAGAGTGTCGAAAAGACCACGTCATGGGGAACGGGTGTCGAGCAACTTCTGATCGCGTTCTCATCCTTCACCATTTCGCCCCTCGCGATGTCTTGGGAGGAAGAGCTAACTCTGAAGTTGCTCACGCAAGAGGAACGGGAACAGGGGCTGTACTGTCGCTTGGACGTCCGGGGACTTATGAGAGGCGATAGCGCCTCGCGCGCGGCGTACTACGCAAGCGGCATCCAAAACCGCTGGTTGCTACCGAACGAAGTTCGCGCGCGCGAAGAACTCGACCCGCTCCCCGGCGGCGACGCGTTCGACGCGGCAGCCAAGCCAACAATCGAATGAGACAGCCGTGTGGTTCCTTTGCGTTATCCGGCGCGCGGGCATCGGAACGAATGGGCGGCGTGATCGCCGCACGGCTGAACGATACGGTCACGCCGCAAACCCGCGCATAACATTTGGAGCGTAAGTATGAGTGATCTGACCGAAATCGCACGCGCCGCGATGGATATCGCCGAAGACGCCAAGGGCTCATGTGAAGATATGAGCGTGGAAGAGCTTGCGACGATGCTGCACGGCCTCGGGGCAGCCTCGACGCGATGCACTGACTTTCTCGTGCAGCGCTTCAGGGGCGATCTTGAGCGGGCACGCGTCGAGATTGTCCGCGCGATGGATTTGCCCGCGCGCGTTCTGAAACGCAGGGCGAAGGAAGCCGAAGAGATTATCAAGCGCGACGACCTGCCGGACGTGCCGCAGCACGCGGCGCTAATCGCCGTCATGCTTCGCGAGATTCAGAGCATCAGTGCGGGACTCGAACGCAAACAAGCCAGAGCGGCGCTGAACTAGGAATAGCTGGCCGAGGCTTCCGCTCCTTTCTTCGGCGTCCATTTGTACAGTGTTCGGGGCTGCTCGCTTGGGCCTTGCGGTACAACAATTTCCCACGATTGAAAGCGGGCACATTTCCAGTGCTCGACCTGCCGCTCATCGCCAGTCTTCATGTCAAAATGGATGTAACCGAACCCGCCGCCCTGACCCCGATAGTCACCGGCCATCGTTACATGACCGTCGGGTGTGAGATAAACGTCACCGTGCCTTTCATGTTCTTGCGTGAAGCAATGTCCAAGTAGATCAACGCGGAACTCCGCGATGTCAGTGATGTCCCAAAAGGATTCCCGCAATGCACTTGCATGCACGTATCCGGCGGGAGCTTCCTCACGGAACATCACGACCATTCTCTCACTCTTATTGTTCGGGTCGATCACATTCGTAGCGAACAGCAGATGTGTACGACTACCATCGCTTCTGATCAGAATACGTCCCGGCAACGCTTCGCTCGGCCTGACGATTGAACCAAGTTTCATGGTCCCTCCAGTTGTTGATACTACGAACCGTCCGGGTGCTTAGACTCGCTGACGTCTCGGCTTTCCCGCGGTTCCTTGATCTTTGTCGATTTGAAATTCAGCCACGCCGCTCCAAACAGGAGGGCAGCTGTTACAAGACCCACGATCGCGTCCATGCAAATGCTCCTAACTCAACTAGGAGACGCACGGCCCGCGTTCAGTGACGCGCAGCGAGTACGCCTCCGAAAGGCGCTCCAACCAGACAAGGAAGGTTACTCGCTACGTGGTCAGCTGAATCTGTTTCGCTTGGGCGGTCAATTGGCCGCTTGACGCTTCGAGGAATCGCTGAAGGGCAATTCTGTGGATAGCAGGAACAAGCATCCTGTTACCTCAGGCGTTACCTTTGCGGGGTGGCCGAGCGGTCATTTTCGCTAAGTCTTTGAAAGAATGGTGCCGGTTGAGGGGATTGAACCCCCGACCTTCGGTTTACAAAACCGCTGCTCTACCGCTGAGCTAAACCGGCTGGCCGTCCGTGTTGCAGGAGACGGGGAATAGGCGCCTCGCCGCCTCTGCGCAAGCTGCTTCGCAAAAACAGCTCCACACGGTCCGGATCGCCCGAAATCGCCTGCCCGCCGCCATATTCCGCCCCGGCCGCGTCATGCCCTCGGCGCCACGGGAACTACAATGAAAACGAGCCGTTTTTGGAGTGGAAGTGGAGGCAATCATGACCAGGGAGCGATCGATGCAGCGACTCAACGTCCTGACGCTGGCTGCGTTCCTGATCGGTCTGGCGGCTTTCCTCTATGATGCGTCCACGCCGCAGCAGGCGCGTGTGATCGCCGACGCCAGCGCCTGGAACGGCGCGCAGACGCATCTCATGCTGGACTCGCCGTTCGAGCCGATGGCAGGCGGTGCCCATATGGCCGCCAGCCTCGACTGAACGATCGCGCCTGCCTTGCGCTGGCGCCCCCCTTGATCCCACGTTACAAGCCCGCCCAACGCCGCGCGCTCCGCGCGGCGCAACCTGACGACGGACCCTTATGGCGCGCATCCTCATCACGTCCGCCCTGCCGTACATCAACGGCGTGAAGCATCTCGGCAACCTCGCCGGTTCGATGCTTCCGGCGGATGTCTATGCCCGCTTCTGCCGCGCCTCGGGACATGAAGTCCTCTTCATCTGTGCTACGGACGAACACGGCACGCCCGCCGAGCTGGCGGCCATCGCCGCCGGTCAGACGGTCGCGCAGTACTGCGCCGAGCAGCACGATATCCAGAAGACAGTCGGCGCCGGCTTCTCCCTGTCGTTCGACTGGTTCGGCCGCTCGTCCAACCGGCCCAACCGCGAGTTGACCCAGCACTTCGCGGATGTCCTCGAGGACAATGGCCTGATCGAGGAACGCACCTCCCGCCAAGTCTACTCCGTCGATGACAAGCGCTTCCTACCGGACCGCTATGTCGAAGGCCTGCCCCAACTGCGGCTACGAGAAAGCACGCGGCGACCAGTGCGACAATTGCGGGACGCTGCTCGACCCGGTTGATCTCATCAATCCGTACTCATCCGTCTCCGGCTCCCGCAATGTCGAGATCCGCGATACGCGGCACCTCTACCTCCTGCAGGAGAAGATGCAGGATCAGGTCCGCGCCTTCGTGGATGCGCGGGCCGCGAACTGGCCCAACCTCACCACCTCCATCGCCTACAAATGGCTCGACGAAGGCCTGATCGCCCGCTCGATTACACGCGATCTTTCCTGGGGCGTACCCGTCACGCGCAATGGCGCGCCGCGCCCCGGCTTCGAGGAGAAGGTGTTCTACGTCTGGTTCGACGCACCCATCGAATACATCGGCTCGACCGTCGAATGGGCCGAAGCCAACAGCCAGAACTGGGAACGCTGGTGGCGCACCGACAAGGGCGCGGACGATGTCAGCTATGTCCAGTTCATGGGTAAGGACAACGTCGCCTTCCACACGGTCTCATTCCCTGTGACCATCCTCGGCTCGAAGGAGCCGTGGAAGCTGGTCGACAGGCTGAAGGCCTTCAACTGGCTCAACTGGTATGGCGGCAAGTTCTCCACCAGCCAGAAGCGCGGCGTCTTCATGGACCAGGCGTTGGAGCTTCTGCCCGGCGACTACTGGCGCTGGTATCTCGTCGCCAACGCGCCGGAGAGTTCGGACACCGCCTTCACGTGGGAACACTTCAAGGCGTCGATCAATTCCGACCTCAACGACGTGCTCGGCAATTTCGTGAACCGCATCACGAAGTACGCCGCCGCGAAGTTCGACGGGAAGGTTCCCGAGAGCGGTGAGCCGGGCGAGCACGAAGCCTGGATGGCGAACGAGTTGGCGACCCGCCTGCCCGCGCTCATCGGCTATTACGAGGCGATGGAGTTCCGGAAGGCCGCCGCCGAAACACGGGCCATCTGGGCTGCGGGCAACGAATACATCACCAAGGCAGCCCCGTGGACGGCCTACAAGACCTCGGTCGAACAGGCGGCGGTCGGCATCCGCACGGGCCTCAACCTCGTCGCCTTGTTCGGCATTATCGCCCAGCCGATCATCCCGGAAACGGCGGCCAAGATTCTTGATGCGCTCAGCATTCCGGAAAAGAACCGCGGCCTGTCGTTCGGCAAGCTCGGCGCCGATGCTGCCACCGGCCTGCTCGACGCCTTGCCCCGCGGCATGGCGATCAACGTGCCGCCGCAACTGTTCTCGAAGATCGAAGATGCGCAGGTCGCCGACTGGACGGCGCGGTTCGGCGGCGGCCAGTAATCGCGACGCCTTCCGCCGCGGCAAATTGACCGCGCCGCCGCGCCGCGCAAGCCTTCTGCAGGAGTTACACCTGTTCAAGGCGCCGCCATGAAGTCTCCCATCTGCGAGATGCTGGGCATCGAGTTTCCGCTGCTGGCGTTCAGCCATTGCCGCGATGTTGTCGCCGCCGTTTCGCGCGCCGGCGGCATGGGCGTGTTCGGCGCTGTCAACCTGCCGCCGGATCGCTTGCGCGAGGAACTGACGTGGATCGACCAGCACAGCGGCGGCAAGCCCTATGGCGTCGATCTCATCGTTCCCAACAAGATCGAAGGCAAATCATCGGAGTTCAGCCGCGAGGCGCTTCTTGCCGCCGTGCCGCAGGGCCACAAGGACTTCGCCAGCAGCATCCTCGCGCAGCACGGCATCGACTCCGGCGACCTCGATGAAGACCGCCAGCGCAGCGTCGGCTTCGCCCGCAACATGCGCGCCGAAGGCGCCGCGAATTCGCTTGAGGTGGCGTTCGAGTTTCCGATCCGCCTGGTCGCCAATGCGCTGGGCGTGCCGCCTCCCGTGATGCTGGAGATGGGCAAGCGCCATAGCGTTCCGGTCGCCGCACTCGTCGGCGCGAAGGAGCATGCCGTCGCGCAGGTGCAGGCGGGCGTCGATATTCTCGTCGTGGCGGGCGGTGAAGCCGGCGGCCATTGCGGCGAGGTGTCTACGCTGGTGCTGATCCCGGAAGTACGCCGCGCCCTCAAGGCCATGGGCGCCGATACGCCCATTCTCGCGGCCGGCGGCATCGTCACGGGCGAGCAGATGGCCGCTGCCATGGCGATGGGCGCGGATGGCGCTTGGTGCGGCTCGGTCTGGCTCACAACCGCTGAAGCCGAAACCAGCCCGACGATCAAGCAGAAGATGCTAGCGGCTTCCTCCCGCGATACGGTCCGCTCGCGCTCGCGCACGGGCAAGCATTCGCGCCAACTGCGCTCGCCCTGGACCGATGCATGGGAGCAGAAGGACGCGCCAACGCCGCTTCCCATGCCGCTGCAGTCCTTCGTTTCCGAGCCGGCCCTGCGTCGCGTCAACAAGCTGGCGGAGATCGGCCACGAAGGCGCAAGCCAACTGGCCACCTATTGGGTTGGGCAAGGCGTCGGCCTGATGAACCAGACGATGTCCTGCGCGCAGGTCGTGCAGCAGTTCCGCGAGGATTTCCTTGACGCCCGCGAACGGTTGGTAGGGTTGCTGGAGGACTGACACAGCTTGAGCACGCGCCCTGTCCTTCGACAGGCTCAGGATGAGGCGCTTTCGCACCTGTCGTAGGCCTCATGGTGAGCCTGTCGAACCACGAGGTCCTGCTCTCTGCGCTTCCCCAATCTCTCAACTCCTCCTATAAGCCCCGCCCATGGTCTGGCGTGCGTTGTGCCGCCCTCCATGAGGACATCGCGATGCTTCGCATCCAGGAACTGAAACTGCCGCTCGATCATCCCGAGCCGGCCCTCCGCCAGGCGATCATCAAGCGCCTCTCCATTCCGGACGCATCGCTGGTTTCATTCAGCATCTACAAGCGCGCCTATGACGCGCGGAAGAAGTCGGCGATCCAGCTCATCTACAGCGTCGATTGCGTCCTGAAGGATGAGCCGGCTGTCCTCAAGCGGCTCGCCAAGGACAGGCACATCTCGCATTCGCCCGACCTCAGCTACACGTCTCCCGCCAAGGCCCCGCCGGGCGTCCGGCGGCCCGTCGTCGTCGGCATGGGGCCGTGCGGGCTCTTCGCCGGCCTCATCCTTGCGGAGATGGGCTTCAATCCGATCATCCTCGAACGCGGCAAGATCGTCCGCGAGCGTACGGTCGACACGTTCAGATTCTGGCGCAAGGCGGAGCTCAATCCCGCCTCCAACGCCCAGTTCGGCGAAGGCGGCGCGGGAACATTCTCGGACGGCAAACTCTATTCGCAGGTGCGCGATCCCCGCCATCTCGGCCGCAAGGTCCTGACCGAATTCGCCGAGGCCGGCGCGCCAGAGGAAATTCTCTACGTTTCCAAGCCCCACATCGGCACCTTCCGCCTCGTCTCGATGATCGAGCACATGCGCGCCAAGATCATCGCCATGGGCGGCGAGATCCGCTTCGAGCATCAGGTCGCCGATCTTCTCCTGCGCGATCATCGCGGCGAGAAATACGTCGCCGGCGTTGCGCTCGCCAATGGCGAGACCATTGAAACCGATCATGTCGTGATCGCTCTCGGTCACTCCGCGCGCGACACGGTCGCGATGCTTCACCAGCGCGGTGTCTTCCTCGAGCCCAAGCCCTTCTCGATCGGCGTCCGTATCGAGCACCCGCAGTCGATCATCGATTGTGCGCGCTTCGGAGAGAAGAACGCCGGCCATCCCATTCTTGGCGCCGCCGACTACAAGCTGGCCCATCACGCCTCGAACGACCGCAGCGTCTATTCCTTCTGCATGTGCCCGGGCGGAACGGTGGTGGCGGCAGCCTCCGAAGAAGGCCGCCTCGTCACCAATGGCATGAGCCAGTATTCGCGGCGCGAGCGCAACGCGAATGCCGGCATCGTTGTCGGCGTCACGCCGGATGACTTTCCCGGCGACGCAAAAGCCGATCCGCTCGCCGGAATCGCCTTCCAGCGCCACTGGGAAGAGAAGGCGTTTATCGCCGGCGGTTCGAACTGGAACGCCCCCTGCCAGCTTGTCGGCGATTTCCTCGCCGGACGACCATCGACCGCGCTTGGATCCGTCATTCCGTCCTACAAGCCGGGCGTCACGCCGACCGACCTGTCGCTGTGCCTGCCAGACTATGCGGTTTTCGCCATGCGCGAAGCGCTGCAGGCGTTCGGCCGCCAGATCAACGGCTTCTCGATGGAGGATGCGGTGATGACGGGCGTGGAAACGCGCACATCCTCGCCCGTGCGCATCACACGCGGCGAGGACCTCCAGTCGCTCAACGTGAAAGGCCTTTATCCGGCAGGCGAAGGCGCAGGCTATGCCGGCAGGAATCCTTTCCGCGGCCATCGACGGCATTAAAGTCGCCGAGGCGGTCGCACTCGCCTCGACGTCTCGGATTGCCGCCTGAAGAAGCCTAGTCTTCGTCGTGGCTGCGGTTGCGCAGCATGAGGACAGCCGCCACGACGAGGCCGACCGCGGCCCCGATCGCCAGCGTCCGCAGAGGATGTTCACGTACTTCCTTGACGACGAATTTGGTCGCCGCGCGGCTGCTACGCACGGCATTGTTAGCCACGTCGCTGGCCATATCGCCCGCGCCGGTCATTGCGCGCTTGGCGCGATCACTGAAGTCGTTCATGCTTTCCGCCACCCTGCCGGCCAAATGGTCGGCCGCACCGTTGTTGTTCGCCGCGTACGTCCGCATTCTCGTCATGGACCTCTCCGCCTCCGGGGGCGCCGATCACGTCAAGTGCTCAACACCCGGCGGTTCAGACGGTTCCCGCCGCATGCGGACGAACGATATGAGAATAGCCTGACGCCATGACAACTGCCCAGCAGCATCTGGAAAAGTTCCTGAAAAAGTATTCGCCCGAGATCGAAAAACTCGGGCATCTGGCGATATCGCACATGAGAAAACGCCTGCCGGGCGCAATCTGTCTGGTCTATGATAACTATAACGCGCTGGCGGTCGGCTTTGGTCCTGACGCCAAGCCGTCAACCACACCGATGTCGATTGCGCTCTATCCGCGCTGGGTCACGCTCTTCTTCCTTTTTGGCGCGACGCTCCCTGACCCTGATGGTCTTCTGGAGGGCAAGGGCTCCCGGGTTCGTTCGATCCGCCTCAAGGGTATCGAAACGCTCGGCGACCCCGCGGTCGATGAGCTGATTACTGCTGCGGTTCTGCAGGCAGGCTGGGTGCTGAAGCCGCGCGCCAAGGGCGACGTCGTCATCCAGTCCATCTCCCCGAAACAGCGGCCGCGGCGTCCCTGAAACGCGCGTAGAGGCTTCCACCAGATTTCTGGTCGAAGCCCCTTGCCATCCATAACTGTCTGGTTATTATAACCGTACGGTTATGGATATTCCCTTATGACGCAGATCCAACGCCTCGACGCCACCTTCACCGCTCTGGCGGACCCCACGCGCCGCGCCATCCTCGCCCGTCTCGCCCAAGGCGAGGCCACGGTCGCAGAACTCACCGAGCCCTTCGCAATGAGTCAGCCGGCGATTTCGAAGCACCTCAAAGTGCTCGAACGCGCGGGCCTCATCATCACCACCGAATCCGGACAACGGCGCCCGCGCCGTATCGAGGCGGCGCCGCTGGCCGAGGCCAACACGTGGCTCGAGAATTACCGTCAGCTATGGGAACGCCGGTACAGCGCCCTCGACGAACTGCTCGTTCATATGCAGGCCGCGCCTCCCAAATCGAAACGCAAACGTCACTAGCGCCCGCATATCCCCGGCAGGAAGGAAGGGAATTCGCATGCCCGCCACACGGCTCAACAAGACTGCACAGGTCTCCCTGCCGACCGACACCGAGGTGCGCATCACGCGTGACTTAGCCGCGCCACGGCAACTCGTCTGGGATGCGCACACGATCCCTGCGTTGATCCAGCGCTGGATGAGCGGCATGCCCGGCTGGTCGATGCCCGTGTGCGAGATGGATGTCCGCCCCGGCGGCAAGTATCGCTGGCGATGGCGCTCCGACGAGACCGGCGCCGGGTTCGGCTTCTTCGGCGAGTTCAAGGAAGTCGATGCGCCAGTGACGATGATGCAAGAGGAATACTTCGACCCCGGCGACTCTGGCGACATCACCGGCGCCATGCCGGTCAACAATCCATCGCTGAACCGCTCCACCTTCACGGAGACGAAGGGTGTCACCACTGTGGTCGTGCTGCTGGACTACGGTTCGAAAGCAGCGCGCGACGCCGCCGTCTCCACCGGCATGACTGACGGCATGGAGATTAGCTACAAGAGTCTCGACGCGATCCTCGTCGAGCAGCAAGGAGGCTGAGATGGTAAGGACGATGGAAAAGGCGCAGGTCTCGCTGCCAAGCGATACACAGGTGCGCGTCACACGCGACTTCGCGGCGCCGCGCGAGTTGGTGTGGCAGGCTCACACCGATCCCAAGCTGGTGACGCGCTGGATGCTCGGCCCGCCCGGCTGGTCGATGCCGGTGTGCGAGATGGATGTTCGCCCCGGCGGCGCGTATCGCTGGCGCTGGCGTTCGAATGAAGGCGGCCAGGAATTCGGCTTCTTCGGCAAGTTCCGTGAAGTCGACGCACCCGCGCGTCTGGTCCACGAAGAGACCTATGATCCCGGCGACATTGGCGGCGCGATGGACGCCAGCCAGCCTGCTATCATCGAAACCCGCTTCACGGAGCAAAACGGCGTTACAACCCTTGAAATGGTGATGACATTCGCCAGCAAGGACATCCGCGACGCGGCAGTCTCCACCGGCATGACCGACGGCATGGAGATGGGTTACGAACGCCTCGAAAAACTCATCGCCGAACTGGCCTGATACCAAACGCCGCTCCCGGCGTCGCGCCGGGAGCGGCCATTTGCCGTCGCTCGTTTCGCCGAATCCGTGATAGGCCCCGGCCCGGTCGCGCACCTCCCGACGCGTCAGGCCGGCCAGACAGCGGAGAACCCCGATGGCGAAGAAACCGACGGCGCGCACCGAATTCGTGTTGTTCAACGTGGTCTATGAGGACGGCTCGCAGAAGTCGAACCGCAAGGTTCCGGCCGAGGCGCTGGACGATCCGTTCGACAAGGAAGGCGCCATTCGCGAGGCCATCGAGACGCAGGACCGCGCGATCTCGGAGAAATCGGGCCTACCGCCGCTCGCCATCAAATCGATCACACGCGTCAAATAGCTGACGTTGCGGCGCCGATTGCGCCGCCCGCACTGTGGCGTAGCCTGCCTCCACCTCAACAAGGGGGAGGAACATGCCGGACCTTGGTTCAACACAGATGACGATGCTCTGGGCGAGCATCGCGCTTGGACTTGTCTATCTGATCGCTGCCGTCCTGCCTTCGGTCGGACAGCGCGGGATGCCGTGGGCGCTTGGTCCACGTGACGATCCCCCGCCCACGATCAACGCCATCGGCAGCCGGCTGGACCGGGCCTGGCGGAATTTTCTGGAGACATTCCCTATCTTCGCAGCGCTGATCTTCCTGGAAGCGCATAGCGGACATCAAAGCGGCCTCGCACCGCTTGGCGCCCAGCTCTATTTCTGGGGCCGCGTCGCCTTCCTTCCGATCTACGCCTTGGGAATTCCGGTGGCGCGCACGCTGGCGTGGACCGTGGCGCTGGTCGGCATCATCCTGCTGCTGCTCGCCTGCCTGCCGGGAATGTAGCCGGGATTACGCAGCGGATGGCGGTCACCGCGCTTGCGGAGGACGCCGACGAGGATCATGCTCCCGCCCATAGAGCCGCAGCAATAGCGGCGGGCGGGAGGACGCCCATGAAGGATTTCAGCCGCAGGGCCGCCTTGGCTGGCCTGCTGGGCGCTGCGCCGGTTGCATCCGCATTACCGGCTTTTGCGCAGAGAACTGCGCCGCCAACAGGCTCGCTTCTGACGCCCGACGAAGAACCTGAAGTCGCCATAACGCTCGACACGTGGACGGACACGTATGGCAGGCCGACAGCGGCAGTGAAGCTCAACGGTCAGGGACCGTTTTCCTTCATGGTCGATACCGGATCGACCGCCACCGTGATGGCCGAGCGCGTTGCTTTGGCGCTGGGAATTGAGAGCGCCGGAAACCTCACGGTCGCTGGCGCAACCGGCACCGCCGTCAAGCCATACACCATCGTCGACGAACTTCAGACCGGCGCTGTTACGCGCAAGGATATCCGCATCGCGATCCTGTCCGATGACGGACTGGCGCGCGGCGATGGAATCCTTGGAGCCGACGTGTTCGCCGGCAAACGGCTGGTCTTCGCCATTCGCGACAAGACCGTTCGCATCGAACCGAGCCGCCGTCAGACACGCATCGCGTCACGCGGAAACATCCGGCTACGCAACGGGACGCTTGCAGAGGTGGACGGGCGCGTCGGAAAGATTCCGGCCAAGCTGATGCTCGATACGGGGGCCGACTATTGCATCGCCAACCCGGCGTTGGGCGAGGCCCTGGCGCAGTCCTATCCGCGCCAGCAGCGGATCCCCAGAACCCGTATTACCGGAGTGACAGGCCATCGCATACTCGGCGAGTTCATCCAGCTTCCGCCCGTGGATGTGCGTGCATTCAGCGTGGAAGGGTCCGGCGCGGTCATCGCCGATGCGCCGATCTTCAATCTCTGGGAACTTACCGATGAGCCTGCGATGATTGTCGGCGTGGACCTGCTGTCGCGCCTGGCCTCGTTCACGATCGATTACGGCGCCCGCCAGTTCGACGCCGAACTGGCCTCCAACCTGATGGCTCTGAACCAAGCGGCGTTCGGCTAATATCTCGAATACGCATTCTGACCGGCTCGCTTGCCAAGCGGGGCCGGATGGGTACATGCATCCCCCACTCTCCGAAACCCGGAAAACAGCCCGGAAACCACACCATGACCGTCAAAGTCCGCTTTGCGCCTTCGCCCACGGGCAAGCTGCACGTCGGAAATATCCGCACCGCTTTGGCCAACTGGCTGTACGCAAAGGGCCAGAACGGCATTTTCGTGCTGCGGATCGACGACACCGACCTTGAGCGCTCCACGAAGGAGAACGAGGACGCAATCCGCGAAGACCTCACCTGGCTGGGTCTTGAGTGGGACGAGACGTTCAAGCAGTCCGAGAAATTCGCCCGTTATGCTGCGGCGGCTGAAGAGCTGAAAGCCAAGGGCCTGCTCTACCCCTGCTACGAGACGCCCGAGGAACTTGAGCGCCGCAAGAAGATTGCGCTCAGCCGCGGTAAGCCCCCGGTCTATGACCGCGCTGCACTCGAACTCACAGACGCCCAGCGCAAAGAACTGGAGGCGCAAGGCCGTAATCCGCACTGGCGCTTCAAGCTTTCCGGCGGACGCGCCGAATGGGTCGATCTCGTGCGCGGCCAGCAGTCGATCGACACATCATCAGTGTCGGACCCGGTGCTCATCCGGGAGGATGGCTCCTTCCTCTACACCATGCCGTCGGTCGTGGACGACATCGACGCAGGCATCACGCACGTGATCCGCGGTGAGGATCACGTCACCAATTCCGGCGCACAGATCGAGATCTTCCTCGCCTTCGGCGCCAAGCCGCCGGAGATGGCGCACATGCCGCTGCTGATCGGCGCAGACGGCCAGGGCCTGTCCAAACGCCTTGGCTCGCTATCGGCGCAGGAATTGCGCAATGGCGGGTTCGAGCCGATGGCGATCCTGTCCCTGCTCGCCAAGCTGGGCACGTCCGATCCGGTCGAGCCGCGCGAAAGCCTGCAGCAGCTGGCGCTGGCGTTCTCTTTCTCCAAGATGGGCCGGGCGCCGGCGCGCTTCGACGAGAACGAGCTCAATGGCGTCAACGCCCAGATCGTGCACGCCAAGGCGTTCGCCGACGTCCAGCCCCGTCTGGCGAAGCTCGCCTATGGCGACCAAGCCACGCCGGAATTCTGGGAGGCGGTCCGGGGTAACCTGACGACCGTTTCGGACGCGGCCGTCTGGCTCACGGTCGTTTATGGCGGCGGCCTGACGGGACCTGACCTCAGCGCTGAGGATCAGGCCTTCATCGGTGAAGCTGCAAAGTTGTTCCCCGCGGGTGAGGTGACGCCATCCACCTGGAAGGACTGGAGCGAGGCTGTGAAGGCCAAGACGGGCCGCAAGGGCAAACAGCTCTACCAGCCGCTTCGGCGTGTCCTGACGGATCAGGAACATGGCCCCGAGATGGATCGCATGCTGATGCTGATCGGCGCCGAGAAAGCGCGGTCGCGGCTTATCCAGGCTGCGCCCTGAACGCCAAACCAAACAGGAGCGCCGAGGGGCGCTCCTGTCCGTTCAATTCTGTTGCTTGCAGCGGCTAGGCGGCGACCGTAACGGCCAGCGCGCAGCCTTCGACCATCTCGGCCATCGCAGCGGCGCGCGCGCCAACACCGCCCGTAATCACGGGAGCGGCGCGGCCCTGAATGGCGGCGAGGAACGCCTCATCCGCAGCCTTCAGCGGATCCGGCAGGATGGCGGAAACATCAGCGCGAATATCAAACGCCGTGGTGTTCTTCACCGAGCGTGTGAGGAAATCGATCTCAACCGTGCCCGAAGCATACTCGATCCGCATCCAGCGCTCGCGCTTCTCGGCGCACCGAGACGCCGTCAGACGCGCATGACCGCCGCCGGCGAACATCAGCTCCGCCGCGGCATGATCCAGAAGGCGGGTGTGAGCCGAGTGACCAGCGCCATCGGCGCCACGCACGTCGCCGCCGAAGAGTTCGGCCGTGAGGTCCAGATCGTGGATCATCAGGTCGAACACGACGCTGACATCCTCGCAGCGGCCTTCCGGCGAAGCAGGGCCATTGCGGACCGCTTCGACGCGCTTGGGACGCTCGCCCGTGCCGAACAGGCCCATGGCTTCGAACACCAGACGTTCCTGGTGGCCGACGGACAGAACGAGATCGCGGTCCAGCGCCAGCTTGGCGAGCGCACGCGCTTCAGCGCCGGTCAGCGCCAGCGGCTTTTCGACGAGGGCATGCTTGCCGGCTTCGAGCGCCTTGCGCGTCAGCGTGGCGTGAGACGAAGCGGGCGTCGCGATGACAAGCGCGTCGCAGACATCGGCCAGCGCATCAAACGACGCATAGACCTCGCCCTTGCCGATCTTGGCGATCTGCCGTCCGGCCGCTTCCGTATTGAGATCGAAAATGCCGACAAACTCGGCGTGCTCGCTGGCGGCGAACTTCTGGGAGTGATACCCGCCGAAAACGCCCGCGCCGACCACGCCCACCCGGACCTTGCCCTGATGGCTTCCGACGACAGTGGCCGTTCTGGCCGAAGTTTCGATACGCTTCACTGTACTCACCCTCCGCCACCCTTCGGCGTGATCCGAGCAGATACGCGAACAACGCGGCTGCACAATGAGCCGACCCATCAAGCTTGGTTACGGTATCTTTCAATCCGTAATCTGTTGTTTTAATATAATAATTCCAACCACGCTCACGAATGCCATGCTGCGGCAATTTCACTGTTCGTGATGTGATCGGTAACATCCTGTGAGGCGGAGTCCCGGAGCCTTTCGGGTGCAGAATCGCCCTGCCGAAGCAAGGCGCGATGTTTAGCTGGATTTACGAAGGCCAAATCGGTTACGTGCTGTGATGTCGGCGGATTGGCAGGGATACTCCCTCGCACCCCGTCGCTGAGGAGAAACCGGCAACATGATCGATATTCCCGGCTAGCCTCCTATATTGGTCCAGGGCCCCGCAGGTCCCGCCGCAAATCCCGTAACGAGTTCCTGCCGCGCTGAACGCGGTCGCATGTCAGAAAGAAATACGTCTATGGCCCGCCTGTTCGACAGCTATGTGATGGTGGACTGGAGCGCCGCCTCCAAGCCTGCCACCGGCGCCGATTCCATCTGGATCGGCGCGATGACGCCGGACTCGCGCCTGAAGCTGGCTTTCAAGGCCACGAATCCGCCGACGCGCGCCAAGGCGATGGAAGAACTCTCGGACCTTCTGGCCCGCTGCCTGAAGCGCGGCGATCGCGTCCTTGTGGGCGTTGATTTCCCGCTCGGCTTTCCGGCCGGCACGTCCGAAGCGCTGAAGTTGAAAGGCGAGCCGTGGCGGGCGATCCGCGACTTCCTGCTCAAGGAAATGAAGGACAAGCCGGACAACTCGAACAACCGCTTCGCCCTGGCGGCGCGGATGAACCGCCTCATCTCCGAAGGACCGTTCCCGTTCTGGGGCTGCTCCAAGAAGGACGAACTGACCACGTTGTCCGTGAAGAAGACGCGCGAGCACGGACCGAAGGACATTGGCGAATTCCGCATCGTCGAGACGGTTGCGATGGACGCCAAGAAAGCCCGGCCCCAGCCGGTCTGGAAGATTGCGTATGCGGGCGCCATCGGCGGCCAGACCATGACCGGCATTCCGGCCATCGAGCGGCTGCGTGAGAATTTCCCGTCGCTCAAGGTATGGCCGTTCGATCTGCCGCTCGCGAAGCTGGACGCGGGAGGACTCGGCGACACGCGCGTCGTCGTCGCTGAAGTGCTGACCACGCTGAGTTCGACCAACCAGCAGGCCAGCGAAATCCGCGATGAAGCGCAGGTCCGCACGCTCTGCGAGGCCCTTGCTGACCGTGACGCAAACGGAAAGCTGGGCGCTCTCTTCGCAGGCGAAGCCAAACTCACCGACCCCCAAAAGGGTGCGGTGACGTCCGAGGAAGGCTGGATTCTGGGGATATAATCTCCGGAATCTGCCCCCGTTCCCTCAACGTCAGGATTGAAGAATCGTGCTGGTGGCAGCCTCATTGGGCCACACACGAAGGCATTCAATGCCTCAGCACGGGAGGGACCAACCCATGAACAAGTCCGACCTCATCAAGACGATTGCGGACACAACCGGCGTCAAACAAGCGGAGGCCACCCGCCTTGTCGACGCGGTCTTCGACACGATGATCTCTGCGCTGCGCAGTCAGGAGACGGTGACGATCTCAGGCTTTGGCAGTTTCGTCGCCAAGACGCGGGCGGCGCGCGACGGCCGCAATCCTGCGACCGGCGCGACCATCCGCATTCCTGCGCGCACCGCAGTCACCTTCAAGGCGGCGCAGGCGATGAAGGACCTCAAATAGCAGGGGTCCTAGACCGCCGGCACGGGCTGCACGCGTATGGCGCCGCGGGATGACTTGAACTCCAGCGCGATCACCTGCCCCAGGCCGGCGGCGACGGATGCGATGGTGATGCCGATGAACACGCCCCACACGCCCAGGCCCATACCGCCTGGAACGCTCTGGGGCCCAAAGGCCAGCCAGATGCAGAGCGGCAGCATCAGCCCGATATAGCTGCCGACATGGATGATGGTCGGCAGCCACACAACGCCCTGCGCGCGCAGCGCCATGGCGCCCACCGCCTGCAGGCCATCAAACAGCGTCACGCCGGCCGCAAAGGCCAGCATCAGCGCCAGCGTCGGCATCAGGCTGGCTGCGTGATCAACGCCGCCGGTCTGCGCCTCCGGACCCGTCAACAGCCAGACAGCCACCACATCGCGCAGCAGAACAAGAATGGCCGCCAGCACAAGCCCGATCACGAGCGAGGCGACGACGCCGAGCCGCGAAGCCTCCCGCACGCCAGTCATGTCGCGCCGACCATAGCGTTCGGCGACACGCACGCTGGTGGCCGTGCCCATGCCCATGTAGATCATGAAGATCACGCCCATCATCTGCACGGTCAGGCCGTAGATCGTGCCGGCGTCGATCGACACCAGCGTCGCGATGACGAACGTCAGGTTGAAGGCCCCCCATTCGGCGGCGTTGGCAATGCCCGTGCCGATACCCACGCGGTTCTGGCGCAGGAATTCACCCTCGGGGCCCGGCGGAGCCGCTTTGTAGGCCGGCGTCACGAAAGCGATGATCACGAGGAACGACAACATCATGAAGATGCGCGAACCGGTCGTCGCCCAGGCGACGCCCGCAGCGCCGTATTGCGGCACCAGCATCAGGTCGAGTGTTAGATTGAGCACAACCGCCGCCATCGACACGGCCGTGACGAGGTTCGGCTTGCGCAGGGCCTCAAGATACATCGAGCAGGCCATGCCAAGCATGTGCCCGACCGTGCCAAGCGCGAGGATCTGCGTGGTCTGCGTGATGGGGCGGACCAAAGGCTCGCTGAACCCAAGCGCGCGGACCAGCGGCTCGGCCAACGACCACACAAGAAGCGTCGCGAGCAGGCCATAGACCGCGCCCACCCACAGGCCGCGGCGCAGGATGCGGCCGGTCTCGCTCGCCTTGCCCGAGCCGCTCAGTTCCGCCGAGATCACGGAGACGCCCAGCATGAGCCCCATGCCGAACCCCATGGTGACGCCGCTGGGCAGCCAGCCATTGAGCACAAGCGGCAGCTGTCCCGGCGCGTGCTGCGCCAGAACGACGGCATCGGTCAGCCCCATCAGCATGAAGGAGGCGCGCGACATCGCAACCGGCACGGCAAGCCGCGTCAGATCGAGAATTTCCCTGGGCCGCGCCCAGGCAGGCAAACGTGCGGACGTCATTCAGTCTTCTCCTGGCGCGTTCTCACGGCGCGCCTCACAAGTCGTCGGATATCTGGGATGTCCCTTGACGCGGGACCAGCGGTGGCGGGCTAGCGGTCGCGATCTGCGCAGACGACGCCAGCAACTGAAGTGGGGACGGCTGAATTCATGCGATTCCCCTCCTCAAAAGCCAGTGGGAAGCGGCTTGTCCACGATCTGCGACAATATGGCAAGCCCGTCCGTCGCATCTAGGCACGAAGTAATGGAGTTGTGTGGCGCGCGATCCGCACGCAGCAGGTCTTAGCGCTTGCAGATCGTCGGTTCGGCGTCCTGCGCCGACATTGTCATGGTCGGGCCGTCGAACGTAACGTCAGTCACAGCCTCCTGCCCCTGGATTCCCGCTGCGATCATCGGCTGGATCATGGATGCGATCAGGTCCGGCCCCATTACGTCGCCGTCGAATTTCGCAGTCGTAACAGAGAATTCCCTCACCGTTTCGCTGAGCCTGCCATCGTCCAGGAACTGCCACGTCGACTTCACATTGCCGGACAGATCGATCTCGACGCCATCAGTCTCGCCCACGAAAGTCACCGGACCCGTCGCCGTGCCATCCGGCATGTAGGTCATGGTGGACATGCCTTCGAGGCCGCCCATAACGACCGAGCAGGTCCAGACGCCGAGGATCTTTTCCTGCGGCGTCTGCGGAACCGTGGCGCACCCAGACAGGACAACGGCGGCCACGACGCCTGCAACGATACGGTTCATATGCGCCGCTCCCTGTTCCGGTTGGCTTTCGGGATAAGCAGCGTCGCGACCGGAGTCCATGCGCGCACGCATCGTCCTACGGACATTTCACCCGCGGCACGACAGCAGAACCCGTTACAGCGTTGAGAACCCTTCCCGCCTCGGCCAGTTCCAGCCTTACCGAACCGTTCCAGTCAGCTTGCGACGTCGTGAAGTGGCCATCGATGCGAGCGGCTGTATCGCCATCAGGCGCAACGCCGGTAACGTCCAGCCGGCTATCAGGAAAAATGATCTCGCTGGCGGCGACCGTGATTGCCTGCGGCCCGCCGCCTGCCGCGCAGTCTGCCTGGCTCGTATCCCACGTCCCCACATAAGCCGCAGGGACCTGTTTCAGCGTCGGCGCGGGCGGGGCCTCCTCGCAGGCCGCAATCGCGAGCAATGGAACAGGAAGGAACGCGAACAGCTTCATCGCCTCGTCCTCGTGTTGATCAGACACGATACGACGATCCGCCGGATTCGTCAGCGATACGTTTCCGGCGACACGCAAGGTCGAAGGAAATGTTTCCCTATCCGTTTCGCAGCGGCGGATTGAAGCGCTAGCGCTTCGCGGCCAGCTTCTCTGCGAGAAGGAAGGCCAACTCCAGCGCCTGCTCGTTGTTGAGACGCGGATCGCAATGCGTGTGATAGCGATCCTGCAGGTCGGTCGCCGAAATCTGCCGTCCGCCGCCCGTGCATTCGGTGACGTCCTGACCTGTCATCTCCAGATGCACGCCGCCTGCATGAGCGCCTTCGGCTTCCACCACATCTATGAACTGCTTCACCTCGGTCAGGATGCGCTCGAACGGGCGCGTCTTGTAACCCGAGTCCGTCTTCTCGACATTGCCGTGCATGGGGTCGGACGACCATACGACCTTGCGGCCTTCCTTCTGCACCGCGCGCACAAGCTTCGGCAGACCAGCAGCAACCTTGTCCGAGCCAAAGCGTGCAATCAGAGTCAGGCGGCCCGGAATGTTGTCCGGATTGAGGATGTCGATCAGGCTGATCAGATCATCCGGCGCCAGCGACGGTCCGCACTTCATCCCGATCGGATTGCGTACGCCGCGACAGAACTCGACATGCGCGCCATCCGGCTGCCGCGTGCGGTCGCCGATCCAGATCATGTGGGCCGATGTGTCGTAGAACTCGCCGGGACGCGTCGAGTCTTCCCGCGTCATCGCCTGCTCGTAGCCGAGCAGCAGTGCTTCGTGGCTCGTATAGAAGTCTGTCTGCTTGAGCGCCGGCGTCGTTTCCGGCGTGATGCCGCAGGACTCCATGAACTCCATCGCGTCCGTAATCCGCGCCGCCATTGCCTTGTAGCGGTCTGCGGTGGGCGAACGCTCCACAAACCCCAGCATCCAACGATGGATGTTCGTCAGGCTGGCATAGCCGCCCTGCGCAAAGGCGCGCAGCAGGTTCAATGTCGCCGCCGACTGGGCATACGCCTGCAGCAGGCGCTGCGGATCGGGCATCCGCGCCTCGGGCGTGAACTCCATGCCATTTATATTGTCGCCGCGATAGGACGGCAGCGTCACGCCATCAATCGTCTCGGTCGGGGCCGAGCGCGGCTTGGCGAACTGCCCGGCGATGCGTCCGACCTTCACGACAGACTTCTTGCCCGCGAAAGTCAGCACGACCGCCATCTGCAGGATCAGACGGAAGGTGTCGCGGATATTGTTGGGGTGGAATTCCTTGAAGCTCTCGGCGCAATCCCCGCCCTGCAGCAGGAAAGCCTTGCCCTCGGCCACTTCACCCAGACGCTCCGTCAGCGTGCGGGCCTCACCGGCGAACACCAGTGGCGGATAGGTGGACAGCTGCTGCTCCACCGCGGCCAACTTGGCGGGGTCGGGATAATCCGCCGGAATGTGCAGCGCCGGCTTCTTCCGCCAGGATGACGGCAACCATCCGTCGATTGCGCCGCTCGCACCATCCGAAGGGCTCATGCCGCCTCCAAGGGTTCCGGCGTCATCGAGAACGTCGCCGAAGCCTGCGTCAATCCGGTCACTGCTCATCACACACGCTCTATCTTCAACACGCTAGGCTAGACATTCAGCGATCTGCACCGCATTCAGGGCCGCGCCCTTGAGCAGCTGGTCGCCGGACAGGAATATCGCCAGGGAATGGCCCGTGGGATCCGAGATATCCTCGCGGATGCGGCCCACGAGCACGTCGTTCTGCCCGCCCGACTCGATCGGCATCGGGAAGTGGTTTTTCTCGCGGTCATCCACGACCCGCACGCCCGGCGCTTTCGCCAGCACGGCGCGCGCCTGATCGACCGACACCTTGTCGGCAAATTCTACTGTCACGGCCATGGAGTGCGCACGCAGCACCGGCACGCGCACGCAGGTTACGCCGACACGCAGATCGGGCAGGCCCATGATCTTGCGCAGCTCAGCGACGACCTTCGTCTCCTCGCTATTGTAGCCGTCCGGGCCGATCGTCGTGTTGTGGCTGAACAGGTTGAACGCGTAAGGATGCGGCAGCACCTTCGGTTCGTAGTGTTCCCCGCGCAGATAGGCGCGCGTCGACTCTTCCAGCTCGTCCATTGCGGGCCGGCCGGCGCCGGAGGCCGACTGATAGGTGGCCGCGATTACACGCGTCAGCTTGCCCGCCTTGTGCAACGGCCACAGCGCCATCACCATGATGGCGGCGACGCAGTTGGGGTTGGCATAGATTTTCTGCGACGGCGTGATCAGGTCGCCATTCACCTCGGGCACCACCAGTGGCACCGATGCGTCCATCCGGAAGGCCGACGAGTTGTCGATGGCGTAGGCCCCGGCTTTCACAGCCATTGGAACGTATGTCTTCGAGATGTCAGTCTCTGAGGCAAACAGAACAACGTCGCAGCCGACGAAGGCGTCATCCGTCAGCACCTGCATTTCGACTTCATTGCCGAGAAACTTGAAACGCTTGCCGGCGGAGCGCTCTGAGGCGAAGGCTTTCAGCGATCCGGTCGGAAAGCTGGACTGTTCCAGACAGCGCAGCATTTCCGCGCCGACAGCGCCCGTCGCGCCAACGACGGCGACCGTCTTCGCGCCGACGCCTGCACGGGCGCTTCGCTCTGCGGTCTCTACTGCCTGGGTCACGAGGTCGTCTCCTGTTGGCCGGGAGACCGGGGCATGAAAAAGCCCCGGCCGGTTCCGGCGGGGCTATCGGCTTGCTTCGGCTAGTTCGTTACAGCCAAGCGCGCCATTCGCCCCGCACGGGCAATGGTCTTCCAGTAGCGCTTGAAAAACGAACGTTGCATGGGGCCGAGCTTCTACGCGGAGCCTGCTCGCACGTCAACGCGCGCAATGCGGTTGGCCGCCGGGCAGCCATTTGAGCATTATTCTGCCTTTTCCGGTCCGAGCGGCAGGTAACCTACGCCGGGGCCCGGATAACGCGGGTTTTAACCCGGGCGGGTGGAGCATGCGTTGAACCATCCGCTATGTCGGGGCGAGAGGATCGCTGCGGAAAAAGCCAGCGGGCTCAACGGGAGGACAGATGACGGATACCGCAGAGCCCGGGGCCGAAGGACCCGCTGAGCCCTTCAAGCCCCGCTGGATCTTCCTGGGCGTCATCCTGGCCATCGTCATTCAGCTGCTGCCCCGGCCCGAGGGGCTCAGCCCCCAAGCCTGGCTCGTGGTCTCAATGGTCGCCCTGATGGTGACCTGGTGGGTCTCCGAGGCGATCCCGATCCCGGCGACCTCGCTCGTGCCGATGGTGTTCCTGCCAATTGCCGGCGTCTCGACCATTGCGCAGGCCGCCGCCCCGTATGCCGACCGAACAGTGATGCTGCTCCTCGGCGGTTTCATCATCGCCAAGTCGGTCGAGCGCTGGAACCTGCATTCGCGCATCGCCCTGACCATCGTCTCGCGTGTGGGCTCCAGTCCTCATGCCCTCATCGGCGGCTTCATGATCGCCTCGGCCGCCTTGTCGATGTGGATTTCAAACACGGCAACGACCATCATGCTGACGCCGATTGCGTTGTCGGTCGCCACAGCGGTCACGCTGCCGCGGGCGCGAACCGCGCCCTTCACAGTCGCGCTACTTCTGGGCGTCGCCTACTCCGCCTCCATCGGCGGGCTTGGCACGCTGATCGGTTCGCCGACCAACATCATCGTCGTGTCCAATCTCGAACGACTGCTGGATACGACGATCTCGTTCACGCAGTGGATGATGCTGGGCGTGCCGGTTGTCCTGCTGATGATCCCAGGTGGCTGGTTCCTGCTGACACGCTTCAGCGGCAATCTTCGCGACGGTCTGGATCCGGCAAAGGCTGGCCGGGACGTGGTCAACGCCGAACTCGCAGCGCTTGGCCGCATCAGCGGTCCGGAAGTGCGTGTCGCCCTGGTCTTCGCCGTCGTTGCCTTCTTCTGGGTGTCGCGCGACGCACTTCTTGTGAACATCACGATCGGCGACGTGAAGCCTTTCGCCGGCTTGACGGATCACGTGATTGCAATCGCGGGCGCGATCGCCCTTTTCCTCGTTCCGTCAGGATCCCGCACCGAGAGGGGAACCGCCCTGCTCGATTGGCGCACAGCCGAACGAATTCCGTGGGGCGCCCTGCTTCTGTTCGGCGGCGGCATATCCATGGCGACAGCTATCTCAAGCACGGGCCTTGCCGACTGGCTGGGCGGGTCGATGATGGGCATCACGGCTTTGCCGACCTTCCTGATCGTCCTGGTCATCGCGACCTTCGTGATTTTCGCCACGGAGCTGACGTCCAACGTTGCAACAGCCACGACGGTCATGCCGATCGTCGCCGGGCTGGTGATCGCAAGCGGCTCGGATCCCGTGCTGCTCGCAGCGCCTGTGGCAATGGCGGCCAGCTGCGCCTTCATGCTGCCGCTGGCAACGACGCCGAACGCGATTGTCTACGCCACCGGGCGCGTCAGCATCCCGCGGATGGCGAGGATGGGCATCCTCGTAAACGTGTGGGGCATCGTGGTCATTTCAGGGATGTGTTTCCTCCTCACACCCCTGATCTTCGGTTGAGCAGCCTCACCCCGACGATGGAACGCGGACGGTAACGGGGCCAGCTCCAGCCGGCCGCGGCTTTGGCGGAACGAAGTCAACGCGGGTGTCGATCGCCCGCGCTTCGGCGTCGCTCAACCCGGCGTCCTTGAGCGCCCAGACGAGGGCTTCGGCCGCAGGAACCTCAACGTCTGGCGGCACGCCGTTGGCTTCCCAGTCCCAACCCGTCGCGGGATCAAATGTACGCCCTACAGGAACGAAGGTGGAGAAGCCGTTGGGCAGCTCCTTCGAGAAACCAAAATGCCCAGCGCCTGCACTCGTCTCACCAACGCGCGTCGATCGTCCCGATATCTTGAGCGCCAGAAGGAAGTGTTCTGCGGCCGAGCCGGAAAATCCGGACTGCAGGACATACAGTTTGGTGTTGGCCAGGCGCGGATGTTCCGATGGGCTTACAAAGTGCTGCAGCAACACTCTTCCGGGTGGCGCCTCAAGTGTGCGGAACGTCGGTCCCTCCACGAACATCCCCGGCAGTTTTGCGGCGGCCGACTGTGTCGTCTCCATCTGCACGAGATCGACGGATGATGTGAACAGGTCGGAGAACATGAGGTCCATCTCGCTCATGCCGCCGCCGCGATTGCCGCGCACGTCGACGATGAGCGTCTTGACGCCGGCGTTCGCGGCAAGGAACTGCTCGACATCCGCCATCGTTTCCGGATCGCCCGGGAAGACGCCGAAGCGAATGTAGGCAATGTCAGGCGTGAGTTTCTCGGAAGATTCGACCGCCTTCATCCCCGGTCCGGGCCCGGCGCTGCGAATAATGCGCGGACCTCCCGCGCCGGCTGGCGGCAAGGGCGCCAGCAACCGCAGGTGCTTGTCGGCCTTCACGGCCACAAGGTCTTCCGTAACCCGTTGGGCAAATTCAAAGTCGTCGCCAGCGGCGTAAGCAGGATCGTGCGCCTTGCCCCGCAGAACGTCGGCGTATTGCTTGCCGATGGCGGGATAGACGTAATCCTGCTGGAGAGCGTCCGCCAGCGCCTCAACAACCTCGGCGCGCTTGTCGGCAGGCGTCTGCGCCAACCCGACAGGCGTCGACACAAGCGCCGCCGCGATTCCCCATCCGATCCGCCGCATTGAATCTCTCCTCACCCTTCGCCGCAGATTCCTTCGGAAATGACCGGCAAGTCCATCCGCAGGTCTGTCCGGACAGGGGAATTCCGCTGTCCGGACGACCTGCCTGGTCACGGCTTGCCGGGATTTCGTGATTTCCCTATCATCTATAGGGAAGCCGCCGGCAGTGCGGCCCATCGGGGAGATACAACCATGCTGAGCGCCGTACTTCGCCTGTGCGCGGGAATTTCAGTCGCAGCTCTCGCGGCCTGCCAGACCGCGCCACAGCCGGAATCCATAACCCTGCTAGGCGTGCCTTGCGCCAGCCCGCCGCCGCAGCATTGCCCTGACACAGCGTGCCCCGGCGATCTTACGTCCGCGCCCGGCAACGCCACCGATCCAAGGAACGACGACAACCGCGCCTACTATCTCGACTACCCCTGTGATCTGAAGCCTGGCGAGAAGGTCACCTTCGTGTTGAACCTCCACGGCGGGGGCTCCATTGCCAACTGGCAGCGCCACTATTTCCCCATCATGGACTTCAAGGAGAAATACCGACTCGTTGTTGCAACGCCCTATGGTCCAGGCGGCATCTGGCGTGGCGAGCGCGATGACGAACACCTGCATCATATTGTGCAGGATGTCGAAAACGCGCTTGGTCGCGAGAACATCAAGGCGTTCTGGCTTGCCGGACATTCGTTCGGCGGTCAGACCTCCAACCGTCTCATCAATAGCGATCCCTTCTTCCAGGAACGGGTCGACGGGTGGGTCTCGCTGTCTGGCGGACGTCTCGGATCAAAGCGGGAAGACATTCGCGCGCCGATACCGCGCGGAACCCCACCGCCGCCGCCTGCTACGCCACCCGCGGGCGGCGCGGCTCCGCCCGCGGGACCGGGCGGACTTGCTGCAGACGCTTCCATTCTACCGCCGAAGCCGTTCTCGTTCATCTATGAGGCTGGCGAACACGAATACACCGACGCGGGTGTACCGAAGAAGTCGCCATGGGCAGCGAAGCTTGGCTGCGGATCGCAGAACGCCCCGCGCGAGGTGGTCGATACCAAGGCCGGTTATGTCTACGACGGGCGCCCGCAGGAAAACCGCAATAGCGTCTGGGGGCTCGACCCCCGCCCCGGCAAGGCGCTTATCTGGACCTATCCGGGCTGCACGGACGGACGCGTCGTCGCCGACATCTCCCGGCTGGACAAGGGACACACCGAAGGGCTTGAGCCCAACATTACGGAAGAGATCATCAAGCTGATGCTCTCGGCGAGCTGATCGCCTATTCGGCTGCCGGCTCCAGCCTGACGAGGACAGCGCCCTCGACGGTCTGGACGCCGGCGGTTGCATCAACCGCCGCCACCACGCCATCACGCGGCGCCGCGAGCGTATGCTCCATCTTCATGGCTTCCATGACGACCAGCGCATCGCCACGCTTTACCGACTGGCCCGCAGCGGCCTTGACCTCAAGAATCTTGCCCGGCATCGGCGCGCGAATATCATCACCCGCCGCCAGGCCTTCGATGGCGTTGGAGTAGTCCGGCCGCCGCAGCGCCATCGCCCGCCCACGCGCGAAGACCACCGGCCCGTCGCGCAGGTCGCGCACCACACCCATCACGTCGACACCCTGAATCGCTCCCGACACGAGCACGCCGTCCGGCAATGGCGCTGCATCGATTTCGATCTCCAATGCCTCGCCATCGACAATCGCCTGCGCGTCGCCCCCGGCGTCCGGCGTCAGCACAACCGTGTGCGTCTCTCCACCCACATCGAACAGGAAGGTCGCCCGCCCGGGCGCATTGATACGGAATCCGTCGGCCTGGCTCCATGGATCGGCACCATCCGACGCCATCGCCCCCAGTCCCGCCGCGCCGATCACGAGCAGTTCGGCAAGCTCCGCATCATCGAGGTCAGCCAGCTCGTTGATGTTCGCCTCGACCAGATTGGTTGTCGCCTCTCCCATCCGGAACGAATCGTTGTCCAGCAGGTTGGCGAGCAATGCCGCATTCGTGGCTACGGGCCACACTTCCGCTTCACGCAGGCCCTGCGCCAGCGCATCGAGCGCTTCATCGCGTGTGGGCGCATGTGCGATCGCCTTGGCGATCATGCTGTCATAGGTCGCAGGAACAATGTCGCCTTCGTCCACCGCGCTATCGAGCCGCAGCGTAGCCGGGCCGCCGTCTTCCGCCGTGAAGGCCGACAGATCGAATGCCTCCAGCTGTCCTGACGACGGAAGGAAGCCCCGCGCCGGGTCTTCGGCGCAGAGCCGCGCTTCAACCGCATGGCCCAGCAATTCGATCTCGGACTGCTTCGGCAGTTTCTCGCCTGCCGCCACGCGCAGCTGCAGTTCCACAAGATCCAGTCCCGTGATCATCTCCGTCACCGGGTGCTCGACCTGTAGCCGCGTATTCATTTCCATGAACCAGAAGCCGTCCGGCCGCAGCGCGCCCGATCCATCCACGATGAACTCGATGGTGCCAGCATTGCGATAGCCGACCGCCTTCGCCGCCATGATGGCTGCGCCAGTCATCGCTTCGCGGACCTCGGCCGTCATCCCCGGCGCAGGCGCCTCCTCGATGACTTTCTGGCGCCGCCGCTGCAGCGAGCAGTCCCGCTCGAATAGGTGGATGTAGTTGCCATGGCTGTCGCCAAAGACCTGCACTTCGATATGGCGCGGGCTTTCGACGAACTTCTCCACCAGCACGCGGTCATCGCCGAAACTCGCCTTGGCCTCGCGTTGCGCGCTGGTCAGGGCGGCATCGAAATCCTTGTCGCTGTCGACGCGACGCATTCCGCGTCCGCCGCCGCCTGCAACGGCCTTGATCAGCACCGGATAGCCAATCTTCTTCGCCGCCGCTTTCAGCGTCTTCAGGCTCTGGTCTTCGCCATGGTAGCCGGGCGTCACAGGCACGCCGTGCTTTTCCATCAGCGCCTTGGCGGCGTCCTTGAGGCCCATGGCGCGGATCGCCTCCGGCGGCGGCCCGATCCAGGTCAGCCCGGCCTTCGCTACAGCTTCTGCAAAACCGGCATTCTCCGACAGGAAGCCATAGCCCGGGTGGATCGCTTCGGCCCCGGTATCCAGCGCAGCCTCGATGATCGCCTCGCCGCGCAGATAGCTTTCGGCGGCGGGCGGCGGGCCGATCCACACAGCGTCATCCGCCTCACGCACAAACGCCGTGCCCGCATCCGCATCCGAGTAGACGGCGACCGTCCTCAGCCCGAGCCTGCGGGCTGTTCGCATAATGCGTCGGGAGATTTCGCCGCGATTGGCGATAAGGATCGATGAAAACATGGCCGGCAAACTAGGCTGCGCCGCGCGTTGTTGAAAGCACAATCAGAGGCAGGGACTTACAGATTTCCGCGCCACTTGCCGCAAATCGACGCTCTATCCCGCCACCCCGACGACAATGATCGCCACAAGAAAAAAGGGAGAGCCTCAGAATGCAAATAGCATCAGCACCGGCGTTCACAGGAGGAAAACCAGCCGGAGATTGTAGCTCTCCCTTCATCTGGAAAAAAGGCATGGATGGGAATGGCAAGGATCCACCAGGGAGAGATCAGACTTACTATGCCCGGAATGTAGGACAGCAGCGAAAGTGCGATGAAAAAAGCAGCGACAGAAGCTGAGTGAATGAGAATGTAGACTGTGTGGTCGAACAGCGTCACGCCGCGCTTCCAGAAGAACAGAAACCACACAAAAGGCAGCGAGATCGGCACCCAGCAGGAAGGCGAATTTGTAGGCCGCATTCTGGTCTTGTAGAAGGCCAGCTCGGGGTTTTCAACTTGTGCCGGATCTTCTCGTCGAGCCCGGCCCAGCTCGTGTTTACCTTGATGTCGCCCCGCTCATAAGCTTCACGTATCTGCGTATAGATGTCCTTGTGCGTGTCGGCTGGATGCGCCTGCGTCGCTCCGCCTGCACCATCAGCTGTATGCACAGGCGCTGCCGCCCCACCCTCGGCCAGTTCCACGACCTCCACCTCGGATCAACGCCCAGGTTTGCCCGCCGGTGAAGGCAAAGACAGCGAACATCGAGAAGATGACCAGCAGGAACATCGCCAGCGGTGAAATGTAACGCGCACGCTTCCCGTGGATGTATTCGCGCGTCAGCGTACCCGGACGAAAGACCAGTAGCGGCAGTGTGCGCCACGCCCGCGTATCAAAATGGATGATGCCGTGGAGAAACTCCTCCACCATGTGGCCAAGCGTACGGTGGATATGCGTCGGCTGCCCGCACGCTTGGCAGAACTTGCCGGAAAGGTCCGCCCCGCAGTTGGAGCACGCGCCGTAACCGTCCGCTCCGTGCTCACCCTTCTCGACCGCGCCCGCAACGAGACCGGCCGTGACTGCGGCTCCCACCGCTTCAACTTCCCGCTCATCCCGCGCCCCCGTTACCGTCCGTCCAGTATCCCGAGTTCAACCCATTCACCACGCCAACAGAAGAAGTCGAACCTTCCGTGTGCTTGACAGGCTCTACCGGTGCACCGCCGCCACCAGCACGAAGCTGATCAGCATCAGGAGATACCACGAGCCCAGCTTGTCGAACGAGACCATGCCGCGCCAGCCGGTTTCCTGACCCGGATAGGCCCACGCCTGCGCGAACGTGCCGATGTTTTCCGCAAACCAGATGAACAGCGCAACCAGCACAAGGCCGAGCAGGAGCGGCATGGGTCGCTCCGCCCGGTCTGGCCGATAATACAGCATGCAAGGCCCGTAGATCGCCGCGCTGGCGAGGAACAGCGCCAGCCGGACATCCGGCAGCCAATGGTGAGTAAAGAAGTTCACATAGACCAGCGCCGCCAGCAGGGCCTGCAGCCAGATCGGCGGAAACCGTACGAAGCGGAAATCCATGATGCGCCAGCTGCGCGCGATAAAGCTACCCACGGCGGCATACATGAATCCAGAGAACAGTGGCACGCCGGCAATCCGAAGGATCGAGTCCTCGGGATAGATCCACGATCCGGCGCCGGTCTTGAAGATCTCCATCGCCGTTCCGACGACGTGAAAGACGAAGATCACCCGCGCCTCGCCCCACGTCTCGAGCCGCGTCGCCAGCATGGCGGCCTGGATCGCCAGCGCCGAGAGCGTCAGAAAATCGTAGCGCGCGAGCGGAGCATCCGCCGGATAATACAGGAAGGTCGCCAGAAGCAGCGCCAGCATCAGGCCGCCGAAAAGGCACGACCAGGCCTGCTTCACGCCAAACGAAATGAACTCGAACAGGAAGCCGGTCGCCGGGCCGCGGACGAAGGCGGCGCGCCACGCCTCGCGACGAGCGTGTAGCCAGGCTTCCATCTTGAGGCGGCGCGACATCGTGCAGCTATGCCGCGATCAGGGCTCAACGAGACCAGTTCGGTTTGCGTTTCTCGAGGAACGCCGCAAGGCCTTCCTTGCCTTGCTCACTGACGCGGCGATGGGCCAGTCGCTTTGCGGTCAAATGCCCGAGGCTCGAGTCGATGACTTCGCCGGTCACGCGGGAGACCAGATCCTTGGTGTCGGCGATCGCAGCGGGCGATGCGGCATAGACGAGGTCGGCGTAATGCTCTGCAAGTTTTTCCATCGCCATCTCGTCCTCCACCTCATGGTGGATCAGGCCGATCTTCGCAGCCACGTCCGCTTCGAACCGCTCCGCCGTCACGAATAGCGTCCGCGTCCAGCGCGGGCCGATGGCGTTGAGAATGTAGGGCGAGATCGTCGCCGGGATGATCCCCAGCTTGACCTCCGAGAAGGAGAACACGGTACCCTTCTTGGCGATGGCGATGTCGCATGCAGCCGCGACCCCGCAGGCGCCCGCCATGGCCGCTCCGTGCAGCAGCGCAATCGTGACCTGCGGCAGCTCGTAGAGCCGGCGCAACATCTCCGCCATGGCGAAGGCGTCTTCCTCGTTCTCGCGCTCGGAGTAATGCTGCGCCGCGCGCATCCATTCGAGGTCGGCGCCGGCCGAGAACACCGGCCCGTTGCCGCGCAGCATCACAAGCCGGCAGCTCGGGTTTTTGGACAGCGTCTCGAACGCGTCCGTCAGCTCCTCGATCACCTCGGCATTGAAGGCGTTGCGCTTGGCCGGACGGTTCAGCGTCAGGACGGCCGTGCCCTCGGGCGAAACGTCGAGCTGGATGTGTTCATAGGCCATGGCAAAACTCCTTTGCCCCTGATCTAGAGCGACCGGGGTCGTTCGTCACGTAGCCTGTCACACTGCAAATCGTCTGATCTCGGTCACATTCCGCTCGACATCGAGCTGCACCTCGATATCGGCGCGGCGGCCGCCCGCCATCATGTGCCGCGTGATGCGCTCGAAATGCTCGATGAAGCGAGCGATGCGCTGGCGGTCCTCCGCCGTCAGACTGCGACCCAGCAGCCCCTCCTCCTGCTCGCAGCGCCAATCCATCACGACCGCGAAACTCGGCGCGCGAAGGTAGAGAATGCCGTCGAAATGACCGAACAGACGGCTGTACTCCGCGCCAAGCCGATGGTTCACCAGACGCCGCCAGTGCCCCTCCGCATCTTCCTGCATCTCCAGCCTGTTCACGGGCGCGATGAGCGCAGCCTCGTCCTGCGGCTTTGCCCCGATGCACCAGCCATCGATCAGGATCAGGTCCGGGCGGCCGACATGCACCGGCCAGCGTTCCTGCGGGATCGGATCGTCCTTCACCTTGTCGAACACCGGCCAGCTGACGCGCGTTTCCGGCCCGGCTGTGCGCAGGCGCTCAATAATGGCGGTCAGGCTCGCAATATCATGCGTTGGGGGCGGCCCACGCGTCGCCAGCAGGGGATGTCCGTCCCGCGCCCATTCGGCGCGCCGCGCGTGACCGACATAGAAGTCGTCGAGCGAGAAATGCACGACGCCGGAATGCATGACGGCATAGGCCTTCGCCAGCGTCGTCTTGCCCGACCCCTGAGGTCCGGCGACGCCAACGACCGGAACCCGCTCTACAGCTCTCTGTCGCGCCAGCGCGACCACCTGATCGAGAGCCTTGAGAGCGTCGGCGTTCATGGCATGTCTACATCCTGAAAACGCCAAACCCCGTTTCGCGATCCGCCGAGCGGCCGTGCGGCGCATTCAGCGAAGCCGACAGCGCCAGCGACAGCACGCGCCGCGTATCCGCCGGCGCGATGATGCCATCATCCCACAGACGGGCCGTCGAGAAATAGGGCGAGCCTTCGCGTTCGTAGAGATCGCGGATCGGGGCCTTGAACCTGGCTTCTTCCTCGGCCGCCCAGCTCTGCCCCTTCGCCTCCATCGCGTCGCGCTTCACCGTCGCCAGTACGCTCGCGGCCTGCTCGCCGCCCATGACGGAGATGCGGGCGTTCGGCCACATGAACAGGAAGCGGGGGCTGTAGGCCCGCCCGCACATGCCGTAATTGCCCGCGCCATAGCTGCCGCCAATCACGATCGTGAATTTCGGCACGCGCGCGGTCGCGACGGCCGTCACCATCTTGGCGCCGTCCTTGGCGATGCCGCCCGCCTCGTATTTCGAGCCAACCATGAATCCTGTGATGTTCTGCAGGAACACGAGCGGAATACCGCGCTGGTCGCATAGCTGAATGAAATGCGCGGCCTTCTGCGCGCTTTCGGAAAACAGGATGCCATTGTTGGCGAGAATGCCGACAGGCAGACCGTTGACGTGTGCGAAGCCTGTCACCAGCGTCTCGCCGTAGAGCTTCTTGAACTCGTCGAACTCCGAGCCATCCACCAGCCGCGCGATCACTTCGCGCACATCGTAGGGCTCGCGAACATCCTGCGGAACGATGCCGTCCAGTTCGGCCGGATCGAAGGCGGGATCGCGCGGCTTGATCGCATCCAGCACGATGCGTTTCGGCCGGTTGAAGTTCTTCACAATGTCCCGGACCATCTGAAGCGCGTGTGCATCGTTCGCCGCATAGTGGTCGGCAACGCCAGACCGGCGCGCATGAACATCGGCTCCGCCGAGATCTTCGGCCGAGATCACCTCGCCCGTCGCCGCCTTCACCAGCGGGGGGCCGCCCAGGAAGATTGTGCCTTGCTTGCGAACGATCACTGTTTCATCCGACATCGCCGGCACATAGGCGCCGCCCGCCGTGCATGAGCCCATCACGGCCGCCACCTGGGGAATGCCCCGCGCGCTCATATTGGCTTGGTTAAAGAAGATGCGGCCGAAATGCTCCCGGTCGGGAAACACCTCGCTCTGATGCGGCAGGTTCGCGCCGCCCGAGTCCACGAGGTAGACGCACGGCAGCTGGTTCTCCAGCGCCACTTCCTGTGCTCGCAGGTGCTTCTTCACGGTAATCGGAAAATAGGCGCCGCCCTTCACGGTGGCGTCGTTGCAGACAATCACGCATTCCCGGCCGGCGACCCGGCCAACGCCGGTGATCACGCCAGCGGCCGGGGCCTCGCCGTCATACATGCCTTCCGCCGCGAGAGGCGAAAGCTCCAGAAAGGGCGAGCCGGGATCGACCAGCTGTTCCACGCGTTCCCGTGGCAACAGCTTGCCGCGGGCCGAATGCCGCGTCCGCGAACTTTCCGGACCGCCAAGGGCTGCCTTTGCAGTTTTGTCACGCAGCTCCTGCACCAGCCGCCGCATTGCAGCAGCGTTGCCTTGAAAGCGCTCGGATGAAGCACTTACCTGAGAATTAAGCTGCGCCATGTCGTCCTGCGAAGTGAAGCCCGAATCCCGGCATTAATGTCGCCGCAGGGCGGCGTGGCAAGCCAACGGCCCGGCCGGGCGTTGCCTTCTCCAACCTTTCTTTCAAGGTTTTTGGGGTAATGTCCTAAGCCGGAGCGGGAAAGAACAGCCGGGCCAGGTTCAACACCATGGGCTTGAAGATGAAGAACCGGGCGAAGGCGGATGCCGATCCGCTCGCCCCCACGCTCAAATCGGTGCCCTTCCTGCGGGACGCGCCGCCGCGCGCGCTGAAGGCTGCTGAGGAAGACACGCGCTATTTCTGCCTGCCCGGCGGATGGCAGCTGTTCGGGCCCGGGGAACCGTCCGACCAGATCTACTTCGTCCTGTCCGGCTCGCTCGGCGCTTTCCGCACGACGGCCGGCGGCAAGACGGAACTGGTTGGCCACATCCGCGCGGGCGAACCGGTGGGCGAGATGTCCATGATCGCCGGCGAACCGCACGAGCATGCGGTCTACGCCCTGCGCGACACGGAACTCCTGTCCATGTCGCGGCATGGCTTCATGCAGCTGGTCCGGTCGGACCCGCAGATTCTCGAAAAGATCACGCGCGTCATCATGGTGCGCATGCGCCAGGCGCGGAAGAAGACCGCTCGCTCCGCCGAGCCCAAGGTCTTCGCCCTGCTCGCCACATCACCCACGATCGACCTCAAGCTCCGTTCCCACATGTTGGCGGACGAACTCAAGGCCTTGGGCATGCGGGTCGCGATTGTCGGCGAAGAAGCGGTGGGCATGCCGGCCGCCTATTTCGACGAACTCGAAAACCGCAACGACATCGTCTTCCTGCTCGGCACCATCGGCGACACACCCTGGTTCAAGATGACCCAGCGCCATGCCGATCGCATCTGGCTGATGGCCCGCGCGGATGCACGGCCGTCCATACCGTTGTTGCCCGACGACTCTTCGCCGGCCCGCCAGTTCCGGCTCGTCGACCTCGTACTGATCCATCACTCCGGCCAGCGCCCGCAAACGCCGACACTACACTGGAAGAACGCCGCCGAAGCCGCGCGCGTCTTCCATTGGCACGGCCTCGACGTCGAACAGACCCGCCGTCTTGCCCGCACGATTTCTGGCAAGTCAGTGGGTCTCGTGCTGTCCGGCGGCGGCGCTCGCGCCTATGCGCATATCGGCGTGATCCGGGCGCTGCGCGAAGCCTCCTGCCCGATCGATTTCGTCGGCGGTTCCTCAATGGGCGCGATTGTCGCCGCGAGCGTCGCCTGCGGTTGGAACGACGCCGAAATCGACCGCCGCATCCGCAAAGCGTTCGTCGAATCCAATCCGCTGTCGGACTATCGTCTGCCCGTCGTGGGACTGGTGAAAGGCCACCGCGTCGACGAGCGGCTCAAGGAGCATTTCGACGACCGTCTGATCGAGGATCTCGAGCTTCCCTATTTCGCCGTCTCGACCAACCTCACCCAGGGATCGTTTCAGATCCACACGCACGGCATGCTGCGCGAGGCCCTGCGCGCCTCGATCTCCCTTCCCGGCATCCTGCCGCCCGTGGTTTCGGACAAGCAGGTGTTGGTCGACGGCGCCGTTCTCAACAACTTCCCCGTCGACGTGATGCGCGAGACCCATCGCGGCCGCATCATCGGCGTAGACGTTGCCGCCGCCCCCGAGGCGCTGGCTGCGGACGACTTCGTCAACCCGCCCGGCTTCCTCGGCTGGACATTGCGCCATGGCTTCCGTTCGCCGCCGCCGATCGCCAACCTGCTCATGCGCGCGGCAACGGTCAGCGTGGACCCCAACCAACATCGGGGCCTCACCGACATCCTGATCACGCCAGAACTCAAGGGTATCGAGCTGCGCGACTGGAAGGACTACGATCCCGCCGTGCAGTCGGGCTACGACGCCATGAAGCTCGCCCTGGCCGACCTGAAAGGCCCGCTGGCGCAGATCATTCGCGGCAACGCGGCAGCCACGGGCGATTGACGCCTACTCCTCGCCGATCATGGCTGCGCCGTAGAAGCTGAACGTGGTGCGCCCCTCAGCCAGCGCAATATCTGTCAGGTCGCGCGCCAGTGCAGGCATGTCGCCGCCGTGCAGCTCAGCGGTCAGCGGACGCAGAACAGTGACCGCCTCCTCGAAGCGCTTGTGCTGGATGAGCGCCTGAGCGCAGGTCAGCGCTATCGGATCCACCTGCGGCGCGAGCTGATAGGCTCCGACCAGAACATTGAGAAGGTGCTCATCCATGCCGGTAAGCGCCAGCCCGGATTCGACATAGCGATACATTGTCTGTGGCCGGCCATCGTCAAGCTGATGCGCCCGTCCGAAAGCATCCTGCGCCTCGATAATAAGCTCATCGCTCTGCTGTTTCCGGCCGGCTCTGAGATAACAGAGCCCGCTGAGGTGATGGATGTCGGGCGTGGATGGCCGCTGCACGAGAAGCTCATCAAGCCGCACCCGCGCCGCGTCGAGGTCGCCATACCAGATGTCGGCAAGAGCCACGCACTGGCTGACATAGGGACTGTCCGGATGCTTCTTCGCCTGATCGCGTATCAGCGCCACGGTTTCCTCGGCGCGCTCGCGAGACGGCAGACTGCGCAAGTAGGATGCCGGCACGAGCACTTCGTCAGCGACGCGGCTCAACCGTATGGCCGTGATGGATGACGAATCCGGGCGTGCATCAGGTAGGGTGTAATAGCGGATCGGCTTCCGCTTGTAGTCGCGCAGCTCCTTATCGAAGTCTTCAGGGGCTATGCCGAAGGACGGCTGGAACGCTCCAAGCAGGTCGCCGCCCTGCTGCAGAGCGCGCGTATAGTTGTCGAACCCCTTGGCGCGTTCGGGCGTCGAAAAGAGATAGTGCGCCGCAAGCCAGGACTGGGCGTAGAACTGGGCGACTTCGTTCTCTGTTGCGAACTCGCGGGGATGCTTGGTCAGGAAAGGCTCGATCGCCATCCAGTCGCCATCCACAATCCAGCTGGCGCGATTGAACGTGACCTTGCCGATATCAGCGCTGTTGTCGTTGAATTCCGCGGTGGAGAGGAATTCAGCGAAGCCCTCCACATACCATGCCGGAAAGGCTGCACGGTTGTTGGCGCGCATGTGATGGTGCGCATACTCGTGAAGCAGCACGGTGCGCGCATCCAGCGCCCGGGCGTTCCGCGGCATGTCGCGCTGACGCTCCATATCGCGGTTGCTCGTCGTCACGGCGCGGATTTCCTCAATACCCGCATCGTAGAAGCCGAGCACCGAGTCGCTTATCCCGGGCTGCGACGCCCTGAAGTCCTTCCGCAGTCCGGAAGCGTAGATCGTCAGCTTCAGAGGGCTTTGCTGACTGCGAGGCATCAGACGATTCAGCAGCGCATGAAATCCCTCAAGCACGCCGAGTTCCTGGCGGCTTCTCGCTTCGTCCGACGTCGAAAAGTAGATGAAATGCGGGCTGTCGAGACGCAGCCAGCGCCCTCCCCTGTGCCCTGAGCCAATGCTGGAGGCGCCCCGGCCAGAACCGCCCCTGCTCCGATCCCCATCAGCAAGCGACGTCTGTCCATGGCCCCCCCTTGGCCAAGCAGCACTTAGAGAGGGTTGCCGGAATTGACCTCAAGGCCAACAGGAAATTTCAGGACGAGGCCGGGGTATCGCTCCCGGGCCGTTGGAATTCCTTCCAGCCCGTCTTGTCCTGCTGGAAATAGCGGGCGGCTGATCCGCTATCGAGCGCCGCCTTGTACTGCTGGCGCGCCTTGGACCGGGCGGTCTCGTCGTCACCGTTGAACACGACCATCACACGCTCGAACTGGTTGGCATCGGCATCCGACCCGTCGAGCAGCATCGCCACGGTGGCGCCGTTGACCGGAACCGCTTCGGTGGAGAGCAGCACAGGATGCTTCTCTGCATCGCTGCGCGACCGCCCGTGAGGCAAAAAGCTTTCGTCCCGCCATGTCCAAAGCGCTCGGTTCAGCCGATCGACCGTTTCTTCGCGGCCGGCGACCACAACGCGCCATTTGCGTTCCAGGCACTTCTCGATGAGAGGCGCGATGGCGGCGTCGAGCGAGCCCCGCTCGATGTGGTAGAACCACCACTCTGCGCCCGGCGTCTGGGCCGCCGCCATCAGCCTAGTCCTCGTAATTGTCGGCAATCAGCCGGTCGAGAATGCGCACGCCCCAGCCGGTCGCCCAGGTCGGCTCCAGCGGATTGTCATTGCCCGGCTTCCAGGCGGTGCCGGCGATGTCGAGGTGCGCCCATGCGCGGCCATCGTCCACGAAACGCTGAAGGAACTGCGCCGCCGTGATCGAGCCGGCATTGCCCGCCGCGCCGATGTTCTTCATGTCGGCGACTTCCGAGTCGATCTGCTTGTCGTAGCCCGGGCCCAGCGGCAGCCGCCACACAGGCTCGCCCTCGGCCTTGCCGGCGGTCGTGAGCTTGGCCGACAGCTCGTCATTGTTCGAGAACAGGCCAGCGTGCTCGTTGCCCAGCGAGACAATGATAGCACCGGTCAGCGTTGCGAGGTCGATCATGACCTTCGGGTTGAACTTCTTCTGCGCGTACCAGAGCACGTCGGCCAGCACGAGGCGGCCTTCAGCGTCGGTATTCTGAATCTCGATCGTCTTGCCGGCAGCCGCTTTCACAATATCGCCGGGGCGCTGGGCGTTGCCGTCCGGCATGTTCTCGACGAGCCCGACGAGGCCGACAACATTCGCTTTCGCCTTGCGCTTCGCCAGTGCGGTCATGGCGCCGACCACGGCGGCCGAGCCGCCCATGTCGCCCTTCATGTCCTGCATGCCGGGACCCGGTTTGAGCGAAATGCCGCCGGTGTCGAAGGTCACACCCTTGCCGATGAAGGCGACCGGCGCGGCCTTCTTGTCCTTCGATCCCATCCACTTCAGTACACACAGGCGCGAGCCGCGCACCGATCCCTGACCGACGCCCAGCAGCGAGCCCATGCCCAGCTTGGTCATGGCCGGCACATCGAGCACTTCGATCTCGAGGCCCAGCTCGGCAAGTTCCTGGATACGGAGCGCGTAGCTTTCCGGGTGGAGCACATTTGGTGGCTCGGAGACAAGGTTGCGCGCAAGCTCAACACCTTCGGCCTTGGCTGACAGGGCGGCGTAGTCGGACCGGGCGCCCGCGGCGGAATCAGTCACGACTGACACGCTGGCCAGCGTCGGCTTCTTCTCGGTTTTGAGATTCAGCCGGTATGTGTCGAACCGATATCCGGCGAGACGGGCGCCAAAAGCGAGGTTCGCGGCCACAAGCCGGTCCGGCGCCCCGACGATCGAAAGCGACTTGGCCCCGCTGGTCAGCATCCGTTTCACCAGCGCCCCGGCGGCCTTTTGCCAGGCCAGTTCGCTGACCGCCGACTTCTTTCCGGCTCCGACGATCAGAACCCGGGAGGCGTCGCTCCACTCAGGGGCGAGGATCTCGATCACCTGGCCGACAGCGCCCTTGAAAGATCCGGCCGCAACTGCGCGGCGGATTGCCGCCTCGCCGCCTTCAGGCGCTGTGGTGAGGTCCGGCCCCTTGTCGCCCTCGTGGGCCAGATAGGCCACGGCATCGCCAGAGGGTTCGGCTGAGAACTTGATCTGCATGGGGATATTCGGGTCCTGACTATTCTCTACACTTGGTCATCGACGTAAGCCCCGTACACCGCTAGCACTTGTCCGGGCCTGAACAGGCCCGTTCGCGGGCGGGGAAGCGCCGTCATCGGGTTTTGGTATGTCAGGGTTTCAACGCTATCTTTTCCGTAACGTGTTGAGAACCCTGATCGCCATTGTTGGCGGTCTTGCGCTTATCGCCTTGCTTACGCAAGGGCTTAGCCAGATCGAAGACACGATCGTCCAGAACCGGCAATCGATGCTCACCTTCCTCTGGGTGTCGGTGCTGGCGACGCCCCAGATCATCTCGCTGCTGATGCCGATAGCAATTTTTATCGCTGCCGCGGCGGCCCTGAACGTTGCCCATCGTGAAAACGAAATTGTCGTCGCGCAGGCCTCGGGAATGACCAACTGGCAGGTCGCATCCCCGGTTCTCCGGCTGGCTTGCCTTGCCGCGATTCTCCATCTCGGCCTCAATCTCTGGATCCAGCCCGCCGCTTCGCGGGAACTTCGCCAAACCGTCTCCGCCGCAGCAACCGACCTTGCCTCGTCCCTGGTGCGCGAAGGTATGTTCATGACCCACAGCGACGGCCTCACCACCTTCGCGAGCCAGGTCGACGGTCCCCAGATCACCTTCCTCGTGGCCAACGACAGCCGGAACCCGCGCCAGGAAGTCACCTACATCGCCAAGTCGGCCTTCCTGTCCGAGATCGAAGGCAAACCCGCCCTGGTGCTCAACGATGGACAACGCCAGACGGTGAAGGCGAACGGCGCCCTCGAATCCCTGACCTTTCAGCAATCGCCTCTGGAACTCGGCGCTTTCGTCGACGATCAGAAAGCGCTGATCCTGGAAGAGTCGGACCGGTATTTGCCCGAACTCTTCTACCCCGACATGACCAACCACTACGACAACCGGAACGCGGGCATGCTGTTGTCGGAAGGTCACGCGCGGCTGGCCGCGCCGCTACTCAATATCGCGATGGCGCTCCTCGGAATCTACGCCGTGCTTGGCGGCGATTTCAGCCGCCGCGGCTACGCGAGGCGCATCGCGGTCGCTTCTGGTGCAGCATTAATGCTTCGGCTTGCAGCCTTTGCGGCGACGGCCGCCGCAAAGGACGATCCGAGCCTGAATTTCGTTCAATACGCCCTTCCGATCGTGGTGATTGCACTGATCTCGTTCTTCTACTTCCTCGTCCCGATGTTGAAGCGAAGGCGCATCGCTTCGTCCGGCCGATTGAAAGCCGCCTGACATGGTTATTGCGGGCCGCATCCAGCGCTACGTCTTCCGCCAGTGCGTATCCTCACTGGCGCTGACGCTTGGCATCATCCTGCTTGCCATCGTGCTGGTCGATGTCGTCGAGCAGATGCGCACAGTCGGCAGCCGCACGCAGATCAGTATCCAGACCGCCTTCATGCTGACCATGATGAAGACGCCGGGCCTGATCCTCGAGACCCTGCCCTTCGCGATGCTGATCGGTTCGATCCTCACCTATTCGCAGCTCAGCCGCCGCAGCGAGATCCCGGCCTTCCGCGCGGCGGGCGTATCGGCCTGGCGCTTCCTTGGCCCGGTGATGGCGCTTTCGGTCGCCCTCGGCGTGCTGATGGTCACCGTGCTCGACCCGATGGCGACGCGTCTGAGCGAGGACTTCGAAACGACTCGCGACGACATCATGGGCGGCAACCGCCCGACCATTGAGGGCGTATGGCTAAGCCAGGGTGATCTCCAGGCGGGCGCCGACGACGAAGTGGCGACCGGCCGTACAACCAACGCCCAGGCGATTATTCATGGCCGGACAATCATCGGCCGCGGGGAAGCCCTGGAGAACGTCACCTTCTGGTACTTCCGTCCCGGCCCGCTGGGGCCGCAGGACCGGGTCTTCACGCGTCGCATCGATGCGCAGCGGGCGGAACTCAAGCCCGGCTTCTGGCAGTTGACCGACGCTGTCGAGAATCGCGTGGGAGGCGAAATCGTCCGCTCGGCGGATCTTGCCCTGCCGACCAATCTCAGCAGCGACACACTGTTGTCGCGTTTCGCGTCGTCAAAGACCATTCCCTTCTGGGAACTTCCCGCCTTCATCGACGCTGGCCGTTCCGCCGGTATGGAGATCAGCGACTACGTCCTAAAATACCATACGCTGCTTGCAACCCCGGTACTGATGCTGGCGATGGCGCTGATCGGAGCAGTGGTCTGCCTGCGGCTGGCCCGGTCGGGCGGCCTGTCCCAGCTGATTGGCGCAGGGGCCACAGCCGGGTTTGTTCTCTACTTTGTAACCCGTCTCGCATCCGGCATGTCCTCCTCCGGAGCGACGCCGCCCGAAGCTGCGGCCTGGTGCCCCCCACTATTTGCCCTGTTTGCGGTTCTGACCGTTCTGTCTCACGTCGAGGACGGCTGACCCTTCAATTCCGGGAATGTTGCTTCCGGGTCGCGGCTTTCAGCTCACTGCCTGAAATACGGTGTTCGGCTTTACGCCCCCAAGGGCATTGCGTATCCGTGGGCGGCTGGGAGTCGCTCGCAATCCGTACGCGAGGGGAGTGTAATGGTCTTGCGGCTTACCTGCCTCGCCTCGGCCGCCATGGCTGCGCTCGTTGCCGGGGCTCCGGCATTCGCCCAGCCGCCTGCTCCCGCCCCTGCCCCGGCCACGCCGTCTGATGAGGATGAGGATATCATCCTCCGGGCGGACACTGTGGAGGAAGACCGCGATACGAGCGTCGTTACCGCTTCGGGCAATGTCGAGATCCGGGTCGGAGACCGTTCGCTGAAAGCCGACCGCGTCATCTATGACCGGATGAACCAGACAGTTCGCGCCCAAGGCAATGTCCAGATCATGGATGCTAGCGGGCAAATTCAGTTTGCCGACGAGATCGAGGCTGACGAGGACTTCCGGAACGGTTTCGCGACGCGTTTCTCTGCCCGTCTCGGGAGGCAGGGATTAGTGACCTCATCGTCCGCAATCCGCACCGACGGTACGACCAACTCGCTCGAACAGGTTGTCTTCACCAACTGCCAGATGTGCCGCGAAGAAGGATACGAACCTTCATGGGCGCTACGCGCCCGCCGCGCGACCCTGGACCAGAAGGAACAGATGATTACGTACCAGGACGCGGTCCTGGAGGTAAAAGGCGTACCTATCCTTTACGTGCCGTGGTTCGCCCACCCCGACCCCAACTCGGAACGCCGCTCCGGCCTTCTGATACCCGACGCGGGCGCCTCGTCAAAACTCGGGCTCTTCTACGAACAGCCCTATCTCTGGGTCATCTCACCTTCGGAAGATCTCGTCATCTCGCCGATGATTTCGGGGAACGTCGCCCCGCTCGTGAAGCTCGATTGGCGGCGCCGCTTCTTCTCTGGCTTCATTGATGCCGAAGGCAGCTTCACGAAAGAGCAGGACTTCGACTCGGACGGCAACAAGTTCGGCGACGATACCTGGCGCAGCCACCTTTATGCCGTGGGCCGATTCAATATCGACAAGGACTGGCAGTGGGGCTTCGGCATCGAACGCCAGACGGATGACCTCTACGACAAGCGCTACAGCATTGATGGCGAGGACGACCTGCGCGGACTCATTGCCAGCCAGCCACGCCAGCTTCTGTCGCAGATCTACGCGACCGGACAGCAGCCCGATTTTTACTTTGAGGCTGGAGCCTTCGTTTTCCAAGGCCTGCGCGCAAATGACGACGACGCCCAGATACCCGAGGTCGTTCCAGCGCTTTTCACCCAGAAGGTGTTTGACTTTGGGGCCAATGGGCAACTAGCCACCGATTTCTCAGCCGTCGGCCTCTTCCGCGACGAGGCGACGATGCTGCCCAACGGGACACCGACCCTCGACAGCGGACGCGCCACCGCGTCTGCAGAATGGGGCTCGCAGTACATTTTCGGGCCAGGACTGGTGGTTCAGCCTTTCGCGTCGGCGCGTGGGGACGCCTACTACCTCGACGATGGCGGCGCTGCGGGCTCGCGCAACGTGAACCGCTTTCTCGGCATTGCTGGCGCACAGATCAGCTACCCGTTGATCAGCCGCCAGCCGGGCCTCGACATTATCGTCGAACCCATCGCCATGGCCGCGTACGGCACGCCTGACGCCAATAATGACGGCATTCCGAACGAAGATTCCATCGTGTTCGAAGCGGATGAAAGCAACATCTTCGAACCGAGCGCCGTGACGAATTACGACCTCTGGGAGGGCGGCGCCCGAGCAGCGCTTGGCGTTAGCGCCACCGCGAATATTGGCAGCGACGTTCAGCTGTCCGCGGTCGTCGGCCGCCGCTGGCGTGAAGAAGAGGACACGGCCTTCGACGAACTCAGCAACCTCCGTGATGAAACGTCGGACTACGTCGCCTCCGTGCGCGCGGACGTTGGTCGGATTGTCAACGTTGGCGCCCGATTCCGCATGGACGACGATCTTGAGGTAAACCGTCTGGATATCGATGCGGGTATCAATGTCTGGCGCGTGCGTGGCAACGCACGCTACTTCCGCGTTACCGAGAATGCTTTGGGAACCGAGGACGAAGGAATCGTCTGGTCCGGCTCCTTCGCCGTGGACGACAACTGGTCGGCGGTCGCCCAGCATGCCCGCAACATCACCCAGAGCGAGGACATCCGTCTGTCTCTCGGGGTTCGTTATCAGGACGATTGTTCTTACTTCCTGATCGCCTATGAGCGTCAAGGCGGCCGGGATCGCACCCTCGGCCCATCCGAGGCGATCCGGTTCACCTTCGCGCTGACAGGCCTGGGGGGCGCCACGACGGACTGACGCAGCAGCGCCGGCTGCGGCTCAAGGCTCGCATTTCAACGATTCACCCGGTATATGCGGCCCGAGAGGCTGGCAGGTCCGGCCATATTCTTGCCTTTTGCCGGCCCCAGGGTCGGTGACTACGGGGTAACTGCATGAAACGACTTCTAGCCATCGCTCTGGCGGCATCCGTAGCGGCCTCGGGCCTCGTTGCATTGGCCCAGCAGACCCAGCCCCAGTCAGGCGCCCCCCGGGGGCAACTGATCGACGGTGTCGTCGCCGTGGTTAATGACAAGGTCATCTCGCAGTCCGACGTCCGCAACCGGATGCGCTGGATGCTGCTGCGTTTCCAGGAAACGCCCAGCGAAGACATCATGCAGGAAATCCAGAACCAGGCGATCGAAAGCCTGATCGACGAAAAGGTCCAGCTGCAGGAATTCGCCAAGCTGACCAAAGGCGACAAGATTTCTGACCCCGAAGTCGACGAGAGCGTTAACGACGTCGCGCGCGAATTCCGCATGAGCCGCGAGCAGTTCAACCAGATGCTCACGGAAGTCGGCATTCCGATCCAGCACGTCCGCGACATGGAAGAAGCCAAGATCGCATGGTCAGCGCTCATCCGCGGCCGCTATCTGAAGTCGGTGCGCGTTTCCGAACTGCGCGTCGACGAAATGCTCGATCGTATCAAGTCCAGCCTCGACAAGCCGCAATACCGGATTGCGGAAATCTTCCTCTATGCGCCAGACCAGACGTCGCGCCAGAACGCGCTGACCCGCGCGCAGACAATCATCCAGCAGGTGAACCAGGGCGCTGACTTTACCGCCCTCGCCCACCAGTTCTCGGCCGCACCCTCTGCATCCGCGGGCGGCGACCTCAACTGGCTCTCGCCGGGCGACATGCGCCCCGAGATCGCGGAAGCCGTGCTCGCGGCGCCTGAGCCGCCGGTTCTCCTCCCGCCGGTCCAGAGCGACGGAGGGATCTACGTTATCGCGCTCACAGGCAAGCGCGACCCGGTCGAAGCCTCCAAGGCCGTCGTCCTAAACATGGAACAGATCATTGCGCGCGGCGAAGGCGCCTCAGGCAAGCTGGAAACGCTGAAGGCGACGACGTCCACCTGCGCCGGCCTCGACAAGGCGCTTGAAGGCGTGGCCGGAATCACGCGGACGCAGATGAACGACATCGGTCTGATGCAGATCTCGCCAGCCTATCGCACACCGCTGGAAGGCAAGGCCGCCGGTCAATCGACTGACATCATCGACCTGCCCGATGGCGGCAAGATGGTGTTCTACGTCTGCAGCTCCCGCACGGGCAGTGCGGACCTGCCCTCGCGTGACGAGATCCGGGATCGCCTGTTCAACTCGGAGCTGTCGCTGGTCGCCGAACGCTATCTGCGCGATCTCAAGCGCGAAGCCACGATCGTCCGTCGCACCTGATCCGGCCGGGAGACCTGGCCAATGGCTACGCCGGTCCTTCCCCTCGCAATGACAATGGGCGACCCCGCCGGGGTCGGTCCTCTTATCGCGTGGAAGGCGTGGCAGGCCCGCAAGCCCGGCCAGCGCCCATTCTACGTGATCGCACCGCGGGACGTCATGGCGAAGGCCGGTGGCCCGTCTACACACATAGAGGACCCAGCCGAAGCAGCGGCTGCCTTTGCCGAGGCCCTGCCGGTGCTGGAGATCGAAGGTCCGGCGCCGGCTCCCGGTCAGCCTGATCCGGCCTCGGCGGCGGCTATCATCGAGTCCATCCGTCTGGCCGTCCAGCATACGCGCGCCGGCAAGGCCGCAGCGGTCGTAACCAACCCGATCGCCAAGGCCCTGCTCTATCGCGCCGGTTTCAAACATCCCGGCCACACCGAATACCTCGCCGAACTCGCGGCCGATGGCGGCTCGCCGCCTCGACCCGTGATGATGCTGGTCGGCGGCGGTTTGCGCGTCGCGCTTGTCACCATCCATCAGCCACTGGCGAGCATCGTCGGGTCGCTGTCGCAAGCCAGCATCGCGGAGATCGGCGGGATCGTCGGCGCCGCGCTCAAACGCGACTTTGGCATTGCGGATCCACGCATCGGGCTATGCGGTCTCAACCCGCACGCAGGCGAGTCAGGATCGATCGGCCGCGAGGAAGTCGAGATCATCAACCCGGCCGCTGCCAACCTCCGCGCAGAAGGACTCAACGTTTCCGACGCTCGCCCGGGCGACACCATCTTTCATGAAATGCTTGGCGGGCGCTTTGATGCGGTCCTCGCCATGTATCACGACCAGGGCCTCATCCCGGTCAAGACGCTGGACATGTGGGGCGGCGTCAACGTGACGCTCGGCCTGCCGTTCATCCGCACCTCGCCCGATCATGGCGTCGCCTACGACGCTGCTGCGAGCGGGAATGCGCGGCCCGACAGTCTGATCGCCGCACTGAAGCTAGCCGACGAAATGGCCATCGCCCGCGCTGCCGCAAGATGACGACGCCGCTCACGCCCGGCGCGGCGAAGAAATCCCTCGGCCAGCACTTCCTGTTCGATCCTTCGGTCCTCAGGCGCGTCGCCAATGCTGGCGGCAGCGTGGAAGGCAAGACCGTCATCGAGGTCGGGCCGGGCCCCGGCGGCCTGACGCGGGCCCTGCTGGACTCTGACGTTGCCAGGCTGATCGCAATCGAACTGGACGACCGCTTCGCGGAGGGGCTTTCGCTCTGGCCGGAGGCGCGTGAGGGGCAATTGGTTGTCCACCATGGCGATGCGCTCGCTGCGGACATCCCCGGCCTCATTGCAGGCGCCGGCGGCCAGACCCCTGCCATGATCATCGCCAACCTCCCCTACAATGTCGGCACGCCCATGCTGATCGAATGGCTGAAGGCCGGCTCCTGGCGCGGCACGATGGTGCTGATGTTCCAGAAGGAAGTCGGCCTGCGGATCTGCGCAGCGCCTAATGAGGATCACTATGGCCGGCTCGCCGTGATATCGCAGGCCGTCACCCGTCCCCGTCTGGCGATCACACTGCCGCCCGGCGCCTTCCGGCCGCCGCCGAAGGTCGACAGCGCCGTCGTCGTGCTCGATCCGCTTCCACCCGATCAGCGTTTTGACGATCTCGACGCGCTTGAGAAGGTGACAGCCGCCGCCTTCGGCCAGCGCCGCAAGATGCTGCGCGCAGCCTTGAAGTCGCTCGATGCGGGCCTCGCCGCACTGGAAGCATCAGGGATCGACCCGACACGCCGCGCCGAAACGCTCACACAGGCGGAATTTCGCGCGCTGGCGGCCGCGTGGCGTGCGGCCCGCTGACTCACAGACGACGCACCTCCAGGACGTGACGCGCTTGGCCAATGCGGCTATCAGGCTCGAAACACAGGGAGATCCTGATGAAGCGTATCCTCCTCGCTTTCTCCGCCGCCTGTCTCGCGGCCTGCACGGCGACGCCACAACCGGCCGACGCCCAGCCGTCGTTCAGCGCACAAGGCAAATCGCTGCGCCAGATCTACGAGCATCTACACGCCTATCCCGAACTGTCGCTGCAGGAGAAGAACACGTCCGCCATTCTCGCCGCCGAGATGAAGCGCCTCGGATTCACGGTCACGACAGGCGTCGGCGATGCGTGGGCGAAGGCCCGCGCGATGAAGCAGTTCGGCAAGATCGAGGATGGCGTCGGCGGCTACGGCATCGTCGCCGTCATGGAAAATGGCCCCGGCCCGGTGCTGATGATCCGCACCGACATGGACGCGCTGCCGCTCGTGGAGAAGACCGGCCTGCCCTACGCCTCGTCGGCGCGCGACATCGCCTGGTCCGGCGAGGAATCTGGCGTCATGCACGCCTGTGGACACGACATCCACATGACGAACTGGATCGGTACGGCGCGTGAACTTGTGGCGCGCAGGTCCGAATGGAAAGGCACGCTGGTGATGATCGCCCAACCGGCCGAGGAAATCGGCCTTGGCGCAATGGCGATGATCGAGGACGGGCTTTTCACACGCTTTCCGAAACCGGACTATGTGATCGGCCTGCACGACAACGCCTCCACGCCCGCCGGACAGATCGCGGTGGGGTCAGGCTATGTCATGGCCAATGTCGACAGCGTCGACATCAAGGTCACCGGCAAGGGCGGTCACGGCGCCTATCCGCACGAAAGCAAGGACCCGATCGTCGTTGCCGCGCGGATTGTGACGACGCTGCAGACCCTCGTCTCCCGCGAGGTTGATCCGCAGGATTCCGCCGTCGTCACCGTCGGCGCCTTCAATGGCGGCTTTAAGCACAACGTCATCCCGGACGAAGTGAACATGCAGCTCACCGTCCGCTCCTTCGCGGACGCAACGCGCGAGAAGCTGCTTCAGGGCATTGAGCGGATTGCCCGGGCCGAGGCGCTCGCCGGCGGGCTCGATCCGGACAAGGCGATCGGGATCACGATCAAGGACGACTACACGCCTTCGCTCTACAACAACCCCGCGCTGACTGAACGGATTGCAACGGCGCTGCGCAAGGCATTCGGCGAAACAGCCATCGAGATTTCCCCGCCAAGCATGGGTGGAGAGGACTTCGCCCGCTACGGCCGCACGCCGGAGAAAATTCCGGTGACACTGTTCTGGCTGGGCGCCGCCAAGCGCGAGGCCTGGGAGGCCGCACAGCAACCGGGTGGCAAGCCCCTGCCGGGCCTCCACTCATCCGAATTCGCACCGGATCCCGATCCGACCCTCGCGGCCGGCGTCAAGGCAATGACAACCGCTGCGCTGGAACTGCTGAAGTAAAGCGGGTCTACCCGTCCTTCTTCGTCAACGCACTGGTTTGCTTCTTCTCCTCACGGAAACGGAGGAAAGCGAAGATCGCCGAGCCCACACCCGCAAGCGCCGCGAGAACCGCGAACAGCGGCTGTACGCCGCGCGCCCACGTGACGATCTCGTCGACCGGCTCAACCTCCACGGTAATTTCGTCGCGATAGGAATCCAGCGGCTCGGCGTCCAGAGAACCGACGGCATAGCCATAGACATTCAGCGTCAGGGTATGCGTCCCCTTCTGCTTCGGCGTCACCCGCCAGCGCCATTCGTTCGCCAGCTTCGGCGACAGCTTTTGCCGCGTCGATGTGGTCTGCAGCTGGATGTCGAACGCAGCTCCCAACAGCTCCGCCGATACCGTGTCCGAGAGGTCGACATCACGCGTGACGATCTCACCGGGCAGGCCCTGCAGCCTGTCGGCCGCGTCGGTCTCCCGCGACGTGTCGATGATCAGCGAAATATCGATGGCCTTGTCCAGCGCGAGCTTGGCCGGCGGCCGGTTGTAGGTCAGCCGCCGCGACTTGTACTGCGCCTCCAGAGACGCGGGGACGGCATTGGTCTCAGCCGGTGCCGTCACGGGTGCGCTCTGCGGTGCGACGCGAATATCGTCCTCAACCGGCGCCGCAGGCGTTTCCCCGGACGATGGCGTCTGCGGCTCGGGCTGTCCCGGCCCGCCGCTGCTGAAGGTCGAGAACGGGTTGGCGTCTGGCTTCGCGGGCTCGTCCATCTGCGGCTGCTCTGGTGCGGCTGGCTCATCCGGCGTCACCTTGCGCGCAGCGTCAGGGCTGGCCGGCGTCGGCGTCGCCGGCTGTTCGACCGCAGCGATTTCGGCCTCGCGAACCAGCGGCTCGCGCGGCTCACTGACAAAGGCGGAGCCGCCGCCAAATTGGCCCAGCGCCCACACGCCAGCCGCGGCAATTGCGATGATCCCCAGCAGGATCGAAACCAGCACGCGCATGCTTCAGCACTCCCTCAGCTGCCTGCAGCAGGACTCTACGCGTCCCCGCCCCCAAATCCACCCGCCTCATCATCTGCTGCGGCCCGCCTGGGCGCCGCAGGAGGAGTCGGCTTTCGCCGCGCCAGTTCGTAGAAAGCGATGGCGGCTGCGTTCGACACGTTGAGGCTTTCCATATCCGGCTGCATGGGTATGCGCGCAAGCCCGCTGCACGCATTCGCAACGCCCTGCCGGATGCCCGGCCCCTCCGCACCCAGCACAATCGCCACCGGCCCGTCCACAGCGACGGCCTGCTCCAGCGTCTGATCCGCTGCGCCATCAAGGCCGATCACGGTCCATCCCGCATCGCGCAGCGCATCGATCGCCCGGGAGATGTTCACTGCGCGGATTTCCTCGACCTGCTCCAGCGCGCCCGCGGCCGCCTTGGCCAGCGCGCCGCCCGCAGCCGGCGCATTGCGCGTCTGCATCACGATCCCGGCGACGCCAAACGCCGCCGCCGACCGGAAGATGGCGCCGACATTCTGCGGATCGGTGACCTGATCGAGGATCGCCAACGGCTTGTCGGGCCGCACAGCAGCTTCGGTGATGTCGATCCCGTCGAGCGGCCGGCAACGCACGGCCAGACCCTGATGCACCGCGCCCGGCGGCAACCGGTCGTCCAGATCGCGCGCCTCGACCAGCGACGCGAATTTCGGCAGCGCCTCCAGATCGAGCCCGGCCCGCTCCGCCGCATTGCGCGTCATCAGGGCGGCCGAGATCTTCCGCATCGGATTGGCCAGCACGGCTCCGGCCGCGTGCAGCCCCCAGATCCAGACTTCTCCATTCTCCTCGAAGGCTGGCTCGCGGCGTTCGCCCCGTCCGCCCTGCCATGGCTTGCGGCCGTGCTGGTTGTGCCCTTGCCTGTGCCCGCCTTCGTCCCGGCCGGGCCCGCCACGTGGCGCACCGCCCCCGCGCGGCCGGTCATGTCCGCCGCCGCGTGGACCGCCAGAACCGCCTGATTTTCCGCCGTTTCCAGGACGGTTGCGTGGTCGATCCTTCGTCACTATAAGACGCGCTCCCAGATGAGACCGGCCTCGTTTCGGCTTCATCGGCGACGGCGTCAAGCTGCCGCCCCACTGGCTATGGAAGGGTGGGAGAGTGGTTAAATCCACGAGACTGTAAATCTCGCGCCGTACGGCTACGCTGGTTCGAATCCAGCCCCTTCCACCAGCCTTTCCGAAGCATAGAGACTGTCCACTTGCGCCGCGGAAAATAGCGCTGATCGCGGCGCACTTCGTGACCTCGGCAGGCTCTGCTTCTGCCGCAATACGGCATTCTCGCAGCAATCCGAGCCGATATCTCTGGTGCTCGAATTGGCAGTCCGGTTACCCTGCCAAGGCCAACCCCGGCTTCCGCCGCGCGAGCTTGACCTTTCGCCGCGACCTGCCTCCCGCTCGCTTCTGACGAAATCGTCGCCAGAACGACAGAGCAGACGCCGCGATCCCCGGATCGACAGGGCGTCGCCGGGAGGACATTCGGATGCAGGACCTGACGCAGGCCGGGCGAGACGCGCGCACGTTTGACGCCATTGTGGTTGGCAGCGGCATAGCCGGCGGCTGGGCCGCGAAGGAGCTCTGCGAGAAGGGCCTCAAGACGCTGGTGCTCGAACGCGGCCGAAAGGTCGAGCACGGCAAGGACTACAAGACCTTCGCGATGAATCCTTGGGACTTCCGTTTTCCGAACGGACGGACGCCGCAGGACGAGGTCGACAAGCACTACTTCAAACAGGCGCGCACGGGCTACACGGTGAACGACCAATGGAACCACTGGTTCGTGAAGGATGACGAGCATCCCTACACCGAGGTCAATCGCTACGACTGGATCCGCGGCTACCATGTCGGCGGTCGCTCGATCACCTGGGGGCGGCAAAGCTATCGCTGGAGCGACCTGGATTTCGAAGCCAACCTCAAGGAAGGCATCGCGATCGACTGGCCGATCCGCTACGCCGACCTCGCGCCATGGTATGACCACGTCGAGCGCTGGATCGGCGTCAGCGGCACAAATGAAGGCCTGCCCCAACTCCCTGATGGCGTCTTCCAGCCGGCCATGGAATTCAACGTCGTCGAGAAGTCGTTCAAGGGGGCGGTGGAGTCCAAATTCCCCGAGCGCCGGATCACGATGGGCCGCACGGCTCACCTGACCAAGCCAACCGAAGAACAGATGAAGATCGGGCGGGGCACCCGCCAGACCCGCAATCTCTGCATACGCACGCTCGGCGCCTACTTCTCTTCCAACGGCGCAACGCTGATCGCCGCCGATCACACCGGCAACATGACGCTGCAACCCGACGCCATCGTCACCGAAGTGATCTTCGATCCGAAGCAGAACAAGGCGACGGGCGTGCGCGTGCAGAACGCTATCACAGGCACCGTGACCGAATACTCATGCCAAGGTGATCTTCCTCAACGCTTCGGCGCTCAACACGACGTGGATCATGCTCCACTCCAGGAGCGATCGCTTCCCGAACGGCTTTGGCAACGACTCCGACGAGCTCGGCCGCAATCTGATGGACCACCACTTCCTTGCGGGCGCACAGGCCGACGTCGATGGCTTTGACGATCGCTATTATCTCGGCAGGCGCCCCACAGGCATCTATGTGCCGCGTTTCCGGAACCTCGGCGACACCAACACCAAGCAGAAGAACTTCACACGCGGCTATGGCTATCAGGGCGGCGCAAGCCGAACAGGCTGGCAGCGGCTTGTCGCCGAGATGGGCTTCGGCAAGGACCTCAAGGACGAGATTTCGGAACCCGGAAACTGGGCCATGGGCCTCACCGGCTTCGGCGAAACACTGCCTTATCGCGACAATCGCGTCTGGCTGAACCAGGACGTCAAGGACATCAACGGCCTTCCGACGCTGACCATGGACGCCACGATTCGCGAAAACGAACTCAACATGCGGAAGGACATGCAATCGGCCGCCGTCGAGATGATGGAAGCGGCCGGCTTCAAGAATGTGCGCCCCTACGATCGGCCCTACGCCCCCGGCCTCGGCATCCACGAGATGGGCACGGCGCGGATGGGTCGGGACCCGAAGACATCCGTGCTCAACGCCAACAACCAGGTGCATGCCTGCACCAACGTCTACGTCACGGACGGCGCAGCGATGACGTCGGCCGCCTGCGTGAACCCCTCGCTCACCTACATGGCGCTCACGGCGCGCGCCGCGGATCACGCGGTCAATGCCCTGAAACGCGGCGAACTCTAGGACGGAGACACGGTCATGACGGCCAACAAGATAGACAGGCGAGAACTTCTTCACCGCGCCTCGATGCTGATGGGCGGCGCGATTTCCGCCAGCGCCGCGGCCGGCGTGCTGGCCGGCTGCGTCGCCACGCCCGAGACCACGACCATGCCGGAAGGCTCCGCCGGGGCCTTCCTGACCGCTGGCGAAATGGCGACCGTAACTACAATGGCGGACCATATTATTCCGCGTACGGACACGCCCGGCGCGCTCGATGCCGGTGTTCCCGCTTTCATCGACAGAATGCTTGCCGGCTACTACCAGACCAAGGAGCGCGATGCGCTGCGCGCGGGCCTGAAACAGACTGATGCGGACGCGCAGACCCTTCGCGGCAAGGCGTTCGCCACACTCAGCCCAGACGAGCAGGTCGAACTGATGAAACGCTACGACCGCGAGCAGTATGATTACACTCGCGCAAACACGACCGGCGCCGCACCGCACTTCTTCCGGTTGGTCAAGGAGCTGACCATCATTGGCTTCTGCTCGTCCGAAATCGGCGCGACGAAACTCATGAACTACAACCAGACGCCCGGCCCCTATCGCGGCGACGTTCCGCTGTCCCAGGTCGGTAAAGTCTCGGCGCTGTAGTATCCGCCTTCAGAGGAAAACCCGCGATGACGCAGACACTCGATATGGTGATCGTCGGAGCGGGATTCTCCGGTCTCTACATGCTGCACAAGGCGCGCGGCATGGGCCTGTCCGCCCGCGTCATCGAGGTCGGCAGCGGCGTCGGGGGCACATGGTTCTGGAACCGCTATCCCGGCGCGCGCGTCGATGTCGAAAGCCACGAATATTCCTACTCATTCTCTCCGGAACTGGAGACAGAATGGCAGTGGAAAGAACGCTACGCCGCCCAGCCCGAACTGCTGGGCTATCTCAACCACGTGGCCGACCGCTTCGATCTGAGACGCGACATCCAGCTGAATACGCGCGTCACGGAAGCGCGCTTTGACGAAGCAGCGCATCGCTGGCTGGTGACGACAGACAAGGGCGAGCGTATCTCCGCCCGCTACTGCATCATGGCGACGGGCTGCCTGTCCTCGCCCAAGCAGATCGACATTCCCGGCGCAGACACATTCAAGGGCGAAGTCTACAACACGACCAACTGGCCGAAGGAGAAGGTCGACTTCCGCGGCAAGCGTGTGGGCGTCATCGGCACCGGCTCATCGGCCGTGCAGACCATCACCGAGATCGCGCCCGAGGTCGGCAGCCTGCACGTCTTTCAGCGCACGCCCTGTTTCAGCGTGCCGGCGCACAACGGCCCCGCCAATCCCGACGTGAGACGCAACTGGCTGGCCAATCGCGAAACCAACCGTCAGTCCGAACGCGAAAACCCGATCGGAATCCTGGCCGCAGTCGTCACCGACAAGATGGCGCTCGAAACGCCGCCCGAGGAACGCCGGCAAACCTACGAGGATCGCTGGACCAAGGGCGGCTTCGCTATCGGCGGCGCCTATGTCGACATGCTGATGGTCAAGGAAGCCAACGACACATTCGTCGACTTCATCGCCAACAAGGTCCGCAGCGTCGTCAAGGACCCCAAAACCGCCGAAAAGCTGATCCCGCGCACCTATCCGGTTGGCTCGAAGCGCATCTGCGTCGATACCGGCTACTTCCAGGTCTACAACCAGCCGAACGTCACGCTTGTCGACATCTCGCAGTCGCCGGTCACGGTCACGCCCAAGGGCGTGAAGACCGGTGATGCCGAATACGAATTCGATTGCCTGATCTTCGCGCTGGGCTTTGACGCCATGACCGGCGCGCTTTCCAAAATCGACATTCGCGGTCGCAACGGCCAGACGCTGAAGGAGACATGGCAGGGCGGGCCGCGCACCTATCTCGGCCTCATGGTCTCGGGCTTTCCGAACCTGTTCCTTGTCACAGGCCCCGGCAGTCCGTCGGTCCTGTCCAACATGGTCGTCTCGATCGAACAGCATGTAGACTGGATCAGCAGCTGCATCGCCGCCATGGGCGAACGCCAGATGGACATGATCGAGGCATCGCCCGAAGCCGAGGCGGGCTGGATCGCGCACGTCAACGAAGTCGCCGACATGACGCTCTATCCGCAGGCCAACTCCTGGTATGTCGGCGCGAACATTCCCGGCAAGCCGCGCGTATTCATGCCGTACCCCGGCGGCGTCGGCGTCTATCGCCAACTCTGCAACGACGTGGTCGCCAAGGGCTATGAGGGCTTCGTGATGTCGTCCTCAGCGCAGGCGGGCTAGCGGGTCCGGAGGAGCTCGATCTTCCGGAACTCGACCGGGTTGCCCTCGCTCTGTACCGAGATCGATCCGCCATCCAGCATCAGCTTGCCGCCGGCCGCCTCCACCAACGGCTTCGAATTCGCCATGCGGCCTTCGGGATCGAGCTGGACAGCCGAATAGACCATCGTCACCTCGCCATTGATCAGCTGCGTCACTGTTCCATCGGCCGCCACATCGACTTCAAATGTAACCCACTCGCCATTCGGCTGAGCCGGCATCTTCGAATTGATGCAATGGGTCGTCTCCAGCTTTCCATCAATCACGACATTCGTGCCCGGCGAACACATATTGCCGTTGAAACGCGTCTGGCCCGGCGCTGGCCCCAGAAGCTGCGCCTCGACCGACACCGGGAAGCTGTCCTCCACCGCCATGCTCTTCGGGTCCTGTCCGAAGATCATCACGCCGGAATTCGCAATGGCCCATGCGGGCGTGTCGGCCGGATGCGCTTCGAGGAAGCGATACTCCATCCGCAGTCGGTACGGACCGTAGATCGGCTCATTGTAGAAGAGGTGACCGAAACGCTCGCCGAACTGGTCGTACTTGTCGTAGCGAACGACGATGGCGCCGTCCTCCACCCGAAAGGTGTCGCGATAGTTCTCGCCCAGCGGGAAACCGCGAATCTTCGGCGTCCACCCGTTCAGCGTCCGGCCGTCGAACAGGGGCTCCCAGGCTTCGCCGCCCTGCGGCATCGCCGTACACCCGGCAACAGCCAACGCCAGCGCAGCAACGACAATACGACTCGAAAGCCTGGCCATGGCGTCCTCTCCCTTGGTCCCGCGTCGATCTTGTAGACAGGCGCTGCCGCGCGGGTAACACTCGCCATCAGATCATGAGCCGACCGCTGGCGCGAGACCAGTTGCGGCCCAAGGGAGGACAATTAAGTGATCCAGGCGCGTCTCTTTCTGATGATGCTGCTCCAGCTTGCCATCTGGGGCGCATACATGCCGAAGCTGTACCCATATATGGGTCTGCTGAAGTTCGAGGCGTGGCAGCAATCCCTCGTTGGCAGCGCATGGGGCATCGCCGCCATCATCGGCATCTTCTTTTCTAACCAGTTCGCGGACCGCAACTTCTCCGCCGAACGGTTCCTCGCCGCCAGCAACGTCATCGCCGGCGTGGCGCTTCTGGGCTGCGCCTCGTTTACCGACTTCTGGGCCTTCTTCGGCTGCTACCTGATCTTCAGCATGGTCTACGTGCCCTCAATGTCGGTCGCGAACTCCATCGCCTTCGCCAACCTCAGCGATCCCGCCAAGCAATTCGGCGTCGTCCGCATGGGCGGAACGATCGGCTGGATCATGGTCAGCTGGCCCTTCTTCTTCCTGCTCAGCGCGCATGCGGGGGCGGAAGAAATCCGCCAGATATTCATTGTGTCCGCCATCGTCTCGTTTGTGTTCGCGGGCTACAGCCTCACGCTGCCTCACACGCCGCCAAATCGCGACGGCGCAGGAACCGACCCTCTCGCATGGCGCAAGGCGATCAAGCTGCTCGGCATTCCCGCCGTGCTCGTTCTCTTCATCGTCACCTTCATCGATAGCACCGTTCACAACGGCTACTTCATGATGGTCGACGACTATCTCACCAAGCGCGTCGGCATCGACGCGAACGTCTCCATGCTTGTCCAGAGCCTGGGACAGGTCGCCGAGATCGTCACCATGTTCGTGCTGGGCTTCGTGCTGGTCCGGCTTGGGTGGAAGACCACGATGATCATCGGCGTGCTCGGTCATGCCGTACGCTTCCTGGCCTTCGCCTTCTTCCCCGATAGCGTTCCCACCGTCATCGCAGTGCAGCTTCTGCACGGCGTCTGCTACGCGTTCTTCTTTGCGACCGTATACATCTTCGTCGATGCGGCGTTCCCGAAGGATGTGCGCTCCAGCGCGCAGGGTCTGTTCAACCTGCTGATCCTTGGCGTCGGCGTCGTCTCGGCAAATTACCTGTTCGCGCCGCTGATGGCGCAGTGGACCGATCCGGTCACAACGATCATCGACTATCGCACGCTGTTCATCGTCCCGACCGGCATGGCTCTGGTCGCCGTGTTGCTTCTGGCCTTCTTCTTCCGCCCAGGCGAGCGGGCGCCAGCGCCCGCCAACATAGCGGCCGCATGACGTTGAAACCCGATGACCAGACCCGGACAAGGAGCGCAGCATGACCAGCCTCTCCCGTCGCAGCTTTGTGCAGGCCATGTGCGCGGCCGGCGCGGCAACGCCTCTTGCGGCCGCGTGCCAGATCATGGCTAGCGGCCCCTTCTTCCAGCGCCGGGGCGCGGCCATCGGCATCCAGCTCTATACGCTGTCCGACATGCTCGCGGCCGACCTGGAAGGCGCCGTCAGCGGCGTTGCGCGCATCGGCTACCAGACCGTCGAGATCCCGTCCTACATGGGCAAGACCCCTGCACAGCTGCGCGAGATCTTCGACCGCCATGGCGTCAAGTGCACCGCCGCCCACATCGGCATGAGCCCGGGAACGGAGGCTGCACCGGGTCTGCGCGGCGACCTCGGCAAGCTCGCCGCCGATATGCACATCCTGGGCGCAACACATGTCTATGCGCCGGCGATGGCGGTGCCGACCGACATGGGCATGACGCCGAACCCGAACGAAGGCTTCGGCTTTGTCGTCCGCGTCGCCGAGGCGATGGGCGTCGATCGCTGGAAACGTCTGGCTGACGAACTCAGCGACATTGGCCGCAATCTCAAGGCAGGCGGCATCGGGTTCGGCTATCACAACCACAATTTCGAGTTCGCGAAGGCCGGCGACCGCACTGGCTATGACGTCATCGTCCAGGAAAGCGATCCCGACGCCGTCTCGCTCGAACTCGATGTCGGCTGGGCCGCAGCGGCCGGACAGGATCCGGCAGAGCTATTCGCGAAATACTCAGGCCGCTTCTCGGCCATGCACATCAAGGACATCAAGGCCTCCACCACGCCCAACATCGCGCTCAAGATGGACCCGTCCGATGTCGGCGCCGGCCGGCTCGACTGGAAGACGATCCTGCCGGCCGCCTACAAGGCAGGCGTGCGGAACTTCTTCCTTGAGCAGGAACCGCCTTTCGACAAACCAAGGATGGAAGCGGCGGAAAACGGATATAAGTTCCTCAGTACGCTGGAAGCCTGAGCCAGAAGACGGGGAACACGCCATGAAGACAATGAAGGGACCCGGCATCTTCCTCGCGCAGTTCGTGGGGCCGGATGCGCCGTTCAATTCCCTGCCATCCATCGCGAAGTGGGCGGCGAAGAAGGGCTTCGTCGGCGTCCAGATCCCGACCGGGGAAGCAGCCCTGTTCGATCTGCGCAAGGCGGCTGAAAGCGACGCCTACTGCGACGAGATCAAGGGCATTCTCAAGGATGTCGGCATGGAGGTGACGGAACTCTCGACGCACCTGCAGGGCCAGCTCGTCGCCGTCCATCCCGCCTACGACACGCTGTTCGATGCCTTTGCGCCCGAGCGCGTGCGCGGCAATCCCAAGGCCCGTCAGGAATGGGCCGTCGATCAGCTGATGCTCGCCGCGAAGGCGTCGCGCCGTCTCGGCCTCAACGCCAGCGTAACCTTCTCGGGATCGCTCGCATGGCCCTATTTCTTTCCCTGGCCGCAGCGGCCGCCGGGCCTGTTTGAAACCGCCTTCGAGGAACTTGCGAAACGCTGGAAACCGATCCTCGACGCCTACGAAGATGCCGGCGTCGATCTCTGCTACGAAATCCATCCGAGCGAAGACCTGTTCGACGGCACGACGTTCGAGATGTTCCTCGATCGCGTGAAGGGTCACCGCCGCGCGAACATCCTGTTCGACCCGAGCCACTTCGTGCTGCAGCAGCTGAACTATCTCGACTACATCGACATCTATCACGAGCGGATCAAGATGTTCCACGTCAAGGACGCGGAGTTCAATCCGACCGGACGGCAGGGCGTCTATTCGGGATACGCGCCATGGCTTGAGCGCGCCGGGCGCTTCCGCTCGGTCGGCGACGGGCAGGTCGACTTCAAGGGCATCTTCTCCAAGCTCGCCGGCTACGACTACGAAGGCTGGGCCGTGCTCGAATGGGAATGCTGCATCAAGCATCCTGAGGATGGCGCACGCGAAGGCGCAGCCTTCATCCGCGACCACATCATCCGCGTGACGCCCCGCGCCTTCGATGACTTCGCCGCCAGCGGAACGGACGAAGCCGCCAACCGGCGGCTTCTGGGGCTCGACCGTTGAAGCGATTGCGACTGGGCATGGTCGGCGGCGGCGAAGGCGCCTTCATCGGCGCCGTTCATCGTATGGCCGCGCGACTGGATGGCCACTGGGATCTGGTCGCCGGCGCCTTCCAGTCTGATGCGGCCCGCTCCATCGCGTTCGGCCAGTCCATGGGACTCGATAGCGATCGCTGCTACGGCGACTATGCCGCGATGGCCGCGGGCGAGGCAGGACGCGCGGACCGCATCGACGCAGTGGCGATCGTCACGCCCAACTCCACGCACGCTCCCGTCGCAAAGGCGTTTCTCGAAGCCGGCATCCCGGTGATCTGCGACAAGCCGCTGACCACCAACGGTGCGGACGCGCGCGATCTCTCTGCGACTGTCGAGCACTCTGGATTACCCTTCATCCTGACGCACAACTATTCCGGCTATCCCATGGCGCGACAGGCGCGAGCGATGATCGAGGCGGGCGAGCTCGGCGCGCTGCGCATCGTGCAGGTCGAATACGCGCAGGACTGGCTGGCGACCGACCTCTCCGGCAACAAACAGGCCGACTGGCGCGGCGATCCTTCCCGAGCAGGCCCCGGCGGCGCGCTGGGCGATATCGCGACGCACGCCTTCCAGCTCGCGGAATTTGTGACGGGCCTGAAGGCGCAGACGCTCGCGGCAGACCTCGCCGCCTTCGTTCCAGGCCGCAAGGTCGACGACAATGTCAACGTGATGCTCCGCTTTGGCGGCGGCGCGAAAGGCATGCTCTGGGCCAGCCAGGTCGCGACCGGCTCCGTCAACGGCCTGAAGCTCCGCGTCTTTGGTGACAAGGGCGGCCTCGAATGGTTTCAGGAAACGCCAGAGACCCTGCTGTTCACACCGCTCGGCGGTCAGGAACGGATCATCCGCCGTGGCGGAGCAGGCGTCTCTGCATCCGCAACGCACGCCACGCGCATCCCGGGCGGCCATCCCGAAGGATATCTCGAAGGCTTCGCGCAGATTTATTCCGACGCCGCCGAACTGATCCGCGCCCATCAGGACAAGCGCGCGCCCGCGGCCTTTGCAACGCTCGCTCCGGGCATTGCGGATGGCCTGCGCGGCGTCGCCTTCATCGAGGCGGCCATCGCTTCATCGAAGGCGAATGGCGCGTGGACTGAACTCTCCGCCTGACCGCTCCGGCTCAGAACGAGAACTGCTCGCGCAGGATGCGTTCATCCAGCCCGTGGCCGTCGTCAAACAGCATGGTCAGCGGTTGCGACCTGTCCTCGCGAATGCTCACCCGCGCAACGTCGCGCACTTCCTGCGTATCCGCCGATGCTGAAACAGATCGCCGTTCCGCCTCGAGCACCTCGATCTCGACACGCGCATCATGGCGCAGCAGCGCCCCCCGCCACCGGCGCGGCCGGAAAGGCGAGATCGGCGTGAGCGCGAGCAGGTTGGCACCGATCGGCAGGATCGGCCCGTGCGCCGAAAGGTTGTAGGCCGTGGACCCGGCCGGCGTCGCGACGAGCACGCCGTCCGCCGCAAGATCCGCCAGCCGCACCCGCCCGTCGACGATGATCCGCAGATTGGCGGTCTGGGCCGTCTGGCGCAGCAGCGACACCTCGTTGATCGCACGCAGCGTGGATTCCTCGCCGTCGACCCGTGTCGCCTTCATCTCCAGCGGATGGATCACCACCCGCACGGCCGCATCGAGCCGCGCCGGAAGGTCCTCGTCGCTGTACTCGTTCATCAGAAAGCCGACCGTCCCCCGGTGCATGCCATAGACCGGGATACGGTCGCCGTATCGGCCGCGCAGCGTCTCCAGCATCCAGCCATCGCCGCCCAGCGCCACGATGACGTTGGCCTGCCCAAGCTCGGCCTGGCCATAGCGCCGGACCATCGCCTCCAGCGCCTGCCGCGCTTCCGGCTTGGCCGAAGCCGTGAAGTGGATTCTGGGCGCAGCGCTCATCCGGATTCCCGCCTGGAGTTCAAGCTATAGGCCGGTTTTTGCCGGTTGACGACCAGCCATTGACCCAGCGCAAAGCTTCCCTCCCGCATCCGGGCGCCATAAACTCCATCGTGGAGGAACAGGTCATGGCTGACGATTTCAAATCGGTTTCGATGAAACAGCGCGTCAGCGCCGAGGAGTGGCAGGCGAGGGTCGATCTTGCCGCGCTCTACCGTCTGGTCACCCTCTACGGGTGGGACGACATGATCTTCACCCACATCTCGGCCCGGGTGCCGGGGCCCGAGCATCACTTCCTCATCAACCCGTATGGTTACTTCTTCAACGAGATCACGGCCTCCTCGCTGGTGAAGATCGATCTCGACGGCAACATCGTCGAGCCGACTGACCACATGATCAATCCGGCCGGCTTCACCATCCACTCGGCCGTCCACGCTGCCCGCGAGGATGCGAAGTTCGTGCTTCACCTGCATACCGATGCCGGTATTGCAGTCGCCTCCACCAAGGAAGGCCTCCTGCCGATCAGCCAGCATGCCCTGATTGTCCTGCCGAACCTTGCCTATCACGACTATGAAGGCATCGCGCTCGATCTCGACGAACGCGAGCGTCTCGTGCGCGACCTTGGCGACAAGAACGCCTTGCTGCTCTGGAACCACGGCACGCTCGCCGTCGGTTCAACGGCGGCCCAGTGCTGGATGCAGATCTTCTTCCTTGAGCGCGCTTGCCAGATCCAGGTGATGGCGTCGGCGCAGGGCCGCGACTACCTGCGTATGGCGCCGGATGAGGCCATTGCCACGGTGGCGGAACAGCAGGCGGCGGCTTCCGGCGTCGGGGCCATGCTGGCCTGGCCCGGCTGCCTCCGGAAGCTGGACCGCGAGTCGCCCGGCTACGACACCTGAGCCAGCGCTGATCCGGGGGGACAAGCTTGGGGGGAATTCGACGCACGATCGGGCGGGCGCTGCCGCTGGCGTGCCTCGCGCCTGTCGCACAGCCTGCCCATGCCGGCGCCTGGAGCCTTCCCGAAGGCGTGCAGCAATGGTTTGCCACGCTGTCGCGTGAGACCGGCGATTTCGGCGAGACATGGCGGGCGGATGACTTCACGGAGTTTGGCCTCGGGGATGGCTGGGGCCTCAATCTCAAGGTCGAAAGCGAGATCCGTATCAACTCGACCTTTGACGACAAGTCGGGCGTCCGCCTCGGCATTTTGAAGGCGTTCCCGCTCGGCGATCGCGGGTCCTTCGCCATCACCGCCTCCGCGCTTGGCGGAGAGTCGCTCGACGGCATCGATTGTCAGGGCGAGGGCTATGAGGTGCGCGCCGCGCTGGGCACATCCTTCAATGCCTGGGGTCACGAAGGCTTCGTAAATGTCGAGACCGGCCACCGCGCCCGCAAGGCTTGCGAGCGCAATGTCGCCGAACTCGCAATCGGCCTCGATCTGGACCCGGACTGGCAGGTCTCCCTCAAACTCTGGAGCGAAGGCGGCGGCGAAACCGGCGTCGCCAAGGTAGAGGCCTCCCTCATGCGCGATTTCTGGGGCATGGGCATCGGGGTCGGCTGGCGCGAGGAGATCTCCGGCAATTTCGAGGAAAAAGGCTGGGTTCTCAACGGCCGCGTCCGCTTCTAACCGGATCGGGATCCCGCTTCCGGGTGAGACGTTTGTTAACCCTCCGGCTGGCAGTATGCTTGTCGAAGGAAGCGGTCTGCACCGCGCTATGATTCGAAGGGGGCAGACATGGCCAGACAGAAGCCAATCGAGGTCATCACGCCCCCCAACGTCCTCAAGGCAAAGATCGGCGGCGCGATGCCCGCGCTCGATCAGCGCGCCATTGCGCGCGCCGAAGCCGCTCTCCAGAAGATGTCCGACCAGTTCGGCGACTGGATCAACGAGGAACTGGCCCATCTGCTGAACGCCTGGGCCGCCTACGAAAAAGATCCGGGAACGCTTGCCTCCAAGAATGAACTCCATCGTCGCGCGCACGATCTCAAGGGTCTCGCGCCGACCTATGGCTATCCGCTGGTCGGACGCATCTGCGCAACGCTCTGCAAGCTGACGGGCGACGAGCACGGCGAACTCAATCCACCAGACCGTCTGCTCAAGGCGCATGTGGATGCGGTGAAAGCCGCCGTCATGGGCAAGATCATGGGCGCAGACCATCCGGTCGGCCTCGCGCTTACCGCCGAACTTGAGTCCCAGACCAAGGAACTCATCAGCCGTCAGGCGCCGCCTGCGGCCTGAGCCGGCCTATCCCAATACATTGCCGATGCGCTCTTCCGTGAGCCCGTAACCGGCTTCCGCCGGTATCATCAGGACCTTTCCGTCAGCGCGTTCGACAACCTGCGGCTCGACCGTCACGACCGTCCGCGCCCGGGTCGCGGCCTCAGCTTCCGTTGCATTCGCTGACCGGCCCAGCACTTCCAGATTCAGCCGAGTCGGGAACATCAGCTTGGCCTCGCCACGCTGGCGCTGCTGCAACACGTCGGTTGGCGTCACCCACTGATGGTCGACCGCTTCACGGCCGTCATGCCGCGCCACCTGTGAAGACGGCGCACGCACCAGAAAGAAGTGCGTATCGAACCGTCTCGGCTCGAAGCTTGGCGTGATCCAGTGCGCAAAGGGCGCGAGCTTCTCCAGCGATAGGCTGAGACCGGCGCTGCCGATGAGTTCGAGAAAGCGGCGCGGATCCTCCTCGACGCGACCCCGCTCGCCTTCGAACACGCTGCAATCGTCCGCCGTCAGATCATCGGCGCCGCGCGTCGCCAGCAGAATCCCGGATTCCTCGAAGACCTCCCGCGCCGCCGCCACCCGCAGCGACCGCGCATAGGCGTCATAGCTTCCGCTCGACAGCGCATCCCAGGCCGGATCGGCGTCGGCCGCCGCGACCTTGCCGCCGGGAAACACCCAGGCGCTCGCGCCGAACGCCATGCCCGCGCTCCGGCGCACCATCAGCACTTCAAGGCCTTCGCCGTCGCGCACGATCAGAACGGTCGAAGCCGGTTTCGGCGCATCCGCTGACGCACTCATGCAGCCCTCTTTAACTCATTGGAAAGACCTGAAAATACGGGCCAATTCGTTGAAAATTGCACGATCCGATTTGGGCCGGTCTTCAGGTCGCCCTGTTATCCATACCGGGAACTCAGCATCTAACCCGGAAGCCTGCAATGACCCATGCGCGCGCATCGCACCTGCGTCTTGTCGTGAACGAGCCGCAGCCCGCCGCCATCCGCCAGCCGCGCCTGCGGTTCCGGCCGGTGGTGCGCCTTGCGGACGGCAGCCCGTTCGGCATGGAAGCCGAGGCCGACATTGCGTTTGAAGACACCTTCCGTCCCCGCCATCTGTCGGATGCGGCCCTGCCGTCCGCCGCCGGCTGGCTCGGCGACCTGATCGAGCGCGCCTGCCGTCTGGCGCAGGACACCAATGTGACGCCGCGTCCGATGTCGATCCTCGCGCCGATGGCGGCGCTGGCCGACAAGGATTCCCCGATGGCCGCTGAAGCCGCCGTCGCACGTGCTGGCGCTCTTGCCCAGGAAATCCGCCTCGACTTCTGCGACGCCTCGGTCTCGGCTCTGGAAGACCTGGCGCTGGATCGCGTCGACGCCTTCCGCCGCCGTGGTTTCCGCGTCGGTCTCGACGCCCGCAAGTCCTGGCACACGCCGATGGGCGCCCGCGCCCGCCTGACATTCGAGGCAGTCCGCCTCGACCCGTCGCGTTGCGAGGTCCTCGAAATCCCGATGACGCGTATCGAAGTCGCTTCGGCTGACGGTATCGCCCTGATCGCGGAAAACGTCCGCTGGCGTGACGCGGACAAGCTGGCCGACATGGGCGTTCACTTCGCCGTGGCCCCGCGCGCCGACGGCTAGACCGCCGGAATTAACCCCTCGCTAACCATAAGGTGACGTGCTGGCTCCTCGCGACAGGAACCAGCACGTGACCGATTCCATCGGCGCCTCTTCGAACGCCGCCTCGCACGCAACCGTGCTGGCCGCCCTGCGCTCGGCCTCCACCGCGACCGGCGTCGATTTCGGCTACCTGGTGAAGACCGCCCAGCGCGAAAGCAATTTCGATCCAACAGCCAAGGCCTCCACCTCGTCCGCCGCCGGCCTCTTCCAGTTCACCAACGCCACCTGGCTCGACACCATCGCCCGCCATGGCGCGCGCCACGGCGTCGACACGTCGGGCATGTCCCGCGACCAGATCCTTGATCTGCGGAATGATCCGGAAATGTCCGCGCGCATGGGCGCCGAACTCGCCGCCGAGAACGCGCGCATCCTCGAACGCAAGATCGGACGTCCGGTCACGACCGGCGAGCTTTACCTCGCCCACTTCCTCGGCGCGTCTGACGCCGCCAAGCTGATCGGCGCCGCGCGCACGGACGGCCAGGCCTCCGCCGCTGACCTGCTGCCGCGCGCCGCGTCCGCCAATGTGAACGTCTTCAAGGGCCGCGATGGCACCGCGCTGTCCGCCGCCGATCTCTACAGGAAGCTGACCAGCGCCGATGTCGCTTCGGCCGACGCCAGCGAGGTAAGCGCCTTCAACGCATCGCCAGCCCCGGCGGCCGGGTCTTCTGTCCTGCTTCAGGCGCGCCTCGGCGCCGCAGCGCTCACCAGCAGCCTGATGACCGCGCTGTTCGGCCTGCAGGAAGACGGCCGCTAGGCAACCGCCTTGCTGGCGTACATCGCGTCGATCTCCGCAGCGCCATAGCCCAGCGACGCCAGCACCTCGCGCGTATGTTGACCCAGCCCCGGCCCCGGACCCTTCGGTCCATCGTCGGCGCCCGGAAAGCGCGCGGGCGAAGCCGGCGCGGCAAATGTCCCCGCGCCATCCTTGCCCGGCATCTGCACGATGCCCCCGGCGGCATGCACCTGCGGGTCGACCGCGACGTCCGCCAGCGTCTGGCAAGGCGCCCAGGCGATCTCTTCGCGCGTCAACCGCTCGGCCAGTTCGTCCTTGGTGAACTTCGCGAACGCCGCATCGAACATCGCCGTGATCTCCGAGGAATGGTCGCGCCGCGACTTGCCGTCCTGCAGGCGCGGGTCTGTCTCAAGATCCGGCAGGTCAAGCGCCCGCGCCATGCGCGGCAGATCAGCCTTGCCCGCGCGCGCCACGATGCACAGCCACTGGTCGTCCTTCGAGCGGAAGAAGTTCGACAGCGGGTGATAGGCCTGATCCCGCGGCCGCGTCGACGCAATACGGCCGAAGAAGAGCTGGATCGAAAGGTCGGTGTGCAGCGTGTAGAGTCCGGTGCGCAGCAGGCTCACATCGACCAGCTGTCCCTTGCCGGTCTTCATCGCCTGGATCAGCGCCGCGTTGATCGCCGCCACGGCGGCAATGCTGGTGGTGTGATCGCCGCTCGCGGTCCGCACCGGGAACAGCTCCGCGCCCTTCGGCGCCGTCAGCCGCGCAAGCCCCGATCGCGACCAGAAGCTCGCCACGTCAAAGCCCGGCGCGTTGGCGTCCGGCCCCTCAAGCCCGTACCCGGTCAGCGCGCAGTAGACGAGCTTCGGATTCCGCTTCGACAGGATGTCGTAGCCCAGCCCCGAACGCTCGATGCCCCCGGGGCGCACATTGGTCAGGAACACGTCGGCCCCATCGGCCAGTTTGCGGATGATCTCGCGGCCTTCCTCGGTCCGGGCGTCGACGACGATGGATTTCTTGCCCCGGTTGTCAGCGTCGAACGAAGGATTGTCCGTCAGGTGCTCCTTGCCGGTTCCCTTGGTCGGGAAGTTGTTCCTGACCGGGTCCCCGCCCGGCGGCTCGATCTTTATGACCTCGGCTCCCCAATCGGAAAGAATGCCGCCGGCCCCCGGCGCGGCAAAATACGTAGCGTGTTCAATGACCTTTATGCCCTGGAGCAGCAAAATGGGGCCTCCCTAAGTGAGTGCCGGTAGCACTATTTTCCGGCGCCTCGTAAATATCCATTAACCCGGCGCAGCAATTGTCATTTTTCGAATGAGTTCAAGCCGCCAGAAGGCAGAAGGCTCGGCCGCAATGACGATTGCAACGATGCGATCCTCTCTCACGCAGGACGATATCCGCCGTCTCGTGCGTGGGGATAGCCCGGAGGCGCGCGCCAACGCCGCCCACAAGATCTGCCGCCGTATCGACACGATGGAGATCTCCGAAGCGGAGACAGACAGCGCGCGCCAGGTGCTCGACCTGATGTGCAACGACGCGGCGGTGCTCGTCCGCCGCGCGCTCGCCGTCACGCTCCGCAACTCGCCCAAGCTGCCGCGCGACATCGCCGTGAAGCTGGCCAAAGATGTCGACGCCGTCGCCGTGCCTGTTCTCAAGAACTCGCCCGTCGTCACCGATGAGGATCTTGTCGAGATCGTGCTGGCCGGCTCCGTCGAGAAACAGGTCGCCATCGCCCAACGCCCCGCGCTTGGCGAAGGCCTCACCGAGGTCATATCGCTCTACGCCGCCAAGCCCGCCGTCGAGGCCTGCACGCTGAACGAAGGCGCGAGCTTTTCTGACGACGCCTTCGCCGGCCTGCTGAAGCGCTTCGCCAACGACAACGAGATCAAGAGCGCGCTCGTCTCGCGCTCCAGCCTGCCGATGCACGTCACCGAGAAGCTGGTGAACATGGTGACGGGCGAACTGTTCGACCGCCTCGTCAACAAGCACGAGCTTCCGCCACAGCTCGCCATCGAGATCGCGTCCGGCGCCCGTGAACGCGCCACGCTAGACCTGGTCGAGCAAGCCGGCATCACCAGCGATCCGGAACGCTTCGTCCAGCAGCTGCATCTCAACGGCCGCCTCACGCCGTCGCTGATCATGCGCGCGCTCTGCCTCGGCCACATTGGCTTCGTCGAATACGCCATGGCCGAACTCGCCGGCATCCCGCGCTCCAAGGCGTGGCTGATGATCCACGATGCGGGCACGCTCGGCCTCAAGACGATCTTCGAGCGCGCCGGGCTTCCCTCCGGCATGTTCACGGCCTTCCGCCTCGCGGTCGACATCTACCACAAGACCGAGATGAACGGCGGCGCAGGCGACAAGGAGCGCTTCCGCCAGCGCATGGTCGAACGCGTGCTGACCCAGTTCCAGGCCATCCCACGCGCCGACCTCGAATACCTGCTCGACAAGCTCGACGCACTCGACGACGCACGCCAGCAAGGCTCGATCGCCGCAGCCTGATCGCTTGAAGCCTAGTAGCTCTTCGGCAACCCGAGCACGCGCTCGGAGATGAAGTTCAGGATCATCTCGCGGCTGACCGGCGCAATGCGCGCGATCATCGCCTCGCGCATGAAGCGCTCGACATCGTACTCCTTGGCGTAGCCCATGCCGCCGTGCGCCAGCACGGAAGCCTCGCACGCATTGAAGCCCGCCTCGGCGCCGAGATATTTCGCCGCGTTCGCTTCCGCGCCGCATTCCTTGCCCTGATCGTAGAGCTGCGCCGCCTTGTAGGCGAGCAGCTCCGCCGCGCTCAGCTCAGCCCAGCACTTGGCCAGCGGATGGGCGACGCCCTGGTTCTGGCCAATCGGACGGCCGAACACAGTGCGCTCCTTGGCGTAGGTCGTCGCGCGCTCCAGCGCCGCAAAGCCAAGGCCGATGGCTTCGACGCCGAACAGCACGCGCTCCGGGTTGAGACCCTGCAACAGATACTTGAAGCCCTGACCTTCCTCGCCGATCAGCGCTTCCTTCGGGATCTCGACATTGTCGAAGTACAGCATGTTGCACTCGACAGCCTTGCGGCCCATTTTCGGGATCGGCTTTGCGTCAACGCCCTTCATATCCATGTAGAACAGCGACAGGCCCATATAGGGCTTGGCGACCTTGTCCTGTGGCGTCGTGCGCGCGATCAGCAGGATCTTGTCGGCGCGCTGCGCGCCGGTCGTCCAGATCTTGCGGCCGTTGATGACATAGCCGGAGTTGGTGCGCTCCGCGCGCGTCTGCAGGCTCGACGTATCAAGGCCCGAGTTCGGCTCTGTCACGCCGAAGCACATCTTCTGTTCGCCGGAGATGATCTTCGGCAGGTATTCCTGCTTCTGCTCGGCCGTGCCGAACTTCTCGATCGGCTTGGCGCCGAAGATGTTGAGGTGGATCGACGAGCAGCCCGTAAAGCCCGCGCCCGAACGCGCCACGGCCTGCATCATGATGGAGGCTTCCATCAGCCCAAGGCCCGATCCGCCGACCTCTTCCGGCATCGCAATGCCAAGCCAGCCGCCTTCGGCCATCGCCTTGGTGAACTCTTCCGGCCAATCGCCCGTGTCGTCGCACTTGCGCCAGTACTCCGGCGTGAACTGGGCGCACACCGCCGCGACCGCATCCTTGATGGCTTCCTGGTCTTCCGTCATCGGCGCGATATTGTGCATGTGTCTCCTCCCGGGCGTCGCGGACTAGTTAGTCAGTCCTGCGCCGGAGGGCGAGTGCGACGCCTCGCCGTCCTTGTCAAATCTCAGCGGATCGAAAGCCGCCGCCAGCGGGCTCACTTTCCCGTCAATCACCTGCTCGGCGATCAGCTCGGCGGTCGCAGGCGCGAACAGTACGCCGTTACGGAAATGCCCCAGCGCCGCGAACACGCCGGGAATGGCCGTCTGACCAATGAGCGGCGCATCATCCGGAGATCCCGGACGTATCCCCGCCCATGCCGTCAGCTCGGGCGTATTCGCAAGCGTCGGCGCGATGGCGACAGCCCGGCGTTTCAGGTCCGCGATGACGTTATGGTCAACCTCAAGGTCGCGCTTGCCGCGCTCGCTGCTTGCGCCCACCAGAGTCCAGCGTGCTTTCGGCGCGATGTAGGTGTCGCGCGTGTGGATCACATGGCGCGGCGCGCCGGCCATCGGCGCCAGCGCGAGCATCTGCCCCTTCACCGGCACGCTGGCCGGAAGGCCGTGCCCCAGCGCTGCACCGCGCGGACCGACAAAATCCGGAAGCGCGCCTGCGCCCGTCGCCACAACCACCCGCGCAAACCGGTCGCCGTCCGGCATCTGGAACATCGCGCCGCCGACCACGCGCTCGATGCTCCGGCCAAGCCGCAACCCCACGCCCTGCCGCGACAGCGCCGCGCCAAGCCGCTGAAGCGCCAGCGACGCGTCCACCTGCCGGTCCTCCGGCAGCAGCAGTCCGCCGCTCAGGCCCTCGCCCAGCGCCGGTTCGATCCTGCGCATCTCGCTGGCGCTCAGCCGCTGCACCGGAAGTCCCCGGGCCTGACAGGCGGCAGCAATTCCCTCGATCCACTCAAGCTCGCCCGGCGTCCGCGCGACGACCAGCGCGCCCTCGGATGAGAACTCGATGCCGGCGCCGGCCAGCCGCTCGACGCGGGCGGCAAAGTCCGGCCACAGCATGCCGGCATGACGCGCCAGCGCCGCCAGCGCGCGTTGGTCCTCCTCCACGGCCCATTCGAAGGCGGCCCCGAGCATCCCGGCCGACCGGATCGTAGCCCCGGCCCCCAGATCGACGCCGGCGTCATAGACGACGACCTCAGCGCCCCGGGCCCGCAGCTCAAGCGCCACCGACAATCCGATGATGCCGGCGCCGATCACGGCGACCTTCAGGGCTGCGGATTTCCTTGGGGAAGCAGGAGCAGGCATGGCGTCTCTATATCGGCTTGCTCCAGCGGAAACACCCGGCAGACGTGCCTGTGTGGCGCAATGGCTCACCCGGTGCGCGACCCATTCCGGGCCAGTTCGCGCATGCGAAGGCGCGGGTCGCGAAATCCGAATCGCGGCTCAGGCCTGCGATAAACCTATGTAAATCAGACGCCGAACGCCGTCTGCTCCAGCCCGTGGCCACGCTGACGCTCGATCCGCCAGAACAGGAGGAAGCGGGCCGCGTGGTCGCGATCCTGGAAAACCAGCTTCCGGCGCATCTCGCCGCCGGAATATTCGGTCATCATCATGATATCCGGCGCATCATTCGACTCGGTCGAAGCACCTGATTCCACGGCCCATTTTGCGAATGCGTCGATCGCATTCGTCAGGCGGGACGCGTCGCGTCCCTCTTCAGCACTGATCTGCACCACGACTTCAGACATTGCGCCCCCGAAGCCCTTTTCATCCGCCTTCGACCCTGGCTGACAGACCGGCGAAACGCCGGACCGGCCCTGTGTCGAGGGCGGAGCCACCACCCACCTAGCAAGCGGCAAGCCATCTGACCGGCTGTCTCGCTGCAATGCAACAAGATCAGGACATTAACCCCACGTCACGATGATTCAACCGTCAGGGGGTGCTGCCGGACCGGCGGTCCCGAGCCCGGATTCCCGCTAGCAGGTACGGCCCTAGCGTCCAATCCGCTGGCGCGCGATCTCGTCGGCAACCCGGTTGGTCGCCCGGCCCTCGCTCCAGGCCTGGTCCAGCACCTCGCCCAGCGTCGCCACCAGCCGCTGAACCTTCCCCTCGACCCAGGCCGGGTCATAAGCGCCGGAGATCTCGGCCGCGACATTGATGATGCCGCCGCCATTGATGACGTAGTCGGGCGCATAGAGGATGCCGCGCTCCATCACCTTGTCGCCCATGTCCGGCGTCGATAGCTGGTTGTTGGCGCCACCCGCGATCACCTTCGCCTTCAGACGCGGCAGCGTTTCGGGATTGATGATCGCGCCCAGCGCGTTGGGTGAGAAGATGTCCGCATCGACGTCGTAGATGTCCGCGGGCGCAACCACGCTTGCGCCCGTCGCCTTCGCGACCTGATCGAGCGCCTCGGCGTTCACGTCGGTGATTGTCAGCTTCGCGCCTGCTTCGGCTAAGTGCCCGCAGACATAGCCGCCAACATGCCCGACGCCCTGCACGGCGACATGCCGGCCGCTCAGATCATCCGTTCCGAATGCCCGCTGCGCCGTCGCCTTGATGCCAAGGAACACGCCTTTCGCGGTAACCGGCGATGGGTCGCCGCTCGCGGCTTTTCCGGCCGGCAGGCCAGCGACATAGCGGGTCTCTTCGGCGGCACTCGCCATGTCATGCACGGATACGCCAACGTCTTCCGCCGACCAGTACCGGCCGTCCAGCGTCGCGATCGCCCGGCCCAGCGCACGAAACAGATCCGGCGTCTTGTCGGTCCTGGAATTACCCCAGATCACCGCCTTGCCGCCGCCCAGCGGCAGGTCCGCCATGGCGTTCTTGTAGCTCATGCCCTCCGACAGGCGCAGCGCATCGACGAGCGCGTCATCCGACGTCGCATAGTTCCACATGCGGCAGCCGCCCGCCGCCGGTCCCAGCGCGGTCGAATGAATGGCGATGATGGCGCGAAGCCCGGTCTTCCTGTCGAAGAAATGGTGGACGCTCTCGTGGCCGGCGAAGGCCGCCTTGTCGAACATGGGGAGTTGCTCCGGACGTCCGCCGCCTGTGATGCGGCTTGCGCGGGCGTATAGCCCCTCGCCCTTCAGCCGTGAACCGGGTCAGTGCGCAAGTTCATGCCGGGCGACTCAGGATTATCGCGGCCTTGCGCAATTATCGTGCGGTATCGCCAAAATCGCCCCGTTCAGGGGCCGATCAGGCCTGCTCGAACAGGGTGTCGGCCGCACCGGCGTCGTCGGGGCGCACCACTTCATTCAGCATGAAGCCCAGCGGCCCGTGCTGCTCCGACTTGTCCGCGACCCAGATGTTCACATCGAGCGCCCCGCCCTCGATCGCCCGCATGCGCGCGCGCCAGCTCTGCGCTTCCCAGGCCAGCTCCTGCAGGAACAGCGCGCCCTCGCGGCCGGACAGTCCCTGCCGCGATGCATCCTCCAGAACCTGCGCGAGGTTGGCATAGCCCTGCTTCGCAGCCGCCAGCACGAGATCGTTCGCCGGAACCTTGCGCACGGTCTTGAAGCCGGCGAGCAGCAGCAGCTCCTCGATCTCCTCGTCCGTCGCCAGCTGGGGCTCGGCCCAGGCCGAGGCAAACGCTTCCGCCGGCGTCTTGTTGGTCTTGCGCGTCGTGTCGAGAAAGACCCAGCGGCCCTTTTCGTCGAGCGCCCGATGCACGCGGCCAACCAGCCCTGCCTTGTGATCAGCGAACGCAAAGGCCTCGATGGAGATGACCGCCGGAAAGGCGCCCTCAGTGAATGCGCGGGGACGATCAACTTCTCCGCCTGTCACGCTGGCTTTCGGTGCTGCCTCGGCGACGTGCCCGACACAGTCGCTCCGCCATTCAGAAGCAATCGCGTTGCGTTCGGACTGCGCCGCAAACGCGTTGAGCAGCGCGCCATCCGCGCCGATGAAACCAATGTCGCCCGGCTGATCAGCCAGTTCGAGCGCCGCATCGAGCAGGTGCGTGTCGAGCGCGAACGATCCCGGCGCCAGCCGCCCTTCGCCCCACAGCGTCTCGAGCGCGCGGATGCGCATGCTTGCGCCGTTCGCGGTTTGAGCAGCGCCCGGTTCAGCTTCCGGCGTCGCCGCAGCCACAACAACCGGCTTTGTCTCAGGCTGTTCGGGCTCAGGCTGCTTGGCAGGCGCTTCCTTCGCCGCGACCGCTTCCGCGGCCGCCTCGCCGTCCTCAGACGCTTCCGGCGGCGTGTAGTCGCGACCGTTCCACCAGGCGCTGAGGCGCCCGGCGAAGTCGTCGCCAGCCAGTTTCTTCACCTGCGCAAGCATCGCGCCTGGACGCCCTCGTCATGGACCCCGTATTGGCGCTCAGCCTACGTTGCTTTGGTTAATTTTCGGGGTGGCGCAGTCGGTTGAATTTCAACGGTTTGAGGCCGTTTGCGCATGTGTTTGCGGCCCCCAGGGCAGCGGCGGCGCGCCGGACGGCAACCGATTCGACGGATGGCGCACGAACGCCAGAACATCCCGCCAAACCGTCTCCGCCTGCAGGTCGTTGAGCAGCAAGTGATAGCCCTTCGCGTAATAGGCGGTCTTCACATGCGCCGGCATCTTCTCCGCCGCCCGCTTCACCCCATCCGGCAGGATCACCTCGTCGTTGGCGCCATAGAGCATCAGCGTGGGCACGGACGCGGGCAGATCGGCGATCTTCTGGTCGGCCTCCTCCATGATCGACACCACGCCATAGACGCTGTCGATCCGGTTGGACTTCTGCACCAGCGGATTGAACCACATCTCGCGCAGCTTGGCGTTGTTGTCGGTCGCGGTCACGCGTACGCCCTTCGGCGGCACGACAATCCAGTCCGGCCTTACATGCGAGCTGACCCACAGGCTCGCGCCATAGAGCCACGGCAACGTGCCCCAGCCGCGCAGCCCCGGCGCCGAAAGGATCAGCACATCGGCCTTCGGCGGATCGGCCCCGGCAAACGCCGTGATCGCCATCGCGCCGCCCATGCTTTCGCCAAGCACGGCGATCTTGGCATCGGGATACTTCCGGCGCGCGACGTCCACCGCCGTCGCAAGGTCCTTACGCATTACGTCGGGCTCGGGCCAGATCATCCAGCCCGGCGATCGGCCGAACCCGCGCTGATCATAGGCGTAGACTTCCGCGCCATGCGCCGCCCACCAGGCGCCGGCCGCCTTGAAGGCGCCGGCATAGTCATTCATGCCGTGGACGGCGATGATCACGACATCCGGCTCGCTCTTGTAGACTTCGGCCGCCGCCATGCAGGCGTCGGCGCCCGTCGACAGATCAACGCCGGCGCCAGAGTCGCATGGCCCGGAGCCGGCATTCGTCCGCGAAACCGGCTCGTAGGTGTCGAGGCCCAACCGCGCGCCGTCGAATGATGTGAACCAGCCGCCCGCAAAGTCCGGCGCCGGCGGCATGTCGAGCGTCAGGGGCCCCTGCTGCAGCGGCGCGCAGGCTGCGGCAACCGTCGCGACAAGGCCGGCCAGCGCGGCGCGCCAGCGGATCGCGCGTCCCGTGTCTCGGCAACCCTTCCGTCTGGTCGCGCCGCTGCTCATATCCCTAGTTTCCCAACCCAGCCCCATTCGTCCATAGTCGGGCGCACACAAAAAAGCGAAAGATCATGGCCAACCCGGTGGAACTGATCATCGAGCCCAGGGAACGCGACATCGGTGGCTTCTCCGTGCGCCGCCTCTTGCCATTCGCCAAGCGCCGCAGTGTCGGCCCATTCGTCTTCTTCGATCATCTTGGCCCCGCCGTGTTCCCGCCCGGCAAGGGCATCGACGTGCGGCCTCACCCGCATGTGGGCCTCGCCACCGTCACCTGGCTGTTCTATGGCGAGCTCGACCATCGCGACAGCCTCGGCACCGACAAGACGATCCGCCCCGGCGCCGTGAACTGGATGACCGCCGGCCGCGGCATCGTTCACTCGGAGCGGACGCCCCAAGCCGAGCGCGAGGCCGGCCACCGCATCGAAGCCATCCAGACCTGGGTCGCCCTGCCGCTGACCCACGAGGATCAGGCTCCGGACTTCCAGCACTATCCGGCGGACGTCCTGCCGCTGATCCGCAGCGGCGACGCCGAGGGCGTGCTGATCTTCCGCCTGGCCTACGGCCACCAGTCTCCTGTGAAATTTCCGGCAGGCATCTGCCAGCTTGCCCTTACCGCCATCAGCGACACCACCATCGAAACGCCCGAGGCGCCTGAACTCTGTCTCTACGTCGTCGATGGCGAAGCCGAGATCGCGGATCAGCGCCTCACCTCCGGTATGATGGCTGTCCTCGCCGCGGGCTGGGTCGGACCAGTGAAGCTCAAGGCTGGCGCCCGCATCATGTTCGCCGGCGGCGACCCGCTCGATGCGCCGCGGTATCTCGACTGGAACTTCGTCGCCTCGTCGAAGGAACGTCTGGCGCAGGCCGCCGCCGATTGGCGCGCGTCCATCGCGGGCGGCTTTGCTGGCACACGCTTCACCCAGCCGCCCGGCGAAACACATTGGATCCCCCTGCCGGGCGATCCACAGCCTCCGGGCCTGGACCATATTCCCGATGATCACGACGGCGACTGGGACAGCTGAGAAGCGGTCGCAAACTTCGCTCGCCGCCATGAATTGACAGCTGCCGCGCGGACGGCCAGATACGCCCCGTTCGGGGAGTAGCCGTCCGCGTCCCCAGCGGAGCACGCGTCAACACACTTGGCTCACCGCCATGGCGCGCGCGACAGACCGGAAGGTCTGGATTGGCGAGACCGGCGACGTCGCTTCCGGCCTGGGCCCGTGGAAGCGGTGCGTCGTCGTGTCAGCGCCGTGGCCCCGGGACTTCATGATGGATGCGATCTGGGTATCGACCGGCGTCGTCGCGCTCGCCGAGATTGGCGACAAGACACAGCTCCTTGCGATTGTGCTCGCCGCGAAGTTCCGCAAGCCGGTTCCGATCATTCTGGGGATTCTGACGGCGACGCTGCTGAACCACGCCGCGGCGGCCACGCTCGGCTACTACATCGCGCAATGGCTGGAGGGTCAGACCTTCCGGCTCATCGTGGGCGCCGCGTTCGTCCTTATGGCTGGCTGGGCGCTGATCCCGGACAAGGAAGACGACGGCGCATCCAGCCGCTCGGTGGGCGGCGTCTTCCTCACGACAACCATCGCCTTCTTCGTCGTCGAGATCGGCGACAAGACGCAGATCGCAACCTCCCTGCTCGCCGCGCAATACGGCGAGGTTGCGCTGGTCACGATCGGAACCACGCTCGGCATGATGCTGGCCAATGTCCCCGCCGTTTTCTTCGGTGAAGCCGTCACGCGTCTCGTGCCGCTGAAATATGTCCGCGTTGGCGCGGCTGTGCTGTTCGCCGTGATCGGCGCCTGGATCGTCGTGGCGGCCTACAGCGGCGCATGATCGCGGATTTTGCAGCATTCCAGGCATTTCCGCCCCTTGTACCGCGCCGATCCACCGATAATGTCCCCCGCAATCGAGGGAGTTGCGAAATGAAGTTTCGAATACTGGCGGCGGCCGGTCTGGCTGCCGCTGTTGCAGCTGGATGCACTGGCGAAGCGCCGAAGGCCGAAGGGCCGACGACCGCGGACATCACCGCGGCTGATCTCGGCTATCGCATCAAGGAACTGGCCGACGACAAGTACGAGGGCCGTGGTCCTGGCACGCCGGCAGGCGAAGCCGCCGCGCAGTGGATTGCGGACGAGTTCAAGCGCATCGGCGCCGCGCCGGGCAGTCCGGATGGAACCTACTTCCAGACCGTCGAGATGGTCGCGCAAACCGTCGATCCGGCCACGTCCTTCCTCAAGATCGCCGGCCCGGGCGGCAAGGCGTGGGATCTCAAGCTCGGCCCCGACGCTGTGTTCGCCACCAAGGATCAGGCCAACACGACGGTTTCCTTCTCCGACAGCGATATGGTGTTCGTCGGCTACGGCGTCGTCGCCCCTGAAGCCAACTGGAACGACTATGCCGGCATCGACGTCAAAGGGAAAACGGTCGTCATGTTCGTGAACGACCCGGGCTTCATCACCAATGATGAGACCCTCTTCAACGGCAAGGCCATGACCTATTACGGCCGCTGGACCTACAAGTACGAGGAAGCCGCCCGCCAGGGCGCGACCGCCGCGCTGCTGATCCACGAAGACAAGCCGGCCGCCTATGGCTGGGGCGTCGTTGAAGGCTCATGGACCGGCGAACAGGCCGATCTCGTCCGCGCCGATGCGGGCGCCTCGCGCACCAAACTCGAAGGCTGGATCCAGCTCAACCACGCAACCGACCTGTTCAAGGCCGCGGGCCTCGACATCGATGCGATGCGCGCCGCCGCCAACAAGCCGGGCTTCAAGCCCGTGCCGATGACCGGCCTCAAGGCCTCCGCCACGATCAACCAGACGATCCGCAAGGAAACCTCGCGCAACGTGATCGCCACGGTGAAAGGCACGGAGCATCCGGACGAACATCTGCTGCTCATGGCCCACTGGGATCACCTCGGCAAAGGCACGAGCGATGATCCGAACGCCGACGTCATCAACAACGGCGCGGTCGACAACGCCACCGGCACGTCGGCCATCCTTGAGATCGCGGAAAAGATCGCTTCGGGTCCCGCGCCCAAGCGCTCGGTGACGTTCCTTGCGGTCACGCTGGAGGAATCCGGCCTCCTCGGCTCGGCCTATTTCGGCGAGAACCCGCTCATCCCGCTCAAGAACATCGTGGGCGGCATCAACATCGACGCGCTCCAGCCGTCGGGCCCGGCCAAGGACGTGATCGTCATCGGCGCCGGCGCGTCGGAACTCGAAGACACGCTGAAGGCGGTGCTCGATGAATCGGGCCGCTACATCCGTCCCGACCAGCATCCGGAAAACGGCTACTTCTATCGCTCCGACCATATCAGCCTCGCCAAGAAAGGCGTGCCGATGATGTACATCGACAGCGGCATCGATCTTGTCGACGGCGGCGTCGACGCGGGCGAAGCCATCGGCCAGAAGTATACCGACGAGACCTATCACAAGCCGGCGGACGAATACGCCGACGACTGGAATCTCGACGGCATGGCAGCCGACATCAACGTCGACTACGAGGTGATCAACCGCCTCGCCAACTCGGACGCCTGGCCGAACTGGCACGAAGGCAACGAGTTCAAAGGCCTCCGCGACGCCCAGCGCGCCGAGTAGCAGACACTCACGCTTGAAATAAGAAAGGGCGGAGCTTCAGGGCTCCGCCCTTTTCCTTTGCGCCTACAGCGTTCGCGTCATGAACCGGCTGAACGGATCGTCGCGATACTCTCCAAACGGCCCGCAGAAAGCGAACCCCGCGCTTTCGTAGAGCTTTAGCGCCGGCGCAAACGCCGGCGCCGATCCCGTCTCAAGCCACAGCGTCGTCAGCCCCAGCGCCCGCGCCTCCTTCAGGATATGCCCTAGCATCGCGCGTCCAACGCCCTTGCCGAGAAACGCATCCGCAACGCGCATCGATTTGATCTCGCCATTTGCCGCATCGAGCTGCTTCAGGGCGCCCATCACTGCGATCTCGTCGCCCATCCAACCCGACCAGAAAATCAGGCCCGGCTGACGCAGCTTGTCGAGGTTGAAAGCGTGAACGCTCTCCGCCGGAGAATTCTCATGCATGCCCGCAAGATGCCGCCGCACCAGCGCCTGCGTCGCCGCGCTGGAAAGATCGTCAACGCGGAACACCGGCTGCATGATCGTCCCTACATCCGCTCCGGCGTCTCGATGCCGATGAGACCAAGCCCAAGCTCAAGCTGTTTCAGCGTCGCCATGGCCAGCGCGAAGCGCGACGCACGCTTGGCGGGATCGCTCTCGGCGAGGATCGGCGCAGCGGCGTAGAATCCAGAAAAAGCCTGCGCCAGCGAATAGACATGATCGCACAGGATGTGCGGCAGGCGCTTGTCATAGGCGCCGCGCAGCGCATCGTTCAGCGCATCAAGCTGCAGCACCAGCGCGCGCTCCGCATCCAGCTCGATCTGGATCGGCCCCGGCTTCACGCCTTCGGCCTGCGCCCGGCGCGCCAGCGACTTGATACGCACCGCCGCGTAGAGAAGGTATGGCCCGGTCTTGCCCTCGAACGAGATGAAACGGTCGAGATCGAAAATGTAGTTGGTCGTCCGCACATTCGAGAGGTCTGAGAACTTGATCGCCGCCACCGCCACCTTGTGCGCGATATCGCGGCGCTCGTCCTCCGGCACGTCGGCGCCGAGTTCCGCCTCCTGCATGCGCGCCAGCGATGTCGCGTCCGCCTGGCTGATCAGCTCATAGAGCTTCAGCACGCCGCCATCGCGCGTCTTGTACGGCTTGCCGTCCGGCCCGTTCACCGTGCCGAAACCGAGATGCTCGAGCGAACGCTCCGGCATCAGACCGGCGCGATCGCTGGCCCGGAACACCTGCTCGAAGTGAAGCGCCTGCCGCTGGTCCACAACGTAGAGCGACAGCTCGGGATCAATGCTCTGCTTGCGATCGATGATCGTGCCGAGGTCCGAGCCGTGATAGCCGATGGCGCCGTCCCGGTTCACCAGGATGATCGGCGGCATCTCCTTCTTGTCGGTCTCGCGCGCCACACGCACGATCCATGCGCCGGCGTCCAGCTCCGCAATGCCGCGCGCCTTCAGGTCCTCGACCAGCGCCGGAATGAATGGCTCGGCGTCGCTCTCGCCCTTCCAAAGGTCAAACCGCACGCCGAGGCTGGCGCATTCGCGCTCCAGCCCCACGCGCGTCACATTGCAGAAGTGCCGCCACAGCGCGCGATAGCCCGGCCGCCCGGCCTGCAGTTCCTGCGTCGCCTGCCGGTCGGCGTTGCGGCGCTCTTCGTCTGTCTTCGATTTGGCCGACGCCTGCGGATAAAGCCGGCCGAGATCGTCCATCGTCACCGGGCTCGTCTCCGGATACGGCCCCGTGAACGCTTCGTCGAAGTAAGGCAGGCCCGGCTGCTCCTGCTTCACCTCATTGATCAGCTGGCCCATCTGAAGGCCCCAGTCGCCGAGGTGCACGTCGCTGGTCACATGATCGCCCATGAAGCGGAACAGGCGCTGCAGCGAATCCCCGATCACCGTCGACCGCAGGTGGCCGATGTGCATTTCCTTCGCGACGTTCCAGCCGCCGAAATCGATCACCACGCGGCGCGGCTTGTCCACGCTCACCGCGCCGGCGCGCGGGTCGGCCGCAATCTCTTCCGCCCGCGCAGACAGCGCCTCCGGCGACACCTTCACATTGATGAAGCCCGGCCCGGCGACTTCGGCCGACGCCACCATCGCCTGCGCCTTCAGCGCATCGACCACGGCCTGCGCGATCTCGCGCGGGTTCTTCTTGGCCGCTTTCGCCGCCGCCATCGCGCCATTGCACTGGAAGTCGGCAAGATCCGGACGGTCCGACCGGCGCATCGCCCCCAACGCCCTGTCGAGGCCCAGCGCGGCGAATGCATCGCCCGCGGCGGCCGAAAGGAGATCGGCAAGCTCTGTTGGCCGGGTCTTGTCTGGCAAAGTCATGGGTCAGTCCGGAAGATGGGCTTGAGAAAGCCCCGCCGGACTACTGCGACCCGGCGGGCTGCGCAACGTTGATGGTGAAGCGGGTGCCGCTTCGGTTGTAGGCCAGCTGCTCGGGCGTCAGGTCGAATCCGACGATGACCTCGAAGTTGGAGCCGGAAACCGTTTCGTTGGCGCGGGGGATCACAATCCCGGGCACCTTCTCGGTCATCCGCACGATGTCCTTGTCGGCCGGCCATGTCACGCTGATGTCGAACCGCTCCTTGGCCAGCACGCTGCGGTCGCGGCGCGTCACGGTCACGAACACAGGATAGGTATGGGTCAGGCCATCCGCTTTCGGCCCGCGGCCAAAGGCGAAGTCCATCTCGATCTCCATCGTGATCGGGTTGGCGTCGATATAGCGGCAGTATCCGCGCACGCCCTCGATGGCGCCGGTGAAGCCGACATTCTCGTGCCGCTCGGCGCCCTTGATCTCCACGACTCGGCTGGCGTCGTAGAGCGTGCCCGCCACCGGGCACGGGCCCACGTTGGGGCTGTCGTCCAGGGCTGACAGGTCCACCCCCGCACAGCTCGACACCAGCAGGGCTGGCAGGGCGAGGCAGGCAGATACAATACGCTTCACTGGCACATCCTGGGGGCGGGGCCGGCCGCGGGGTGAATCCCTGACCAGCAGCATCCTTGATCGGGCGGTGATAGCCTCTAACCGCGCCCCAGCGCAACGCCGGGAACTGCCCAAGAATCGCCGCTTTTGCTGCGCCCGGAGTCAGGCCGAAGCGGCTGGCCAGTAGGGATTTCAGCCGGCTTGGGCTAGGACTGGCCCTTGCCCCTCACCCGCCGCCCGCCTACGCCCCAGCTGATGTCGAAACCGCCGCTCTCCGTCCTGCTCGCCGCGCCGCGCGGATTCTGCGCCGGGGTCGACCGCGCCATCCAGATCGTGGAACAGGCGCTGGCGAAATGGGGGGCGCCGGTCTTTGTCCGGCACGAGATCGTCCACAACGCGCATGTTGTGAAGCGGCTCGAAGCCATGGGCGCCGTCTTCGTCGAGGAACTGTCCGAATGCCCGGATGACCGGCCGGTCGTCTTTTCCGCGCATGGCGTGCCCAAGGTCGTGCCCGCCGAAGCCGCCCGCCGCGAGATGACCTATGTCGACGCCACCTGCCCGCTGGTCTCCAAGGTCCACGCCGAAGCGCAGCGCCACGCCCGCAACGGCCTGCACATCCTGCTGATCGGTCATGAAGGCCACCCCGAAGTCGTGGGCACGATGGGCCAGCTCGACCCCGGCGCGATGACCCTGATCGAAACCGTCGAGGACGCCGAAGCCTTCGCGCCCCAGGATCCCGCCCGCCTCGCCTACGTCACGCAGACAACGCTCAGCGTCGACGACACCAAGGATATTGTCGCCGCGCTTCGCCGCCGCTTCCCGCTGATGGCCGAACCCCGCAAGGACGACATCTGCTATGCCACCACCAACCGGCAGGAAGCGGTGAAAGCCATCGCCCAGCAGGCCCAGCTTGTGCTGGTCATCGGCGCCGCCAACTCGTCCAACTCCGTGCGCCTCAAGGAAGTGGCCGAGCGCTCCGGCGCCAGCGCCTCGAAACTCATCGCGTCCGCCGACAGCATCGATTGGTCATGGTTCGATGGCGTCACGACGCTCGGGCTTTCCGCCGGCGCCTCGGCGCCTGAAACGCTCGTGCAGGGCGTCATCGCCGCCTGCCGCGCACGCTTCGACGTCACCGTGCGCGAAGTGGTCACCGCGCAGGAAGACGTCGTCTTCCGCATCCCGCGCGTCCTCGAAGGCGCGTAGGCTCACCACTCGGCTACGCAAAGCACGACCGAGGAACAAAAAACACGCCTGCCGAACCAGACCCCCACCTGTCCGCCCCCTCAAGAGGGCGGGACCCGGATGCATCACCGCCCTTCAATGTGAGGTAAGTTCGTGCAGCAAGGTTCCGCCCCCTTGAGGGGGCGGACAGGTGGGGGTCTCTCTCCACTCATTCCGGATTCGGCCGAATAGCGGACGCGCGCAGAAAAATCTTTGTGTCCGTTCTCAAGCGCTTGCGCGAAAATGGCTGTAGGACAGGCGCTGCATTTTCCACGGGTCCCTCCGCCTGAGTGATACTCCCCCCATCGCATCCGCATGGAGGGCAGCCGATCACTGTCCAGCGGCGCGGGCGCGAGGTGGTCGAGCGTGAGCCCGGGACTTCGGCTGGACAGCTGAGGCCCGCACGCAACCGGCGCTACAACGTCAGGGAGGTGAAAAATCTCCTGTTCGAGGCTGGCGAAGAACGATCACGGGGACGCGGGATGCAAGCGCATCCCACCATCTCCCGCACGGCCCATCCTCGCGCGGGCCATCCCGCGTCCCCGGCCCTCCATGTCTGACAGGAGGGAGACCACAGCATCCCGCAGGGTCAATCGCCCGTGCGCAAGAGAAGGCTTGCCTGACTCGCGCCTGCGCGGCCTACTGCCTCGATGAACCGTCGTCATTTCCTCTCGTCGTCCGTCGCACTTGCAGCGCTGGCCGCCTGCGCCAGCCCGCCAGCCACAGCCGCGCCCACGCGCAAGCCCAACATCGTGCTCATCCTGTGCGACGATCTTGGCTATGGAGATCTCGGCGTCTTCGGCAACGGCATGATCCGTACGCCGAACATTGATCGCCTCGCCGCCGAAGGGATGCGGCTCACCACATTCTACGCCGCCGCCAATGTCTGCACGCCCTCCCGCGCCGGCCTGCTCACCGGCCGCTATCCCATCCGCACCGGCCTCGCGCGCGATGTGATCCGCCAGACCGACACACACGGTCTTCAGCCCTCCGAGGTCACGATCGCCGAGACGCTGAAGCCCGACTACGCCACGGCCATCGTCGGCAAATGGCATCTCGGCCATGTCGCCCCCTACTGGCCGCCGACCAACCAGGGCTTCGATATCTTCCACGGCCTGCCCTACAGCCACGACATGCAGCCGCTCGCCATGAGCGCGGCGGACCATAACGGCGTCGAGATCATCGACGACACGCCCGACATGGATCGCCTGACGGAGCAGTTCTTCGCGCGCGGCTTCCGGTTCATCGACGACAACAAGGACCAGCCTTTCTTCCTGTTGCTGGCGCTGACTGCGCCGCACGTGCCGCTCGATCCGAACCCCGCTCACGCCGGTCATTCCGCCGCCGCCGAGTACGGCGACGTCGTCGAGGAGATCGACGCCAATGTCGGCCGCCTGATGGACCAGCTGAAGCGGCTCGGTCTCGACAACGACACGCTGGTGATCCTCACCTCCGACAACGGCCCCTGGTGGGAGGGTTCCCCCGGCGGTCTGCGCGACCGCAAGGGCGGCGCTGGCTGGGAGGGCGGCTATCGCGTGCCGTTCATCGCGCGCCAGCCCGGCCGCATCCCCGCCGGCGCCTCCAACAACGCGATCGCGATGAACATCGATCTCCTGCCCACGCTTGCGAACTGGACCGGCTCGCCTGTGCCCGACGTCGTGCTCGACGGCGCCGACATCTCGACCCTCTTCACCATCCCGCACGCACCCTCGCCGCACGATGAACTCGTGCTGTTCAACAATGAGGACGTCGCCGCCATCCGCACGCAGCGCTGGAAATACATCGTCCGCAGTCACTACCGCACCTACGACGCGCAACTGGACGCCCCCGGTCGCGTCGACTGGGCCGTGCTGGTCGACATGGACAACGACCCGACTGAATCCTACGACGTCTCCTCGCGCCATCCGGACGTGCTGGTCGACATGGAACGGCGTGTCGCGCGCGCCCGCGCCACATTCGATCCGCTAAAAACACCGCCGAAAGCAGCCTGACTGCCTATCGCGCCTTCTTCGCGGCCTTCTTCGCCGTATTGAATTTTGCCGCGGCCTTCACCAGCGCCTTCAGCGCCTTTTCGTTCACGCTGTCGCCTGCGCCGATGTCGATTGCGCGTCGCGTGCCGCCGGCGAACCCGGCGTTGAACAGACCCGACGGATCATCCAGCGCGGCGCCCTGCGCGAAGGTCAGCTTCACCTTGTCCTTGTAGGTCTCGCCTGTGCAGATGATGCCGTCGCGCTCCCATGTCGGCACGCCCGCCGGGTTCGACGGCTTGCGCCACTTTACCGTCTCCACGATCTGCGGATCGGCATCCAGGATCACCTTCCGCATCCGCGCCAGCATCTCGCCGCGCCAGTCGTCCTGCTTCGCCGCCATCACTTCTCTCACATCTTTGCGCCAGGCAGTTTGATTGCCTGCTTCACCCACGCCGCAAACTGCTTCTCGTCGAACTCGCCCTCACGCACATGCAGATAGCGCACGCCATTTACTTTCGACGTTTCCGGCGGCGGCGGCTTCAAGTCCTCGCCCCGGAAGAAAGTCACCTTCACGTACCTGGCGTAGACATGAAACGCGAGAAACCAGGTTCCATCGCCGAAGCCATAAAGCGGCGTGTTCCATTTGACGGCCTTCGCCGCCTTGGGAAGCACGCGCCCGACAATCGCATCAATCTTTGCACCGACCGGCATCGTCCATCCCGGCATCGCTTTGATGAAAGCCTGCACCACTTCGTCGCCATGACCCTTGGCCACCTGTGGATTGCCACCCGCCAGCCGCACGACGCCGTCCGAACCCGGCTTCAGCGACTTGGCTGCTTTCTTCGCGGGCGCTTTCGCCATGCCTCACGCTTCCTTCGCCAGCACGCCGTCCAGCTTGTCGAAGAACTGCTTCCAGCCGGCATGCGCGCCGCCGAAAGCCTGCTTCTGATCCGGCCGGAACCCTTCCTGCTCCATGCGCAGCAACGTGCCGCCGCCCGTCGGCGTCAGCGTGAACGTCACCACGCTCTTGAGGTGATAGGCCGCATCCTCGTGCGCCAAATCCCACGTGTAGGACAGCGTCCGCTGCGGCTCCACCCGCAACACCTCGCAATCGAGCACGCCGCCCCAGTCTCCAC
>JAWKVC010000002.1:0-330502 GCA_041398245.1 Hyphomonadaceae bacterium
GCTCGATGTGCAGTTCGCCGGCGCGGTGGATACGGTTTATGCGACGCAAGCGGCGATCGACCGCGCGGTGGTCAACGCCGATCTGGTGGTTGGCGCCGTGCTGATCCCCGGCGCGGCGGCGCCGAAGCTGGTGACACGCGCGCACCTCAAGGAAATGAAGCCTGGCGCGGTGCTGGTCGACATCTCGATCGATCAGGGCGGATGTTTCGAAACCTCGCGCCCGACGACGCACAGCGATCCGATCTACGAGGTGGACGGCATCCTGCATTATTGCGTCGCCAACATGCCGGGCGCTGTGCCGCGCACATCGACCTATGCACTCAACAACGTAACCCTGCCCTTCGCGCTGGACATCGCCAACAAGGGAACACGGGCGGCGCTGCAGCAGGACAGGCACCTTGCCATGGGCCTCAACGTGGCCGAGGGCATGATTACACATGAGGCGGTGGCGCACGACCTCGACCTGCCCTACGGCAAACCGGAATGGCTGAAGGCGTGAAACGACTGACGGCGAAAGCAGGCGCGCTCCTCGGCGCGCTTGTTCTCGCGGCCTGTGGCGGCGGGCCGATCGAGCCAGACCGGACCGATCCGGCCTCCGTGGCGCACGCCTTTGTCGACGCGTTCAACGCTAAGGACCTGCAGCGCATGCTGCCGCTGCACGACTCGGTGAACATCGAAGGCATCGCCGACGCGCTCGAGGGCGGCCCCGGAAGCGAAGCTTACGAGCGTATCTTCGTTCCCGAAATGGTCGAGCTTCTGGCCAAAGAGGCGGGCAATGTGGAAGGCCCGCGCTATGATGGCCGCGAGGCTGTCGTGAAGGTCGCCGCCAGCGAGATGGGCGACGTTTACACAGTGGTGCTTGAGAAGGACAAGAACGAGGAATGGACCATCGTTGCGCATGCGATGATGGGCCGCCAGCAGTTCGAGGCGCTGCCCGACAAGCCGAAGCGCTGACATCAACTGGCTATCATTAGCGCGCACGTAAGTCGTAGTTCAAAAAGCAAACAGGCCCGCGGCATGCGCGGGCCTGTTCAGCTTCGGATTGTTCCAGCCAGCCTCAGCGGCCGTCGATCGCGCGGAGATATTTGTAGAAATCGCTATCCGGCGAGATAACCAGCGGCGTGCCTTCCTTGATTGCGCGCTCATAGGCTTCGAGCGAGCGATAGAAGGCGAAGAACTCCGCGTCCTTGTTGTAGGCCGACGCATAGATCCGGTTGCGTTCGGCATCGCCTTCGCCGCGCAGGCGGTTGGCCTGCTGATCAGCCTCGGCCAGAAGCACGCTGACCTGCCGGTCGGCGTCGCCGGTAATCGAGCGGAAGAGACCTTCGCCTTCGGCGTTGTACTGGGCGACCTTCTGCTGGAGCTGCGACTTCATGCGCTCATAGACGCGCTCGGAGTTCGCCTGCGGCAGGTCGGCCTTGCGGATGCGCACATCGATGATCTCGATGCCAAGCGTATTCACTTCGGCCTGCAGCGCCGCACGAACACGTTGCATCAGCGTGGCGCGCTGGGCAGAGATGATGTCCGGCTGCGAGACCTTGCCGAGCTCGCCGCGCAGGGCGGACGTAAAGCGGAAGCCGAGCTGCGTGCGGCCAACATCCTCGGTCTGCGCCGCACGGAAGAACTGCAGCGGATTCTTGATACGCCAGCGCGCGATGGCGTCGACGTTGAGGCGCTGCTGGTCGTTCGCGATGATCTCGTCCGTTTCGAGATCATAGCCGAGGTTGCGCTTGTCGAAGAACTTCACATCGTCAAACAGCGGCAGCTTCAGGTGAAGGCCTGCCGGTGCGTTGTAGACTGGGCCGGATTCGGACACGCCGGGCTCGGTCGCATTGACCGTGTACTGGGCCTGACCGAAGCGGATGACGATAGCCTGTTGATCCACCGGCACGATGTAGAGCGCGTTGGCGAGGATCAGAACGATGACTGCGGCGACTGCGCCGCCAATGACGAGAAGGCGTTGCATGGTCATTGCCCCTGCGGCTGCTGCTGGCGACCGCGCAGCATCTGGTCAAGCGGGAGAAGCGGAATGGTTCCGGCCTTGCTGTCCAGAATGACCTGATTGGTGCGGCCGAGTATCTTTTCCATGGTCTCAAGATACATCCGCTCGCGCGTGACGCGCGGAGCGGCGCGGTATTCGTCGTAGATCAGGTTGAAGCGGTCGGCTTCACCGCGCGCGGTGGCGACGGTGGCGGCCTTGTAGCCTTCGGCCGACTGGATCCTGCGCTCGGCTTCACCCTGGGCTTCGGCCACGACCTTGTTGCGGTAGGCGATGGCGTCGGCTTCGCGGCGGGCGCGGTTCTGTTCGGCGCTCGTCACTTCGCGCTGGACGCTGACGACATCTTCGGGCGCGGACGCCGCCCGCAGCGAGATCGAGATGATCTCGACGCCGGCAGCATAGGAGTTGAGCGTTTCCTGCATCAGCGCGCGGACGCGGGTTTCGACGCCGGTACGGTCGCCGGTCGTGATCGGCTCGAACGCGGACGTGCCGACAACTTCGCGCATGGCGCTTTCGCCGATCTGCTCGATCAGCTCGTTGGGACCATTGCCCTGCTTGTCCACGACATTGAAGAGGTACTCGCGCGGCTGCGCGATGCGCCAGTTGATGACGAAATCGATGTCGACGATGTTTTCATCGCCCGTGAGCATCAGATTGGTGTCGCCTTCGCCGCCGATCTCGGTGCGCAGTTCGGTGTTCACCGGAACAATCTCATGGCGCTCGATCGGGCTGGGAAGGCGGATGCGGAAGCCGGGCTCTTCGTAGCGGTGGAAGGTGCCGAAGCGGAGCACGACCGCGCGCTCCTGTTCGTTGACCTGGTAGACGCCGGTCAGGGCCCAGCCGACGAGCGCGATCACGATAATGACGATGAGGCCGGTGACGCCGAAATTGCGCGCGCCGCCGCCGCCGCCCGAGCCGCCCGAGCCGCGCCCGCCATCGCCGCCCTTGCGGCGGAAACGCTCCTGCATGCGGCGGAGGGTTTCTTCGAGGTCCGGGCGGTCCTTGCCGCCGCCGGACGAGCCTTTCGGGCCCTGGCCGCCTGACGAGGGCTTGCCCCAGGGGCTTTCGCCGCCGCCATTGTTGTTGCCGCCGCCCCCGCCCCAAGGGCCTCCGCCGCCGCCGCCCTTGTTGTCATTCCAGGGCATCCGGCCCTCCTCTAACGCGCAAGTTCTGGAGATTTGTGTACTCCAGTAGTTGAGCCCGCATTAAAGCCTGTTCAAGACGGGCGGATAAGGCAGTTTCGCTTAAGGCGCGACAATGAATCAGCCTGACGAGGACGTGATTCAGCCGGGCCATTTCTTTGCAAGGATCAAGCCCGGTAACCGTTATTACTTGCCGTTGCATGGGATTCTTCGCCTTGGCGGCGTTCTTGCACGCTGCTGGACATGGCCGCGACCCCTTTCCCCTCGCCTGATATGCGACAGCCCGACGCTGCATCCGATACGGTGCGCCGCGATGTAACCATCGTGATCGCCGCCTGGCGGGCTGCCGGAACGATCGGCCGCGCCGTCGCCTCGGCGCTGGCGCAGCCGGAAGCCGCCGAAGTGGTGGTGGTGGACGACGCTTCGGGCGATGGCTGCGCCACGGTGACCGCCGCGCTGGAGGCCGACGATGGCAGCGGACGACTGAAAGTGTTCGCCCTGCCGCGCAATTCCGGGCCCTCGGCCGCGCGCAACGCCGCCATCCGGGCCAGCAAGGCCGCCTGGATCGCCGTTCTGGACTCGGACGATTTCATGCAGCCGGGGCGGCTGGGCAAACTGCTGCCGATGGCCGGCCTCGGCTACGATCTGCTGGCCGACGACCTTCTGCAGGTTCCGGACGGACATCCGGCCTCGGACGGCAAACCCCTGTGGTTCCGCGACGACCAGACACCGGTCGATATCAATTTCGGCTTCTTCATCGACAGCAACGTCACACGCGCCTCGCGCATGCGGCGAGAGCTGGGCTTCCTGAAGCCGCTGGTGCGCCGCGCCTTCCTTGAGGAACATGGCCTTGTGTATGACGAGACCATGCGGCTGGGCGAAGATTACGACCTCTATGCCCGGGCCCTGAGCCTTGGCGCGAAGATGCGGCTGGTGCCGTGGACGGGTTATGTCAGCGTTATGCGCGGCAACTCCCTGTCGCTGAATCACGGTCGCGATGATCTCGCCGCGCTGGAAGAGAGCGATGATCGCCTGCTCGCCTCGGGCCGGCTGTCGGTGTCAGAAGCAAAACTGGTGCGGAAGCACCGCTTCACGACGCGCTCGCGGATTGTCTGGATCGACTTCATGGCGCGGCTCAAGCGCAAGAACCTGTTCGGCGCGGCGGGCGTTGTCCTGAAGGATGTGCGGCAGGCGCCCTATGTGATGCGCGGGCTCGGGAAGATCGTGACCAAACGGCTGGGGCTTGGCCAACGCACGTAAAGCGTGATGCTATGCGCGCGGGAGGATCGCCCGCATGGCCCAGACAGAACAGCCCATCAGCCGCTTTCCAGTTCCCGACCTGAAAGATCTTCCCGAGGACATCCGGACGCGCATCCTCGCCGTGCAAGAAAAGTCGGGCTTCGTTCCGAACATCTTCCTGGCGTTGGCGCACCGGCCGGACGAGTTCCGCGCTTTCTTCGCCTATCATGACGCGCTGATGGACAAAGCGGGCGGCCTCACCAAGGCCGAACGTGAGATGATCGTTGTCGCGACCAGCAATCTCAACCAGTGCCAGTATTGCGTGGTGGCCCATGGCGCGATCCTGCGGATCAGGGCAAAGAATCCGCTGATCGCTGATCAGGTGGCGATCAACTACCGCAAGGCGGACATCACGGACCGGCAAAGGGCGATGCTCGATTTCGCCGTGCGTGTCTCGCGTGAAGCGCACGAGGTGTGCGAAGCGGACTTCGCGGCGCTGCAGGCACACGGCTTCGCCGACGACGATGTGTGGGATATTGCGGCCATCGCGGCGTTCTTCGCCATGTCCAACCGGCTGGCCAACGCCATAAGCCTGAGACCAAATGCCGAGTTCTATGCTTTGGGACGCTGAGGGGGTCGCCCTTATGCGCCGGTTCCGCTAGAGGCTGACGCAGCTGAAACGGGAAGCCCATGCCCTCGCCTCTTGAGACACAGGTTCGCGAAGCCCTCGACGCGGTGAAGGATCCCGCGACGGGCAAGGGACTGGTCGCGTCCGGCCGCGTGGCAGGGCTTGTGGTGCGTCCCGATGGCAAGGTTGGCTTCGTCATCGAGACAGCGGTCGGCGCGGGCGATGAGCCTCTGCGACGCGCCGCCGAGCAGGCTGCCGCAAGCGTATCCGGCGTTTCCGCCGTGACAGCCGTGCTGACCGCCGAAGCGACAACGGGTGCGCGCAGCGTTCCGGGCGCCAGGCCAGATCCCACTCCGCAACCCACCGCACAACCCGCCAGCGTCACGCGCCCCGCGCGCGGGATCATAGCTGTTGCATCGGCCAAGGGCGGCGTCGGCAAGTCGACCGTAGCGGTGAACCTCGCCGTTGCGGCGGCGCGGAGCGGCCTGCGGGTCGGCTTGCTCGACGCGGATGTATTCGGACCTTCCCTGCCGACTATGCTCGGCACGGTCGGCGCGCGGCCCGAGGTCAAAAACAAGCGGATGCAGCCGGTGATGGCGCACGGGCTGGCCTCGATGTCGATCGGCTATCTCGTCGATCCCGATCAGGCGGTGGTGTGGCGCGGACCGATGGTGATGTCGGCCGTGAGCCAGCTGATCAACGACACGGACTGGGGCGACCTCGATCTCCTGTTCATCGACACGCCGCCCGGCACCGGCGAGGTCCAGCTGACGCTCGTGCAGAAACTGCCGCTGGATGGCGCTGTGATCGTTTCGACGCCGCAGGAAGTGGCGCTGGCTGATGTCCGGCGCGGCGTCGGCATGTTCCGCAAGACGCATGTTCCGGTTCTCGGCGTGATCGAGAACATGGCGTGGTTCGAGCAGACAGATGGATCGCGCGCCTACATCTTCGGACAGGGCGGCGCCGAACGGACGGCGGGAGAACTTGGCGTGCCCTTCCTCGGCGCGCTGCCGATCCTGCCAGCGCTGCGCGAGGGCGGCGACGCTGGGGTCCCCGCTGCGATGGGGCAGACACAGGCGGCGGAGGCCTTCCGGCTGCTGGCGGACGCGGTCAGCGAAGCGCTGGGCGCTGCGCCCAACAAGCCTCCGCCCAATATCGTGTTCGAGTAGCCGTATGCGCGCGCTTCTATTCGCCGCCTTTGGACTTCTGGCCGGTTGCGGAACGCCACCGCAAGGCACGACAGCGCAGGCCTGCGCGATTGATGTCGCGCCGACCATCATGGAGGAAAGCGGCGATCCGCACGGGCCGGACGGGCGCCTCCTGCAGGTGTGGGACATCGCTGACGATCCCGCTCTGTGGTCAGACGCCTGCCCGCCGGCGCTTATGACGACTTTCTGGCGCAGGTCGCGGCGCGAAAGCTCGAAACCGATCCTGTGAAGCTTCTGCAAGCCTCACCGACACCCAACAATCGTCTGGTTGTCGCGCACGCGGGTGAATGGATCAGGTCGGCTAGCTGCCTTGAGAAGCTGCTGACCGGATACCAGCATGCGCGCATGGACGTCTTCGAAGCGCCAACCGAGTTCGCGGCCATTGTGATGCGCTCGCCCGATGGATCGCGACTGCGTATCTACTATTTCACGATCAATCAGGACGGGATCGGCCGCGCTTCGCCCATCACCGATCCGGCGCATGCCGATGTGGCCAAGGGATGGACAATGGAGCTTGTGCTTCATCCCCACGCCTTCCATCCCGGCCAACCTCAACTGAATGGCGTGATTGCGCCAAGCGTTCCGGACGCAGGCTTCGCCTACAACCAGATGGCGTCTGGCCTGAAGCAGGCCTGGATCACCAATGGCATCCACACTGTTCGCATTCCGTCAGACGCATTCGACCGCTTCACGCGCGAATAGCCGCGTTCACAGCGAAGCAGGCCCCTGATCCACGGCGTCTTCGCCGAGCGAACGCAGCGCGATTTCGATCAGCTTGAGGTCATCGCCCTCGCCCGGCGTCTTCGGCGACATGCCTTCCGTGCCGGCGCGCTGACGCGCCAGCGCATCGGTTTCGAGCTGTCGCAGTTTCGACACCTTTGCAGCCCGGCCGAGCGAACCATCGCCGAGGATCTCTTCGATGCGGCTCTTGATGCTGGTCGGCATGTCGAAGTCCTCCGATCCTGAAGGCGGCGCTGTTAACGAAGGTAAACAGTGAACAGAAGACAACACAGTTAAATCGCCTCCCAACGGATGAATCTGCTTGCGCTCCTTCGCGCCTCACTTAACGTTTTGTTTACGAGGTTGCGGCGGCCCGCCGCGACGTATCGATGACGAGAGGTCGGGCGCTGGGGCGCGGACGGAGTAGCGTATGGGCCACACGGTTCGGTTGCGCGGCGAGTTCTGGCCACAGGACCATTGGGGGCGTGTAACGAACGCCGCCATTCCGCGCGAACAGATTTCCCAACCCGCACTTGAAGCCGCCGATGAAGCCGTGGACGTGGCGCTGGAGCGCTTCGGCGATGGCTTGCACTCTGTCTATCTTTCCGGTCCTGCAGCGCGCGGACGTCCGGGCGGCGCGGCCTTCTTCATCCTTCTGCGCCTTGGCGCGATGACGGGCCCGAGCCGCACCAAGGAGAACTGGGAGCACGCGCTGGCCGCACAGCTGCGTCGCCGTCATCCGCGCGTCGGTCGCGTGGCGGTCGCCGTCTTCCACTGGAAGGATGTTTTCACCACCGACAGCGCTTTCTCGCCGGCGCGCTTCCGCCTGGCGGTCAACTCGGTCTGCGTCGCGGGCCGCAACATGGCGCGCATGCTGGCGCCGCAACGGATCGATGCGGCGGCGATGAATGGTGATATTCTTGGCCTCCGCCAGCGCATGCTGAATGCGGCTGGCCGGCTGGCCGCCGCAAAGGCGCCGGACCGTGTGCGCGCCGCCGCGATGGACGCTGGCCATGCCGTTCTGTCGGCAACTTTCGCGCTGGTGATGGAACGCGAGCAAATCTACACCGAGGATCTCGATCTTCGCCGTGATCTGTTCACGTTGAATCATCCGCAACGCGCGGGCGATCTTGCCGAGGCCTATCAGATGGCGACGCGCCCGTCGGCCGATGCGATGAAGTCGCTGACCTTCATCGATCGCACGTGCCGCTGGCTGACGCCGATGACGGACGCCTGGCTGAACGCCAACAACCCGCAGCGGACCGAGCGCCTGAAGGCTTAGCCGCCCCTAGACCTGCTCATCTGCCGCCGGCGCATCGTGGCTGGGCAGGACGGGTGAGTCTGTCTTCGTCCAGAACACGCCGTCATTGCCATTGTTCTTCTGGACGAGGCGCGTGCGCGCGGGATCTAAGCCGCGTATCAGGCGGGCGTTCACCGATATCCTTTCGGCGTCGTTCGTGCCGACTTCAGTCATGTGCGTCGCGCAGTGGCAGGTGCGGCAGTGGTGGAACTCCAGCATGTGATCGCCCCACATGTAGATGTTCGTTTCGGGAGGGCTGGCGAATGCGACGTCGCGCTGCGCGTAGTAAGCCCACAGGCCGCCGCGAAGGCGGCAATACGAGCAGTTGCAGTCGAGCACCCATTCGGGCTCATCGACCTCGAAGCGGACGGCGCCGCAATGGCAGGAACCGCTGACCTTGCCCATGACGTCTACTTCGCCTTCACATTGCCCTTGGCATCGAGATTGGCGCCGCAGCCGACGCAGGTGTAGCCGCCCCACATCGCCTGTTCCATGTTCGCGGGCTTGCGCATCTTCGGCTGCTCCAGGCCGCAGGCGGCGCACTTCACCGGCTTGCGCAGGACAATCATGACCACCATCACGACCAGCGCCGTTCCCGCGCCGATCAGTGCGCCCGTCAGCATGCTATCCATTGCAGGTCTCCCTTCGCCGCGCCCCGCAAGGATGATGCACGCGGCCGCGCCCGTCCAGCCGTCGGAATCCGTGATGGCGATAGACCACAGGGCCGGAGGCGCCTAATCAGGAGGCCAGATGAAAGATCCGGGGAGGAATCGGATGAGATCACTGCTGCTTGCCGGCGCTGGCGCAGTCCTGCTGACCGGCTGCGTGGGCGTTGAGCCTGCATCCGTCGAGGCGCCGCCAGCCGCGCCTGCGCCGCTGACCGGGCCCGAGACGCCATCGGACTTCACGCGACAATCGCATAGCGACGTCGTGACAGCCCTGCCCTTCGACGACACCCGCGATTTCGCGAACGCAGACCATGGCTTCATCGCGACCCGCAAGGACCCGAAGATCACGACCGCGGCCGGACAGGTGGTGTGGGATCTTTCTGCGTTCGATTTCCTCAAGGCGCCCGCGCCGCCGACTGTGAACCCCAGCCTCTGGCGTCAGGGCCAACTGATGGCGAAACACGGGCTCTTCCAGGTGAGCGAGAACATCTGGCAGGTGCGCGGGTTCGACCTCGCCAACACCACCTTCATCAAGGGCGCGACGGGCTGGATCGTGATCGACACGCTGGGCTCGAACGAGACGGCGAAAGCAGCGCTCGATCTTGTCACCGAGCATCTGGGCGCCAGGCCGGTCGTCGCCGTGCTCTACACCCATTCGCATGTCGATCATTTCGGCGGGACGGGCGGGCTCGTCTCGCTTGAGGATGTGAAAGCCGGCAAGGTGCAGGTGATCGCGCCGAAAGGATTTCTCGAAGCAGCCGTCGGCGAGAATGTGATCGCCGGCCCCGCCATGCAGCGTCGCGCGATGTACCAGTTCGGCATTCCGCTTCCCAAAGGCGCCGACGGGCTGGTCAATGCGGGGATCGGGCCGGGCCTGTCGACGGGAACGACCTCGCTGATTCCGCCAACAAAGGAGATCGGCCAGACCGGGGAAGAAATGACCCTCGATGGCGTGAAGATGGTGTTCCAGTACACGCCGGGCACCGAAGCGCCGGCCGAGATGAACATCTGGTTCCCCGACTGGAAGATCGTGGACATGGCGGAGAACGCCAACGCCACGCAGCACAACATCCTGACGCCGCGCGGCGCCGTGGTGCGCGACGCTAAGGTCTGGGCCGAAGGCCTGACGCAGTCGCTACGCCTGTTCGGAGAGGCCGACACCCTGATCACCAGCCATGGCTGGCCACGGTTCGGCAATCCGGCCATCCGCGACTACCTCGGAAAACACCGCGACGCCTATGCCTTCCTGCACGATCAGACCGTGCGGCTGATGAACAAGGGGCTCAATGGCGACGAGATCGCGGCGCAGCTGGAGCTGCCGCCAGAGCTGGCCGTGGAATGGTACGACCGGCCTTACTACGGCTCATACAGTTTCAATTCCCGCGCGGTCTATCAGTTCTACATGGGCTGGTACGATGGCAACCCGGTGAACCTCGCGCCCATGCCGCCTGTGGAGACCGGCAAGCGCTATGTCGCGGCGATGGGCGGAGCAGCAAAAGTGAAAGCTCTCGCACGAGAGGCCTATGAAGCAGGCGACTATGCCTGGGCGGCTGAGCTGCTGAACCATGTGCTCATGGCGGACGGAGCCGACATTGAAGCCAAGGATCTGCTGGCGCGCTGCTATGACCAGCTGGGCTGGCAAGCCGAACCCTCGACATGGCGCAACATCTATCTCACCGGCGCGAAGGAGCTGCGCGACGGCGTCGGCCCGCCGCGCACGACGATTGCAACGCAGATGGCGGCGATCGTGAACCTGCCGATCGGATCCCTGATCGACCTGCTCGCCGTGCGCCTCGATCCGGAAAAGGCGCGCGGGCAGAGCGTAAAGCTGGCTTTCGAACTCACCGACACGAGCGAGAAGACCTATGTCACCATCGCCAATGGCGTGCTGGTGCATGAAGAGATCGACGCGCCGGGGCCGGTCGATGCGAAACTCACGCTCAGCCGCGCAGATTTCCTCGGCGGCGTCTTCGGCGGCCAGCCCCTGCCCCCGAAGATCGCCAGCGGCGCGGTGAAGCTGGAGGGTAGTCCGCAGGCGCTGCTGCGATTGTCCCAGTGGATGGATCCGCCCAATCCCGCCTTCCCGATCGTGACACGCTAGCGCCGGAACGATCCGGCGGCCCTGTCCTTCTCACGGGACATGTGGCCGCCGAGGCGGTGTGCGTCCGGTCTGGCGCCGGGTCGGGAAGGAGCGGTCTTGCGTTGCTCTGTCTTCAGGCGCCGCGCCGGCGGAGCTGCGTGATCGTCACGAGCTTGAGGAGGACGACCGCCAGCCCTGCGATTGTTCCGGTCATTTCGGTCCTCCCTTGCCTGCGCCAGCCTGATGACACATACCTGCCAGATCGCTGCTGACAGCATCGTGTCAGCATGGAGGGAGGGGCGTTTCGGTGCGCAAGGCAGACCGTCTGTTCGAGATCATCCAGATCCTGCGCCGGTCGAAGAAGCCAGTGACCGCAGACGCGATGGCTGCGGAGCTGGAGACATCCAAACGCTCCGTCTATCGCGACATCGCGGCGCTTCTGGCCCAGCGCGTGCCGATCCGCGGCGAAGCCGGCATCGGCTATGTGCTCGACAAGGGCCTCGACATGCCCCCGCTGATGCTGACGACTGACGAGATCGAAGCGGCGGTGCTCGGCGCGCAGTGGGTGATCAATCGCGGCGATCCGCAGCTGGCCAAGGCGGCGCAGGATCTGCTGGCGAAAATCGAGGCGAGCATCCCTGAACGGCTACGGCCCTATATCGACGACCCGGCGCATCGCGTGGTGCCCGCCTGGGATCGCGCGAGGGATGTCATCGATCTCGGCACGGTACGCGGCGCAATCAACAACTCGCGCAAGATGCAGCTCGACTATCGCGATGTGGAAGGCCGCGCGACAGTGCGCGTGATCTGGCCGATCATGCTCGGCTATTACGAGACGACGCGCATCATCTGCGCATGGTGCGAAACGCGGAAGGACTTCCGCTCGTTCCGGTCTGATCGCGTCGTCTCGGCTGTCGTTCTGGACGACCGTTTTCCGGAGCGTCCCTCAACACTGCGCGTGAAATGGCGCAAGGCGATGGAGGCTGACTGGAAACGCCGCCAGGCGGAATGGCAGAAGCAGAAGCCGACCGGACAGCCCAGCGCCTAGGCGCTCCATCCGGAAAATAAAAAGCGCCGACCCCGGGGAGAGGTCGGCGCAAGTGCCAATCGCGGGAGCACCGCCATTGGGAAAAGGGTTAGATCAGAACTTGATCTGCAGCTCGGCGCCCCAGGTACGCGGCGGGCGAAGCGTTTCGCCGTTCGTGTAACAGGAAGTGGGCGACTGCCCTCCGAAGGACTGCGGCGTCGTAGTCGGAGTCGAGAAGCACTCTGTCGGCGAAACTTGCCGATAGACGCCTTCGCGGAGTCCCGCCCCGGCGCTGTCGTACTGGATCTCGTCGAAGATGTTCCGCACGAAGCCGATCAGCGTGATGTTGCCGTCGGAGTTGGTCCAGCTGAGGCGAGCATCCGTCTGATCCCACGACGGCGTCTTTGTGTACGACCGGTTGAAGATCGAGGTGAACGAAATGTCCTGCCAGAAGTAGCTGAGCGAAGCCGCGAGCGTCGAACCGTCCTCGAAGTCCCACGTGTAGGTGCCGTTAAGCGCGATCTTGTTCTTCGGGCTGAATGGCAGGATGTTGCCGTTGAGATTCTGACCCTGCACGCCAAGGCAGGCACCCGGCGTCGTCGTGTTGTTGGTCGTCGCCGGAACCGGGAATGTGCCGTTAGCGTTTGGCGCTACCGGGCATGACGCCGTCGGCGAAACCGTTGCAGGCGCCCCGAGCGGCTGCGCCGCCGGGTCGAACGCATACGGATCGAGCGAGTGGACGAGCGGCGGCGTGTCGCCGATTTCCGGATTGGTCCAGCCGTAGTTGAACAGCAACCTGAAGTTATCCGTCGGATACCAGATTGTCTCAAGCTCGAAGCCGGTTGTGTTAACTTCGGGCAGGTTGACGTACGAGGTATAGGGAGCCGGACGCGGAGCGCCGCCACCTGGATCATCTGGCACGATCAGATTGGGAACCTGGTAGCCCTGATAGTCGTAGAAGAACAGCGTCGCGTTTGTGACGAGGTCCAGATCCGACCAGGTCCGCTTGAGGCCAAGTTCGAACGCGTCGACGAGTTCCTTATCGGTGAAGGGCGTCGACACCATCGTGCAGAACACAGCGGCGCAGCCAAGACCACCCGGCTTGTAGCCGCGGTTGTACTGACCGTAGATCAGCGTGTCCTCATCCGGCGTCCAGTCGAGGCCCACAACCCCAGTGACTTCCTCGAACTCGGCATGCAGATCACGATATGCGTTGCCGGTGACAGCATCATAGTAGATGCCCAGCGGGTTCGACGGCGTGACGTTGACGACGCCTTTGCCAACCTGTCCCGTGGCCGGATCGAGACCGCCCAGCGTCCGCGTGACATCGAGGCGTGTCGGCACCGCGCCCTGAAGGATAGCGGTTGCGAGCGCCGCATTGCCTCCAACAAGGCCTGTGTAAGCTGGCAGGAAGCCGTTTTCGAGCGCGTTCTCGATAATGTAGTGGTTGATAACGCGGGCATATTCGCGGCCGTTCTGAATGTCGTTTGACCAGCGGATACCAAGCTTCAGCTTCAGCTGATCGTTGATCTCGTAGTCGGTCTGGATGAAAGCGCCGTAGGCGTTGTTCACGGCCTGGTTGTTGGTGTGGAACATCAACGAACCGCCGGGGACGAGGCCGCCAGAATACGAGTTGCGTCCCGAAACCGGCAACTCAGGCAAATTGGTCGGCGGCGGAACAGGCACGCCAAGCGGGCCACCCGCTAGCAGCCAGCTCTGCGTGGCGCCGAAATCCCAGATCGGACCGCCGGGATTTTCGACCTGGCTGACGAAGACGAGCTGGTTGTAGTTCTCCTGATAGTGGTAGAGGCCGGCGGTGACCTGCAGCGGGCCATCCCAGGTCGAGATGAAGTTCAGCTCGTTCGAGAACCACGCACGGTTTTCCGTGTAGTCCGAAATCCGCTCCGTGTAGATTCGGCGGCCATTGAAGGTCGGCCCACACAGCGCGTTGCACGTGTAGTCATTGATCGATGTGCCGTCCTGGTCCTGCTGCAGATTGTAGAGGTACCAGACATAGCCGCCGAGGTATTTCACATCGAAACCGGGCGCGTGGTACACGGCTTCCAGCGCGAGTTCAGACGTCGGCCACAGGTGGGCGAAGTTCTGGAAGCTGGCGTCGAAACCATACCGGTCGTTGATCGACGGGTTGCTGGTCTGGTTGCCGATCTGTGTGCGGGTCGGATCCTGAAGGCCAAAATAGCCATTGGGGCCGAGTTCGGCCGTCGAGTTGTAGAAGCGCGTGTTCCACGGATAGGGGCTGTCGACGCCCGTCCGCGCGCCTGGCGCACCGTAGCGCACATCCCAGCCAAGCCGGCCGGCGCGAATCCAGAGATCCAGATCCTCGCCAACGTCAAACTCGAGCTGACCTTCGATGTATGTGTCGTCGCGACGGCCACCTTCCGTGTCGCCGGTCGCATAGTTGGTGAAATAGCCTTCGTTCTGCACCGACCGCGAATAGCCGACGCGATAGCGCATCCAGTCGGTGATCGGACCCGCGAACGTGCCCTGCACGGCTGCGGTGTCGAAATTGCCGTACTGGAAGTTGACCTGGCCTTCGAACTCTTCGGTCGGGCGCTTGGTGATGACGTTCAGCGCGCCGCCGATCGAGTCGCGGCCGTAGAGCGTGCCCTGCGGACCACGCACGACCTCGACGCGTTCCACGAAGATCGGTTCGCGGCTCGCCGGAATGGCGGACGAGAAGTAGACGCCGTCGACATAGTTCGAGATGCCCGAGCGAATACCGAAGTTGTTCGACGTACGCGTAACACCGCGCATGCCGAGTCGGTCGTTCGAGGTCGAGTAGCTGAGGCCTGGCGCGAAGTTCGTGTAGTCCTGCACCGTCGTCAGACCGATCTCGTCGCGCATCTCACTGGTGATGGCCGTAACGGCCACTGAGATGTCCTGAACGGTCTCTTCGCGTTTCTGCGCCGTAACGACCACGACGTCGCGACCCGCCCTGCTCTCCTGTTCATTGCCCTCTGGGGGCTGTTGCGGTCCGCCGTCCTGAGCTGCGGCTGGCAGAGCCATTCCGAGCGCAAGCAAACTGACCAACGAAATACGATGTAGCTGCGCCATTCGACGCGTCCTCCCTGTCAGCGATCCTCCCGAGGCGTCCTGTCTCTCTGTGTGACGCCTGCGCGCCGCCGGCTTGGTTCGGCTCGCGCAAGAGTGATCCTGGGAGTTGCTTGAACCCCGCGTCAACGGCGCCTAGGCGACGCTGGGGTACGATCAGAACTGCAGTACGGACGCTTAAATGTGCGGCGCACAATGAAATAACGCGAACGTAATGCCGCTGCGGAATATACTCACAAGCATGTGAATTTCCAAAAATACGCTGGGGAACTCTGACGTAGAGTAATATTGACGCGATGGTCACTGACCTGACCCTTGGTGCGACTTTTTGGCGCCGCAGCGTGACAGTGTCCCAGAGAACTCAGAAAAATATTTTTGCTTCCGCGAACGTAAAGCGGAGGCTTTTGGCGACCTGCAGGCCGATTTCCGAAACACGGTATGGAATTTCGGACCGCTTCAGAGACGATCGAATCGAAGCCGGCGTGTCACAAATCCCCAGCCAGCGCCGGGGATTTTGCCACGCTTCCCTCGCCTGTCCTGCGCTTGGCGGGCCATGGAACTCGCGAGGGTCGGAACTTCACTGCCGCTCGTATTCGCGGATCACGAACGGATATTCGTTGTCGGCGTCAGCCTCGACAGGAACGGCGCTCACCTCGCGCCACGCGCTGCGATCGAACACCGGGAAGAACACGTCTGCTTCCCGTTCGGCGTCGACCTCGGTCAGGGTCATGTGGGTCGCCAGCGGCAGCGCAGCGGCGTAAATGTCCGCCCCCCCAACGACCGCGACTTCGCTTGCCCCCAAACGCACCGCCATGGCGCGCCCCGCCGCCAGGGCCGGCGGCAGGCTCGAATAGACATGCGCTCCTGGCGCCATGAACTGAAGGTTGCGGGTAGCTACGATATTGGGCCGGCCCGGCAGCGGACGGCGCGGGAAGCTGTCCCACGTCTTGCGCCCCATCAGAAGCGGGGTCGCCGCCGTGATCCGACGGAAGTTCGCCATGTCGGTCTTGAGACGGAACAACAGCTGATTATTCAGGCCCAGCTCGCCTCGCCTGCCTGTCGCCGCTACGATGCGAACACCGATGCGATCAGAACTGGCGGGGAAGGTGGACGGTGACACGATTATCTCGCTATTGACGGCGCCGACGGGCGAAGGACGCTGGCCGATGCAGTCGAGCCTCGTTCGGCGGCAGGCGCAAGCGGGTTGGAGCGATCGCAGATGGATGGGGTCTGGAACGAGATAGTGGGGGCGATCGCCTTCCGCGATCCGTCGCACCTGCCGCTGGTCTTGCTCGGCTATGTCGCGACCGGCCTGCTGATCTGGCGGATGAGGGGACGCGCCTGGGCCTATGCCTATGTCGCGCTGATCCCGTTCCTGAACTGGAGCTTCGGGAAGAACGTGCCACAGGCCGATCTGACCGAGTTGCTGTCCGGCGTGTTCGGCACGGCCGAGCCCATTCTCTTCAATCCGCTGACCATCGCCACCGGCATGGTCTTCGTCGTTCGCGACTTCGTTCAGCGCGAGATGGGTCACCGGGTGCTGATCCTGATGGCGCTCGCGATTGGCTGGTCGTTCTACTACTCGCTGCCCGGCATCGCGCTCGCATCAGCGGCAGCGTTTGCAGTCTCCGAAACGGTCGACTGGGTGCTGTTCACTTTCACCCGTTACAGGCTGTCGACCCGCATCCTCCTGTCGAGCGCGCTGGCCACGCCGATCGACACAACAGTGTTCCTGTGGGGCGCCGATTTCAGCGGGCGTCTCGCCGCCGAGGCCGACGGAACGGCGTTTGTGCCCTGTTCACGCTGCCGAACTGGATCTTCTTCATTGTCGGCAAGATGATCGGCGCGGTGATTGTGTCGGCCATGATCCGTATTCGCGAGAAGCGTGGCGAAGTGGACCCTGCAGCGGCCTAGCCGGGTCGGGCGAGCCGGCGGCAAACAGCCTCCGACAAATAGACAAACAGAATGGGCGGTCCGTCTGGACCGCCCTTCCGCAACTCTTGCGAGTCTCTTTTCCAGCTTAAGCCGAAAAGGCCCTGTTAGTGGGCCGGCTCGGCCGGGGTTTCGGCAGCCGGTTCAGCCGGCATTTCGGCAGCCGGAGCGGCCGGGTCAGCAGGCATTTCAGCGGCCGGCATTTCGGCAGCCGGGGCAGCCTCCGGAGCCGGAGTTTCGGCGGCCGGGGTTTCAGCCGGGGTTTCAGTGGTGGCAGTTTCTCCGCCGCAGGCGGCGAGAGCGAGGGCGGCAGCCGAAGCAGCCACAGCAGCGATCAGTTTGAACGACATTGGATAAGATCCCTCCGACGGATCACACCCGCCACGGGAAGATCATTTTCCGGGCGGTCCCCGTTCTTCGGATGACGTCGTGCAAAGCACAAGATGTTGAATTATTGCGATTCAGACAGCTTGATCGCGTGATCAATCACCCTGCGGACGACGCGTATTCAGGCTTGCGATCACAGCGCCAGACAGCCGTCATTGGCGCCATTCAGCGTGTGCCCGGAAATCCTTGAATCCATTCGCGATAAGGCAGATCGGGATGCCGCAGGCGCGAATTGGATCTGAATGCCCTTCAGACCGCCACAGGCGCCTTTATGTGGGCGTCCGCCACATAGTCCTGCAGCGTGAAATCTTCGTAATCCCACCCGAACAAGTCGGATTTGGCGGGGTTCATCTCAAGGCGCGGCAGCGGTTTGGGCTGGCGCTGCAACTGCAGGCGCGCCTGCTCAAAATGATTCGCGTACAGATGGACGTCGCCGAACGAATGGACGAACTCGCCGGGCTCCAGTTTCGTCGCCCGCGCCATCAGCATCGTCAGCAGCGCATAGGAGGCGATGTTGAACGGGACGCCCAAGAAAACGTCGGCCGAGCGCTGGTAAAGCTGACAGGACAATTTTCCGTTCGCGACGAAGAACTGGAACAGGCAGTGGCAGGGCGGCAGCGCCATCCGGTCGACATCCGCCGGATTCCAGGCCGAGACGACAAGACGGCGCGAATTGGGATTCTGGATGATCTCGTTCCTGACCCATTCGATCTGGTCGATGGTGCGCCCGTCCGGCGCGGCCCACGACCGCCACTGCCTGCCGTAGACGGGGCCAAGCTCGCCATTCTCGTCGGCCCATTCATCCCAGATGGAAACGCCGCGTTCCTGTAGCCATTTCACGTTGGTTTCGCCGCGGAGGAACCACAGCAGCTCCACGATGATGGATCTGAGGTGCAGCTTCTTGGTGGTGAGCAGCGGGAAGCCTTCGGACAGGTCAAACCGCATCTGGCGGCCGAAGACGCCGCGCGTGCCGGTTCCGGTCCGGTCGCCCCGGTCGACGCCGTTGTCGAGAATATCCTGCAGCAGGTCGAGATACTGTCGCATCGCTGTCCGATTCGTATGGCGCCGCCCAAGTCATGCGCGGCGTCCCCGTCCATGGCAAGTTGATGGACCTGTGAGCAAGTCTGGGGCTGAAGACCCTACTCCGCCGCTACCGCCGGCGATCGGGCTTCCATGCGGCGAACCAGCCAGCCGCGCACGAAACGGTTGGTGCGGGCGGCGAGCTCGGTCGGCAGGCGATTGAAGGCGTGCGGGCTCTCGGGAACAAGAATCAGGCGCGCATTGCCGCTGGCCGCCTGCCAGCGTTCGGACATCAGACGGCTGTCGTCGATCAGCGGATCGAGCCGCCCACACAGAAGAAGCGCAGGCGGCAGACGCGAAAGATCCGCATAGAGCGGGGAGACATCAGGGGCGCGGCGAGCCGCTTCGTCGCGATCGGGCAGAAGCTTTGCAATGCCCGGCGTCATGGCCGGACCGTCGAGCACCAGCGTCTCGCGCGTTGCATTGCGGACGCTCTGTGTCGCCGAAAGATCATAGGGACCGTAGAACAATACAGCGCCCCTGAGGCGCGCGAAGTCGGCGCGTTTGTCGCGCAGGCGCACCAGCGAACAGGCCGCAAGGTGTGCGCCAGCGGATTCCCCGCCGATGAAAAGATCACGGGCGCCGAACTCCGCGTCCGCATTGTCGAACACCCAGTCGGCGGCGGCGCAGCTCTGCGTAATCTGATCGAGGAAGCTGATGTCCGGCAATGTGGTGTAGTCGACGCTGACAACCGCAAGACCCGTCTCGCGCACAATGGCGCCATTGACGAGATCATCCATCGCCGCCTTGCCGATCGACCAGCCGCCGCCGTGATAGTCGATGTAGACGCCGCGGGTTTCCCCGGTTTCGGGACGCAGGATGCGCAGCGATACCTCGTGGCCGTCATGCCGGATGCGTTTTGTGGATACCTGCACATTACGCAAACCGACCGGAACGATCGCATGCGCGCTGAGCATGGTCTGGATTGCAAGCCGGCCCAGCGGCGTCGGCGCGCGGAATCGCGGCGCCCAGCGCAAGCGCCGGTTCACGCGGCGAACCTGCTGCAGCTCAACATCACTGGGTTCGGGAAAAACCTCGCGCATGATCAGACAAAGATGCCCTCTGCGAGGATCAAGGCAAGTAGGGGGCCGGCCTGTTTCGCCAGCCCCCGTCGTCACGTTACGCGCCCAGCTGCCTCAGCAGGGACTCATAGGTCGTCTTGCGGCCGTCGCTTGCGCCGTTGGACCGCTCGCGGATGGTCGACACGAGGACGGACTTCGCCTCGGCGAGCTTCTTCTTGCCGAAACCGACCATGAACGCGAGAAAAAGGGTGGCTCCTCCGATCACAGCGATGCCGATGATCCACTTGCCGATCTCCTCATGTGCGGCGTCGCTGTAGCGAAGCGCCATTTCGGATGTGTTCCCCATCTTCACGAACAGGAGGACGACGAGACCGGCCGTGATTGCGGCCATGATCTTCCACATGACAGAGAGATTCCTGAGCCGCTTCTCGCTGGTGCGCACCATATTCGCGGCCGGCTCCAGTTCCTCGTCGGTGAATTGCGACTTGCCCTGGAGGACTTCCGAAAGGCGCCTGTTGAGTTGCGCCTGTGAGATAGTGTTAGCCAATAGACTTACCCTCAATTGTACAGATGAATGCCGGATCGGCCGGTTGAAACCGGTCGACGCGTGTGAGCCTGTTTTCCTCGCAATGGTTGGCGTCTAAGAACGATCCCAACCCGGGTCCGGATTGCTTTCGTTCGGCCGCTCAGGTCAAGAAAAAAGGGCCGCTGCGCGTGGTGTTCTGTTCAACGATGCGTGTGTGCCTTGCCGGGCGCAGCGAAGGGCGACGGATAGCAGATGGAAGAGGGATTGCGCGGGATGCAGGCGCCGGAATTTCAGGTTCCAGACGGCATGCGGGCCGCCAGCAAGACTGACTGGCGCAAGCTGGGCGATATCATCGGGGAAGCTTTCGCCGAGGACCCCGTGAATCTCTGGATCTTTGGCGAACAGGCGGCCATGAAGCCGGTCTTCTCCACGCTTGCGCGCGCCATCTATCTGCCGCGCGGCTATTGCCAGATCAGCGGCGATGAAGGCGCAACGATGTGGACGCATTCGTCCGCCAGCCTCGATCTGCCGCTGCTGCCAACGCTGGAACTTGTCTGGGTCCTGTCGCGCAAGGGCGCGAAGGGCGCCGTGAAACGCGCGCTCGGAGCTGGCGCCGCGATGCAACGCGAACATCCCGGGGAGCCACACGTCTATCTCTTCGCCATCGGAACGCGAAAGGCGGCGCGCGGCAAAGGGCTGGGGAAAGCGCTCATCGCGCCGGGGCTCGCGGCGGCCGACCGCGCTGGCCTGCCCTGCTATCTCGAAAACTCGAACCCCGCGAACACGGGCTTCTACCGGCATCATGGCTTCGAGCGCATGAAGCTGTTCGAGCCGGGGCCCGGCGGCCCGCCGCTGGAAGCCATGTGGCGTGAACCGCGGTCTGCGCTGGCCTGAAGCAGACTCAGCCTGAAACCGACTCAGATGGAGTCGAGCCCTTCCATGAGGGCGGGATCGATCTCGACGCGCTTGCCTTCCCGATACTCGGATACGGTCTTCAGGGCCTCCTCGCGCGATAGACCCTGACGCTCGACCAGTCGCGACATGAGCATGTGCTCGTCACGCATGACGGCTTCGAGGTTGCGCGTTTCGACCATTGCGAACTCCCGTGCATCTACTGACCGAATACGATGTCGAATTTGCGAAAGAGCGGGACATCGTTTGCGTCCCCCTTCCCTGCATGCACGCCGATATGGGGCGAGGATCGGGCGATGCAATGGCGCAGGCGTGGTTTGTTGTTGCGGGTCAGGACAGTTCCGCTGAAGGGACGCTTCAGGGCTGGAATGACTCCAGTGTGCGATGCACAAGACTGCGTGCCTTGCGCGCGCCGCCTTGCCTGTTGGTGATCCAGACGCCGGCGTTGAGCCCATTGCGTCCCTGAACAACATACATCAGCGCAGGATCATCGTAGAGGCCAAAGAAGCCGACGCGATGGACTGACAGCAACTGGACCAGTTCGAGGCCAAGGTCTCCCGCGCGCTCTTCCACGGGATAGCGTTGTTCGTTGCTATTCCATGCCGATCCCGCGACCGTATCGGCCGCGCTCCACTGGATCGACAGGCCAGCGCGGCAGGTGCGCATGAAGTCGTGAAGGCCCTCAAACCTGCTGGCCAGGCCAACCGCGATCATGCCGTCGCATTCGGGATGGCCGGACAGTGTCGATCGCCAGTTGCGATAGCCGATCAGCACCTGATCAGCCACGCGCTCCGAATAGGCCGGATAGTGCGGCGGACGGTCATAGGGCCCGGGCACAAGCACCGAGCCCCCGCCGGGAACATCCCTTCGCGGACCGGAGGAACCGAACAGACGCGAACCTGCGAATTCTAGAGGTGAGCCGCCCGTTCTGTCATGTCGATGGCCGCATCCGGCCTGGCTGCGGGCCCATCGGCCTCGAGCACACGTGAACGGAAGGCCAGACCGGCCATGGCAGCGCCCGCAAGCGGCGCAACGATGAACAGCCAGAGCTGGTTGAGAGCTTCGCCCTGGGCAAACACCGCAGGCCCGAAGGACCGCGCCGGATTCACCGACACGCCCGTCACCTGGATCCCCACGATATGGATCACGACGAGCGTGAGACCGATCGCAAGCCCGGCCATCAGGGATGGCGCCTCCTTCTGTGTCGCGCCGAGGATGACAACGACGAACAGGAAGGTCGCGGCAATCTCGAACACGAGAGCAGCTGTCATCGAATAGCCGCCAAGATAGCCCTCGCCAAAGCCGTTGGACCCAAGACCGTGTGCGCCGATCTCATAGCCGGGCTGTCCCTGGGCGATGAGATAGAGGACGCCGGCGCCAACAAGCGCGCCGATGAACTGCGCGGCCCAGTACTGCACCATCTCGCTGAGGGTCATCCGCCCGGCGAGGAAGACGCCGAGCGAGACCGCCGGATTGATGTGGCAGCCTGAAATGGGGCCGATGCCGTAGGCCATCGCCACGATGGCGAGACCGAACGCGAACGCGATTCCGAGCTGTCCGACCTCCCCGCCCGCAAGGACGGCTGACCCGCAGCCAAAAAAGACAAGTGCGGCCGTACCGAGCGCCTCAGCGACCAGCTTTTTCATCCGTCCCTCCCTTGGGCTTCGCAATGCAATGGAACCCGCCGGGATGCTGCCGATTTTCGGGTTCCAACACCAGATGCTTTGTGGGGGCTTTGTTTGGGGGTGCTGCAAGCTGTCCGTCGACTCTTGCGTGTCAGCCGTCGATGTTCTATTTTTGTTCCAGATGATGATTCTTGCACTGAACGGGTGAGTCTCATGGCCTACGACGCCGGGTTTGCGAGAGAACTGACGACACCGGTCGCCGCGCTGGCGCCGGGATATGTGACGTTGGGCACGCGGAACATCGCGCGGGCGCAACGCTTCTACGACCTCATCGCCCACGAGATCGGCGTGCGCCGGTCGGTCGAGGCGGACAACGTCGTGGCGTGGGGCCTTCCCGGCTTCGGTCTCGCCGTCAGCGAGGCGGCGCCCATGCTGGCGCAGGGTCCGGCGGCGCTTCAGGCGGAAGATCCCGAACAGGTGCGCCGGCTTTACGAGATCGCGCTCAGCCATGGCGGCGTCGGCGAGGGCGAGCCGGGCCAGCGCGGCGGCATGTTTGCCGCCTATTTCCGCGATCCGGACGGCAACCGCCTTAACGCTTTCTGCATGACGGAACACTGACCTGCGTGTTGCGCGGGCCTTGCGGGCCGGTCAGGCTCCCTCGGGCGGAGCGCACATGTACAGGCTGGCCTGGTTCTTCCGGATCATCGGCGCGATCTTCCTGCTCGTCGCCGCGGGCGCGATGCTGCTGACGATTTTCGGCGTCGATGTCGGGCTGTTACGGCGCGGTTGAGCGGTTGTTTGCGATTAAGGAATCCGGGCCTATATTCATCCCGTCCCCGCAAGGGGACTATGGCGATAAACCCTCGCGTAATAAGCGGACCGGACCCGGGGGCAGTGCCCGGCGGCTCCACCAGAATTCTCCCCGGTCGTTGGCCGGATTGTCTGGGGCCGACACAGGATCGACGGACGTGTAAAGGCGAAGACTTTGCCCGCCTGGGCCCCGACAGAAGCCCATTGCAATAGTTGCCAACGACAACTTTGCTCCGGAAATGCGCCTCGCTGCGTAATGCAGCTGGTGTTTTCCAAACCTAAGTCCTCCGCTCTAGCAAGCTGAGGCGGGGCTCGGGGCGGCGCCTGGCAACAGAAGCCGCCCCACTTCATTTCTGTGACGCCCGTCGCGCGGTCCGGCCATCGGACGGCAAGAAGAATTTTCCGCAACGTGCGTGCGCAGCCTGCCCATCGCGGATCGACACCCTATCTTGTGCTCTATCGCGATACTGGAGGCTTCCCATGAAACGTACCGCAACCGCAGTCTGGTCGGGCGATCTCAAGACCGGCAAGGGCGCCATCTCGGTGCAGAGCGGCGTCATCAAGGACTCGCCCTACACGTTCAAGGCGCGCTTCGAGGATGAAAGCGGCAAGTCCGCCACGAATCCGGAGGAACTGATCGCCGCTGCGCACGCGAGCTGCTTCACCATGCAGCTGTCGCACTTCCTGGCTGAAGCAGGCCATCCCGCGAAGAAGCTCTCGACGACAGCGGAGATCACCATTCAACCCGGGACAGGCATCACGAAGAGCGCGTTGTCGCTGGTCGGCAGCGTTCCGGGTATCAGCGCCGACGACTTCGCGGCCAGCGCCGAGAAGGCCAAGGCCAACTGTCCGGTATCGAAGGCGCTCAGCGCCATCGAGATCACGCTGGAAACGCAGCTCGACGGCTGAGCATCGTCAATCGGCCGGCTTCGCTGCCGGCGGGGGCGTCTCAGGGATAAGACCAATATAGCGGTCCGCGCGATTGGGCGGCTTCACCCAGCGATCCGGAAACGGCGCCGCGACGGCCCCGTCCTCTTCAGCGTTGCGCCAGACAATGCCTTCGGCATTCCGCTCGGTGTAGGGCACAACATGTGAGCCGTCGCCACGCTTAAGCCCGGCATAGAGCCGATTACGCAACTCGACCTTCTTCTCGCGCCAGGCCGGATCGTCGATGAGATTGTTCATCTCGCCGGGATCATTGGCGAGATCGTACAGCTCCTCCGTGTCCCAGACGCCGTGATACTGGATATACTTCGTCGTGCCGCTGGCGATCGCGAACGTGGTCGGCGTGTGCGGGAAGGTCCACTCCCAATAATACGAGTAGATGAAATCGGGTGCGTCCCACTGTTCGGGCGTCACGCGGCCTTCGGCGAGATTGCGATAGCTGCGCCCTTCGAACTGCGGCGGCGACGGAACGCCCGCGAAATCGAGCACGGTCGGCGCAAAATCGAGATTGCGGACGCGCGTTGCATTGGTGACGCCGACAGGCACGCGGCCGGGCGCATAGACAAGCAGCGGCACGCGCACGGAAGGCTCGTAGGCGTTGCGCTTGTCGATCAGACCGTGATCTCCGAACAGGAAGCCATTGTCGCTCGAGAAGACGACGACCGTGTTCTGCTCAAGCCCGGCCTCACGCAACCAGGTGAGAATGCGCCCGAGGCTTTCGTCAACGGACGACAGCGTGCGGTAGTATTCGCGCAGATACTCCTTGAGATCGCGATCCGTGTGGTAGGGAAAGTCGACACCGTGCCAGGAGTTGCGCTGGTTGCGCACCCACATCGGCTTGCCGCGATAGTTCTCCTCGGTGTCGGCGCTGCTCGTGGGAAGCTCGATCCTGAGATCGGCGTACTGCGTGCGATGGCGCTCGGCCGGCATGAAGTCGGAATGGACCGCCTTGTGCGACAGATAGAGGAAGAACGGCTTTTCCGGATCCCGGCCGGATGTCAGCCAGTCCATCGCATAGTCGGTGAGTTCATCCGTGATGTAGCCCCGGCGCGGCGTCGAGACGCCATCGACATTGAGCGTGTTCACCTCGCCCGCGGCTGCCCGCGCAGGCGGGATGCCGTCCGCCGGATAATATGTCCCCTGCCCTCGAAAGCTGACCCATTTGTCAAAGCCGGGTCGCGGCGCATCAGTCGCTGCGCCCATGTGCCACTTGCCGAAGAAACCGGTCTGATAGCCGGCGGCCTGCAGGTATTTCGGGAAGAAGACGAGACCGTCTTCCGAAGCGTTGTTGTTGTCGACCACGCCATGATTGACGGTCGACATGCCCGTCAGCAGCGTCGCGCGGCTTGGCGAACACAGCGAGGTCGTGACAACGGCATTGGGAAAGTAGACGCCATTGCGGGCCAGAAAGTCGATGTTCGGCGTTTCCAGTCCGGGCGTCAGGAAACCCATCGCGTCAAAGCGCAGGTCATCCAGCAGCACAAAGACGATGTTGGGGCGAGCGCCGGTCGCTTCGTTCGCAACAGGCGCAGGCGGAGCAGCGGTGCAGGCGGCCAGCCCGAATGCGAACGCGATCATCCATGCGCGTGGGCCCATCCTGCGTCTCCCCTCGTTATCGTTTCTCCGCGAACAATGGCATGCCGCCTTCGGGGCGCAAGGTGATGCGGATATTGGGTTCGACCTGGTGGCCAGGATTGGGCAGGAAGCGCAGATCGCGCACCAGCGTCGCCAGCATGGCGACAGCTTCCATGTAGGCGAACTTCATGCCGATGCAGATGCGCGGCCCGGCCCCGAAAGGCATGTACTGGAAGCGGTGCAATCCCTTGGCCCGTTCAGGGGAGAAGCGGTCGGGATCGAAACGCTCAGGATTGTCCCACAGCGTTCGGTGCCGGTGCATGATGTAGATGAGGTTGAAGGCGAAGTCGCCTTTCTTGACCTGCACATCGCCGAGATCGATATCCCGGGTCGCGACACGGTCGATGATCGAGACAGGCGGATAGAGCCGCATCGCTTCCTTGATGACCTGCTCGTGGAAAGTCAGTTCCTCGACCATCGCCGCGTCGATCGGGCGATCGCCGCACACCTCATTGACCTCGCGCACAAGACGATCCTGCGCGTCCGGATCGTTGGCAATGAGATAGAGCGAGAAAGTGAGCGCCAGCGCTGTCGTCTCGTGGCCAGCGCCAATGAAGGTGACAACATTGTCGCGCAACTCATCGTCCGACAGGCCCCTGCCCGTTTCGGGATCGCGCGCGGCCAGCAACAGGCCGAGAAGATCCTTGCGATCATCGCCCGACGCCCGGCGGCGCTGGATGGCGTTGACCGCCGACTCCTGCAGTTCGACGGCCCGGCGCCTCCCCTTTCCGCCCCAAGGGCGGGGAATCCAGGGCGGCGCGCCGAACATGTCCAGCATGTCGGGCTTGCCCATCGTCTCGATATAGTCGGTCACGATATGGGCCGTGCGCTCATAGCCGAACTCGGGATCGGCGCCGCCAAGAATGGTTTCGACAATTACATCCAGCGTCGCGTGCTGCATCTCCTGCATCACATCGACAGGCTGGCCTGCGGGGGCCGCACGAATGCGTTCGACGGTCGCCTGCGCCGACGATGAGAACGCCGGCACGAGTGCGCGCAGGGCATCAATGCGAAAGGCCGGCGAGGCGGCGCGGCGCTGAAACCGCCAGTGCTCGCCTTCCGACGTCAGCAGCCCCTCGCCCAGCGCGGGACCCACCAGCTTTTTCTGGAACTGCGATTTCCGGAATACATCCGCGTGATCGAGGAACACCGCCTTCATGTGCTCCGGCCTGCGGAAATAGTGGAAGGTGCGCCCAATCCATTTCACGCCATGGTACGGGTTCTCGTACATGGCGCGCGGCCAGACATAGAGCGGATTGGCGATCATCTGCAGAAGGCCGCGCACCAGCGGTAGCGGCTTCTCAGGCGGGATCACCGTCTGAGGAACAAAATCCTGCGCGCTCAGCGTGTCGGGCATCCTGACCCTCCTGTCCGCAGGACGGACATGCGCCCGCCTGCGTCCCCGCGCAAGATCAGCCGAGCGCCTGCGCGATGTCGGCGATCAGATCATCGGGGTTTTCGACGCCGATCGACAGGCGGATCAGGCTTTCGGTGATGCCGAGCCGCTGGCGTTCATCCGGCGGCACGTCCGAGTGAGTCATGGCGGCCGGATGCGAGGCCAGCGTCTCGGTGCCGCCGAGGCTCACCGCAAGCTTGATGACCTGCAGCTTGTTGAGGAAGGCGAAGGCTTCTTTCTCGCCCCCCTCGATCTCGAAGGAGAAGGTCGATCCGGGCGTCTTGCACTGCTTTTCGAACAGCGCGCGATCCGGATGATCCTTGGGCAGGAAGCCGAGATACCAGACCGACTTCACCCGCGGGTGTTTGTCGAGATAGGCCGCGACCTTCCGCGCGCCCAGCTCGGCCGCGTCCATGCGAAGCTTCAGCGTCTCGAGCGAGCGCAACAGCAGCCACGCCGTATGCGGGTCCGTCATCGTGCCGAGGATCGTGCGGAAGACGGCGACCTGCCCCACCCAGCTCGCATCGCCCGAGACCGCGCCTGCGATGAGATCCGAATGGCCGCCGACATATTTGGTGAGCGAGGTGACGCAGATGTCCGCGCCTAACGCCAACGGACTCTGCCAGAGCGGACCCAGGAAGGTGTTGTCCACGATGACGGGCGGACGGCCCGCGGGTCCCTTCAGCGACTCCGCCAGTTCGCGCGCCAGCGCGATGTCGACCAGACCGTTCGTGGGGTTGGCCGGCGTCTCGACATAGACCGCACCGACCTTACCGCCGGACTTTGCCGCTAGGTCAGCGGCCTTGCTCACGGCTTCGCGGAAAGCTTCTGCCCCGCCCTCGGCCATGAAGCCCACGCCCTTTGCGCCGAACTGCGGCAGAATGTTGTGAACGAGGTATTCTGTGCCGCCATAGACCGGTTCGGAGAACACGAAGCTGTCGCCCGGACGCAGGAAGGTCATCAACGTCGTCGAGATGGCGGCCATGCCCGAAGCGAAGGCCAACGCCTTTTCCGCGCCGTCCCATACGGCAAGCCTGTCTTCCAGCACTTCGAGATTGGGGTTGTTGATGCGGGAGTAGATGAGGTGCATCTCCTCCTCGCGTTCCTTCTCGCGCAGGCCATAGGCGAGTTCGAAGGACGCCTTTCCATCCTCAGCGGTCTCGAAGACAAAGGTGGATGTCTGGAAGAGCGGCGGTTTCAGCGCACCTTCCGAGAGGTGAGGCGAAAAGCCGTACCCCATCATGAGTGTTTCGGGTGAGAGCGCACGATCGCCGATTGTGCGTGACCGATACGGTTTCTTGGGGTGGCTCATGCGACTGAGGATAGGGCGGTTCGCCAACCGGGGAAACGAAATGTTGGGCGGCGCCCTTGCCGAGTGCATTGTTATCGGTCTTATCGTTCCGGCGAAACGAGGCGGCGCGGTTTGGCTCGCCTTAAGCTTGAACCTATTTTACCCCATCGCATTGAGGGCTTAGCTCTCAATCCGAGGCGAGGGAGGGCATGTTGGACCGGTCACCGGGATCCGCCAGGGATCATGTTGGCTATCACGACCTCACGCAGGCCGCCTTGCGCGCTGTCGTGCGTGCGGCGATGGCGAAAGCCGTGAAGCTCGGTTGCCTCCCGGGCGATCATCACTTCTATGTCACCTTCCGCACGCGCCTTCAGGGCGTGCAGATGTCGGATGACCTGAAGGACAAGTTCCCTGACGAGATGACCATTGTCATCCAGCATCAATATTACGACTTCCACGTGCACGATGACAGTTTCGAAGTCGTGCTGAAGTTCGGCGGCCAGAGCCAGAAGCTGCACATCCCCTTCCAGGCGATCACGCGCTTCGTCGATCCGTCCGTGAATTTCGGCGTGCAGCTCGATACGGACTCCAGACCGGTCGACGCTGATGTGGTCCTGCCGCTTGCCGCAAGTCAGCCCGAGGCCGCCGCACAGAGAGCCGCCGGCGAGCCCGCCGAAGGCACGGTGGTGTCGCTCGACGCCTTCCGGCGGAAGTAGGGCCGGACCCAGAGCCCCGTGAGCACCGACGACACGCCAAGCGACAAACCCCGCGTCAGCGACGCGGACATGCTGGCGCGTTTCCAGAACTCGAAGAAGCGGCCACCCTGCACCGAAACGCTCGGCATGCAGGTGACGCATGTCGATCAATCCACCATGCGCGTGCGCTTCGCCTTCGCGGCGCGGGCCGAGTTTGCAAACCCGACCGGCGCCATCCAGGGCGGCTTCATCTGCGCCATGCTTGACGAGGCGATGAGCACGGCGGCGATCATCGCTTCCAACGTGACCATGAATGCGCCCACGCTGGAGATGAAGGTGTCGTTCCTGCGTCCGCTCTTCGTCGGCGCGGCCACCGGCGAAGCGCGCATCCTCAAATGGGGACGATCCACCTGCTTCATCGAGGCGGAGCTGTTCAATCCGGAAGGCGAACTGGTCGCCAAGGCCAGCGCCACGCAAGCGCCCAAGGCGTTCAAGCGGTTCTGACCGGCCCGGTTGACTGGGCGTGGCCATGCCTGATTGTTCGCGCGTGAGCGCTTCCAATCCCATCTGCCAGTCCGCCCTGCCCGTTGCGCCGTGGATGGACCCGCTTGGCGCGCGCCTGCCGGGCCTGCAGCCGGTGGCGGAGGGCGACTGGCTGCGCATCGACGACGCCTACGCCGCCCAGATGGCCTATCGCGATCGCATGTTGGCCGGGCGGGACAACAACGTCTTCATGCGCGCGAATGGACCCTCCGAAGCCGAGTCTGTGCTGCTGGATCAGGTCATCGCCGCGGTGCTGGACCTGCAGGGTTATGCGCGCGTCGCAGGCGGCATCCGGCGGCCGGACGGCGTCGTGGTCGATCCCGCGGGGGAGGAGGCTCCGATCGTTGCAGCCGCGCGGCTGGCGCAGGAGGACTTCCTGATCCTCGATCAGACAGCAGACGGCCACATGCTCGTGTCCGCCGTGCTCTGCTTTCCGGCCAGCTGGACGCTCGCCCAGAAGATCGGCCGCAACATGATCGGCATCCATCAGCCGGTCGACCGCTATGACGACGGCATAGCCAAACGCGTGAACCGGGTGATGGACCTGCTTCAGCCAGGCGCCGCTATCTGGCGCGCCAACGTGCTCTGCTACAACGATCCCGAGTTGCACCAGCCGCGACTGGAACATGAACGGCGCCCGTTCGATCCGGACGGCCCCGTCTATGTGCGCGTTGAACGGCAGGTGCTGAAGCGGTTGACGGTGTCGGCGACAGCCTTCTCAATCCACACCTACCTCGTGCCGCTCGAAGCCCTGACGCCGGAGCAGGCGGCGAGCCTGCCGGACAATGTGCGGCGCGGCGGCAGCATGGGCGAAACCAACTGATGGCCCGCCAACTGACCACAAGCGCCGCAGCGCGCCACATCCTGCCCGATCGCCTCGCGCCGGACCTGCGGGTCTGGTTTGTCGGCACAGCGGCGGGACCGATGTCGGCAGCTGTCGGCGCCTACTACGCGCATCCGGGGAACAGGTTCTGGCGCGCCCTGCACGAGACAGGGATCACGCCGCGCCTCTTTGCCCCGCACGAATTTCCTGGCCTGCTGCAGCTGGGCATCGGCCTCACCGACTTCTGCAAGACCGGCTGGGGCGTCGATGCGGATATCGCCCGTGAGGCGTTCGACGTCGCCGGGTTTCGCCGCAAGGTTTTGCGGCTGCAGCCGCGAACGCTCGCCTTCACCGGCAAGACCGCGGCGAGCCTGTGGCTGGGCCGTCCGACAGGCCGCATCATGACGGGTCCACAAGCGGCCTCAGGCGAAGACCCCGCCGTGTTCGTGCTTCCATCGCCGTCCGGCCTCGCGACATCCTACTGGTCGATTGATCCGTGGCATGCGCTGGCAAGCCACCTGTCGGGCGATCCGGCATTGAAATCCCGCTGATGCGCCATACAAAGGCGATCGACGCGCACGCCATGCGGGGATGGAAGGATGAAGCGCATAGACGCCGCCAACACGGCCGACCAGCCCCGCGAACGCGGCAGCCTTGATCGCGCGACCATTGTCGTGACCGCATTGGGATTGCTCGACGAGGTCGGCATTGACGGCCTGTCCACGCGCAGGATCGCCGCCGAACTGGGGATCAAGAGCGCCTCGCTCTACTGGCACTTCAAGGACAAGAACGAGCTGCTCAACGAGATGTCGGGCGTCATGTTCGAGGAGGCGCTGCTGCTTCCCGACATCGATGGGCCCGACTTGGTGTGGGACGAATGGCTGGCCGAAGGCGCGCGCAGGATCAGGCGGATCGCCTTGTCGCGCCGTGACGGCGCGCAAGTGATGGCGCGGCCACGGCCGCGCTTCCCCAACACCCGCATCTCTTTCGAGGACAATGTGAAGACCCTGATGCGCTCGGGTCTGACCGATATGGAATCCCGCCTCACCATGCAGGCGCTGCGCCGCTACGCCATCGGCGCCGCCTTGCAGGAACAGTCGAACAAGGGGGCATCGGCCGCCGTAGGGATTGTGGGCACCGGCGAGGAAGGTTTCGAATTCGGTTTGCAGACCTTCATCGATGGATTGAAGGCGCGGCTGGCCGAGCGCGCGAGAACAGCGAAATCCATCCGCCGCACACGCGCCTGAACACGTGTTCATGCAGAGGCGCGGGTTCTGTACTATATTGCAGCCATGATCCGCCTTGCACTGCTTCTGTCCGCCTGCCTTGTGGCTGCGCCGGCGTTTGCACAGGTCGAACAGCCGCTGCCGCGCGATCTCGGCCTCGAGATGCAGCAGCAACGCGAGGAACAGCGTCAGCTCGATGAGATCGCGCGGGCGCGCCAGAACGAACGCGACCGCGCGCTGCTGCCCGGCTCGGGAACAAGCCTCGCCGATGCCGCGCTCCGCGATCTGGAATTGCGCCGCGAGCAGGACCGCCTGCTGCTGCAGATGGAACAGGAGCGCATGCGCGAGCAGCGCGGGCGCGATGTCGTGACGAACGCCCTGCCTAACCGCCGCGTGCCCGCCACATCCAGCGCGGTGGTCAACAATCCCGAGGCCTACATCCTGCCGCCCGCGCCGCCGGGCAAATATTACGCGCGCGTTGATGGCCGCTTCGTGATCGTCGACTCAACCTCGGAACTCGTTGAACAGGTTCTGCCGGCGCAGCCGACCGATCCGACGGCTGATGTTCCCCCCGGGCCGCGCCCTCTGCCAGTGCCTGACCTGAGCCTGCCGGTCCGCCGCGTAGCGCCGACATCTGCGTTGGTTATAGCAAATCCGGCCAGCCTCGCGCTGCCGGCTGCGCCACAGGGGCAATACTATGCCCGCGTCGACGGCAAGATCGTGCTGGTCGAAGCGCGGACGGAACTTCCGGTCGCCGTTATCCGGCCGGGCTGAGCCTCCGCGAACATCGCAGAAAGGCCACTTGCACTCCTGCGCCGGAACCACCACTCTCATCGCTATCGTCAGTTGAGCGAAAGGAGGTGATCCAATGTCAGTCACTATGAGCCGGGGTAACGCCCTGTCGCACGGTCTGTCGTTCGGAGCAGCCTTCGTTCGCAGTATCGTCTGACGGGACAGTTTCCAGGGGCATCGCCCCGCTCACATGACGGGAAGGGCCGCCGGCGTCGCGCCGCGCGGCCCTTCTTGTTTTCGGCCTTCTTGTTTTTGACGCCGGTCCGGCTTTTATCGCCGGATGCCAGGGAGGCGCCGTCTTGGCCCGAACGCCGCTGCTTGCAAGCCTGACCAGCCTGATCGCACGGGCGCGCGCAGGCCTGCCCGATGCCCCGCCCGCAATGCCGCGCGCCATCAGCCGACGCGCCGCCCTCGCCATGATGGCCGCCACGGCGGCCTGCACGCCCGAGCAGCAACGGACCGAGCCGGGTGATCCGGACATCATTGCAATCGTCGGCGGCGGCGTATCGGGTCTGGTGACGGCCTGGCGGCTCGCCAATGCCGGCCTCGCCTGCGAGATCTTCGAGGCAAGCGGCCGCTTTGGCGGGCGCATGCAGACGCTGCCCGATTTCACGCCCGACGGGCAGTTCTGCGAGCTTGGGGGCGAGTTCATCGGCGAAAGCCACACCGCGCTCGTCACGCTGTGCCGCGAGCTTGGCCATGCCATCCAGCCGCTTGGCGGACCGGGAGATGCGTCCGGCGACATTTTCGACATCCGCGGCGTGCGACTGGGCATCGACCTGATCGACCCCGCCAGCGGCGCGGGCGCCTTCGTGCCGGTCGCGGTGCGCATCGCTGCGGATCAGGCCGCGCTGCTGGACAACGCAGGCGACTGGTCGCAGCGCGCACACGATCTCGATGCGCTGCCGCTCTCGAAATATCTTGAGAGCCTGTCCGGCTCGACCGAACGCTGGGTGATCGACCTTCTCGCGCTGGCCTATCACAACGAGTTCGGCATTCCCGTTGAACAGCAATCTTCGCTCAATCTGGTCGACGTCATCGGAACGGACATCGCGCAGCCATTTGCGCCTTTCGGCGCCCGCGACAGTCTCGCCCGTATCGCTGGCGGATCGTCCACGCTGCCGGACGCGCTGGCCGAACGGCTGATGGCCGCGCCAATGTCGGAGCGGGCGAGCCTGCACTTGCGGCACGTGCTGTCCGCGATCTCGCGCGAGGGTGACGCTTTCCGCCTCGCTTTCGAGAACGAAGCAAAGCCGCCCGTCGTCCGCACCTTCCGGCGCGTCGTGCTCGCCCTGCCCTTCACCGTGCTGCGCACGGTCAAGGGTCTCGGCGGACTTGGCCTGCCGGCCGACAAGATGACCGTGATCAACGAGATGGGTTACGGCGCCAACGCAAAGCTGATGGTGGGGACCACCTCGCGGCCATGGACACGCACGCTGCCGGATCTGCAGATGCCGATGACGGGCTCGCTCTATTCCGATCGCGGCTTCCAGCGCATCTGGGAAACCAGCATCGGCCAGCCCGGAACGGGCGGCGTGCTGACCAACTATCTCGCCGGCGCTGCTGCGCGCGGCGAGGAAGCCGCAGCGCTGGCGACGCTGGAGCGCGGGCTGAAGGCCATGTCGCAGGACCTCGCTGCGGCGCTGGAGCCCCGCATTCGCACCAGCCTGTTCTGGCCGAACCATCCGCACACCCGGGGCAGCTATTCCGGCGCGCTTGCCGGGCAATACACCCGCTTCCGCGAAACCGCAGCGCGCCCGGAACTGGGCGGCTCGCTTGTCTTCGCCGGCGAGCACGCAAGCATTGAATGGGGCGGAACGATGAACGGCGCCGTGGATGCCGGAGAGCAGGCGGCCCGGGAACTGCTGGCTGGCGGACGTGTTTGATCCCCTAGCAACAGGATCAACGCCATGAACGCCCTTTTGTTTGGAACCATCAGCATGGGGCTGATGCTTGTCGGGTTCACACGCCCTTCAGCGGATATCGAGACCGAAGCGCTCTATGCAGCGCATGATGCAGAAGTGGCCCGCCTGATGGAGGCCGCCCCGGATCAAGGCTTGATGGGCCCGATGTCCATCACTGACCCGGAAACCGGAGAGCGCATCCCGGTGGACGTGATCGCCTTCAACGACTGACAGCTGGAGATGGTACGGGCGGTCGGGGTCGAACCGACACTCCTTTAAGGGGAACCGGATTTTGAGTCCGGCGCGTCTGCCAATTCCGCCACGCCCGCGTGCCCGCGGCGCGCCGCGGGCGGCCTGATTAGCCTAGCGGGACCGGCTTGGCCAGTATCAGCTCAAGTATCAGCTGACGACGACGGTCGGGGCGACCATCTGCATGGCGACATAGGCGCCAAGGAAAACGCACAGGAACCATTGCGGGCCAACGCGGAGGCTGGCGGCCTGGATGCGGCGAAGCGTACGCATGGGACTTACCCACTACTCGAAGCACGGCGGCAAATCCGCCGCGCAGGAGGGTTGTCCCACGCGGATCGCAAACATCCGGTTCACGGATTGCAGAAATTTCGATCGAATTTCGCGAAGATCAGTGGATCAGGGCCGCAACGCCGAAGCCGCCGATCAGGATGACGGCGAACAACAGCATGAACAGGCCGACGCGCTTTTCGATGATCGGTGCGAGGGTCGGGCCGAATTTCTGGAAAAGCCAGGCGACAAGGAAGAACCGAAGGCCGCGGGTAATCACGCAGGCTGCAATAAACAGCGGCAGGTTGAACGCCATCGCGCCGGACACGATGGTGACCAGCTTGAAGGGGATGGGCGTCAGGCCCTTGATGAAGATGATCCAGATGCCCGCCGTTGCGTAGGCCAGGCGCAGCTCCTCTTCCTTTCCGCCATAGCCGAAGAAGGAGATGATCGCCGAGCCCACGGCCTCGAACAGGAAGAAGCCGATGGCGTATCCGAGCAGGGCTCCGAAGACGGACGAGATCGTGCAGCCGACGGCATAACGGACCCAGCGCTCGGGCCGCGCGAAGCACATTGGCGCCAGCATCACGTCGGGCGGGATCGGGAAGAACGAGCTTTCGGTGAATGCGACCGTGTAGAGCGCCGGTTCGGCATGCTTGCCGCTCGCCAGCCGGATCACCCAGTTGTAGAGCGCCCCAAGGGGTCCCTTCGCCTTGGGCGTGTGCGGCGCAGCATCGGATTGGCCCGGATCGGCGGTCGCAAGGCTGGCGGCGTCGGTCATCTTCGGGGCGGTCCCACAGCTCAAAACGGGGCGAACCCGCGCATATCACGCGCGGAAAGGCCCGCAACTGAACAAGGCGCCATACTGGCACGTATGGTTCAACGTAACGTCAATTCCGCCAGAGAGTTGCGGCCCTTTAAGGCCCTTTTGGTCGCATTGCCGACATGGTCCGCCCGGATAACGTCCAGCCATGAGCTGGTTGCCGCTGGATCGTGAGAGATGGCCGCTGGCGGCCCTTGTCATAGCGGCCGCCGCGCTGGCGAGCGTCTACGTCCTTGAATACGTCTTCTATCAGGCCCCCTGCCAGATGTGCTGGTGGCAGCGATACGCCTATTTCGTTGCTGCCCCTGTGGCCATGGTCGCCATCATCGTCCGCTGGCGCGGGGCGGCTCCCTGGCTGATGAGCACGTTTTGCGTGCTGCTCGGGCTGGTCTTCCTGGTCAGCTTCTTCATCGCCGCCTGGCACGCCCTGTTTGAATGGGACATTGCACCCGGCCCCGAGGGCTGCGTCGCTTCGGCCGGCAGCATCCCCACCAACGTCAAACCGTCCGAGCTGCTCAGCCAGCGGATCGCCATCCCCTCCTGCAAGGACGCGCTCTGGCGCATCCCTAACACGCCATGGGGCCTGTCGCTGGCCGGGCTGAACGCCCTGCTCTCGCTGGTGCTGGCCGCGTTCAGCCTCTATTCGGCGACACAGCCGCGCCGCAAGCACGACACGGCCTACGAACCGGTGCAGCCATGAGCCGTCTGTCGCGCAACCGCCGCCAGGAAATGCTGCGCGTGGACCACGCCGGCGAATTCGGCGCGGTGGCGATCTATCAGGGCCAACTGGCCGTGTTCGAGCGCCAGCACGGCAAGGAGCGAATTGTCGGACAGCTTCGCGAGATGCACGCGCAGGAGCAGGAGCATCTCGACGCGTTCGATCGCATGCTGACCGCAGGCAGTGTCCGCCCGACGGCGCTGTCGCCGATCTGGAACATGGCTGGCTATGCCCTTGGCGTCGGTACCGCCCTGCTCGGCGAGAAGGCGGCGCATGCCTGCACCGAAGCTGTCGAGACCGTGATCGAGGAACACTACGGCGATCAGGTCACCGAGCTGACCGATGCCGGTGAAACCGAGCTGGCGGCGCGAATGGCCAAGTTCCAGGAAGAGGAAGTCGCCCACAAGGACCTCGCGGCCGCTGAAGGCGCGCATGAGGCCCCGGCCTATCCGCTGCTATCGGCTTTCATCCGCACGGGCTGCCGTCTGGCGATCCGGATCAGCGAAAAAGTCTAGGGCTCGCCGGCTATCCGGAATTCTTGCCCCGCGCGTAAGCCGCGCCTAGCATGTCCGCTCAATTCGTCAGGCGTCGGGGGTCACGCCATCAGTTTGCCGACCGGAGGGCCTATGGACCGTCGAACCTTTTTCCTGGGTGTGGCTGGCACAGCCTTGCTGGCTGCATGTGAAACGGCGGCGCCGACATTGGTCGATGCGCCGTCTGTGCTGACCCCGACCGCGGCGACGCCGCCGAAGATCGCCCCATGGGGCTTCGACATCAAGGGAATGGACCAGACGGTCTCCCCCGGCGAGGATTTCGCGCGCTATGCCGGCGGCGAATGGCTCCGCACCCAGAAAATCCCGGATGACCGCACGCGCTGGGGCGCCTTCGACGAACTCCGCGAACAGGCCGACCTCGATGTGATCGCAATTGTCGGCGAGACAGCCGCCAGCGCGCCGGCGCCCGGCACCGACGAGCAGCGGATCGCTGATTTCTATACCGCCTATCTTGATGTCGCCGCCATCGAGGCCAGGGGCCTCGCGCCGATCCAGCCGCTGCTGGCCGAGATCGATGCCTGCAAGGATGCGGCGGCGCTGGCCGTCCTGTCCGCGAAGCCGGGCTCGCCCGTGCCCGCCCCGCTCGGCTGGAGCGTCGGGCCCGACCAGAAGGATCCGGACATCTATGTGCTGTCGATCAGCCATGGCGGTCTCGGCATGCCGAACCGCACCTTCTATCTGGGGCCGACGGCCAAGCCCGACCTGATCGCCGGCTACAAGGCGCACATCGCGAAAATGCTGACCATGGCCGGCGTCGCCGACGCCGACGCCAAGGCAGAAGCGGTGCTGGCGCTGGAAATGCAGATCGCGGAGAAGCACTGGCTTCCCGAACAGCTGCGCCAGCGCGACAAGACCTACAACCCGAAGACGCGGGCCGAGATCAACGCGATGGCGCCGGCCTTCCCGTGGGATGCAGCCTTCGAGGCGAGCCTTGTCGGCGCCGCGGACCGCGCCATCGTGCGGCAGCCGGACGCCGTCGCGCCGCTCGCCGATCTGTGGGCCAAGACGCCGCTGGACACGCTGAAGGCTTATGCAGCGTATCATTCGCTGCGCTCGGCGGCCGATGTGCTGCCGAAGGCGTTCGACGAGGAAGTCTTCGCCTTCTTCGGCAAGACGCTGAACGGCCAGCCGGAACAACGCGCCCGCGAGAAGCGGGCGATTGCGTCGCTCAACGGCGCCATGGGCTTCGCCGTCGGCAGGCTTTACGCAGCCAAGCACTTCCCGCCGGATTCCAAGGCCAAGATGCTGGCGCTGGTCGAGAACCTGCGCACCGCCTATGGCGAGCGTATCCGCGCCCTGTCATGGATGAGCGAGGACACGAAGTTGCGCGCGCTGGAAAAGCTGGCGCTGTTCCGTCCGAAGATCGGCTATCCCGACAAGTGGCGCGACTATTCGGCCATGACGATCGTGAAGGGCGACGCGTTCGGCAACGCCCAACGCGCATCCGAGTTCGAACAGAAGCGGAGGCTGACGCGCATCAACCAGCCGACCGATCGCGAAGAATGGAACATGACGCCGCAAACGGTGAATGCGTCGTACAACTCCGTCTTCAACGAGATCACCTTCCCGGCCGCCATCCTGCAGCCGCCCTTCTTCGATCCCAACGCCGACCCGGCCGTGAACTATGGCGGCATCGGCGCCGTCATCGGGCACGAGATGGGTCACGGCTTCGACGATCAGGGCGCCAAGTCGGATGGTCACGGCGTGCTGCGCGACTGGTGGGGGCCGGACGATGTCGCACGCTTCAAGGTGCTGACCGACAAGCTGGCTTCGCAGTATTCGGGTTTCGAAGCGCTGCCGGGGCTGAACGTGAACGGCCGCTTCACGCTCGGCGAAAACATCGGCGACAATGGCGGCATGCAGGTGGCCTACGCCGCCTACCGCATCTCGCTGAAGGGCGCCGAGGCGCCGGTTCTCGATGGCTTCACCGGCGACCAGCGCTTCTTCCTTGGCTGGGCGCAGGTCTGGCGCGGCCTCATCCGCGACGAGGCGCTCCGTGTGCAGGTTGCAAGCGACCCGCACTCGCCCGCGTACTTCCGGACCATCGGCCCGGTGCGCAACATGGAAAGCTGGTATGCCGCGTTCGGCGTCAAGGCGACCGACAAGGGCTATCTGCCGCCCGAAGACCGCGTGCTGATCTGGTAGGACGAAATCTCGTCCCTACTCCGCCGCCTTGCTCGCTGCGCCGAAGCTGGAAGACTATTTGTCAAGCTCGGAGAGGGTCATCAGTAAGCCGCGTGCAAGCGCGGGGTCCGGGTTGTCGTGCGAGGCGTAGGCGGAAAAGACCCTGTGGTCGCCGCCCGGAGCGAAGAAGGTAAGCCAACCCTGCCGCGTCTGTTCGTAGGTGGGCAACTTGTTTTGTCTTGCCGGCTCGCGAACGCCACGCCGGGCGCGGCCGGCTTCAACGGCATTGCCGATGATCTCGATGGCGCGGTCCATATCGCCGTCGAAGACCGCTATCGTGCATCCGGCGCCGCTCGTCGCGGACGGCCAGACAAAAAGGCGCGGCGTTTCCGCCGTCGACCAGGCCTGGCTCGGAAAGCGCGGCTCGACATCGTGCACGGGATTGGCGGCGCGCGCGAGGCCGGCGCGCTCGACCGCGAATGACTCAGGCACACCATCCAAGAGCCGCTCGAGGCAGTAGTGTTCAATGACCTTCGGCAACAGCGCCTCTGTGGCGGCGGCTGAAGCAGGGCTTCCCTCAGGCAATGTCACCGCGACCGTCGCGGCGGGAACCACCGGCTCCGGAACGGCCATCCTTACCATCTGACAGCCGGCGAGCATGGTGACGGCGGCAAGGAAAGCGCTAACCCGCATGATGTTCCAACCCCGCCGGAATGGCCGCCCCCTGAGAACCAGCGCACAATGGGCCGCGCGGATCAGCGACAGCCTAGCGCAATATGCCGGCACGATGAATATGCCCGGTGACGTCTACTCCGCCGCCTTGCTCGCGGCTTCCCTGGCGGCGCGCAGGACGGCGGCGCGGGCTTCAACCTGCGCGACGATGCGCTCGACCATCTCGTCATTGCCGACCTTGTGGTCCGGCTTGCCGGAAACATACATCATGCCGGCGTCCTTGCCGCCGCCGGTAAAGCCGAGATCCGTCATCGCCGCCTCGCCGGGACCGTTGACGACGCAACCGATGATCGACAGCGAGATCGGCTCGGAAATGTGCGCAAGGCGCTGTTCCAGGGTCTCGACCGTCTTGATGACGTCAAAACCCTGACGCGCACAGCTCGGGCACGCGATGATGTTGACCCCGCGCGTGCGCAGGTTGAGCGACTTCAGGATATCGAAGCCGACCTTGATCTCCTCGACAGGATCAGCCGAAAGCGAAACGCGGATGGTGTCGCCGATCCCCGCCCACAACAGCGAGCCGATGCCGATCGAGGATTTCACCGTGCCGGTGCGCAAACCGCCCGCTTCGGTGACGCCAAGATGGAGCGGCGCGTCGGTGGCTTCGGCAAGCTGGTGGTAAGCCGCGACCGTCAGGAACGGATCAGACGCCTTCACTGAAATCTTGTACTCGCGAAAGTCGTGGTCATCGAGAATGCGCGCATGCTCCAGCGCGCTTTCGACCATCGCTTCCGGGCATGGCTCGCCATACTTCTCGAGCAGATGACGCTCCAGACTGCCGCCATTGACGCCGATGCGCATCGAACAGCCATGGTCCTTCGCGGCCTGCACCACTTCCTTCACGCGCGCGGCGTTGCCGATATTGCCGGGATTGATGCGCAGGCAGGCAGCCCCCGCCTTGGCCGCTTCGATGCCGCGCTTGTAGTGGAAATGGATGTCCGCAACGATCGGGACCTTCGCGGCCCGGCAGATCTCCGGCATCGCGGCCGTCGACTCCTCGTCCGGGCACGAGACGCGAACGATGTCCGCCCCCGCCTCTTCCAGTTTCCGGATCTGGTCGATGGTCGCCCCGGCGTCGGATGTTGGCGTGTTGGTCATCGACTGGACGGAGATCGGCGCATCGCCGCCCACCTCGACGCCGCCGACACGGATCTTGCGCGAAACGCGACGCGTTATCGTGCGCCAGGGGCGGATATGATTGATGTCGTGGCTCATCGTTTCGGGCCCGGTCTCGTCGGCCTATGGCGTCATTTGGCGCTTTTGCTGTGGCCCGTAAAGGCGACAGCCGCACGACAGAGGGTCGCGCGGCTGCATAAGTCAAACGGCAAGGCGGCTCCTACTGGTCCGGGTAGGCGTCAAGCGCCGGATCGCGCGGGGGCGGAGCAGCCGGCGCCGGGGTCACGGCAGGTTGCTGCGTGGCGGCTGGCGGCGTTGCGGTCGTCTGGGGCTGCGGACGCGGCGTCGCAGGACGCGGACGCGGCGGCGGTGTTGCGGCATTGCCGGTGGCCGGAGCGGCGGCGGCCGCAGCCGGCTCGGTTACTTCCGGTTCTACAACCGGCGGAGGCGGCGGCGGCGCGATCGGCTGGCGTTGCGCCGCAAGATCGGCGCTCTGCGTGTAGACGGGGCCGCCCGACTCCTGGAGGAGGCCGAGCGAGTCGTCGCCCAGACGCCATTCGAAGGCCGTGCCATCGTCAGCTGAGACCGTGAAACCTTCGCCGACCCGGACGATGAAGAACTCGCCGGGGTTGTAGTAGCGGTGAACGTACTTATCGCCCTTGGCGGAGCGGACTTCGAGCATGCTGCGCTTCAGCGCGACGATGCGAAGCTGCGGCGCGATTGCAGGCGGTGCGACCGCGGCCGGAGCGGCCCCGGCCGTCGTGGCCGCTGCGGGCGAGGACGGCGTGGTCGCGACAGGCTTTTCGCCATTTGCAAAGAACATGATGCCGGCGCCGGCTGCGAGGCCGATCACCAGCAGACCCAGCACGGGAACCGCGACCGGAAGCTTGCGGGCCTTGGAGGTCGCCGGCGGGGCGATCTCCGGCTTTTCCGGATCCTTCAGGATGGCGGCGCACTCGCTGAGGAAACGATCGAGCGTTTCCTGCTCGGGCAGTCCGAGATAGCGGGCGTAGGAACGGATATAGCCCTTCGCATAGACCGGAGCGCCCAGAAGCCCCGGCGTCATGTCCTCGATGGCGCGAAGGTGGCTCAGGTGGACGCGCGTCTCGCGCGAGACCTGCTCCAGCGTGTAGCCGGCGTTCTCGCGGGCGGCGCGGATGATGTCGCCGATGCGCTGCGGCGCTGCGAACTCGGAGCCATTGTCGCTGACCACGCGGAGGAAAGCGGCGGCGCGGCGCGGCTTGGCGTCTGCCTCGTCGCGGACTGATGGCGAAACTGTGGCGGAAGCCGCCGCGGTATCTTCAGCCGGGCCAGCCTGTTCGGCGCCTTCGGTTGAAGCCGTTTCTTCGGGGGGCACGCTGGGATTGGTGTCGTCTTTGGCCACGCCGCTCATATGTTTGTCCGACACGGAAGGCAAATCGTGAAGACTAGCCTAACCGCATTACGCCCGCCGCCCTAACAGATGATTACGAAGGTAAGGGTTCGCCTGTACTGGAACAACCTAAATCTTCACGCCGAACTCATCGGCGATACTTAACATTGCGTTACGTGTGGACTGGTCAGGACCGTCCAGCGCAGCCTGCACGCGCTGCGCCAGTTTCGACATGTCGACCGAACGAACCAGCAGCTTGATCGGCGCGATGCGCGCGGCCTGCATCGACAACCGGCGATAGCCGATCGCGATAAGCGCAAGCGCCTCCAGCGGCCTGCCAGCCGCTTCCCCGCAGACCGTGATCGGAAGTTCCGCCTCGTCGGCCCGTTGCCGCATGCGTAGCAGAAGGCGCATGGCCGGACGGCTGAGCAGATCATAACGCCCGGCAGACGGGCGTTGTCGCAGTCCGCCGCGAAGAAGAACTGCATCAGGTCGTTGGTTCCGATCGAGAGGAAATCGGCCTTTCCCTTGAGATTATCGATGGAAAACGCCAGCGATGGCGTCTCGACCATGGCGCCGACCTTGAGCCTGAGGTCGGGTTAGCCGAGCTTGATGGCCCATTCCATTTCTTGTCGACAAGACGTCGCGCCTCGAACTCTTCCACCGTCCAGCCATCGGAAACATCAGACGCAGCGTCTTGCCACGCGAGGCGCGGATCAGCGCCCGCAACTGGCGGCGGAAGAAGAAGGGATGGTCCAGCGCCATGCGCAGGGCGCGCCAGCCAAGAGCCGGATTTTCCTCGCGCTCACGGCGGCCCTTGAATGGCGCGATCTTGTCCCCGCGAATCGATGGTGCCGAACACAACCAGAAGCCGGTCGCCAGCCCGCTCGATGACTGACTTGTAGAAGGTCGCCTGCTCGTCCAGCCCGGGCATGGTCTCCGACGCCATGAACTGGAATTCGGTGCGGAACAGGCCGACGCCCTTGGCGCCGACCTCGTCGAGATGGTCCAGATCGAACGACAGACCGGCATTGATCAGCAGGTCGATTTCAACGCCGTCCGTCGTGACGGCCGGCAAATCGCGCGAAGGCACGGCAGATCTTCAGCTTCGTCTGTTCCGACAGCCGCGATGCGGGCCTGGAAGTTGGCGACGATTTCCGGATTGTGCAGGCCGGATAACCAGGCGAGGCCGCCCTCCCCGTCCGCGATAGTGGCGTCGCCGTCTTCAGCCAGGTGACGAAGGCCGTTGGAACCGCCGACCGCCGGCACGCCCATGGCGCGCGCAACGATCGCGGTACGACGCGCCGGCCTCCAGCGCCACGCCAGCCGAGACCGGCGTCGCGATATTCAGCAGTTCTGCGGAGGCGTGCGGCTGGCCACGAGGACCGATCCGGGCGGCAGACCACAGGAGTCGCCATTATCGCCGGCAAGCTGGCGCAGCCAGTTTTCGGCTGGTCTTCGAGATCGTGCAGGCGTTCCCGCAAAGACTGTCGCGGCGCGCTTTCGAGCCGCGCGCGCGTTGCTCCCGGCGGGCCGGTCGACCGCCGCCTCGGCCGACAGGCCGAGCGCACGGCCTCACCAGCCTCGCTTCAGCTCGGATCATGGGCGAACAGGCAGTGGGTTTCGAGAACATCGCGGCTTTCGCCGAACAGGACCGGACCCGCCATGAGTCAACATCACGTCGATCACGACGCGCAGGGCTTCCAGCGCATCGTTGAGACGCAGTTCTTCGACCTCAGGGATCAGCCGCGAACAGACGCGCAGGCAGAGGACGACCGGGTCATGAGATGGACCCAACCAAGGCGAGACCTTCGTTCAGCGTCCGGCCGCGCAGCTCCACCGGCCGCGTCTGGCGCAGAGCGGCGCTAGACGCGGAGATCCGCGGCGGCGGCGACCAGCTCGGCCAGCACCATGGCGACGGTCTGCAGCGCTTCGGCTTCTTCATCGTCGTAGACGCGTTCCGTCGGTTCCGGACGACCAAGACGCCAAGCACGCGGCCGCCACGCAGGATCACGCGGAAGAATGGAACGGATCTCGCCTGTCTCGGGCCGGTAGGAGAAGCGCGGGTGCGAAGGCGTCGGTCGACGCAAGGGTCGCGCCGTCGCCGAAACGAGGCGACGGGAGGACCTCGTTTTCCTTGAGCCGCGTGCTTCACGGCTTCAGGCTCAGGCCCTGGGTCGCCATCGACTGGCTGCTTCGTCCTCGGTCTTGAAGGTAGATCGAGCAGACGTCCGCCACCATGGTGTTGGCGATCAGTTCGAGAGCGACCCGCTCAAGGCGTTTTGGGATCCACCGCCTGGTTGTATGAGGAGCGCGCAGGCGCGACAGCGCCGCTTCGCGCCGCCGCCAGCTGGCAGGCGCGGCGGTCCTCGCCTTCTCCCCAGGTCGTCCTCGATCAGTCTGAGAGCTTCGTCAAACCCAGCCGAGGGGCCCTTCAGTCCGCGCTGCCCGATTATCCAGCGCCCGTCATCCAGCGGCGAATTCCGAACAAACCATGGCCTGCCGTGGCGCAGCTGCAAGCAGTGGACGCGCTCGGAACGCATATCTCCGAGCAGAAATGAGGCGACTTCGGCCTGCGTAGACGCGTTGCGAGCGTTCCACGGGATTGTTCGGATTACCGAGAGGTTATCGACGCCAGGTTCAGACTACGGCAAGGGTACGTCGAATGGCCCGACTCGGCGAAAATGCAGTTCAGCGCACCCTTGTTACTACGCGCTAAAGGTCGATGGCGCGTGCGACGACAGCTCCGAGAGCCTCCCGCCCATTCGGGTGAGCCTTGTCGAATCCTGCAATCAGCCATCTGTTTGTGGCCTCGACATTCCTCGGATAGTCCTGTAGGCGTGTGGCTGAGCCCGATCGCGAAGGAGTAATTGGAAAGACCGATGTAAAGAACGTCTGTGACGGCAAAGGTCTCTTGCCCATACACAAATTCGACCGACCTTGGTTGCTCGAACGTCTGTTTATCGGCGATGAAGTCCAGCATAATGCTTGGCTGGAAAAATGGACCACGATCAAAAGCGTTGCTAGCGGCAGTGTAAAGCAGCGATGCGTTGATCGCGTTTCCCTTCTCGCGCTGCTGCTTCGCCAGAATCCAGAGCTGTTCGCCGTCGAGACCCGCGATGGCGCTGACGCCAGTATGGAAACCGCGAATGAGCCAATTGCTGTCCTCGTTTTCCAACCAGAGAGTGTGGGTGACTTTCGAATTGCCACGAATATTCTGATCGGCCAGCACCACCGCGTTTGTGATCGTCCCTCCGCGCGGCGCAAATGTCATCCGGCCGTCGTCGTCAGTTCCGCATGGGATTCCTGCGCTGAAGTCGGTGCTGGCGCTGGAAGTCACGAAAAATGTTTGGGCAATGGTCGGCTCGGAAACCGGACTCATACTCTTGTAGGTGGCAATTACCGTACTTATCGCTTCGGGTTTTGCGTCAATCTTGCCGCGGCTCGATAGAATTCCGGCGAATTGCTCTGGCGATTGATCCAGCGTTCCAATGATGCGGATTGCCGCACTTTCGATATCCTCGCGCGTCTCTGGCGGTATTTGATCATCTCGACTGCAGCTAGCAGTATAGGCTTCGACCTCACACGCCTGCATCAGCATCACAGCTGCAGCTATCGATGCGCAGCGAATGACAGACAGAACTGCTTGAGGCGTCATTCCTATCCCCCCAACTAGCCTGCCGTTCGCACGCTTAGTCCGCGTCGAGACCATAGGCTGTGTGCAGCGCGCGGACGGCGAGTTCGGTGTAGGATGCATCGATCAGAACGGAGATCTTGATCTCCGATGTCGAGATAACCTGGATGTTGATCCCTTTTGCGGACAGCGCCTGGAACATCGTCTTGGCGACGCCGGCGTGCGACCGCATGCCAACGCCAATGACGGAGACCTTGGCGACATCGCGCGAAACCGACAGGTTTTCATAGCCGACCTTGCCATTGAGCTTGTCGAGCACGGCCTGTGCATGCGGCGCGTCGCGATCGGGACAGGTGAACACGATGTTCTGCCGGCCCTCCGTCCTGGCGGAAGCCTGCACGATCATGTCGACGTTGACGCCCGCATCCGCCAGCGCGCCGAAAATGGTGGCGGCGACGCCCGGATTGTCCTCGACGCCGATAAGGGTGAACTTGGCTTCGTCCCGCGAGTAAGCGACGCCGCTGACTACCTGCTTTTCCACGATCTGATCCTCATCGCACACGAGCGTTCCGGTATTGGGTTTGGCCACGGGCCCTTCGAAGGACGACAGCACGCGCACCGGCACGCGATGGTTCATCGCCAGTTCCACAGAGCGTGTCTGGAGAACCTTCGCCCCGAGCGAGGCGAGCTCCAGCATCTCTTCATACGAAATCTTCTCCAGCCGCCGGGCCTTCGACGTGATGCGCGGGTCGGTGGTGTAGACGCCGTCCACGTCCGTATAGATGTCGCACAGCGACGCCTTGAGGGCGGCCGCGACCGCAACCGCCGACGTATCGGACCCGCCGCGGCCGAGGGTCGCCACACGGCCATGCTCGTCCACGCCCTGGAAGCCGGCGACGACGGCGATCTCGCCAGGATCGACGGACCGGATGAAATCGGGGTTGTCACAGCCGGTGATACGCGCCTTGCCGTGCGCTTCGTCGGTGGTGAGTTTCAGCTGCCAGCCAGGCCAGGACGCGCCTTGAGCCCTGCGCCGCAGGCCAGCGCCAGAAGGCCGCTCGTTACCTGCTCGCCGCTGGCGACGACCACATCGTATTCCGATCGTCATAGAGCTCGCCATGCAGGTCCGGTCCGGCGGCCGCGCGTCCATTCCACCAGCTGGTTGGTGGTTCCCGACATGGCGGACACAACCACGGCGATGGCGCGCGTTTCTGCACGGCGCGCCGCGACGATATCGGCCACATGGGCGATCCGCTCGAGATTCGCGACCGAGGTTCCGCCGAATTTCAGCACCAGGCGATTCATCGCAGGGGCAAGTCCTTCCAGTGGGGCGGCGGCCCGGAGGCCCCGCGCGGGTCGCCCTATAGGGGCGCCAGCGCCGCAGGGCAAGAACTCGCCCCATGATGCGGCATTCGACCAGAGTCCAGCGAGGCCGCCGGACGGGCGAGACCTGTTGCCGGACAGGGCCTCCGGGTCCAGATAGATCGCATGGCCAAGACCCTTGTTCGCGACGAGAGCATACCGGAATCGCCAAGCGTCGATCCGGCGGAGATCGAGAAGTTCCGCGCCATGGCGGCCGACTGGTGGTCGCCCACCGGCAAGTTCGCGCCGTTGCACAAGTTCAACCCGGTGCGGCTGGGCTATATCCGCGACAAGGCGATGGCGCATTTCGGGCTGGACGCCGGTGCGAAACAACCGCTGGAGGGACTGCGTCTGCTGGACGCCGGCTGCGGCGGCGGGCTGGTCACAGAGCCGATGGCGCGGCTGGGCGCGCATGCGGTCGGCATCGACGCCGGCGACGCCAACATCAAGGCCGCCAAGGTGCATGCCGACGAGCTTGAGATCGACGCCGACTATCGCGTCGGTACAGTCGAAGGCCTGATCGCCGCGGGCGAACCGAAATTCGACATCGTGCTGGCGCTCGAAGTGGTCGAGCATGTGCAGGATCCTGCCCGCTTCCTGGCGGATTGCGCGGCCCTTCTGGCGCCCGGCGGGCTGATGGTGATGGCGACGCTCAACCGCACGGCGAAGGCGTTCGCGCTGGCGATCGTCGGCGCCGAGCATGTGCTGCGCTGGCTGCCGCCCGGTACGCACGAATGGAACAAGTTCGTGACGCCAGAGGAAGCACGCGCTGCGCTGGTGGGAGCCGGACTGGAAATCGATGAGACGCTGGGCGTTTCGTTCTCGCCACTGACCGGAAAGTGGAGCCTGAGCCGCGACCTCGGCGTCAACTACATGATGACCGCAACGCGCCCGGCGGCCTGAGCGGAATGAACAACGCTCCCCACAGGGAAACGCCGCAAACGGTCCTGGACTTCTGGTTCGAGGATGCGCTGACCGATCCGGCGAAACTCGGGCAGCGGATGAAAGTGTGGTTCGGCGGCGGCCCGGCCGTGGATGCGGTTCTGGCGCAGCGCTTCGGAGATCTGGTCGACACACTGGCTGCCGAACGGGCGGATGACTGGGCCGCACAGGGACCGCTGCAGCGTCTGGCGGCGATCATCGCGCTCGACCAGTTCAGCCGCTCGATCCACCGCAAGTCGCCCAAGGCCTACGTGAACGATCCCATCGCCCTGCGGCTGGCGAAGGAGGCCATCGCGCAGGGACAGGACCGCGAGATTCCTCCGATTGGCCGGATGTTCGTCTACCTGCCGCTCGAACACTCGGAAAATGTCGAGGATCAGCGAACATCGGTCCGCCTGTTCGCGGCGCTCGCCACAGAAGCAACGGCGGGCACGAAAGAGACCTTCGACTCTGCTCTGGATTATGCGCGGCGCCATGCCGAGGTAATCGAACGCTTTGGCCGCTTCCCGCACCGCAATGACGTGCTGGGCCGCGCGAGCACGCCGGAAGAAGCCGCCTGGGTGAAGGCGCATGGCGGGTTCTGACCCGCCCGCGCCTCAGGCCTTGCCGATCAGCTTCAGCCACTCATCCTCGGAGAGGACCGTAACGCCGTGCTTCTCGGCGTCGGCCAGCTTCGAGCCCGCGCCGGGACCGGCGACGACGAGGTCTGTCTTCTTGGAGACAGAGCCGGAAACCTTGGCGCCGAGCGCTATCGCCTGCTCTTTAGCTTCATCGCGCGTCATGCGCTCCAGCGTTCCGGTGAACACCACCGTCTTGCCCGCAACCTTGCTGTCCGACGTATCAGCAAGCTTGTAGTCCTCCACCGTCACGCGTTTCGCCAGCTCGTCGATGACCTCGCGATTGTGCTTCTCGGCGAAGAAGTCGACCAGCGCTTCGGCTGCCACCTCGCCGAAACCATTGATGGCGCCGAGCGCCACAAGATCCTCCCCCGGCCGTCCCTTGGCGGCGGATTGCACCTGCTCGCGGAAATGCTTCCAGTCGCCATATTCGCTGGCCAGCGCCGCGCGCGCCGTCTTGTTGAGACCTGCGATGGAGGCAAGCTCGCCCTCAAGTGACGTATCGAGTGAGGCCAGCAGCTTCGCCGGTAGCTCCGGCGCTGCTTCCAGCAGCTTGTCGCGCGCGCCGGGACCAACGCCCTCGACATTCTCCAACCGCCGGTAGGCGTCGTTGGGCCGCTGCCGCGCGGCGCGTTCGACCGTTTCGCGCAAGGCCTCGAACGACCCGAACTGACGCGCCAGCAACAGCGCGTTGGTCTCGCCGATATGCCGGATGCCCAGCGCGTTGATGAAACGGTCCAGTGGCTGCGTGCTGGCCTTGTCGATGGCGTCGCGCAGCTTCTTCGCCGACGTCTCGCCATAACCTTCCCACTCTTCCAGCGGCGGCTTGCCAGCCTTTTTTATCCGCTCGTCGAGCATGAAGATGTGCTGCGGCGCGGTGATCACGCCGGCTTCGAAGAACTCCTCGATCTGCTTGGCGCCCAGCCCATCGATGTCAAAGGCGCGGCGCGAGACAAAGTGCTTGAGACGCTCCACCGCCTGCGCCGGACAGATAAGGCCGCCCGTGCAACGGCGATCAACTTCCTCGTCTCCCTGGCCCCCGCCGCGCACGGCTTCCGAACCGCAGAACGGGCATGTGTGCGGGAAACGGTACTTCTTTGCATCCTTCGGGCGCTTGTTCTCGACCACGCTGACGATCTGCGGAATGACATCGCCCGCGCGCTGGACCACGACCCAGTCATTGATCATGACGCCAAGGCGCTCGATCTCGTCCTCATTGTGGAGTGTGGCGTTGGAGACAACGACGCCGCCGACCGTGACCGGCTGCAGCCGCGCCACGGGGGTCAGCTTGCCCGTGCGGCCGACCTGGATGTCGATATCGAGAAGCTGCGTCGTCGCCTGTTGCGCGGGGAATTTGTGCGCCGCCGCCCAGCGCGGACTGCGCGAGACAAACCCGAGGCGTTCCTGCCAGTCCAGCCGGTCGACCTTGTAGACGACGCCATCGATGTCATAGCCGAGCGAGGCGCGGCGCGACTCGATATCCCGGTAGATCTGGAGCATGCCATCAACGCTGATCGCGCGCTTCATGTCGGGATTGGTGGGCAGGCCCCACGCCGCGAAGCGCTCCACGGCCTCCATCTGCGTGTCGGCGAACGGTTCGGAGGTGAAACCCCACGCATAGGCGAAGAAACGCAGCGGGCGCGCAGCGGTCACCGATGCGTCCTTCTGGCGGAGACTTCCGGCAGCGGCATTGCGCGGGTTCGCCGGGCGCTTGCGGCCGGCCGCGACCTCGGCCTCCTGAAAGGCCGCGAAGTCGGACATCGTCATATAGATCTCGCCGCGCACCTCGATCTGGCCGGGATGGCCCTTGCCCTTCAGCGTGTGCGGAAGACCTTTCAGCGTAAGGATGTTGGCGGTGACATCCTCCCCCACGGCGCCATCGCCGCGCGTGGCGGCGCGCGCCAGCTTGCCATTCTCGTAGAGCAGCGAACAGGACAGACCATCGATCTTGGGCTCGGCCGTGACGGCGACCTGTTCGCTGTCCTTGAGGTTCAGGAACCGGCGCACGCGCTCGATGAAATCGGCCGCGTCCTCCTCGGAGAAGAGGTTGTCGAGCGAGAGCATCGGCTTGAGGTGCGTGACCTTGCCGAAGCCCTGCGCCGGGGCTGCCCCGACCGCTTCGCTCGGGCTGTCGGATTGTTTGAGATCCGGGAACTGCGTCTCGATGGCGTTGAGCCGCAGGCGCAGCGCGTCATAGTCGGCATCCGACATGTGCGGCGCGTCTTCCTGGTAATAGGCCTCGTCGGCGGCGCGGATCGCTTCGGCAAGGCGCGCGAGCTCCTTCTTCGCCGCCGCCTTCGTCAGCTCCGCGGCAGGCGTCTCGCCGGACGCATCGCCAGAGTTTTCGCCTGACTTTGGTTTGCTTTTCTTGGCCATGGCCGTGTCTTAGCCGTGGCTCAGGCGCCCGCCAACAGCCTTCCCGCCGCCGCGCGCGCCTCGCGTGTAACGCTGGCGCCAGCGAGCATGCGGGCGATTTCCTCGCGCCGTTCCTTCTGGCCAAGCGGGTCGATGGACGTTTCCGTTCCGCCATCCGACACAGCCTTGGAGACGCGCAGCTGGCGGTCGGCGGCCGCGGCGACCTGCGGCGAGTGGGTGATCGCCAGCACCTGCCGCGTCCGCCCCAGCCGCGACAGCCTTTCCCCGATGGCGGCCGCAACCGCCCCGCCGACGCCCATGTCGGCTTCGTCGAATACCAGCGTGCCGGCCGGGGATGAATCTGCAAGGCAAACCGAAACAGCCAGGGCAATGCGCGCCATCTCGCCGCCCGATGCAATCCGCGCCAGCGGGCCAAAGCCGGCGCCCGGATTGGTCTCAACCTCGAAGGCGACATCGTCGCGGCCGGTCGGCCCCGGTTCAGCACGCGGCGCGACGCTCACGCGGAATTTCGCCTTGCCGAGTTTCAGCGGCTCAAGTTCATCGGCGACAGCCTTCGCCAGCTTGCGGGCGGCGGCCTCGCGTCGGGCCGTCAGCCGTGCCGCGGCGGCGTCATAGGCTGTGTGCGCCTCGCCCTCTTCCGCGATAGCAGCGGCAAGCTGCGTATCGGTCTGCTCGATGCCATCCAGCTGCGCACGCAGCTTCTCGCGCAAATCCGCCAGCCGGTCCGGATCGACATCATGCTTGCGCGCGGCGGCTCTCAGCGCGAATAGCCGCGTTTCGGCCGCCTCAAGCGCCGCAGGCGAGAACTCACAACCGGCGGCGGCGACATCAAGCGCCGCGCGCGCCTCGCCAGCCTCGATCATCGCGCGCTCCAGCGCCTCGCAGGCGGCGCGCATGCGGCGGGCCAGCTCGCTGTCCGCGCCTTCGCCGGTGAGGGCCGGCGCCGAGAGCGCACGCGACACCGCCCGGCCGGCATTGGCGAGCGCGTTCTCGACATTTGCCTTGGTGAGCGCGTTGGCGGCGGATTCCAGCGCCTCGGCCACACGCTCGCCCGCCTGCATGGTGGCCCGATCAAGCGCCAGCTTCGCGGTTTCGTTGTCCTGCGGATCGAGCGCGTCGAGATCTTCCAGCGCATGCGCCAGCCAGACACGCTCGGACGCGACGCGCGCGGCCTGTGTCTCGAGCTCGGCGCGCGCGGCGGACGCCGTGCGCAGGCGCGCCCAGGTCGCCGCGACCTCAGTCAATAGGGCTTCCACCCTCGCCCACGCATCCAGCAGGCCGCGATGGCGCGACTCCAGCAGCAGACCGAGCCCTTCATGCTGGGAATGAATATCAGCCAGCAGGCCGCCGAGCTGCGCCGCAAGCCGGGCGCTGATCGGGCGGTCGTTCAGGAAAGCACGCGCCGCCCCGCCGCGCCGGATCGACCGGCGGAAGACAAGCGGATGGCGGACATCCTCCTCGATGCCGCTCTCGGCCACCAGCGCGCGGGCGGGATGATCGCCGGGAACATCGAACGTGGCGGCGATCTCGGCCAGGTCCGCATCCGGCCGGATCAGGTCCTGCCCGCCGCGTCCGCCCAGCGCAAAGGCCAACGCGCTCATCAGGATGGATTTGCCCGCCCCGGTTTCCCCCGTCAGCGCCGTGAATCCCCGGCCGGGTTCGAGATCGAGATCCCGCACCAGCACGAAATCGAGGATGGACAGCGCCGTGAGCATGGGCGCGCACTAGCACATCTGGAACAAAAAGGGAACATCTATTTCGCCGGGCGGTGCAAAATCTTCATGGTCCGCCGCAGGGCGCATGACGTATGCGTCGAAGAACGCAGTCGTGATGGTCACAGCGCGTGACGCGGCACGGCGCATCGCGGATAAGAGGCGCAGTCGGTTCCGTCCGGCGCCGGTTTTGGGAGAGTCATATGAAGAAGATCATCGCCGCCGCTGCGATCGCCCTGTCAGGCGTCGCCGCCGTGGGCATCGCGCCCGCCTTCGCCGCGCTGGAGACAGGCGCCAAGGCGCCGGAAATCGTCGCCAAGGGCGTGACGGGCGGCAAGGAATTCGACTTCAAACTGTCCGACGCCCTGAAGAAGGGTCCGGTGGTGATGTACTTCTTCCCCGCCGCCTTCACGCAGGGCTGCACCATCGAGACGCAGGCGTTCGCGGAAAAGGCCGAAGAGTTCCAGGCCGCCGGCGCCACGCTGGTCGGCCTGACGGCCGGCGCCGCGATGGAGGACAAGTCGATGAAGAGCGCCGCCGACAATCTGGCGCGTCTGGCCGAGTTCTCGAAAGAGCACTGCCGCGACAAGTTCCCGATGGTGGCGATCGGCGGCGACACGGTGAAAGCCTATGACGTGGCGCTCAACGCCAACCGTCCCGACTGGTCCAACCGCACATCCTTCGTGATCGCGCCGGATGGCACCGTCCTGCTGTCGCACACTGACATGGCGCCGCACAGCCATATCGAGAAGACGCTGGCCGCCGTGAAGGCCTGGCACGACGCGCATCACTGATCGCGTCAGGCGTTCAGCCAAAAACAAGGGCGCGATCCGCAAGGATCGCGCCCTTTCATTATTGCGCGGGCCAATGACTAGAAGATCAGCCTGGCCAGACGCTCGAACATGTTGAAACCGGCCTTGGCGTCCGGCTTCTCCGGCAGCGTGACGCCCTGCCCCTGCATCAGCGCATAGCTGTCCGCATACCAGTCGGAGCCGGGGTAGTTGTGGCCAAGCACGGCGGCGGTCTGTTGCGCCTGCCCGGTCAGACCGATCGAAAGATAGGACTCAACCAGACGGTGCAGCGCTTCGGGAACGTGGCTGGTGGTTTGATAGTCGGTGACGACATGCTTGAAGCGGTTGATCGCCGCCAGATGCTCCGATCGGTTGAGGTAATAGCGGCCGATTTCCATTTCCTTGCCGGCCAGCTGGTCGCGCACCATGTCGACCTTCAGCTCGGCGTCGCGTGCATAGTCGGACTGCGGGAAGCGGGCGATCACTTCCTGAAGCGCGCGCAAGGCCAGCCCCGAGCGCGCCTGATCCCGGCCGACATCGATGATCTGATCGAATTGGCAGATCGCGATCAGGTAATAGGCGTAGGGGGCGCCATCGCCGCCCGGGTGCAGGGCGACATAGTCCTCGGCGCTGGAAATGGCCTTCTCGAAGTCGCGCGAGCGATAGTGCGCATAGGCCGACATCAGCATCGCGCGCTGCGCCCACGGCGAATAGGGGTGCTGGCGCTGCACTTCGTCGAACTGGGCGGCCGACAGATCCCACATCGAGCGGTTCAGGCTGCGGACCGCCTCGTTGTAGATGGTCTCCACCGGGCGCTCGATATAGGCGAGTTCCTGCTGGCGAGAGTTGCCCGCGCAGGCCGAAACGGCCGTCAGGGCGATGCCGGCGGCCAGGCTGGCCCTAAGCGCGGGGATGGAACGCATGCGTGTACTCCGGAAACCGAGGTGGACCTTCTAGACCAACGGGCGCGGCCCGTCCAAGCCCCGGAGCTGCGGCGGCTTCGCCCGCGCCCCGGAGCCGGGAATAGTCGCTAGCTGCCGGTTCTGGCAGGAGAATTCTGGACCTTTGCGGCGCGCCGGCGGCCGCGCCACCGGAACAGGATCATTCCAAGCCAGATCGCCAGGCCGCCCAGCAGCACGATGGGGAGCACCTCCGCCACGAAACTGATGATGGCGGCGACCGTACGGGCGAAGGCCGGCCCGAAATCCCCGAACGCATCGGTGATCGGCCGCCAGATCGAATTCGAGACCGCAGCGTATTCCGGCTGGTAGCTGAAGGTCAGAACCGACATCGACACGCGTAGCTTGAGCGCGGCGAGCAGCGACTGGCGCGAGTCGATATCGCCCTGCGCTTGCGCCAGCGCCTGCTGGATCTCCAGAAGGTCCGACAGCCGGCCGGGCTTGTCGTCCAGCATCTTCTGCAGCGCGTCGCGATGCGCGACCATCGAGCGGAGCCGCGCCTCATGGTCGACGATCTGGGCGGTCAGCTCTTCTGCGCCGCGGGTGTTGGAATAGACCGACGCTCCGAACGGCTTCAGGCCTTCGGCCACGCCGGTTTCGAAACTGCGCACCCAGGCCTCGGTCGCCCGCATGGACAGATAGCCGCTCGCGCCTTCCTTGCCGATGGCGTCGAGGGACGAGTTGGTGATGTAGCAGTTGGCCGGCCCCGCATCCTCGCAGAGCTTCTTGTGGGCCGCCTGCAGCCCCTGCATGTTTTCAGTCGGGACGGAGAAATTCCACGCATAGGTGTACGCCATCATCGGCGCTGTGCCGGCCGGCGCTCCGCCGCCACCGCCGGGATCAGGCTGCACGAAGTTTTCCTCGCGCGAGAAGTCGTCGGCTGCGTCCTTGGCGTACATGGGCGGCGGCGCAGACGCCATCGCCATCTCGGGCATGGTCGCTGCGTTGCCCGCATATCCGTCCACGCCCTCCCCGCCGCCGCACGCAGCCAGCGCAAGGGCGGCCAGCCCGACCGACGCAATCCGGAACATCGACGTCCTCCCTCCGGCGTTTCGCCCGGACTGAGCCCGCCCATCGCGGCAAAATAAAGTCGGAGTCGGCCGATTCAGGCCCAGCTGAACGCGGTTTCATCCGCGAAAACAGCCCGGAGCAGCTGGTTGTTGAGCGCATGGCCCGGCTGTTCGGCGTCGTACCGGCCTTCGATCACGCCGCCCGCCAAGAACAGGTCGCCAATCACGTCCAGCAGCTTGTGCCGGACGAATTCGTCCTTCGCCTTGAGGCCGCCGGGATTGATGACGGCGTCGTCCTCAATCACCACGGTGTTCTCCATCGAGGCCCCGAGCGCCTTGCCCATGGCATGGAGCTGCTCGGCTTGCCTGGCGAACCCGAAGGTGCGGGCCCAGGCGACATCGCGCGCGAACGCGCCCGGCGTCATGGTGAAGCTGATCTCCTGCCGGCCAATCGCCTTGCTGGGAAAGTCGATCGCGACATTCAGGGTGAAGCCGCCGGCCGGCGACAGGCGCGCGAACTTCACCCCTTGCCGTACCTCGACGGGCTTCAGGAGTCTCAGCACACGGCGGGAAGCGGTTTGCACCTCGGCGCCGGCCCGTTCGAGCAGGTCCACGAAGGGCCCCGACGAGCCGTCGAGAATCGGCAGTTCAGGGCCATCCAGTTCGGCGACAACATTATCGACACCCAGTCCGGCGCAGGCCGCCAGGAAATGCTCGACCGTCGCAACCGACACCCCGGCGTCGTTCGTCATGTTGGTGCCAAGCTCGGTCGTCGTGACACGGGTCGCGAGTGCAGGAATCGCGGCCGCCTCGCCGCCGACATCTGTCCTCACGAAAACGACGCCGGTGTTCTCCGCCGCGGGCCGGATCGTCAGCGTCGCCGGCTTGCCGGTGTGGATGCCGACACCCGTGACGCTGGCAGGGCTGGCGATGGTGTGCTGGCGGGTCATTCCGGTGAGCTAGGCCCAGCCAGCCCGCCGCGCAAGACACGGCCTATTGCGGGATGTTGCGCGGGCTCCGGACCTGCTAGGTCCGCCGGATGGAACTCCCGCTCCGCCTGCGACAGGCCATCGAGGCGGCGCTGCACGCCGCGCCCCTGTCCGAAATCGCAGCGGACGCGCGCGCCTTGTCGGACCGCTATCGCGGCGAAGTGCGCGATGGCCGCTTGCACGTCTCGAGCGAGCGGATGGCGCGGGCCTATGTCGCGGCCCGCATGCCAGCCACCTACGCCGCCATCCATGCAAGCCTGTCGGCTCTGGCCGACCGCCTGCCCGGCTTTGCGCCGGCAAGCCTTCTGGATGTCGGGGCCGGACCGGGCACGACGCTGTGGGCGGCGGCGGACATCTGGCCCGACCTGAAATCGGCGACGCTGCTCGAAGCAAGCGCCGACATGCGCGCGATGGGACACAGGCTCGCGGCGGACGTCTTTCCCGATGCCGACTGGAAAGCCGCCGATGCGCTTCGCGACAACGCCGGCGGCGACGCCGATCTCGTAACGCTGGCCTATGTGCTGGACGAGCTTGCGCCGCATGATCGCAAGCCGCTGCTCGACAGGCTCTGGCGGCAGGCGCGAACGGCGCTTGTCATCGTCGAGCCCGGCACGCCTGCCGGTTGGCAGCGCATACTGGACGCGCGCGACCAGCTGATCGCCGCAGGCGCTCACATCCTTGCGCCATGCCCGCATGCGCACGCCTGTCCGATCCTTGCGCCCGACTGGTGCCACTTCTCGGCGCGGGTGGCGCGCTCGCGCATCCACCGGCTCGCCAAGGGCGCGGACGTGCCATGGGAAGACGAGAAGTTCGCCTGCCTCGTGGCCTCGCGCGCGCCGGCCGCCCCCTCGCCCGCACGCGTGCTGGCGCCGCCGGAGCCCGCAAGCGGGCGGGTCCGGCTCAAGCTCTGCCAGCCCGACGGCACAGCCCTCCACCGGCTCGTCACCCGGCGGGAGGGCGACGCCTTCCGCTCGGCCAGACGGGTGGACTGGGGCGATCTTTTTGACGGCTAGGGCCAGCCGCCCCCTTGAAGACCGTCAATTTCGATATATCTGTTTTTTCGTAATATCGAAAGGACAGATATATCGATGCACCACAGACATGAAAAACGCCGGGAATTCGGGATGCGCTTTGCGCGCGGCCGCCGGGGACACGACCACGATCACGACGACGGCCATCCTGGCCGGCGGATGCAAGGCGGCGGACGGGGCGGCCTGCGCCGCTTCTTCGCCCATGGCGACCTGCGCCTGGTGATCCTCCACCTGATCGCGGAGAAGCCGCGCCACGGCTATGAGATCATCAAGGCGATCGAGGATTCCGTTGGCGGCGCCTATAGCCCGAGCCCGGGCGTGGTCTACCCGACGCTGACCCTTCTGGAAGAGCTCGGCTACGTCACCGCGACGGCCGATGGCGCCAAGAAGCTGCACGCCGTCACCGAGGAAGGCTGCTCCTTCATCGCCGCAAATCGCGCCTCTCTGGACGCCTTGCTGGCGCGCATGGGCGAGGCCGGAACGGGACGCGGGCGGCGTTCGCCGGCGATCATGCTGGCGATGGAGAACCTCAAGCTCGCTCTCCGCCTGCGCATGGCAAGCGGCCCGCTGACCGATCAGCAGATCGACGGCATCGCCGCAACGATCAACGAAGCCGCCACCAAGGTGCAGAAGGCCTGACACCCATGCAGACGCTGCAAGACGTCTCGCGCGCCGACATCCGCACGGCCAGGGCGCGCAACTATCTGATCCAGCTCTGCAGGCATTTCGGCCACAGGATCGAGGCCACCCATTCAGACAATCGCGGACGCATCGTCTTCAGCGCAGGCGTCTGCGACCTGAATGCGGAGGACCCGGATATTCTCAGGGCCGAAATGTCAGCCAGCGGCGAAGCAGAGCTTGCAACGCTGGAGGACGTGATCGAGCGACACCTCAAACGCTTCGCGTTCAAGGAAGACCTCAGCGTGCAGTGGATCAGGGACGCCTGAAGGGGACGCCTGACGCGATCAGGCGTTGCCCGAGCGGCGCAGGAAGGCCGGGATTTCGAGATCATCCTCGAAGCTGTCCTCGGCCGGCGCCGGCTTGGCGACCGGCTGGGCCGGTTCCTCGGCGGGCTTGGATTTCCAGCCAAACAGCGAAGCGAAGGACCGGTCCTTGGCGGGCTCTGCAGGCGCCGGAGCAGGCGGCTGCGGCGCAGGTTCGGCTTCGGCCTCCACGACGGCTTCCTCTTCCATCACCGGCTCCTCGGCGATCTCCGGCTCGGCCGGAGGCGCGGCGGGGCGCGTGCGGATGATCGGGGGCGCCGGCCGGAGTTCCGACGGCGGCACAACCTGTTGCGCCGGCTGCGGCGCGACCGGGGATGGTTGGGCGACAATGCCCAGTTCCGCGGCTGGCGACGGCGCGTTCATCACAGCTGAGGTGAGGCCCGCCTGCAGTTCGCGCACGGGCTGGGGCGGACGCGCCGCCTGAAGCTGCTGCAGACCAGCGGCCACGACCGACACGCGGATCTTGCCGTTGAGGTTCTCGTCGAAGGTCGATCCGAGAATGATGTGGGCGTCGACATCAACCTCACGGCGGACTTCGTTCGCGGCCTCGTCGACCTCGAACAGCGTCATGTCATAGCCGCCGGTGATGTTGATCAGCACGCCCTTGGCGCCGCGCATCGACACATCGTCCAGCAGCGGGTTGGCGATCGCGGCCTGCGCCGCCTTGAGCGCGCGGTTCTCGCCTTCGGCTTCGCCCTCGCCCATCATCGCCGAACCCATGCCCGCCATCACGGTGCGCACGTCGGCGAAGTCGAGATTGATCAGGCCCGGCATGACCATCAGGTCGGTGATGCCGCGCACGCCGGAATAGAGAACCTTGTCGGCCATCGAGAAGGCTTCGGCGAAGGTCGTCTTGTTGTTGGCGATGCGGAAGAGATTCTGGTTCGGAATGATCAGCAGCGTGTCGACCTCGGTGCGCAGGTCGCTGATGCCCTTCTCGGCCACCTGCATGCGGCGCTTGCCTTCGAAGTCGAACGGCTTGGTCACGACGCCGACGGTGAGAACCTTCTGCTCCTTGGCGATGCGGGCGATGATCGGCGCCGCGCCGGTTCCGGTGCCGCCGCCCATGCCGGCGGCGATGAAGCACATGTGCGCGCCGTGAAGGATCTTCTTGATCTCGTCCGAGCTTTCCTTGGCGGCTTCCATGCCGACATCGGGATTGGCGCCTGCGCCAAGGCCGGCGGTCTTGCCGATGCCGAGCTGGATCTGCGTGGGGGCTTTCGAGCGGGTGAGCGCCTGCGCGTCGGTGTTGGCGACCACGAATTCGACGCCCTGGAGCTTGGCCTCGATCATGTTGTTGACGGCGTTTCCGCCGGCGCCGCCGACGCCGATCACGACAATCCGGGGCCTCAATTCAACCGCCATAGGCAACCTCGATCACGCATCCCCGCCGCCGCCGGACCCCTGCCCGGCCGACATAACTCGATGAAGATCGTGGCGTTTGGCTAAGCGCGTCTTAAGGGACGCACCGGTTCAGAAGTTTTTCTGAACCCATCCGAAGACCTGGTTGAGCAGGCTTCCGCCGGGATCCGCGGCAGACCGGTCTCCGCTCCAGCGCGAAGGATCCGCTCCACCCATCAGATCCCAGCGTAACAGTCCTGCCGCAGCGGCGAAAGCGGGTGAACTGTAAGTCTCGCCTAATCCCTTCACATTCGCGGGTCTGGCGAGACGCACCGGCGCGCGAAAAACGTCTTCCGCCAGCTCCTGAAGGCACGGCATCTGGCTCGATCCACCCGTGAGAACGATCCGTCTCGGCAACGGCCGTCCCGTGGCCGAAGCCTTGGACAACCGTCCATCCATCAGTTCGAGGATTTCCTCGACCCGTGGACGCAGCACCTGGGCGATATCGGCCCGGGAACACTGGTGCGCCTCCAGCCTTCCGTCGGGTCCGAGTTTGGGGGCCTCGATCATGTCCAGCGCCCCGGCCGCCGCGAGGCTGGCGGCGCCATGCTGGATCTTCAGCCGCTCAGCGGCGGCGAAGGTGGTTCCCAGTCCCTGGGCGAGATCGGAGGTCGCCCGGGAGCCGCCCATGGGCAGGGTCTCAACGTGGATCAGGCCGCCATCATAGAAGGCTGCCGCGGACGTCACCCCGGCCCCGAAATCGATCAGCATTGCGCCCTGCTCGGCCTCGTCCTCGACCAGACAGGCAAGGCCGGACGCGAACGGCGCCGCCAGGATGGCGACAGGGTTGAGATGAGCGCGCGAGACGCACTGGACGATGTTGCGCAGCCCTGCCGTCGGCGCCGAGACCACGAGAAAGCTCGCCGTCAGGTTCTCCGCATACATGCCGCGCGGATCCTTCACGCCGCCCGTGCCGTCGACGGAAAAGCCCAGCGGCGCCGAATGCAGGATTTCGCGGCCCTGCGGCTTGAAGCTCTCCAGCGCGGCGATGCGCACGTCGCGGATGTGCTGCAGCGAGATCTCGCGACCGTTGAGCGGCAGGACGGCGCGCACGATGTCCGAGCGGAGGTCGGGTCCCGACACGCCGAGTACGACGTCATTGATGCGCACGTCGGCGGCGCGTTCGGCCTGTTCCACCGCGAGGCGGATCGAGCGCTCGAGATTGTCGAGATCGACGACGGCGCCGGAGCGCACGCCCTTGGTTCCCTGCGCCCCCGCGCCGGCAATCCGCGGCTCGCCTTCCGTGGAGTCGGCGCGGCGCGCGATCAGGCAGGCGACCTTGGAAGAGCCGATGTCCAGCGCAGCCATGACCGAGCCGCGCCCGTGGGCGCGGTCACGGACCTGCGAACGCTGGACGAGAGACGACATGGACTTCACGCGTCTCCGGAGTGGGCGCCCGGAATGGGCTGGATCGCCAGCGTGCAGCCATTGCGCGCATCGATGCGTGTTGCGGGCAGATCGAGCAGGCCGGTCTGCGCATGCTGCAGGTTCACGCACTCAAGCGCGGAGACGAGATGCTCGTCAGCCGGCAGGACGACCACATCGGCGCGGCCCGAGAACTTGACGTCCCAGCGGCGGTCGCCAACGCGGTAGCCGACCTCGAAACGCTCGGCGAGGCCCGGAAAAGCCTTCATCGCGCTGACAAGGCCCACGGCCGCCTCGGCGGCGTTGTGGCCGACAACGTGCGGCAGGTGGCCATAGCGGGAGAGATCGGCTTCGGTGAACGCGCGGCCGCTCTGGTCGACAACGCGCCACGCGCCGCCATTGGCGTGCTCCTGCCACAGCGCGACGGCTTCACGCTGGTCGATATGGATGTCGATGCGTCCCGGCCACAGGCGCTGGACGCTGACATCGCCGACATCGAGCTTCTCGATGCGGTCGCGGATCGCATAGGGATCGGCCATCAGGATGTTGTGGCCGGGCTGGACTTCGGCGGCTTCCCGCACCCGTGCGACGACCGCGGGATCGAGACCGTCATTGATGTTCACTTCCTTCACCGCCAGCCCGGCCCAGCCGGCGATGACGTTGAAGCCGTTGTTCATGCGCTGCCCGAACGCGCCCAGCGTCCCGCCCATCCAGGCGGCGATGGTCAGCATCAGCGCGCCGCAGATGATCGTTCCGAGCGCATAGGTGGCGACCCGGTCGCGGAACCAGGCGACCGAATACGGAATGTCGCGCGCGCGGCGGGCCGCGTGGCGCGGCGCCGGGGCGTCGTCGTGGTCGTCATAAGTCGGGCCGGCGATCTGCGGCCGTTTTACCTTGGGCATGACGCGTCCTCGATCATCCAGCGGACGAGCGAGGGATAGTCGATGCCAAGATGGGCAGCCTGCTCTGGGATGAGCGAGGTGGGCGTCATGCCCGGCTGCGTGTTGGTCTCGAGTATCACTAGTCGACCCGCTTTTTCATCGTAGCGAAAGTCCGACCGCGACACCCCCCGGCAGCCAAGCGCCCGATGGGCCCTCAGCGATGCGTCGAGCGCAGCTTCGGTGACCGCATTCGGCAGGTCTGCAGGAAGGACGTGGCGCGATCCTCCAGCCTCATATTTTGCGGCGAAGTCGTAATACTCCCTTAAAGTCGTGATCTCCGTGACGGCCATGGCGCGGTCGCCCATTACACCGACCGTAAGTTCCCGCCCCGGAATGAATTTTTCGACCAGCGCCCGGTTGCCGAATGTCCATGTTCCATCGGTGAGTTCCTTCGGCGGACGATTGGCCCCTTCCCTCACGATAAACACACCGAATGACGAGCCCTCGGCCGGCGGCTTGATCACATAGGGCGGCGGCATGATGTGGTCGCGCGCCAGCTCCTCGACATCGTACATGCCGCCCTCGGCGACATCGAGGCCGTGCTGGACGTAGATCGCGCGGGCCTTGTCCTTGTCCATCGCGAGGGCGGAAGCGAGCACGCCGGAATGGGTGTAAGGAATGCCGAGAACCTCCAGCACGCCCTGCACGCAGCCATCCTCGCCCCAAGGGCCATGCAGCGCGTTGAGCACCACATCGGGCTTTGCGTCCGTGAGCTGTTGCGCCAGCTGGCGGGTCACGTCGATCTCGACCACGTCATAGCCGGCCGCGCGCGCTGCCCCGGCCATGCCCTTGCCGGAGGACAGGGAAACCGGTCGCTCCGAGGACCATCCTCCCATGATGACGGCAACACGTGTCATGGCTTGTCGCCTCCTTGCGGGTCTGATCCGGCTATGCGTCTGCGCCGGTTACCGGCTTGCTACCGGACAAAGGCCTAACCGGGTTCGTCTGGTGCAGAAAGCGGGCGGATTTGTGCGGCCGCCTCCGAAATGATCGCGGGAACACCGCTGGATTCAGCCGAACATCGGGCCCACGGCAAAAATCTTCTCAGGTGATCTCAAGCGCTTGTGCGGTTGCGCCTGTACAACTCCGGCATTCTTGTCCGCACCCCCATCACCTGCGCGCATAATCCCCTCCATCGCATCCGCATGGAGGGCAGCCGATCACTGTCCAGCGGCGCGGGTGCGATGTGGTCGAGCGTGAGTCCGGGACTTCGGCTGGACAGCCAAAGCCCGCACGCAGCCGGCGCTACAACGTCAGGGAGGTGAAAAATCTCCTGTTCGAGGCTGGCGAAGAACGATCACGGGGACGCGGGATGCAAGCGCATCCCACCATCTCCCGCACGGCCCATCCTCGCGCGGGCCATCCCGCGTCCCCGGCCCTCCATGTCCAAAAGGAGGGAGACCACAGCATCCCGGGCGGATCACACCGGCCCGACCGCCGGAATGCATCCCGTTTTCAGGCCAGTTCCCAACCGCCCCGGATTGACGGAAGGTGATCCCCGGAGGATCGCCCATGACCAAGCCCGCTCCCATGCAGCACTGGATCGACGCCGCAGAGGACCAGCTGCCCGACATGATCGCGCTGCGCCGCGCGATCCATGCCGAACCGGAGATCGGCCTGCACAATCCCATGACGACGGCGAAAGCGAAGGAAGCGCTCAAGGGCCTCCCACTGGAATACTCCGAAGGTCCCTCGACGACCGGCTTCGTCGCAACGCTGCGCGGACCATCGAACGGCCGCACGGTCCTCCTGCGCGGGGACATGGACGCCCTGCCGATGAATGAGGACACCGGCCTGCCCTTCACCTCGACGGTCGCGAACGCCATGCATGCCTGCGGGCACGACACCCACGTCGCCATGCTGGTGGGCGCAGCGCGCGCGCTCTGCGCCCAGCGCGACAGGCTGACGGGAACGGTGCAGTTCATGTTCCAGCCGGGCGAGGAAGGCTGGCATGGCGCCCGCTACATGCTGGATGATGGCGTGATCGATCCCATCCCCGACGCCGCCTTCGCGCTGCATGTCACGCCCAACATCCAGTCCGGCATCTTCGCCAGCCGCGTCGGGCCTCTGCTGGCCGCCGCCGACCGGATCGAGCTGACGATCATGGGCAAGGGCGGCCACGCCTCCCAGCCGCACGATGCGGTCGATCCCATCCCGGTCGCCTGCGAGATGGTCATGGCGCTGCAATCCATGATGACGCGCCGCGTGCCCGCCTTCGACCCCGCCATCCTGACAATCGCCCACATCAAGTCCGGCTCCACCAACAATGTGATCCCGGAAAGCGCCTTTATCGAAGGGACGATCCGCTCCTTCTCCGAAAAATCGCGGGCGATCGCCCGCGAAGGCCTGAAGCGGGTGGTCGAGAACGTCTGCGCCGCCCACCTGTGCGAGGCCGACCTCAGGATCATTCCCGGCTTCCCGGTAACGCTGTGTGATGAGCGGGCCGTGGCGCTGGCCCGCCGCACGACGCGGGAAACGTTCGGAGAGGATGCGTGGTTCGAGATGCCCCACCCGATGATGGGGGCCGAAGACTTCTCGTATGTCCTGCAGAAGGCGCCCGGCGCCATGATGTTCCTCGGCGCCACGCCCGAGGGCGGCGACTGGCGCACGTGCTGTGCGCTCCACTCCAACAGGATGATGCTGGACGAGAAGGTGATGGCGCGTGGAGCGGCCATGCACTGCGCGATGGCCGAGGCGTTCCTGTCCGGCGGCTTCGACGGCTAGAAACCAACATCCCCGCCGCCAAAGACGAATTGCGGCCAACGTTTCCTTAAACTGACTGTGCCAAAACTGTAATCTGATCGGCGTGGTCAGGTCAGAACATTCGCGCGTCGCTACCTGGTCGGCATCCGGCTCGAATGGCCGTATGGTGGGGTCGAGAAATGGCAGACGCGCAAGGCCGCAAGAACGCGCCACGCTGGCAGCATGTCTACATCGCGCTGGCGATGAGCAATCTGCTGACGGTTCTGTTCAGCATATCGATCACCTCCACGCTCATGGGCTTCTACGGCGCCACTGTCGAACAGGGCAGCGAATGGTCCGGCCGCGTGGCCGATATCAACCGGCTCGCCTATCTGGCCCAGGATGTGTCCGGTCCGACGCTGGAAGCCACCGTCTGGGGCAACGCCGACGCCGCCCGCGACCGGCGCGATGCAGGCGTCGACCTGTTCAGCATACAGATGGACAAGCTGCACGAGGACATCGACGCCCATGTCACGGCCGGCGCGGCCGACGATCTTAACGCCTCGCTGAGCAGCGCCGAACACGCGATGGAGGACATGGTCGCCGCCTCGGACGGAGTTCTCGCCGCCGTGTCGGCGGGAAAGGTCGCAGACGCCGCGCCAGGGATTGCCGGCATGAGCGCCGCCAGGGCGCGCCTTGCCGAGGAAATCACCATCGCCACCGAGCTTGCCCGGTCGATCCAGGTCGAGACGCCGCGCCAGCAGATGGCGCAGGCGCGCGACAAGCAGGCCCTCGAAATGGCCCTTGGCGGACTGATCTTCATGATGGTGATCGGCGCGGCGATCTATGGCCACCGGATCGGCAAGATGATGCGCCGCCAGCATCAGGAGATCGAGCACAACCGCGCCGCCGCCGAAGCCGCCAATCAGGCAAAGTCCAACTTCCTCGCCTCCATGAGCCACGAGATCCGCACGCCGATGAACGGCATTCTCGGCATGGCGCAGGCGCTGGATTCGGCGGAGCTGGCGCCGGTCGCGCGCGACAAGGTGGGCGTCATCCTCGACTCGGGCCGGTCGCTGCTGGCCGTCCTGAACGATGTGCTGGACTTCTCGAAGATCGAGGCCGGCAAGTTCGACATCACGCCTTCGCCCAACGACATCATCCAGACCGCGACCAGCGTCACCCGCCTGTTCGAAACGCATGCGCGCGACCGCAATCTGACGCTCACACTGACCTACGACGCCGACATTCCACGCGGGCTCGTCTGCGACGCGGAACGCATCCGCCAGTGCCTCAGCAATCTGGTGTCCAACGCGCTGAAGTTCACGCCTGCGGGCGGGATCAAGGTCCACCTGTCCTGGCGCAGGGATGGTGATGATGGCGCGGTGGTCTTCTTCTCGGTCAAGGACACCGGCATCGGCATGTCGGCCGACGTCATGGCGCGCCTGTTCCAGCCTTTCACGCAAGCCGACAACTCGATCGCGCGACGCTATGGCGGCACCGGCCTCGGTCTCGCCATCTCGCTGCGTCTGGCGCAGCTGATGGGCGGCGCCATGTTCGTCGAAAGCGCGCCGGACAAGGGATCGCGCTTCGTGTTCACTTTCCGCGCCCGGGTCGAGAAGGTCGTGGCAGCGCCGGTTCAACTGCCGGTCGCCGGTATCGCCGGCCGCTCCGTCCTGCAGGGTCTACGCGGCGCCCGCATCCTGCTGACCGACGACAACTCGGTGAACCGTCAGGTCGTGAAGCTCTTCCTCGCCCCGCACGGCTGCAAGATCACCGAGGCCGTCAACGGACAGGAAGCGCTCGACAAACTGGCTGAGGCGGAATTCGACCTCGTGCTGCTCGATGTGCACATGCCCGTCATGGACGGAAAGGAAGCGATCAAGCGGCTGCGCGCCAGCGATCAGCCGTGGCGCGATGTCCCCGTGATCGCGCTCACGGCGGATGCGATGACGGGCGACCGCGAACATCTGATGAGTCTGGGCATGAGCGACTATCTCTCGAAGCCCGTCGACCAGCATGCGCTCGCGGCCAAGATGCGCGCCCTGCTCAACATCCTGCCGCCGCAGGAAGCCGCCGTCGCCTGATGCGCCGGCCGTCTACGGCATAGTCGGCAATCCGTAGGCCACCGGCGCACTGGGGCCGACCGGTATGCCAAGCGCAACCCACGCCGCCGTCAGCACCAGACCCGCAAAATAGAACGCGATGGCGATGGGCAGAAGCAGCGAGATGATCGTTCCCAGCTTGATGTCGGGAACCCATCGCTTGGCGAACACCATGGTCAGCACGACATAGGGGTTCAGCGGCGAGATGAGGTTGGTGACCGTGTCGCCAACGCGATAGGCGGCCGTCGTCATCTCCGGCGACACATCCAGAAGCATCAGCATCGGTGTCGCAACAGGCGACATCGCCGCCCACTTGGCCGAGCCCGAGGCGATCAGGAAATCAAGCCAGGCGGACATGGTGGTGAGAATCGGCAGCAGGATGGCGGGCGGCGCGGCCATGGCGCGCAGCTGTTCCGCGCCGGCGATCGCGGTGATCGGACCGAGGTTTGACCAGCCGAACATGGCGACGAAGTGCGCCGCAAAGAAGATCAGCACCAGATAGGGCAGGATGATCTTGAGACCCTCGACCATCATGCCGACCAGATCGCGGTGCGACTTGATCGAGCCGGTCGCCGCGCCATAGGCCCAGCCGGTCGCGGCGAGAAGCAGGAACAGCAATCCCGCGATGCTGCGGAAGAATGGCGTCAGCGGTTGCGCCGCGCCTTCGTCGATCAGCGGCGTGAAGCCCGGCCACGTCATCAGCGCGGCGACGAGCCCGATGACGACAGCGGCGGCCGCGCCCGCAGCCCACAGGCCGCGCTTCTCCTCGGCCTTCAGGACCACGCCGGCCAGGTCCGCAACGCCGCTCTCTCCATGCCAGGCGCCAAGCCGGGGCGCGACCACACGCTCGATGATCCACCAGCCGGCGGCGGTGAACACCACCGCGATGCCGATGCTGAAATACCAGTTGCCCAGCGGGTTCATCGTCCAGGCAGGATCGATCAGGCGCGCCCCGGTTTCGGTGATGCCGAAGAGAAGCACATCGTACTGGCCGGGAAAGAGATTGCCCGCCAGCCCAACGGCCGCACCGGCAAAGCCCGAGATCAGCCCCAGCACAGGATGCCGGCCCGCCGCAGCAAACACCAACGCGGTCAGGGGCACATAGACCATGTAGGCTGCATCATTCGCGTGCGTCGCCAGCATGCCCAGCAAGAAGACCATCGGCACGAGAATGTTCTTGGGAACGCCCGACAGGCTGGCGCGCATCAATGTCGCCAGCAGCCCGCTGCGCTCCGCAATGCTGGCGCCCAGCATGATGGTGAGCGCGAAGCCAAGCGGCGCAAAGCCCGTATAGGTGCGCGGCATCTCGACCAGCAGGCGCTGGACATTCTCTTCGGAAAGGAGGCTCGTGACGGCCAGCGTCTCGCCGGTCACCGGATTGACGGCGGACCAGCCGGCGGCCGCGCCGATGACCGACACGACCACCAGCAGCACGATGATCCAGATAAAGATGAAGACGGGGTCCGGCAGGGCATTGCCCAACCGCTCCACCGAATCCAGAAACCTGCTGCGTCGCCCCGCCGGTTCAGCCCGCCCGTCCATCGAAAATGATCACCATGGAAAGCAGGAGGTGTCGATGGAGATTTGGCCGGGAATGCGTTGGTTCCGTCACATCGCCCGTTTAGGTTGCGGCCAGGAAAACCGGGAAGACGACATGAGACTTGCCTGCCTTGCCCTGCCCCTTGCGCTCGCCGCCTGCACAACGCCGGACACGCCCGCGACACAGGCTCTTGCCGAGCCCAGACAGATCGTCCTGACCGGAGAGATCACCCGCGCCGATCACCAGACCTATCGCGAAATCCCGTTCGACGTACCGCCCGGCACGGGGCGGATCGACGTCGAATTCGCCTACACCGGCCGGGAGAACCGCACGGTGATCGACATTGGCCTGCGCGATCCCGACGGCCAGCGCGGCTGGAGCGGCGGCAACAAGAGCTATTTCGAGATCTCGGAATTTTCGGCGACGCCATCCTACGCACCCGGCCCGATCAAGCCGGGACAATGGCTGCTGGTCCTGGGCATTCCCAACATCCGCGACGCCCAGATGGCGACCTATACCGCCACCATCACGCTCGATCCGACCCATGGCGCACGCAAGGCGGAGGAACTGGGCGATCCTCGCGTCGTTCTGGATGCAGCGCCCGGCTGGCGGCGCGGCGACTTCCACACCCACACCGCGCATTCAGATGGATCATGCGGTGAAGGAGATGATCGGGGGCCGTGTCCCGCTGTCTTCACGTTCGACTCCGCAAAGGCGGCCGGGCTCGATTTTGTCGCGATCACCGACCACAACACGATTACGCAGCTTGCCGATATCCGACAGCTGCAGGCGACCTATCCCGACACGCTGCTCATTCCCGGCGCCGAGATCACGACCTTCTTCGGCCATGCCAATGTGATCGGCAATTCAGGCTTCCTCGACTTCCAGCTCGGTTCGCCGCGCCTGCCGACGCTTTCCAAACTGTTCGACGAGGCGGATGCCGAGGGCGCCTTTGTTTCGGTCAACCATCCCTCCCTGCCCTCCGGCGAAGTCTGCATGGGCTGTGGCTGGACCGTGAAAGACACGGACTGGTCGCGCGTGACGGCGGTCGAAGTCGTGAATGGCGGCACGCTGCGCACCGGCGGCGCCGAAAGCCCGCTCGGCGGCATCAAGTTCTGGGAGAACCTGCTGAACCAAGGCTACCACATCACCGCCATCGGCGGCAGCGACAACCACGACGCAACGGACAGGACGGGCGCGAAACAATCGCCCATCGGCGCGCCCGCGACAGTTGTCTTCGCGAACGCGCTTTCGACAAAAGACGTCATTGATGGCGTGAAGTCGGGCCGCGTCTTCGTCGATGTCGCCGGCCTGCCCGGCGCGGTTCTGGACATGAAGGGCGTCGGAACAAACCGGAGCGCAGTGATGGGGGGCGAATTGATCATTTCGTCCAACGAGGCAGCACACATCGTCGCATCCACGAAATCCCTTCCACCTGGGGCGAGCGTCGAAATCGTCTCGCACGGACTTGCCTTGAGTCCGCCAACTGATCCGGCGGCAAGCGGATGGCTTGCGCAGCTGGAAGCCGGCGCGTCGCGCGGCTGGATCCGCGCCAATGTGCGCGACAGGGACGGCAAGCTCCTGCTGATCGGGAATCCGATCTATCTCCGCACGGCTAGCGCTTCCTGAGGCGCGCCCGCGTCACCAGCAGGAAGCCGATCAGCGGCCCCAGCACGCGCGCGCTTGCCCGTTCCAGCGGCGTTTCCGCGAACTTGCGGAAGTAGCGGTTGAAGCCCGCCGCCTTGTGTTTCTCGACGAACAGCGACGGCGCATCGCTTGTCGCGCCATGATGCAGGGCGGACGCATAGGGCGTGTAGATCACCGCGCCGCCATCGGCCTCGGCGCGGCGGCAGATGTCGAGATCCTCGACATGCATGAAATAGCCTTCGTCAAACCCGCCCAGCTGCTGGTAGCCGTGGCGCGTCAGATACATCAACGCGCCGCTGACCGCGTCCATGGGGACCGGCCCTGCGGGCTCCGGCTCGTTGTGCCGGTTCAGGCTGACGAAACCCCGATCCATCGCGCGTAGCCACGCCGCACCAAGAAACGTCGCCGCCGCCGAGCGCATGGTCAGCCTGCGCCGCCGCGCGCCTCGCTGCTCGCGTCCGTCGGTTCCGAATATCTTGCCGCCGGCGATCGCGGGCTCGGCAGCGTTGGTGATCGCGGATTCCAGCGCCACGACCGACCCAGGCTGCAGGATGGCGTCGGGATTGATGATCAGGAAGCGGTCCGCAGACGCCAGTCTCACGCCGAGATTGACGCCGGCGGCGAAGCCGCGATTGACGCCTTCGCCAGCAACGCGCAGCTTGTCGGAGTTGGCCGCTATTCCGTTCAGCCGCGCCAGCGTTTCGGGCGGATTGCCATTATCGACCAGAATGATCTCGCTGATGTCCTCGTCGGCCTCCAGCGCCGCGAGGCAGTCAAACAGGACATCGCCAGTGTGATAGCTGACCACGATGGCGGCGATGCGCGGCGGGGCGACGTCCTCCGCCGCGGCTTCAAGTTCTTCCGGGATATCGGCGGCATGCTCTTTCACCGCCTGGAATACGTCGCGCACGTCCTGTTCCAGCGCGTTGAGCGCTTCACCGCCTTCCATCCGCGCATCCCAGAAAGAACGCGCAAAGCCCACGGCTGGCGCGAGCGCCCGCGGCATGTCCGCCGCACGCTCCAGCTGCTTCAGAACCGGATCGAGATTGTCGGAGAGCCTGCGGAGATCGTCCTGCGTCGCCGTCTCGACCGGAACGGCGGCCAGCGCCCGCATCACATCAATTGATCCCGGCGCGCCGCCAAGATCATCAAGGATGCGCTGCGTGATGCGCTCGCCGGCGCGCGTCGCGAGGCAGAGGTCGGTCAGTTCGGGCGGGGCGCCTTCCCGCAGGATTGCCTCGTCGGCCCAGGTTTCAATGGTCTTGAGATCGGTGAGGCGCAGCCGCAGGCGGAGCGCGAGGACGCGGGCCTGCGCTGCGACGGCCTTCGCACTCACGCTTCCGCTCCTGCGCGTGCAACGGCATTGCGAACAGCGCCAACATAGTCAGAAATGATTGCGCGCATCCCTTCCGCGGAGAGCGTTCCTTCCTTCAGTCCGGCATAGGCGTCGTACACGACAAACGCGCGGTCAAGGAAAGCGATGGCGGTCTTGTCCTTGTCGGAGGAAAACGACTCAAACCTGAGGGATCGAAGCCATATATCTTCGAACACGGGCTCCAATGTCTCCGCCTCCAGCCTTGCGGGCTCTGCTGACGCGACCGCAATCAGGACTTCCCACGGGCCTACCGCACCGAGATCAAGCGCAGCAAAGGCATCGAGGCAAAGGCTTACTCCGTTGAGACGCGCCAAGCCTAGCTGCAACAGGCCATGCGGAGGTTGCTCGATCCGCTCGATGAGCCGCGTGGCCCAGTCTTCGATCTGATCGAGTTCGCAAAACCCATAGCCCAGACGCAGGCTGAGTATACGGGCTTCGCAAGCTTCGATCGGCCCCAGACTCATCCAGCCGCCTTCGCGCGTTTGATGTCCGGCGGCAGGGCTTCCTCGGCCAGCATGGCTTTCGCCTCGTCCAGCGTGACGACCTGCTGCGCCTGACTGCCGAAACGGCGCAGCGCCAGCTTGCGCTCTTCCGCCTCCTTGGCGCCGACAACGGCGATCACCGGGATTTTCTGCAGGCTGTGCTCGCGGATCTTGTAGTTGATCTTTTCACCGCGCGTGTCGACCTCGACCCGCAGACCCGCCTTGCGCAGTTCCTCGACCGCCTCATGCGCATAGGCTTCGGCGGCTTCGGAAATCGTCGCGACCACGACCTGCACAGGCGCCAGCCACATCGGGAAGGCGCCGGCATAGTTCTCGATGAGAACGCCGATGAAGCGCTCCAGCGAACCGAGAATGGCGCGGTGGAGCATCACGGGCCGATGCTTCTGCCCGTCCTCGCCGACATATTCAGCATCGAGCCGGTCCGGCAGCACATAATCCAGCTGGATCGTGCCGCACGTCCATTCGCGGCCAATGGCGTCCTTGATGACGAAGTCCAGCTTCGGCGCGTAAAAGGCGCCGTCGCCTTCCGCGATCACCGGCTCGACGCCGGCGGCGCTGGCGGCTGACAGCATCTGTCTCTCGGCCTTGTCCCAGAACTCGTCCGAGCCGGCGCGCACTTCCGGGCGCGTCGCCAGATTGATGTGATCTGTCTCGAGCCCGAAGTCCGAATGGATCGACTTGGCGAGCGTGATGAAGCGCGCCGTTTCCGATTCAATCTGGTCCTCGCGGCAGAAGATGTGCGCATCATCCTGCGTGAAGGCGCGCACGCGCATCAGGCCATGCAGCGCCCCCGACGGCTCGTAACGGTGGCAGGCGCCGAATTCCGCCATGCGCATGGGCAGGTCACGATAGGATTTCTGGCCCTGCTTGAAGATCTGCACGTGACCTGGGCAGTTCATCGGCTTCAGCGACAGCGTCTCGTCCTCCGCCGTCTCGGCGATGAACATGTTGTCGCGATACTTGTCCCAGTGGCCCGACTGTTCCCAGAACTTGCGGTCGAGCACCTGCGGCGTGCGCACCTCGATATAGTCGGCAGCGTCGAGCCGGCGGCGGACATAGTTCTCCACCACGCGCCACAGCGTCAGGCCCTTGGGGTGCCAGAACACCATGCCCTTGCCCTCTTCCTGCATGTGGAAGAGATCGAGCTCGCGGCCGAGCTTGCGGTGGTCGCGCTTCTCGGCCTCCTCAAGGCGATGCAGATGGGCGGCGAGGTCCTTGTCGTTGGCCCACGCCGTGCCGTACATGCGCTGAAGCATCTCGTTGCGATGGTCCCCGCGCCAGTAGGCGCCCGCCAGCTTCATCAGCTTGAACGCCTTCGGCAGCTTGCCCGTGGAAGGAAGGTGCGGACCGCGGCAGAGATCGCTCCATTGCCCGCCATGGGAATAGAGCGTGATCGCCTCGCCCGGCGGGATGATGTCGTCGATGATCTGCGCCTTGTAGTCCTCGCCGATGGACTTGAAGTGGGCGATCGCCTTGTCCTTCTCCCACACCTCCCGCTCGATCGGCAGGTCGCGGTCGACAATCTCCTTCATCTTCGCTTCGATCTTCTCGAAATCGTCCGTCGAGAACGGCTCCTGGCGCGCGAAGTCGTAGTAGAAGCCATCCTCGACCGTCGGCCCGATCGTCACCTGCGTGCCGGGGAACAGCTCCTGCACCGCCTGCGCCAGCACGTGCGCCGCGTCGTGGCGGATGAGGTCCAGCGACTCTTTCGCATTTATGTCCAGCAGCTCCAGCGAGACATCGCCCTCAAGCGGGCGCTTCATGTCATAGAGCTGTCCGTTGACCTTCGCGATCACCGACCGCTTGGCCAGCGACTTTGAAATGCTCTCCGCGATGGACATCGGCGTCGACCCGTCCGGGTATTCCCGCTTCGAGCCATCAGGGAAGGATACGTTGATCATGTTCCAACTTTCGTGTTCCGGCGGACGGATAATCCACTTCGCCGGGTCTTTGAACCCGCCGTCCGCGAATGATTTTGAAGGTTGGTCCTGAAACTTAAGGGCGCGCGGCTTCGGACCGGCTCACGCGCCAGACGCCATAGCGCCAGGGCGTGAACCACCGCGCGCCGCTGCTAGTGAGGGTCGGCGCCGGGTCCCACCCGTGCGATCCTCCCGGCCGGCAGCGGCAAAACCGCGCCAGCCCCATCCATGCCCCCGCCCAGACGCCATGCCGGCTGACGCATTCCGCGCAGTATTCCGAGCAGGACGGTTCGTGCCGGCAACGCACGCCAAGGGCGATAAACGCTGGTGACAGCGTCGCCTTGTAGCCCTTCAGGAGGGCGCCGATCACCGGCTTGTATGCGGAGGCCTGAGCCATGGGCGGGATATAACAATGGCTGGCCTGACAGGCAAATCCGGCCCCGGGAAGCCGCCCCCAGACACAGCTATTCCCGCTTCCACACGGCGTGGGTGACCTCGGCGCGGACCTCGAAGCCCAGCTTCTGATAAAGGGCGATCGCCGTCGCATTGCTGGCGTAGGTGTGCAGGAAGGGTTGGTCGCCCTCGTCGAGAATACGCGCGCCGACCTTGCGCATCAGCGCTGCGCCCAACCCACGCCCGCGATAATCGGGATGCGTGCAGACCGCGCTGATCTCATGGAAGCCCGGCGCATGCAGCCGCTCGCCCGCCATGGCGATCAGTTTGCCGCTTTCGCGTACGCCGAAGAAACGGCCCATCGTGTGGGTGCGGGACCGGAACGGCCCCGGACGGGTCATCAGGGCCAGCTCCAGCATCTCGGCTGCATCGCTGCCGTCAAGCGGGCGCATGTCGAACGCGGACGGCGCATCGGAGAAACGCTCCCACACCATCTGGAAGATCGGCAGGCGCGTTTCGGCAATACCCGCCGGCGCGGGCGGCGGAGCGACCTCGACCAGCGAGATGTCATTGTCCTCCCCAATCAACGAAACCATGGCGGCAACCGCCGCCGGCGAGTCATCCGCCCCGACAACGAAGGGACTCACCTCGCTCGGATAGCGGCGCGCGAGCTCTCCACCCTCGCGGAAATGGGCATGGCGCGTTTCGAGCGCGGTCCAGATCGGCCTGTCGAGCGGATGCCTCATGCCGGATGGATCGGAGGAAGACCGGCCCCGGTCAAGACGGATCGGCGAGGACGATCTCCGGACCCTCCGCCCGCCTGATCTGCTCAAGGCAGGCGCGGATGGGCGCCACGGCGCCGGGGTGGGTGGCGAAGACCTGCACGGCGTTCGACCACGGCGTCACATTCCGCTCCCCATCAACCAGAGAGCCGACAAGCGTCCAGTCGCCAGGGAGATCGGGGAACCAGTCAGCATAGATCAGGGCAAGCTCGACGCCCTTGTCATCGGTCAGCGCCTTCATCCAGCCCGGCGCGGCGGCGGCGCGCGCCTTCCGGGCCGCCTCGCTGCCGAGCCCCCAGAGATCAAGGACGTAGGCATCGTTCCGGAAGCTGACCCAGCCGAGATCATTCACCGCCACCGGCTTGCGCCAGCATTCGGCGACCAGACGATGCAGCTGATGCTGTTGCCGGTCCACATTGCGGGCGGCTTGAGGCGTCGTGGCGATCACATAGGGACCGAGCGATGCGCCCAGCAGGCACAGTCCGACGCCCAGCATCACCGATCGCATGCGCGAGACGAGTATGAGCTTCAATTCGGCCCGCAGCAGGTGAACGAGGCCAAGGCCGAGGCTACAAAGGAGATAGACCTCGTAGCGCGCATAGCTGTCCATCCGCCCGAGCAGCAGCGCCATCAGCAGGACAGCGATCAGCCCGAGCGCGACAAGCCGGTCCCGGCCCTGTCGCTTCAGCGCCGCATAGCCAAGACCAACCGCCAGGATCGCCAGCAGAGGCGCGGCGGCCGACTGGACGTTGCGCGCCAGATTGTCGATCAGGCTCCCGGCGAGTCCGCCGCCGCCGTCGACCATGCCGCTGGACGCCGCGGACTTGGACAGCACGGAACTCGGCAGGACCGGCAAGCCCAGCCCGGTCAGCCACCAGCCATAGAGTGCGAGCGGTATGATGGCGGCGGCGATCGCGCTCGCAGCGAATATCCAGCGCCGATCGGCCAGCGCAGCACCCACGCCAAAGGCCAGCACGATCGCAGCTTCGAACCGCACCAATGGTCCCAGCGCAAGCACGGCCAGCGTGAGACCGTCATGCTTGCCGTCAATCGCGCGCGTCACCGCGACAACCGACAGCAGCACATGCAGGCTGTGCTCCATGCCGGTGAAGATCACGCCGAACAGGTTGAAGGCCAGCGCGGCCAGACCCAGAAGGATCAGCACATTGCTGGACCCGGCCCCGTCGGGCGCCAGACGTTGCAGGCTGAAGGTGAGCATGGCGCGCAGGGTCAGGACAAAACAGGCGATGTTCACCAGCAGCGGCGCCCACAGGATCAGGCCAACCCTGTCGAAGGCAGCCAGAAGCCACGGCCACAGGATGGACGAGGACGGGTTGGAGACCTCGCCGAGGTTCACGCCGAAATGGCCGCGCGCGATGTTCTCGGCCAGCGCCATGTGAATGTAGGGATCGTCCAGCGTGTAGAAGCTTGCCGGCGAAGCCATGGCGATCACGATGGCTGAATAGACCACCGACAGCGCAATCGCGCCGAGCGTTACGCGCTGATCCAGTGTCACCCGCCGGCTCCCGCCCAAAGCTCCAGCCCCAGCCAACGCCAAACACCTTTCGCCATCGTTACGGCAGGGCTAGCCTGCCTTCATGCCGTCCCAGCGACAGTTCACCGATCTGCACGCCCTCGCCCGCCGCATGACACGGCGCAGCGCGGACGCCGACGATCTGGTCCAGCAGGCGATCCTGGCGGCGCTTGAGACGGGCCGGACCGATCTGTCTGCGCCGGAAACGCGCCGCTGGCTCGCTGGCGTCATCCGCAACAGGGCCGCCTTCGACGCACGCACCGCCGGGCGGCGCCGGCGGCGTGAAACAGCCTGGTCAGAGACACACGCCACTCAGTCAGACGACGCCAGTGATCCCGGCCTTGCGGACGCGCATCTCGCGACGCTGTCTCCCGCCTTGCGAGTGACCGCGCTGCTCGCCCTCAGCGGGCATACCCGTCAGGAGATCGGCTGGCTCCTGAACCTCAGCGACGCTGCCCTCCGCCAGCGTGTCTCCCAGCTCAAGCGGGGGCTGGCGAACGCGTCTCCGCCGCCTGCCGGCGATCCTTCGGGAACGCTGGCCTTCGGACAGATCCGCCGCGCCCTCCTCGCGCCGACCCGGCGCGACAACGCCTTCCTCGCCAGCCACGACCCCGACGGACATCTTTTTGTGGTGAGGCGCTCACAAATTCTGGTCCCGCGGCAACAGTGAGGCGGGTAAAGCCAGAAGGAGACTCCCATGCTTACCAAGATCAGCATCGGAAACATTGTCTATTACGTCGCCGATATCGACCGGGCCGAGGCGTTCTATCGCGATGTGCTCGGGCTCAACGTCATGCGCATGGGCGATGACGGCAATGGGAGCGACTGGCTGATGGCGCCGACCGCCGGCGGCGTCGATCTGCTGTTCTTCCGCAATCCGGATGCAAAGCCGGGCCAGAGCCCGACCATTGTCTACAATCTCGCTGACGGCGGCATCGACGGCATCGTGGGTGGCCTCGCAAAAAAGGGCGCAACCATCGTCACGCCCGTCAGCCACGCGCCCGGCGGCTGGTCCGCCGATCTCGCCGATCCTGACGGGCACCTGTTCTCGTTCTATCAGACGACAGATAAGCCGCGCTGACGTCAGCCGGGCGGAAGGCCGAGCGCCTTGCGCATGGCTTCGGCCGCGGCCTCGAAAGCCAGCATCGTCGAAACGTGCCGGGGCGGATAGTCGCGAACCGGCTGCAGGTGCCGCAGTTCCCAGAATTCGCCCTGCGGCGGCTCGGCCCCGTCCTTCAGCATGGCGCGCAGGGCGTCACGCGCTGCCTCGATCTCCTCAAGCGACCGCCCGATGGCGTGCCGCGCAAGGATCGAGGTCGCGGCCTGACCGAGCGCGCAGGCTTTGGGATCGACGGCGATGTCGGAGATGCGGCCATCCGCGTCGAGCTTCACATCAACCTGCACGGTCGAGCCGCAGACGCGCGACACCTTCAGCGACGAGCCCTGCGCATCATCCAGCCGGCCGACATGGGGAATGTCGGCGGCCAGTTCGAGAACGCGGTTGTGATAGAGGTCGCCGAACATGCGTCTTAAGTCGGCCTGATCGACGCCAAGATCAAGAGACAGGCAGCCGGCCTCAATCCTGTCCGGCGAGAACCGGCGGCGTCAGGCCCGTGCTCCATTCCTTCGGCTTTTCGGCGAACAGCGCAGCGCCAGCCGCCCGCGCGCCCGTCACCAGCGCCGCCCGTCGCGCCTTCAGCACATTGGCGAAGCCCGCCGGCCGCTGCTTCCATCCGCGCGCAGCTTCGGCGACAACTTCGATGTCCTGCACCTCGCCCAGAAGTTCCGCGAGATCGCGCACGCCGGCCACGCGCCGGTCCAGCGCGTCGGGGAATTGCTGGCGCATCAGGCGCACCTGCAGGGCGTGGTACTTCGCCTGCTTGCGCCATTCGTGCAGCAACTCGGCCTCGCCTGATTCCAGCGCCGCTTTCATCGCCACGCGCGCGACGCGATAGGTTTCGGCGATGGCCTTCACCAGCTTTTCGCGGCTGCCATCGTCGAGGTCGGGGACAAGATCGCCTTCACGCGCCTCCAGCCTGTCCGTGAATGTCCGGATGACGTCTTTGGGGTCGGTTTCGCGCCGTTCAGTCTGGAATCGCTCCTCCAGCCGACGCGTCGACTCGCTCCCGATCCGCGTCACCAGAAATGGCCGCAGCGCCTCAAGCGCCTCGATCCGGGCGCTTGCATCGCGCAGATCGGACAGAAGACGCGCCAGATCGCGCCACCAGCGGTTCTCGCGCTTGAAGGCCTTCTCGCTCATCAGCGGCCGGGCCAGCCGCAGCGCCGCGCGGATGCGCTTGCACCGCACGCGCGCCTTGTGGGCGAAAGCGGACGCATGCTCCTGCGCTTCGGCGCACTCGGCCGACAGCTTCTCCGCCTGCTCGCGGATCACGCGCCGCAGCCCTTCGCCGGCGCCTTCATGGGGAGCGAGAACAAAGCTCATCGATGCGGCCTAGTTGCCCCGGTCATCATAGTTGCGCATCGGGTCACGCATATGCATGCGCGAATAGTGCGATTTCGGCTCGGACTCACCCGGCCAGAACTCCACGATCCATGCGTGCACATTGTCGTTCGCCGAATAGACGCGCTCGCATTCAAGCTCGGGCACGGGCCGTCCGTCCGGCCTGTTGCCATCCCGGCAGGTGAAGCCGTCAGCCTCAAGCACCTTGCGGGCTTCGGTCTCCTGACGGCCGTTCCAGCGTTGCGCGATGAAGCGCCGGAATTCCTGGTCGACGGCGCCCTCCGCATCGATGTCCCAGCGGCCGAAATTGGTGCCGGCCGGTCCTGGTCCCTGTGGCGGACGTGGCCCGCCCTGGATAGGACCGGATGTGCAGGCGGCGACCAGCACAGCCGCCGCGAATCCCACAGCAAGTTTCTTCATCGGACGACCTCGCAACAGCCCGGCACAAGCATAAACCGGGCCTCACCAACGTCAAACATGCGCAGCTGCCGCGCGCACGTGCTCTCATCCCCCGAAACCCAGCGTCGACCCCAGCCAGTCCAGCATGCCAGGCAAGGACTGGATGAACACGAGGGTGACATATGACACCGCGACCAGCGCCACAACGGAGGCGACCAGCCCGATCATCACGATGAGGCCGTCGCGCTGCGCCAGCCCCATGCCCAGCACGGCGCAGGCGAGCGCCGGCGGAAAATTCCCGCCCGGCGGCAGGGGCAGGATCAGCACGATCGCCATGATCAAAACCACAATGCCGATCAGGATCGAGCCCAGCTTTCCGGTCATGAACAGCAGGCGCGGCTTCATCACGCGCTCGATGACCCCCAGCCGCGGCGCCAGTTTCTCGAATGCCCCGACCAACGATTTGCGGTCGAATTCCCGCTTCGACAGGATGCCCGGCAGCCACAGGTCCTCGCGGCCGAGCGCCATCTGCACGCCGACGATGGCGAGGATGATGCCCACAACAGTCGGCACGCCCGGCGGCATCGGCACGACCGACGGCAGCGAGAAGAGCAGCACGGCCAGACCGAACGAGCGCGCATCGAGCGCGTCGAGAATCTGTAGCACCGAAACCTTTTCACTCTCGCCGCGCACGGCATGGAGCAGGACTTCGGAGGTCGGCTTCCCCGTCGAGCCGGGGTCATCCGTATAGCCGATATCGGGATCCGGCCCGTCGCTAGACACGCCGCCATGTCGAGCCCTGCGGCCCGTCCATGATCTCGATGCCCTCCGCCGCCAGTTCCTTGCGGATGCGGTCGGCCTCGGCGAAGTCCTTCGCCTTGCGGGCCTCGATCCGCTTCGCCACCAGCGCATCGATGCGCGCCGCCTCGCTGGCGTCGCCGCGCGCCCATTCTTCCGGATCGCGCTGCAGCAGCCCCAGCAGCCTGCCCGCCGCCAGCATCTGGCCCTTGAGCTTCGGCCACGCGAACGGTTCCGACTTGTTGGCTTCCGTCGCCAGCGCCGACAGCTCCGCCAGCGCCAGCGGGGTGTTGAGATCATCGCACAACGCAGCCAGCACGCCGGCCGGCGCCTCGACATCGTCCGGTTCCACATCCATGCGCCGCAGCGCATTGTAGAGCCGGTCGAGCGTCGCCTTGGATTGCGTCAGCAGGGCCTCGGTCCAGTCCAGCGGCTGGCGATAGTGCGCCGACATCAGCGCCAGACGCATGGTCTCGCCGTCATAGTGTTTCAGCAGATCGTGGATCAGCTTCACATTCCCGAGCGACTTGGACATCTTCTCGGAGTCCATCGACAGGAAGCCATTGTGCAGCCAGTAGCGCGCCATCGGCTTGCCGTGGGCGCACTCGCTCTGTGCGATCTCGTTCTCATGGTGCGGGAAGATCAGGTCGAGCCCGCCGGCGTGGATGTCGATCGTCTCGCCGAGCACGGCCTTGGCCATGGCCGAGCACTCGATGTGCCAGCCCGGTCTGCCCTCGCCCCACGGACTGTCCCAACGCGCCTCGGGCGGCTCGCCCGGCTTGGCGGCCTTCCACAGCGCGAAGTCCGCCGGATCCTTCTTGCCGGCGTCGACCTCGACACGCGCGCCGGCGACCATCTCGTCCCGGTTGCGGCCCGACAGCTTCCCGTAGTCCGCCATGGACGGCACATGGAACAGCACGCCGGCCTTGCCCTGATAGGCGTGGCCCTTCTCCACCAGCGTCCCGATGATGCCGATCATGCCGGCGATGTGCTCGGTCGCGTGCGGCCGGAGGGTGGGCTCGATCACGCCCAGCGCGGCCATGTCCTCGCGGTAGATGCGCTCGTAATGGGCGGTGATCTCGGCGATCGGCCGGCCGGTTTCCGTCGCGGCGGCGATGATCTTGTCGTCCACATCGGTGATGTTGGCGGCGTAGACCACATGGTCCGCCCCGTCCTTTGCGCGCAGCAGGCGAAACAGCACATCGAATGCGACCGGGGGCCGCGCATTGCCGATATGGGCGTAGGAATAAACCGTGGGTCCGCAGACATACATCGTCACCCGCTGCGGGTTCTGCGGGGAAAAGACCTCCTTTTCCCGGGTCAGCGTGTTGTGGAGACGGATGTCCATTGGTCCGGTCTTTTCGTTCCGTTAGGAATATTCAATAAGGTATTGCCTTGCGGCAGGCTGGCGTTTTCGCAAGAGGCGCCTATGTGTCACGCAGGCTCCGCCCGATCAATCTGGCCCGGCGGGGCGTTTTTTTAAGGGCGTCGTGATACCCGGGCTGCGAAACCGCCGCGGTTTCAAAGGCCCCAGTAACGAAAGGGACGGCCATGGACGCCGTGATCAAGGGCAAGGCCAAGGCCGACGCCGAACCGCACACGCGCCCCTCCCGCGACGAGGCCGAAGACGCCGTCCGCACCCTGATCGCCTGGGCAGGGGATGACCCGCGCCGCGAAGGCCTGATCGACACGCCGGGACGCGTGGTCGACGCCTATGAAGAGTGGTTCAAGGGCTATCGCGAAGATCCGCGCGAATACCTCTCCCGCACCTTCGACGACGTGAAGGGCTATGACGACATCGTCATGCTCCGCGACATCGACGTGGAATCCCACTGCGAGCACCACATGGCGCCGTTCCTCGGCAAGGCGTTCGTCGCCTACATGCCGCTCGACAATGTGGTTGGCATCTCGAAGCTTGCCCGCGTGGTCGAGATCTACGCCAAGCGCCTGCAGACGCAGGAGACAATGACCTCACAGATCCTCACCGCGATCCAGGAAGTGCTGAAGCCGCAGGGCGTCGCCGTGCTGATCGACGCCAAGCACGAGTGCATGACGACCCGCGGCGTTCACCACCCGAACGTCTCGACGATCACGACGCAGTTCTCGGGCGTCTTCAAGTCGGACAAGGAACTGCGCGAGCGCTTCCTGCGGCTGGCGGGTCGCTGATAACGATCACTTACCCGGCCAGAACGGCGCCGAGGTGATGCCGCTTATCCATTCGATGGCATCGTACTTCTCTTCGGGCGGCCAGTTCATCGACGTGCAAAACATCCAGTCGCCATTGATGCCGTAGAGGACGGCGGCCATCACCCAGATCTTGGCACGGTCGCGGCGGCCGACGCGCTCTTCCAAGTGGGTCCCGGCGTTCTCGCGCAGCCGCTCCCGGATCAACAATCTTGATTCCTCAAGCTGATCCCGTGGAACGAGCACCCGGACACCGCCGAGCGCCATCAAGTAGAACCATGTCATCCCTTGATGATTGAGGGGGCTCGTGAACGCATCCACCCCGTCTGCGCGCAAGGCGGACGCCATCACCTCGGCTTCTTCGCGCGTGTAGAGCGACACCAGTACTGCATATTCACACCACTCGTCGGTCATTGTCCCTCCAACGGCCCAGCTTTGCCCGCACGGCTGGCGCCCGGCAACCCGGGGCGGCCTGCCCACCCCGCCGCATGGACTTTCCGGCCCGATTCTGGTCTATGCCCCCTACTCGAAAGCCTTTGTCCGCGAGGGATCGCATGGCCTCCAGAATCGTCACCGTGTTCGGCGGGTCCGGCTTCCTCGGCCGGCATGTCGTCCGCGCGCTGTGCCGCAAGGGCTGGCGCGTGCGCGTCGCCTGCCGCCGCCCGCACCTGGCCGGGGATGCGAAGCTCGCTGGCGATGTCGGGCAAGTGCAGCTGGTTCAGGCCAATGTTCGCAACCGCAACTCGATCAAGCGCGCGCTGGAGAACGCCGAGGCGGTCGTGAATCTCGTCGGCATCATGCCGGAGCGCGGCCCCCAATCCTTCCAGGGCACGCATGTGCTGGGCGCGACGAATATCGCCCAGCTCGCCGCCGAGGCTGGCATTTCCAACTTCGTCTACGTTTCGGCCATCGGGGCCAAGAAGGACTCGAAGTCGAACTATTTCCGCACCAAGGCCGAAGCCGAAGCCGCGACGCGCGAGGCGATTCCGACAGCAACCATCCTGCGTCCGTCCATCATCTTCGGGCCCGAGGATGGCTTCTTCACGCGCTTCGCGGTCATGGCGCGTTTCTCGCCGGTGCTGCCGCTGATCGGCGCCTCGACGAAGTTCCAGCCGGTTTTTGTCGGCGATGTCGCGCAAGCCGTGGCCAACGCCGTCTCGACGCCGGAAGCCGCCGGCAAGACCTACGAACTGGGCGGCCCGCGCACTTACACGATGAAGCAGCTGCTGCAGTACATCACGCGCGAGATCGATCGGCCGCGCATGCTGCTGCCCCTGCCTATCCCGGTGGCGGCGCCCATGGGCTATGTCATCGGCGCGCTATCGCGCCTCAATCCCTTCTTCGGCCCGCCGCTGACCGGCGATCAGGTCCAGATGCTGAAGACCGACACGGTGGTGTCGCCGGGCGCGGCCACGCTGGCTGACCTGGGTGTGACCACACTGGAAACGGTGGAATCGATCACGCCGACCTATCTCTGGCGCCACCGGCCGCATGGCCAGTTCCAGCCGCCGCACGTGGATGAAGCCTCCCGCGTCGACGCCTGATCTGCCCGTGTCGTTCGGCTTCCAAGCCGCCCCGGCCTGATCTAGGCTCGCCTTCGCAGACGCGAGGGGAGCACCGTCATGGACAAGCTGGCGATCGAATATTCCGGCATGAATCTGGGGATTCTTGCCCTCTGGATTCTGGTTCTGACACTGGCCGGATTCGCGGCGCGGAAGATCGTGCGCGGCAAGACGCTGCTGGGCTTCCTTGGCGATGCGGGCTTCGGGCTTCTCGGCGTCTTCCTGATCGGAACCCTGCTCAAGGCGTTCGAGATTTCGATAACGTCATGGCTTGCCGGCCTCAATCTGGGCCCGCTGAACGACGTCACGCGCTGGGTCGAGATAACGCTGATCGCCTTCGTTGGCGCGCTGGTCCTGCGCGCCATCCTGCGGCCGATCACAGGCAAGGGCTGAGCGGGTCTCAGCCCGGCGGGACATAACCCTGGCCGAAGCCATAAAAGTAGATTCCGATCAGGCCGGCGCCGCCAACCAGGATGCGCCACCAGCCGAACAGGGCGAAGCCGCGCTTCTGTACATAGTCCAGCATCGTCTTGATGACGACGAACCCGAAGATGAACGAGGCGATGAAGCCCACCGAGATGATGCCGAGGTGGTCCGGGGTCAGGTTGTCGCGATGATCCCACAGGTCCTTGCCGAACGCGCCGACCATGATCGGAATGGCGAGGAAGAAGGTGAATTCGGCGGCCGCGCGCTTCTCGATCTTCAGCAGCATGGACGCGACGATTGTCGATCCCGAGCGGGATACGCCCGGGAAGAGCGACAGGATCTGCGCTATGCCGATCACCGCGGCTTTCCACAAAGGCAGCTTCATTGAATCGCCGTTCACCGGTTTCGGCGCCAGCCGGTCGATCACCAGCAGCACCAGCCCGCCGACGACGAGCGACCAGCAGATCAGTGTCAGGTTCTCGAACCCTTCCTTGATCTTCGAGCCCAGCAGCGCCGCAACCACGACCGCTGGCAGGCAGGCGATGATCACCGACAGGGTGAAGCGCCGCGCGGCAGGGTCGGTCGGCAGGTTGATCGCCACGTTCCACAGGCGCTGGAAGTAGACCACCACGACGGCGAGGATCGCGCCGAGCTGGATGACGACCGCGAACATGCTCCAGAACTCGCCGCGCAGGTCGAGCGCGGCCTGGGTCAGCAGGATGTGCGCCGTGGACGAGACCGGGATGAACTCGGTGAGGCCCTCAACCAGACCGATGAGGACCGCCTGCAGGAAGGTGACTGTGTCCATGAACGACCCTGGCGCCGAATCCCGGAATGCGACCCGGCATCTCTGGGGCTATTAGTGTGATTATTCCATTTACTACGCACCAAGTCCCATTTGGTATATATTTGCGCCTGAACCTCGAACACGCTGACGGAGTTTCGGGCAGGCGCATTCGGTTTGATCCCAAATGGGACTTATATGGCGGATTTTGATTGCGTTTCAGCGCCGAAGCCGTCATTGGGGACACTCGCGATCAATCTGGTTGGGTGCTCCCATGGCGCAACAGCGCATGCTCAGCTTCGTGTCCGTCGAGCAGGAGACGCCCGAGAAGCGTGACGCTGCCGAGCGCCGTGACGACTTTCACGAAATCTATGCCGACTACATCGCCGAGAAGGCGGCCGAGCAGTCCTCGCGCTGCTCGCAGTGCGGCGTGCCCTTCTGCCAGTCCGGCTGCCCGCTCGGGAACAACATCCCCGACTGGCTGATGCTGACGGCGACCGGCCGGCTGGAAGAGGCCTACGAAATCTCGTCTGCCACCTCGAACATGCCGGAGGTCTGCGGCCGCATCTGCCCGCAGGACCGGCTGTGCGAGGGCAGCTGCGTGATCGAACAGTCGGGCCACGGCACCGTCACCATCGGCGCTGTCGAACGCTACATCACCGACACGGCCTGGGAGAATGGCTGGGTGAGACCGATCAAGCCCGCGCGCAACCTGAAGCAGAGCGTGGGAATCATCGGCGCCGGCCCGGCGGGTCTGTCCGCAGCCGACGAACTTCGCAGCGCTGGCTATCAGGTCACCATCTACGATCGCCACGATCGGGCCGGCGGCCTGCTGATCTACGGCATCCCGAACTTCAAGCTAGAGAAAGAGATTGTCGAGCGCCGCGCCAAGCGCCTCGCCGATGGCGGCGTCGTGTTCAAACTGGGCGTCGATGTCGGAACAGATGTTTCGCTGGCCGAGCTGCGCCAGAAGCACGACGCCGTCCTGGTCGCAACCGGCGTCTACAAGTCGCGCGAGCTGACGACGCCGGGCGCGGAAGCAAAGGGCGTGTTGAAGGCGCTCGACTATCTGATCGCTGCCAATCGCATCGGTCTCGGCGAGACCATTGCGGATTTCGACAACGGCAAGCTGAACGCCGCAAAGAAGAATGTTGTCGTGATCGGCGGCGGCGACACGGCCATGGACTGCGTGCGCACGGCCATCCGCCAGGGCGCCAGGTCCGTCACCTGCCTCTATCGGCGCGACCGCGCCAACATGCCGGGCTCGCAGCGCGAAGTCGCCAATGCGGAAGAGGAAGGCGTCAATTTCGACTGGCTGGCCGCTCCCCTCTCCGTCATCGAGAAGAAGGGCGGCGGCGCAAAGGCCGTCCGCGCCGTGCGCATGCGCCTCGGCCAGCCGGACGCTTCGGGCCGTCAGGCCCCGGAAGAGATTCCGGATTCGGATTACGATGTGAAGGCGGACATGGTGATCAAGGCGCTCGGCTTCGATCCCGAGGACCTGCCGGCGCACTTCTCGGAACCCGCCCTGACCGTCAACCGGTGGGGCGGCGTCAAGGTCGACTACCGCACCATGATGACCACGATGGAGGGCGTGTTCGCCGCCGGCGACATCGTGCGCGGCGCCTCGCTGGTGGTGTGGGCGATCAAGGAAGGGCGCGACGCGGCCCATGCGATCGACGCCTTCCTGAAGGCGCGCGCGGCCTCAGCCCGCGTGGCCGCGGAGTAGGACGATGGATGTCTATCAGATCTCCTGTGACCTCAGGCCCGGTGTACGCGACGCGGAGTTCGTCACGGCGCTGAACGCCTACCTTGGTTCGCTGAAAAAGACAGGCCGGATCGAGACCTGGCGCCTGCTTCGCCGCAAGCTCGGCCTTGGCATCCCTGCCCTTGGCGAATTCCAGATCCTGATCGAGACGCGCGACCTCGCCCAGCTCGACGAGGCCTTCAAGGCCGTGTCGACGCGCAACGAACCCGTGGAAGGCGCCCATCACGGCGTCAACTCGCTTGTGACCAACTTCCAGGCCGCCCTCTACCGCGACTTTCCCGATCCCCATCGCCAGCTTGGCGAGGAGAGATTCTGATGACCCACGAAACCGAAGGCCAGACCTGGCTTGAGCGTTACGAACGCCAGCGCGACACGCTTGTCGCCGCCGACGCCTACAATCCCGCCGACGAGAAGGACGCCTGCGGCGTCGGCCTTGTCGCGCAGATCGACGGCACGCCGCGCCGCGAGATCGTCGAGATGGCGATCGGCGCGCTGAAGGCCGTGTTCCACCGCGGCGCTGTCGACGCCGACGGCAAGACCGGCGACGGCGCCGGCATCCGTGTGGATGTGCCGCAGAACTTCTTCCGCGACGCGGTGCGCGGCATGGGCCACAGCATCGGCAACGACCAACAGGTCTGCGTCGGCCAGATCTTCCTGCCGCGAACGGACCTCGCCGCGCAGGAAAAGGCGCGCTCGATCATCGAGACGGAAGTCGTGCGCTTCGGCTTCTATATCTATGGCTGGCGTCAGCCGCCGATCGACACCTCCGTCATCGGCATGAAGGCGAATGCGACGCGGCCGGAGATCGAGCAGATCCTGTTCACCGACCAGCTGCGCCGCGATCCCCCGGAGCTGGAGCGGGCGCTTTATGTCTGCCGCCGCCGCATCGAGAACCGCGCGCGCGCCGCGAACCTTGACCTCTATGTCTGCTCCTTCTCGGCGCGGGCCCTGATCTACAAGGGCATGTTCCTCGCCGAGGACATCGACCGCTTCTATCTGGACCTGAAGGACCCCGGCTTCGTGTCGGCTGTGGCGATCTATCACCAGCGCTATTCGACCAACACTTTCCCGCAATGGCGGCTAGCGCAGCCCTTCCGCATGCTGGCGCACAATGGCGAGATCAACACGATCTCGGGCAACATCAACTGGATGAAGAGTCACGAGATCAAGATGGTCTCGGACGTGTTCGGCGAGCATGGCGATGATGTGAAGCCCGTGATCCAGCCGAGCGGATCGGACTCAGCCGCGCTGGACAACGCGTTCGAGCTTCTGGTGCGGGCGGGCCGCTCCGGCCCGATGGCCAAGACGCTTCTCTGCCCGGAGCCGATCTCGCGCGACGAAAGCATCATGCCGAAACGGCATCAGGCGCTCTATGCCTACGCCAACTCGGTGATGGAGCCGTGGGACGGGCCCGCCGCGCTGGCCATGTTCGACGGCCGCTGGGCCATCGCGGGCATGGACCGCAACGGCCTGCGCCCGATGCGCTATGCGCTGACCGAGGATGGCGTGCTGGTTGTCGGATCGGAAGCCGGCATGTGCGCCATCGATGAAGAGCGGATCACGCGCAAGGGCCGCGTGCCGGCCGGCGGCATGATCGCCGTCGATGTGCGCGACGGGAAGTTCTACGACCACAAGGCGATGATCGACACGCTGGCGCGCAAGCACCCCTACGAGGACTGGCTCTCAAGCGTCATCGAGCTCGAACCGCTGATCGGCCCCGGGCCAGAGGCGCGGCTCTACAACGACCGGCAGGAATTCCTGCGCCGCCAGCATGCAGCCGGCCTGACCATGGAAGACGTCGAGCTGATCCTGTCGCCGATGGCGGAGGACGGCAAGGAAGCCGTCGGCTCGATGGGCGATGACAGTCCCCTCGCCGTGCTGTCGGATATTCACCGGCCGCTGTCGCACTTCTTCCGCCAGAACTTTGCGCAGGTGACCAACCCGCCGATCGATCCCTTGCGCGAAGAACGGGTGATGAGTCTGCGCACGCGCTTCAAGAACCTCGGCAACATTCTGGCGGAAGACGCGACGCAGACGAATGTGTTCGTGCTCGAAAGCCCGGTGCTGACCAACGGCATGTACACGCGCATGCTGGATCATATCGGCGAGCAGGTCGCCATTATTGACTGTTCCTTCCCGGTGGATGTCGGCGGATCGCCCGGCGTCGCCCTTCGCGATGCGGTTGCGCGCATCCGCGAGGAAGCGCGCGTGGCGGTTTCATCCGGCCGCAGCCACATCGTGCTGACGGACGAGAACCAGGGCCCCGATCGCGCCGGCATTCCGATGATTCTGGCGGCGGGCGCGGTTCATTCGTGGCTGGTCAATCATGGCCTGCGCACCTTCTGCTCGATCACGGTGCGGTCGGCGGAATGTCTGGACACGCATTACTTTGCTGTGCTGGTCGGCGTCGGCGCGACGTGCGTCAACGCCTACATGGCGCAGGAAACGCTGGCCGACCGCCACGCCAAGGGTCTGTTCGGCGACAAGCCGCTGGGCGCCGTGGTGCTCAACTACAAGAAGGCCGTCGAGGCGGGGCTGCTGAAAATCCTCTCCAAGATGGGGATCAGCGTCATCTCCTCCTATCGCGGCGGTTACAATTTCGAGGCGCTGGGTCTCTCGCGTGCGCTGGTCGCGGATTATTTCCCCGGCATGACCAGCCGCATTTCAGGCATCGGCCTCGCCGGCCTGCAGCGCAAGGCGATCGACCTCCACGCCAAGGCGTGGAATGCATCGGTCGCTGTCCTGCCGGTGGGCGGGTTCTATCGCGTGCGGGCCTCGGGCGATGCGCACGCGCTGTCGGGCGAGCTGATCCACGCGCTGCAGCATGCGTGCGACACCAACTCCTACGCCGCGTTCCGCAAGTATTCGAAGCTGGTGAATGCGCGGAAGAAGACGGTTCAGCTGCGCGATCTGCTCGACTTCAAACCGCAGAAGACGAAGACGCCGTTGCACGAGGTGCAGTCGGTGAACGAGATCCGCAAGCGGTTCGTCACGCCGGGCATGTCGCTGGGGGCGCTGTCGCCAGAGGCGCACGGCACGCTGAACGTCGCGATGAACCGCATCGGCGCGAAGTCGGTCAGCGGCGAAGGTGGCGAGGTGCGGGAGCGCTACAAGCCGCTGCCCAATGGCGACAACGCCAACTCGATGATCAAGCAGGTGGCCTCGGGGCGCTTCGGCGTTACGGCGGAGTATCTCAACCAGTGCAAGGAGCTGGAGATCAAGGTCGCGCAGGGCGCCAAGCCGGGCGAAGGCGGCCAGCTGCCGGGCTTCAAGGTGACGGAGTTCATCGCAAAGAACCGCTATGCGACGCCGGGCGTGATGCTGATCTCGCCGCCGCCGCACCACGATATCTATTCGATCGAGGATCTGGCGCAGCTGATCTACGACCTGAAGCAGATCAATCCGGACTGCCGCGTGTGCGTGAAACTGGTCTCGCGCTCGGGCGTGGGCACGGTTGCGGCAGGCGTCGCGAAGGCGAAGGCGGACGTGATCCTGATCGCCGGCCACAATGGCGGCACGGGAGCGAGCCCGCAATCGTCGATCAAGTTCGCCGGCCTGCCGTGGGAAATCGGCCTCGCCGAGGCGCATCACGTGCTGACGCTGAACAACCTGCGCGATCAGGTGACGCTGCGCACCGATGGCGGCCTGCGCACGGGGCGCGACATCGTGATCGCGGCGATGTTGGGCGCGGAGGAATACGGCATCGGAACGGCCAGTCTCATCGCCATGGGCTGCATCATGGTGCGCCAGTGCCATTCCAACACCTGCCCTGTCGGTGTGTGTACGCAGGACGAGAAACTGCGCGGCAAGTTCACCGGCACGGCGGACAAGGTCGTCAACCTGATGACGTTCATCGCCGAAGAGGTGCGCGAGATCCTCGCCGATCTCGGCTTCACGCGGCTGGACGAGGTGATCGGCCGTACGGACCTTCTGCATCAGGTCTCGCGCGGATCGGCCATGCTGGACGACCTCGACCTCTCCCCCCTGCTGGTACGGGCGGACCCGGAGGCGCGCGTCACCTACAAGCCGACGCTGCGCAACGAGGTGCCTGACGCGCTGGATGCGCAGATCCTGCGCGACGGCGCGCCCTTCTTCGAGCGCGGCGAGAAGATGCAGCTCGACTACCATGTGCGGAACGTGCAGCGCGCCATCGGCACGCGCGCCTCATCCCATATCGTCCGCAAGTACGGCATGGATGGGTTGCAGGAAGACAGGCTGCGCGTGACGCTGGAAGGCTCGTGTGGACAGTCGCTCGGCGCGTTTGCCGTGAAGGGCCTGACGCTGGAAGTGATCGGCGAGGCCAACGACTATGTCGGCAAGGGCCTGTCGGGCGGCACGATCATCATCCGTCCGCCGTCGGTGGCGCGGTTCACGGCCAAGGACAACACCATCCTCGGCAACACGGTTCTCTATGGCGCCACGTCGGGCAAGCTGTTCGCGGCGGGCCAGGCCGGCGAGCGTTTCGCCGTGCGCAATTCCGGCGCGACGGTGGTGGTCGAAGGCTGCGGTTCCAATGGCTGCGAATACATGACGGGAGGCACGGCGGTGATCCTCGGACCGGTCGGCGAGAATTTCGGCGCCGGCATGACGGGCGGCATGGCGTTCCTGTACGATCCGGCCAAGCGTTTCGAGATGATCGCCAATCCCGACACCATCATCTGGCGCCCGGTCGTGACCGACCACTGGAGCAAGGTGCTGCGCGATCTGATCGAGGAGCATGCGGCGCGCACGTCCTCGCCGCACGCCAAGGCGATCCTTGCGAACTGGGGCTTCGAGGTCGGCAACTTCGTGCACGTCGTGCCGAAGGAGGTGCTCAGCCGCCTAACCGTTCCGCTGGAACTGAAGGCGGCTGAATAGCGCGAGGACAACCTCGCGCTACTGCGTCGGCTCCTGCTTCGACCAGGGCGACTTGATCGTGTAGCCGCCCGGCACGGCGGGCGCGGCCGGCGCGGACTGCACCGAGAAGTTGTCGCCCATCCGTGGAAGATTGATCCCGGCGATTTCCTGCGGCGGGATGATCTGGAAGCCCAGCACGTGGAAGAGCGCAATGAACCCGGCGAAAGACAGAATCGTCGTCGCGATCACCTGCGTCAGCACGCGCGTAATCAGGCCGCGGAAGAAGAAGGCCGCACTGAGGGCGGCAAGCGTGCTGGCGCCAAGGCCGGTGAGCCCTGCAACGGTCGCAAGATCGAAGTCCAGTCCCATCTCATCCTCCCATGCCGCGACGTCCCCGCGACGCAATCGGCCTGACAACGGGGCAAGATTAGTGCAATCCTGAGCCAGAAGGAAAGCCACCCAATGCCAACGTATCACGGGTCCTGCCACTGCGGCGCAGTCCGTTTCGAGGTCTCCGCCGAGATAACCGAGACTTATTCGTGCGACTGCTCATTGTGTTCGCGCAGGAACGCCCTGATGGCCAATGTTCACGAAAGCAGGATGACCATTACGGCGGGCGAGGATCGGCTGGGCCTCTATCAATGGAATGCCCGCATTGCGAAGCACTACTTCTGCACGCGCTGCGGCATCTATCCGTTCCACAAGAAGCGTTCGATGCCAGACCACTACGGCGTCAACGTGAAATGCCTTGAGGATTTCGACTGGGCCGCCGTTCCCCACCGCGCGGCGGAGGGCAAGGGCATGCCGATCGTCGACCCTGCCGCGCGCGATGTCTGGCCCGGCCCGCGCGAGACGTAATCCGCCAAGCCTTGCCCTGAACAGGCGTGGGCCCTAAGTCTCCGGACGACAGGACAGGGAGACAGCCATGAAAACCCGCTTCAGCATTTCCGCGTTCGCCTTTGCCTCGTTGGTCGCGCTTGCCGCGTGCTCGCCCGAGACGGCCCCGGCGGCTGAAACGGAAACGCCCGCCGCGCCGGTGATTGCGGCGTTCACGGCGGGACCCGATGTTCACACGTTCACGATCGGCGAATTCCAGGCGGCCGCCGTGCGCGACGGCGGCGGGCAATTCCCGAACGACAACACGACGCTCGCTGTCAACAAGACCAAGGCGGATGTCGACGCCCTGCTGACCGCGAACGGTCTGCCGACCGATCAGCTCAGCCTGTCGATCCAGCCGCTCATCGTGCGCACGGCTGACAAGGTGATGCTGTTCGACACAGGCGCCGCGTCCACCATGGGCGATTTCGGCGGCAAGCTTCCGGCCTCGCTGCAGGCGGCCGGCGTCGATCCGGCCAGCGTGACCGACATCTTTATCAGCCACGATCATGGCGACCATGTCGGCGGACTGGTGACGGCGGAGGGCGCCCTCGCCTTCCCGAACGCAACCGTGCATATGTCGGCCCCGCAATGGACAGTGATGCAGGGCAATGCGCAGCTTGCGCCGATCGTCACCGCCATCACGCCCAAGGTCGACGCGTTCGAGCCGGGCGCGGATGTCGCGCCCAGCGTCAAGGCGATCGACATACCGGGCCATACGCCCGGTCATTCCGGCTACATGATCACGTCGGGAGACGCCTCGCTCGTCTTTATCGGCGACACGGCGCACCATTCGGTGATCTCGGTGCAGCGGCCCGACTGGACTATCGCGTTCGACAGCGATGCGCCGACCGCGGAAGCCAGCCGCAAGATGTATCTTGAGCAGTGGGCGGGTTCCGGCCAGCGCCTGTTCGCGCCGCACTTCCCGTTCCCGGGCGTCGGCAAGGTCGAGAAACAGGGCGACACTATCGTCTGGATTCCGGAGCCGTGATGGACAAGTCGCGACGCAAGGAATTGATGCAGCAATACGCCGAGCGCGGGCCGCAGACCGGCGTGTTCGCCGTGCGCAACACGGCAAGCGGTGAAGTGTGGGTCGGCGCCAGCCGCAATATCGACAAGCAGCAGAACGGACTGTGGATGCGCCTGCGCGGCGGCATGTGCGTCAACAAGGATGTGCAGGCCTCCTGGAAGAAGGATGGCGAGGCGGCCTTCACCTACGAGGTGCTCGAAAAGGTGGAGGAAGCCGATCCGCACGTGCTGGAACGCGTGCTGCCCGAGCGCACGACGGCGTGGCGCGAGCAGCTCGGAGCCGGGATAGTCAAGGGAATGTGAGGCGGCATGGCTCGCTTGCCGCCCTTGCCCGATCTCGATTTCGATTTCGAGGACGCCGCGCCGCAATCGCGCGACCATGGCGACGTCTACTTTTCCGGCGACGGGCTTTCGGAAAAGCGCGACGTGTTCCTGCACGGGTGCGGCCTGCCGGAAGCCTGGGCGGGTCGCGAACAATTCACGGTCGGCGAGCTCGGCTTCGGTACGGGCCTCAATCTTCTGGCGCTGTGGGATCTGTGGCGCAGGCATCGCCCCTCAGCCACGGCGCGGCTCAACGTGTTGTCGTTCGAAGGCGCGCTGATCCCGCGCGAACATGCGGCCCGGATACATGCAGCCTGGCCGGAGCTTGCCGAGCTGTCGGCCATCCTGCGCGAGCACTGGCCGGACCGGGCGCTGGGCGCGCAACGTATCGCGCTGCCGGATGGCGTGATGCTGACGCTGTTTGTCGGCGATGTCGCCGAGACGCTGCCGCAAGCCAGCTGCGCGGCCGATGCGTGGTTTCTCGACGGGTTCGCGCCGGCGAAGAACCCGGCCATGTGGACGCAGGACGTCCTGGCGCAGGTCTCGCGGATGTGCGCGCCCGGCGCGCGCGCAGCGACCTATACGGTTGCGGGACATGTGAGACGAACGCTGGGGGATCTCGGTTTCGAGGTGAGCAAGGTTCCGGGCCATGGCCGCAAAAAGGAAAGGCTGGAAGCGCGCCTGACATCGCCGCGCTTCGCGCCCGTCACGCCGCCACAACGCGTGGCGATCATCGGCGCGGGCGTGGCCGGCGCCTGGGCTGCGCGGGCGTTCCTCGATCGCGGCTGTCATGTCGATGTTTGCGATCACGCCGCCACGCCGGCCTCGGGCGCGAGTGGAAACGCGCTGGCGCTGGTGATGCCGCGACTCGATGCGGCGGATACGCCGACAGCGCGCGCATTGATCGCGGCGTGGTTGCTGGCGCGGCGCGTCTGGCGGCGTACGGGCGAGGATGCGGCCTGCAGGCTGGACGCGAAACACCTGCCGCGTGGGGCGCGCGAGGTGCAACGCTTCGCCAAGTTGCGCGATGATCCGCCACTGGACGACGGTCTGTTGCGATACGAAGGTGAAGCTCTCGTGCATGCCGGGGCTGTCGCGATCCGGCCGGACATCGCCCTGCCTCGGCTGCTGGACGGCGCGGCCTTTCATGGCGGTCGCAATCTGGCGTCGCCCGAAGATGCGGACGCGGACCTCGTCGTGGTGTGCGCCGGCATCGGTCTCGCTTTGATGACAGGGATTGATGCGCCGCCGCTGGAAGGCCGGCTTGGCCAGGTCGAAAGCTGCGAGGATGACGGCGCCGCCTTCGCAATCGCCGATGGCGGATACGCCGCGCGAGCGCTTGGACGCCTCGTGTTCGGCGCAACATTCGAGGCGGCGGACGGCGACCCTCGCGTGACGGACGATGCGCGCACCCACAATCTTGGCGTGCTTGCGCGCCTCAGGCCCGACATCGCGCCGGGCGACATTGTCTCGCGCGCCTCCATCCGGGCGACGACGCCGGATCGCATGCCTTTCGCGGGACCCTCGCCCCAAAAGGAAAAGGCGCCGGACGGCACGCCGGCGCCTTCAGGACGTCACCGCCTTATCGGCGGCCTCGGCTCACGTGGCTTTCTGTGGGCGCCACTGCTTGCCGAGCTGGTCGCATCGGAAGCCTTCGGAGAACCTTCGCCGGTTGAGCGGCAGGTCGCCGAATGCCTTGACCCCGGGCGATTCCTTGCCCGCGCTCTCAGACGCGGGAACTGACCTCCCCGCGGGAAAGGCGGTCAATCTCCGCGGAGAGGCGATGGTCGCCATCCGTGGCCAGCCGCTCCAGCGTCGCGACCCGGCCGCGCAAGCGCGCAACTTCATCGCGAAGGTCATCATCATGCGGTGCGGCTGGTGCCGGGTCCGGCTTGCCGAGCTTCGCACGCTCATAGGAATGGACGTAGTGGGCGATGACCATTCCCATCACCGCCAGCGCAACCACGCCGACGCCCAGCGCCGTCAGCGCTATCCACAACATGGCGTCCTCCCCTGTCATACGTTAGGCCGTCCCGGATCGCGGCGCAGGCGCTCGATCTCGTCGGCGAGACGGCGGTCGTCGTCGGTCACCAGCTTCTCGAGAACCTTCACGCGATCCTTCAGGCGCGCGACCTCCTGATGGAGATCGCCGACCACGGCGTTCATCGCGGCGGCTTCGCCATCCGATCCACGTTCACGGGCGCGGACCTTCTCGCGCTCCAGCTTGATGCCCTGGGTCGCGATGCCGGAAATGGATCCGATGAGGACGATGCCCAGAACCAGTTCAAACACGCCGATGGCCATGGCTATCTCCTCAGATCTTCGCCGCGCAGCCGGTCGATTTCGCCGGCGAGCTTGCGGTCATCATCCGTGGCGAGCTTCTCAAGAACGGCCACACGTTCTTTCAGACGGGTGATCTCGCGCATCATTTCCTGTTCGGAGACGGACGACGTGCGCTGCTCGCGCATCATCTCGAGCTTCATCTTCTGCGCTTTCACATATGTGCCGGCGATGATGCCGACGATGCCGCACAGGATGCCGAAGATCGGGATCAGAAGGCCAATATTACTCATCCTACCTTCCTGTTTCGATTTACGCGCCGGTTAATCATCAGACCCGCTCTTCCCTGCGGAGATCGTCAATCTCGCCCGCCAGCTTGCGGTCGCTATCCGTCGCAAGCCGTTCGAGCACTTCGACACGGGCGCGCAGACGGGATATCTCCGAGGCATTCTCGGCCAGGATGCGCTTGACCGCTTCGCTGTCGCTGCCAGCTGCGGTCTTGGCGCGGGCCTTTTCGGTTTCAGCCTTCGCGATCATGAACACCATCAGCAGAAAGGTGGCCATGCCCGCAATTGCGACAAACATTACTTGTGTGGTCATGTCAGTCCGTATCCCTTCGTCCGCTCATCACACCGTTGATCTGTCGGACCTAAGACCGGCGATCTCGCGCGACAACCTGTGCTCGTCATTGGTCGCCAGGCGCTCGAGCACTTCGACGCGCTGACGCAGTTTGGACAGCTCGGCTTCATTGGCGGCGACGATCTGCTCGAGTCGCGCCTTGTCTTCCGAACCCGCCCTGCCGGCTCTCAGGGTCAGCTTCTTTTCCTCATAGGCGAGCGCCATCCGGATGACCTGAAAGGTGAAGGCCAGAACGGCGATGACGCTGAATATGATTGTAGCCGCCAGCGCTCCGCTCATTGTCTGTCTCCATCCGGCTTGTCGCGCAGCCTGTCGATCTCGCGGGCGATCCGCGCCTCATCGTCAACGATCAGCTTCTCCAGCACGATGATGCGCTGGTTCATCGCATCGATGGCCTTCTCCATCTCCGCGACCTTCGCCTGCAGTCTGGCGACTTCGCCAGTGTCATTGGACTCGCCGAAGCCCATGCCCCACTGGTTCATGCTCTCGGCGTCGAGACCCCAGAATTTGGGATCCTTGAAATGCGTCCAGTCTCCACGCGAGACGCGGCGCGCGGCCCAGCGGGCGCGCCATGCTGCACGCTTGGCCTGGCGTTCCGCTCGTGAGGCTTCGCGGCTCTTGCGGTATCCGCAGTCGTGATCGTGCATGTGTCCAACCATCCCCTGTCAGCGCGCCCTGTCAGTCGCGCAGTTTCTCGATCTCGGCGGCCAGCCGGGCTTCCTCATCAGTCCTGAGATTGCCCAGCGGCGTGCGGCGGACATCGCGCAGTTCGTTGAAGCGCGGCTGCGCTTCAGCTTCCTTGCGGGTGTCCTTCGGCGTCTGGCTGGCGGGCCGTTCTTCGTTGGTCATGGGCGTTTCTCCCTGTCCCGCTCTGCGTCGGGTCCGTTCATGCCGGCGGACGGCCGCGATCCCGAAGGCTGTCGATCTCGCGGGCAAGGCGGCGGTCCTCGTCGGTGAGCAGGCGCTCCAGCACGGCGACGCGATCCGTCAGCTTGTCGATCTGCTGCTGCATCTGACCGATGATGGCGCCGTCCTCGCGCGACATGCCGCTTCGCATCTGGGCGCGTTGGAGCTTGCCTTTCTGGACCAGCCAGACGATGGCGACCACCATGGCGAAAGGCGCAGCGACGGCGACAAGACCTGTAAGGTTCATGTCCATCTCCTAACCATCCGAGCCCGTCCGCAACGCCGCAACCGGCTGCCAGTTGATGTCAAACCCGCAGTGCGGCGGGCAGCCCCGGGGGGCCATGCCCAGTGTAAGGCCATTTTCGCTGGGGCCGAACACAAAGCTCATCTCGCCTGCATTGAGGTGCACGATGCCGAACCGTGTGCCCACGGCGAGGCCGGCAAGGCCGAAGCCAAGAAGCGCGGCGGTGCAAGCCAGTCTGATCTGAAGTCCGCGAGCCATGATGTCCCTCTTCTTCTGCTTACGGGGCTCTTTGCTGGATCGTCGTCGGCGCAGCGGCTGGGGAGGGGAGGATTTTTTGTCAGCCGCTGCGCCGGGTGGAGTCAGTCAGTCTATCTGCCTTCCAGATCGCGGAATTCGCGGCGGAGTTTCCACTCCTCGGATGTCACCGCGCGTTCCATTCGGGCCAGCCGGTCGTCCATGTCCTTGAACTTGTACCGGATGTTCGAGAACGTCTCGCGGGGGCGGTCGGAGACCGACGTCCAGAAGCGCTCTTCATCGGGCGAAAGGTTACGCGGACGGTAGGGCTGGTAGGGCGTGATCGCCCAGATCACCAGGTAGACCGGAAGGATGAAGCCGACCCCGCCGAACAGCAGGAGCGCGGCGACGATCCGTGTGATGGTCGGGTCCCAGCCCATCCGGTCGGCGACGCCGCCACAGACGCCTGCAATCACCTTGTCGCGCGAGCGGTAGAGCCGCTTCGGATTCGGGGAGGAGGTGTAATCGTCACGCATCAGTTGATATCCCCACGAGTAGTGTGAGTGGGCCGCGGGCGCATCGGAGCGCCTTCCGGTTCGATCAGGCGCTCGAGCGTTTCGATGCGGCGTTCCATGGTGCGGGCGGAGCGCCAGAGATCCTCGAGCATGCGTTCGTCATCCTCCGTGAGGTTCCGCGAGGAGCGGGCCTTGGAGATGTAGTGGAGGATCATCCACGGGAGAATGACGAAGAGCGCGAGAATGGCCACCAAGCCAAGGCTCATGCCCATGATCGTTTCGGGATCCATCAGCCTGCCTCGCCTTCAGTTTTCCGGCGAACCGGCGTCGGAGCAGGCGATCCGCCGCGGCGGCGCTTGAGCTCGGCCAGTTCCTTCTCGATCGACTCTTCGGCGGCCAGTTCCTGGAACTGCGCTTCGAGCGAGCGGTCGCCGACATTGATCAGGTCGGCATAGGCTTCCATCTCGTCGACCTTGCGCTCGATCTGGTTGTAGCGGCGCATCGCCTCGTCAACCTTGTTGACCTCGATGCGCGAGCGCATCGCGATCCGGTGCTCGGCGGCTTCGCGGCGGACGACCAGGGCGCGGTGCTTCGACTTCGCCTCGTCCAGCTTGGCCTGCAGCTTCTCCAGGTCGTCCTGGCGGCGGACCGAGACTTCCTCGATCGCCTTGAGGGCCTGGCGTCGGCTGTCGATCTCGCGCTCGGCGCGCTGTTTGGCTGCGAGGGCGCCGCGGGCGAGGTCTTCACGCCCCTTTTCCACGGCGAGCTCGGCCTTGGCCGCCCAGTCGAGACGGGTCTGTTCGAGCTGAACGATGTCGCGCTCGTATTCCTTCTTGTCCGCCATCGACCGCGCAGCGGCGGAGCGGACCTCGACGAGGCAGTCTTCCATCTCCTGGATGATGAGACGAGCGATCTTCTCTGGATCCTCCGCCTTATCCAGCATGGCGTTGATGTTGGAATTGATGATGTCGGACAGCCTGGAGAAAATGCCCATATCAGAACCTTTCGTCGTGCCTTCTCGGGTTTCAGTCTTCTTGTTGGTGTTGGTGCCGATTAGGTGGAGGTCAGAAGAAGATGCGCGCGATCATGAAGCCGGCGATGAAAAAGCCCCAGCTTTCGAACGGTCGACGGCCGAGCCAGCTTCCAAAACGGCCCAGTGGGCTGGGCTTCTCGTAGGGATCGCGGCGGGAGTCGTAGCGCATCTTTAGCTCCTGTGGTCGCCGGTGTAGCCCCGGCATGAACCTATGAATGCAACCGCCGTGCCAGTTTTCCGGTAACCCTACAGAGCCCTGATTTCCATTGGATTATTCGATTTCTGCCGCGGTCAGATTTACCTGTTTGGTGAAATCCGCCACCCGTGATATGGCGAAAACAACCAATCCCCGGTGTTTCTCGCCATATGGCTGCGCCCTCACCTCCCGAACTGATCGGCCAGTCAGCGACCTGGCTGGAAACGCTTGAGCGCGTCTCGCTCGCGGCGCTGGTGGAGCGGCCCATCCTTGTGATCGGAGAACGCGGCACAGGCAAGGAACTGATCGCCGAACGCCTCCACTATCTGTCGCCCCGCTGGGACAAGCCGTTTGTGAAGGTGAATTGCGGTGCGCTTTCGCAGGACCTGCTGGACTCGGAACTGTTCGGCCACGAAGCCGGTTCGTTCACCGGCGCGACCAAGCGCCGGCAGGGCCGCTTCGAACAAGCCGACGGCGGCACCCTGTTTCTCGACGAGATCGCGACGGCGTCTCTGCAGGTGCAGGAGAAGCTGCTGCGCGTGGTTGAATACGGCGAGTTCCAGCGGCTTGGCGGGGAAGACACCATCAACTGCGACGTGCGCATCGTGGCGGCGACCAACGTCGATCTGCCGGCGCGCGCCGCCGACGGCCGCTTTCGCGCCGACCTGCTCGATCGCCTCGCCTTCGACGTCATCACCATCGCGCCATTGCGGGCGCGGCCGGAGGATGTCGTGCTTCTGGCCGAGTATTTCGGTCAGCGCATCGCGCGCGAGCTGGAAGGCGACTTTCCGGGCTGGTCGCGCGAGGCGCTGGATGCGATGTGCGAGCACGACTGGCCAGGCAATGTGCGCGAACTGCGCAACGCGGCTGAACGCGCCACCTTCCGCACCATGGCGGCGCAGGCGAATGGCGCGCCGGTGGGGCCGGTGACCATGTCGGCGGAGCTGCTCGACCCGTTCAATTCGCCCTGGCGGCCCGCCAAGGAGCTTTCAACCAAACCCGAAGCAGCGCGGCCAGAACCCGCGCCTGTGCCGCCTGCACCCGCCAGCCTGCCGCCGCCGGCGGCTGCCCCCGAAGGACCGGTCGACTTCAACGCCATTGTCGCCGAGTTCGAGAAGAAGCTGATCGAACAGGCGCTGGAAACCTGCGCCAACCACCAGAAGAAGGCCGCAGAGCACCTGGGTCTCAGCTATCACCAGATGCGCGGTCTTCTGCGCAAATACGGCTATGGTCGCGATGGCGCAGAAACCAATTCTTCAGGTTCCGGTAACGGTGCGCCAACCGCGAAGGATTAAGATGCCGGCAAGGATATCCCATGCCCGCATCGCAACGTCTCTCTTTCCTTGGTCTTGCGTTCGACACGCTTGACGCTCACGCCGCCGCCGCCGCTATGGCGCAGCGTGCGCGCAGCGGCGGACGCCTTGCCTATGTCGCGACGCCGAATGTCGATCACATGGTCCGGCTCAATAGTCAGCCGGAGCTGAAGCCGCTCTATGATGGCGCGTGGCTGACGCTCTGCGACAGCCGGATCCTCGAACTGTTCGCGCGCGCCTCGCGGCTGGCTCTGCCCTGCGCGCCCGGCGCCGACATTGTCGAGCTCCTGTTCCTTGGCCACATCAGACCGGCCGACACCGTTCTTGTTGTCGGCGGATCGAAGGCGCAGGCTGAAAGACTTCGCGCTGACTTCGGCCTCAAGGACCTGCGCTGGTTCGATGCGCCGCGCGATCTGCGAAACGATGCGGCGGCGCGCGCGGCCTGCGTCGACTTCATCCGCCGCAACCCGGCGCATTACGTCTTCCTCGCCGTCGGCTCGCCGCAGCAGGAGATGATTGCGCGCGAGGCGCGCGAAGCCGGTTGCACAGGCGTTGCGATCTGCTGCGGTGCGGCGCTGAAATTCCTCTCAGGCGAGACCAGGCGTGCGCCGACGTGGATGCAGCGGGCCAGGCTCGAATGGCTACATCGTCTCGCTTCCGAGCCGGGACGGATGTGGCGGCGCTACATCGTGGATGGCCCGCGCATCTTCGGCATATGGCGGCGCTGGGCCGCTGCCCGGCGATCTTCCGCCCGCACCGCAGCCATGGCAGTGTCGCCCCGCTGATCGGGGACGACATGGCCGGCGAGCGCCGACTTCATCTCTACTGGGATCCCGAACTCGACGGCGACTTCCGCCGCCGGATGGAAAACGCGCTGGGCGATCTCAAGGTCGAAACGGCCGACGCCAGCGCGGTCGATCCCGATCCCGAGCATCCCGCAATCGCGCTTACGCTGGTCGCCGCGAATGGCGGCATGGCGCTACCGCCGCAGTGCGACATTGTCGTGCAGGCAGGACCGGGAGACTTCCCGCAACACGCCGGCGCCTTGCGGCTGACGGCCGAAGACATAGACACCGGATCGCGACGGTGGGCGCGGTTCGTGGAGCAGCTGCGCAGCAAACTGGGCAAGGCGAGCCTCGCGCTCGACGCAGACGATCTTGAACTCCGCCTCGATCAGGCGAGCCGCCGCGCGGAAGAAGCCGAGCGCGCCCGTGACCGCATGGAACGCGAACGCGACGAGTTCGAGCGCAAGGCAAAGCGGCTGGAGAACGATCTCGTCAAACTGCGCAGCGAGGCGACATCGCTGCAGGCCGAACTCGGCAAGATGGATGCGATCAACCAGATGAGCGCCTTCCCGCTCGCTTCGGTCGATGTGCGCTATCAGGATGCGGTCACACAGGCGCGCGAGCATGCGTGGCAGGCCAAGCTCGCCGCCCAGCATGCCATCGAAGCGGCAGCCCAGCATCCCAACGCGCTCGCCTGGGGCAAGGCGACGGTCTATTCCGGCGAGACGATGAACAACCGGCCGCACGGCGCCGGGGTCATGTCCTTCCTGGCTGATGATGGCGAAGTCGTTGCATCGTATCGCGGCGCATTCACGGAGGGCCGCCGCAGCGGCCATGGCGTTGGCCAGTCGGGCGACGGGCTGGTCTGGTCAGGCCAGTGGCGCGGCGATGAAGCCTCGGGCTTCGGCGTGCTCGAAGCCGCCGATGGCCGCCGTTATGAGGGCGAGGTCGAACCCGGCGCCGACGGCGCGCCGGTCCGCCGGGGCGGCTGGCTGTGGACGCCGGACCGTCCGATTCCGGAAACGCTCAGGGTAGAGCCGCGCGCCGCCCTGCCCGCTCCGGCGAAGTAACGCGCCTAACGCCAGCAGCTGATCGATGTTTCCGGCTCGTCCAGAACCAGCGCGTGCGCGGCCACATAGGCGATGTCGCTTTCGGCCGAAAAATCGCTGAACTCGGTTTCGAGGCCATCGGCGATTGCGTCAGTGTCCTCGTCCGACATGGCCTCGCCATTGAACCAGGCGCCAATCATCGTGAAGTCAGACGCTTCCATCTGGATCGTCGACCCGTCCAGCCGCCATTCTCCCGCGAGATCGAACTCGACGCCGACCGTGCCGTTGTCGACCGGCATTTCCATGGAGAAGGAGACCATCAGGTCGTCATCATCCCCGAAAGCAAGCACGATATTCGAGGGAGGATCTCCGATGAGCGACGTTGACCGGCACTGCCAAGGATCACCCACAAGCGCGCCAGCGTCCTGTGCAGCGGCGGGCAAGGCAATCGTCAGCGCGGCGGCAGCCGCAAGCATGATGCGAAACATGGATCGTCCCCGAACGGTTGAAGAAGAAGGATGACATGCTCCGGGCGCCGCAAGCCAGAGGGACAGGCGCCAAAACCTGCTGATCGCACAGTTTTCAGCGGTATTTCTCACACCCAGGCCAGCTATCACGATACGGCGCGCAGCGACGGAAGCGGTGGCTGCCCTCGCGTATACACGGAGCCAGACCCGTACTATGGCGGTTGAAGGAAGTGAGGACGATATGGCGTTGCGGCTCTACTACCATCCCCTGTCATCCTACTGCTGGAAGACCCTCGTCGCGCTCTACGAGACGGAAACGCCGTTCGAGCGCGAGATCGTCGATCTTGCGGACCCCGATGCGCGCGAGCGTTTCATCCGCATGACGCCGCTGGGCAAGTTCCCGGTGCTGGTCGATGAGGAGGCCGGCAAGGGCTTTCCGGAATCGAGCATCATCATCGAATACATCACGATAAAGAATCCTGGCGCGGCGCGGCTCATCCCGTCCGACCGCGATCTTGCCCTGCGCGTGCGCCTGTCCGACCGGTTCTATGATCTCTACATCCACGACAAGATGCAGCGCATCGTCGGCGATCGGCTGCGCCCGGCCGAAGCGAAGGACCCGCACGGCGTCGAGCGCTGGCGCAACGAGATGGAAGTTGCGCTGTCGCTGGTCGATCGCGACATGGCCGAGGGCGGTTGGGCGACGGGCCTCACCTTCACCATGGCCGACTGCGCCGCAGCGCCCGCGCTCTATTACGCCAATCAGGTCGCGCCCTTTGGCGACCGGCATCCCGGCGCCGCGCGCTATCTCGAACGCCTGATGACGCGGCCGTCGTTTGCGCGCGTGCTGGAAGAGGCGCAGCCCTACTTCCAGAATTATCCGACCGAATAGCCTAGCCGTCCAGAATGCCGGAGAGACGCGGCGGGGATGGCTGACCCGTGCCTTCGGCCAGCGCCGCGACGCTTTCCTCCTCCGGCCGGCGCGCCAGACCGATGAGCGTCAGGAAGACGATGCCAAGATCGACGGCGATTGATGCGAACAGGGCGAGGAAGGCCTTGTCGTCGAAGACGAAGGCGTCATCGCCCGCAATGTCGATGCCTGCCGCGCCCGCCAGCCAGCCGACCAGACCGAAGAAAGCGGCGCGTGTCGCCTTGGGACCTTCAAGGAACTCGAAGTCGGGCGCCGCCACATCTTCAACGGCGCGCAGCTGTGCGGCGGCGGCGCTGAGCTTGTCGTGGAGCACGACATCCCAGCAATAGCCGGGATCGGCCGCCCGCGCCGGATCGGGGCTGCCGGGTCGCGCGGGATCCGGCCCCACTTCGGCGGCAAGCTGGCGCATGCGGTCGCTGAAGGCGTCGGCATGCAGCGCCCGCAGGCCGTTGGCGGCGGCGGAAAAGGCGCGCGCGTCTTCATGCAGGCCGGTGAATAGCTTGCGCCGCTCGCCAGCGGGCAGCGATGCGGCGCGCGCAAGCTGATCCAGCAACGTGCGCTCTTCGGCTGGCAGGTCTGCCGCTGCGGCGGGCGGGGCCCGCTTCACCAGCGCATCGACCTGGCGCTGAAGGCGCGCGCGCTGCTCCGCCACGGGCGCAACCCACACCGTGCGGACTTCATCGCCGAGATTGCGGGCGCGATCAGCGAACGCAAAGCGGCTGCGCATCAGCGGCCCCTCGCCCGGGGTCGAGCCCGGCTTGTTGGCGCAGGTGCGTCCCTCGCGCGCTTCGGTCTGCGCGCGTTGTGCGGCAAGCGCGGCGGCTTCGCCCGTTACGCGCTCGGAGAGTTCAAGCGCCGCCGAGGTCCGGCCGACTGACGCCGAAAGATCCGTAATGGCGCGCTCGAACTGGCGCTCAGTGAATTCCTGCCCGGCCAGCTCCTTCCAGAAGAAGCCATAGCCGAACCCGACCGACCACAGAGCGAAGACGAGATAGAAAGCGAATGACAGCGCCCTCACCGGCCAGCGCGTTCCCGGCGCGACGACATGGTGCAACGCCACGACCATGGCGCTTACGACAAAGAGCGTGGTGGCGATTGTGAACGCCAGTTCTACGGCGCTGAGTTCGCTCGCATCCGTTCCGGCGGCGCGCAGATCGGCAAAGCCCAGACCGGTCGCCAGCACCGACAGGCCGATGAAACCCCACAGGGCAAAGCCCGCGAGACCGCGCAGGCTGAACGGCGCCGTCAGCCAGCGCCAGACGCCGCCACGCTTCCTTCCGGTCCCCTTGCCCGCCACGCTCGCTCCCGCACGGAGCCGCCCCGCGCTCCCGCTTCATTGCCCGGGAGAGAGCATGGGATGTCAACTCGGTTCAATCGGGCCGCCCTGGCGGCGGGCAGGCGGACCGAATCAGTTCCCACATTGCTTTTCAGCAAGGACTCTTCTCGGTCCCTGTGCATAAGTTCCTCAGGGTTTGCGGGGGAATGTGGTTCCCGGCGCTGGCAGGGGCTGCCTTTGCCGTGTGCGATTTTCGACCCCGAGAGAGATGACTGGTGAGCGCCATGCCTGGCCTGTCTTCGCCGCGGCAATTCCGGCTCCGGAAGGATGCCGAGAGGGCGCTTGCCGAAATCATCGAGGACGGAGGCAATCCGGCCGAGTACCGGATCGAGGAACACCCGTCTGGCGGATTTGTGATCGCCGTCCTGGACGAAGACGGGAAAAACGTGACGGGCGTCATCGACTCCTGACGCTACGTCCGGTGCCCAACAGGTCCGTTTTGGGACCCAGTTCCCGCATTTGCCTTGAACCCCGCGCCGGGTCGATTATCCGGCAATCATGACAGACGACACGCCCTCCATCGGCCGCATCGAGAACGGCGAGCACCTGCTTCCGGTCCGGGTCTATTATGAGGACACGGACTTCACCGGCGTTGTTTACCACGGCAACTACCTGCGGTTTTTCGAGCGGGGACGCTCGGAAATGCTGCGTGTCATGGGTACGCCGCCGGACCGGACCGACCATGGCGCCTTCGCCGTCACCCGGATCACCGTCGATTACCGCGCGCCTGGGCGCATCCATGACGCGCTGGTGATCCACACCCGGTTCGAGGGCATGAAGGGGCCACGCCTCAATTTCAGGCAATCGATCACACGTGATGGCGTTGCGCTCGCGGAAGCCGAAGTTGTTGCTGTCGCGATTCATCCCGATGGTAGGGTTCGTAAACCTTCCGCAACCGAATTGGCACATTGGGAAGCTTACAAGTCACACTCCCTGAAAGGCCTCTGAAGCCCCGGGGAATCGCCGGTATTGTCCTTCATCTCGCCTAAATTCGAAACCAGAAGCCGTGCTCTAAGCTTGCGAAAAGGGGCGCATCTGCAAGCGGTTCAGTGGTGTCGCCCGACTATGAGAGGCCCGTATGCCTGAAGCCCTGCCCGACGCCCTAGCAGCGACAGCTGACTATTCGCTGTTCGCCCTGTTCATGCGGGCCGACCCGATCGTCAAGGGCGTCATGATCATCCTGGCGCTCGCTTCCGTCTGGTCGTGGGCGGTCGCCATCGACAAGTGGTTCACCGTGTCGGCCGTGCGCTCGCGCGCCAAACGTCTTGAACAGGCCTTCTGGTCCGGCCAGCCGCTCGAGGACATGGACGGTCGCGTCGGCGATCGCACCGCTGAATCGATGGCGCGCGTGTTCGCCGCCGGCCAGCGCGAATGGCGCGACAGCCGCCGCGGCCAGCCGGGCGATGATCAGAACCGCCAGATCGTGGAGCGAACCACGACGTCGATGGACGCCGCCATCAACCGGGAAACCCAGCGCCTCGAATCGGGCCTGCCGACACTGGCGATCATCGCCTCGGCGTCGCCGTTCATCGGCCTGCTCGGCACGGTCGTCGGCATCATGAACTCGTTCCGCGACATCGCAGCCAAGGGCGAGACAAACCTCACCGTTGTCGCCCCCGGCATCGCCGAGGCGCTGTTCGCCACCGGCCTCGGCCTGTTCGCGGCCATTCCGGCGCTGATCTTCTACAACAAGTTCTCGAGCGACGTGTCGGCCTTCACCGAGCGGCTGTCGACCTTCGCGCAGGATGTGTCCGTGCGGCTCTCGCGCCGTCTCAACGAGCGCAAGGACGCCTGATCATGGCGATGCTGATCAAGTCCGGCAGGGGACGCGGCAGCCGCAAGCGGCCGATCGCGGACATCAACGTGACGCCGATGGTCGACGTCATGCTGGTGCTGCTGGTCGTCTTCATGATTACCGCGCCCATGCTGGCGACCGGCGTCGCCGTGACGCTGCCCAAGGTGAACGCCGAACAGCTCAAGGATCAGAACGAACGCCCGCTGGTCGTCACCATCGACCGCGAGGCCAATGTCTATGTCGGCCAGCAGAAAGAGCCGATCGACCTCAAGGAGCTTGCGCCCATGCTGAAGGCGCTGGCCGAGAACAATCTGGAGAAGCGCGTGTTCGTGCGCGCCGACGAGGCGGTGCCCTATGGCATCGTCGTGTCGGTCCTCGCGCTGCTTCAGGAATCGGGCTTCAGGAATGCGGGGCTTCCTGTCGATCCGAACGAGGCGCGGCGTATCCGCGAGGGAGGCTGACCGCGACGCGATGCGTGCAGGCCCTCCCCCCACCTCCCTCTCTGGCGCCTCGCTGCCATCAGCCTTCTTCTCGCTGCTGGCGCATGCGAGCGCCGTGCTGGCTGGCGTGATCATGATCCCGGCCGCGACCTCGGAAATCGAGAGCGCGCCGATGGTCTACATTCCGATCGAACTCGTCTCGATCGCGGAATCGACAAACGTCGCCCCGGTGATCGAGAAGGTCGAGGAGAAGGACGAGCCTGTCGAGGCGGAGTCCGAAGCCGCTCCCGCACCCGCCGCGCCAACCGCCCCGCCCGAGCCGGAAGATACGGTCGCGCTGGACCCGCCGAAGCCGGAAGCGCCCAAGCCGCAACCCAAGCCCGACAAACCCAAGGCGACGCCCGCGCCGCCATCGAAATCGCTGTCGAGCGAGCTGGACGACATTCTCGCCAGCGTCTCGAAGGACACGCCCGCGCCCAAGCGCACAAACCCGAACGCCAGCCCCGCCAGCGCCAGCAACGGAGCGCCCCGCATTGGCGTTGGCGACATGAAGCGGATGACGGCGTCGATCACCGACTTCATCCGGTCGCAGCTTGTCGGAAACAGGTGCTGGACCGACCACAGCGACATGGCTGACGCGCGCCGCCTCAAGGCGACGTTCCGTGTCTGGTTTGGCCGTAATGGCAAGTTCTCGCAGCCTTACCAGCTGATAAGCCCCAGCCGCGAACCCACCGGCGACATTCCACTGCAGACATTCGTACAGCACGCCCGCCGCGCGCTCGACATGTGCAACAAGCTCGGCTGGCGCGTGCCTGAGGAATACTTCCAGTTGCCGCAACCTCAGTACATTGACATCGAATTTGTGCCAAAAATTGCAACACAATGACCGGATCGGCGCGCCATGAGCCGCGCCGACCGAGCACGTGAATCCAAGCGGAGGACAACCGCCATGCGCCTACTCACCATCATGATGCTCGCGCTCGCCGCGCTGACGCCGGCCGGGCCGTCCCATGCGCAATTGAAGGTTCAGGTGGTGGGCGAGGAATATGTGCCCATGCGCATCGCCATTCCGGATTTCGACGCCGAAGGTCCTGGCGCCGCCGACGCCGCGCGCGACCTGTCGGACGTGCTGCGCGCAGACCTCTCCTCGACCACCGCGTTTGCGCTTGTCGACAAGGCCGCCTTCATCGAGCGCAATCTCGACATCGCCGTATCGCCGACCTTCGGCGACTGGTCGGTCGCCGGCGTCGCCGCCCAGGCGCTGGTCGTCGGCAAGGTCATCGTCAATCCGGGCGCGAACACCAATTCGCTGACCGTCCAGTTCCGTCTCTATGACGTCTATGGCCAGTCACAGATCTTCGCGCGCGAGTATTCGGCGCCGACGCCGCTCAACTGGCGCCGCCTCGCCCACAAGGTTGCCGACGATGTCTATTCCCGCCTGACCGGCGACTCTGGCTATTTCGACAGCCGCATCGCCTTCGTCTCGAAGACGCCCGGCGAGGAAACGCTGCGTGGCCGCCTCGCCATCATGGATCAGGACGGCGCCAACGCCGAATTCCTGCTCTCGGGCTTCAGCGCCGTCATCAACCCGCGCTTCTCGCCGACCCAGCAACTGATCCTCTACGGCGCCTATGTCCCGGATCCGAAGTATCCGCAGGCGACGCTGCTGCGCACCTATCTCTACGACATCAGCACCGGCCGGCAGGAAATCCTCGCCGAGAACCCCGGCACGATGGAGTATTCCGCCCGCTTCTCGCCTGATGGCCGGTCGATCGCTTTCGCCCGCTCGATCAGCGGCAATACGGACATCTATGTGATGGACCTGGCCCGCGGCGGCAGCTCGGAGCGGCGGCTGACCCGCGACAGCGGCGTCGACACCTCCCCGTCCTTCTCGCCGGACGGCAAGCGGATCGTGTTCGAGTCCGACCGCGGCCTTGGCCCGCAGCTCTATATCATGAACGAGAATGGCGAGCCGATGCAGTGCCCGGGATCGGGTGCGCGCGAACCGGCCTGCCGCATCACGTTCGAACAGGGCGCCCGGTTTGGCGACCCGGTCTGGTCGCCGCGGGGCGACTGGATCGCCTTCACCATCCAGCGCCGCGGCCAGTTCGCCATCGGCGTCATCCAGCCGGATGGAAAAGGCATGCGCGTGCTGACCGACGGTTATCAGGACGAAGCGCCCAGCTGGTCGCCCAACGGCCGCGTGATCGCCTTCCAGCGCACCGCCTCGAAAGGCGCCGGACCGAAACTCTACAGCGTCGACCTCACCGCCCGGAATGTGCGGCGGGTGCCGACGCCGCGGGACGCCACCAACCCGACGTGGGGTCCGCTGTTGAACTAGGATCGTATACTGATCAGTTTCCGATCAGCAGAATGGAAACTGTTCAGGAAAGAAGAGCGCGTCTGTTTTGCAACAGGTCGCGGGAGGTTGTTGAAAGCAATGAAAATCAGGCGCCGCCAATCATTACTTGATTGCAATCTTACCTCTTCTTTGCCACAAAAACCTCCGAAGTATATTGCTGCTTCAGGAGTGCATCGCGCTCTCCGGGCTTGCAAATCCATTGCAATTCACCGGTAGTGTCGGGGATCGGATTACGCGCCTTCTTGGGGGCGCGCAGGGAACGGAACAAGGAGCCTACAATGATGCGGTCAATCAGTCTTACAGCGCTCGCCACGGCGGTGGTCATCACCGTTTCAGCGTGCGCCTCGAATCCGCCCGAGCCGGAGCCCACGCCGGCTCCGACCGAAACTGCCGTTGTGACGCCGCCGCGGGTCACGCCGCCGCCGGCCCCGCCGACCCCGCCGCCGATGCCTCCGGGCCCGGCCGCCGGCTCGCGCGCTGATTTTACTGCGAAAGCGACCGACCGCGTCTACTTCGACTACGATCAGTACAATCTGGACGACGAAGACCGCCGCGCGCTCACCACCCAGATCACCTGGCTGAAGCAGTACCCGTCCACCCGCGTTGAAGTTCAGGGCCACGCCGACGAGCGCGGCACCCAGGACTACAACATCGCGCTGGGCGCCCGCCGGGCCGAAGCCGTTGCGTCATACCTGAAGGCTCAGGGTATCGCCGCCGCGCGCATCCAGACGATCTCGTTCGGCAAGAGCAAGCCACTCGATCCGGGTCATGACGAGGCCGCCTGGGCCCGCAACCGGAACGCCTTCACGAACGTGATCGTGGAAGCGATCAGCTAACCGCCAGTCTGCAGTCCGCCGCCCGGCTTGCCTTAATTCAGGCACGGGCGGCGGATAGCTTTCCGGACATGAAACGCTCGCAGCTCCCTACGCTCCAGCAACGCGCAGCTCTCATGCGACGCCGCCGTGCGCGCGCAATTGCTGCAACCCAGCCAGCCCAGAGGCTGGTTTTTCTTTCCTATTTTCTCCTGGCGGCTGCGGCCCTTGCGCTCTGCGCCCTGATGGCGCCCCGGGCTGACGCTCAGGTCTTCTCGTCCCAGCCCTATGTCGCGGCGCCGGATCCGGCCGTCGAACAGCTGCGCGTGCGCGTCGAGGCGCTGGAAGCCGATCTCAAGCGCGCGATCGACCGGGCCGAATCCCTCGGCGCCGCGCTGGGTGACGCCCGCCGCATCGCAGAAGACGCCGACACCGGCCGCCGCCGGGCCGAGGCCGAAATCGAGGCCCTGAAAAGCCGGGTCGAGGCGCTCGAGGACCGGCTGACCGACGCCGGGGTCGCCCCCGCGCAGGACGCCAGCGCCGGCGGCGCCATCTCGCTGACGCCGGCTGGCCCGTCCGCCGCTGTCGACGTCGCCGCCCTGCCTGAGGATGAAAGCGCCCTGTTCGATCACGCCAAGGCGCTCCTTCTCAACGAAGGTAACTTTCCGGGCGCACAGGCCGCGTTCGGCGCATTCCTGACCAAGTATCCGAAAAGCCAGCAGGCGGGGGACGCCCAGTACTATCTTGGCGAGTCCCTGCTTTATCAGGACAATTTCACGGACGCCGCCGCCGCCTATGGCAAGCTGATCAAGGACTATCCGAAATCCGCCAACGCGCCGACCGGGCTGGTGAAGCTGGCGCGCTCGCTCCGCCTGCTGGGCAACAACGCCCAGGCCTGCCGGACGCTGGCGCTGATGTCGCAGAACTTCCCCAAGGCGCCGGCCGTCGCGAAACAGCTCGCGAGCCAGGAACGCCAGCAGGCCAAGTGCTCCTGATCATCGGAACAGACCGGCCGCCGGGATTGGCGAAAGACGTCGTTCAGGAATAGCCAACCTGAATCTGGACATGACAGGGTTGGGCATTCGCCAGAAACAGACGGGTTGATTCGTGCAGTTGCAGAAACGCGCCTTCGGCCTCGCAGCCTCTCTCCTCGCCGCCGTGACGGCGTTCGCCGCCCCGGCCGCCCTCAGCCAGCCGCCTTCGGCGGAACGCGTGCGCGGCGGCATGTTCGATGCGTCCGACCCGGCGGGCATCGCGCGCTTCATGGAGCGCACCGGCTATCGCGTGGAACTGCGTTCAGACGCCAAGGGCGACCCGGTGATCGCTGGCCGCATATCCCGCAGCGACTACCTGATGCAGTTCTACGAGTGCGAGAACGGGTCGTTCTGCAATTCGGTCCAGCTGATCGTGCAGGTCCCCCGCCCCGCCACGCTGACCGGCGACAGCGCCAACGCCTTCAACGCCAAATGGCGCTATGTGCGGGTGACCTATGACCAGTCGCAGGCCAAGCTGCAGATGGACGTGAACCTCGACGCCGGCGTCACCGCCGACAATCTCGAGGACACGCTCGACATCTGGCGGCAGCTGGTCGAAATCTTCGAACGTGAAATCCTCGGCGCCAGATAGTCCGGCCGCACAGACATCCCTGAGGCAGCGTGCAGCGCGGGCGTTCGCCCTCGCTGACGAAAGCGCCGGCGACCGCACGCTCGCCGTCGCCGTGTCTGGCGGCTCGGATTCGATGGCGCTGCTCGCGCTGGCCGCCGATCATGCCCGCACTTCCGATGGCGTCCGCATCCTGTGCGTCACCGTCGATCATGGCCTTCGCGCGGAAGCGGCGGAGGAAGCACGGCAGGTGAAGCGCGCCGCCGAGGCGCTGGGCGTTCCACATGAAACATTGCGATGGACGCGCACAGGCGACGGCCGGGTCAGCCAGGCAAGGGCGCGGCAAGCGCGCCACGCCCTGCTCGCAACGTGGGCGCGGGAGAAGGGCGTCAGCCGTATCGCGCTTGGCCACACGCGGGACGACCGGATCGAGACCTTCCTGATGCGCGCACGGCAGGGCTCGGGCTGGTACGGCCTTGCTGGTCCGATGCCGTTCGCGCCCTCTCCTGTCTGGCCGGAGGGAGACGGTCTCACGCTGGTTCGTCCGCTGCTCGCCTTCAGCCGCGAGGACCTGCGCAGCGAACTCCGCGCGCGCGGCGTCCGCTGGATCGAGGATCCGTCGAACGCCAATGAAGCGTTCGAACGCGTGCGCATGCGACGGCTGGTGCAGCAGCTCGATCCACACCGGCGGGACCGGATCATCGGGATCATGGACCGGCTGGCGGAGCTGCGCGTCGCCACCGCGCGCGCGGCGCATGGGCTATTGCAGCAACTTCAGCCGACGGGCGAGGAGCGCCTGATCCCGCTTGCGGCGCGCGAGCAGGTTGGCGCGGAAGCCTGGCGGCGGTTTCTCGAAGCCATGGTGATGGCGGCGGGCGGCGGCGCGGCGGCGCCTCGCAGCGCGGCGCTCGCCCGGCTGGAAGAACGGATCGCTTGGCTGGACCCGGCTCTGGCGCGGGGAACAACCCTCGGCGGGGCCAGAATTCGCACCCGCGAAAACGCCCTTCTGGGCTTCGGACGGGCTCCGCCCCGGCAGGGACAGCCGCCCGCGATCGGGATCAGCTGGGACCGGGCCAGCCGCCTTCTCGCCCCGCCGGACCTACGTCTTCTGTCGATTTGAACGTCTGGTTGACCATCCGGCCGCCCTCTCAGGCGAAAAGACGCAGGAAAGTGACAGCCGCTTAACGGTTCAGCACTCGTTTTCGTGGATTATCGGGCCTATCTTCTGAGGCCAAAGCCCACTTGAAAGGCCCGTGTGCATGAACATGCGCAATATGGCGCTCCTCGGCGTCGTCCTGTTCCTTCTGATTGCGCTGGTCACGGTGATGACCACCTCGTCCGGACCGGGCGGAGCGCGTGAAATCTCCTATTCGGACTTCGTCCAGCAGGTGGACGGCAACCGGATCAAGGAAGCCACCATCAAGGGCAACAAGGTCAGCGCGACGGTGGATGGCCAGCGCGTGGTCGCCGTGTTCCGCGAGATGGAGCTCAACTTCGCCAGCGAGCTCCAGAAGAAGGGCGTCAACGTCAAGGTCGAGGACACCGAGTCCGGCGGCACGATCCTGAGCTACATCATTTCGGCCCTGCCCCTGCTGTTCATCGTCGGCCTGTGGTTCTTCCTGATGCGACAGATGCAAGGCGGCGGCGGCCGGGCCATGAGCTTCGGCAAGTCCAAGGCGCGTCTGCTGACCGAGCGACACGGCCGCGTGACGTTCGATGACGTCGCAGGCGTCGACGAAGCCAAGGAAGAGCTGGAAGAGATCGTCGAGTTCCTGAAGGACCCGGCCAAGTTCCAGCGCCTGGGCGGCAAGATTCCGAAGGGCGCGCTGCTGGTCGGCCCGCCCGGCACCGGCAAGACGCTGATCGCGCGCGCGGTCGCGGGCGAAGCCAACGTGCCGTTCTTCACCATTTCGGGCTCCGACTTCGTCGAGATGTTCGTGGGCGTCGGCAGCCGCGTGCGCGACATGTTCGAACAGGCGAAGAAGAACGCGCCCTGCATCATCTTCATCGACGAGATCGATGCGGTCGGCCGCCATCGGCGCCATCCGGTCTGAGCGGCGACAGCGACGAACGTGAGCAGACGCTCAACCAGCTTCTGGTCGAGTGGACGGCTTCGAGGCCAATGAAGGCATCATCATCATCGCGGCGACCAACCGCCCTGACGTGCTCGACCCCGCCTTGCTGCGTCCGGGCCGCTTCGACCGTCAGGTGACGGTCGGCAACCTGACATCGTCGGCCGCGAAAAGATCCTCAAGGTCCACATGCGCAACATTGCCGCTGGCGAAGGATGTCGACGCGAAGACCATCGCGCGCGGCACGCCGGGCTTCTCCGGCGCCGATCTCGCCAACCTCGTCAACGAGGCCGCCCTGCTCGCCGCCCGCCGCGGCAAGCGTTCGGTCTCCATGCGCGAGTTCGAGGACGCCAAGGACAAGGTCCTGATGGGGCCTGAGCGCAAGTCCATGGTGATGAGCCAGAAGGAAAAGGAACTGACGGCCTGGCACAGGCGGGCCACGCCATCGTGGCGTTGAACGTTCCGGCGGCCGATCCGGTCCACAAGGCGACCATCATTCCGCGCGGCCGTGCGCTCGGCATGGTCATGCAGCTGCCGACCGACGACAAGCTGTCGATGAACAAGACAGAGATGCTTTCTCGCCTCGCCATCATGATGGGCGGCCGCGTGGCGGAGGAACTGCGCTTCGGCCACGACAACGTCACTGCCGGCGCCGCGTCCGACATCCACCAGGCGACACGGCTGGCGCGCGCGATGATCACGCGCTGGGGCTTCTCGGATTCGATCGGTCCGGTCGACTACGCCGAGGACCAGGGCGAAGTGTTCCTGGGCAGCCAGCTGGTCAAGTCGAGCCACGTGTCCGAGGAAACCTCGCGCAAGATCGAGGAAGAAGTTCGCGGTCTCGTTGTCGGCGGCATGGAAGAAGCCCGCCGCATCCTGTCCGAGAAGAAAGAGGACTGGACCACGCTGGCCGAAGGCCTGCTCGAATACGAGACACTGTCGGGCGAGGAGATCTCCGACCTGATCAAGGGCAAGCGTCCGGATCGTCCGGACGATACGCCCGTTGGTCCGACCTCGGCGGTGCCGGTCATCAAGAAGAAGCCGAAGTCCGACGAGGGCTTTGGCGGCGCGGAACCCGAACCGCAGCCGGGCTGACCTTCTCCCGCAGTCAACCACATGAACGGCGGCTCCCCGGAGCCGCCGTTTGCGTTTGGAGATTACGCGCTTAGCAATACGTTGATGCGTTTCAAGACATCCGTTGCACGGGTCAGGTCGGCCTGCGAAAAATGCGACTGGAGCTCGGAGAACAGCGGCGTTTCCACCTTGCGGAGCTTCACGATTGCCCGTCTCGCCTTCGCCGTTGGTGCAACGAGCGAAACGCGGCGGTCTTCAGGGTTGATCTCAAGAGACAACCACCCACCCCCCACCATGTCCTGAACAAGACGCTGCATGAATTGCCGCGAGACCGAGCGCTGCACTGCGATTGCCGAGATGGTAAGCGGGGGGCCATTCTCCAGCGTCAACAGGACCGAGCGCATGCCGGTCGTTAGCCCAAGCTTCGCATGCAGCTGGTCGGACGCCCGCGTCAGGCGGTGATACGCCTGCACAATCTCTTCGATCAAACCGGTAATTGCAGCCGCCATTCCGTCACCCTGATTGACAATTGCGAGCGCTTTCGTATTTTGTCACCTAGGTTGACAAATGATCGATCAATGTCAAAGGCGATGTTCGATGGCGTCTCCGGTGCGTTTGTCGCCCGGATCATGGCCGCAAGAAATGCTGAGGCGGAGGCTGAAGCCGTTGATATTCTTGCGCCTCGGGCCAGCGACGCCGTTCTTGTTATCGGATCTGGCCCTGGTGTTGGGCTTGCGATCTTGGCCGAAAAATTGCCGACCGGACGCTGCGTCGGCGTCGATCCGTCAGGTGTCATGATCCGCCAGGCTGAGCGCCGCTGCGCGCGATATATCAGCGCCGGTCGGGTTAAACTGCAGCAGACCACGGCGGCGACGATCGACGCCCTGGACGCGAGCTTTGACGGCGCGATTGCCGTCAATTCGCTGCAGCTATGCGATCCCATCTCCGAGACAGCAGCTGAGCTTGCCCGTGTCATGAAACCCGGAGCGCGGATGGTCAGCCTGACCCATGACTGGGCCGCTGAAAGACATGCTGGCAGCGTCGCGTCATGGACGACGCAGGTCGGCAACGCCCTCTCCGCCCACGGCTTCGCCGGCGTGAAGGCCGGGCGGGGACAAGCCGAGCGCGGAAAGATCGTGCTGCTGACGGCCGAGCGCCAGTAACGCGCCGGTTAGACCACCTTCACCATGCGCTTGCCGACATTGTCGCCGGCGAGCAGGCCGATGAGCGCGGCGGGCAGGTTCTCGAACCCGTCGACAATATCCTCGCGGACCTTGAGCTGGCCGGACGCAACCCAGCCGGCGAGGTCCGCCAGCGCCTTCGCATTCTGGTCCGCGAAATCCATCACCACGAAGCCGCGCATGGTGAGCCGCTTGGTGACGATGAGGCCGGGCACGCCGCGCGGCCCGTGTGCAGCCGGCGCATCGTATTGCGAGACCGCGCCGCAGCATGAGATGCGGCCATGATTGTTCATGTTGAACAGGCAGGCCTCGAGAATGTCGCCGCCGACATTGTCGAAATAGACATCGATGCCGTTCGGCACGGCGGCGCGCAGCGCCTTCGCGAATTCAGGCGCCTTATAGTCGACCGCAGCATCAAAGCCGAGTTCCTTCGTCAGGAGCTCGCACTTGGCGGCGCCACCCGCGATACCGATCACGCGGCAGCCCTTGATCTTCGCGATCTGCCCGACGAGCGAGCCGACTGATCCGGCTGCGGCCGAGACGACAACCGTTTCGCCCGCCCTCGGCTGGCCGCATTCCAGCAGGCCGAAATAGGCGGTCAGCCCGGCGACGCCATAGACGCTGAGGAGATAGGTGATGGGTTGGCCCGCAGGCGCCTGTCCCAGCTTGGTCAGGTGTTTGCCTTTCAAGGCGACATAGTCCTGCCAGCCCGTGTCGCCCCAGACGAGGTCGCCCGGCGCGAAACCCACGGCCTTGCTTTCCACCACCTCGCCAACACCGCCGCCGGCCATGACATCGCCAGCCTTCACAGCGGCGCGATAGGTGGCACCCCACATCCAGGCGCGGTTTGCTGCATCGAGGGAAATGTACCGTGTACGCACCAGCACCTCGCCCTCGTCAATCCCGGGCACATCGCCTTGGCTCAGCTTGAAGAGGTCGGGCGTAAGTTTCCCGGTGGGCAGATGATCGATCAGAAACTGCCGATTGGCTGGCATCACGAATCTCCTCGCAGATAGGGATATTGGTATCGACCTATCCTGTGCCCACGCTAACGCATCACGCGCTAACCACAACGGCGACGAATAATTCGCTCTACATCTAAACCAGAGGCGTCAGCCGCGTTGATCCGCGCTGTGAAGGTGAAAAAAGATTCCCACGCTCGCTTTCCGTTAGGTCGGCCCAGATTGTCTCAAGCCTTTGATAGTGCGTATTCCAGCGCGAAACCAAATCCCAAAGATTGGCGTAGGTGGGCCAATTTTTTGCCCTCACATGGATCTGGTTGGGGCGCGCCGCGCCGCGCAAATTGAGGCGGCCCGGGCTATCGCTCAGCGCATCTGCAACATCGGAAAAGAGCGACGCCATCTCTCCCATCAGGGCTTCGATATTCTCAAGCTCTCGAAGTGACTCGTGGTAGGCTCTCAACATTACGCAAGCTTTCCAAGCTTGATCCAAACTCATAAGGGTTTGAGATGGTTGCACTGGCAAATACCCGAACAAGCAAAATTCGTCAGCCAACTAGTGGGCACATCGGACAGAAACGGGTTCCGTCGCCGGAGACGCGCCTCGCAACCAGAAACGGCGCGCTTGATCGGGAAACTATCGCGCAGGTTTCCAAAAGGGGGCGCCTGATCGACTACGACAGCGGCGACTGTATCCACCTCAGGGGCGATGGAGACGCGCGACTTTCAGTTATCGTGTCGGGAAGCGTAAGCCTCTCAAATACCGATGCACACGGCAAACGAGTCGAGCTCGTCAGGCTGTCGGACGGCGACATGTTCGGCGTTCATCAGACCCTGTCCGGAACTCCGTATACGCACGATATATGCGCCATTGGCCCGACACGCATCGTCAGCTTTGATCGGGCCACTCTCGAAACGCTTATCGACAGCCAAAAGAATTTCCGGAATGGGCTGTTGATCTATCTGTCGGACCGGCTGGTGCGCGCCATGCGGATAATCGAAAACGAGCGCCGCCACCCACTTTACATTCGGCTTGCAAAGCATCTTTGCGCCAACCGGAGCCCAACCACGGGAATTGTGTCAGGCTCGCAGGCAAGCCATGCCGAATCACTCGGTGTCTCTCGCAATGCGCTGGGGGCATGCCTGCAACAGATGGCGAGTCTTGGGCTGCTGAGCATCGGCCGCCAGGCAATTCACATCCCCTCCGCGGAGCAATTGAGCCACTGGGTTGAGAACGAGACGGCCGCCGAATAACAGCTGCGACCAGCCCTCGCCATTCGCCGGGCGACTGATATGTTGCCGCGCTCAGATATTGCACAATCAGATGTGTGGGTGGCCTCGAATGATATTGAAGAAGCTCGGCGCAGCATTGGCGGCCATGTTCCTGCTGGCGACGCCCGCGTTCGCGCAGGCGAACTGGAACAAGCCGACCGAACCATTCCACATCATCGACAATATCTATTATGTCGGCACGGAAGGGCTGGGCGCCTACCTGTTCACGGGACCGGAAGGTCATGTGCTGCTCGATGGCGCGACGCCGCAGGGCGCGGCCATCATCAAGGCGAACATCGCGAAGCTTGGCTTCAAGCTGAGCGATGTGAAGATCCTGCTCAACAGCCATGCCCACTTCGATCATTCGGGCGGGCTGGCGGAACTGAAGAAGGACAGCGGCGCGAAGCTGTTTGCGATGGAGGGCGATGTCTCCGCGCTGGAGGGCGGCTTCTATCTCGGCAGCGAAGACGTGCATCAGATGGACGCTCCGCCCGTGAAGGTGGATGGCGTTCTCAAGGATGGCGATCACGTGACGCTCAAGGGCATCGACCTGATCGCCCATCTGACCCCCGGCCATTCGCGCGGCTGCACGTCGTGGGGCACGACCGCCAGCGCCTATGGCGATAACTATGAGGTGCTGGTGTTCTGTTCGGCGACGGTCGCGGCCAACCGCATCACCTCGCCGGTGCAGTACGAGGGCATTGTTGCGGATTATCGTTCGACCTTCGCCAAGGCGAAGACGATGAAGGTGGATATTCCCCTCGCCCCGCATCCGGAGTTCTTCGGCATCCTGCAGAAAGCGGACAAGGCGAAGGCCGACAAGACCCAGAACTACTTCATCGATCCCGGCGCGTTCCAACCCTACATCGCGAGGCTGGAAGAGGCGTTCGAAACAACGCTGAAACAGCGCACCGAAGCCGCGAAGGCGGGCGCACAGTGAGGCGCATGATCCTTGCGGCGGCGGCCGTACTGAGCGCAGGCCCGGCGCTGGCGCAGGACGCGGCGGCGCACAGCTTCAGCGGACCGGACGGAATGACTGTCGAGGTGCAGACGCTGGCGGGACGGGCCGGTCCCTTCCCGCACATGCTGCAGTTCGGCGAGGAAACGCCATCGGTGCTGACCTTCACCGCAGAGATCGCGATGGACGACAGCGTCTTCCTCGGCAATCCGCGCGCCAGCATTGTGCCCGGCGCGAAACAGCCGGTGGCCGTGTTTCAGGTGTCGCCCTACAGGGGCTTCGACTACAGCGCGACCATGACCACGCTGTGCGGGAGCGACACAGGCATTCCCTTCATCGGCATCGAGAGCGCGGCTGGCTCGATCCGCAAGAAGGGCTTTGCGGGCGGCGCGGCGGCCAGGCTCTATGTCTACGAAGAGACGTTTGAGCCCGGCCGCGTCGTGCTGCGCCTGTGCAAAGCGCTGGACCTGTCCGCAGACTAGCTGCGCGGCGGCAACGTGCCGCCTTCGGCGAGGATCTTCATGTTGCTGAGTGCGCGGGTGAACGCCGTGCGACGGCGTTCGACATCGGCGGCCTTGGCGGCTTCATCGCCCGCAACCAGCGACAGGTCATAGACCAGCGTATAGATCAGCCGCGTCGTGTTCGCATCGATTGCGCGGGCCTCCAGCGTACCGTGATAGAGGTTGTAGGAGCGGCCTTCGCGCACGGGCTGGGTGTAGGTGTAGGAATACTCCGTCTTGCCGACGAGGATCTCCGCGCCGACCGACCGGACCGACCCGACCTCGCCATCCTTGCCCGACGTGATCGTGCAGCCCGCCGCGATCTGGAACCATTCGGCGATGTCGCAATACTTGCCGACGCGCGCCCAGACATCCTTCACTGGCTTGTTGACCGTGATCTCCATCGGGATGGTGACGTAGCTGAAATCGGGAACCTGCAGCGGCGGCGGACCGGATGGCGCAGCCGGCGCCGGGGCGGCGGTCTGCATGGTCGCCGGTGGCGCAACCGTTGTGGGCTCTTCGATCGTTCGCGCCGTCACCACCACACAGCCTGAAGCAAGGCCAGCCAGCATTACAGCGCCAATCGCGCGCAGATCCGTCATTCCGTCCTCCCGATGCAGTCTTGTCTGGCGATCATATGAAGCGGGACGGCATCAGCAAGCAAGCCGGGGCCCGAATGCAGAAGACGCTAGCTTTCCTCGTCTTCGTCCCCGAACAGGGGTGTCTGGAAGCTGGCCGGCGGCTTGAGGCCGACGCGCTCCCACGCCTTAGGCGTTGCGACCCGGCCGCGCGGCGTGCGCGCGACGAAGCCCTGCTGCATCAGATAGGGTTCGATCACTTCCTCGATGGCGTCGCGCGCTTCGGACAATGCGGCGGCCAGCGTGTCGGCGCCGACGGGCCCGCCGCTATAGGTTTTCACCAGCGCCTGCAGATAGCGGCGGTCGAGCGCATCGAGTCCGTCTTCATCAACCTCCAGTCGCGCCAGCGCATTCGCGGCGCTCCTGCTGTCGATCTTCGCGCCTTCGGCTTCGCAGAAGTCGCGCACGCGGCGCAGCAGGCGCACGGCGATGCGCGGCGTTCCGCGCGAGCGGCCGGCGATCTCTTCGGCGCCATCCTGCGTGATCGCTGCGCCGAGTTTCAGACCGGCGCGGCGGATGATCGAGCCGAGTTCCTCGCGCGTGTAGAAATCGAGGCGGACCGGAATGCCGAAGCGGTCGCGCAGCGGCGTCGACAACAGGCCCGCCCGCGTCGTGGCGCCGACCAGTGTGAAGGGTGGCAGATCGATCTTCACCGAGCGGGCGCTGGGCCCTTCCCCGATGATCAGATCGAGCGTGTGATCCTCCATCGCCGGATAGAGGATCTCCTCGACGTGCGCCGGCAGGCGGTGAATTTCGTCAATGAAAAGCACATCGCGCGCTTCGAGATTGGTGAGCAGCGCGGCCAGATCGCCCGCCTTGGCGATGACGGGCCCCGAGGTGGCGCGGAAGCCGACGCCCATCTCGCGCGAGAGGATCTGCGCCAGCGTCGTCTTGCCGAGACCGGGCGGGCCCGACAGCAGCACGTGATCGAGCGCATCGCCGCGCTTGCGCGCGGCCGAGACAAAGATCTTGAGGTTGGCCTTGGCGGCCTGCTGACCGGTGAATTCATCGAAAGCCGTCGGCCGCAGGGCGCGATCCATCGCCTCGCCCGGCTGGCGTTCGGGGTCCGTGATGTCTCCGTCTCGCGTCATGGCTCTGCTTGTGGCGCCGTTCGCGGATGAAAGGAACAGTTGAAGAACAACGAGCCGTTAATTCCGGGCCGCCGCCCGCCGCGCCCGCGCGGCCGCCATCACCGCGCTGACCTTCAGGGCGAGAATTGTGGCGGCCAGGATGACCGTGACTCCATTGGCGATAATGATCGACCACTGCCACGTCATCAGGCCGTAGACGCCCCACAACATCACGCCCGCTGTGAACAACGCGTACATCGTCAGCGAGATCGCTTCGGTCTTGCGCGTGTGCACGACCTTTATGGCCTGCGGCAGAAACGACAGTGTCGTAAGGAAAGCGGCGGCCGCCCCGATCATTTCCTCAGTCGTCACCGCGAAGTCTCCCAATTCCGGCCACGATCCGGAAGCCTCTGGCCGCGTCATTCTGGAATGGCCCCGGGGCCGTCAGCAGCGCTATACCATGCCCTATGACTCTGACATCCATTTCGACCGCCGCGACACGATGACCGGAGGAAGCGGACCATCGTCCGTGGCCGCCGATGGCGGCTATGCCCGTCTCGTCCGGATGCGCCGGCTGGCCAATGGCCTGCTGATCATGATCATGGTGTTGTTCGTGTTTTCCCATATGTGGGAGCCGCCCGGACAGGACTGGGACATGCACTGGCGCTTCGTGCGCGCCTTCGCCGAAGCCGCGATGGTGGGCGGGTTGGCCGACTGGTTCGCCGTCACCGCCATCTTCCGCCGGCCCTTCGGCCTGCCGATCCCGCACACGGCGGTGATCCCCAACAACCAGGACCGTATCGCCGACGCCGTCGGCCGCTTCATCGCTGACAACTTCCTGAAGCCGAGCCTGGTCGCCGAGCGCGTCAAGGACAAGGACCTTTCCGAAGCGCTGGGCAAGTGGCTGTCGGAACCGGCGCAGTCGACGGCGCTTGCCGGCGGGCTTGTCTCGGCCGTGCCCGCCCTGCTCGATGCGCTGGACGATGAGACTGTTGCGGACTTCCTGCGCAAGCAGGCGGCGTCCGCCGTCGAGGGCGCAAGCGTCGCGCCGGCTTTTAGTTCCGTCCTTGAGGCGCTGGCCGAACAGGGCCGGCATCAGGCCATTCTCGACGCCCTGCTGAAGCAGGGATACCGGCTGCTGGAAGAGAACCAGGAGTTGATCCGCGACCGCATCCGCGACCGTTCGGGCTGGCTGATGCGCTTCGTCAGCGCGGACCGCAAGGTAGCGGACTCGGTGATCAATGCGATGAGCGACCTGCTCTATGAAGTGGCGATCCATCGCAACCACCCGCTGCGCGAGCGTCTGAACCAGATGGTCGCGGAGTTCGCGGACAAGCTGCGCCGCGATCCGGACCTGCAGGCGCGGGTCGGGTCATGGATCCAGGAAGCTGCGGCGCATCCGACCGTCACCAATGCGGTGGAGGCCGGCTGGGTCGAGTTCAAGGCGGCGCTGCGGCGCGACTGTCTCAGCCCCAATGGCCGGCTGCGCAACTGGATCCAGAACGCCCTGACCAATCTCGGCGAAGGTCTTGTGCGCGAGCCCAAGGTGCGCGCGGCGCTGAACTCACGCCTCAAGGGTCTGCTGGTCGAACTGGCGGCGCGCCATGGCGAGGATGTCGCCAAGCTGGTCTCCGAAACCATCCGCAAATGGGACTCGCAGACCATTGTCGACAAGCTGGAGCTGAATGTCGGCCGCGACCTTCAGTACATCCGCCTCAACGGCACGATCATCGGCGGCCTTGTCGGCCTGATCCTGCACATCGGCGCGGAAGTGCTCTAGGGCTTCGCTCCGCGCTGCTGTTCCGCGCGCCGTGCGCCCATCAGGATGTTGGGCAGCGAGTGATTGCCCTCATGACAGGCATGCTCAAGCATGGGCTGGTCGGTGAGATAGAGCGAATACTCGGCCTGCCACGGCGCTGTGTAGATCGCGGGATTCTCGACCGTGTACTGGTAGAGCAGCTCGTCCGCTGCGACGCGCGTGAAGCGCTCGATGATCTTGCTGTCGGATGGCACCACCAGATTGGCGAAGGCGCGGATGCGGTCGCCCTCGGGCGGATCGATGGTTTCGACAACCAGCGTGTCGCCGTCCCAACGCGCGATGGAATCGCCGAGCAGATTGCGGACGGGCTTGGGCTGGTGCGTGTCGGTGAAGGGAATGATCCGCGCTTCGCCGCCATACTCGGTGTAGATGACGACGTGATCGGCCGTCTGCAGGATCATGCGCGGGTTGGCGCTGGTGGTGCCGACGCCCGTGACGGGCGGCAAGCCAAGGCTGGTGACGCACCGCTCCCAGTTCGGGCGCTGTTCGGGATTGTCGTAGGGCGCGTTGCCATAGCGGCCCGCCTCGCGGCGCGCTTCGGGCGTGTAGTGCAACCTGCCATCGGCAGGCGCGATCAGCGCGCGCGAGCGGCGTTCGCCGCGCACAATGGGAAGGCCATCGGCGGCGCGCATCAGTTCGGGCACTTCGGGATCAAGCTGGCGATCGAAACCTTGGGCAATGCCGTTCGCGACCTGCGCAGCCATCGCCTGCGCGGCTTGCTCTGGCAGCACGAGCGGGATCGGGTCCTTGCCGGTGGCCTCAAGCAGAATGACGAAATTGTGGGTCCAGGTGCCTTCGAGGCTGGGGTGGCCGAAGGAGGTACGCGGCGCTGTGTAGGCCGCCTCGGTCGTGGCGGCGGGCGGCGCGCCCTGCGCGGAAGCCGGCACGGTGATGGCGCCCCAGGCGACGACCAGAAGCGATACCGCCAGCCACGCGGCGGCCGACTGTTTCGATGCGTCCATGGCGCTCTCCGTCTTCCTGTGTCTTGCGGGTCGCGTCTGCGGCGGACCTCGGTGTTGCAGAGGAATCTGCAACCCACATGCCAGTGGGCGTTCATCATCGAGATCATTGATGACGCTGGATTTTATTCGTGAGCGGCAGCAGCGGCGCTAATCAAAGCGCGCGAGTTCGCCAGACCGGTGGCGATGCTCGCCACTGCGACGGTGAAATTCGCGCTGCTAGCTGGCCGGCGCGAGCGCCTTGAGGGCGGCGCGGATCAGCACGGCTTCCGCAGCGTCTTCGCCGGCGTCGCGGGCGACCTGCGCCACGGCGCGGGAGGCGTCGGCCTGCGTATAGCCAAGGTTCACGAGGGCCGAGATTGCGGCGGCGCGAGCGCCGGTTGCGGCGACAGCCACGGGTGTTGCGACGGCCGCAAAGTTGGCTGCGAACAGGCCCATCGGCGGCGGCTTGCCCTTGAATTCGGTAACGATGCGCTCGGCCAGTTTCTTGCCAACGCCGTTGGCGCGGCTGATCGCGCCCGTGTCGTTGAGCGCGATGGCGTCCATCAGCTGAGCGGTCGACAGCGTATCGAGGATAGCGAGTGCGATCTTGGCGCCGACGCCGGGCGCATCCTGCAGCCGCGCGAACCAGGCGCGTTCCTCGCCCGTTGCGAAGGCGAAGAGGCGGATGGCGCTTTCCGACATCTGCGTTTCAACGAACAGCTCGGCGGCTTCGCCAACCGACAGCTTCGCGAGCGTACGCGAGCCTGCATGGACGAGGTAGCCGACGCCCTGAACGTCGATCAGCGCCTGCCCTTCCCCAATTGCGGCGATTGTTCCGCGAAGCCTGCCGATCATCGTGTCTGGCCGATCATGCCGGGCGCCGCAGCGCAGGCGAGACGCGATGGTGCGCGCCGCAGATCGCGACCGCAAGCGCATCGGCCGCGTCCGCCGACACCTCGCCGGCCTTGGGCAGGAGACGGCGGACCATGAAGGCGACCTGCGTCTTGTCGGCGCCGCCCGTGCCAACCACAGACTGCTTCACGCGGCGCGTTGCGAATTCCTGCACCTTGAGGCGGGCGGCCGCCAGCGTAGCGAGCGCAGCGCCGCGGGCCTGGCCCAGCAGCAGCGTGGATTTCGGGTTGATGTTGACGAAGGTTTCCTCGACCGCGGCCTCGTGTGGATCATGCTCGTGGATCACGGCCCGGAGCCCTTCGCACAGCATTCCAAGACGTTCGGCGAGGTCAGCGTTGGGGTCCGGATTGATGACGCCATGCGCCACCCAGGACAGGCGCGGGCCATCGACATCGATGATGCCCCAGCCGGTGTGGCGCAGGCCCGGATCGACACCCAGAATCCGAATCATGTGACTCATTCCGCCAGAATCGCAGAGATCGAACGGATTGAGAACACGGCGGAAGTTAATGGGCCGGAAACCAACGCCGCCCAGCCTGCCCGTCATGGCGAATTTCATGGATCTGACACGCAGGAGCGCGCTGCTGTCGCTGGCCAGCGCCGCGATGGCGCCTTCCGCGCTGGCCGCGCCGGGCCCGCGGTTTCCGCTGCGCATCGCCTACATGCGGGTGGGACCGTCGAGCTTCCTGCCGATCCGGCATGACGAACAAGCCTACTGGTCGACCATGCAGGTGCGGCTCGGCGCGCTGGCCGAGCGCGTCACGCCGATCCAGCCGACCGACATGCTGGGAACCAATCTCGCGGCGATCGAAGGCGGGCCCAGCTGCGCCATGGCGGCGCGGCAGGCGGCGGCGCGCTGGGGCTTCGGCCAGGTGATCCTCTATGCAACGCAGGATGGACAGCAACCGCGCCAATCCGACGGCGTGTGGTGGAATGATCTTTTCGCGGCGCTGGCGGGTCCGTTCGTGAAGGATGGCCGCGCCACCGGCGAGGCGCATCTGCTCGATGTCGATGGCGGACCGCCGCTGACGTCGGCTACGGCTGATGCTCCGCCGCGCGATCCGTTCAACCTGTTCGACGGCGGACGAAATCCCGAGCGCGAGACGCTCACCAAGCTGACCGAGGGTCTTGAGCGCGGCGTGCAGGACCTTGCGCGTGCGGCGTACGAAAACCAGCGCTCGATCGGGGACTAGCGCAAAAGACGCACGGTCCTCCCCCAGAATTCGGGCAAAGCGGCCTAGCAACCATATCGTTTGTCGCTAAGGTCTGCCCTCCAGATTTCCGGAGGGTATCGATGCGCCGTCTTCTTCTCGCCTCGCTGAGCGCCGTTGCGCTGCTGGCCGCCTGCGGGCCGGCCGAGGACCTGACCAGCGTTCCTGAAGCGGTCTATGACGAGACGACCACGGCGCAGCTGGCCTCCAATCCGCTGCTGGCGGAATGGACCGGCGAACACGGCGGCCAGCCAGCTTTCGACAAGATGGATCTCGAACAGCTGAAGCCCGCCGTCGAAGCCGGCATCGCGGCTCACCTCGCCGAGATCGACGCCATCGCAACCAATCCGGCAAAGGCCTCGTTCGCCAACACGATCGAGGCGATGGAACGCGCGGGCGAGCCGCTTGATCGCGCGATGACCTATTACGGCATCTGGGCGTCGAACATGTCCTCGCCGGACTTCCGCAAGCTGCAGGGCGAGATCTCGCCCATGCTGGCCGAGTATTCGACCAAGATCATCCAGAACGAGAAGCTGTTCGCGCGCATCAAGGCGCTGCACGACGATACGGGGCTCAACCTCACGCCGCACCAGGCGCGGCTTCTGAAGCTGATCTATGACCGCTTCCAGCTGCAGGGCGCGGAGCTGACGGGTGAGAAGCGCGAGCGCTATGCCGCGATCAACAAGGAGCTGGCCGAGCTTCACACCAAATTCTCGAACAACCTGCTGGCGGACGAGGAGGGCTGGGTCACCTATCTGACGCCGAAGCAGCTGGGCGGCCTGCCGGCGACCTATATCGCCGCCGCCAAGGTTGCGGCGGAGCAGCTCGGCAAGCCGGGCATGTATGCCGTGACAAACACGCGGTCGTCGATGGACCCGTTCCTCACCTACTCCACAGAGCGCAAACTGCGCGAGCAGGTGTGGCGGAACTACTATTCGCGCGGCGACAATGGCGATGAACACGACAACAACGCGGTGATCACGCAGATCCTGAACCTGCGGAACGAGCGCGTGCACCTGCTTGGCTACAACACCTATGCCGACTGGCAGCTGCAGGACAACATGGCGCCGAACCCGGCGGCGGCGACGGAGCTGATGGAGGCGGTATGGAAGCCGGCGGTCGCCCGCGCGAAGGAAGAAGTCGCCGACATGCAGGCGCTGGCCAATTCCGAGAACGCCGGCATCACGATCGAGCCATGGGACTATCGCTTCTACGCCGAGAAGGTGCGCAAGGCGAAATACGACCTCGATAGCGAGGAGGTGAAGCCCTACCTGCAGCTCGACAAGCTGCGCGAGGCGATGTTCTTCGTTGCGGGCGAACTGTTCGGCTTCAACTTCACGCCGGTTCCGGACGGACAGATCCCGGTCTTCCATCCCGACGTGCATGTCTGGGAAGTGACCGACAAGACGTCGGGCGACCATATCGGCTACTGGTATCTCGACCCCTATGCGCGGCAGGGCAAATGCTCGGGCGCCTGGGCGACGACCTACCGCTCGCATTCGACCTTCGACGGGCCGGTGACCGTGCTCGGCTCGAACAACTCCAACTTCGTGAAGCCCGCGCCGGGCGAGCCGCTGCTGATCTCGTTCGATGACGCCGAGACCTTCTTCCACGAGTTCGGCCACGCCCTGCACTACTTCTCGTCGACCGTGGAGTATCCGACGCTCAACGGCGGGATGCGGGACTATACCGAGTTCCACTCGCAGCTGCTGGAACGCTGGCTGGTGACCGATCAGGTGGTCGACAAGTTCTTCCGCCACTACAAGACCGGCGAGCCGATGCCGAAGGAGCTGATCGCGAAGATCGAGAACGCCTCGACCTTCAACCAGGGTTTCCAGACCGTCGAGTTCCTCGGCTCGGCCATCATGGACATGCGTTATCACACGGTCGATCCGACGAACCTCGATCCGCGCACGTTCGAGAAGGAAGAACTGGCCAAGCTGGGCATGCCGAAGGAAATCCCGATGCGGCACCGCTCCACGCAGTTCGGCCACATCTTCTCCAGCGAGGGCTATGCGGCCGGCTATTACGGCTATCTGTGGGCGGATGTCCTGACCTCGGACGCGGCGGAGGCGTTCGCCGAAGCGCCGGGCGGCTTCTACGACAAGGCGCTGGCGCAGAAGATGGTCGCCAACCTGTTCGCCGTGCGCAATGCGGTTGATCCCAGCGAGGCCTATCGCGCCTTCCGCGGCCGCGACGCCACGAAGGACGCCCTGTTGCGCGACCGGGGCTTTGCGCCGCCGCTCACGTCTTCGGGGAGCGGCCAGCAGTAATCCGCTACGCCGCCCTTCCCGGCAGCCGCCGGGACGGGTGGCAGGCGCGCTGCCTACGTCCGCTTTACACGGCGGCGTTTTGCGGGGCCGTTGAACCAGTCGATCACGTAGTCGATGGCGTCCTCATCCTCGACGCCAACCTCGGTGCGCGTGCGGTTGCGGCAGGACCAGCCTTCGCGATGGATCGCCTCGCGATCACCACTGATCAGGTGGTGCCAGTCGTAGAGATCCTTGCCCTCGTGCACGAGCCGGTAGGCGCAGGTGGACGGCAGCCAGTCGACCGTCTCGACGACCTCGGGCGTAAGCTTCACGCAGATCGGCACGTACTGTTTGCGGTTGGGATAGTCCTTGCACTGGCATGTCTTGGTGTCGAACAGCTTGCAGTGCAGCCGCGTGACGAAGAGTTCGTTCGTCTCCTCGTCCTCAAGTTTCACGAGACAGCATTTGCCGCAGCCGTCGCAGAGCGATTCCCACTCGGCGTCGCTCATCTCGCGCAGGGTCTTGGTTTTCCAGAAGGGCTGTTTGCTCATCGGCGCCGCTTATAGGCGGGATCGCGACGGAAGGCACGAGGGCTCTTTCGCACGGGGCCTTTGCCCTGCGGGATGCTGTGGTCTCCCTCCTGTCAGACATGGAGGGCCGGGGACGCGGGATGGCCCGCGCGAGGATGGGCCGTGCGGGAGATGGTGGGATGCGCTTGCATCCCGCGTCCCCGTGATCGTTCTTCGCCAGCCTCGAACAGGAGATTTTTCACCTCCCTGACGTTGTAGCGCCGGCTGCGTGCGGGCTCTGGCTGTCCAGCCGACGTCCCGGGCTCACGCTCGACCACATCGCACCCGCGCCGCTGGACAGTGATCGGCTGCCCTCCATGCGGATGCGATGGGGGGATTATGCGCGCAGGTGATGGGGGTGGGGGCGATGCAGCGCCTGTCCTACAGGCGCAACCGCGTAAGCGCTTGAGATCGTGCGCGAAGATTTTCTGCGCGAGCGCGCTGTTCGGCCGAATCCGGAACGCGGGGATAGAGGTCCCCACCTGTCCTCTCCGTAAACGGGGAGGGACCCGGAGGCATCACCGTCTTCCAAAGTCAGGTAAGTTCGCGAAGCAAGGTCCCTCCCCGTTTACGGGGAGGACAGGTGGGGTCTGTTGGGCAGCGACCGGTTTTTACTTCGTGCCGAACATGCGGTCGCCGGCATCGCCGAGGCCGGGGACGATATATCCCTTGTCGTTGAGATGGCTGTCGACGGCGGCGGTGAAGACCGGCACGTCCGGATGGGCGGCGGTGAACTTGGCGATGCCTTCGGGCGCGGCCAGCAGGCAGAGATAGCGCAGATGCTTCGCGCCGCGGCGCTTCAGCCGGTCAAGCGCCGCGATGGCGGAGTTGCCGGTCGCCAGCATGGGATCGACCACGATCACAAGCCGGTTGGCCAGTTCACCCGGCGCCTTGAAATAGTACTCGACCGGTTCAAGCGTCTCGTGGTCGCGGTACATGCCGATATGTGCAACGCGCGCGGCCGGAACGAGATCAAGCATGCCATCGAGCAGGCCATTGCCGGCGCGCAGGATGGACGCGAAGACGAGCTTCTTGCCCTTGATGACCGGCGCATCCATCGGGCCGAGCGGCGTTTCGATGCCGACCGTTTCCAGTTCGAGATCGCGCGTCACCTCATAGCAGAGCAGCGTCGCGATCTCGCGCAGCAGCGTGCGGAAGCCCGCGGTGGAGGTCGTCTTGTCCCGCATCAGCGTCAGCTTGTGCTGGACCAGCGGATGATCGATGACTGTAACGCCCTGCATGTCGCCCTCTTCCCGATGCGCGCCGCGCAATTTCAGCCTGTAACCTGACCGGTAACGAGGCTGTCACCGTAATTCCCTTTACCCGGGAAGTATGCACACTATCCCGTAGCGAAAAGAACGACAGGCCCGGCGCAAAAAGACCAGGGCCAACGCGAGGGAGGTTATCCATGTGGATCAGAAAAGGCGAACGTGACCGGATGCTGGGCGTCGACTCGCCCATCCCGACACAGGTGGTCTCGAACGAGGAGTTCATCCCCCGTCCGCAGACGAAGAAGCAGAAACAGGTCGAAAGCCTCATCATGGAATGGGGCGAGCGCAATGCGAAGAAGATCAATATGAGCCGGCGGGCCTACATGGCCTCGTCCATGGGGCTTGCGACGGCCTTCCTCGCGTCCAACTGCGTCTACGGCCAGGACGCGTTCGAAGTGGGCGAGGACGAGCAGTTCGAGCCCCGCGACGTCGAGCAGGTGAAAGCCAACGGCCAGAAGGGCAAGTTCTTCATCATCGACGTGCAGGCGCACTATTCGAACGGCATCGCGCTCAACTTCCGCAATTCCGAAACAGCGCGGAACATGGGCTTCAACCTTAAAAACGACGCCGAGGCCTATTCCTTCCGCACCTTCACGAAGGAGATGTTCCTCGATTCAGAGACGGCGATGGTCGTGATCTCCGGCGTGCCGGGGAAAGAGGAACAGCGCGCGCCGGATGGCCGCGTGCTGGAGGGCGCAGAGCGCACGCCGCGCGGCGCGATCCTGCCAAGCTGGCTGATGGCGCAGTCGCGCAACGAGCTGAACGAGATATCCGGATCGCAGCGCGCCCTGTGCCAGGGGAACCTTGCGCCCAACCACTACTGGAATGCGGCGACCAACACGATCGACAAGGCCGCGACCATTGAGCAAATGGAGCGCGAGCTGAACGTCTACAAGATCAATTCCTGGAAGTGGTATTGCCATACCGATCCGGCGCGCACGGGCAATGGCTTCCAGTGCGATGATGACAATGCGCAGTGGTTCATCGAGGAATCGAAGAAGCGCGGGCTGAAGCTGTTCTCGGTGCACAAGGGATATTCCTACCAGTCACGCACGCTGGGCCATCTCGCCAATCCCAAGGACATCGAGAAGGCGGCGCTGCGCAATCCGGACGTCAACTGGGTGATCTATCACTCCGCGCTGAAGCATGGCGCGACGGACGGCGAGAACTGGAAGGAGATGAACGAGTACAACCCGGAGACGGGCGACTTCCTGTGGCACAAGATCCTGATGGACATCAAACGCCACAACCCGCAGATCAACAACGTTTATCCGGAGATCGGTTCTTTCTTCAACACGCTGGCGATCCAGGATCCGGTGATGTGCATGCACGGCCTTGGCCTCAACATCAAAACCTATGGCGCGGACCATGTGGTGTGGGGCACGGATTGTCTCTGGTGGGGCTCGCCGCAGTGGGGCATCGACGCGCTTAAGCGGTTCCAGATTTCCGACGAGCTCTGCGAGAAGCATGGCTATGCGAAGATCACCGACGAGGTGCGCGCGCAGATTTTCGGGCTCAACGCCGCGAAGCTCTACGGCATCGACGTGAATGCGCAGCGCAACGCCCTGCCCGCCGATGCGCTGAGCCGCGTGAAGCAGGCCTATCTCGATCGCGGCGGCCTGCGCGACAATGACTACCACGGCTGGGTGCAGCACGCGTAACGTCATGGCGGAACCGAACTGGAATTTCGAGGGCGAGCCGCCGTTCGAGCCGCGCACGGAAGCGGGGATCAATCTCTGCGCCTATTTCGACGCCATGCCGGACGCCAAGCTGAAAACCTACGACCCGGCCATGAATGATGACGCACTGATGCGCTGGGACGGCAACTTCAAGTCGGATGGCGACATGCTGCTGCCGTGCACCGAGAGCGAGGAAGTGGATGTGGAGATGTATCGCCGCTACATCGCCCACTGCATCCGCTATCGCGACCGCGTGCGCGACAGGCTGATGATCAAGACATAACCCCGTTGCCGGCGTGCGGACACATGCTTTCGTGTCGGACAAGTTCGTTATATGCAATTGCGTATAACGCACGGAGTTCGCAATGCGCCTGATCCTTGCCGCCCTCGCCCTTGCTGTCGCCCCTGTCGTTGCCCCGGGCGCACTGGCGCAGGGCCATGACGCCTCCTCGTGCGTAGCGATGGATGCGCGCCTGCCGGACGGCTTCGCGGACTGGAATGGCGGCGCGGCGGTCGGCACGGCCAAGGCGCCCGCAGAGGCCACCACGCTGCAGCTGGGCAAAGGCTATGAAGCGGGCCTGTTGAAGCGCGACGATGTGGCTTTCATTGTGGAGCCGGAGAAGCCCGGTGGGTCGGTGTCCTACTCGGGCGTCTTTGCGTTCGATGTGGCCGAGGCGGGCGACTACCGCATCGCGCTGGGCTCGGCCGCATGGCTCGACGTGATCGCGGACGGCAAGGCGCTGGAGCCTGCGAGCTTCGGCCACGGGCCTGCCTGCACGACTATCCGCAAGATCGTCGTCTATTCGCTGAAACCCGGGCAGCATCAACTACAGGTCGCCGGCAATGGCGCAGAGACGGTGAAGCTTCTCGTCGCGAAGCAGCCCTGAGCGTGCCCGGCGGCCGGGGCAGATTCGCACTCGTGATGCTGGCTGGCGCCGCCGCGCTGGTCGCGTGCGTGACCGCAAGCCAGCCCGCCTCCGAGCCATGGCCGACCGCCGATCTCCAGCCGCCTTACCCGGCGGACAATCCGCCCAGCCCCGCGAAGATCGAACTGGGGCGGCGCCTGTTTTACGATGCCGATCTCTCGTGGGATGGCACGATCAGCTGCGCGACCTGCCATGAACAGAAGCGGAGCTTCACCGATCCCAACAAGACGCGGCCGGGCATCGACGGGTCGCCGGGCCAGCGCAATATCCAGACGCTGGCCAATGTGGCGTGGTTCGGATCGCTGACCTGGGGCGGGCCGCATGTCGATACGCTGGAACATCAGGCGCTGATCCCGATCGAAGGCTTCGTGCCGGTGGAGATGGGATTCGGCGGCAAGCCCGACGGCGCGCTGGCGAAGCGGCTCGCAGGGCAGCCCTGTTATCCGGAGCTGTTCGCGGCGGCGTTTCCCGACCGCAGCGGCGAAATCGACATGGACACGATCACGATGGCGCTGGCTGCGTTCCAGCGCACGCTTGTGTCGTTGGACGCGCCCTACGACCGGTGGAAGCGCGGCGATAAGGATGCGTTGTCGGAGGAAGCAAAACGCGGCGCGGCGCTGTTCGAAGCAAGACAATGCGACAGCTGCCATGCCGGCCCGCATTTCACGGACGCAGCCCTGCCGGAGCACAAACCGGAAGAAGCGTTTCACCGCCTCGCCTGGCCGGCTGAGGGCAAGGATGCGGGACTTTCCCGCATCACGCTAAGGCCGGAGGATGTGGGGCGGTTCCGCACGCCGGGCCTGCGCAATGTGGCGCTATCGGCGCCTTACATGCACGATGGCGAGGCCACGACGCTGCGCGAGGCGATCCTGCATCATTATTCGGATGCGGAGACGGAGGACGCGCGGCTGCGGCAGACGCTCGCCGAGGCGGATATTTCCGGCCTGATCGCGTTTCTTGAGGCGCTGACGGACGGGAGCTTTATCTCCAATCCACAATTCGTGCGGCCGCCCCGCGCCTGCCCCGTTCTGTCCCAGCCATAGCCGGCCGGAGCGCCGGCTTTCCCCAGGCTTTGCACGCCGCCGGGCTGGCTTTGGCGCGGGGGCCGGGGCACAAAAGCCGGGCCATGTCGAAGCTCTATTTCTCCTACGCCGCGATGAATGCCGGCAAGTCCACGATCCTGCTGCAGGCGTCGTGGAACTATCAGGAGCGCGGCATGCGGACGATGCTGTTCACATCCTCGCTCTACGCCAAGGCGGACGATGGCCGCATCACATCACGCATCGGCATCAACGCCGACGCTCATCTCTATTCGTCTACGGACGATCTCCATGACCGGATCGCGCGTGAGCACAAGCGGAAGAAGCTGGATTGCGTGTTCGTCGACGAGGCGCAGTTCCTGACGCGCGAACAGGTCTGGCAGCTGGCGCGTGTCGCTGACCGCCTGAAGATACCGGTTCTGTGCTTCGGCCTGCGGACGGATTTCCGTGGCGAACTGTTCGAGGGATCGGCCGAGCTGCTGGCGATTGCGGACAATCTGCGCGAGATCCGCACCATCTGCCATTGCGGCAGCAAGGCGACGATGGTGGTGCGCCGTACGGCGGATGGGCGTACGCTGACGCGCGGCGATCAGGTCGGCATCGAGAAATCGATGTATGTGTCGCTCTGCCGCCGCCACTGGGAGGAAGAGACCGGCCGCTGGCCTGTGGCGAAACCGAAGGCCGCCAAGGCGGCCCGGCCCAAGCCTGCGAAGAAGGCGAAGAAGAAGGCTCAGCCAAAGGCGAAGGCGGCGCCATTGAAGCTAGTGGCGGCCGCGCGCCGGCGGCCACCGCGCAGGATCAAGCGCTAACCCTTCGCGGCATGCGCCTTCATGGCGGCGACCAGAAAGTCCGTGAAGCCGGGCGCGATGGTCTCATAGCGTTTCACGAAATCCGGATGCGACAGGTAGAGGTCGGCGAGGCCTGAATAGGCGTCCGGCGGGCACGGCTTGTCCCACGCGGCGGCGACCCAGGCGCGGTGGCGCGCGATCAGGCCATCGACAGAATCCGATGCGGGATCGACGCCGCGCTTGAGGCCCTCGGCCAGCGCCGTCTCGATGTCGCGCAGCTCGTCCATCATGACCCGCTGTTCGGCCTCGCTCATCCTGGCCATCGCCTTCTTCGAATGCGCGATGCGCTCCGGCATGTCGCCGCCATAGCGGTCGATGAGCCAGGCTTCGTAGTCGGCCTGCTTTTCTGCAGAAAAGCCCTTGTAGAGATCAGCGTTCGGCATGGGAGTTTCGCCCTTTATGTCCGCAACCGTGCGGTCGATGGTTTCGATCAGGACGCGGTAGCGCTCGCGCTCCGCCTCCAGCTTTTCGCGGTGTCGCAGCAGCACGCCGACCTGATCGGCGCCTTCCAGGTCCAGCAGGCCGGCGATATCCCCGAGGGGCACGCCAAGCTCGCGATGGAACAGGATGCGCTGCAGGCGCAACATCTCGGCGCGGCCGTAATAGCGATAGCCGTTGGCGCCGACATGGGCGGGCTTGAGCAGGCCGATCTCGTCATAATGGTGCAGCGTGCGCACCGTGACACCCGAAATCGCCGCCAGCTGTCTGACCGTGAGTTCCTTCATGCCGGCCTCCATGCACCCTCACGACGCGTGAGGGTCAACAGGGCCGCTGAAGATTGTCCCGATCAGCCGTAGGCGGCGATGGACCGCTCGACCTTGCCGGCGTCGTTGAATACGAACGTCTCGGCCACGGACTGCTGACGATGATTTGTGTAGACGATAGTGACGGCGTCCGAGCCGGTGAAGACATGATCGATCGCGAAATAGAGATCGCGCGCCTGTTCCAGCGCCTTGCCCCAGTAGTCGTGCAGCGCCGCCTTGCCGATGATGGAATCCGCGTCGCGACCGGCCACCGTGCGGATACGCGGCGAATGGAATTCCACATCATCCGTGTAGTGCGACAGGATCGCCTCAAGGTCGTGATCGTTCCACGCCTTCACCCACTCGCGCGCAAACGATTGCGCATCCACCGCGCCCATCGGCATCTCGATCTCCCGCTCCTGCGTGATCGTTAGCTTGCTTCGCTGTTCAATCGCAACAGCTGAACCGACCGATTGACAGGTTGCGCGGCGCACGGCCTTGATCCGCCACCATTCTTGATCTGGAGCATTTGCATGCGTGCTGCGTTGGCGGCGCTTTTCGGCGCCGTGTGTGTGGGGCTTGGTCTTTTCGCTGGCGCCGTCGCGCCGATACAGCCAGCCCAGGCGCAGGATGCAGCGCCGGCGAAGGCGGCGGACCTCGCAGGCACGGTCTGGAAAATCGCCGTCCATCGCACCGACAAGGAGACATGGAATTCGCGGCCGATGGATTATGAATACACCGTCGCCTTTCTGGGCGGCGGCGAAGCGCTGCTGGCCTATCAGGAACCGCGCGCCCTGCCCGACAATGCGATCGTCTCGGTGAAAGTCTCGGGCAACCGCATCACGCTGAAGGACAGCGTCAAGGACATGACATTTGACTTCGCCAACGGCGCCACGCGCGGCAATGGCAAGTCAGGCATCTTCCGGTTCGATGTGAAGGCTTTCCGGTTCGAACGGCGTATCGATCTCAATGCGTATGAGTTCGTGGGGCTGCTGAATTACAGCACCTGTGACTTTGTCAGCCGTCAGATGGACGCGGCGATGGATGGATTCTTCAACATCGACACCGCCGGGCGGCTGCAGGGCGCGGAGGAGAATGTGCGCTATGGCCGGCTGGTTCGCGCCGGCAATCGCATGCGTAACGACAATGACCGCTTCGAGGACGTGAAGAAGTTCTACGAGAGCCGCATGGCGGAAATGAAGGGCTGCACGGTGGTCGTGGATGGCGTGCGCTATGGCCTTGAGGCGCTAATTGAGCCCAAGCCCGGCGAGGTCGAGGACAAGACCGGCGTGATCTACCGGCTGAAGAATGCGCCAGAGCGGCTGCAGGGGCTTCGCGCGGCCGTTGTCGCGGACTGGGGCGCTGCACCATGGATCTATGTCTATGCCGGCATCGATACGGAAGGGGACGTCCGCAAGCTCGAGGGGCCGTTGTCCGTCCGATATAGCTGGGTCAGCCTGTCGGATGCGCCGCCGTCCAATCAGCCCCAGAGGGAGGTTCCCCCGATGCAAGCGCTGCTGGACGACGCGGATGCGGCGCAGGCGGCGGGCGAATTGCTGACCGCGGCGCGTCTGCGCAACGATGCATGCGTGCGCTATGGTTTCGAGACGGCATGCTATCAGGTGGCGCTCGCCTATCGCGATGGCAAGGGCGTGATCCAGTGGCAAGGACGCGGCGAGGAAGAGCTTGAGCGCGTGTGCGGAATGGACCACGCGGCCGCGTGTTTCGACTATGGCGAGCTTCTGACTGAAGACACGGATCAGGATCGCCGCGCCAAGGGCGCGTATGCCCTGCAGAAGGCGTGCAACCTGAAGGATGGAGCCGCCTGTACGAATCTGGGCCTGTTCATGGAAAGCGAAACGCAACTCATAATGGGGGGCGACGTCCAGACGGCAGGCACAAAATACATCGTCGCGCTGAAACTGTACGAGCGCGGCTGCGCGCTGGGTTCACCGCAGGGATGCGCGAATGCCGCGATCACCTACGCCAATGGCGAAGACGGCGTGCCGGTCGATCCGGCAAAGGCCGCCGAATTCCATGGCAAGGCCTGCCAGCTGGGCCGGCAGAAGAGCTGCGAGCAGGTCAGCGCACAGGAGCCGGGTTGAGGAACGGATCGTCGCGACAGCTCGCATAGAGCACGAGGTTGGCGTCACGCGCGCGGCCGCAGGTGCCGATCTCGTCAAGCGAGATGGCGTGGCTGTCGAGCCAGCGGGGATCGCGCTCGGGATAATCGCCCATCATCCAGTAGACGGTGCGTTTGCGCTGCAGGCCATGGCCGCCGACATAGACCAGCGAGACATCGGCCGAGACCGACTGGCTTGCGAACGCTGCCATGGCGTTGCGCGCGCCCGTGATGTCGTTGTCGAGTACAAGCGTCGTCTCGAAACCGGCGGCGTCCAGCGCCTCGGGCACGCGGCCAGCGTCGAAATGCGCGCCGGGAAGCGAATAGGCGTCTGACTTCGAATAGTCGGCATTGATCAGCACCAGCGCCTTGCGCGTCTGGCCATCCACGCCAAGCTTCAGCTTGGGATCGGGAAGCCGGCGCGGCATCTGGATCTGCTGCCAGCCGCGGCTGTTCAGGGAATTGGCGAGCGCCATGCGGGCGCCGAACGTCTCAAGCGTGAGTGGCAGGTCGGGCAGGACTTCGCACAGGGCCGATGCGAAGGGATTGCCGCCCTTGCGGTCGCGGTCGCTGGTGAGCCGGCCGGCCTGCCCGGCATAGTAGAACAGCGGAGACGGCGCCGACGGGGCGGTCTGCGCGAGCGCCGGAGCGGCTGCGGTCGCAGATAGCGCGGCGAGGAAGGCGCGGCGGTTCATGAAGGAGAGGATAGCGGCGGAGGCATGGGCGCCAAGCCCCCATGCCCGGGTCAGACCGGACGGACGTCAGAAATCGTCATCATCGTCGTCCCAGTCGTCTTCATCATCCGCGTCGCTCCAGTCGTCATCATCCCAATCATCGCCGGAAACAGCATCATCGTCGCTGTAGTCGTCCGTCGACGGGATGGTGTCCGAATAGCTGGGGCCGGCAAGGCAGCGCGTCTCCTGAAGGGCGACATAGCGATCCGTGATCGCCTTGATGCTCTTGTAGTCCTCGATCATGGGCTCGAGCTTCGTCACCTCGTCGTCGGTCAGCGTCGTATCGGCGTCGATCTGCTCGAAGGCGTACAGAAACAGCTTGGTCGACCGCTCCAGCTCGGTGCGCGTCATGGCGAGGCGATAGCAATAGTCGTCGTGATCGACCTTCATCACGGCCAACGCCTTGTCCGCCTCGGCGAAGCCGGCCTGCGCATAGTCAAGCGCCTCCTTCCAGTAGCGATGATAACGCGCCGCATCGGCATGGGCGGGCGCTCCACAAACAAGAGCCGCCGCGCACAAGGCCACGCCGATCGATTTCATGCTGATTCCCCGCAGATGACGCCTGCATATCAGCGCTTCGATCCGGCGTCATCGGCCAGCCGCAGAGAAAACAGAAACCCCGGAAGCATGTGCTTCCGGGGGCGATCTGTGGGAGCCCGGAGAAGCCAGACTAGAACTTCAGCACCTTCACATAGCGCACCTGCGGCAGCGCCTTGATGGCGGCGAGCGTCGCATCCGGCACGTCCTGATCGACGCCGACGATGGCGATGGCGTCGCCGCCGGCGGCCTCGCGACCCAGGTTGAAGGTGGCGATGTTGACGTGTCCCTCGCCGAGCAGACCGGCCATGGCGCCGATGAAGCCCGGCTTGTCCGAGTTGTTGACGAACAGCATGTAGGGCTGGAAGTCGGCTTCCAGCGCCATGCCCTTCACCTCGACGATGCGCGGCTTGCCGCCGACGATGGCGCCGGCGACCGAACGCCAGCGGCCTTCGACCATCACCTTGATGCGGATCAGCGAGTCATAGACCGGCGAGTCGTCGCGCTTCGATTCCTTCAGCGAGCCGCCGCGTTCCTGCAGGATGGCGGGGGCGGACACCATGTTCACTTCGGCCAGGAAGGGACGCAGCATGCCGGCGAGCGCCGCCGAGGTGAGCGGCTTGCGGTTGAGCTGGGACACCTGGCCTTCGTACTCGATCTCGACTTCCGAGAGGCCGCCATCGGCCACCTGCCCCGCAAACTGGCCGAGTTTTTCGGCGAGCGCGATGAAGGGCTTCAGCTTGGGCGCTTCTTCCGCGGTAACCGAAGGCGTGTTGAGCGCGTTGGTGACGGCGCCGGTCAGCAGATAGTCGGCCATCTGCTCGGCGACCTGGAAGGCCACATTGTCCTGCGCCTCGACGGTCGATGCGCCGAGGTGCGGCGTCGCCACGAAGTTGGGCGCGCCGAACAGCACGTTGGTCTTGGCCGGTTCTTCGGCGAACACGTCAAACGCGGCCGCGCCGATCTGGCCGGACTCGAGGCCGGCGCGGACGGCCGCCTCATCGGCGAGACCGCCGCGGGCGCAGTTGATGATAATGACGCCCTTCTTCGTCTTGGCGAGGTTTTCCGCCGAGAGGATGTTGCGCGTCTGGTCGGTGAGCGGCGTGTGAAGCGTGATCACGTCCGCGCGGGCGAGCAGTTCGTCCAGCTCGACCTTCTCGACGCCCAGCTGCGTGGCGCGTTCGGGCGTGAGGAAGGGGTCGTAGGCGACGACCTTCATCTTGAGGCCCAACGCACGGTCAGCGACGATGGAGCCGATATTGCCGGCGCCGATGAGGCCGAGCGTCTTCGCGTAGAGCTCGATGCCGATATAGTCCTTCTTCGGCCATTCGCCGGCCTGCGTGCGCTGCGAGGCCGAGGGGATCTGGCGGGCGGCGGCGAACATCATCGCGATGGCGTGCTCGGCCGTGGTGATGGCGTTGCCGAAGGGCGTGTTCATCACGATGACGCCCTTGGCCGTGGCCGCCTTCACATCCACGTTGTCAACGCCAATGCCGGCGCGGCCAATGACCTTGAGGTTGTTGGCGGCGGCGATCACATCCTTGTCGGGCTTGCACGCCGAGCGGACGGCGAGGCCGTCATACTCGCCGATGATCCTGATCAGCTCGTCCTTCTTGAGGCCGACCTTCATGTCGACCTCGATCCCGCGATTGCGGAAGATGTCCGCCGCGCCGGGCGCGAGATCATCAGCGATAAGGACTTTGGGCATTCGGGTCTCCTGGTTTGTCTTGGCGCGAGCGATCATTCGACCTTGTGCGCGCCGCACGCCTCGGGAACGCGCAGCGGGTTGCAGCGTGTGACGCCGCCGCCCGGCAACGCGACCGAGTAGTCGCTGAAGTTGAGGTTGGGTTTGTAGTAGTCGGTGGAAATGAACTGGCCGGACGAGGCGAAGGCCGAGGCGCGCTTTTCCGTCGTGTTGGCGCGGACTTCGACCGTATCCTGCTCTGTGCGTGTGCGGACGAGGAAGCCGTCGCGGACGGCCTGATGGATCGCGTCCTGGTTCGCGATGGGATCGTCCCACATCAGCCAGGCCGCATCCGGATCCGTCGAAACGGCGCGCACGAACATCGGTCGCGCCGCAATGCCGCCGGGGCCATTGCGATAGGGTTCGGTCGATTCCCGGCTTGCAAGAATGCCGATCATCACACGGCTGCGGGCCTCGGCCAGCGTCGGCCAGTTGTTGGCGAGCACGCCTTCGCGCACGGTTGCATGATCGCCCTTGATATCGGCCGGGGTGATCAAGGCCTCGCGCGGGAACACGCTGAGCACTTCGGCGTCCAGCGCGTCATAGGCGGCGGCGTTGAAGGACAGAACGGGCGCCGCGCCGTCCCACGAAGCGGACGTCTCCTTGGTGTTCAGCATGATGAACATCGGCGTGTGATCGGGATGCGCGACGGACCAGTCGCGGACCTGCGTGAGACAGGCGACCAGCGTCGGGCACGTCGTCCGGTAGTCGAGGTCCGGCACGTGCATCACCTTGAAGCCGGGCTTCGCCAGTTCATCCTTGAAGGCGAGTTCAGGCGTTTCCTTGCCGGCGGCGACGGCCTGGCGGCGCAGCAGCGGATCGAGGAAGCGGCCGCCTTCAGGATCATAGAGGATATCGATCTCGAACTGGCGGATGCCCCAGTCGAGCTGGGCCGGGATCGGCTCGTGCGCATATTCGAGCGGCGGAGCGGATTTCGGCGCGGTCGCCTTGAAGATCGCGAACTCTTCCGGCGCGATCCAGTCCTTGTAGCTGTTGTGCGTGCCCAGCGTCTGGATGTCGTTCATGCGCAGATTGGCGTCGATCCACGCGCGGGCGCAGCCGTCGCCGGCTTCATCGGCTGTTGCGGCATCTAGCCTGCAGGTTGCGACGGCGGTGTCGGCAGGCGCCTCGGTGCAGGCGGCGAGCGTCAGCAGGGATGCGGCGGCGGCAAGGGCGATACGGGTCATGGCGTTTCCTCCTTCGGAACGCGACACCCTCGCGCCTCTCTCCGACAAGGGGATGACAGCCGGCATGCGATCAGACATGGCCGCCCGTCCCATCGCCCGCCGCGAGCCATTTGCGCGCGCGGTTGATCTGCATCTTGGCGTCGACCTGCTCGGAAAGGTCCATGCCGGCCAGCGCGACGAGGCGATGGAGCAGAATCGCGACATCCGCCGCCTCCCTTCCCGCCTCGGCCATGTCGCCGGCGCGGATTGCATGGTCGAGCTCGTCGAGTTCTCCGCGTGCGCGAGCTACGAGCGCGGACAGGTCCCGCACCTGTCCGAACGTTGCATCGCCCCATTCGCGGATGGTGTTGCTGGTTTCGCGCGTCATCGCTTCCACCTCGATGTCATTCCGGCCGGCGCGAAGCGGAGAGCCGGAACCCGGGAGCTGCTGGCGTATATGGCCCCTGGGTTCCGGGTCTACGGCGCTGCGCGCCTGCGCCCGGAATGACAGTTCAGGACAACTCCGCCGCCGTCGTTTCGAACGCCCAGTCGAGCCAGGGCGTCAGCTTTTCAAGATCAGACGCATCGACCGTGGCGCCGCACCAGATGCGAAGCCCCGGCGGGGCGTCGCGATAGCCGGCGATGTCGTAGGCCGCGTTTTCCTTTTCGAGCAGCCCGGTCATCTTCTTCACGAAGGCCTGCTGGCCCTCGTCATCCAGCTTCGCCACGCGCGGATCGACGATCCTGAACGTCACCGACGTGTTCGAGCGCGAGACCGGATCGGCGCACAGGAATTCCACCCATGGCGTCTTCGCGACCCAGGCGCTGAGTGTTTCGAGGTTGGCGTTCGAGCGCGCGACAAGCGCCTTGAGACCGCCAAGCGTCTCGGCCCATTGCAGCGCGTCGATATAGTCCTCGACCGCCAGCATGGACGGCGTGTTGATCGTTTCGCCCTTGAAGATGCCTTCGTTCAGCTTGCCCGACTTGGTCATGCGGAACAGTTTCGGCAGCGGGCGATCCGGCGTGAAGCTTTCCAGCCGCGCGACCGCGCGCGGCGACAGGATCAGCATGCCGTGCGCGCCCTCCCCGCCCATCACCTTCTGCCAGGAGTAGGTGAGGACATCGACCTTCGACCAGTCGACCGGCATGGCGAAGACGGCCGAGGTCGCGTCGCAGAAGACAACGCCGTCGCGATCGTCCGCGATCCAGTCGGTGTTCGGAACCTTCACGCCTGATGTGGTGCCGTTCCAGGTGAAGACGATGTCGGCGTCCTTGCGGGCCTGGCTGAAGTCGGGCAGCGCGCCGTAGCCGGCCTTGTGAACCTTGGCGTCGATCTTCAGCTGCTTGGTGATGTCAGTGACCCAGTCATTGCCGAAGCTTTCCCAGGCGAACACGTCGACCGGCTTCGGACCCAGCATGGTCCACATGGCCGCCTCGATGGTGCCCGTGTCGGAGCCCGGCATGATGCCGATGCGGAAATCCGCAGGCACGCCAAGGATCTCGCGGGTCTTGTCGATCGCGAGCTGCAGACGCGCCTTGCCGAGCTTGGACCGGTGCGACCGGCCAAGGGAGTCGAGATAGAGATTTGCGGGGCTCCAGCCGGGGCGCTTGGCGCATGGGCCGGAAGAAAAGTGTGCGCGATCCGGGCGCACGGCGGGTTTCGCCGGAGTCGTCATCGAATTGTCTCCCATCCTTACAGATGGGCTGGTCGCCGTTGGGGGCGACTGGCCCGGGGCGGATATGCGCCCGAACCGCCCGCCAGTCAATTACGGTGCGACAGATCGCTTCCGGTTTGCGACCGCAACGCCCAGCAGGATCAGGGTCAGGGCGCCGACCATCGACCAGTGCAGCGCCTCGCCCAGAAAAAGGACGCCGAGACCCGTCGCCCAGAGCGGCGACAGGTAGGTGACAAAGGACACGAACACCGGCCCCGCCCGGCGGATCAGCCAGACATAGACGAACATGGCGAAGGCTGTGGGCAGAAGGCCAAGGACGATCATGGCGATGATCGAGGACGGGCTGGGGTTTGGCGGGAGCGGCTCCATGACGGCCGCATAGGCGATCGCGCTGACGGCGCCGAGAAGAACGATCAGGAAGCTGGACAGCACAGGTTCGATCCGCGGGGCGAGCCGTGTTGCGATGTTGCCGACCGCATAGAGCCACGCGCCAAAGATCGCGAGCAGAAGGCCGATCAGACTGGCCTGCGCGCCATCGCGGAATTCCGGAATGACGAGGACGACCAGCCCCAGAAAGCCCAGCAGCACGCCGAACAGGCGGCGCCCGGTCAACCTGTCGCCGACGAAGGCGTGGGCCATCAGGACCGTGGCGAAGGGCGTGGCGCCGTTGCAGATCGCCATCACCGCCGACCCGACGGACTCGGCGGCGTGCGCGTAGAGAACGAAGGGCGCCATGGTTGCGCCGATACCGATCAGCGCGAACCAGCCGATGGCGCGCAGCGATACGCGCGGCGCCTCGGGTGTCCTGCGCGGCGCGCGGCGGACCAGACGCTCCCCGAGCAGCCATGCGCCGAGAAAGATGGAGCCGCTGAGCAGCCGGCCGGCCACCAGCCAGGCCGGCGTGATCGTCTCGACGCCGACGCGGATGCCAGCGAAGGTCGATCCCCAGATCACCACAAGAAGAAGCAGCGCAGCCCAGCTGAGCGCATCGCCTGACAGGCGCGGCGCGGCCGGTGGAGGCGCCGCCATCTTGCCTACCGCCGCTTCCACGCCGCTTGTCTCCAGGATGTGAGCGCGTGGTGCTAGACGAAATTGCGCGCGGCGGCAAAGCCACGAGATCGCAATTCACGGTAACAAACAGCAAAAGGCCCGGAGGAATCCTCCGGGCCCTGCATGATGGCGGCGCATAGTGCTACTTGGTGACGGACTTCACCGCCTCCTTGATGTGGCCGGCGGCCTTCTGGGCCTTGCCTTCCGCCTCTTTCATGCCGCCGTCGGCTTCATGTTTGGGCGAATCGACGGCCTTGCCGAATTCCTTCTGCGCCTTGCCGGCGGCTTCCTTCATGGAACCCTTGAGGGTGTCCTTGTTCATTGCGCTCTCCTTTGATGGAGAAAACGGCTGACGGCGGCGGACGGTTCCGCGAACGGCGCCTAGCCGCGCATGTCCTGCAGCAACATCTCGGCGCCCTTTTCCGCGATCATCAGCGTGGGCGAGTTGGTGTTGCCGGAGGTGATGCGCGGCATCACCGAGGCGTCAATCACCCGCAGGCCGCCGACGCCGCGCACGCGCAGGCGCTCGTCAACGACAGCCGCCGGATCGCCGCCGGCGCCCATCTTCACCGTGCCGACAGGATGGAAGATGGTCGTGCCGATATCGCCAGCCGCGCCGGCAAGCTCGTCATCGGACCTGAGATGCGCGCCGGGCGCAAACTCCTCGGGCGAGAATTGCTTCAACGCGGGCTGATCCACGATGCGGCGCACGAGGCGCAGGGAGTCGACCGCTGTTTCGCGGTCGCTGGCGGCGGAGAGGTAGTTGGGCTGGATCGATGGCGCCGCAGCCGGATCGGGCGTGCGCGCATGGACAGAGCCACGGCTGTCCGGCCGCAGATTGCAGACGCTGATCGTGATGGCGGGGAAGGCGTACATCGCCTCGCCGAATTTCGGCAGAGCCAGCGGCTGGACATGGAACTGTACGTTTGGCGTGGCGTGGCGTTCGCTCGATTTCGCAAAGGCGCCCATCTGCGAGGGCGCCATGGTCATCGGTCCGCGACGCCGGATGGCGTAGTCGAGCGCCATCATCGGCCGGCGCAGGACGTTGGCGTACTGCTCGTTGAGGGTCGGCACGCCGGTGACCCTGTAAATCGGGCGAAGCTGCAAATGGTCCTGTAGGTTTTCGCCGACGCCGGGACTGTGATGCGCAATATCGATGCCGAGCGCTTTCAGCCGCTCGCCGTCGCCGACGCCGGAGAGCTCAAGCAGCTTCGGGCTCTGCACCGCGCCCGCCGCCAGTATAATGCATCCGCCGGCCATTGACGTGCGCCTGTCCGCCCCGCCCTTGCGCGACCAGGCGACGCCTGCGGCCCTTCCATCCTGAATGATGATGCGCTCGACCAGCGCGCCGGTCTCCACCTTCAGATTGGAGCGCCGCAGGGCCGGCTTCAGGAACCCGCGCGCTGTGGACCAGCGGCGGCCGTCCTTCTGGTTCACCTGGAAATAGCCGGCGCCGAAATTGTCGCCCGTGTTGAAATCGCCGGTCGCTGGTATGCCTGCGCTGCCGGCGGCTTCCGCGAAGGCGTCGAGCACGCGCCAGCGCATGCGCGGATGTTCGATGCGCCATTCGCCCCCCTGCTGATGCAGCGGGCCGCCATCGACGTGATCCTCATGCTTGAGAAAGTAGGGCAGCACATCATCCCAGCCCCAGCCCTGAAGGCCGAGCTGGCGCCAGCCATCATAGTCGGCCGCCTGCCCGCGCATGTAGATCATGGCGTTGATGGCCGAGCAGCCGCCGATCACCTTCCCTCTTGGGTAGTTCAGGGCGCGGCCATTGAGCCCGGGAACGGGATCGGTGGCGAACATCCAGTCGGCGCGCGGATTGCCGATGGCGAACAGGTAGCCGACGGGAATGTGAAACCAGATCCAGTCGTCGTTTCCGCCCGCCTCAAGCAGCAGCACGCGATTGCGCGGATCAGCCGACAGGCGGTTGGCGAGCAGGCATCCCGCCGTGCCCGCGCCCACAACGATATAATCGAAGCGATCAGTCATGCCGCTGGATAGGTGGGGAATGGCCCGGAGGGAATAGCCCGAAGGAAGAGTCTTGCGGTCAGAGCGCCGACGCAGGCGGGACGTAGTTGAATGTGCCGCACAACACGTCCGGGTTTTCCGGCGGCCACACATGTCCGCGGAAGGCCGCGATGGACATGTATTTGTGGCCGCCCAGTTCGAGGCCGGTCGCCATGGCGATGAAGGCGGCCGGTTCATCCGGGCCGCACAGGCCGCCATTGATCGAGGCGGCCGGAACCTCCTCGCTCACCACAGCATGCATGTCGATCGTCGGCGCGCCGGGCGGCGCATCTGCGCCGACCACCACGCCGTCTCCGAACAGCGCCTTCCAGTCGATTATGGTCGCCTGCTCGGCGGCGCCGGGCATCAGCTCGGTCCTGAGCACAAGTCCGTTGGCGGCGGCGATCTTCATGGCGGGCGGCGCGTTCGGGCCGCTGCGCGGCTCGGCCGTCAGCGTGATGGCGCCGGTGAACGCTTCGGCCGTGCGCGACATCGCCTCGAACGTCATGGGCCGCGGATCAGGGACGGGTTCCATCGGCGCGCCCGGCTCATCCGAGCCTGTCGTCACGGGCGGCAGCGCAGCTTCCGGCGCAGGCTCCGATGATGGCCCGCAGGACGCAACGAGGAACAAGCAAACGACCGACAGCGTTGCAGCGGATTTCATCTCAGCTCCCGGCCGGCGACACCGACCTGATCTCGAAGGTTGCGCAATCATCCGACATGGACGCCATTTTCGCCGGCGTCGCGGAGACCATGGATGCGGACTCGGCCTTTGCCTTCGCCGTGTCGACGCCCGAACTCAGCCACGCTTCGAGGCTGGCGGCAACCAGCGCATCGGGCGACTTGCCGGCGCGCTTCGCGGCTTCGACCTGCGCCATACGCAATGCAGCGCATGCCACGGCTTTAGCCGGCGCGACATCATCCTCGATGGTGACGCGCGGCGCCGGCTGGGCAAAGGCCGCGCCGGCAAACGCTGCGGCGACGACAGACAGAACGACAAGGCGCATCGAGCCCTCCATGCCGCGAAAGCTAGAGGCTTTCTGCGGCGGCAGGAAGGCGGCGACAGGCGCGATTATGGCGAGCCGGCGCAGGCTTTGGCCCAGTCGATCACAGTGTCGGCCAGTTCCTGCCGCGACCAGGAGAAGGGAATGATCGCCGGAGAGTTCCACACCGGAGACCTTGACGCCCTTGGTTGCCTTGTAGGCCGCTGTCATCGCCAGCGGCTTCGGGATGTCCGTATCCTTGTCGCCCAGCACGACGAGGATCGACTTGCCCACCATCTGCGGCGCGCGCTTCGCAAGATCATAGGCGTCGCGATGGGCGATGATGTCGGCGACAAACGCCTTGCCATCGAGGCCGGCAAGCATGTCGAGCTGGTCGGCATAGGCGGCGAAGCCGGCCGCGGCCTCTGGGTTGGCGGCGAGTTGATCCGCGATGGCGCCCATCTCCGCTGGCGCCAGACCGGCGGCGCATTTGATCGCTGGATCGCGCGCGGCGGCCTGCAACGCCGCGAAGCCGCCCATCGAATGTCCCACCAACAGGATGCGCGCCGGATCGGTGCGCAGCTTGTCGGCATTCTCCCGCAGATAATTGGCCGCCGCGCCCGCATCCTCGATCACATGCGGCAGCGAATACGTCCCCCCGCTGCCCCAGGCGCCGCGATAGTGGAAGAACAGCACGTTGAAGCCTTCGCGCCGGAGATCCTGCGCGAGATCGAGATTGCGTTCATTTCCGGGAAAGCCGTGCAGCAGGACCACGGCCGGATGCGGCCCCGGACCATTGGCGAGATAGACGATGCCGTTGAGGCGATCACCTTCGACCTTGAACGACATCTCCACCAGCGCGGGAGGATATTCCGCATCGAGCGCGGGCGCAGCCGCGGTCGGCGCAGCCGGCGCCTCCGGCGCTGGCGAACAGGCGGACAGGAGGAAGCGCTGCGGACGCCGCCGCTGTGAAGATGCCCAGACGCATCATGGCTCCTCCCTTCTCCGGTCTATTTGAAGCCCAGGCTGCGCGCCATCACGTGATAGATCTCGTTCTCTTCCATGGCGCCCGAGAACAGGTTGGCGCCCGGTCCGCCCGCGAAAATCGCAACATCTTCCCCGCCATGCGTTTCCGAGCCCATCGGGATCAGCGACTGCTGCTTGAAGCCAAGCGCCGTGGTGTCGACGTTGGTGAGATCGGGACGGTCGCAGAGCCATTTGCCGTCAGGCTGTTTTTTGCACACCGAACCCGGGCCGTTGGCGAAGCTCAGCGTGGTGTAGGGTTTTCCATCGGCGGCCATGACCAGCTTGTCGCCCTCCTTCACCAGACCGAGGATCGGATTGCCGCGCTGCGGATAGCCCTGCATGACCAGCGTGTGCGAGTGGTCGGCCGTGACGATGATCAGCGTCTCTTCGGGATTGGTCATCGCGACGGCCGCAGCGATGGCGTCGTCGAGCGCCGCGGCATCGCCGAGCGCGCGCTGGGCGTCGCCCGCGTGCAGGCCATGGTCGACGCGGCCGCCCTCCACCATCAGGACGAAGCCCTTGTCGTTCCGCGACAGGCGCGTGATGGCGGCCTTGGTCATGTCGGCGATCGACGGCTCACCCGTGGACGCGTCCGAGCGATCGAGATCGTATTGCATGTGGCTCGGCTCGAAGAGGCCGAAGACCTGGCCATCGCTGTTCCAGTTGACCGCATCGAAGCCGGCCTTGTTGGTGACGAGTGTCCGGTTTGGAGCTTGCGCCTTCCACTCCTCGGCCAGATTGCGGCCGTCCTGACGGCGTCCCTTCTGGTCGGCATACTCAGGATCAGTCATCGTGTTGGGCGTGAAGTACGAACGCCCGCCGCCGAGCATCACGTCGAACCCGTCGCCGTTCGCCTTTGTCCAGTCGAGCAGCTGCATCGCGATGTCCTTGCAGCCTGCGGCCTTGCCTGCGGCCGAGACATCGGCGTCGCTTTCCCAATCGCGTTCGGTCGTCTCCGCATAGGTTGCGCCCGGCGTTGCGTGCGTGAGACGCGCCGTCGAGATGATGCCCGTCGCCATGCCCGAGGCTTCGGCCTGCTCCCACAGCGTGGTGGTGCCGTGGCTTGCCGCGCTGGTGCAGTCCTTCAGATCGGCGCCCTGCGTGATGCCGAGCGTGCCGTTGAAGGATTTGACGCCCGTGGTCATCGCGGTCGCCGTGGGGGCCGAGTCAGCCACCTGCGCGTCGTGCGTGTAGGTCTTGGAGAAAGCGGAGTAAGGCAGCTTTTCCATCGCGAGCTGGTAGCTCTCGCCGTCGAGTCCCTGACGTTGACCGGCGTAGATGCGCGCGGCGGTGATGGTGGAGATGCCCATGCCGTCGCCGATGAACAGGATCACATTCCTGGCATGCGGCTGCCCGCGGGCGGCGATCTTCGCCTGGATCGCGCCAGCGCCCTTCACGAAGTAGCTGTCGGCGCTCTGGACGGGCTCGGGCGCGTTTCGCACGGGCGCCATCGTCGCGCATGCAGCCACGGTCAGGACTGCAGCCGAAGCCGCAAGCATCGTGCGCATCATGTGAAGTCTCCGTTGAGTCGGTTGGCGGTGCGGAAACTAGTCCACGGGTGCGACAGTTCCGAGTCCTTTGTTCCGTCATCCAAAGGCCCACCTTCATCCGTTTGCCTGCATATGCTGGCGTGCCGGCATGCTCAGCGAACGTGCGGTCGTTGGTCGCGCCCCGGCGGCGGGCCTTCCGGCCCGAAATTCCCGGATCTGCGGTCTTGTCAGGGCAAAGCTGGCGCGTGATGGTCGCGGTCAAAATGGGGATGCCGGCCGAACGTCACGACTGGCGCAGCCTACCGGGAGGACCAGACAATGCTTCGCCGTGCTTATTCAGCCGTCGCCATGACGGCCGTGTTCCTTGCTTCGTGCACGCAGATGCCGACTGCGACGCCCGCCAACGACATGGCGGAGGTGAAGCGCGAGATCCAGGTTCAGGTCGTCAGGACAGAAGACAAGCCCAGCGGGCCGCGCAATCTGTCAGTCACCGCCAGCCCGGAAGATCTCGGGTTTGATGCAGCCCGCCTCAAGAAGCTGGACGACTACATGGCTGGCGTCGTCGCGCAGGGCCGCGTCGCCGGCATGACCACGCTGCTCGCCCGTCACGGCCAGATCGTGGAGTTCAACACCTATGGCAAGGCCAGCATCGACGCCGGCACGCCGATCACCAAGGACTCGATCTTCCGCATCTATTCGATGACCAAGCCGATCACCGGCGTCGCGATGATGGTGCTGTACGAGGAAGGCAAGTGGCGGCTCGACGACCCGGTGACGCGCTACGTGCCGGAGTTCAAGAACCTGCGCGTCGTGAAGTCGATCAAGGCTGACGGCTCGATGGTGCTGGAGGACATGGTCCGTCCGCCGACCATGCGCGAGATCATGAGCCATACGGCCGGCTTCGGCTATGGGCTCGCGCAGGAACATCCGGTCGACAAGCTCTATCGTGAGAAGGGCGTGCTGTCGGCGACCGGCCTCAAGCAGATGATCGATCGCACGGCGGAAATCCCGCTGATGTTCCAGCCGGGCACCGACTGGTCGTATTCGTCCTCGGTCGACATCCAAGGCTACATCATCGAGAAGCTGACCGGGAAGACGCTCGGCCAGTTCATGCAGGAGCGCGTCTTCACGCCGCTGAAGATGACCGACACCGCCTTCTATACGGGCCCCGAGAAGGCGAACCGGCTTTCGGCCGTCTACGTCTTCGACCGCGATCAGGGCAAGATCGTCGAGGCGAAGGAATTGTTCGGTTCGCCCATGCCCGACTACTCCAAGCCGCCCGCACTGGAGAGCGGCGGCGGCGGTCTTGTCTCCACCACCATGGACTATGCACGCTTCAGCCAGATGCTGGCCAATGGCGGCGAACTTGACGGCGTGCGCATTCTCGCGCCCGCGACCGTCGAACTGATGGGCACCAATGTGATCCCGAAGGACGTTCTGGTGAACTCCAACGGCACGAGCGTGGCGCGGTTCAACGAAGCGGTCGGCTTCGGTCTCGACTTCCAGGTGGTGAACGACGCCCGCGCCTCGGGCTCGCTGCAGGGCGATGGTTCGATCAGCTGGGGCGGCGCAGCCGGCACATGGTTCTGGGTCGATCCGACGAATGACCTGATCTTCGTTGGCATGATCCAGCGCATGGGCGGAACCGGCGGCGACGATCTCGGCACGATGGCCCGCACCCTCACCTATCAGGCGCTGGTCGACCCGTCGAAATAGGCGGATGCATCAGGCCGCGCGCGCCATCATGGCGGTGGGCGCGCGGTCGATCATCGCCAGCAGGGCGCGAACTTCCTGCCGGCCCGACAGTTCGCTCATCGACAGCTTGCCGTCCTGCGGGGCGTCAAACACCGTGCGGCCCTCAAGGGCGATGGCGCGATGGACGACGCGGTCACGCAGGCTCCAGACCGATTCGAAGCCGGCCTCACGGGCGAGCACCGAGACGCGGTCGTTGATCGTGTTGCTGATGCGCGACGGCAGGGCGGCGACGCGGTTCATCACCACATGCCAGCGCTGCTGCGGCAGGCCGGCGCGGCGGCGGTCGAACCGCACCGTGTCGATCATCTCGCGATAGTTGATCTTCGGCGCAGCGGCGGATCCCAGCGGCGCAAACAGGCCGTGCATGTCGGCGGGGCTTTCGTTCATCGGCGTCAGGATCACGTCAGCGAGCAGATGCGCCTCGTAGACGTCGGCGAGGTTGCCGGACGAGGTGTCGATGATCATGAGGTCATAACCGTCCATACGGGCCATGCGGATCAGGGGGTCCAGACGTCCCGTGTGACGCGGGCGGGCGTTGGTGCGCACATCCTCGTCCATATCCATCAGCATCACGTGGTCGGGGCTTTCCAGCCGCGAGGCCCGGCGGAGTGTCACAAAACTGGACAGGTTCCGCGTGTTGCGGTCGAGGTCGAGGCAGGCGACCCGCAGGCCGTCCTTCACCGCAGCGACTCCCAGAAGGGCCGCAACCGTTGTCTTTCCCGTGCCGCCCTTGAACCCGCCTACCGTCACGACCTGCATGGAAACCTCCCGTGCGTCCGGTCATCAAGGCAGCCCAGCGGCCGCCTTCGCCTGCCGGGGGTGCTTCAATTCGCGTGCCACACGAGCGCGTCAGGGGGAAAATCGCGCAGCAACAAGCGCCTCGCAGCCCTTGCCCTCGCGCCCGCACGCCCTGATTATGGTCATGTGAAGCGCGCCGGGACGCCGGCAGGAGATTCTTGGAATGGCTACAATCGCCCTCGTGGACGACGACGAGAACATCGTTGAGTCCCTCAAGGTTTTCTTCGAGCAGGAGGGCTATCAGGTCCGGGCCTATCACGATGGCGCGGCGGCTCTGGCCGGCCTGTCGGAAAACCCGCCGGATATCGCCATTCTGGACGTGAAGATGCCCAAGATGGACGGCATGGAGCTGCTGCGGAAGCTCCGCCAGACGTCCAACCTTCCGGCGATCTTCCTGACCTCCAAGGACGATGAGATCGACGAGGTGGTCGGCTTCAACATCGGCGCCGATGATTTCATCCGGAAGCCCTGTTCGACCCGGCTGCTGGCTGAGCGGGTGAAGGCCATCCTGCGCCGCTCGCGCGGCATCGCCGCCGGCCCCGAGGACGGCGACAAGAAGCCGATCGTTCGCGGCCGCCTGACGCTGGACCCGAACCGCCATGCCTGTCAGTGGGACGGCAAGGTCGTGCGCCTCACCGTCACAGAATTCCTGATCCTGCAGGCGCTGGCCCAGCGCCCGGGCTATGTGAAGAGCCGCGACCAGCTGATGGATGCGGCCTACGACGACCAGGTCTATGTCGACGACCGGACCATCGACAGCCACATCAAGCGGCTGCGCAAGAAGTTCCGCGACCTCGACGACAATTTCGACGGCATCGAAACGCTGTACGGCGTGGGGTATCGCTATAAGGAAGCCTGAGAAAGCCAGCCGGGGGCCAAGCGCCAAGCAACGCCCCCTGCTCTGGTCTCCCATCGCGAGACTTATCCTCGCTTCCAATCTGGCCGGCCTGGTGATCCTGATCACGGGCGCGCTGGTGCTGAACGAGGTGCGCTCGAGCCTTGTCAACGCGCGGAAGGACAGCCTGACCGAACTCAGCAGGCTGATCTCGTCCTACATTACTGACAGTGCCACCACAGATGATCCGCCCGGACTCGACATCGGCGCGGTGATCGAACAGCTGACCGCCATTCCGTTGTCGGATGCGACGCGCATGCGCGTGCATGATGCGCAAGGCGAGATCGTCGCCGACACCCGGCTGCTCAAGGACGAGATCGCCCGCAAGGACCTGCCCGAAATTCGCGAGCCGAACTGGATCGAGCGGACATGGCTCGACATCGTGCGCGGGATCAATCGCACGTTCGAGAGCGCAACCGGCCGGCAGGGCATCGCCGAGGCGCGCTCGCTCGAGCAGGAAATCGCCATGGCGCTGGAGGACAAGGACGGGTTCTCCGAGCGCTTCAACGAACAGGCCGAGCGTGTGCTCTCGGTGACCGTGCCAATCCGCAAGGTGGCGCGCGTCGTCGGCGGCCTCACGATCGAGACCAACGATATTTCCCAGATCATCGCGGCCGAACGCGCCGCGCTTGTACCGCTGATCATCGTCGCTGTCGCGGTGGCGATCATCACCTCGGCGCTGCTGACGTTCGGCATCGCGCGGCCGCTGCGCAACCTTGCGATCGCCTCCGATCGCGTCACCGCCGGCACGGCCCAGCGCCTCAATCTCGGGCCGCTGCACAACCGCAAGGACGAGATCGGCGACCTGTCGCGCGCCATGGAGGAGATGACGACGTCGCTCTACGATCGCATCCAGGAGAATGAGCGCTTTGCAGCCGACGTGGCGCATGAGCTCAAGAACCCGCTGACCTCGATCCGCTCGGCGGTTGAGACATCGCTTGCGGTCAATGATCCCGCGATGAAGGAAAAGATGGCCAATGTGATCGCGCGCGACGTGATCCGGCTCGACCGTCTTATTTCCGACATCTCGAACCTGTCGCGCCTCGAAGCGGAGATCGTCCGCGAGGAGCTGGTGCGCGTCGATATCGGGCGCCTGCTCGAAGACATCGTCTCGATCTATCGCGACACGGCGCGCGACGGCGATCCGCGGGTCACGCTCGTGAACAAGACCGACGGCGTCCAGGAGGTCAGCGGGCGCGAGGGGCCGCTGGGCCAGGTGGTCCGGAACCTTGTCGAGAATGCCCGTTCCTTCTCGCCCCCCGGCGGTCAGGTGACTGTCACACTGTCGCGGGTAACAAGCGCGCGAGGGCCGATGGTGCGCATTACCGTGGAAGATGACGGCCCCGGAATTCCGCCCGACAAGCTGGAAAAGATCTTCCAGCGCTTCTATACGGACCGTCCGGCGGGCGCGAAGTTCGGAAATAATTCAGGTTTGGGCCTTTCCATCGTCCGTCAGATCACAGATACGCACCGGGGCACGGTGTGGGCGGAGAACCGCATGACCGACGGCAGGGTTGCAGGCGCAAGGTTCGTCGTGGAGCTGCCCGTAGCGCAGCTGAGCATCTGAAACGGTATTGACCCCGAAAGAAACGAGTCCTCACCATGGGCGGCTGGGATATGCGGGAGTGCCTCCAATGATCGGTCTGGTCGTGGTTACGCATGGCCGCCTGGCCGAGGAATTCATCGCCGCCGCGCAGCACGTCGTCGGCCCGCTTGAGAATGTGCAGGCCGTCTGCATTGGCCCTGACGACGACATGGACATGCGCCGCAAGGAAATCATCGCGGCCGCCAAGGCGTGCGACACCGGCGCAGGCGTGGTGATCCTCACGGACATGTTCGGCGGCACGCCGTCCAATCTCGCAATCTCCGTGATGGGCTCGGGCAAGATCGAGGTGATCGCCGGGGTCAACCTGCCCATGCTGATCAAGCTGGCCGAAGTGCGCAGCAAGCTGCCGGTGGCCGAAGCCGCCCTCGCCGCGCAGGACGCCGGACGCAAATACATCTCGGTTGCGTCCGCCCTGCTCCAGCGCGCCTAGGCTGGCCGGGAACGATGGCGGACAAGGTCTCGCGCGAAGCAGAGCTGATGAACCAGCGTGGACTGCATGCGCGCGCCTCACGCGTTCGCCCGCGAAGCCGCCAAGTTCAATGCCCGCGTCAATGTCCACTATGACGGCATGACTGCCAGCGCCGCGTCGATCATGGATCTCCTGATGCTGGGCGCGCGCGTGGGACAGGTGATCCGCATCGAAGCCGAAGGGCCCGAGGCGCAGGCCGCGCTCGACGCTGTCTGCCATCTGGTTGAACGCAGGTTCGACGAGAAGGACTGAGGCCGCGCCTCAGTTCCTGTTTTCGCGCGGCGGCGATCCGCGGCCCGTCAGCGTACCCCAGCCAAAGCCGGGTCCGGCCGCCTGGTTCTGATCCTGCTGGCGGTTGAGCGGCTGGATCAGGTCCGTGAATTTCACGATGCCGGACTCATCGGCCAGCTGGTCGGCGATGCGACGCAGGCCAGTGGTGAACTCTTCCAGTTTGACCGATCGATCGAGATCGATGTCGAACGTCATGGCGTTGGCGAGAAGGCCGGTTGGGTCGCCCATGCGGGCGGCCCAGTCCGACTGCTCGAAGCCCGTGACCGATCCATCACCATTGCTGTCGGCCGCCCGAAAGGCGTGCTGTGCTCCCGCGATCAGTTCATCTGGCATGACCTGACCGTCGAAATTGCTGTCGAAGCTGGCGAAGACCAGTGCGCCCGGCGTCACGACCTTGACGCCCTCCGGCGGGCGGAAGCTGCCGCCCGGCCCGACGGTTCCGGTGATGCGGTCGATCTTGTCGACGTCCTGCGCCAGCGCCGGCGCAGCGCCTACCGCAGCAAGGAGGACGATCCCCGCAAACCCTGCCGCCAGCCCAGTTCCACGCATCCGCTATCCCTTTGCCCGTTTCGAAGTCCGATCTCTCGCCGGCGGCCAATGTGGCCATCCCGCAACAGATCGCGCAACTCCCTGATGCACAGAGATGGGATGCTGATGAGGGCGAAGTGAGGGCGCCGCAGGGCAAACTTGATTGCAAAGTGTATCCGGTGAAACTTTGCTGTGGCCGCGCGGATTTTTGACCGGCGGCGGGGGACAAGCTTTCGATGATCGACTTCCTGATCCGCGTCGGCCCGCTTGGCGTTGGCGTCATCGCGGCGCTGATGGCGTGGAACAGCTGGACCTTCGGCGAGCCGCCGCCCTGGAGCGTGTTCGGGCCGAAATCGGCGGAAACCGTCCTTGAATCGCGGGTTGAGGAAGGCCGCGCGGGCAACGGGACCACACGCTACACGCCGGTCGTGGTCGTGACGGCCGAGGGCGAGCCCCAGCAACTGGACGGACTGGTCCCGTCCTTTTCGAGTTTCTCGGTCGACATGGCGACCCATGCGATCTCCGGCTACCCGGTGGGCGGCAAGGTTCAGGTGCGCTGGGTCGGCGGCAAGGCGATGGCTGACCGGACCGACCTTTTCGGCATGGCGCACGCCATTTTCATTTCTGTTTTTGCTGCGATTTTTCTCTTCGGCGGCCTGTTCTGGGCCTGGGCCATGGGCCGAAACCCCAAGGCGCGGGGCTGACTCTGAAAATCATATAAAGATATCTTTATATGATTTGCCGGACCTGCGCCGGTCTGCTACATGCCGCGTGCGAGCAGTTCCCGACCGATGAGGGCTGCAGGAAATTCATGATCCAACGGAGTGCGGTGATGGCGTTCGACGATTTCAAGGTGGCTGATCTTTCCCTTGCGGACTGGGGCCGGAAGGAGCTGACCATCGCCGAAACCGAAATGCCGGGCCTGATGGCGACGCGCGACGAGTATGGCGACAAGAAGCCGTTGAAGGGCGCCCGGATCACCGGTTCGCTGCACATGACGATCCAGACCGGCGTTCTGATCGAAACGCTGAAGCATCTGGGCGCGGACGTACGCTGGGCCTCGTGCAACATCTTCTCGACGCAGGATCATGCCGCCGCCGCCATCGCCAAGGCCGGCACGCCGGTGTTCGCCGTGAAGGGCGAGAGCCTTGAGGAATACTGGGACTACACCGACCGCATCTTCCAGTGGCCGGATGGCGGCCTCACCAACATGATCCTCGACGATGGCGGCGATGCCACCATGTACATCCTCGTCGGCGCGCGCGTTGAGGAAGGCGAGACGCAGCTGATCGAGAACCCGCAATCCGAGGAAGAGATCTACTTCTTCGCCCAGATCAAGAAGCGCATGAAGCAGTCGCCTGGCTGGTTCGTGAAACAGCGCCACGCCATCAAGGGTGTGACCGAAGAGACGACAACAGGCGTCAACCGCCTCTATCGCCTGATGGAAAAGGGCCACCTGCCCTTCCCGGCGATCAACGTGAACGACAGCGTCACCAAGTCGAAGTTCGACAACAAGTATGGCTGCAAGGAATCCCTGGTTGACGGCATCCGCCGCGCCACTGACACGATGATGGCCGGCAAGGTCGCTGTCGTGTGCGGCTATGGCGATGTCGGCAAGGGTTCAGCCGCGTCGCTGGCCGGAGCCGGCGCCCGCGTGAAGGTGACGGAAGTCGATCCGATCTGCGCGCTGCAGGCCTGCATGGACGGCTATGAAGTCGTGACGCTGGAAGACGCGGTGAAAGCCGCCGACATCTTCATCACCACGACGGGCAACAAGGACATCATCCGCCTCGACCACATGCGCGAGATGAAGGACATGGCGATCGTCGGCAACATTGGCCACTTCGACAACGAGATCCAGGTCGCCTCGCTGAAGAACTACAAGTGGGACAACATCAAGCCGCAGGTGGACATGATCACCTTCCCGGACGGGAAACGCATGATCCTGCTGTCGGAAGGCCGCCTGCTGAACCTCGGCAACGCCACCGGTCACCCCAGCTTCGTGATGTCGGCCTCGTTCACCAACCAGACGCTGGCGCAGATCGAACTGTGGACCAACGGCAAGGCGTACGAGAACAAGGTCTACACCCTGCCGAAGAAGCTCGACGAGAAGGTCGCCGCGCTTCACCTCGGCAAGCTCGGCGCGAAACTGACCCCACTGTCGGACGATCAGGCGTCCTATATCGGCGTGGCGAAGGAAGGCCCCTACAAGCCGGAGCATTATCGGTACTAATCGGGCGCTACTGATCCGGCCGCGGCTCACGGCCTGGGCGCCACAAATTCAGTCTATCCGTGAACAGGGCCGGCCCAGCGCCGGCCCTGATTCATTCTGGAGCCGCGCACAGCCTCCGACTCAACGTCGCAGGGGACGCTTTTTCGGGCTGCCCCAATCGCGGGAAAAACGTTGCCTCGTGGGAACTTAGCGGTCTTTCAAGGGACGCCGCTGCCCCCGTCAGCCATGAAAGTCCAGAGGCGGAACCCGAAATTTTACCCCTTTCATCCATGCTCTTACGGGCGTAGGAGCCGCCCCCGTTCGGGGCTTCTTGCAGCTCGCGGCAGAGGCTAAACACGAGATGAGCGAAGCTACCTCCGAGGGCAGCACAGCTTCATCGGCGACGCAGCAGGTGACCGGCAAGCGTTTCTGGATGCTGGCGCTGGCGTCTGTCGGCGTGGTGTTCGGCGATATCGGCACCAGCCCGCTCTACGCCTTCCGCGAGTCGATCAACCATATCAACGATGTGCGAGAAAGCGGCATCGTGCGCGACGATGTGCTCGGCATCATCTCGCTGATGGTCTGGGCCCTCATCTTTGTCGTCACCATCAAATACGTGTTCATCGTGACGCGGCTCGACAACCGCGGCGAAGGCGGAACGCTGTCGCTGATGGCGTTGATCCAGCGGACGATCGGCAAGCGCACGCCACTGTTGTTCATCGTCGCGATCTGCGGCGCGGGGATGTTCTTCGGCGACGCGCTGCTGACGCCGGCCATGTCGGTCTTGTCGGCCGCAGAAGGTCTGATGACGATTCCGGAACTCAAGGGCTGGATCGATCCCTTCGTGCTTCCCATCACGCTTGTGCTTCTGATCGGGCTGTTCGCCTTCCAGAAGCGCGGCACATCGATCGTTGGCGCGTGGTTCGGACCGATCTGTCTGGTCTGGTTCCTGACGCTGGGCGCGCTCGGCCTCTATCACATTGCTCTGGATGGCCTGGCCATCTTCTACGCGCTGAGCCCGCACCACGCCGTTGGCTTCATGCTGACCCACTCGACGCTGGGCTTCGTCGTCCTGGGCTCTGTCTTCCTCACCGTGACAGGAGCGGAAGCGCTGTTCGCCGACATGGGCCATTTCGGCCGCAAGCCGATCGCCGTGACATGGACGTGGCTGGTGCTGCCATGCCTTGTGCTCAACTACCTCGGCCAAGGCGCCATGGTGCTGTCGCACCCGGAGACGATGTCGAATCCGTTCTTCCTGATGGCGCCGGGAGGCTTCCAGGCTCCGCTGGTGCTTCTGGCCACCGCGGCGACCATCGTCGCCAGCCAGGCGGTGATCACCGGCGCCTATTCCCTATCCCAACAGGCGGTCCAGCTGGGCCTGTTGCCGCGTCTCCAGATCGTCAACACCTCGGCCCACGAGCACGGCCAGATCTACATGCCGCAGATCAACTGGATCCTGCTGGGCGGCGTCGTGATCCTGGTGCTGGGCTTCCGGTCTTCATCGGCGCTGGCGTCGGCGTATGGCGTGTCCGTTATCGGTGCGATGATCATGGGGTCGACGCTGACCTTCGTGGCCGTGCGCCGCGTATGGAACAAACCTCTGTGGCTGGCGCTGCTGATCGTCGGACCTTTCTTCCTGATCGAGAGCGTCTTCCTCGCCTCCAACCTTCTCAAGATTCCGCAGGGCGGCCACGTGCCGCTGCTGATTGCCGCGGTGCTGGCGCTGTCGATGTGGACCTGGGTGCGCGGCGCACGCGTGCTGACCGAGCGCACGCGCAATGAGGTGACGCTTGAGGATGTGGTGAAGGGGCTGGAGGAAAAGCCGCCGCACGTCGTCAAGGGGACGGCCGTGTTCCTGACCGCGGAGCCGGATACGGCGCCCACGGCGCTGCTGCACAACCTCAAGCACAACAAGGTTCTGCACGAGCACAACGTGGTGCTTACCGTGAAGACGGCGCAGGTGCCTTACAAGCCCGACGAGAACAAGGTGTCGTTCGAGGAGATCGCGCCCAACTTCGCGAAGCTGACAATGACGTTCGGCTTCATGGAGACGCCGAACGTCACTTATGGCCTTACGCTCGCGAAGAAGAAGACCGGATTGTCATTCGACATCATGTCGACATCGTTCTTCCTGAGCCGGCGCACGCTGATTGCTGATGGCAAGCACGGCATGCCGCTCTGGCAGGACCATCTCTTCATCTTCCTCAACCGCAACGCCACCAACGCCACGGAATTCTTCCGCATCCCCTATTCGCGCGTGGTCGAACTCGGGACGCAGCTGACGATCTGATGGTCGGGAACGGAGTGTGACAGCCGCAACCCGCTGTTACAGCCTGATCGCCCAATGTTCTCCTTCTGCGCTTGGTTTGATTCAAAGACTCGCCTGAGAGGCGAATTCGCCTAGATTGGCCCTGCCCTTGCTCTGGCTCGGGGGACGAGCAGGCCGGGCACAATGTCCGCGCCTGCATGATGATTTTCGGCACAGAACGCACCGGTATCCATGATGAAAACGCCCCGCTCCGACCTGCAGGCCAACACGTTCGATTTCGAGACGACGCCGTTGGTGAAGCCGACCGGCTTCCGTGAGTATGACGCGCGCTGGTGGTTCGGCGGTCCGCAATATCCCAAGGCGCCGGAGCTTAACTATCTCGGCGTCCAGGCGCTGGGCCTCGGCCTCGGCACGCTGATCCGCGAAATGGGCGTCGCCCCGCGCATCGTGACCGGCCACGACTTCCGTTCCTATTCGCTCTCGATCAAGCAGGCGCTGACGCTCGGCCTTCTGGAAGCCGGCTGCGAGGTGCACGACATCGGCCTCGCCCTGTCGCCGGTCGCCTATTTCGCGCAGTTCGCGCTCGATATTCCGTGCGTCGCCATGGTCACCGCCAGCCACAACGAGAATGGCTGGACCGGCGTGAAGATGGGCGCGAACAAGCCGCTGACCTTCGGGCCCGAGGAGATGGGCTGGCTGAAGGACATCGTGCTCAATGGCCGCTTCAATCCGCAACCCGGCGGCAAGCTGATCCGCGTCGAGGGCATGCGCGAGCGTTATATCGCGGACGTCACCAAGGGCGTGAAACTGTCGCGCAAGCTGAAGGTCGTCTGCGCCTGCGGCAATGGCGCGGCCGGCGCCTTTGCGCCCGACGCCCTGCGCGCCATGGGCGCCGAGGTGATCGAGATGGACACCAATCTCGACTACACCTTCCCCAAATACAATCCGAACCCGGAAGATCACGAGATGCTAGTCTCCATGGCCAAGGCCGTGAAGGAGCATGGCGCGGATCTCTGCGTCGGCTTCGATGGCGACGGCGACCGTTGCGGCGTGGTGGACGACAAGGGCGAGGAAATATTCGCCGACAAGATCGGCCTGCTGCTGGCGCGCGACCTGTCGAAGCTGCACAAGAACGCGACCTTCGTGGTCGATGTGAAGTCGACCGGTCTCTACAAGACCGATCCGGTTCTCAAGGAGAACGGCGTCACGGTCGACTACTTCAAGACCGGCCACTCCTACATCAAGCGCCGCACGACCGAACTCGACGCCCTCGCCGGCTTCGAGAAGTCGGGCCACATGTTCTTCCGCAAGCCCTATGGCTATGGCTATGACGACGCGCTGGTCGCGGCGGCGGCTGTGCTCCAGATGCTGGACCGCAATCCGGGCCGCTCGCTGTCCGATCTCAAGTCGGACCTTGGCGACGCCTGGACCTCGCTGACCATGAGCCCCCATTGCGACGACGAAAAGAAGTACGACATCGTCGATCAGGTAGTCGCCGATTATTCGGCGCTGGCGAAATCGGGCGGCGAGATCCTCGGCCGCAAGATCATCGACGTGAACACGGTCAATGGCGCGCGCGTCACGCTGGATGATGGGTCATGGGTGCTGGTCCGCGCCTCGTCCAACAAGCCGGAGCTCGTGGTCGTGGTCGAGTCGATGCAGGGCGAGGACGACATGCGCGCCCTCTTCCGCAACGAGGCGAAGCCGCGCCTCGCGAAATTCCCGGAAGTCGGCCACTACAACCAGGAAATCTGATCCGGCCCGTCAGCCAAGGCTGTACTCGAAGTCGACTTTGAGCCGCAGCTCCAAGGACTCCATGCTGCGCGCTTGCACGCGCGAACACATCAGAAACTGGTCGCACCGCACCTCGATTGGCGCAAACGGCTCGACCTCATTTGAATAGGCCGTCAGCTCCTCACGCGTCGCGCCAAAGCAGTTCGCCAGCGGCAGCAGCGGGTCGAACGGTGCGAAGTCTCCGCCTGCGCGTCGTCCCGCATCCGCGCATGCCTGCACAAGCTGCGCGAGACCCGGGGAGACGTCCACACGCGCACAGATCCTGACCGGTTCAGGGTCCAGCAGGAACGTCAGGCGCGAGATGCTGAACGAAAACGGCGGAAGCCGGATCGCGTTCAGCAACTCATCGAAGCGATCCACGCCGTCCTCGCTGATGGCGCCCTTAGCCAGCGGCAGATAACCCCATTCGTCCGACCAGCTGCGGCGGAGCGGCGCGAACACCTCGCCATCGTCGACCGGGTCGAACCACAGAACATCGTCCAGCGGGCGGCGCAGACGCCGCAACGCCGTGCGCGCACTTTCGGGCAGCTCGACAACGGCAAGAACGTACGCCACCTCACCCCCCCCTGACCTCGCGAAGACACTAGGGGACAAGGCGGCCAGATGTCATCCCGGAAGCTACCCAACGGCGCTCCGGACGCAGCCATCCGCTCGCTAGCCTGCCCTTGCCAGCGCAACCGCATCGGGCCCGGCCGGGAATCTCAGCTGGTCCGACGTGTCGTTGACTGCACGCCAGACCGCTTCAGCAACATCGTGTTCGGTCGTGACTACAGCGGGTTGCCCGAAAGCTTCGAGGATCGGCCGGGCGTAGCTCATGTAGGGTTCGGGGATCGTCTCCTCCAGTTTCACGTCCGTGTTCTGTGCGAAGCGCGTCGTCGGGCCATAGCCTGGCTCGACGAGCTTTGCGCGGACATTCACCGCATGCAGTTCATGGGCGAGCGACCCGGTGAAGCCCTCGATCGCCGACTTGCTGGCCGTGTAGACGGAGACAAGCGGGAACGGAGCGAGCGTTGCGCTTGACGTAACATTGACGATGACACCGGCCCCGCGCTTGCGCATCTGGGGTATCGCCGCTTTTGTCATCGCGATCACGCCAAACGTGTTCGTCTCGAAGACCTCGCGCGTCTTGGCCATCGTCGTCGCCTCAAGCGCTCCCATCATCCCGATGCCGGCATTGTTGACGAGCGCGTCGATGGGACCCGCAGCATCCAGCGCGGCCGCTATGCTGTCTTCCTGCGTCACATCGAGGGAGAGGATCTGCATGCGGTCCGATCGCGGCAGGATATCCGCCCGCGGCGTTCGCATCGTCGCAACGACGCGCCAGCCCTGTTCATGGAAGTAGCGCGCCGTTTCAAGGCCATACCCGCTCGAACAGCCCGTGATCATTGCCGTTTTCATGTCTGTCTCCGTTGCTTCGGAGGTGGAAATAGCGGAGCCTGTCAGGACTTTCTGCAATCCAGAGTACGGATTTTGTTTGTGACAGTCCGATGATCGACCCGCTTTCGGAATTCCTGACCCTGCTGCGGCCCCGCGCGGTGTTCTCGAAGGGCATCAGCGGCGCCGGACGCTGGGCCGTGCGGTACAGCGATTTCGGTGAGCCAGGCTTCTGCGCCGTTATGGAAGGAAGCTGTCGTCTCATGGTCGACGGTCACCCGGCCATCACGCTGCAAGCCGGGGATTTCGTCTTGCTGCCGGCGACGCCCGGCTTCGTCATGTCCGGGTTCGAACCCGCAACGCCGCAACATATCGATCCGAAGGTTACGGCCGCTCCAACTGGGGAAGTTCGCCATGGGCGCAGTGGCGGCCGGCCCGATGTGCGCCTGCTTGGCGGGTATTTGCTGTTCGACTCTCCTGATGCCGCCTTGCTTGTGTCGCTGTTGCCGGCCGTCATTCATGTGCGCGGCGAAGGCCGCCTGCCCGCGCTGGTCCGGATGGTGCGTGAAGAAACGCAGGATAGCAGAACGGGACGCGATCTCGTGCTGTCGCGCCTCGTCGAGATACTCATGATCGAAGCCTTGCGGGCGACGGCCGCCGGAGAGGCTGCGCCCGGCCTGTTGCGCGGGCTTGCCGACGCACGCGTCGCGACGGCGATGCGCCTGATGCATGCCGATCCCGCCCGCGCATGGACTGTGGAAATGCTGGCCCGCAAGGCGTCGCTGTCACGCTCCGCCTTCTTCGACCGGTTCATGCGCGCTGTCGGCATGCCGCCGATGGAATATCTGCTGGCCTGGCGCATGGCGCTTGCCAAGGATCTGCTACGCCGTCAGGCCGCCGTCATCGACGATGTGGCCCGGCGTGTGGGTTATGCTTCGGCCAGCACGTTCAGCACGGCGTTCAGCCGCCATGTCGGCTTGCCGCCCCGCCGTTTTGCGCGACAGCAGACGCCCGCGCACGCTGCAGCCGGCTAGCAATTCGGGGTGACGGAAGGCCGTCGCTGACTATACTCCCGCCTCAAGGGGAGGCTGGGGATGTCGGACGCCTGCAATTGCTGCGGAACGGCCACGACGGAAGGCACGCCATTCTGTCTTGGATGCGGCGCGCCTCCGGGCACGGCTGCGGGCCGACCGGGCGTCTGCCCGCGCTGCAAGACAGCGATGTTCGAGGGCGTGCGCTGGTGCCCCAACTGCTCGCTGGCCGCTGCTGACATCAAATTCTCGGCGCCGCCCGCGCCTCCACCTCCGCCGTCGCCTCCCCCAGCACCCCCTCCGCCGGCGCCGCCCCCGCCAGCGCCACCACCTCCAGCGCCACCACCGCCGGCTCCGCCTCCCTCGGCACTACCTCCACCACCGCCGCCCGCGCCGCCGACAGCTGAGGCCGCCGCGCCGCCTGTGGACCCCATTCGACTCTCGGAGTCTGCGGCAGCTTCCTCCGCAGACGCCATGCAGCCGCCGCCCGCTCGTGCAAAGGGCAAGGGCGGACAAACGCTCATCGTTGTGCTGATCGCAGTCGTCGTGGTCGCCGCCGCTGTCGGCGTGACGCTGTACCGGATGAACCCGCAGCTCTTCAATTTCGATTTCGGCGGACAACAGCAGACAGCCGCCAACCCGGCGCCTGCACCCGCATCGCCTCCGGCCACGCCACCGCCAACTCCGCCGGTCCCGCCTCCGGCGGCGCCATCACGCGAGAGCGCCGAGGCAAGACTCCTGGATGACCCGATCGATGGCCCGTTCTTCCGTGAGTTCCGGGACACGCTGCCGGGCGATTACTCCGCCGTGATGGGCTATCTGCTGGTGCAGGTTCCCGATCCTGCGCGCGATATGCAGCGGTTCGACGAATTGCTCGGCGAACGGCTGGGCGTGATGCGCTTCGCCAACGCACAGGACGTTGCTGGCGCGTCGGACGCGGTGCTCGACGAGATGGCCGACAACATGCTGAACGCCATGCGCGCGCCTGAATACTGTCAGGCGTCGATCGATCCCACGATGGGCGGACTCGATCCCGCTAATACCTTCACGCGCCGTCTGGGCGTGAAGATCAACCTGTCGATCATCCGCGCCATTGCGTCCGGGCGTCAGGGGCGTGTGGTGCGCGAAGAACCAACGCCGAAGCAGGTCGACGACTTCAACACCTCGCTTCAGAAGAAGCTGCACGTGCGCCAATGGCAGGCCTATCTCGCGGGCGCGATGGACCGGCTGCCGCCGGATGAGCAGTGCGCCATCTATGTCGGCGTCTGGAATGTCATTGCGGATTACCCGCCCGCGCTCAGCGCGATCTGGACCGCCAGCCAGATGGCCCAACCCGCGCAGTAGCAGGCTTTTTCGGGTCGATGGAACGCCCCGTTCCATGCACGCTAGGCAAGTTTTGCCGGGTCCGGCCGTATGCTTAACCCCGCATTAACCGGCTTTCCTGCCATTTGGTTAACTGAGGGCGTCCGCCTGTAGGATGCCGCGTGCAGTGATTCGGCCCGGGCGGGACGCGACGACCATGGACATGAACCTCTCTCAGCCGATTGTTCTGCTGGTCGCCGGCGCGGCGGCGTTCGGCCTGGCCGCCCTGCTCTGGGCGCTCAGGATTTCGGACGGGGCGCGCGGCGCCGCCAAGAAATATCGCGAGGCGGAACAGAAGGCGCGCGAGGAGCTGGCCCGCGCCGAAAGCGTGTTCGGCGCCCATCCCGGCGTCATCATGGTCTGGGAGGACGCCGAGACGTCTCCCGCACAGGACAAGCCGGTCACCGAATGGGGCGCGCCGAGCCTCTATGGCTCACCCGTCGCGCTGATGGGCATGCTGCGCTTCGCTGACGACGGCACGTCGGAGGATCCAGCTGTGCGCATCCTCGAAGGCCTCGCTGATCTCGAAGCCCGCGATGGCGCCGGGCAGGACGCGACCCTGCGCGAGCGCCTGAAACAGCTTCGCCAGGACGGCGCGCCGTTCTCGCTGACCATCATCGGACCGTCGGGCCGCTTCCTTGAAGCAGATGGCCGCACCGCCGGCGCCCGCGCCGTGCTCTGGATCACCGACACGACGATCAAGGGCCTTGAGGAATCCGGCGCGCGTGCGCGCTTCCAGGAAGTGCGTGTCACCATCGCGCGCGATCCGATGGCCTTCCTCGAAATGCTCGGCAAGGCGCCTTTCCCGGCCTGGCGCATGAGCGGCGCCGGCAAGCTGCAATGGGTCAACCGCGCCTATCTCAAGGCCGTCGGCGCGCCGAACATGGATCATGTGCTCGACCGTCAGGTCATGCTGGACCAGCACGTGACCAGCCAGGCGCAGAAGACGATCAACAGCAATGGCGAAACCGACGAGATGCGCCACATCGTGGTCGCCGGCGAACGCCGCGCCATGCGTGTGACGATGTTCCCGCTGTCAGGCGGTCTCGGCGGCATGGCTTTCGACATCACCGATCTCGAAACCGCACGCGAGACGCTGGAGAAGAACTCCAAGGCGCACGACGACACGCTGAACCACATCACCGACGGCGTCGCCATCTTCGGGCCGGACCGCAGGCTGATCTTCAACAACCGCGCCTTCCAGGAAATGTGGGAGCTTGATCCCGCTTACCTGCTCGACCGTCCGGATCACGGCTCGCTGCTCGATCGGCTGCGCGAGCGGCGCAAGCTGCCGGCGCGCCCCGACTTCGCGAAATGGCGCCAGGGCGAGCTTGCCTACTATCAGGGCGAGAAGGTCGACATCGTCGACGATCTCTGGAACGTGCCCGATGGCCGCATCCTGCGCGTGACGCGCCAGCGCCACCCGCTGGGCGGCGTGCTGCTGCTGTTCAAGAACATTACGGACGAGCTGACGCTGAAGTCCGAATTCAACCGTCTGATCAACGTGCAAAAGGCGACGCTCGACAACCTGCGCGAGGCGGTCGTCGTGTTCAGCGCGGACGGACGCCTGCGTCTCTACAACGATGCATTCGCCGAACTCTGGGGCCTCAAGAAGGAATCGCTCGCTGACAGCCCGGACTTCGATCAGGTCGTCGGCCAGTGCGCGCGCCTCTATCACGACCGCGGCGTGTGGCAGACGATCAAGAGCCGCGTCACCAACCCGTCGCCGGAGTACCGCCAGCAGGATCAGGGCGTGATGCGCACGTCCAACGACATGACCATCACCTGGATCAGCCAGCCGTTGCCCAACGGCGCGACGCTGATCGCCTTCATGGACGTGACCGCCGCCCGCAAGGTGGAAACCGCGCTCAAGGACAAGAACGAGGCGCTGCAGGCCGCCGACCGGCTCAAGAACGAGTTCGTCCAGAACGTCAGCTACCAGCTGCGTTCGCCGCTCACGACCATTCTCGGCTATGCCGAACTGCTGGAAAGCGAGCGCCCCGGCGCGCTTACCGAGAAGCAGCGCGAGCAGGTCGATCATATCCTCTCTGCAGCCGATCACCTTTCCAAGGTGATCTCCAACATTCTGGATCTCGCCATGATCGAAGCCGGAAAGATGGAACTCGAACTGTCCGAATTCTCGCTCCGTGGCGCCATCGAGGACGCGGTGGATCTGGTGGTCACGACGGCCGAGAACACCAAGGTGCGGGTGGAGATTCTCTGCGATGACCGGATCGGCAACATCCACGCCGACGAGCGCCGCATCAAGCAGGTGCTGTTCAACCTGCTGACCAACGCGCTTCGCTTCACGGGAGCCGGCGGCCAGATCAAGATCGAGGCGTCGAAGCCGGTTCCGGGCGAGAACATCATCCGCCTGGCGGTCTCCGACAACGGCAAGGGCATTGCGCCGGAGAAGCAATCAAGCGTGTTCGACTCGTTCACGACGGGCGACACGCGCGGTGCGGGTCTTGGCCTCGCCCTCGTGCGCTCTTTCGTCGAGCTGCATGGCGGCGATGTGAAGATCAAGTCGGCGCCGGGTTCGGGCACGTCGGTCATCTGCCAGCTGCCGGAAACCGCCCATCCCAAGGCGGTCCGAACCGAACTGGAGCTCGGGCCGGCCGCTCTGGCGCCGCGCTAGCGCCGGCGAGCCGCCTATCGTCAACTCCCTGTGAGGCGTTGCCATAACGCCCCTGCTCTGTCCTTGACGCAGGGCGGAGCTCTTCCTTTCTCTTCGGGACAACTGGCCTGACCAGGGAGGACAAGAGCCATGCCATCCATCGTCACCCGTCTTGCCGTCGCCGTGGGCGCATTGCTGCTCGCGACGTCGCCGGCCTTTGCGCAGGAGCCGATCGGCGACAAGCTGGTGAAATCCATCCTGTTCTGGTCGCCGAAGGAACAGCTCGAACGCTATCCGGCGATCGAGAAGGTCTACAAGGTCGGCAACATCGCCAAGGGTGAAACGGTGCGCCCCCTGCCCGCCGCCGACGCGCAGATCAATCCGAAGATCGCCTTCAACGGCCGCACATCCAGCATCGACGCTTTCATGAAGGACAACCGCATCACGGGTGTGATCGCAGTGAAGGACGGCAAGGTCGTGCTGGAGAAATATGCACTCGGCCGCAAGCCCGAGGATCGCTGGACGACATTTTCCGTCGCCAAGTCTCTGACGTCGATCCTGATCGGCGCGGCGGTCAAGGACGGCTGGATCGACAGCATCTATGATCCCGTCACCAAATACCTGCCGGAACTCGAAGGCACCGCCTATGAGGATGTGAGCCTGCGCCGCCTGATGAGCATGACCACGGGCGTCAAATGGAATGAGGACTACGCCGATCCGAATTCCGATGTCGCGCGGGCCGGGCTCGCGCCCTATCGCGGCCCGAACCCGATCACCGGCAATCCGCTGCTGCTGCACATGAAAGGTCTCAAGCGGGAAGTCGCGCCCGGCAAGAAGTGGGTCTACAAGACCGGCGAAACCGATCTCGCTGGCCTCGTGCTCTATCGTGCGCTGGCCGGCAAGCCGCTGTCGCAATACGCCTCCGAAAAACTGTGGGCGCCGTTCGGCATGGAGAAGGATGCGATCTGGATGCTCGACAAGGCGGGCATCGAACGCGGCGGCTGCTGCATGAGCGCCACGCTGCGCGACTATGCGCGGATCGGTCTCTTCCTGCTGGGCGATGGCGAGATCGACGGCAAGCGCGTCCTGCCCGATGGCTACATCGATGCCGCCACGACCAACCAGATTCCGGAATCGGCGCGCCAGCCGGGCCAGAGCTATGGTTATTTCTGGTGGCCGCGCACCGACGGCGCCGGCTATGCCGCGCGCGGCATCTTCGGACAGGGTATCGAGGTCTATCCGGAAGAAAACCTTGTGATCGTCGTCAACTCGGCCATGGCGAAGGCCACGGACCGCGTGCAGAGCCAGAAGCTGCAGGCGATGACGCAGGCGATCCGCAAGGCGGCAAACGGCGGCTAATGACGTGCGCGCGGCGAGATTGACATGCCCGCCGCGCGCCCCGATTTTGCAGACATGATTTCGGCGTTCACCCGCATCCTGCTGGCGCTGGCCATGGCCCTGACCTTTACGGGCCAGATGGAAGCCGCCGCCGCGCATTGCGCCCAGCTTGTCCAGCACGAGCGCATCGCCGCAGGCGATATGGCCGACTGCCATGGAATGGACGACGCGGTCAGCAAGGCGGGTCATCATGGCGGCGGGAGCCATGGCGCTCTCTCCGACACGCCGAAGGGGCCGACTGCAGATCATTGTGAGTGCATCGCCGCACTGAAGGTCTGCGCCGCGCCTGCGGGCATGCCCGGTTCCACCCGGATCACACCCTATGCGTGGCTGCGCGTGGAAGACGCCAGCTTCGTCTCCATCGAACCTGCACCGGCGCTGAGACCGCCACGCGCCTGACCTGAACCTGCTTCGCGCGGCCCTTTCGGGCTGCAGACCGGATTCAGTTCAGGACACGACCCCATGAAACACATCGCAATGATCGCTTCGGCGATCCTGATCGCGCCGCATGCGTTGGCGCAGGAACACGACCATTCAACCCACGACAATCAACCACCCGCCGCCGAGCAGCCGCCGGCGGAGACCGACGACCACTCGCAACACATGCAGGATCATTCCGGCCACTCCGGAATGAACCATTCGGGCATGGATCACGGGAACATGGACCACTCCCAGATGGACCATTCCAAGATGGACCATGCGAACATGGATCACTCCACCCACAACGGGGATCATGGCGCCATGCCCAGCGCGCTGGGGGCCTATCCAATGTCGCGCGATGCCTCCGGCACGGCCTGGCAGCCCGATGCCGCCAGCCACGGCGGACTCCACTACACCCTTCCCGGCTCCAACTGGACGGGCATGGTCCACGCAACCATCGATGGCGTCTATTCATGGCAGGACGGTCCACGCGGCGACGAGCTTGGCTTTGTCGCCGGCATGATCATGGGATCGCTGCGCGGCGATCTCGGACCGGGACAATTGCAGCTTCGCGGCATGGTCAGCCCCGATCCGCTGATGGGCAAGCGCGGCTATCCCCTGCTGCTCGCCGCCGGCGAGACGGCCGATGGCGTCGAACCACTCGTCGATCGCCAGCACCCGCATGACTTCTTCATGGAATTGTCGGCGAGCTATTCGCTGGCCTTGTCCGACAAGGACTCCGTGTTCGTCTATGCCGGCTTGCCGGGCGAGCCTGCCTTCGGTCCGCCCGCCTTCATGCATCGCCCCGCCGCCATGGTGACCCCCGAAGCGCCGATCACGCATCACTGGCTCGACTCGACGCACATCACCTTTGGCGTGATCACCGCCGGATGGGTCCACGACAATTTCAAGATAGAGGCTTCGCGCTTTCGTGGACGCGAGCCGGACGAGGACCGTTGGGACATCGAGACTGGCGAACTCGATTCAACCTCGGTTCGCCTGTCCTGGAATCCGACGCAGAACTGGTCACTGCAGGCGAGCTGGGCCGATGTTACGTCGCCGGAGCAACTCGATCCGGATATCGACGCGACCAAATACTCGGTGAGCGCGCTCTACACGGGCGAGTTCGAAGGCGGCGAGGTGTCCTTCACCGGCGCCTTCGCCCGCAAGGACACCAGCGAGGATGTGTCGCTCGACGCCTGGCTGGGCGAAGCGGCCTACCGGCCCGGCTTCGGCCCCTGGACGATCTTCTCGCGCTTCGAGGCGATCGAGACAGATGAGCTTGGCGATCATGTTGCGCACGGCCATCATGGACCGATCGAGGATGTGATGCGCCTGTCGCTCGGCGCGTCGCATGATTTCCGGCTGTCGGACGATGTGACGCTCGTGCTCGGCGCATCGCTCACCCAGAACTGGACCTCGGGCGAACTCTCGCCGCTCTATGACGGCGATCCCATGGGGGCGCTGGCCTTCGTGCGGCTGAAGATCGGCTAACCCGCAAGGTCCTCGGCGAGGCGGCGCAATGTCGCCTCGCCGGTGGCGGCGTGCCGCGGATCATCGATGCGGCCGTTTTCGAACAGCGTCGCGCCAAAGAGAACGGCCCACCCTCGCGCCCGCGCCAGCCGCGCATCGTCGGGGTTGTAAATCGCGCGCGCTTCCGCGCGCGCCCGCCGGTGATCGAGAACGCCCCACACCGCACTGAGATCAACGGCCGGATCGCCGGACGCCATGTCACCCCAGTCGATGACGCTGGCGAGCCGACCCTTGTCGGACAGGACATTCTGGGCGTGGATATCGCCATGGATCCAGAGTGGTGGCCCGTCGTGGATCGGCGCGGCGACAGCGTCCTCCCATGCCTGCGAGATCGCGGGCGTGATGACATCGGAGACGGCCTTGAGACGCTCAAGCACCTGCACGATGCGGTCGTGGCGCAGGGAGAGGCGGATGCCGCGGAACTGGTTGTCGGGCGCGTCGGGCGGGGCCAGCACATGCAGCGCTTGCAGGAAACAAGCGAGCGCCGCGCCTTCGGTGTCGGCGAGGGGCGCCTGATCCGCGGGCTGGCCCGCGATCCATGGAACCACGCTCCACGTCCACGGATAACCGCGCCCCGGCTGGCCAATCGCGACAGGAGACGGGATCGGCAGGGGCAGGTTCGCCGCGATGCGCGGAAGCAAGCGTTGTTCGTTGACAAGAAGCTGCACCGAGGCTTCGCGGCGCGGCAAGCGGATGGCGAGATCATCGCCAAGCCGGAAAGTGAAATTGTCCCAGCCTTCGCCGGCGAGGCTGACCGGCAAGGCTGCGAAGCGCGGATGCTGGTCGGCCAGCAGATCGCGGACCTGACCCGGCGTGACGTCGACTTCGGCTTTGGGGGTCCCCACCATGGCGCGACACATAGGCGCGAACGATGCCGCGTTCAACGCGCCTGTGCTGCGCCGTCAACTGGGCGGCGTGTTCATGAAGCTTTCGACCAGCGAACCGGACAGAAGCCGCCATCCGTCCACCAGCACGAAGAAGATCAGCTTGAAGGGAAGCGATATGGTGATCGGCGGCAGCATCATCATGCCCATGGCCATCAGGATGGATGAGACGACAAGGTCGATCACCAGAAACGGCAGGAACACCATGAAGCCGATCTCGAAGGCGCGCTTCAGTTCGGAGATCATGAAGGCGGGCGCAAGAACGTGGAACGGCGCGTCAGAGGCGCTCTGCAGGTTCTCGATCTTGGCCATGTTGGCGAACAGGGCGACATCCTCGGCATTGGCATGCGCGCCCATGAATTGCTGCACCGGCGTCAACGCGCGCGGGATCGCTTCCTCCAGCGAGATCGCTTCGGCCATGTAGGGCTGGATGCCGGACTCGTAGGACGCCATGAAGGTCGGCGCCATCACGAAGCCGGTGAGGAAGAGCGACAGCGAGATCACGACAGAGTTCGGCGGCGCGTTCTGCAGGCCGATCGCCGTGCGCAGCAGCGACAGCACGACGACGATCCGTACGAAGCTGGTCGTCATCACCAGAATGGACGGCGCCAGCGACAGGATGGTGATCGCAGCGATCAGCTGCACGATGCCGGACGTCAGCCCCTGCCCTGTGCCGAGATCGACAGAGATCGTCTGCGGCAACGCCTCCGGCGTCACAAGCGCCGCAATCAGCAGCGCGGGAAGAAGACGAAGCGCGCGCGCAATCATCCGGCGGATCCATTGCTGGCGTCATCCGGCGTGATCGGCTTGAAGTCCGGCTCCGCATCGCGGGAGGCGATCACCATGTCGCCAGTCGGCGCGAGACAGAGAAGATGCTCCTTCCCGCCCCAGCGAACGACGGCGAGCTTCCGCCGCATGTCGAGCGAACGCCATTCGAGGACACGGAGATCCTGGCTCACCTGCCCGGTGCGAAGGCCGATGCGGCTGCCGTATTTGCGCAGCAGCCACGCGCCGCCGAGCAGAAGGCCGAGCACGAAGACAAGGGCCGCCAACGCTTGGAGGATGGAAAGCGGATTCATCGACGGCGAGCGCCCTTTGCGGCCATTCGGGCCGTTTCTTGGTTAATCCATGGGAAACACCGGTAAACGACCGGTTAACAAACCGGCGGGGCGCTTAAGGAGGCCTTAAGCAAACAGGTCAAATCTGCCGGGTGATGGGTCTGGTCCCTCCCGGATCGCCCCAGGAAACATGGCCATGGATCCGAACCAGATTTCGGTTTTCTCGCTGATGAAGGCGCGCCTGCAGATGCTGGGCGAGCGCCAGAAAGTCATTGCGCAGAACGTCGCGAACGTTTCGACGCCGGGATATGTTCCCAACGATATCAATCAGGACGCCTTCGCCGCGACCCTGCAACGCATGGCCGGCCAGAGCCGCACAGCCAACGGTCCTGGACGCACCGTGATGGCCGCGACGCAGGCAGGCCATCTGCAGCCCGCAAGCGGGCCGGCCGCGCCGGGCGTCTCTGTCGTGAAATCTCCTGACTCCGAAACCACGCTCGACGGCAACGCCGTGGTGGTCGAAGAGCAGATGATCAAGATCGCCGAAACCCGAATGGATTTCGAGACCATGGTAGGCCTTTACCAGAAGAGTCTGGGCCTGCTGAGGCTGGCGTCGCGCTCGCCGCGCGGCTGATCCTGCCCCTCAGGGAGACTGCCATGTCATCCGACCTCATGTCCGCCATGGGCGCGGCGGCGACCGGCCTGCGTGCGCAGACCGTGCGCATCCGCATCTCGGCCGAGAACCTCGCCAACGCCGATTCCACGGCCGCGACGCCGGGCGGCGATCCTTACCGCCGCAAGGCGCCGGTGTTCCGCGCCTACTTTGATCGCGAGATCGGCGCGAACACCGTGCGCGTGACCGGATCGCGCGAGGACACGACGCCCTTCCAGCTGAAGTACGATCCTTCGCACCCGGGCGCAGACGCGAACGGCTATGTGAAGCTGACCAACGTCTCCAGCCTGATCGAGATGGCCGACCTGCGGGAGGCGCAACGCGCCTACGAGGCCAATCTCAACGTCATTGAATCGAGTCGCGCCATGATGCTCGGCGTCGTCTCCCTCCTGAAAGCGTGAGGGAGAGCTAGATGTCCGATCTGGGTCTTTCCGCAGTCAAGGCGTATGGCGGCGTCGCGCAAACGCTGGGCAATCTTGGCGCGGGCAAGGAATCGCAAGGTATTCAGGGTCCCGGCTTTGGCGACATCCTGAACACGGCGGTCGGCTCCGTCACGCAAGCGGGCAATGCGGCCGAATCCGCGGTGAGCAACGCTGCGATGGGGCGTGGCGACCTTGTCGACGTGGTAACGGCCGTCGCCGCCGCCGAAGCGACGCTGGAAACCGTCATCGCGGTGCGCGACGAGGTCATCAAGGCGTATCAGGACATCATGCGCATGCCGATCTGACGGCGCGCGGGGTCGACGCCTATTGGCCGTCGACGCACTTGGACATGGCGGTCGGATCCTCGATCTGCTTCTCGACCGGCGTCGTGTCGCACCATTCCTTCGAACCCGGTTCGGGTCCGGACGATCCGCACGCCGCCAGCATGAGGCTCGCCGCAACAAGTCCGATCAGGCCGCTACGCATTCGGATCACTCCCCACGTCCAGTGCTGGCGCTACCTCAACCCGGCCGTGCGCCGCGCGTCAACCGGCGGGAGCTGCCGGCGTAGTCGGGACCGGCTTGGCGCAGCCTTTCCAGGTATCTCCCGCCCAATCGACTGTCACCGACCAGTCGAGGGTCATTTCGTTGTCGAGCCCGGACAGACACGTGCCCTGCTTTACATGCATCACGAAATCACCCTTCGGCGTCGCCGAGGTCAGCGTGATCATTCCATCCTCGCCCTTGCCCTTCACGGGCGCGGAGCCCGTGAAGTCCGGCTCGAAATTGATCGAGATGACCGAACGGTCCTGCGCGCGTTGAACCTTCACGCCCCAGAAGGCGGGCTCCATCCCCGCGATCTCGATATCGCCGTCGAGCGCAGCATCGGCCGGTGTACAGGCTGCAAGGCCGCCTGAAAGCGCCAGAAAGTAAAAAGCGATGGCGGCGGCAGGTCGGCGCATGGGCAAGTCTCCTCACCCTTTACCTAGTGCACCATCCGCCATCGTGAAAGATTTTCTGGCGCCTTTTGCGTTAGTTGGAGCGCGGCGGAGCGCCAAATGGCGCAGGCGGCGGCGGCAGCGCGGGCGGCGTCCACGATCCGCTGCGGATCTTGCCGCCCTTTGCCGAAACCGCGAGCGCGATCAGCTTGTCTGTCACATTCGGCTCAAGACCTTCCGTGTGGCCTTTCTGCAGGCGGATCACGTCGGCGACGACGCGGTTATCCTTGCAACCCGGATAGACATAGACCTGTGCGCGACCGGAGCGCGGATACCGGCCCCAGCCATCCGTGCCTGGATCCTGCCGCGTTGCATCCCAGACATAGCCGGGCCTGGGGTCGACGACGTCGTCTTCCTTCCGGCGCGGGCCGCAGCCGAACTTGTCGGCGAGGGGCGAGGCTTCGCCGGGGACCATTTCATATTCGCCGTTCGTGAAGATGAAGGAGTAATCGCACGCGCCGCCCGGCGGTCCCGAGCTTGCCGCGGTCGGTATGCGCGGCGGCGGCGGAGGTGGAACCGGCTCGCCAGGCATCTGCTGCCAGACGGGATCGCCGCCGGCGCCGAAGCCGCGCCCGGCCCACGTCGCCGGGCCGATGCGTCCGCCCGACAGCGAGATGCGGACATCCACCTTGTCCTTGAAGTAGTCGGTGCAGATTATGCGGTTCGACGTCATGCCGCCCTGACTGTGTCCTGCGAGGATGAAGCGTTCGACATTCTGCTTGCCGACCGCCGCGACAACCTGGTCGACGATGTTGTGCAGGTAGTCGTCATCCGCTTCGCTCCACACGCGCGTCGGCGAACCCGGCGTCATGATCACCAGCTTGTACTTGTCCTTCACATCGTAGAAGGGCGCATAGTTGCGCTGCCAGTTGGCGTAGGACCCGCCGCCATGCAGCGAGAGGACAAGATTCACCTTGTCTCCCGGCTTGTAGCCCGCCGGACAATCGAGGAAGAAGGTTCGCCGCGACTTCATCTCGACCGTGTTTCCCGGCTGCGTGACCACTGCGCTTTCGCAGGCTGTGTCCGGACAATGCCAGACCGGCGGCGCATCACAGTTCGTCCCCAGCAGCGTGCTGGACGTGGCCTGCTGCGCCAGCGCGGGCGCGCCCAACGCGGACAACAGCGCTGCGGTCGTGGCCCTTTTCAGCCATTTTCTTGCGGTCATTCTGCCTCTCCCTGCTAGTGTATGATTATTGAATTTGCGGCTTCGTCCGGACGTACGGATTCGCAAGGACATCCCTTCCGCCGATGAGCACGATCTTCCGGAAATGGCGCACCATCCTGGCCGTGACGCTGGCGGTCATCGCCGCCGTCCTGCTCACGCTCTATGGACTCTGGCAGCTTAGTCGTTCGCGCGACTTCCAGTTGTTTGGAGAGATCGTTCCGCGCGTCGAAACGACCGAGAAGGTTGTCGCGCTGACGTTCGACGATGGCCCGACGCCGGCGTACACGCAGGGTGTGCTGGATATCCTGCAGGCGAAAGGCGTCGTCGCAACGTTCTTCCTGATGGGAGTCGATGTCGACAAGCATCCCGCTGAAACGCGCGCGATCATCGCCGCCGGACATGAGGTCGGCAATCACACCTACACGCATCCCGACATGACGCTTGCGAGCGAAGAGATGGCGGCTGACGAGATCGGGCGCACCGACGCAGCCATCCGGCGCGCCGGCTATGCGGGCGCCATCCATGTGCGTCCGCCGTTCGGCAAGAAGCTGATCGGTCTTCCGCTCTATCTTGCGAAGCACAATCGCCTGACCATCACCTGGGATGTCGAGCCCGAGAGCTATTCCGACATCGCATCCGACCCGGCGAAGATCACGGCGCATGTACTGGAGAAGGTTCGCCCCGGCTCCATCATCATCCTGCATGTCATGTACGACAGCCGTGAGCCGAGCCGGCAGGCCCTGCCCGCCATCATCGACGGGCTGCGGACGCGCGGCTACCGCTTCGCCACGGTCAGCGAATTGCTCGCTTTCGATACGGCGCAGCGATGACGTCGTGCATGGCTGCATCGTCACATCTTCCATCCCCGTGATGGCGCATGTGCCTGCGCCTATCACTGATAGACATTCCACAAGCGGGACCCCGGCGTCAACCGGGAGAATCCGTTGAGACCGGACGCTTGCCGCCGAAGCGACGGCTGGCGCGGCGCGCCATGCGGCGTAGGATCAGGCCATGACCCTCGACGCCAGCCTGCACCGGATGACAGCGGCCCAGCTCGCGGCGGGCCTGAAACGAAAGGCCTTCAGCGCCACGGAACTCTGCGAGGCGACCATCGCGCGCATCGAGGCGCTGGACCCGCAGGTCAATGCCGTCGTCGTGCGCGACTTCGAGCGGGCCCGCACCGAAGCGCGCATGGCGGACGATGCGATTGCACGCGGCAAGGCCGGCCCGCTCGTCGGCATTCCGATGACGGTGAAGGAGAGCTTCGACCTGCGCGGGCATCCGACCACCTGGGGTTTCGAGATGCATCGCGACCATCGTGCGCGCGAGGATGCGCTGGCGGTACAGCGCGCCAAGGCGGCGGGCGCAGTCGTGCTGGGCAAGACAAACGTGCCGCCGGCGCTGGCCGACTGGCAGTCCGACAACCCGATCTATGGCCGCACCAACAATCCGCATGCGCCGGGGCATTCGGCGGGTGGGTCATCCGGCGGCTCGGCCGCCGCCATCGCGATGGGCTTCTCCGCCCTTGAACTCGGCTCGGACATTGGCGGCAGCGTGCGCGTGCCGTCCGCGTTCTGCGGCGTCTATGGCCACAAGACCAGCTATCGCATCATCCCGGATGTGGGCCATGCGCCGGGCGGACTCGAAGGCGCGTCGCCGCTGCTGGCCGTGATCGGCCCGATCGCGCGCTCAGCCGCAGATCTCGCAACGCTGCTTGAAGTGGTCGCAGGCCCCGGCCCGGAGGACTACGCCAACGGCCTCATCCTGCCGCGGCCGCGCCATGGCAGCCTGCGCAGCTTCCGCATCTTCGTGCTCGATCAGCATCCGGCGGCGAAAGCCGACGACGAGATCCTCGGCGCTATCGAGCGGCTGGCGGACGATCTCGCAAACGCCGGCGCCAGCGTTGCGCGCAAGTCGAGCCTGCTGCCGGATATGGCGGTGTCATGGCGCACCTATCAGGCCATGCTGCACACCATCATCACCCGCGGACAGGTCGACGCTGGCGGGCGCCAGCCGATTTCGGCGCATGACTGGCTCAGCCATCTCGACGTGCAGCTGCGCATCCGCCGCCAGTGGGAAGCGTTCTTCCGGCATTTCGATATCGTGCTCTGCCCGGCCTTCGGCACGCCGGCCTTCCCGCACACGGCCGAACCCGACTGGCGCAAGCGCACGCTCACCATCAATGGCGAGCCCGGCAATTTCGGTTCGCAGCTTGGCTGGGCCGGCATCGCCACGGTCGCCAACCTGCCTTCGACGGTGATCCCGCTCGGCGTCAACGCAGAGGGCCTGCCGCTGGCGTGTCAGGCCATCGGCCCCTTCCTCGAAGACCTCACCACCATCGCATTCGCCGGACTGGCCGGGCGCGAGGTCGTCGCGCCCGCCATCGCGGGCTGATCACCACGTCCGTGTGCCGGCCGTGCGCGTGATGCGAGGCTTGGCCAGCAGCCAGACACCGACAATCGTCAGCACCATCGCCGCAAGGTGCGCCCAGCCGAACGGCTCATGCAGGATGGCGACCGCCGCCCAGGCCGCGACGACGGGGCCGACGCCGCCAACCGCGCTGGTGGGCCCCGGGCCGATCGTTCCGATCGCGGCGGAGATCAGGAAGCTCGGGATCACGGTGCACAGGATCGCGAGCACAAGCGCCAGCCAGTAGCCGTTGGCGGTGACCGGCGGCGGCGCATGCAGCGTCATCTCGATACCGCTCTGCGCCAGGAAGGCGATCGAGGCGATCGACATACCGAAGGCGGTGAACAGCGTCGCGCCCAACCGCATGATCACGGGCTTCGATGCGGTGACGTAGATCGCGTAGATGAACGCCCCGGCGAAGATGAGACCGCCGCCCAGCCAGGCGTCCGGCCCCTGATGGCTGATTTCCGCCCCGAACAGGATCGCAACGCCCGCATAGGCCAGCAGAAGCGCCACCACATGCCGGGTCGTGATCTTCTCCTTGAGGAACAGCCAGGCCAGCAGCGCCACGATGGTGGGATAGATGTAGAGGATGAGACGCTCGAGCTGGGCTGAGACGTATTTGAGCCCTTCGAAATTCAGCAGGGACGACAGGTAGTAGCTGATCAGGCCAAGCCCGCCCGCCGCAAGGAAGTAGCGCATAGCGGGCTTTTGCCGCGTGCGCATGAAGGCGATGACGCCGATCACCACATAGACAGGAAGGGCAAAAGCCATGCGAAGGGTCAGAAGCTGGGAAACGCCCAGCCCCTCGGCGTAAGCCAGCTTGATGACGACGCCCTTGAGCGAGAACAGCGATGCGCCCCCGACGGCGAGCATGACGCCGGTCGTCCGGCTGCGAGCCTCCGGCAGAGCGGGCTGGATCGAGGGGGTCATCTGGTGTCTCCGCTCGTCCCCTTGTTGCCTCGCGGAGAAGTGTCGGTGGGACGAGCGTCGCCGGCGCTTCCGCCGCCGGCCTCTCGTTTCAGACGCGAGAGCCCGGCGCAGGCCAATCCTTGGCCTGCTGCTTAAGTCGGAGCTGAGCCGCGCGCGCGTTCATGGCGCGGGTGATTAGGCCTGTTGCGGGCGGCGCGCAAGCGGCCCCGTTCTGGCCAGGCGTCCGCTTTCCGCCCCGCGCTCGCAGGAGTGTTAACCCAACCCGGCTAAGGCGCGTCAAAACAGCTGCCGAAACCCGTCGTTTTACTCTCCCCAAGCGGGTTCAACGGAGCTAAACCCTGCCCCGACGGCCGGCTCGCCCAACAAGCGAAGGGGTGAGCAGGCGACCCAAGACCGATCTGGAGACGTCATGGAAATCAAGGTGCCCGCGATGGGCGAGAGCGTGACCGAAGGAACGCTCGCCAACTGGCTTGTGAAACCCGGCCAGGCCGTGAAACAGGACGATCCGATCGCCGAGATCGAGACCGACAAGGTCGCCATCGAGGTGCCGGCTCCGGCCGCCGGCGTGATCACCGAACAGCTGGTCAAGGAAGGCGAGACGGTCTCGATCGGCAAGGTCATCGCCAAGATGAAGGAAGGCGCAGCCGCCGAAGCCGCTCCGGCCGCTGCCAAGCCGGCCGCCAGCGCCAAGCCATCGGCGTCCGCCGCCCCCGCCCCGACCACCAGCCGCGCCACTGAAAAGGTCGCCCCGTCGGTCGGCCGGATCGCCGCCGAGAGCGGCGTGAATCCCGCGGATATCCCCGGCACGGGCCGTGGCGGCCGCGCCACCAAGGGCGATGCGCTTGCCTATGTCGCCGCGACGCCTGCGTCCGCCGCCGCCCGCGCGCCGGCCGCCGAAGTTCCCCACACGCCGCGCGAGCTTGGCCCCCGCGAAGAGCGGGTGAAGATGACGCGTCTGCGCCAGACCATCGCGCGCCGCCTGAAGGAAGCCCAGAACACGGCCGCCATGCTGACGACGTTCAACGACGTCGACATGTCGGAAGTGATGGAGCTGCGGAAGCGCCACAAGGATGCATTCGAGAAGAAGCACGGCGTGAAGCTGGGCTTCATGGGCTTCTTCGTGCGCGCCTGCGTCGCCGCGTTGAAGGAGATCCCGTCCGTCAACGCCGAGATCGACGGCACGGACATCATCTACAAGAACTTCTACAACGTCTCGGTCGCTGTCGGCACCGACAAGGGCCTCGTGGTCCCGGTTGTGCGCGATGCGGACACAATGACGCTGGCGGAGATCGAAGCCGAGATCGGCCGGCTGGGCGGCTTGGCCCGTGACGGCAAGCTCGCGATGGAAGACCTGCAGGGCGGCACGTTCACGATCTCGAACGGCGGTGTCTACGGCTCGCTGATGTCGACGCCGATCCTCAACCCGCCGCAGTCGGGCGTGCTCGGCATGCACCGCATCGAGGAGCGTCCGGTCGTGGTCGACGGCAAGATCATCGCCCGCCCGATGATGTATCTGGCGCTGAGCTACGATCACCGGATCGTCGACGGCAAGGAAGCCGTGACCTTCCTCGTGCGCGTCAAGGAAGCGCTTGAGGATCCCGAGCGCCTGCTCCTCGACCTCTAAGAGGACGCCGCGTTGACGCCGCTGGAGGCGGTTTCGGACGCGGTGCTCCCATGGATCATCCGTATCGCCGGCCTGCTGTGGCTGCTGGGCGCCTGGATGCTGTTCCGTCAGATCCGCATGGAGATGGCGCTGGACCGCATGACAGCGCGGGTCGAGGAAATCGCACGCGATCTGCCGGCTGATCTCGCTGACGAAGAAGCCGCAGCGGAAGACACGTATGGCGACATCGATGCGCCGGTGACGCCGCGCGAGAAATCTCCCGAGGAGAAGGCGATCGACGCCTGGATTAGCCGGGACGATTCAGCGCGGCGCGGCTGGATCGCGGGTCAGGCTGTCGTGCTTGGCGCCACGGCCATCGCCATGATCCTGCTGCATCCGCTGGCGGCCTGGCTCGCGGCGTTTCTCGTGTTCGGACAGGGCGCCTATTTCTTCTGGCGCGAGCACGTCGCCAGGCGCGCGCCCTCCTCCGAAGCCGCCGAGCACGCGCGCCCGACCGCGTCGACCGTAAACGCCGGCTGGGTCTCGCTGGCGGTCGCCACACTGGTCTGGATTGCGGCTTTCCGGGGGCTTTTGAAGTAAAGACCGTGCAACCTTAACGCTGGCGTCGTCCGCGTTCACCACCTTGCCCGGAATTGCATACATCGCGGCAGGGCCGCAGTAAGCATCCCGGCGCTAGCTTTGCCCGTTCAACGACCGGAGGCGGGCCGGAAGCCCGTTTGGAAGATGCGGCGCCTGTTCGCCCTGATGCTGATCGCAACGTCTGGCTGGCTGCTCTATCGCACGGCCAATAGCTGGCTGGGCGGAATGGACCAGCTGCTGACCCGCCAGCTCGCCGGCTATGTCGACAAGCCGGATTTTATGGTGCCGGCCATTGGCAGCGTGCTGGGCCTGCTTGGCGGCCTGACTGTGTTCTTCGGCGGACCGGGCGGTGCGATGATCGCACTGGCTGGCGGCGTCGGCGTCGCCGGCTTCGCGCTCAGCCTGAAGCAGACGCTGGAGCTCAACCATTTCTGGGACAATGAACTGGCGGTGGGCGTCGTCATGCTGATGCTGGCCGCCATGACCGGCAGCATGGCGCGCCGCTAGCCGGAAAACGCAAGATTTCCCGCGTTTAAGACGCGATCGGGCCTCCCCATATTCCGTTTGTTGACCGGCATCGCTGAGGGCGTATAGCTCCCGCCAAACGCGAACGAACATAGAGACGGACCCATGAGCGAGACCTTTGACGTCGTCATCATCGGCGGCGGCCCCGGCGGCTACAACTGCGCGACGCGCTGCGGCCAGCTGGGCATGAAGGTCGCCCTCATCGAGAAGCGTGACAAGCTGGGCGGCACCTGCCTCAATGTCGGTTGCATCCCGTCCAAGGCGCTGCTGCACGCGTCCGAACTCTATGAGACGGCGGGCAAGGATTTCGCGGGGATCGGCATCGAGGTCCAGGGCCTCAAGCTCAACCTCGACAACATGCTGAAACAGAAGGCTGACGCCGTAACGGGCCTTACCAATGGCGTCGCCTACATCATGAAGAAGAACAAGGTCACCGTGTTCAACGGGACCGGACGCATCGATGGTCCGGGCCGCGTCGTGGTCGGCGATCAGGTGCTCGAAACCAGGAACATCGTCATCGCGACGGGGTCCGAGCCTGCCCCGCTCGTCGGCGTGGAGATCGACGAAGACCGCGTCGTGTCCTCGACCGGCGCCCTGTCGCTCAAGTCGGTGCCCAAGCGTATGATCGTGATCGGCGCCGGCATCATCGGCCTCGAACTCGGTTCGGTATGGCGCCGTCTTGGCGCGGACGTCACCGTCGTCGAATATCTCGACCGCATCCTGCCGGGCGCCGACGGTGAAGTCGCCAAGCAGGCCCAGCGTATTTTCGCCAAGCAGGGCATCGACTTCAAACTCGGCATGAAAGTCACCGGCGTCGAGAAGCTGAAGTCCAAGCTGAAGCTGTCGATGCAACCGGCCGCCGGCGGCGACGCCGAAACACTCGATGCGGATATCGTGCTGCTGGCTATCGGCCGCCGCCCCTACACGCAGGGACTTGGCCTCGAAACGGTTGGCATCGTTCCGGACCGCCGCGGCATGATCGCGAACGAGCACTATCAGACGTCCGCTGCGGGCGTGTGGGTGATCGGCGATGTCACGTCCGGCCCCATGCTGGCGCACAAGGCGGAAGACGAAGGCGTCGCCTGCGCCGAACTGATCGCGGGCAAGGCCGGGCATGTGAACTACGACATCATTCCTGGTGTGGTTTACACCAAGCCGGAAATCGCCTGGGTCGGAAAGACCGAGGAAGAGCTGAAGGAAGCCGGCGTCGCCTACAAGTCCGGCAAGTTCCCCTTCTCCGCGAACTCGCGCGCCAAGACCAACCACGAGACCGATGGCTTCGTGAAGATCCTGGCCGATGCGAACACGGACCAGATTCTCGGCGCGCACCTGATCGGCGTCGGCGTCGGAGAGATGATCGCCGAAATCTGTGTCGCAATGGAATTCGGCGCGGCTTCGGAAGACATCGCGCGCACCTGCCATGCCCACCCGACCCTTACGGAAGCCATCCGCCAGGCCGCTATGGCTGTCGAAGGCTGGACCATGCAGATGTAGGCCTGCCCACGCGCAGTTAACCTGTGCCAAACGGCATGGTCTTTGCGGGAAGCCTGTGCTTGGCTTTCGGATGGGGCTGAGGCGCGGGGAGAGCCTTTTGTGAGTACTGTTTCCGGCCTTGTCGGCGAGCTGGCCCAGGCGCGCGAGTCCGTCGTCGGCCGCCTGCGTGGCGTTGATCCCACCGACTTTCCGGCCATGCGCCGGGCCTATGACGCATTCGCCGAAAACGACCCGATGCCCGAAATGTCGACCCAGTCGGACATCGAGCTTGGCGGCGTCTCCTCGCTCGGCCTGCTGCCCAAGGGCGCCAGCGGCGATCACGTCATCTTCTGGGTGCACGGCGGCGGCTTCGCCATGGGTTCATCGCGTAGCCACAAGGGCCTCGCTTCGCAGGTCGCTGTGCGCGCCAGGACGGCGGCGATCCTGCCGGACTATCGACTCGCGCCCGAGCACCAGCATCCGGCCGCGCTGGAGGATTGCGTCGCGGCCTATCGCGCCGTGCTGGCTGAAGGCGTCGCACCGAAGAACATGATCCTTGCCGGCGACTCCGCCGGCGGCGGCCTTGCGGTCGCGACAGCGCTGAAGCTCAAGGAGCTGGACGCGCCGCAACCGGCCGGGCTCATGCTCCTGTCGCCCTGGGTCGATCTCGCTAACCGCGGCTGGAGTCACGAAGCCAAGGCGCAGCGCGATCCCTTCCTCACATCGAACGGTCTCGCCACACGCGCGCGCGAATATCTCGGCGAGGGCAACCTCTCGATCCTCGACGCCGACATGCGCGGCCTGCCGCCCGCCTATATCCAGACCGGCGAGGCCGAAATCCTGATGTCGGATTCGACGGCGTTGGCCGAACGTCTCGGCGCTGCGGGCTCGCCCGTCACGCTCGAGATCTGGCCGGAGATGTTCCACATCTTCCAGGCCCGCTACACGATGCTGAGCCAGGCGCGCGAAGCGATCGACCGCCTCGGCCAATGGGCGGCCGCTCACGTCAATCGCTAGCACATCAATCGCTGGCTTGGGCTTCCCGCCCTACGCCTCGAACGCAGCATCCAGGAACGCGGCGAGTTCCTTGTTGTGCAGCGCCATCGTGCCGGCGGCCGTGGAGGCGGACGCCGGGCGGCCGACATAACGCGGGCGCTTATGGCTGACGTCCAGCTTCTCGAGCGTCTTCTCGATGTTCCACTCGACAAAGTTCCAGCCGCCCATGTTGCGCGGCTCTTCCTGGCACCAGACCATGTCGGCCTGCGGGAAGCGCGCCAGTTCCTTCATCAGCGACGCCACCGGGAACGGATAGAGCTGTTCGACACGCAGCAGATAGACATCGTCGATCTTGCGCTTCTCGCGCTCCTCGAACAGGTCGAAATAGACCTTGCCCGAACACATCACGACGCGGCGGATGTCCTCGTCCGCCTTGAGCGTCACTTCGCCCTTGCACTCCGACATCTCGGCGCCGTCCAGCAGAATGCGGTGGAAGGAGGTGTTGGGGCCCATGTCCTTCAGGAAGCTGACGGCGCGCTTGTGGCGCAGCAGCGATTTGGGCGTCATCACGATCAGTGGCTTGCGGAAGTCGCGATGCATCTGGCGGCGCAGGGCGTGGTAGTAGTTGGCTGGCGTCGTGCAGTTTACGACCTGCATGTTGTCCTGCGCGCACATCTGCAGGAATCGCTCAAGGCGCGCGGAGGAGTGCTCCGGGCCCTGCCCTTCATAGCCATGCGGCAGAAGGCAGACGAGGCCGGACATGCGCAGCCATTTGCGCTCGCCCGAAGAGATGAACTGGTCGAACAGCACCTGCGCGCCGTTGGCGAAGTCGCCGAACTGCGCCTCCCACATGGTCAGCGTGTTCGGCGCCGTCAGCGAGTAGCCGTACTCGTAGCCGAGCACCGCCTCTTCCGAGAGCAGCGAGTCGATGACCTCGTAGTGGGCCTGGTTGTCGGAGATGTTGTTGAGCGGCGTGTAGCGCTCTTCCGTCACCTGATCGACGAAGTGCGAGTGGCGCTGGGTGAACGTGCCGCGGCAGCTGTCCTGGCCAGACAGGCGCACCGGGAAGCCTTCCTCCAGCAGCGTGGCGAACGCCATGTGCTCGGCCATGCCCCAATCGAAATTCTCGCCCGTCTCGACCATCTTGCGGCGCGCATCGATGGTGCGAGCCACGGTCTTGTGGATGTTGAAGCCGTCCGGGATCGACGTGATCTTCTTACCGATCTCTTTCAGCTTGGCCATGGCCACGCCGGTCTTGCCGCGATTGTCGTCGTCCTTTGGCAGGCCGAGGCCGGCCCACTTGCCATCGAGCCAGTCCGCACCGCCCGGCTTGAAGGCCTTGGCCTTGTCGAATTCTGCGTCGAGGAAAGTTTCCATCTCGGCGATCATTTCCGCGACGCCTTCCTCGGTCACGACGCCCTCGTCGATGAGGCGGCGCGTGTAGATCTCGCGCGTCGAGGACTGGTCGCGGATCCTCGCGTACATCTGCGGCTGCGTCATCGTCGGATCGTCGCCCTCATTGTGGCCGAACCGGCGATAGCAGAACATGTCGATCACCACGTCCTTGCGGAACGTCTGGCGGTATTCGGTCGCGACCTTGGCGGCGTGGACGACCGCCTCGGGATCGTCACCGTTGACGTGGAAGATCGGCGCTTCGACCATCTTCGCCACATCCGACGGATAGGGCGAGGACCGCGAGAAGCTCGGCGCCGTCGTGAAGCCGATCTGGTTGTTGACGATGAAGTGCATTGCGCCGCCGGTGCGATAGCCGGCAAGACCCGAGAGCGCGAAGCACTCCGCCACGACGCCCTGCCCGGCGAAGGCCGCGTCGCCGTGCAGCAGAAGCGGCAGCACCTTTGTGCGGCGCATGTCGCGCTCGTGCGGATCGGTGGCGCGGATCGCGCCGGCCTCGACCTCGTCGAAGAACTGCTTCGCGCGTGCCTTGCCGAGCACGACCGGATTGACGATCTCGAGGTGAGACGGATTCGCCGTGAGCGACAGGTGGACCTTGTGGCCGTCGAACTCGCGGTCCGACGATGCGCCAAGGTGGTATTTCACGTCGCCCGAACCGTAGTCGTCCGAGCCTTGGGTATTGCCGCCCTGAAACTCGAAGAAGATCTTGTGATAGGCTTTGCCCATCACGGCGGCGAGCACGTTGAGACGGCCTCGGTGCGGCATGCCGAGGATGATCTCGTCGACGCCCATGGCGCCGCCACGCTTGATGATCTGCTCGAGCGCCGGCACGGCAGCCTCGCCGCCGTCGAGACCGAAACGCTTGGTGCCAGGATAACGCTTGTGCAGGAAGCGCTCGAAGGCTTCGGCTTCCACAAGCTTCATCAGGATGGCGCGCTTGCCTTCGGGCGTGAAGGAGATGTCCTTGTCCTTGCCTTCGATGCGCTGCTGGATCCAGGCTTTCTCGTCCGGATCGGAGATGTGCATGAACTCGACAGCGAACGTGCCGCAATAGGTGCGGCGCAGGATGTCGATCATCTGGCGGGGCGTCGCGTATTCGAGACCCAGCACGTTGTCGATGTAGATGCGGCGATCCATGTCCTTCGGACCGAAGCCGTAGGTCTTGGGATCAAGCTCGGGCTGTTCTTCCCGCTTGAGCATGTTGAGCGGATCGAGGTTGGCCGCGAGGTGCCCGCGGATGCGGTAGGCGCGGATCATCATCAGCGCGCGGATCGAGTCCTGCACCTGCTGATGAAGGTCCTGCGGAGCCAGCGCCGGACCAACCTGCGGCGCCTTTTTCGGGACGGGCTTGGCGTCCGGCGCCCAGTTGCCGTCGAGGGCGGAGACCAGTTCGCCATTCTGGTAGCGCAGCGGCTCCTTCCATTCAGGACCCTTGGCGGCCTTCGTCGCTTGTTCGGCGGTGTCAGCGACGCCGCGGAAGAACCTCTGCCAGCTCTCCGGCACCGAGGACGGGTCTTCGGCATACTGGGCGTACAGCTGCTCGATGTAGGCGGCGTTGGCGCCGTAGAGAAACGCAGTGTCCAGCATGGCCGAGTTGTCCATGCCGCGGGCCTCGCCCGTCTTCGCCTCAATCGTCATATTTTGCGTCCTGCTGCGCCGGATCCCGGGCCCATGCCCCGAGCGCGATTGGCTGCCCTCAGATGCTGCTTTTCGCGGCCAGACTCAACCGGCAAGGGTGAGACAAACTGCACATAACCGCGTGACCGGTTAGTACTTCGTTCCATAGCGCCAGCGGGGCCTGGAAACCGGGCAGTACGCGCGGTCATTCGAGGTCAGAACGGACCCTCGGGATTCGGCTATACAGGTCGGGTCGGCCCCTGGGAGGACCAGCAGCCAGTCAGCGAGGAGGTCGCCGCTGAGACGCTAGCCCTTCAGAACCTCAGTCATCGTGACGCCAAGGCGCGCCGGGCTCGGAGAGACGACGATCCCGGCCGACTGCATGGCCTCGATCTTCGATTCCGCATCGCCCTTGCCGCCCGAGACGATCGCGCCGGCATGGCCCATCGTGCGGCCCTTGGGAGCCGTGCGGCCGGCGATGAAGCCGACCATCGGCTTCTTGCGGCCGCGCTTGGCTTCGTCCTTCAGGAACTGCGCGGCGTCTTCCTCGCCCGAACCGCCGATCTCGCCGATCATGATGATCGCCTTGGTGGCGTCGTCGGCCAGGAACATCTCCAGCACGTCGATGAAATCCGTGCCCTTGACCGGGTCGCCGCCAATGCCGACCGCCGTCGTCTGGCCGAGGCCTTCATTGGTCGTCTGGAACACCGCCTCATAGGTCAGCGTGCCCGAGCGTGAGAGCACGCCGATCGAACCCTTCGAGAAGATGTTGCCCGGCATGATGCCGATCTTGCACTCGTTCGGCGTCAGCAGGCCCGGGCAGTTCGGCCCGATGAGACGCGACTTCGACTTGTTGAGGCGATCCTTGACCTTGACCATGTCGAGCACCGGCACGCCTTCCGTGATCGTCACGATCAGCGGGATTTCGGCGTCGATGGCTTCGATGATGGCGGCTGCGCAGCCGGCCGGCGGAACATAGATCACCGTCGCGTTGGCGCCGGTCGCTTCCTTGGCTTCGGCGACCGTAGTGTAGAGCGGGCGCTCCACCGTCTCGCCGTTCGGCAGCTTGCCGACCCATGTCTGGCCGCCCTTGCCCGGCGTGACGCCGCCGACCATCTGCGTGCCGTAGGCGATGCCTTGCTCGGTGTGGAACGTGCCGGTCTTGCCGGTCATGCCCTGGGTGAGAACCTTGGTGTTCTTGTCGATCAGGATGGACATCGGGTCTGCCTTGAAAGGTCGGGAAAGGGTTCAGCCAGAGGCGCGGATTACTTGCCCTTGATGGCGGCGACGATCTTCTGCGCCGCGTCATCGAGGTCGTTGGCCGAGATCACGTTGAGACCGCTTTCGGCGATGATCTTCTTTCCGAGGTCAACGTTCGTGCCTTCGAGGCGCACGACCAGTGGAACCGACAGGTTGGTTTCCTTCACGGCGGCAAGGACGCCCTCGGCGATCACATCGCACTTCATGATGCCGCCGAAGATGTTCACGAGGATGCCCTTCACCTTGGGATCCTGCATGATGATCTTGAAGGCCGCCGCCACCTTCTCCTTGCCGGCGCCGCCGCCGACGTCGCAGAAGTTGGCCGGCTCCTCGCCATAGAGCTTGATGATGTCCATCGTCGCCATGGCGAGGCCAGCGCCGTTCACCATGCAGCCGATCGTGCCGTCGAGCGGGATGTAGGCGAGGTCCCACTCCTTGGCGGCGATTTCCTTCTCGTCCTCTTCCGTCGTGTCGCGGAGCTTGAGGATGTCGTCATGGCGGCCCTTGATGGCCAGCGCGTTATCGTCGAACGACACCTTGGCGTCGAGCACGCGCAGATGACCGTCCTTCATGACGATCAGCGGGTTCACTTCCAGCATGCTCATGTCTTTCGACGTGAACGCCTTGTAGAGCGTCGGCGCAAGCGAGAGCATGTCGGTCTTCGCAGCGCCGTCGAGCTTCAGGGCCGCCGCCAGTTTCAGCGAGTCGGCTTCGGAGACGCCCGTGGTCGGATCGATGTCCAGCGTGAGGATTTTTTCGGGCGTGTCGTGCGCGACCTGTTCGATATCCATGCCGCCTTCGGTCGAGACCATGAAGGCGACGTGGCCCGTGCCGCGGTCGACCAGCATGGAGAGATAGAGTTCCTTCTCGATGTCGGCGCCATCTTCGATGTAGATGCGGTTCACCTGTTTGCCACCCGGACCGGTCTGGGCGGTGACGAGGTGCTTGCCGAACATCGCCTTCACATGCTCAAGCGCCTGTTCCTTGGAGAAGCCGAGGCGGACGCCGCCCTTCTCGCCGGCTTCCTTCTCGACGAACTTGCCCTTGCCGCGGCCGCCAGCATGGATCTGGGACTTCACCACCCAGAGCGGGCCCGGCAGGGCGTCGATCGCGGCCTGCGCCTGATCCAGCGAGGTGATCGCGACGCCCTTGGCGACCGGAGCGCCGAAGGATTTCAGGACTTCCTTCGCCTGATGCTCATGGATGTTCATGAAAGATCGCCCCTTGAGACTTGCCGCGAATGCGTTGCGTTGCCGGTGGCGATACCGCATGGGGCGCCCCGACGCAACTTGGCCTTTTGGCCCTCTATCGATGGTCAGGCAGGCTCGCTGGAAGCTGCCTCCGGGGGCGGCTTGGCCCTGTTTCGGCAGGGTTCGCGGCAGGTTCGGCCTCATCGACCACCTTGCCCTGAACGACGCTGGTCGCCGAACAACTTGAAGGGCGAACGTTTCGCGGCGCCCGGCCGTTCGCGGATGACGACACGCCAGAGATTGGCCGCCACCAAGACGAAATAACCAAACGCGACAGCCGCGAACACGCCCGGCTGGCCCGCCTGCGTGTCGGCCACGGCGCCGGTCAGGATGGGCCCGAGAACTGAGCCCCCGGCCCAGACGAACAGCATCCCCGACATCACCTGTGCGATCTGGCCCGCCTCGGTCCGGTCGGTCGCGTGCGCTGCGGAGACGGAATAGAAGGACAGCGCGCCCGCGCCCCACAGCGCGGCGAGCAGAACGGTGATCGAGAACGAGACCTTGCCGGCGGTCAGATAGAGCGCAACGCAGGCGCCAAGGGCGATGGCCGACAGCGCCGCGACGACGAGGCGGCGGTCGATCCTGTCCGAGATCAGTCCCGCCGGCCATTGCGTCACCGTCCCGCCCATCATCGAGGCGATATAGAGCGTGGCGGCCGACGCCGACCCTGCTCCCGGCTGGAGATCCTGTGCGTAGAGCGGCAACTGGCTGGTGACGCCGGTATTGCAGACGCCGGCGACCAGCGCCCCTGCCAAGGCGGCTGGAGGAATCCGCAGCATGGACCCAAGGCTCAGCGCCTCGCGGTCCGGCAGCACGGGCTGGGCGCGGCGCGTCGCGCACAGCGGAATCACCGCCAGCACCATCAGCATCGCCGCCCAGATGAAGGGTCTGATGTCCTCGGCGGCGTGATCGACGATCAGCAGCGGGCCGCCGCAGATCGCCAGCTTGAGCAGGAGCTGATAGAGCCCCATCACCCCGCCCCGCTTCGACCGCGGCGTTGAGTCGGCGATCCAGCTTTCGGCCGCCGTGAACATCACCGCCGACGCCGCGCCCTGGAAAAAGCGGAACAGCGACCAGCCGACCGCGTCGAACGCCAGCGCCATTGAGAGAATGCCGGCGGCATAGATCGCGGCCGAAGCCGAATAGGCGCGGATATGGCCGACCTGACGCACGATGTCGGGCGCGAACCATGCCCCCAGCATGAAGCCGGCGGAAAAAGTCGCCGCCACGGCGCCGACGCCGAGCGCGGACGCCCCCATATGGTTGAGCGCCAGCGGCGTCGACACGCTCAGAATCCCGGCGGCAGCCTGCAGCAGCATGACCGCGAGGATCAGCGACGCGACATTCCTGTAGACGGTCATGGCTGGAACAGCGGGGACTGACGTTTCGTGTTTGCGGCAGTCTCTACGCCGGTTTGATGCAACGCGCGTCTAAATTCTTGTTACGAAGTCGCTAGGCCGCGCGACGGCGCGTTTCGCTCCGGCCCACCCTGAGCGGCAGGGTCACCGGCCCGCGCATGCCGGGACGGGGCAGCCAGCGGATGTCCCCGGCAGGTATGGCAAGCGCGATCCGGTCCCAGCGGGCGAGGATGCGCTCCAGCGCCACTTCGGTTTCGACGCGCGCGAGATGCATGCCGAGGCACAGGTGCATGCCGCCGCCATAGCCGGCGTGGCGCACGTTCGGGCGGCGCAGGTCCAGCGCTTCGGGATTGTCGAAATGCGCCGGATCGCAGTTCGCTGAGGCCAGCAGACCCATCACCCGATCCCCCTGCTTCAGGCGCACGCCATGGAAATCCATGTCGCGGCGCGCCATGCGCGGCTTGGTCGCCTGCACCGGCGAATTCCAGCGATGCAGCTCTTCCACCGCATTGGGCATGAGCTTGGGGTCGGCGCGCAGCATCGCCAGCTGGTCCGGATGCTGCGTCAGACTGAAGACCGATGTCCCGATCAGGTGGGTTGTCGTCTCGTGGCCCGCCAGGAACAGCAGGAACACCATGGCCAGAAGCTCGTCCTCGCTGAGACGCTGGCCATCGGCTTCGGCGGCGATCAGTTCGGCGACGAGGCCGTCGCGCGGCTTGATGCGCTGGGCGGCGAATTCCGCCCGCATCAGCTTCATCAGCCTGCCGACCAGGATGAAGATGCGACCCGCCCCCCAGATGCTTTTGACGTCGGAGAATTCCGCCATCCAGAGGGTTGTCTTCGCGCGCAGGTCCTCCGGCAGACCCAGCATTTCCGCAATCACGCGTAGCGGCAGTTCGCGCGCAAGTCCGCCGACGAGGTCATAATCGCCGCTGGCGTCCATACGGTCCAGCAGGTCGTCGGCGATGCGGGCGATGACCGGACGCATCGCCTCGATCCGGTCGCGCCGGAACGGCGCATCGACCAGCTTGCGCAGGCGGCGATGGTCCGGATCGTCGAGCGTCAGCATGTTCTGGCCGAGGATGCGGATCATCTTCGGCGCCCACCACAAGCCAAGCGCGCTGGACTTGCCGGCATTGCGCCCGTCGGCGGCAAAATGCTCGCTACCCTTCAGGAAGTCAGACACCGACTCCCAGGTCGTAGCGAGATGAAGCCGGCCGATGATCGGAAACTTTGTAGGCACAAGCGGGCCTTCCGCCCGGATCGCGGCCAGTTGCGGAAAGGGATCGCGCTTGGCGTCCTGCGAAAAGAAGTCGAACCGGGCCATGGGCGCCCTCCTGCGCAGATCGACGTGGATCTGCACCCTGAAGGTGTCCCTGCCCGGCAGTCCGGTTTCCTGTCACGCCAGAAAAAATCCGCCGGTGCGCGATTGAACGCGACACCGGCGGAAATTTTCCTGCAGTTTCAGGCGCCGGCCCAGGTCCCGTGGAAGCCAAGCGGCCACGCATAATCCGCCTGCCAGACCGCAACCGGCCCGTCGGCGACATGCCCGGCGTCGAATACATGCACCTCGGTGCGCTGCAGCTTCGTGTTGATGGCCGTGCCGATCAGCCAGCTGTCCGCCTCGGACGAGCCGCCGGGCTTGGGCACGAACAGGAACTCCTCGACCATGTAGTGCGATCCGAAGTCGTGGACCTGCGCCTTGCCGGTGGACCAGTCCTGCACCGCCAACGCCGAGCCGCCCGGCTGGCCTTCGACCGAGCCGGTGATCATGGTCGTGAGCGTGCGCGCCAGACCATGGCGGCGCGGATCAACCTGCGGGAAATCGCCCGCAATGTTGGTCTCGACCATCTTCGCATCGCCTGACGCCGGGATCACGGCCATCGTCAGTTTGGAAGAGACGGCGTCGCCCGAATACTTGCCGCGGATTTCCTCCGCGCCGCCGCCGGACCCGAGGATCGGCCGCGGATAGAAGGCGGCGTCGAGCCGGATCGTGCCGTCGCTTTCCTCCCATGCGGCGCCCGTATGGTAGAAGGAGCGCGCCGGTCCCTGCGCCCACCGGGTCTTCGTCAGATCGTCCTTGTCGATGATCAGGTATTTCATCCCCTCTTCCGGCTTCCACACAAAGCCGTCGATGAAGGGCGGCGTGTTCTTCGTCTGCACCCAGGGCTGACACAGGATAACCAGCTTGCGGGCGGTCATCGTCCAGTCGTGGATGTAGTGGGCGGCGCCAATGTCGACGAGGCCGAAGCCCGCCAGCGACCCATCCGGCGCGACGTTGTAGATGCCGACGCGCTTGCCATTCATGGCGAGACTCCAGACGCGGCCATCGGGCTCGCGCTTGGGATGCGCCAGGAAGGGCATCCCCTTGAGGTCGTTGCGCCAGGACTTGAGGCCTTTGGTTTCAAGCGTGACCGGGTCGAGCCGGTAGGGCGAGCCGGCCTCCCACAACGCCAGCAGTTCGCCGCCGGACATCATGACGGAGATGTTCCCGGGGTTTACATCGTCCGACGACCCGACCGGATAGGAGGGATCGCCAACCGTGCCGAAGCCCGGCGCAAGGAACTTGCCCGCCGCCATTTCGAGGCGGCGTTTCTGCGTGTCGACGAAGCGGCCGGAATGAACCGCCTTGCCATCGCCGATGGCGATACGCTGCACCATGCCGTCGCCGTCGAACCAGTGCGTGGCGTACTGGTCGCCATGCCTGAACCAGGCCGGGCCGTTCCGGTAGAGCGCGCCGGAAAGACCAGCCGGCGCCTTGCCCTTCACCAGCGTCATCGCGGCCTGGGGAAAGCCGTCAGCCGGCGCGTTGGCGTAGCCGACATGCCAGCCTGGCAGGGTCGGCTCAGCCAGCGCCTTCGGGGCGACCGCGAGCGCCGTTCCGGCGGCAAGGCCGGAATGCAGGAAGAGGCGGCGGGAGAGGTTCATCGTCATGTCTCCTGTCAGCGCGTCGACTAGCGGGTCAGCTTGATGGTGTGTGTCGTGGCCGGGGCCGCGACATCGAAGGCGGCGGCGTCCCACTTGGCCGGGCCGAACTGGGCCGGCGCGCTGTTGGAGAACGCATAGGGCTCCGTCGGCATGCCGAACGGGTTGGTTCCCATCCTTCCATCGCCATCCACGTCGTGGAACAGCTTGATGCCATACCGGCCCGGCGGCAGCTCGATGGTCGTGGTGGCGGTGTCGGCCGTGACCGGAACCGTCATGCCCGCCACGGCGGCGTCCTTGTCGTACCCGGCCTCATCGAACACGGCGACCATCAGGGCGCCCTTGTGGTCGATGATGTCGGTCACCGTCAGGGTCAGCGGAACCTTGCCGGGGTCGGCGCTGGCGGACTGTGGATAAGCCAGCACGGCCGCCATCAGGACGGCGGGGACGACACTGGCGGCGGACAGGATCGGGTTGAGGAGGGAGAGGCGTTTCATTGTCTGAACTCCGTTGGTTCGGGGCTTCGCATCAGTCCGGAGGCCTGCTTGGGCCGCCGGTGCAGCCAATTTCGGCCGGCCATCTGCAGCTCGCCACACCAATTGCGCGAATGGCCTGTTTTGCTGCGTCAAATGCCGGGTTACACCGTTCGCGAAGCGTGAAATGCAGGGCCGAAAGACCCACGAACCGCCAGTGACAAAGCCGGGAAACAGCCAAGCGACCCAGCAGCCCGCCGAGCTGCCCGGATGGCCCGTGCGCTTCGTGCGTGGAACGGCCGTAGCTCTGGGCCTCGGGGCGATTTTCGCCTGGCTCGGCGTCTACAACACCAGCGTGATTCCGCCGCTTGAACGGTTTGCCTACTGGGCCGGCCTGATGGGGCTCGGCCTCGCCTCCGCAGCCATTGTGAACCCGCTGATATTCGACCGGTGGATGAAGGAGTCCCACCCGGCCCTGAAGATCGGTGTCGTGGCGCTCGCGATTTCGGTGCCGATCACCTCAGGTCTGATCGTTATCGAAACGGTCTCCGGGGGAACCCTGCCGTCATTCGAACGATGGTGGGTCCAGTTCTTCTATGTCGTGATTATCTCAGCCCTCCTGACGACGGGCGGCTGGGCCGTGGATCTTTTGATCGACCAGAAGGCCGAAGCGCAGGCTTCCTCTCCCGGCGCACCGGCTGACGCCGCCGCCTCCGCCTTTGCCGACCGCCTGCCCGCGAAGTTCCGCTCCGCCGACATTCTCGCTGTCTCGGCGGAGGACCACTATCTCCGGGTCCATACCAGCGCCGGCGAGACCATGATCCTGATGCGCCTTGCCGACGCCATCCGCGAACTGGCCGCCATCGAAGGCATGCAGGTTCACCGGTCGTGGTGGGTCGCGAAGCAGGGTCTGGACGGCCTGGCCAAGGGCGATGGCAAGGTGGCGCTGAAACTGAAGTCTGGCGCCGAAGCGCCGGTCAGTCGCACCTACCAGAAAGCCGTGAAGGACGCGGGCTGGATCTAGCTGGCGGGGTCGCTTTCACTCAGATCCGTGCGTGGCGGTCGGGCGAGCCGAGCCGGTCGATCAGTTCGGCGACAAAGCGGATATGCGCCCGCAGGCGATAGAGATCGTCCGTATAGCTTGCGGGCACCTCGACCTTGCCGGTTTCGACCTGCAGGTCCGCCAGCCGCGCGCGGACATCCATCCGCTCCTCCACCGTTTCAGCGTTACGGCCGGCATTCTCCAGTTCGCGCAGGTCCTTGTACCAGACATAGATCTTGCGCCGGATGCGCCAGCGATAGAGCGGCGGCGCGGCGCGGACCAGCGGGATCAGCAAAGTGATCAGCGGGATCGCGAGCACCCATGTGCGTTCGAGGAAGTTCGCCACGCTGTAGGGGAAGATGCGGCGCATGAAGCTGGGGCCATTGCTGTAATAGCGCTTGGCCTCGTCAGACACCGGGATGTCGGTGAGAGTGAGGGTCGGAAACCGTCCCGGATCCGACAACAGCGAACCGCCGCCATGGCGCGCCGCCGCCGCTTCAATCAGGAGCGACTGCACTGCGGGATGCAGATCCTCCTTAACGACAATCTGGGCCGCCGGCGCGATCAGCAGCACATCTTCGCGCGGCTGGATCGCCGCAAGATCGAGCACGCCGCGGTAGAGGTCGACCTCGTCGAGATAGGGATGGCGGCGCGCCAGCGCGTGCGCTTCCCGCATCGACATCAGCGTGATCTGCGGATCGCTCACCAGCGCGGTGATGTAGGGCGCAGTGGCGCCGGAGACGATCATGGCGGCGTCCACCTCGCCGGCCTGCAGCGCCGTGGCGGCGGCCTGCCCGGCGAGATCGACCGGCGTGTACTGATCGGCTGTGACGCCAGCCTCCTTCAGGATGAGGCCCGCGAGCACGCGCACACCGGAACCCTCCGGCCCGATCGCGACCTTGAGCCCGGCAAGATCCTGCAGCTTCTCGATCCGGACATTGCTCCTGTGGAACAGCCAGAGCGGTTCGTGGAAGATCGCGCCCAGCGAACGTGCGTTTCCGGCCTGCCCTTCGGCGACAATGCCGGTCTGCACGATGCCGATATCGGCTTCCCCACGCTTGATGCGATCGAGATTATCGACCGATCCAGCCGTTTCCAGCACGTCGGCCTCAATGTCGAAATCGCGTAGAAATGCGGCATAGGCTTCCGCCGTGGCGGCATAGGCTTCCGCCGCCCTTTCCGCCAGCCGCGATCATGATATGTTTAGCGGGCGCCGGGCGCCGGCGTCACGAAGTGAGCGATCAGGCCCGCGAATCAGGCACACATCGGCGCGCCAGCAGAGGCGGGTAGCTTTTCGCTGTTGTTTTGTCTCGATTCGCCAGCGCGAGACGAGCAGCGCCACCAGGGCAGACCGGCCAGCCCAAGCGGGAAGCTCAGGCGCGGGATCAGCCTGATGCCGCAACGAAGTCGAACGGCCGGTCGGGACTTCGGCAAGGGATGTAGGGTCGCAATATTCGCGCAGCTCGGTGACGGCCTGCGGATCGCCATCGATGTTCTTGCCGGATCTGCGGCCCGAAGGTCAGTGAACCGGTCGCCTTTACGGTTCAGGAGTTCGCGAACAGGGTGATGTCGCGCAGTTCGCGATTGATGCCGCAGAATGTGTAGTACAGCTGCGAATTGCGCTCGCCGACAAGGAAGAGGCGTTATGGGCGGGACCTGTTCCGAGCGAGCGATACGGCTGTTCGGTGCCAGGGCTGTCCACCAGCCTGCTCCTTTCTCATCTGCGCCAATGCGCCGGACGAAAATCAGCAGGACGCGCCCGTTCGCGAAAGCCGGGCGCTGGTCCGGCGCAGGGTTTCGCGCGTCTTCTGCATCGAGCGTTTTTCCTGCACCCATTCGACCGGAATGATTACTCGGCGAAGCGGTGATTGATCGGCAGGCGTCGGCATTGGCCATGATCTCGATATCGGGACGAAGTCCGCTCAGGGCGGCGAGCACGATCGAGCCGTCGGCGAGGCCGGTCGGATGGTTGGCGACAATGACGGAGCGTCCGGTCCGCGGCACGCGATCCATTCCCGACGCCGTCACACGCAGGCCGAGCACCTTGTCGAGATAGGCGAAGCATTCTTGCCCCGAATTCAATTGCTTGATCTCGTCCGCCCAGCGGATCGCCTTGCGGTATCCCAGCAACCAGAACAACACCGGCCTCACCGCCGGCCACGACCAGTGGGCTACCCAGGATGGGCAGCGCTCCTCGATCATGATGTCCACGATGTGCCCGGGACGGGTTTCGGGGTCGATAAAGGCCGCAAGGCCGCGATCAGGCTGCAGCTGGGTCTCGGCCGGGTCGGCCATGCACGTGCCCCGAATGATGGAACGATATGATCCAACTTGACTTGTTAACCATTCGTAACAGATAGCGCGAGAAAACTGTCTTGCAGAGTCATTCGCGGCTGCGAAACGTACCTGCGGCGTCTGTTCAAACAGAAGCCGGGACGCCGCAGCAGCGTCCCGTACGGGGGAAATGCCATGAAGGTTCTCTGGGTAGAGGATCACGCACGCGCCGGAGAACTGCTGTCTGCCGCAGCAGCGGCGGCGTCACGCAAGCGCTATGGTATCGATCTTGTCATCGCAACGTCATTGATGGACGCCGAGCGCAAGCTGCGTCTTGAGCGCTTCGATCTCGTCGTCATCGATCTGATGCTGCCTGACTCCGCCGACGAGGATGCGACAGTCACGCGCATCGCGAACATGGGCAAGTTCCGTGTCGCGGTCGTCTCGGCCAGCGAGAAGCGCGATGCCGTGCTCGCCAGCCTGATGCGCGCTGGCGTCGACTGCGCCCCGCAGGCCATCGGCAAGGAGAACCTGCCCCTCGGCGATTTCGCGCGCCGGCCGGAACTCTTCCGCGACTTCATCATGGGCCTCATGCCGTCGCCCGATACGCCGCAGGCGCACGCTGCAGCGCGCTAGCCGCTACCCTACTTTTGCCGGTTTTGGCTGACACGTTGGCCTCGATCATTCGGGGGCCAGCATGCAACGTCTGCTTCTTACCTTCCTGCTGATCGTCGGGCTGATGGCGCCTGCGCACGCGCAGACGCCGGACGACGAAGCGGCGGTGCGCGCGGTGATCGCTGAATGGTATGAACGTGTCGGCCAGAGCCCGGCCGACCAGCCCTATATCCTGATGGCGCCCGGGTCGATCGATGGAGGACCCGACTGGGCCGAGCCCGTGGACCTCAACTCCGGCGCCGCCGTCATCCGCGGCCCCTACATCAACCGCGAACTCGCCGCACGCGCGCTCAAGTTCGCCTATGACATCGACCAGTTGGTCGTGACCGACTCGCTCGCCAAGGTCCGCGTATGGGAACGCGGCTATTTCTATGCCTCGGCAACGCAGCAAACCTATGAGAACGGCGCCTCAGCTCTGTTCGTGCTGGAGAAGCAGGCGGACGGGAGATGGCTGATACTGGCGCACGAGGCGCGATCGCTGGGCATCCCTCCCAACAAGATCACAGACCCGATGCCGGACCTTCGCGACCTGTTCTATTCGACTGTGGGGAAGCGCAGCGATCCTCAGGCCGACGCCGAAAAGGCGACGCAGGGCCGCTGACAGGCGCGACGCGAAACCGCTTTTCCGCACGGCGCAAAGCGGGCTATCGCGGACGGGCATGACCCGGGTGAAGGATCTCTACCAGAAGCGGCTCGCCGCAAGCCGCCTCTCGCCCGACCCGGCGCAGGCAGCCGCGGTCGAACGGCTGGACCAGCTTGCCCAGGCTCTCTCGGCCTCGCGCGGATGGTTCGGCGGCGGCCGGCGGCCGCGCGGCCTTTACATCTGGGGCGCGGTCGGGCGCGGCAAGTCCATGCTGATGGACCTGTTTTTCGAAAGCGTCAGCCTTCGCGAGAAGCGGCGCGTCCACTTCCACGACTTCATGCTGGAAACGCACGCCTTCATCTTCGAATGGCGCAAGCTCTCGCAGGCCGATCGCAAACGGCATCCGGCTTATGTACGCGAGGCGGGCGATGACCCCATCGCCCCGGCCGCAAGACGGATCGCCAATGCCGCCACGCTGCTTTGCTTCGATGAGTTCCACGTAACGCAGATCGCAGACGCGATGATTCTCGGCCGCCTGTTCGAACAGCTGTTCGCGCGCGGCGTCACGATCGTCGCGACCTCCAACCGCAAACCGTCCGATCTCTATCTCAACGGCATCAATCGCCAGCTCTTCGTGCCCTTCATCAAACGGCTGGAAGAAGAACTCGACGTGATCGAGCTGAAGTCGGCGCGCGACTACCGGCTCGAACGCCTCACGGCGGCGCCCGTCTACTACACCCCCCTCGGCCCGAAGTCGGATGCGGCGATGGACGCAGCCTTCGAACGCCTCACAGGCGGGGAGACGCCCGCGCCCGAAACCCTCGACATACAAGGCCGCACGCTTGCCGTCTCGCGGCAGGCGGCAGGCGTGGCGCGTTTCACCTTCGATGAGCTATGCAAGCAACCGCTGGGCGCCGCCGACTACCTCGCCATCGCGCGGCATTATCCGACCGTGTTGATCGACCGGGTTCCAAAAATGACGATGGACGAACGCACCTGGGCGGCGCGCTTTGTCACGCTGATCGATGCGCTCTACGAACACCGCACCAAGCTGGTGATGTCTGCTGACGCCCCGCCTGATGATCTCTATGCGGCTGGCGACGGCGCGTTCGAGTTCCAGCGCACGGCAAGCCGCCTGCACGAAATGCGCTCGGCCGACTATCTCGCCGCCGAACGCGAAGCGATGGCTGACTAGACGCTGGCGCTTTTCCTAGCTGGCCCGATCGACGCGCGCAGAATAGCAGCCATGCATCGCATTATGCACATGCAGATAAGCGACCTCGCTGTTCGCCAGCAGCTTCTCGATGATCCCGCGAACATCCTCGCCAACGGCGAAGCCGGCGTCGAGCAGCATGCCCGCAGCGCTGAAGGCGCGCACCGCAAGCGGGCGGTTCTGAAACACGGCCGGCAATTCGCCGGGCGCAAGGCGCGCCTCCTCGGCGCCGTCGATCACAAAGATTGCGTAGGCGGACCGGTAAGGCGTGGCGGCCGGCTGGTGCTCGAAATTGAGCAGCAGGGCGCGCTCGCCGGGCCGGGCGTCACGCAGGCTGACGCGGCAGGGGAACCTGTCGCCTTCGTGAGCCCGCTTCACGACAATTCCGCGCTGGTCGAGCTGGTCATCGCTGAGCCCGAAGAGATGCGCAAAGCGGCTGGCTTCAAGCGGGCGAACCTGGAACATGGGGCGTCTCCTGATCTGGACGCCCTGCTCTATGCGGCGCCAGCAGCGCCCGCCGACGCAAAAACGACCGCGCAGTGACGCGTCGTTCGGGGAACGAAGCGCGAGGGGATCAGGTCAGGCTTATTTGGCCAGCGCCGACGGGTTGGCTTGCGTCGGCGCGCTGGCGCCATCCAGCCACCAGGTGAAAGCTTCGCGCCGCAGGTCTTCCGGCATGACATGACCGCCGCGGAAAACGCGCAGCGCCACGTCAAAGCCAAGGCCTTCCAGGACGGGCGCGAAAATCTCCCGTGTCGGCTTGATCGGGAGAACGTCATCGCGATCGCCATGCACCAGCATGATACGGCCCCGCGCCTCGCCCTCGACCCGCATCAGCAGACCCGGCGAAAAGGCGATCACCGTCTTGAACAGGCCGGCGTTGTTGGCGCCAAGTGACAGGCCGTAGCCGGCGCCATCCGAAAATCCGATCAACGCGATGCGATCCGGATCGACAGCATAGAGATCAAATGCCGCCTGCAGCGCGCTGTCGATGCGATCCACATCAGGACCCCAGTCGGGCACGCGAGTGACGCCACGCAGGCGCGCGCCTTCGACCATGATGTCCCAGCTGTAGTCGCGCGCATCCGGGGCAAGCAGGATGACGCCGTACTGATCCGCCATGTCCCGGAAGGCCCGGATCATCGTGTGTCCGCGATCGCCTGACCCGTGCAGCATCAGCGCCATGGGCGCAGGCTTGTCTGGGCGGTAGCTCGCCGGAACATAGACCTTGGCCCACGGCATGCCGGGCAACGTCTCAAGGCCGGCTTCCGGCGTGAGGTCGAGCGTGGCGGTGCGGGTGTGCGGCCGCGCCTCGATCTCCCAGGCCGGGCTGGCGCGGCCATTGTCCGCCTGCGCACCCACGGCGCCGACAATCGCAACCATGAGACAGGCCGCCAGACCAACCCAACGCATGCCGGACACTCCGTCGCCGGGTCGGGAGGCTGCCCCAGCGTTCTAGAGGAATTTCAAGCATTGCTAGCCGACTAGCTATCGCATCGGCATATGACGTTTCCGTGAGGGTAAGATGCGTGAATATTCCAGTGTTTCCGGGTAGTTTTTCTGGAAGTCCGCGGGCGAATCATTGCGCCGCACACGCCGGGCCAACCTGTGGCAAAATCGACCGCCTGCAACATGTTGGAATTGTCCTGTCGCGTAGTAGCGCCCCCGCTCCCGTTGCGCTAACCGTCCCCGCGTTCGCTTCCGGGGCAGGCATGTTCGGCTGGTTCAAGGGGAAAAAGACCAAGACGGCGCAGCCCGCGCCGCCGTCCGCCCCCGCACCGCCGACCACAGCCGCCCCTGCACCCATTCCGCAACCCGCGCCCGCCGCTTTGACATCAGGAGACTCCCACATGGCCCGCAAGAAGATCGCCCTTATCGGCGCCGGCATGATCGGCGGCACGCTCGCCCATATCTGCTCGCGCGAGGAACTGGGCGACGTCGTCCTCGTGGACATGAAGGGCGGCATCGCCAAGGGCAAAGGCCTGGACATCGCTGAAGCCTCCGCCGTCTACGGCAAGGACGCGAAGATGACGGGCGGGTCGCTCGACGAGTACGCCGTGATCGAAGGCGCGGACGTGATCATCGTGACCGCCGGCGTGCCCCGCAAGCCGGGTATGAGCCGCGACGATCTCATCGGCATCAACCTCGGCGTCATGAAGTCGGTCGGCGCCGCCATCAAGCAGTACGCGCCCAAGGCCTTCGTCATCTGCATCACCAATCCGCTCGACGCGATGGTGTGGGCGCTGCAGAAATTCTCGGGCCTTCCGACCTCGCATGTCGTCGGTATGGCCGGCGTGCTCGACTCGGCCCGCTTCGCCTACTTCCTCTCCGAGAAATCCGGCATCTCCGTCGAGGACGTGAAGGCCTGGACGCTTGGCGGTCACGGCGACGACATGGTGCCGATGGTGCGCCATTCCACAATCGGCGGCGTGCCGCTGCCGGAGTGCGTGAAGTCGGGCCTGTTCACGCAGGAAGAGCTCGACGCGATGGTGAAGCGTACGCGCGGCGGCGGTGGCGAGATCGTCGCCCTGCTTGAAACCGGCTCGGCCTTCTATGCGCCGGCGGAATCGGCGATCGCGATGGCCAAGTCCTACCTCAAGGACAAGAAACGCGTCCTGCCCGTCGCCGCCAACCTCACCGGCCAGTATGGCATCTCCGACCTCTATGTCGGCGTGCCGGTGGTGATCGGCGCGGGCGGCGTCGAGAAAGTTGTCGAGTTCGACCTCAACGACGACGAGAAGGCGATGTTCTCCAAGTCGGTCGGCGCCGTGCAGGGCCTGCTCGACGCCTGCAAGAAGCTCGAGCCATCGCTGGCGTAAGTCCGCGTCTCAGGACCATAAACATAAACGCCTCCCCGGAAGGGGAGGCGTTTTGCTTGTCCCCGCTCTGAGGCAGACGTCTAGTACGCCTCCACCACCAGAATCTCGAAGATCAGGTCTGCATTCGGCGGGATGACGCCGCCGGCGCCGCGCGCGCCATAGCCGAGGTCCGACGGAATGCGCACGAGCCAGCGGTCGCCCGGCTTCATCAGTTGCAGCGCCTCCGAGAAGCCCGGCACGACAGCAGCGACGGGGAACACCTCGGTCTGTCCGCGTTCGAAAGCCGAGTCGAACGCTTCACCGCCGGAGGCCAGCCGGCCTTCATAGTAGATCTCGACTTCCTGATCCTTGCGCGCCGCCGCGCCCTCCGCCGGACCGCTTGCCAGGACGACATATTCAAGTCCGCTCGCCGTCTTCTGCACCTCGGGCGCGGACGAGTTCCACGGCGTGAATTTCGACCAGGCTCCGCGATCGATGTCCGGCGGCGTGGTGAACGACTTCATCTCGATCTCGAACACCAGATCGGCGTTGGGCGGAACGGCCCCGCGCGAGCCGCGCGCGCCATAGCCGAGACTTGACGGGATGAAGACCAACCAGCTGTCGCCCGGTCGCATCAGCTGCAGGGCCTCGGAGAAGCCCTCCACCACGCCCGCAACCGGAAAGCTCGCCGTCTCGCCCCGGTCGAACGAGGAATCGAACTTGGAGTTGTCCGCGTTGAGATGGCCCTCGTAATGGATCGTCACCTCGGAGCGCAGACCGGGCGTTTCACCGCCCGCCGGACCGCGGTCGAGCACGATGTATTCGAGGCCCGAGCCGGTCTTCATGACATTTGCGCCGTCATGGTTCCACGGAACGTGGGTCTGCCAGGCGGTGACGTCTGCAGCATTCGCCATTGTCGAAGGTCCTTCCGATCGGGGTCCGCACAGCAATTCGCAACCGCCGGCGGCCAGCGCACATGCGACAGCAATGACAGAGGCGTACTTCATCCGGCGTTCCTGGGAAATTGAAGCCGCCCCTCTAGGCAAGTTCACGGCCCATGTCGACCGCCGTGAACATGGCGATGGGCGCGAACACTTGGCCCGCCGGGCCGCACATGCGAGAGAGCGGCATGGTTCTTCGCATCGCCACCATCGGCCGCAACGGGCAGACCGCGCGCGCCATCGCCGCAGTCGTGGCCGATGATCCCGCGATCGCGCTCGAGCAGGCAGGCAGCGCCGAGGCTGATCTGCGCGACGCACAGAGCCTCGCCCGCTTCATCGACGCCGCAAGGCCCGATGTCGTCATCAACACCGGCGCCTACAATTTCGTGGACCGCGCCGAGTCCGAGACGGACGAAGCCATGCGCATCAACGCGGACGGCCCGCTCGCCCTCGCGCAGATCTGCCGCACGCTCGGCCTGCCCTTCATCCACATGTCCACCGACTGCGTGTTCGATGGTGCAAAGACTGAGCCCTACACGGAAGACGATCTCCCCGCCCCGCTCTCCGCCTATGGCCGCTCGAAGCTCGCCGGAGAGCAGGCCGTCGCTGCGGCCTACCCCGACGCGCTGACGGCGCGGGTATGCTGGGTCTATTCGGAGTATGCCCAGAACTTCATCTCGAAGATGATCGCGCTGGCCCGCACGCGGCCCGAGCTTCAGGTCGTTTCCGACCAGATCGGCCCGCCCACCTACGCGCCGGACATCGCCCGCGCCCTGCTGCGCGCCGCCCACGACATGCACAACGGCGCCTCGGACCTCGCCGGAATTCTCCATGTCGCCGCGCCTTGGTCGACAGGCCGCGCCAGCATGGCGGCGAACATCATGACTGAATCACGGCGCCAGGGCGGACCCTTCGCTACTGTGATGCCTGTGCTGACAGAAACCTTCAGCGCGCCTGCAAAGCGGCCCCTTAACGCCCGCCTCTCCGGCGTTCGCGCGACCGCCCGCCTCGGTCTCGGCTGGACGCCCTGGAGCGAAGGTCTCAGCCGATCGGTCGCCGGCATCCTCGCAAGAGGCTGACACTTAACCTGAAAGGGTTGTCAGCGGCGGTGAATCGCGCGTTGATCTCGCCGATCCAAGGGACATAGGGAGACATGGATATGCGCGTACTTCTCGCGGCTGCGGGTGTTTGGGCCTTGGCGTCATGCGGCGGTGAAACGCCTGCATCAGAAGCCGGTGGAGAGGCTGCGGCCGCGCCCGCCGCCCGTGACAGCTGCAAGGACATCGCCGCGCTCGCCGCCGCCATGAGCGAAGCCGAACCCTTCACCTCGCTGCGCACCGGCAACGTCATGCTGGGCGAAAACAAGATCGAGGACAGCTTCACCACGGATGTCTCGCCGGCCGGCGCGGCCTGCAGCATGGGCAAGATGGACGGCTTCGGTAAGGACGCCGGCGGGATGTATGTCGTGAACTGCGAGCTGTTCTCGTCCGGCATGCTCGATCGCGAAGAAAACGGCGTGAAGGCGAAAGAGATCTTCGACAAGGCAAAGGCCGAGCTCGACAAGTGCTTGCCCGCCGGATGGACGCCGCGCGACGGCGGCAACAACGGCTTCGAGACGAACGAGTCGTTGATCTACGAGACGGCGGCCGATATCGAGCGCGAGAAGACATCCGACTCGTACGTCTATCCGATCCTGATCAGCAAGGAGTGGTCGGATGGCGGATTCCGCGGACAGTTCCCGGGCTGGAAGGTGACGCTCAACTTCCAGAAGGAAACACCGAAGGCGGACGCGCCGGCGGAGCCGGCCGCTGAGGAGCCTGCGCAATAGCCGTAACGCTCTGACGAATTGCACGCGGCGCGCGGTCGACTAGACTGCGCGCCGCTTTTCTGTTCGGGAACCGGACATGCCCGCGATCTCACGCCTCGACACAGTCATCGAAACGCCGCGGCTGATCCTGAAAGTGCCGACGCTTGAGGAATTCGAGCCATGGTGCGCCTTCATGTCGGACGAGGACGCCGCACGCTATATCGGCAAGGCGCAGCCGCCTTCCGTTGTCTGGCGTGCGATGTGTTCGATCATCGGCGCGTGGCACGCGGAAGGCTTCGCCATGTTTTCCGCTTTCGAGAAGTCAAGCGGCCGCTGGATCGGACGCCTCGGGCCGTGGTCTCCTTATGGCTGGCCCGGCAAGGAGGTTGGCTGGGGCGTGATCCGCGACGTATGGGGCAAGGGCTATGCGTTCGAGGGAACGCTGGCGTCGATGGACTTCGCCGTCGATGTTCTTGGCTGGACCGACATCATTCACTCGATCCACCCGGACAATGCGAACTCGCAGAAGCTGGCGGCGCGTCTGGGGTCGGTGAACCGCGGTCCGGGGCAGATGCCTCCGCCCTATCACAACGATCCGGTCGATCTCTGGGGACAGACGGCGGACGAATGGAAATCGCGGCGCGCCGAGCTGTGGAGCCGCTTCACTCGCTGAACAGACCAGCGCCGCCATCCAGACGGAAGGGATGGATGAAGCCCTGCGTCGCATAGGTGCGGCCGCCCCACTGGTTGCCGGGGATGTGCCACACGCGCACCTCCGACCAGTCATTGTCGGGCGAAACGTCGATCACCGGCACGTTGAGACTGGTCTCTCCGCCGCTCAGCCAGTTGGCGTGATCAACGCGGATCAGCCGCTCCGACACGATCGCTGACACCACCGCGACATGCCCGCGCTTGTCGTCATTGTAGCCGCGCATCACGAACACCGAGCCTTCGGCCGGATGATGCGAGCGGACATAGCGGCCTTCGGCCTGCCCCCACCAGGTGACGGCGTCTCCCCAGATCTGCACGCCGGACTGGTTGCGCGCGAACGGTACGCACTCGGAGATCGGCGCGCCTTCAAGGATCACAGGAGGATAGGCCGGATCATACGGCATCGCGGCCATGTCGAGCGGCGCGGCGATGGACGGACGCGGCGCAGGCAAGGGCGCGGGAATATGCGAAGCGACAGGAGCCGAGCCGGCGTAAACAATCGGGGCTTGGCGTGAACTCGCGCAGGCCGACAATGCAAGGCCGGCTGCGGCCGCAATGGCGGAACGTGCCCAGATGTCCTGCAGACGGCGTGGCATGGTCACTGACGTTAACCTGAACTGATGAGCGTCAGATGAATGAAGCCTTTAGGATTGCCTATTCCGCAGCCTGCGCCGGCAGACGCCAGGCCTTGCGGTGGAACGCCCACGCGGTCGAGACGATGGTGTCGATGTCGGAGAGGCGCGGGGCCCAGCCGAGTTCGGCGCGGACCTTCGTGGTGTCGGCATGGAGCGCGACCGCATCGCCCGGACGGCGCGGCGCAACCGTCACCGGAACCGGCCGGCCCGTCGCCCGCTCGACCGCCTTCAGCACCTCAAGAACAGTACACGCATTCCCAGAGCCGAGATTGAGCTGGAGGCTTGTCTTGCCCGCCGCAATCTTGTCCGCCGCCAGGATATGCGCCTCGGCCAGATCGGTCACATGGATGAAGTCGCGCACACAGGTGCCGTCCGCCGTCGGATAGTCCGCGCCGAACAGCTTCATTGGCCCGCCCAGCCCCACCGCCGCCTTGAGCGCGTTGGGGATGAGATGGGTTTCAGGATCATGCTCCTCGCCGGTCTCGCCCTCGGGATCAGCGCCCGCGGCGTTGAAATAACGCAGCGCCGCGAAGTTCAGCCCGTGTGCGCGGCTGATATCTTCCAGCATCTGCTCGGTCATCAGCTTGGTGCGGCCATAGGTCGAGACCGGCCGCTTGGGCAGGTCCTCGGTCAGCGGCAGGCGCTCGGGATCGCCATAGATCGCGCAGGTCGAGGAGAAGACCAGAGTGCCGACCCCCTCCTCCAGCATGGTGCGGACAAGGTTGAGCGTGCCGGCGACATTGTTGTCGTAGAAATGCGCCGGGTCCTTCTCGCCCTCGCCCACCTCGATGCGGGCGGCGAACTGCATCACGGCGTCGGGCTTGTGTTCGCGGATCGCGGCGCGCAGCGCCTCGGCGTTGCGCACATCGCCCTTGACCAGCGGGCCCCAGCGCACGGCGTGTTCATGGCCCGAGGACAGGTCGTCGAACACGATGGGCTCGCGCCCGGCCAGCCGCAGGGCCTTGGCCGCGTGCGAGCCGATATACCCAGCCCCGCCACAGATCAGGATACGCTTCAGCGTCATGGATAGCCTCGTTTCGCGGCTCTCCATGCAAACCATGTGCTGGCGGACGCTGCCGGACAGCCACGGTTGACATGCACGTCCGGGACCGCGATGGCTCCACCGGATTTACGGTAAAGACGCCATGAGCTTCACGCTTCCCACGCCGAGCCCTGCCGAACGCGATCAACTGGCGCGACTCTTCGCCCAGATCGCTTCCGATGCGGGGATAGGGGTGATGGAGGTCTATGAGAGCGACTTCGAGCACCGCACCAAGGCCGACTACAGCCCGGTTTCCGACGCGGACGAGCGCGCCGAGGAGGTCATTCTCGCGCGGCTGGAGCAGGACCTGCCCGGCGTTCCCGTTCTGGCAGAGGAGCGGGCGGCCCGCGAAGGCGTCGGCGACCAGATATGGGACGCCTTCATCCTGGTCGATCCGGTCGACGGCACGAAGGAGTTCATCCAGCGCAAGGGCGACTTCACGGTTAACATCGCGCTGATCTGCCATGGTCATCCGGTCGCCGGCGCCGTCTACGCGCCGGCCCGCCGCGAGATGTATTTCGGCGGCGCAGGCGCCGAACTGATCGAGAATTTTCTTCCCGGCGCGATCGTCTCCTCAGGACGCAAACTCACGACGCGCGCCTACCCCGCCGATGGGCTCACGGCGATCACATCGGCCTCGCATCTCGACGACAGGACGAAAGCCTTCCTAGCGGAACGGCGCATCGCCGGACAGACGGCCATCGGCTCGTCGCTGAAATTCTGCTGGGTCGCTGCGGGCAAGGCGGACGTCTATCCGCGCTGGGGTCCGACCATGGAGTGGGATACGGCCGCGGGCCATGCCGTGCTCAGCGCGGCGGGCGGACACGTGGTGAAGCCTGACGGAACGCCGTTCGTCTATGGCAAAGGCGCAGAGGGTTTCCGGAACGGACCGTTCGTCGCCTGGGGCCGTAATCCGGCCTAGCCTTTCGCGGGAAGCTGAGGCACACCGCCGTTCACAGCAGCCGAGCCCTGACATGACCGACACGCTTCCAGACCGCCTGAGCCAGGACCCGAAGAGCCCTTATCATGACAAGGAACTCCTCGAGCGCGGCATCGGCATCCGCTTCAACGGCGCGGAAAAGACCAATGTCTGGGAATACTGCGTCAGCGAGGGCTGGATCCGCGTCGTTGCGGGCGCCGCGCTGGATCGCAAGGGCAATCCGATGACCATGCTGCTGAAAGGCGAAGTCGAACCCTTTTTCGAAGGCTGACCGCCGAATCCCGTCCTCCTTGCCGGATGTGGCGCGGCAGGCTTCGGATGAAACGGAGCCCACATGCAGTTCGCGAAGCATATCCGCGAGAAGGTGATCGATGGTTCGGTCACCTGCAGCATCCGGATCTGGCAGAGCCCGCGCGTCAAGGCCGGCGGCCGTTACCGCGTCGGTGATGGCTTCATCGACGTGACGTCAGTCAGGCAGATCAGCCTCAGCGACATCACGCCCGCACTCGCGCGCAAATCCGGCTTTGCTGGGGTAGTCGATCTTCTGAAGACCGCCAGGCACGGCACCGGCCAGACCATCTATCTCGTCGAATTCGTCTACGCGGACGCCTGACTGTTCCGCCCGGCGCCTGCAGCTCGTCGAAGCTTGCAGCGAGCACTCGCGCGACGTGTTCGTTGCATTGCGAATTATTGCCAGACGAGCACACGCGCGCATCGGTGGAGCACGAAACCGCGAGCGACGGCAGATCGCATTGATGAGCCTGACTCTTCCTCCTAGTTAGGTTGAATGACTCCGGCACGGCGCGTTCAATTCCCGAAAGCGTACGCGCTCGCCACCTGGCTTGTGGCGGCGCTGGCGCTCATGCGGGCGCTAGTGCCTGCCGGGTACATGCTCGACCGCGCGCCCGAAGACGGCCAGCTGGTCATGCACATGTGCAGCGGCAGCGCCATGGGACGCGGCGCCGTCGACATGTCCGCCATGGGCATGCCCGGCGGCTCGGGCTCTACGGACGACTCATCCGGCCAGTCCGAACACGCCACGAAGGACTTTTCCTGTCCGTTCGCCCTCTCGGCCATTGCAGACCTGCCGGTCATCTCTGCCGTCGCCACACCGGCCGTTCTGTCGATCCCCCGACATGACGACCTTGCCGTCGCCAGCGAGCCGCTCTCCTGGCTGTCGCGCCCGCCGCTTCCCGGCCGCGGACCTCCCGTAACGATCTGAAGTTCCCCATCGATCTTCTGATTCAGTTCGCGCGAGCGAGACCGCTGCATGCGTCGCCGCGCAGGGAGTACCTACATGAAATCCGTTCTTCTTTCAGGCGCCGGCCTTGTCGCGCTGACGGCCTTCGCATCACCTGCGCTTGCGCAGACACCGCCCGATGACTCCGCCCTGCGTGACGTCGTCGTGGTGACGGGCCAGCGGCCGGACACCGCAACAACTGACGTGGTCACGCTCGAGGAGCGGCCGCTCCAGGGTCCTGACGTTACCAACCTGCTGTCGCGCATTCCGGGCGCGGCGCGCATCGCGAACGGCGCGCTGTCGGGTCAGGCGCAATATCGCGGCCTGTTTGGCGACCGCATCAATCTGCGCGTCGACGGACAGAGGTTCGCCTCTGGCGGTCCCAACCTCATGGATCCGACCTTCCACTACGCCCCTGCTCCGCTGACGGAAGAGGTCGTAATCGATCGCGGCGTCAGCCCGGTCAGCGACGGGCCGGGCCTTGGCGGCGGCATGAACGCTGTCTTCAAACGCATCGACTTCGCCAATGGCCCGGACATGATGTTCGGCTACGACCTGACGGCGGATGCGCGCTCGGTTGACAGCAGTCTCGCCGTCGGCGGCGTCGCCGGCGCCGCAACCGACACGTGGCGCTTCAACCTGCTCGGCTCGTACGAAAAGGGCGAGGACACCAAATTTCCCGGCGGCGAGATCGCGGCGTCCTCGTTCGAGCGCGGCGTCTTCGGCGCATCGGGCGGCGTGCGCTTCGGCGACAGCACGCTGACGCTGGACCTGCGCCGGCAGAACACCGGGCCGTCGGGCAATCCGCCCTTCCCGATGGACATCATCTATTTCGATACGGACTTCGCACGCGTGGGCTATTCGACCCGCTTCGGCGACATCAAGCTGGACGCCTCGCTCGGATACGCGGACGTCACGCACCGGATGGACAATCTCACGCTGCGACCCGCGCCAGCCGCAGCCCAGCAGCGCGCCGCGCTCGCCGATGCAACAACGCGCACAGCAAAGGTCGCGGTGACATTGCCGGCGCTCGCGGGCGATCTCAGCATCGGGGCGGACGCCGATGACATCGACCGCGAGGGGTCGATCATCAACCCCACCAATGCCGCGTTCGTCATCCGCAATTTCCCGGGCATCGCGCAGCGCCGCCTCGGCGGCTTTGCCGAATGGACCGGGGGCATAGGCCTGTTCCAGTCCCAGCTCGGCCTGCGGTTCGATCGTCACGAAGCGGATACGGAGCTGGCCTCGACCGGGGCGGCCGTGCCCGCCATGGCGACGGGCCTGGCCAACGCGTTCAACGCCGCTGATCGCTCGCGCGACGATTCGACATGGGATGCCGTGGCGCGCTTCTGGACGCCCGCCGACAATGGCCTCTCGTGGCGATTGACGCTGGCGCGCAAGACCCGCGTTCCGGGCCATGTCGAGCGCTATCTCTGGCTGCCGACCAACGCCAGCGGCGGCCTTGCCGATGGCAATGTCTATGTCGGCGATCTCAACCTGAAGCCCGAGACAGCCCTGATCGCCGAAGCCGGCGTCGACTATCGCACGGCGACGGCCTATGTGCGCCCGACCATCTATGTCCGGCAGATCGATGACTACATCCAGGGCGTACCGTTCGACGCAACACCCGGCGTCATCGATACGCCGCAGGAAATGGTCGCCAACATGAATGGCGATCCGACGCCGCTGCGCTTCGCCAATGTCGATGCGCGGCTCTACGGCATAGATCTCGATGCGGGGATCGTCCTCGGCGGCCCCTGGCGGGTCGACGCCGTCGCCAGCTTTGTCCGCGGCGAACGGCGCGACATTGACGACAATCTCTATCGCATCGCGCCGCCAAGCCTCACCGTCGGCCTCACCTATGAGGAACAGGACTGGTCGGCGACGCTCGAAACACGGGCGGTCGCCAAACAGGATCAGGTCTCGGCCACCAACTCGGAAGCGGAAACGCCGGGCTATGTGCTCCTCAACGCATTCGGCTCCTGGACCATCAGCAAGGGCGTGCGGCTCTCGGCCGGCGTCGAGAACCTGCTCGACCACAAGTACGAGGACCATCTGGCCGGCTACAACCGCATCATGGGCTCGGACGTTCCGGTCGGATCACGTCTCCCCGGCGCGGGACGCGGCGCGTTCGTGCGGCTCGGGATCGCGGGATAGGGGCGCCGAAACGGGGCCGGTGGAGCGCGCCTCCGCCGGCCTCGGGGCGCAGCAGATCCGGCGCAGATTCCTGCCGGATTCGCGCGATCGGCGTTTGACAGGGGGACGCCCTCACGTCTATATGCCCGCTCCCCGCCCGCAGGCAGCTGTGGGCGGAATGCTATTTGGTCGCAAGACCCCCTGAAAACAAACGAGAATTCCTATGTTCGCGGTCATCAAGACAGGCGGTAAGCAGTACCGGGTCGCTGGCGGCCAAGAGATCGTGGTCGAGAAGCTGGCCGGCGATGCTGGCGCCAAGCTCGAATTCGGCGAAGTCCTGATGGTTGCCGATGGCGACACGGTGAACGTCGGCGCCCCGCTGATCTCCGGCGCGAAAGTGCTGGCCGAAGTGGTCGAGCAGCGCCGCGCGCCGAAGGTCACCACCATCAAGAAAAAGCCGCGCAACACCTATCGTCGCAAGATCGGCCATCGCCAGCACGAGACGGTCGTTCGCATCACGGATATCGTCGCGAAGTAATTCGCGGACTGAGACTGGAAGGAGGCCACGATGGCCCACAAGAAATCCGGCGGTTCGTCGCGCAACGGTCGCGACTCGAACGCCAAGCGCCTCGGTGTGAAACGGTTTGGCGGCGAGCACGTCCTTGCCGGCAACATCATCGTCCGCCAGCGCGGCACGCAGTTCCACCCGGGCGTGAATGTCGGCCTCGGCCGCGATCACACGATCTTCGCCACGGAAACCGGCACGGTCCAGTTCCGCGAAGCCAAGGGCAAGATGGTCGTATCCATCCTCCCGGAAGACAAAGCCTGACAGGCCGTCCAGCACATGCCGGACCGCCTGCCAACAGGGTAGCGGTCCGAACCTGAAACGCGATCAGGGGAGGCGGACCGCCTCCCCTTCTTCGTTTCAGCTCCCCTGGTCTGCGCCCGACAAGGACGGGTGGAGCTGACCGCCATGCAGCTGACGATAAGAACAGAAAGACTCACCTTGCGCCCCTTCGCGGAAGCCGATGCCCGCCGCATCGCCTATCTCGCGGGCGACTATGATGTCGCGAAGATGTGCGGGCGCGTGCCGCATCCCTACACCATGTCCAACGCCTTCGAGTTTCTGGGCATGATCACGCGCGGCCGCGAGGACGGGCGCGAATTCGCCTTCGCCGTGACGGCGCCGATCGACGGGCTCGTCGGCTCGTGCGGCGTCATGCGCGTCGGCGATGACGCCAGCACGGCCTGGGAAATCGGCTACTGGTTCGGCAAGCCCTACTGGGGGCTGGGCTATGCGTCTGAAGCGGCGCGCAGCCTGATGGCCTGGGCGCAGGACCAGCTGGGCGCGCAAAGCTTCGTCGCGGGCCACTACGCCGACAACCCGGCGTCCGGCAACGTGTTGCGCAAGCTGGGCTTTGTTCAGACGGGCGCGCAGGAACTGTTCGGTCTGGCGCGGCAGCGCACCTCCCTCGCGACGCGTTATGTGTGGCCGGAAGGCGCGACCCCCGCTAATCTGCCCGACCATCACGGCGCGCATGCGCCGCACTAGGCATAGACGATGAAATTTCTCGACCAATGCAAGGTCTATGTGAAGTCCGGCGCCGGCGGCGACGGTTGCGTCTCCTTCCGGCGTGAGAAGTTCATCCCGTTCGGCGGACCAGATGGCGGCGATGGCGGACGCGGCGGCGACGTGATCATCGAAGCGGTCGACGGCCTCAACACGCTCATCGACTACCGCTACCAGCAGCACTTCAAGGGCCAGCGCGGCATGCACGGCATGGGCGCGAACCGCACCGGCGCCGATGCGCCGACGATGGTGCTCAAGGTCCCCGTCGGCACGCAGGTGTTCGAGGAAGACCAGGAAACGCTGATCGCGGATCTCGACAAGCTTGGCGACAGCGTACTGCTCGCCAAGGGCGGATCGGGCGGCTGGGGCAACACGCGCTTCAAGTCTTCGACCAACCAGGCGCCGCGCCGCTTCAACCCCGGCCATGATGGCGAGGAGCGCTGGGTCTGGCTGCGCCTCAAGCTGATCGCAGACGCTGGCCTGCTCGGCATGCCAAACGCCGGCAAGTCCACCTTCCTCGCCGCTGTCAGCGCGGCCAAGCCCAAGATCGCCGACTATCCTTTCACCACGCTGGTGCCGAACCTGGGCGTTGTGTCCATCGGCGTCGGCGCATCCTTCGTGCTGGCGGACATTCCCGGCCTTATCGAAGGCGCCGCCGAAGGCGCGGGCGTCGGCACGCGCTTCCTCGGTCACGTCGAACGCTGCGCCGTGCTGCTGCATCTCGTCGACGGCACACAGGAAGATGTCTCCGGCGCCTACAAGACGATCCGCAAGGAACTGAAGAAGTATGGCGGCGGTCTCTTCGACAAGAAGGAAATCGTCGCGCTGAACAAGATCGACGCCCTTAGCGAGGACGAAATCAAGGAGAAGTCGGCGGCGCTCAAGAAAGCCTGCCGCAAGACGCCGCTGCTGATCTCGGGCGCGACCGGCAAGGGCGTGCAGGAAACGGTCAACAAGCTCTACCAGATCATCTCCGAGAACCGCCGCGCCGAACGCGACGCACAGATCGAAGCCGAGAAGACGCCGGAGGAAAAATCCGAGGGATGGTCTCCGTGACCTCCCCGCTCTCCTCTGCGCGCCGCGTCGTCATCAAGGTGGGCTCGTCCCTCCTGATCGATCAGGAGACCGGCAAGCCTCAGGAGTCGCGCTTCGCCGCCATCGCGGCGGACGCGGCCAGGCTTCGCGCGGCGGGAAAATCGATCGTCATCGTCTCGTCCGGCGCCGTCGCGCTGGGCCGCCGCGCGCTGGGGCTCAAGTCCGGCAAACTGCGCCTTGAGGAAAAGCAGGCCGCCGCCGCCGCAGGCCAGCCAAAGCTGATGCGTGCGTGGGAAGACGCACTGGCGAAGCATGACGCCCCCGTCGCGCAGGCCCTGCTCACCTTCTACGACACCGAACAACGCCGCCGCTGGCTCAACGCCCGCGCGACCATGGAAACGCTGCTGGAGCGCGGCGCCGTCACCGTCGTCAACGAGAACGACACGGTCGCAACCGAAGAAATCCGCTATGGCGACAATGACCGTCTCGCCGCACGCGTCGCGCAGATGCTGGGCGCGGACGTGCTGGTGCTATTGTCCGACATCGACGGCCTCTACGACGCCGACCCGCGTACAAATCCGGATGCAAATCACATTCCGGAAGTGACCCGGCTTACGCCCGACGTGATCGCAATGGCGGGCGGCGCCAACGCCGCCGCTGGCGTCGGTTCGGGCGGCATGGCGACCAAGCTCGATGCGGCGCGCATCGCGATGACGGCGGGCTGCTCCACCCTCATCACGCTGGGCGCCAACACGACTGCGGACGCCGGCCCGATCGGCGCCGTGATGGCGGGCGCCAAAGGCACGTGGTTCATCGCCAGCGTCTCGCCGGAGACAGCGCGGAAGAAATGGCTGGCCGGCGCGCTGCGCGCGTCAGGATCTGTGCGTGTGGATGCCGGCGCGGCGCGCGCATTGCTCGCGGGCAAATCGCTTCTGGCGGCTGGGGTCACGGCTGTCGTGGGCCGGTTCGAGCGCGGCGACGCCGTCGATGTTCTCGACGCCGACGGCAAGGTCATCGCCCGGGGCGTCTCGGCCTATTCCGCCGAGGACGCCACGCGCCTTCTGGGCCGCAAGTCGGACGAGTTCGAGGCGATCCTCGGTTATCGCGGCCGTCCCGCCCTTATCCATGTCGACGACATGGTGCTGATCGGCTGACAGCCTGCACGCCTAGCGTTGCTTGCGGCCCGTCTTGGCGCGGCCGAGATGGCCGCCCGCCGTCCGTTGCGGGCTGTCCGGCGCGGTCGCCGCAATCGCTTCAGGCGTGAGGCCATAGGCGGCGTACTCGTCACCAATGTCCGGATCGAGATCCAGCGCCGCCTCGAAATCGTCTGCGGCTTCATCCGGCATACCCAGCCCTGCCGCGGCCAACCCCCGTCCGAACAGTGCGGACGCAAAGTCCGGCGCCAGATAGACCGCCTCGGCATAGTCGTTCCACGCATCGTTCCAGCGCTTCTGCTGCAGGCCGACGAGGCCGCGGCTGTCGTGAACGCTGGCTTCCTCGGGGGCCAGGCGGATAGCGAGCGTGCAGGCCTGCCGCGCCACATCGAGCTCGACCGCAGCGACGGCCCGCGACCAGCAACGCGCATTCTGCACTGAATAGTCCTGGCCATAGAGATCGCCGGCGATGTCGGCGTCATCGATCGCGCCATCGACATCGCCCTCATCAAGCCGCAGCACCGATCGCGCCCAGTAGGCCAACACCAGCTCCGCGCCTTCGACGTGACCGTCGATTGCAGCGGTGCAGGCCTTGATGCGGTTTGCCGGCGCAAGCGCAGAGTCGCCACAGTCGCGCACGGCCACGCGCACGGCGTCCACAACCGGCTTTGGGGGCTTCGGCGGAACCGGCTTCGGCGCAACAGGTACGGGCTTAGGCGCGCCATCGAGTCCGGCGACAGCGGCGGCGGGAACGGCGTATTTCTGCGTCAGGCTGCTGACCATTCCGTCGAACGCCTGCGGCGTCACCTTGAGATACTGGCCCTCCTGCGCCGTGATCTTCACGCCCGCCAGCGTCTGCCCGCTCCTGAACAGCTTCTCGACCCACAGCCCCGAAAGACAGTGATAGGCCACCGGCATATAGGCGAAGCCATCGAGGTGATCGCCTTTCTTCGCAGGAATCGCCGGCGTCGGGCTGGCCGCCTTCACGACAATCACGGGCACCGCCGGACGGAAGGCCGGGTCGATGAACTCGTCGATCATCTTCTCGTCGGTGCAATCCTCGCAATCGGCGGGCGCGATCATCATGAAGTCGGCCGGCGACAGCGCCTTCCACTCGTCATGCCAGTTGCGCAGCAGCGTGCAGGTATCCTTCTCGCTTCCGGCGCAGGCGTCATCGCGATCATGCGCCAGGGACGACAGCCAGCGCGCCTGGAACTCCTTCAGCGTGTCCTGGCATCCGGCAAGATCGCCCTTGGCGAGGCTGACCCACGGATTGGTCTGCGCCAGCGCCGTTCCGGTCAGCGCCAGACCCGTTCCGGCGGCCAGGATCACACAACGCAACATCCCCCACTCTCCTACTTGCAGAAGCCGTCCAGACCCTTGCCGGCCTGATAGGTCAGCACCGGCGCCGCCGGCTGGCGGCAGGCAAAGTGCTGGATCTCGAGCCCGAACACGGCCGGCGTCGCGCCATTGGCCGGGATCACATCCATGCCCATCACAGTCCGCGAGCCGCAGGCAAACGTTTCCGCCCACGAGCCCTTGGCCGGGCTGACATTGCAGTAGGCGACATTGACCGGGAAATTGCACGAATTGCGCAGCGCCGGCGAACCCGTCGGGTTCAGCGGATTGTTCGGCGCCATCGGCTCGACGCAGTTGATCGCGTCGGGCGATGTCTCGTTAGCGTCGGTGAAGGCGCTTGCGGCCGATGCGGCGGAGGCAGCGATGTTGCGCTCGGCTTCCGCGACCAGACCCGTCGCCTGTCCATGACCGGCGCAGCGCCCGGCGAACAGCGTCCGCTGCAGCAGACCAAGCCGCAGCGCAATTTCCTCCGGCGTTCCTTTCCAGGTCTGCGAGTCCGCCTGCGCCGCGCTCAGCAGGGCTTCGCACGCTGACGAATCCGCGGCGCTCAGCGGAGCGATCTGGCCGCGCGGAGCATCCGGCGCGAACTTGATGACGGCGACCGGCCCCGCAGAGGGCTTGCCCGCCGGCTTGGCCGGCGTCCGCCCCGGCGCCGTGGGCGCAGCAGGAGCCGCCGGCGACGGCGCAGCTCCCAGCGGCGCGAAGGCTTCCGGTGGAACCAGCGGCTTGCCGCTCAGCACGGCGGTCAGCGTGTATCCCATCTCCTCGAACGACTCGGTCGTGCCGGGCTCTTCCTGCTCGGCCATGCCCGTGTCTTTTACAGCATCTGCCATCTTGCCCTGACCGGCGGACGCCAGCCCGCGCAGGAACAGCGTCTGCATGGAGAGGTCGGAGCGATAGGCGGAATCGAAATCGTTCCAGGCGTCGGCCCATCGCGCCGCCATCAGATGGATCTCGCCACGCAGCGAAATCACGCCGGGATCCTGCGTGTCGGCGGCGTTGCAGGCGGCAAGCCCCGCATCGAGATCCCATTTGGCGGTCACCCGCACCGTGCATCTCACCAGCGCAGCCGACAAGCCGGAGCGTTGATCGGCGATCATGTCGCCATAGTGGATCGCCAGATCCGGTCGGCCCGCATCGATCTCACCGGAGACAAGCGCAAGCGCGAGATCGACGAAGGACGGATCGCTCGGCTGAATGCCAGCCAGAAGCGACGCGCATGAGTCCAGCGATGCGGTTCCGTCGATGCACGCATCGACATCGGCTTGCGGGACCGCCGAAGCCGGCGGCGCAGCCGGCGCGGCTGGCCGTCCCGCTGCGGGCCTGCCGCCGCTGTTCTTGCCCAGCGACGGCTTTCCGTTGCTGCTGGCGACACCCGGCGCAGGGCTGGCGCCGACGCCATCATGCTTGGCGATCCACGCCTTCGCGATGCAGCGATCGCCGATCACGGCTGCGTCCCTGAAACTCATCTCCGGGGAGAGCTTCGCGTCCTTCGCTGCATCGTCGCGGAACATGGAAATGGCGAGCTGCGCGTCGCGTCCGGTCCGTGATGAATTGTAGAGGCTGGGTCCATAGCAGGGATAGGGCGAACCATTTCCGCACGTCTCATTGCCCAGCATGTACCAGTCGACATCGTCGAACTGTTGCGTCGCATCGAGCACGTCTCTCGCGACACCGCACAGCTCTTCGTCGTATCCGGCCGTTCCCTGTGCGCAGAATCCGTCGATCTGGTCCTGCAGGAAGTCCTGCTCCATCCGGTGCACTTCGGCGAAGACCGGCCGGCAGATCTCGACGTCCTTCTTGTCGACGGTTGTCCAGTCGCCCTGGGCGATCGCAAGGCCCGTCGCGGCCAGAACCGCCAGCGCCCCGGTCGCCACAAGAGGCAGCCGCCATTTCATCTTCAGCCCCCGACTAGCCGAGTATCGTGCAAGGCTTGAAAATGCCCGCAAAACGCCTCGCTAGGCAAGGCGGCGGACGCAGCCGGACGGCGATATCGGCGTATCCGGCCGAGCTAAAGCACCAGCTCGCGATAGTCCGGGCTGCGGCGCAGCCAGGCGGCGGCGTAGCCGCAGACAGGAACGATGCGCCAGCTCCTGTCGCGGGCTTCCTGCGCCACCAGCTTCATCAGCCGGCCGGCGGCCCCCGTCCCCCGAAGAACCGGCGCCGCCTCGACCCACAGAATCGTCAGCACGCCATCCTGGCGGCGATAGCGGGCGAAGACTGTCTCACCATCGACGTCCAACTCATACCGGCTCGCCTCGGTACGTCGCGCAGCGTGTCCATGAACCCTGCCTGGCGTTGCTTTCCTCGCAGCATATAGACGCCCCGCCGGCGAAAGCCACCCGACTCACTCCCCAGCCTTGGCGTGCGGTGATATGAGGCCGCCCCATGTCTGCGCCCTTCTTCACCCGCCGCATCGATCCTGTGGCCGACGGCCCCGCCCTGCACGCTCTCTTCGGCGATGAGGAAAGCTGCCGCTATCTCACGCGTCCCGCCACGCGCTCGGTAGATGAGACTGTCGCGATGATCCAGAAATGGATGGGCGACGGGAATGACATCAACTGGGTGGTCTCCGAAACGCCCGATGGTCCAGCCCTTGGCCGCGTCGCCATCTATCCGCACGGCAAGAACAATGTCTGGGAGGCTGCCTGCCTGATCGTCCCCGCCGCCCGTGGCAAGAATCTCGCCGCCCGCGCGCTTGGCCGCGCCCTCGACGAAGCCTTCACGACACTGGGCGCGCGCCGCGTCATGGCGGATATCGACCCTGACAACGCCGCCTCCATTCGCGTGTTCGAGAAGCTGGGCTTCACGCTTGAGGGCCGCCTCCGCGGCGAATGGGAGATGCATATCGGCATCCGCGACTCGCTGATCTATGGCCTGCTCCGCGACGACCCGAGGCCGTGGCGCAACTGGTAATCCGGTCTGCCGCCTGCTAAGGCGTCCGCATGACGATCCAGCTGCCCCTGTCCGCTCATGACGCCGCGCTCGCGGGCCAGATGCTCGCCATGGGCGAAGCCGCCCGCGCCGCTTCTGCCGCCGTCGCCAAGGCCGGCCCGGAGACACGCTCGGCCGCGCTAACCGCGATGGCGAAGCGCATCCGGAGCGCCGCGCCCGAGATCCTGGCGGCCAATGCGAAGGACATGGAGGCCGCGCGCGCCAAGGGGCTCAGCGGCTCGATGCTCGACCGGCTCGAACTCACGCCCGCGCGCATCGAAGCGATGGCGAAGGGCGTCGAGGAAATCGCCGCCCTTCCCGATCCTGTCGGCGCCGTGCTCAGCACATGGACCCGGCCCAACGGACTTGAGATCAGCCGGGTGCGCGGACCCATCGGCGTCATCGGCATCATCTATGAAAGCCGCCCGAACGTGACGGCGGACGCCGGCGCGCTGTGCCTGCGCGCCGCCAATGCGGTAATCCTGCGCGGCGGATCGGAAAGCCTCACCTCGTCGCGCGTGATCGCGGATGCGTTGCGCGCGGGTCTTGAGGATGCAGGCCTCCCCCGCGACGCCATCCAGCTGGTGCAGACCCCGGATCGCGCCGCCGTCGGCCACATCCTCTCCGGCCTCAATGGCAAGCTCGATGTGGTTGTCCCGCGTGGCGGCAAGTCGCTTGTCGCCCGCGTGCAGGATGAAGCGCGCGTGCCGGTGATCGGCCACCTTGAGGGCCTCTGCCACACCTACATCCACGAAAAGGCCGATCCTGCGAAGGCCGAAGCCATCATCGTCAACGCCAAGCTGCGCCGCACCGGCGTGTGCGGCTCGACCGAGACGATGCTGATCGACCAGAGCATTGCGCCGGCGGTTCTGCCGCGCCTGGCCAAAGCCCTCGAAGCCGCCGGCTGCGAACTGCGCGGGGACGAACGCGCGCGCGCCATCCATCCGATGAAGGCCGCGACCGAGGAAGATTGGACCACCGAATATCTCGCGCCGATCCTCGCCGTCGCCGTGGTCGACAATATCGATGGCGCAATGAACCACATCGCGCGCTACGGCTCGCAGCACACGGAGAGCATCGTCACCGAGGATGATTCGGCGGCGGAACGTTTCCTGGCTGAAGTGGATTCGGCCATCGTCATGCACAACGCCTCGACGCAATTCGCCGATGGCGGCGAGTTCGGCATGGGTGCGGAGATCGGCATCGCCACCGGCCGCCTGCATGCCCGCGGACCTGTCGGCGCCGAACAGCTGACCATCTTCAAATACGTCGTGCGCGGTACAGGCCAGACCCGGCCCTAGGTTCCGGCGCTTAACCCACATCATTCCGGATTCGTTTCGCTTCCGAACATGGAGTCGAATTCATATCGCGCGCCACATTAGCGCCCAATCGTCCGCACGAAGTTCCGTGCGGGTGACTTGGCGGGGCCTGACAATTTCCGGCTGAAGGGCTCGGCGTGGAACAATCTCTCGATCAGGCGGCGGGCTTCCCGCCGTCAGTTGCTGATAGCGGCTCATTCTTTGGCGTGCCCTGGTGGCTCGCGCTCCTTGGACTCATCCTGCTGATGTGGATGGCGCGCGAACCCTTGCGGCGCGTCGTCTGGCAGGTGTTCTTCATCACGGGCCGGGTCTTCGGCCGATGGGGCCTCTGGCTCTCGGAGCATGGCCGCAATGCGCGCGCCAGCTGCAACGAGAAGATCGCATCGCATCGCGCCGACGAGCTTCAGGACCGCATGCTGGTTCTCGAGAACCGCATGGGCAAGCGGGCGGAAAAGCTCGCGAAGGAGACCGGTCCGGTCATCGCGCGGCTCGACAAGAGCACGCACCAGCTTTCAACGGCCGCCAGCGATCTCACCGACATCAACCTTGAGGACGCTGCAGAACGCGCCTTCCGCGCGGCCCTGCCCTCGATGGAATCCGGCCGCGGCCTCAACAAGCTCGAGAAGAACATCGCCCAAAGCACCGCCCGCGCGATGAACGACCGGCTCGTGCCCGTGCGTCCTGCCCTCTCCACCATCAAGACCGAGGCGCCGCGCCTTCGCGAGGTCGCCGAGAAGCTCACCAAGACCGAGCAGGAGTTCAACCAGAGCGTCGATGAGGTGAACAAGACGTTCCAGGAGTTCGAGATGATCATGCGCTCGGACGACCGGACGAAGATCGCCGCGCGCGCCTCCATCGTCATCCCATGGCTGATCGCGGTCATCATCACCGCGATCGCGCTCTCGGGCGTCTTCCTCAACTTCTTCCTGATCGAACGTCCGATGTCGGAAATCGTGGGCGAAGGCGCGCGTATTGCGGGCGTCGGCCTGCCGACCTTCGCGGCGATCATCGTGATCTTCCTCGAATTCGTGGCCGGCGTCGTGCTGATGGATGCGGCAGGTTTCACTCGCCTGATCCCCGCCTTCCATGCGATGTCGGATGGCGCGCGAAGGACCATGTTCTTCGTGGCGTTCGGCTTCCTCTCCCTGTTCTCCATTCTCGAAATGACGCTCTCGATCGTGCGCGAGCAGATCATCGAGCAGCAGCAGGAAACCCGCGATCTCGCCAACCGCGCGCTGATCGCGCCATCGCTGACGCCGGCGCCGGAACCTGCCGCGCCCGAGACAGCCACGGCCGAACCCGAAGCGGCTGCGCCCGAAGAGAATCGCGGCCTTCAGCTGTCGACCATCGCCCAGCTGATCCTCGCCGGCATCATCCCCTGGCTGCTGGCCGCCGCTGCGCTGCCGCTCGAAACCATCGTGCGTAGCAGCGTCTTCATGCTGTCGATCGTTGGAAGCTTCCTGATGCTGGCGCTCGCCTTCATCTGCAAGACGCTGTCGGTCGGCTTCAAGAATGTCGGCCTGTTCGCCCTCTCGGTCTACGACGCCATAATCTTCGCCCCGCTCTGGATCGAGCGGCGGGTCAAGGGCGCCGTGCGCAACCGGGGCGGCGGCGGGGATGCATCCTCCGGCGATGTCGACGATCCGATGGTCCTCGATCGACGATCCCCGACGCCTCCGCCGACAGAACCCAGACGCAATCGCGAGAAGTCCCGCGAACCGGAGCTGCAGAAAGCATGATGCGCAAGGCGTTCGTGGGTTTCGGCATGGCGCTTGCTCTGGCGGCGCTCACCGGCTGCGGCCTGGTCTCCTCTACCAACCGCTCTGTCTTCTTCGTCTTCGATGTGTCCGGCACCTATGTGAAAGCCGTGCCGGATGCGGCCAAGCTCGCCAACATCACCATCGCGGACATGCAGCCGGGCGACTGGGTTGGCGCAAGCCAGATCAGCGCCTGCTCCTTCTCCGAGAAGGAGATCATCCTGCAGCGGCAGCTGCCGACGACACCCAGCCTCGCCGCCACGGCCAAGCGGGAGCTGTTCGATGATTTCAACACCTACGCCGGCCAGGTGAAGTCCGCCAAATACACCGACATCCGCGGCGCCCTCGCCCAGGCTGCCTTCGAACTGAAGCAGCGCCCCGAAGCCTCGCGCTACATCGTCCTGTTCTCGGACATGATCGATGACTACGGAAAGTCCTGCGACACCTCGAACATCAAGCTTGACCTGCGCGACATCCACGTCGTCGCCGCCAACGTCATCAAGACCAATCCCGGCGACCCCGAAAAATACTTTGACGTCCTGCGCAAGTGGGAAGCGCAGGTTGTGGCCGCAGGCGGGACGTGGTCACTTGTCTCCTCGCCGGACCAGCTGCCGAAGCTGGTGAACGGCGTGTGAGACATGCCATGCGCCAGATCCTTCCGCTTGCCCTTGCCGCGTTTGCCGCCGCCGCCTGCGCCAAGCCAACGGAACTGGCTTCGGAAGCCAACGCCAGGGGGCAGATAACGGCCAGCGCAGCGCCCGCGCAGACAGCGCCCCCCGAACTGCCGCCGGAGCTTCTGACCGATGAACCGCCCGTGGCGGAGGCGCCCGACGATGCCGCGCCGCCGTCCATCGCCGACGCCTTCCCGGACTATCGCCCGCTCGACCGCTCCGTCACCGTGACCGACTACCGGATGTCGGTCGCGGGCGACATCGCCGCGCTCCCCCCCGTCAGCGACGCAACCGCGCTCGCAACCGCTTTTGCCGACTGGCGCGCCCGCGCGGCCGCCGCGCCAGGCGCGTATGAGGAAGGCGCGATCCCGCTCGGCGCCGACCCGCAGGAATACCGGCCGTCGGATGCCGAACTGGTTGCTGCGGAGGCAGGCGACCGCCTCGCGGCCGCGCTGAGCAGCGCAGACGAGGACACGCGCGCGGCCGTCTCCGGCATTGTCGGCGGCGACGCCAGCTACAAGCGCTTCGACTATCGCAATGTCGACGTCGTAGGCTCGGGCCGCTTCTTCTACGCCTCGCCACCGAAGAACGCATCGCTGCCGCTCTAGCCGCCCTTCCCGGCTGCCCCTAGAACCGGCGCATGACCCGCCGCCTGCCCGCACGTCCGCGCCTGCCGTCGCCGCCCGGCGATCTGGCTATCGGCATCATGGGCGGCTCGTTCGATCCGGCGCATTCCGGACACGCCCACGTCATCGAAACCGCGCGCCGCGCCGCCAGGCTTGATCGCATCTGGGTGCTCGTCTCGCCCGGCAATCCGCTGAAGAAGACACAGACTGCGCTGGTCGACCGGCTGGCCGCCGCGACGCGACGGTTCGGCAGCCGCACCACGCTGGTCAGCGATCTCGAGGGTCGCCTCGGCACGCGCTACACCATCCATCTCCTGCGGCGCCTGAAGCGGATGGCGCCGAAGGCCCACTTCGTCTGGATCATGGGCGCCGACAATCTCCGCGACTTCCATCGCTGGGAGGACTGGCGCGCCATCGCCCGCCTCGTTCCGATCATTGTCGTGTCGCGGCCCAGGGCCAATCCGAAGGCCGGGCTGTCGCGCTTTGCGCGGCAGTTCGCGGCCCATCGCCTGCCGCAAGGGGCGGCTCGCCAGCTGCCGCGCTGCAAGCCGCCTTGCTGGGTCTACATCACCGCGCCGCTTGACCCCGTGTCGTCAACCGATCTGCGCGCCCGGATGATGGTGGCCGCCGTGCCGCCGGTCTGAAGCCTCAGGCCGGCGAGACGATCGACCAGGCGATCCCGAACGGGTCGCGCATCCGGCCATACATGTCGCCCCAGAATTCCTTCTTGTAGGGCTGCTCGACCGTGCATCCCGCGGCGATGGCGCGGTCCCACCAGTCGTGGCCGTCGGCGACCACCAGCTGCATGGTGTAGGTGCCGTCCGTCTTCGCGGGATGGCCGTATTCGGGAAAGCTGTCGCAGAACATGAATGTCCCGCCATTCACTTCCATCTGGCAGTGCATCAGCCGCTTGCCGTCTTCGGCGGGCTGCCGGCGCACCTCGGTCGCGCCGAACGCCTTGGCGTAGAACTCCGACGCCTTCTTCGCGCCATCGACCGAGAAGTACGGGATCACGCCGGGCAACGGCACGGTCGTCGATTTTATGTCTGTCATCGCTCTGTCCTCTCTGCCCCAGCGCATCGCCTCACAGCGTCTGCGCCAGCGCCTCCATCTGCTTCGCGCAGATCGTCCAGCCGGGTGTGAATCCCATCTGCTCGTGGCGCTGCATGGATTCCGCGTTCCAGTGGCGCGCGCGCCGTATGCTTCGTCTTGCCGCCGCCTGCGTCCTCGAAGGTCAGCACGGCGGTGAAGAAGGGTGCGCTCTCGCTGGGAACCCAGTCGCCGGTGAAGGCATCGGTGAAGACCAGTTTCCGGCCGGGAACGACTTCGAGATACTGGCCCTTGTTCGGGAAGTCCCGCCCCTCGGGCGACCGCATGGTGATATCGCTGGGCGCCGCCGGGGCGGACATCGACCGTCGCAGTCGGCGTCGTCCACGGCAGGCGCGTACGCCTGCTTGGCGAGCTCCGGCTCGATCCAGCAGCGATAGAGATTCTCCGGTCTGCAATCGAGGATCAGTTCCAGAACCAGTTCGTGTTTCGGGGATGTCATTGGCGTTTCTCGTGTAATGTTTGTCTGAAGCTCAGGCCTGTTGCGGCATGCCGGCAGGGTCCATCCACACAACTTCCCAGTGATGATCGTCGGGATCGGAAAAAGTCCGCGACTTCATGAAGCCATAGTCCTGCGGCGGCTTCGGCTCGCTCCCGCCATTGGCCAGCGCCGCATCGCAGATCCGCGCCATCTCCTCGGGCGTGTCGACGCTGAGCGCGATCAGCACCTCGGATGTCTTCGTCGCATCGGCGATCTGCTTGTCGGTGAACTGCCTGTATTTATCGTGCGTGAGCAGCATGGCGTAGATCGTGTCCGAAATGACGATGCTGGCCGCCGTCTCGTCGGTGAACTGCGGATTGTGCGTCCAGCCAAGCGCCGCGAAGAACGCCATGGACGTCTTCAGGTCTTTCACCGGCAGGTTGACGAAAATGCTCTTGGTCATGCCGTTGTCCTCGTGTCGGGCCCGTTTCATCGTTACCCTCTAAGGACGCGAGCGGCGAACCGGTTCCGACAATCTCCGGCAAGATTTTCTGGCGGGGCGCCTCGGCCTTGTCGTCGACGCCAGCTAGCCCTAGGCCTGCTTGGCGCTTTCCGCGATCAGGCGATCGATGTGCATGCGGATGTGAGCGGCTTCCGCAGCTGTATTCGCCAGCGCAATGGCGCGGTCGAAGCTTTCGCGCGCCTCGCCCTTGCGGCCCAGTTGCAGCAGCAGCCCGCCCTTCGCGCCGTGGAAGTGGAAATAGGTGGCCAGCCGCTGGCCCAGTGGCTCGATCATGTCGAGCGCCGCCTGCGGCCCTTTCGTCTTCGAGACCGCAACAGCCCGGTTCAGCGTCACGACCGGCGAGGGCTGAAGCTGCTCCAGCGTCGCATAGAGCGCATCGATCCCTGACCAGTCGGTGTCCGCGAAGCGCGCCGCCCGCGCATGCAGGGCGGCGATCGCCGCCTGGACGAGATAGACGCCCGTCTGCCGGTGCCGCATCGCCTTGTCGATCAGCACCAGCCCTTCCTGGATCAGCTTGGTCCGCCACAGCCGCCGGTCCTGATCCTCCATCAGCACAGCATCGCCATCGGCATTGAAGCGGGCCGGCTGCCGTGAATGCTGCAGCAGCAGCAACGCCAGAAGTCCCATCGCCTCGGGCTCCGCCGGAAACATCCGCAACAAAAGCCGGCCCAGCCGGATCGCCTCGTCCGCCAGATCCTGCCGCGCCTCGTCTTTCGGTCCGGCAGAATAGCCCTCGTTGAAGACCAGATAGATCATCTGCATCACGGCGGCGAAACGCTCGGCGCGTTCGGCCGGCCCCGGCGTCTCGAACGGCACGCCAGCGCCCGCCACCTTGGCCTTGGCGCGCGTGATGCGCTGTTCCATCGCCGCTTCGCCGACAAGAAACGCGCGCGCAATCTGCTTCACCGACAGACCTGACACGATCCGCAACGCCAGCGGTATCTGTTGCGTCACCGGCAGGTCGGGATGGCAACAGATGAACATCAGCCGCAGCACATCATCGCGATACTGGCTTTCGTCCAGCCGGTCGGCCAGCGGCGTCTCGACATCTTCAAGGTCCGACACCTGCGACTCGTCGGGCATGGCCGTCAGGCGCGACGTCTTGCGCTTCTGGTCCAGCGCCGCGTTGCGCCCCACCATGATCAGCCACGCGGTCGGATCACGCGGCGGTCCGTTCTGCGTCCAGTTTTTCAGCGCGCGCAGACAGGCTTCCTGATAGGCTTCCTCGGCCTGATCGAGATCGCGGAAATAACGCAGCAGCGCCGCGACGGCCTGGGGCCGTGACGACGTCAGCGCCGCCTCGATCCAGGCCTGGTCGATCACTTTGCTGTCGCCTTGTCGTCGGCATACTCCCGGTCGGCCTCATAGGCGCCGTCGATCGGCGCGCCCGGCAGATAAAGATGGATCGGCCGCAGCTCATACGCCCCGCCCGGATTGGCCGCTGACAGTTCGCGCGCGAAGGCCAACCCCTCATCGAGATCCGCGACATCGATGATGTAGAAGCCGAGCAGCGCCTCCTTGGTTTCGGCGTAGGGGCCGTCGATCACCATGTCCTTGGCCTTGTGCAGCGTCGTCGCCGCAGTGGTCGGCAGGAGCCGGATCGACGGCTTCAGCTTGCCCGCCCCTTCCCACTTGTCGTGAACCTTCGACAGGGCCGCCATCACGGCGTCATCCTGTTCGCGGGTCCAGCCGCAGACCATTTCCTCGTTGTTGTAGCAAAGGACGGCATACATCATGGGGGCGCCTCTCATGTGCCTAGGACGCGGGAGACTAGCCCGCTCCGACACGCCCCTGCAAAGATTTGGATTCCCGCCCCGCTTGCGCGCCCGGTCAGTCCGGCTGTTTCAGGAACCGGTCGATGTCCTTGCGCAGGTCGTTCAGAGCCGTCTTGTCGATCGGCACGCAGCTTTCCAGCGGCCCGCTGGTGAAGCACAGATGCGGCCGCGGTTCCCTGTCGTCCGGCGGCTCCAGCGCGATATCGGCCTCCACCACCACGCGGCGGCCTTTCTTGAAGCGTCCCTGCATCAGCAGCGCCATGAACTCCATGGACGTGGTCTGCTCAAGCAACCAGGTGTGCTCTTCGCCATGGGATTCATAGACGAGCAGGATCCCGTTCGGACCCGCCGGCTCAGTCCGCACAAGCCGGAGACTTGGCTTTGTGTTTTGTCGGGAGTTCCGTACCGAGCGTGCTGCCCGTTCTGGATCCTTACTTGCCACGGCATCCCTCCTTGCTGCGACGCTTCGCGCGTATGCTTGCGCAGCGTTTGCCGACGCCGCAAGGCTCAATGCATCAAATACCACGGTGCCAGGTGGTATCGCCCGCGGGGCGTAATGCACGTTATTCATAGCGAGCAAATTACATGCGTTCTCAGAAGGAGCCGGAGAGGCGGATCGAGAAGACCTGCGTGCCCTCGGGGCCGCCTTTCTGTTTGCGCGCTTCCGTGCGGCTCACCACACCGGTCGATCTTGCGGGCGCCACCGGGTCAAGCGGATCAGGCGCGTAGAAGGTACGCTCGCGGAATTCTTCCGGGTGGAAGATGTTCGATGCCGAAACCCTTACGGTCACTCCGGTTATCATGGTTGAATCGATATAGAGATCCACTCGCTGGCCGGGCCGCTCGTAAAGGATATCTTCCGCTGACCGGTATTCCTGTCGGTCCGACTGCGCCGATACGCTGGCGCCCCAGGCGAGCTTCAACTCCGGCAGATCGTGTCGCAACGAGACACTGTAAGTCCAGTCGCGCTCGTTCGAGAAGCGGCGCGAGATTGCAGTGATTGGGTCATCGACATCGGTTTCCTGCCACATGCCGGAAAAACGCAGCTCGGCGTTCGACAGAATCGGCGCGAGGGGAAGCGCGCCGCGCACTTCCACGCCCGTCCGTGTGCCATCGCCAATGTTTCCGGGAGCATCGAATGTGCGCTGGTTGACAGTTGCACATGAGGCAAGCGGATCACCGATCGGATTGACGCAGACCGTGCGCGGAATGAAGTCCTGCACATCTTCCACCCGGTCATGGAACACAGCCAGCGTCACCGCAGCGCGGGGGCCGAACCTGTGCTCCCATTCGGCTCTCGCCCGCCATGTTTTCTCCGGCTCCAGTTCCGGGTTGCCGATCAGGCTGGAGGAATCGACGACATTGATGGCCGTCGCAAACTCCGAGAAATCCAGCTGGGCGACCTCGCGGCTGACTGAAGCGCGAACCTGATCGCCCGCGCCTGCCTGCCATGTCAGGATCGCACGCGGCTTGGGGTAGGAGAATTCGCGCTCCTTCACCTCATCGCCCGACTGCTTGATGGTCGAGGCCTCGTAGATGAAGCCTGTCTCCAGTGTCAGCTGCTGGGATATCTTCCAGACATCGGTGACAAAGGGTTCGACCCGCGTTTCCTCGACGCGCGTATCCGACACCGGCAGACTCTGCGGCACGGGCCCGGCGCCGAAATCGTCGAAAATATCGAGCGTCGTCTCACGGAAGTTGAATGCCCCCTCTGCGCCGATATCGATCGTATGCGCTGGATCCGGCCGCCAGGTCAGGAAGCCGCGCGCAACACGCTCGCCGGCTTCCGTCGTGCGTTTGTGGGTCTGCGTGTCGTACAGACCGCCGGGCCCGGCCATGCCGATCGGCGTGTAGATCTGATAGGTGTCGTCCTGATCGACATTGGCGAACGTTGCCAGCGCAATCCCTTTCACCGACAGCTCGGGCGAGAAGCGGTGCTCCCAGTCGGCGCCGATCTCGGCGTTGTAGTTGTTCGAGTACTCGCTGTAGCCAGTCAGCGCCTGCGTAAACGCGCCGGACGGCGTGTAGGTGAAGACGCCGAGATGCTGTGTGTTCCATGTCGGTGTGAACTGCGCGTTGAGCCCGACCGTGTCCTGCGGCGATGGACGCCACTTGAGAGTCCCCGACCCCTGAACGCCGATATAGTTGGGTTGTCCAAACTGTTCGCGGTAACGAATCAAGCCGCCTGTTGGATCACGCACCGCCTCGAAACTTTCGACGCGTCCGCGCAGGTTGGGAAACTGCAGGTCAAGCGTCAGGTCAGCATCTTCTCCAAGCGCAAAGTTTTTGGTCAGCTGCACGCCCCAGCCAAGACGTTCCGAATACTGGATGTCCCGTACATCCAGCACCCAGGTCGTCGGCGACCCGGCTTTGTCAGCTGCTTTCAGCACAACGTTCACAAGCTGTGTCTGGCCGCGCACGTCGACGTTCGATGCGCTGCCCGAGATCAGCTCGACACGCAGCACGCTGTCGGCCGGGATGCGCTTGAGCTGATCGGAAATGGGCGATTTGGACGAGGGCCGCTCGCCATTGACCAGCACATTGCCCGCCGTTCCGCCGAAACCGCGCAGCGATTCACCGTCCGCGATCTCGAAGCCCGGAACGCGCCCGACAATGTCCGCCGCCGTCACGGGATTGTACTGGCGGAAAAACGCCGCCTCGAAGACGCGCACGCCTTCGGCCTCGCCCGCTTCTGCATTTGCCAGAGGCTGCGGCGGAGCAGGTTGCGGCGGCTGTTGCGCCAGCGCTCCGGGCGACAGGCTTGCGGCCAGCGCGGCAAAACTCACCGCGCGCCTGAGCGGGCGCGCCTGCCTGACGCTGTCCATTGTAGTCCTCCCCGGACGATGTAAGTTTATTTTCTGAACTTACCCTCGCGTGCTTCTCCAAAGGGGTCAATTGTGCCGGCGCCACACGCCGCGCACGAATTCGGGAGCGGGACGATGCGCTGGAGTGAAATCGACACCATTCCCTGCCCGGTCGCCCAGGCCATGGCGGTCATCGGCGACAGCTGGACCATCCTGATCCTGCGCGATGCGCTGCGTGGCGCGACGAAGTTCGAGGAATTCCAGCGCGCAACCGGCGCCTCGCGCGCCATCATCGCGGACAGGCTGGCGCATCTGGTCGCGCACAAGGTGATGGAGCGGGTGAAGTACGAGGATCATCCGCCGCGATTCGCCTATCGCCTCACCCCCCGCGGCCGCGCCCTGCAGCCGTTGCTGATGACGATGGCGCACTGGTCCGAGACCCAGCTCAGGGGCGCAACCCGGCCCGCCCGCCGCCGGCATACGGTCTGCGACCATGCCTTCACGCCTGTGATCACCTGCTCGCACTGCGGCGAGCCCGCCCCGCCGGACACGATCACCTATGATGCGCCACGCATCGAGGTAACGAAACGCCCACGGCCGGCGACATCCTAACAAGATGATTTCATGTCACTTTATGGAAAACGGCGCTTCGGATTTCATGTGAGCGGCAGGCGCCCCTTCCGACTCGCGAGTCCCCTCCCCACGTGATAGCTTCAAGACCCTGTTCAACAGCACGAGAGTCAAAGCCCTGCCTGCCAGTCGAAGCCCACGGACCCGGACGAAAGCGCAAGCCGCCCCGGGTTCCGACAAGGATCCTGCGACGCCGGACGCCATCGCGTCCGTCGCTGCATCGCCCGAGCCCATGGAAATGGCGCGCGCTGTCGCCCAGCAACTGGAAGACGACAAGGCGGAGAACATCCTCACCATTCCTCTGAGCGGAAAATCGCCGATGGCCGACGCGATGATCGTCGCCTCGGGGCGCTCGGCGCGCCACGTCTCGGCGCTCGCGGACCATGTCGCGCGCAAGCTCAAGGATGCCGGCGCCTCGCAGGTGCGGGTCGAAGGCCTGCCCAACGCTGATTGGGTGCTGATCGATGCGGGCGACGTGATCGTCCATATCTTCCGGCCGGAAGTGCGCGAGTTCTACAATCTCGAGCGGATCTGGTCCTCGGACGTCGCCACCGGCCACGCCCGCGCCGCGACCTGATCCCGGCGCAGGCGCTTGCACATCCGCATCCTCTGCATCGGCCGCATGAAGGACGGGCCCGAGCGCGCGCTGGTCGACGACTACATCGCCCGCGCCCAGAAGACCGGAAAACCGCTCGGCTATCGCGCCATCGAGGAAATCGAACTGGCGTCCTCCACGAAGGATGACGAGGGCCAGCGCCTTCTCGCCCGCCATGGACAGGGCATCCTCGTCCGCCTCGACGAACGCGGCGAAGCGTGGACCTCGCAGGACCTCTCGAAACGCCTCGCCCGCTGGCGCGACGCCGGCGAGGACGCGGTCAGCTTCGTGATCGGCGGCGCGGATGGAACCTCGCCCGCCATCGCCGCCGCCGCCCGGCACACGATCAGCTTCGGCGTCCAGACCTGGCCCCACAAGCTGGTCCGCGCGATGATCGCCGAGCAGATCTACCGGGCCCTTTCGATCGAGGCCGGATCACCTTACCACCGCGAGTAATGGGCCAGTCTGCTCACCTCGAACTCCAGGAGCCGCTCGTCCCGACGAAAGTCGGGACCCAGGGCGAACCTGGCGGCTTGTCCGGAATTGAAGCTTCAGGCCCGCGTGCGTTGCACTGGCATTCCTGGATCCCGACTTTCGTCGGGATGAGCAGTGTTGTGGCGTGTCTTGCGATGGGAATGCTTGCCACGGCCCAGCCCCGCGCCACGCCCAAACGCTTCACGCAGGATGATCTGCGCGCCGCCGAGGCCGCCCGCGATGCGGCCCTCGACCGGCTGCGTGCGCTGGAGGCCCGTTCCGCCGCCGCCGCCCGCGATCTCTCGGACATCGACGCCGACCTCATCGCCGCCGGCGCCGACGCCACGGCGCGCGAGGAAGCCGCCTACGCCGCCGAGGAGCAGCTGATGATCCTCGCCGACGAGACGCGCGAGGCGACCCGCGCGCTCACGACAGACGAGGCCGCGCTGGAGGACCTGCTTGCCGCGCTTGTGTCCTTCGGTGTCCGCCGTCCGCCCGCGCTCGCCGCGGCGCCCGAGGATGCGAGTTCCGCCGTCCGCGCCGCCATCCTGATGTCGGATGCCGCCCCCGCCCTCGCCGAGCGCGGCGAGGAACTGCGGGTGAAGATCGCCGACTTCAAGCGGCTCGCGGACCAGACCCGCACGCAGCAGGCCAATCTCGAACTCGCAACCGGCGCGCTCGATGCCCGCCGCGCGGAGATCACTGCGCTGGCCGAGGAAAAGCGGCGCGCGTCCACGGCGCTCGACGCCGAAGCCGCCGCCGCGCGGCGCACCGCCAATGCGCTGGCGGCCGAAGCGCAGAACCTGCGCGACCTGCTCGATGGTCTCGCCCGCAACGCGCCGCCGACGCCGTCGATCAAGCCGGCGCAGCCCGGCGCAAAGCCACCGGTCTCAAGCCAGCCGAAACCGGGGACCAAACCGCCAGCCTCGGCGCCGGGCGCGGCTCCGGCGCCTGCGCCCGCGCGACCCTCCGCCGCGAATGCCGGCGCGCCGCTGCAGCCTGCGGTGGGGAACCGCTTGCGCGGTTTTGGCCAGCTGGTGGCGGGTGAAAAGCAGGAAGGCCTTACCCTCGCCACCCGGGCCGCCGCCACAGTGGTCGCCCCGCTTGACGCCCGCGTCCAGTATTCCGGGCCGTTCCGGTCCTACGGCCTCATGGTTATCCTTGATGTGGGTGGGGATGTTCTGGTGGTCATTTCCGGTCTCGACACCCTCTTTCCCGAAGCGGGACAGTGGGTGCTGGCCGGCGAACCCATCGGCCGCATGGCCGACAGGAAATCGCCCTCTCCCGAACTTTATCTGGAAGTAAGACGTAAGGGCCAGCCTGTGGACCCTGAGAAATGGCTGGCGCAACGCAGCTAGGGGCCTGCCCTTGCAGGATAAATCGCAGGCAAAGGCGCCAAAACGTGACGGGCGCGGCGTCTGGCCCGGTTGAGTTTCGTGACAATGACGGCAAAGTAAGCTGTCGGGTCGTGTTCAGAGGAGCAGCGCAGCATGCGCAAATGGTTGTTGGCGCCTGTCATTGGCGCGGGCCTGGCAGTCGCGACGATTGGCGTCACCGCCTTCGCGGTCCCGAATAACGCGTCGACGCGCAAGGCCGAGGTGCTCCAGCAACTCGACCTCTTCGCCGACATCCTGTCCAAGGCGCAGACCAACTACGTCACCGAGATCGACACGCGCGAGGCGATCGAAGCCGCGATCAACGGCATGCTCTCCTCGCTCGATCCGCATTCCAGCTACCTTGATCCCGACGACTTCAAGGACATGCAGACGACCACGTCTGGCGAATATGGCGGCCTCGGCATCGAGGTCACCGGCCAGGACGGCTTCGTGAAGGTCGTCTCGCCGATGGACGGCACGCCCGCCTTCCGCGCCGGCATCAAGTCAGGCGACTTCCTCACCGCCATCGACGGCAAGTCGATCGTCGGCCTGCCGCTCAACGACGCCGTCAAGCAGATGCGCGGTCAGGTCGGCACGGCCATCAGCGTCACCGTCGTGCGCGAGAATGTCGAACCGTTCGACGTCTCGATCACCCGCGAGGTCATCCGGCCGGAGGTCGTGAAGGCCCGCGCCATCGACGATGTCGGCTACATCCGCATCACCACCTTCAACGAGCAGACCGTGAAGGCGCTCGACCGCGCCATCGATCAGGTGCGCCGCGACACGCATGGCATGAAAGGCCTCGTGCTCGACCTGCGCGACAATCCGGGCGGCCTGCTGGAAGCCTCGATCGAGGTGTCCTCGCGCTTCCTCAATGGCGGCGAGATCGTCTCCACCCGCGGCCGTCGCGAAAGCGACTCCAAGCGCTACAACGCCGTGCGCGCCAACCGCTATCCGGACAATCTGCCGGTGGTCGTGCTCATCAATGGCGGCTCGGCTTCCGCCGCCGAGATCGTCTCCGGCGCCCTGCAGGATCGTGATCGCGCGGTCGTCATGGGCGTGACCTCGTTCGGCAAGGGATCCGTGCAAACGGTCCTGCCGCTCGGCGAAGGCAAGGGCGCCATGCGCCTCACGACCTCGCGCTACTACACGCCGTCCGGCCGCTCCATCCAGGGCTCCGGCATCGACCCCGATTTCGAGGTCGCCGCCGTCCGCCTGTCGGACAAGGACATCGCCGAGGTCAACGCCCGGGCCGAGCGCTTCAACGAAGCCAGCCTGCCCAACGCCCTCGAAAACGACCAGGGCGCCCAGCGCAAGCCGCCGCACGTGCCGGCGGACATGCCGCCGGAAGACTACAAGGGCGAGGACTACCAGCTCGATCAGGCTGTCGCCCTGATCCGCGCCGGCAAGGCCGTCCCGGGCGCGCACAGCGCGGTCGCCGAGGCGGCCAAGCCCGTCACGCCCTGATCCCTGGCGACAGGAACCATACGGAAAGGCCCGCTCGCCTGAGCGGGCCTTTTCTGTTCCGGGCCCGGATTCCGGGGCTGCGACAGACATCGCCGCCCGGCGGGGCGCCACAATTTGTCCAGCATTTACAGCTGGTTTACCGCATCGCGGCTCCCTGTCCGTTTCCGCGTTCTTAACGATCCGGGCTCAAGAGTTGAGCGTTGGGGCGGGGTGTTAGAGAGGACCACAATGTCTGCGTCGCGTGTTGCCGACGGATCGGTATTGCGGGCAGGCCTCAGCCATGTGGCGCTGAGCCTGGCCACCTTCGGAACCCTCGGCGTCGGCGCCTTCGGCGCCGCCATGCTGTTCGGCAGCGAAGAAGCGGGCGGCCCCCGCATCGAACTGGCCCTCTACACCGAACAGAACGGACCTCCGCCGCCGCTCAAGAACCGCCTCGCGCTCGAGACGCTGGATGCGCACGCCGCGACGACGCCGGATCTCGGCATCGAGTACAACGAACTCGAAGACGCCGGCGGCGCCGAAGGCGGCCCGGTCACCATCACCGTCACCGAAATTTCCTCCAACGCCGGCGCCGCCAACGCGGCCCTGCCCCGCGCCCCCATCGCCGGCTTCTCCGAGCGCACCGCCGCCGGCGAGCTGCCGAAGATCGGCGCCGATGGCCGCACGCCCGCGCAGGTCTACGCCCGCCCGTTCGCGGCCGCGAGCGGCGCGCCCAAGATCGCCCTCGTCGTCGGCGGTCTCGGCATGACGCAGAAACACACCGACGCGGCGATCAACGAACTGCCGCCGGAAGTCACCCTGTCCTTCGTGCCCTACGCGCCGAACCTGCAGGGCTGGATCAACAAGGCCCGCGCCGCCGGCCATGAAGTCCTGCTCGAGCTTCCGATGGAAGCCTACGACTATCCGAACGTCGACACCGGCCCGCTCACGCTGGTCACGACGGCCAAGGCCGAGGAAAACGTCCGCCGGCTCAACGTGCTGCTCGGCAAGGCCTCCGGCTATTTCGGCGTCACCAACTATCAGGGCGCGAAGTTCGCGACAGACGGCGCGGCGGCCGCGCCGGTGATGAAGGCGCTGAAGGATCGCGGCCTTGTCTTCGTGCACGATGGCGGCGCCGCCCGCTCCGCCCTGCCGCAGACAGCCAACCAGACTGGCCTCGACTTCACCGTCGCCGACCGCATCGTCGATTCCGAACTCACGGCCGACTCGATCGACCGCCAGCTTCTCGCGCTTGAGGCGCTCGCGATCCAGAACGGCAGCGCCATCGGCGTCGGCTTCGCCTATCCGGTCACGATCGAACAGTTCCGCCTGTGGGCGGAAGGCCTCAAGGCCAAGGGCTATCAGCTCGCGCCGGCCTCCGCTGCTGCGGGCGTTCAGGCCAAGCCGTGACCGGCGAAGCGCCCGCCGCTGATCCCAGTCAGGGCGGCCGCGACCCATCGCTCTATCGTCCCAATGTCGGCCTCGCGGTGTTCTCGCGCCGTGGTCATGTGTGGATCGGCCGCCGCGCCGGCCTGCGCAGGGACGACGTGCGCTACGCCTGGCAGATGCCGCAGGGCGGGATCGATCGCGGCGAGACGCCGGCCGAAGCCGCGCTGCGCGAGCTTGGCGAGGAAACCGGCCTCGATCCGCATCAGGTCGACCTGCTCGAGGAGCTGGAGCCGTGGCTGTTCTATGATTTCCCGCCGAGCCTCAAGGCGCGCCTGACCGGCCCCTATTTCGGCCAGCGCCAGAAATGGTTCGCCTACCGCTTCCTCGGATCCGATACGGATTTCCGGCTCGACCGCCACACGATCGAATTCGACGCGTGGAAATGGGCCGACCTGCAGGAGACGCCCGGCCTGGTCATCCCGTTCAAGGCTGCGGTCTATAACGAAGTCGCGAAACACTTCGCGAAGTGGACGGCGCCGGTCTGATCCAGAAACGCTGCCCCAACCCCGCTCGTCCCGACGAAAGTCGGGACCCAGGGCAGATGCAGACCCTTGTTCTGAGTTTAAGCTTCAGGCGCGTACCTAACGCGCCACCGTTCCTGGATCCCGACTTTCGTCGGGATGAGCGGAACAAGGTTCAGCGTCGCCTAGTGCGCCTACGCCTTCACCGCCGCCTGCAGCGCCTCAAGATAGACAAGACGCTCGGCCGCGCGCTTGCGGCGCGTTTCGTCGCCCGGATCGTTGGCGTCCGAGCGCACATTGGCGATCTCGGTCTCCAGCGCCGCAGCGTCGACATCCGACAGGCGCACGGCTTCCTCGGCGAGGATGGTGAGGCCCGCAGGCGTCACATCGGCGAAGCCGCCGCGCACGAACACCGGCGTCACGCCCGCGTCTTCATGGATGCGGACCACGCCCGGCTTCAGCACGGTCATGAACGGCGCATGCTTCGGCAGCACGCCGAACTCGCCTTCGACGCCCGGCGCATCGACCTGTTTCACATCGCCCGAGAACAGCTCGCGCTCAGGCGAAACCAGCGAGAAACTGAGCGTATCGGCCATGGGACTTCCCCAAAGCGCCGCCCCGGCCCCAGGGCCCTCGAACGGCGCGAAATCAGCAATGTCGCGGCAGGGTCTACCAGTCCTGAAACCCCTGTAAAGGCGGCAGTTTGGCTAACGCCCGCGCAGGGTAACCACCGCGATTTCAGGGGGTTGGTTGAACCGGGCCGGCAGCACCGAGACCCCCACCCCGCCGGAGACGTAAAGCCTGCGCCCCCGGTCCTCGTAAAGCCCGCACGGCCAGCGCCGCGAGCCTTCCGAAACGGCTATGGGGCGGCCCAGGAAAGGCAGGTTCATCTGGCCGCAGTGCGAGTGCCCGGCCAGCGTCAGCGCGACCCTGTCGGGCGCCACGGCGAAGACGTCCGGCCAGTGGCTCAGAATGATCACCGGCTGGTCCAGAGGCACGGCCGGCTCCTGTTCGCGGTCGCCCAGCGTCACGCCATAGGAGGGCTGCGTCCGCTCGGACTCATAGTCCGCAAGCCCGCCGACCCAGAACGCCCCGCCCTCGCGCTCGATACGCGCCCTGTCGTTCTCGAACACGCGGATGCCCGCCCGCATCAGCTCCGTCTCGACCGTCGGCCCGTCATACCACCAGTCATGATTGCCCAGCACGGCATAGACGCCGAGGGGCGCACGCAGCCGCGCGAACGCGGCAAGCCCGTCCGCGATCTCCTGCCGCTCACCCTCGCCGCGTTCCGCCAGCGCGGCATGGCCGCTGACATAGTCGCCCAGCAGCACGACGATATCCGGCTGTTCGGCGTTCATCAGGTCGATAATGTTGTTGAGCCGGGTGATGCCCATGTGCGGGCCGTCCGTATGCGTGTCGGAGATCACGCCGATCCGCAGCGGCGCGCCGCTCCATGCCGCGCTCGACGCCTCGACACGCCGGATCACCAGCTGTTCCGGTTCCCACAGCACGGCCCAGATGCCGAGAAACCACGCAACGCTGATCGCGGTGATCGCCGTCCAGCCGATCCAGCCGGGGCCCCGCCCCTTCTTGAGCCCGCGCCACAGCGCAAAGCCCAGCAGCAGGGGCCACAGGATCGCGCCTATCCAGGCGACAATGACGATCGTGTCGGACATCACGCCCCGGCGTTTCTATTGCGCGATGAACACCGTCGCCGTGACGACGCTGAAGCGCGACTGGTGTCCCTGCGCGCCTGGCTGCACACCCTGCAGCTGAATCATCACCGCCTTGCCGCCCTCGCGGCGCATCAGCGACAGGCCAAGCCCGTTCGGTCCCTGCGGAGAGGCCAGCCGCTCGAACCTGTGGCCGTTATCGAGTTCGGCGCCCAGCTGCATGATCACCGGTGGCGGCGACGGCCCATAGACGGATACGACGCATCGCCCGGCTTTCTCGCGCACAGTCACGACGCCGCGCGCCTGCGCTACATCCCACACGGTCTCGTCCGGCTCTGCCCCGGCCTGCCGCCGCATATCCGCATTCTGCGTCGGGGATATCCGGCCGTCGCGTGCGGCGCTCAACGCGCTGACTCCATTCTCCGCAACGGCGGGAATACAAATGTCCACCACGGTCTGTTTGAACACGGTCGCCGCATCGTCCGGCGAGAGCTGGGTCGAGACCGCGGGGCGCTGGGCTAGGGCGGGCGCCGCCCAGAAAAGCGCGGCCATCGGGATTGCGATCCATCTCATCAAGGGTCTCCCGGCAACGCCTGACCCTAGCCCGCCCGTCTGGGCGCCGCCAGCTTCATCGTCAGATCGCAGCGCCCCCAAAGCGCGATGGCCTCAGGGAAGCAGCCTCGACGTACAGTCGGCCACTTTGCTGGCCATAATGGTCGCGATGAAGGTCCGCCTCATCGTGACATTGCTGTCCACCCGCGATGTCATCAAGACCGCAACTGACCTGTCTTCGCCTGCCGGATCCACGGCGCACACCGCATCGCGCGTTTCGCCCTCCGGCGCCGCGACTATCCGCATGCGCGACCATTTGCGATCGGTCGCCGACAGATGCGCCGCCACAACCGCGTCGCGCGCCGCGCCGCCGGCGCCTGACAGGGCAATCACATCGCACGCCCCCTGCTGGTTCGTCCCGGCCCAGACCAGTCCATCGAGCTTCCAGTTCGGCGCCGTCAGGCTGGACCCGGGAACTCCCGAATTATATCGCTCGAACTTCCGCCCGCGCGCCACGTCGGCGATCGCCTGGTCGATCGGAACGCCCTCGAACACGCTTCGCTCGCACGCCTCGACGCCGAACACGACGCCCGCATTGGTCAGGTCTATGTCGCGCGGTGTCGCCGTCGTGCTGCAAGCGGCAAGGACGAGCGCTCCGAGCGCGAAACCAGACAGCCTCATGCATTCCTCCCAACCTGACGCCGGAAAGCTAGCCGGGATGTCATGCGAGGCAAGACGCGCTGCAACAAACGAAAACAGGCGCGGATCGCTCCGCGCCTGCTTCAAACGTCAGTCTGACCGAAAAGATCAGGCCGCTTCGGCGGCCATCTTCTGGGCCTTGGCGACCACGTCGTCGATCTTGCCGCACATCAGGAAGGCCTGCTCGGGAAGGTCGTCGTGCTTGCCCTCGAGGATTTCCTTGAAGCCCTTCACGGTGTCTTCCACCGAGACGAACTGGCCGTCGAGGTTGGTGAAGGCCTGCGCCACGAAGAAGGGCTGGCTGAGGAAGCGCTCGATCTTGCGGGCGCGCGCCACGACCAGTTTGTCCTCTTCCGACAGTTCATCCATGCCGAGAATGGCGATGATGTCCTGCAGCGACTTGTACTTCTGCAGCGTCTCCTGAACGCCGCGCGCCACGTCATAGTGCTCCTGGCCGACAACGTTCGGATCGAGGATGCGCGAGGACGAGTCGAGCGGGTCGACGGCCGGGTAGATGCCCTTTTCCGAGATCGCGCGGTTGAGAACGGTCTGCGCGTCCAGGTGGGCGAACGACGTCGCCGGGGCCGGGTCGGTCAGGTCGTCGGCGGGCACGTAGATGGCCTGCACCGAGGTGATCGAACCCTTGGTCGTGGAGGTGATGCGTTCCTGCAGCGCGCCCATGTCGGTGGCCAGCGTCGGCTGGTAACCCACCGCCGAAGGAATACGACCGAGCAGCGCCGACATTTCCGAACCCGCCTGCGTGAAGCGGAAGATGTTGTCGACGAAGAACAGGATGTCCTTGCCCTGGTCGCGGAAATTTTCCGCGATGGTAAGACCCGCAAGCGCGACGCGCGCGCGCGCGCCCGGCGGCTCGTTCATCTGTCCGAACACCAGCGAGCAGCGCGACTTGCCGCCGCCGCCCTTCTCGTTCACGCCAGAGTCGATCATCTCGTGATAGAGGTCGTTGCCTTCGCGCGTACGCTCGCCGACGCCGGCGAACACCGAGTAGCCGCCATAGGCCTTCGCGATGTTGTTGATCAGTTCCTGAATGAGAACGGTCTTGCCGACGCCCGCGCCGCCGAACAGGCCGATCTTGCCGCCCTTCGCATAGGGGCACAGCAGGTCGACCACCTTGATGCCCGTCGGCAGGATTTCCGGCACCGGCTTCTGGTCAATGAAGGCCGGGGCGGGCTGGTGGATGCCGCGCGTCACGGAGTTGTCGACCGGACCGGCTTCGTCGATCGGCTCGCCGATGACGTTGAGGATGCGGCCCAGCGTGGCTTCGCCGACCGGCACCGAGATGGCGTTGCCCGTGTCGGTCACTTCGTGGCCGCGGGTCAGACCCTCCGTCGAGTCCATCGCGATGGTGCGGACCGCGTTCTCGCCGAGGTGCTGCGCGACTTCCAGAACAAGGCGCGCGCCATTGTTCGTGGTCTCAAGCGCGTTGAGGATCGCCGGCAGGTGGCCGTCGAACTCGACGTCGACGACGGCGCCGATCACCTGGCTTACGCGGCCCTTCACGTTGGTGGCTGTCTTCGCGTTCATCTCTGGCCTCTGTTAGGTCGAATGGGTTAGAGCGCCTCGGCGCCCGAAATGATCTCGATGAGTTCCTTGGTGATCTGCGCCTGACGCGCGCGGTTGTAGCGCAGGTTCAGGGAGCGGATCATGTCGCCGGCGTTGCGCGTGGCGTTGTCCATGGCGGTCATCTGCGCGCCCTGGAAACCGGCTTCGGTCTCCAGCAGGGCGGACAGGAGTTGCGTCGACAGATAGCGCGGCAGCAGCGCTTCGAGGATCGCTTCCTCGCTCGGCTCGTAGATGTAGCGCGCGCCTTCCAGATCGATCGTCGGCGCATCCGCCGGCGCCCGCGCCGGGATGAGCTGCAGCGCCGTCGGCGTCTGGGTCAGCAGGTTCTTGAAGCGCGCGAAGACCAGCGTCGCCACGTCGAACTCGCCGGCGTCGAACCGGTCGGTGATCTGGCGCGCGATGCCCGCCGCGCTTTCGGCCGTCACCGTACGCTCGGCGCGGCGGTCGATATGGCCGACGATGAGCGAGCTGAACTGCCGCTTCAGCACGTCATTGCCCTTCTTGCCGACGGTGAGGATCTTCACCGTCTTGCCCTCGCCCTGCAGCCGCTTGACCTCGGCGCGCGCGAGTTTCGAGATGTTGGTGTTGAAGCCGCCGCAGAGACCGCGCTCGGCCGTCATCACTACCAGCAGGTGAACCTCGTCCTTGCCCGTGCCGGCGATCAGCTTCGGCCCGCCTCCCGCCGCCGCGCCCGAAGCGAGGTTGGCGATGACGGAAGCCATGCGGGTCGCATAGGGACGCGCAGCCTGCGCGGCTTCCTGCGCCCGCTTCAGCTTGGCGGTCGCCACCATCTGGAGCGCCTTCGTGATCTTCTGCGTGGATTTCACGCTGGCGATCCTGAGGCGGAATTCCTTCAAGCTGGGCATGAGCTATGCCTTGTCCTTCCGGCCTTCAGTCTCAGGCGAACGTCTTGGTGAAGGCTTCGAGCGTGGCCTTGATCGCATCCTCGATCTTGCCGCCGTCCTTGCCGTTCTTGGTGATGTCCTTCTGCTCGCGGATATCCGCCAGCAGCTGTTGCTTGTCGGCGCGGATGTGGCGCAGCAGGTCGGCTTCGTAGCGCGTGACCTGGTCGGTCGCGACCTTGTCGAGATAGCCGCGCGTGCCGGCGAAGATCACGATCACCTGCTCTTCCATCTGCAGCGGCGAGTATTGCGGCTGCTTCAGAAGCTGCGTCAGGCGCGCGCCGCGGTTCAGCTGGCGTTGCGTGGCGGCGTCAAGGTCAGACCCGAATTTCGCGAAGGCGGCCATTTCCCGGTATTGGGACAGCTCGGACTTCATCGTGCCGGCGACCTGCTTGGTCGATTTCACCTGGGCCGAACCGCCCACGCGCGACACCGACAGGCCGACGTTCACGGCCGGGCGGATGCCCGAGTTGAACAGGTCGGTCTCGAGGAAGATCTGGCCATCGGTGATCGAGATCACGTTGGTCGGAATGTAGGCCGACACGTCGTTGGCCTGCGTCTCGATGATCGGCAGCGCCGTCAGCGAGCCCGAACCATGGTCGGCGTTCAGCTTGGCCGCGCGCTCGAGCAGACGGCTGTGGAGATAGAACACGTCGCCCGGATAGGCTTCGCGGCCCGGCGGACGGCGCAGCAGCAGCGACATCTGGCGGTAGGCGACGGCCTGCTTCGAGAGGTCATCATAGATGATCAGCGCGTGCATGCCGTTGTCGCGGAACCACTCGCCCATGACGCAGCCGGTGAACGGCGCGAGGTATTGCAGCGGCGCCGGCTCCGACGCGGTGGCGGCGACCACGATCGTGTAGTCGAGCGCACCGCGCTCTTCGAGCGACTTCACGACCTGCGCAACCGTCGAGCGCTTCTGACCGACGCAGACATAGATGCAGTAGAGCTTCTCGCTCTCATTGCCGCGCTGGTTGATGGCTTTCTGGTTGAGGATGGTGTCGATGGCGACGGCGGTCTTGCCGGTCTGGCGGTCGCCGATGATCAGCTCGCGCTGGCCGCGGCCGATCGGAACCAGCGTGTCGATGGCCTTGATGCCGGTCGACATCGGCTCGTGCACCGACTTGCGCGGCAGGATGCCGGGGGCTTTCACGTCGACGCGGCGGCGCTCGGCCACATTCGTCAGCGGGCCCTTGCCGTCGATCGGCTCGCCGAGCGCGTCAACCACGCGGCCGAGCAGGCCCTTGCCCACGGGGGCGGCCACGATCTCCTGCGTCCGCTTGACGTTGTCGCCTTCCTTGATGCTCCGGTCGTCGCCGAAGATAACGATGCCGACATTGTCGCGTTCGAGGTTGAGGGCCATGCCCTTCACGCCGGATTCGAACTGCACCATTTCGCCGGCCTGGACGCTGTCGAGGCCGTGAACGCGGGCGATGCCGTCGCCGACCGACAGCACCTGGCCAACGTCAGAGACTTCGGCTTCAGCGCCGAAGTTCTTGATTTGCGACTTGAGGATCTCGGAGATCTCTGCGGCGCGAATGTCCATGAGGCTAGGCCCCCTTCATGATGTTCGTCAGGTTGTTCAGTTTCGTGCGGATGGAAGCATCGACGAGCTTCGATCCAATCTTGAGCTGCAGGCCGCCGATCAGCGCCGGATCGACCTCGACATCGACCGACACGGAGCGGCCCAGCGATTTCGATACGGCGGACTCGAGGTCCAGCGTCTGTTCCTTGCTGATCGGCTTGGCGACCCGCGCAACGACGCGCGAGGAGCCGCGATGCCGGGCGGCCTTCTCGGCGAACGCCTTGGCCATGCCCGGAATGTCGCCGGCCCGGCGATTGAGCGCCGCGACGCCCACGAAGCGGCGCGCGAGGTCGGGCAGTTTCAGCTTCTCGCCCAGCCGCTCGAGCACGGCGGCTTTCTCTTCCGACTTGTAGAGCGGCGACTTCAGCGCGCGCGAAAGTTGCGCATCGCCATCGATCAGTTTGGCGAGCGTGGTGAGGCCGGAATCGACCGCGTCGACCTCGCCCGATGTCAGGGCCAGATCGAAAACAGCGGCCGCATAGCGCTGGGCGGCTTCGCTTACAGAACCTGTCGGTGAACCAGCCAAATCGCTCGCCCCAAGCGCCTCGAATCCCCCGTACCGGATCGAGGCGAAAATTGGTATGAAATCAGCCACATAGACACGGGTGGCGTCCGGGTGGTCTATTGCGCGGGGTGACTAGCACGCGCCAACCCCATGTGACAACTGAGCGTCTTTCGCAATTTCACCTGTAATCACGGGCGTTTCGTCGCGGCGTCGGGCCCTCCCTGAGGGTCAACCTGACGAGACTGCGCCGGCGAGTTGACGCTGGGCGCGCGCAGCGGCCACCCTCCGCCCCGCTAGCTGGAGGGACATTATGATTTTCACGATCTCGCGCCGCCTGTCCGGCGGCCTGCTCGGCCTCGCCCTGCTCGCCGGCGCAGCCCAGGCCCAGACGCCGCCCGAACCAGACGCCGCCGATCCGATCTGTGTTGGTCTGGTGCGGGTGCTGGCGGCGGCGGACGAAGAGATCCCGTTCATCATACTTGTGCCGGCCAACCAGTCGCTCGGCTCCCTGCCCCGGCTCAACCGCAACCCGCCCGGGTTCGAGGACTTCAGCAGCTGCCAGCTCTACCGCGCCGGCAATGCGAAACAGGGAACGGTCGGCGGAGGACCTCACAACTATCTCCGCTGCACCGCCTTTTCCAAGATGACTACCGACAGCAAGCCGGAGGAAGGCCCGGTCGCCAAGGCCGCCGCCTCCGAGGCCTACGAGAAGCTGGCCGCGCGCGCGAAGGCCTGCCTCGAGCCCGCCGGCTGGACCGCTGGGCGGCGAACGCACGCGCAAGCTACGAGGACTATGAGACCGCCCTCCTTCACGCGCAGGCGGCACGGCCAACGATGTCGTGGTCCGGCTGGAGGAGACAATTCCAGCCCGGGCGCGCGGTCCCGAAGTCGACCTTCTGGCGTGTCGACCTCACCGTCCGCAGCGAACCCCAACCATCGAAGCAATAGCCGCCGCCCAATCCCGACGGCCCGAAAAGCAACCGGCCGGACCTTGTGGGTCCAGCGGCGCCCAATCTTCAAGTGAAGCCGATCAGGTCAGGCTGCGGCGGCCAGCGCGCGCCTGTTCCTGCATCTGCTGCGCATCATCGTGTGACCTCATCCATGCGGAATGCTGCCATCCTTGTCGGCGTCGATTTGCTCGAAGCCGGCCGCCTGATCTTCGCGGTGCAGCTCGGCGACGCCGCCATCACCGCCGTCGGTGGTGTTGTGGGCGCCCTCTTCCGAGTTCACGCGGAGCTCCGACTTCTGGAGCTTCATGTCGTGGTTGTCGTCCGCCATGGTGAAGATCAGGCTCTGCTCAAGCTGGGCCTGAAGATCGTCCACGCCAACGTCGGCCGTCTCGTCCTTCCAGCGGAACTGGATCGCCGTGAACAGCATTTCCTGGAACGACTGGTCGCCCCAGAAGACGGTGCGGCCGGGGTTGGTGAAGTCCTTGGTGTTCTGGCCGAACAGCGCCTTGTTGTTGCGCGAGTTGTCATACCAGTAGTCGGCCACCAGCTTGGTGCCGGCCGGCAGGTCGATCAGGTCCTTGAAGATGTACTCGCGCTGCCAGTTGAAGTCGTAGAACGGCATGTTGAGGAGGATCTCCTCTTTGCCGTCCGGATAGATCGCCGTCAGCTTCGAGGCGTAGCCGCGATAGTGCGCGTGCACCTGCGTGGCGTAGACCTGCACGTCGGCCGGGAAGATCACATACGCCGTCTCGTGGTGACGCGCGCCGTGTTGGAGTGCGATCTCGATCGACAGGTCGGCGATGATGATCTGGCGCTTGGCGTAGACCGGGCATCGTCCTGAAGTAGAGGCCGATCTTCGAATGGTCGGTGAAGGCCTTGCCGGTCGGCGTGTAGTGCATCTGGAACGAGATGGGCACCGCCAGGATCCAGGTCGCCCAGTCGGTCGGGGCCGACTGCGATTCCGCGCCGACGGCATAGCCGCCCAGCGAGATGTTCCAGTCGAAGCCGCGGCCAGAGGCCGGCATGTCCTTCATCCAGCCCGCGAGGATGTGGTGCACGCCCTGACGGTCGCCCGCCTTGAACGTCGTGGCCTTCAGCCACTTGCCTTCCTTCATCGGGTTGTAGACCACGGGCAGCTGGTAATCGACCACGCCCGCCGCCGGCACGTCATAGGACGGAATCTCGACGACGAGATCCGGCGTGCCGAGCGGCCAGTCGGCCCGCGCCGAAACGCCCTGCACCAGCGGGTCTTCGCCGCCTTCGGGAATGTCGGATTTCGCGCCTGCCTCGATCCAGTGGACCAGCGTCTTGGTTTCCGCCTCGCTGAGGTTCTCGTCGTTCTGGAACGCGCGATAGTGGCGGTCGGCGTCGAACGGAGGCATGCGGTCGCGGCGGATCGCCTCGCGCATCATCGGCGCGAAGGTCTTCACCATCTGGTAGTTGACCATGTGCCACGGCGCGATGCCGTTCGGCTGGTGACAGTCGACGCAGCGCTTCATCAGGATCGGCACGACATCGTTCGTGTAGGAGATCTTGCTGAAGTCCTTGCCGCGGTCCTCGAAGGTCAGCCGCGAGCCCTTCACATCGGTGATCTCGGCGGTCGTCACCGCGCCGCCGGCGACGAACTCGCCCAGCGCCGTCTCGACCTGGTCGGCGGGACCATGGAACACGACTTCCCACGTTTTCGGATTCACGATCACCGCCTCGCCGGCATAGGTGAAGCCGAGCGAGTCGCCGATCAGCTGGAACTCGTCGTCGAGCAGCGGCAGCGTGATGCCCTGCGCCTGTGCTTCCACCGCGATGGTCTCGCGCGTGTCCGCTTCGCTGGAGTCGATCAGGTGGAAGACCACGCCTTCATGCTTGGCGGCGACCGCCTGCAGCGTCTTGGCGGCGGCGCGTGCGCCATCATCGCCATTGACGTAGGAGGCGATCACGACAGCCGGCGCCATCGTGTCGTATTTGAGGATGTGACCCATGCCGGTCTGGTCGGCCAGCAGGTAGTCATCGACCTTGTTGCCGACAAGCGTCGCGGCCGGTTCGCTCGAACAGGCCGCCAGACCAATGATGGAAGCGCCGGCCAGGAGAGCGGCCAGCTTCGTTTTCAGACTGCGCATAGGCGTTGGACTCCAGCTTTTTTATTTATGGTCCCGATTCAGGCGGAAACTATCGCGTTTTGACACTGTCAACAACGTGATGCCCCTACGGCGCCCCGGGAGATTCTTGCCGTCTCACGGCAATTTTTCATGACATCGGGGTCAGGCCGGTCCCGCGGCGGCGGCGCGCGGACGCAGCGACTGCCATAGCCGCCACGCCTCCGTGCCGATCATGACCGCCCAGATGACGCCGGTCACAGCCAGCCCGATCGTCACCGACATATTGACCGACGTGCTCAGCGCCTGCGCCCGCTCGCTCTCGGCCGCCGCGGCCTCCAGCGACACCAGCGGTCCCGCCCGCAGCAGCACCCACAGCACGCCCAGCCCCACAGCATGTCCCGCGATCGAGACGACAGCCCGCAAGCGGCTCCACGCCGGATGGATCAGGTCAGCTATGTGCGTCGCCATGCCCAGCACGGCCAGCGCCAGGATCACGTCATGCACGCCAAGCCAAGCCTCCGCGAACTGCAGCGACATCGAATTGCCCTGCCCCGGCAGGTTGTTCGGGATCGCCACAATCCCCGTCCACCACAGGATGAAGACGATATCGAAGGCCAGCGTGAACACCGTCTCGAACATCGACTTCGGCTTCCGCACATTGTCGCGCGGCAGGCCCTTGGGATTCCACGACGACGCCAGCTTGAGGTCGGCCTTCGTCCGCTCCATCAACACGAACACCACCGTGATGAGTCCGAACGCGAAGATCGCCCCCTCGATCACCTCGTCGAAGCTGCGCAGCGCAAATTCCACCGGCGCATCCGACGCCAGCGCGCGCAGGCACAGCACGATCAGGCTGATCGCGATCACCAGACCCACGCCGGTGCGCTGCGCATCCCAGAACCAGGGATAGAGCTGCGGCCCGATCAGGTATTCCCGCCCCGAATAGCGCGACGCCACAATGGCGGGATGGCCGAAATCCTTCAGCACGCGCGCGATGTCGTCCGCGCTGGCGTCGCGGCCCATTTCGCCCGCTTTCGCCTCGATGCGCGCGTCGATGGCCTCGCGCAGTTCGGCGATGATGTCCTCCGCGCCGTCCTTCGCCAGGCGGCGCTCGACGGCCGCGAGATAGCGTTCGACAAGGTCGGTCATTGTCCGCCCTCCTTCTTCTTCAGTCCGTGTTCCGGCAGGATGGTTTCGAGCGCGCCGTTCATCGCGCGCCATTCGGCGGTCAGCTGCGCCAGCGCAGCCGCGCCATCGTCAGAGAGGCGATAGAAGCGCTTCTTGCGCTTGCCCTCCTCGCGCCATTCCGAGACGAGCAGGCCCTGCGTCTCCAGACGCCGCAGCATGGGATAGAGCGCGCCCTCGTCGATCTCGACGCCCGCCTCGCCCAGCCGCGTCTTCAGCGAGTAGCCGTACTGCTCCGCGCGCAGCGTCCCCAGCACCGCCAGGATCAGCGTCCCCCGCCGCAGCTCCAGCCGCAGGGCTTCCAGAATGTCGGCCGCGATGGGCATGCCCGCCCGCTCTCCTGTGCCTCGTACAGTGTATGTCACACAGTATGTAGCGCACAGCCTATGTCAGCGCAAGCGGAAATGCGGGAAATAAAGGAGAAGTCCTCCCCCGGCCCGCCGGGGGAGGTGGCGCAAAGCGCCGGAGGGGGGCTGCTTCAACAAGGGGACTGCCGTCCTCCACCGGCAAAGCCGGGGGAGGTGTCGGCGCAGCCGACGGAGGGGGCTGGGTCAAAGGTGGGACTACGGCAGATAGCGGAGGATCGTCTCCACGACGCCGGTCTCGTTCTCATAGACGTCGCTGTTCCACACCCGCAGCACGGTCCAGCCTTCGCGCTCGATCAGCGCCGTGCGCGCGGCGTCATAGGCGCGCTCTTCGGCTGTCGAATGCGTCGCGCCATCGACCTCGACGACAAGCCGCGCCGCAGCGCAGGCGAAGTCCGCGAAGTACGGCCCGATCTGTTTCTGGCGATTGAACTGATAGCCGCGCAACTGCCGTCCCTTGAGGCGTGTCCACAGGATCACTTCGGCCCGCGTCATCTCGCTGCGCATGCGCCGCGCGCGGTCACGCGATTCCCTGTCGATCCGCGCCACCGGCGGCTCCCCCTCCGCTTCGCCCTGCGGGCTCAGCACCTCCCCCACTTCGTGGTGGAGGACATTTCAAGTCAACTGCCCCAGTCCTCCCCCGGCTCCGCCGGGGGAGGTGGCGCAAAGCGCCGGAGGGGGATGCTTCAACGGTGGGACTCCCGTCCTCTCCCCAGCAAGCTTGAGGAGGTGTCACTGCCGCCGTCACGCACGGCTTTCGTGAAGCGCTACCAGCAGTCCTAGCGGGAACACCCGTACGGACCTCTATGATTTCTTCTCAGACTTTGTCAGAACCAAACCCACAATCACGCCGACCAACGCCCCTCCAGCGACGACCACCAAGAACCATCCGACAGGGGGACCAGAACCAACAAGGATTTGCCCCAGCGCGCCTGCAAATCCGAGAAATAGAAGGAAAAAAATCAACACGGATAGCGCCATGCCGAGACCAAAAATCAACCTCCAGACGGAGGGATTAGTAGCGTCCGGCCAAGGGAAATATTTTGCGATCGGCAGCCAAATCACAAAAGAAACCCCAAATCCGAGCCCGCATAGAATAGCGTACGTCACACGCAAACCTCGAAGATATTCTATTCGCCCCAAATGCTGAGATCCTGATCAGCCTGTGGAGCATCTTCGCGATGATCAGGATCCCCTTTTTCGCTTCACGTGAGATCAGGCGTCCTTCGCGTTCGAATTTTCAACGCCTAAAACTTCCGGGTTCCGAAGCAGCGAGACTCATCAAAAAGCTCGTCTCACTCCCCGAGCTTCAGCCCCGGCAAGCCCACCGTCTCCTGCGCAGTGAAGGCGTTCTTCTTGAAGCCTGTGCGCACGCCGGGGTCGATGCCGAACTCCATCAGCTGGTCCGTATCCGGAGCATAGCCCGGCCACGCTTCATCGCCGCAGACCGGACGGCTGTTCTTCGCGAATGAGGCCCAGCAGGCGTGCATCAGGTCGGCGATGGGTTCGTCATTCGGGCCGATATCGCCCACCATCGAGAGCTTCATCTTGAACACGTAGGGAATCTCGGAGGCGTGCCCCGCGCGTTTCACCGTGTCGCGGCGCGCCTCGGCGACATAGGAGAAGTGATAGAGCCAGGATGGCTGGCCCTTGCTCGCCTGCGCGGCGACCCAGCGCGCCGGCGCGCCGAACACGCTGTCAGTGAAGATGGTGCGCGCGAGCGTTTCATCGCCCTCCGCCGCCTCCTTCGGATAGACCATGCGCGCAATCGGCGGGATCTGCTTCAGCGTGGCCTCTGGCAGCGGGCCCGGCCCCATCAGCGTGTCCTCGCCGGAATTCCAGCCGATGATCAGCGGCACATCCGGGAAGCGGCCGCGCGCCATCGCCTGGCTCGGCGTTTCGGGCATCAGCACGCCATCGGCATAGGGCGCATAATCGCCCGCCAGCGTCGCCAGCTTTTCCATCGGGATCGCGCGCAGTTCGTCCGCGCTGGCGTCGGCGCCGATGTCGATGGCCGAGAGGATCTTGGCGCCCTGCTCCTGCATGCCGGCCTCGGTCGTCGGCGGATACCAGCCGCCGCCCGATTCCACGATCGCCTTGTGATAGAGCCCGCGCGCGCTTGGGGCCGCCAGCACGGCCATCGTGCTCCACCCGCCTGCGCTCTCGCCGAACACCGTGACATTGCCCGTGTCGCCGCCGAACGCCGCGATGTTGCGCTTGACCCAGTCCAGCGCGGCGATCTGGTCCATCAGCCCGTAATTGCCCGAGCGCTCGCCCAGGCTGGCATGCGCGAGATAGCCCAGCGCGCCGAGCCGGTAGTTGATCGTCACCACCACGATGCCGTCCTGCGCGAAGCTGGTTCCGTCATAAATCCAGCCCGCGCCCGTGCGGTGCGACCCGCCATGGATCCACACCATCACCGGCGCCTTCTTCGCACCCGCCGGCGCGAACACGTTGAGCTGCAGGCAGTCCTCCGCGATCGGGCCATACGCCCCGCCGGGATTGGGCGACCCGTCCGGCCGCATGGTCTGCGGACACGACGGCCCATGCGCCGTCGCATCGCGCACGCCCGCCCACGCCGCAGCCGGCTGTGGCGGCGTCCAGCGCAGCGCGCCCACGGGCGGCGCGGCGAACGGAATGTTCTGGAACACGTTGACGCCATCGCTTGACGTCCCCGCCAGCTCGCCCGTCTCGACCCGCACATGCGGCGCGCCCGGCTCCATCGCCGGCCCCGCCACGCACGCCGCCGCCAGCAACGCCAGCCCCGCCGCACATCCCGTCAGTATCCGCATCGCCCTACGCCTTCGCTTTCACTGCGCCGATGGACATCAGGTATTCGCCCATCTTCTCGTGCAGCTTGTTGATCGCCTTCAGCGGCCGCACCATCACCTTGAAGTGCGTGATCAGCCCCGCCTCATTCCACGCGATGATGTCGACGCCATTGATCTTGACGCCATCCACCTCCGAGAAGAACTCCAGCACGGCCGAGCGATCGCCATACCATTCCCCGCCATAGCGGAAGTGGCTGGTGTTCAGCACTTTCAGCGCCCCGCGCAGATACGCCTCCACGATGGCGCGCCCCTGCTGCGGGGTATGCACCACCGGGCTTTCGAACACGGCGTCTTCCGCGAGGATGCCCGCGAGCTCATCCGGCAGGTTCTCCAGCGCGATCCTGTGCCACCGCCTGATCGTTTCCGGAACCGCTGCGCCCATGGCGTCTCTCCCTGTCTGGACCGCACCCTGCACCGCGCCCCCGGCTCAAGTCCATTCCCCGTCATCGCCCCGCGCGCCATCGATCCGCGCCTCGCCCAGCCCGCCCGCCAGCTTCTCCGGCGCATGATCCTCCAGCACCACCTTCGGCGCCTCCAGCCGGCTCATCGACTCCACCCCCGCCAGCCGCCGGTCCAGCTCCCGCATCGAGCCCTCATCCCCCGCCGCCAGCAGCGCCACGGCCTCGCGCATGAACACGCCCATCCGCGCCCGCAGCGCCCGTTCGGCGTCCACCGCCCGATTGCCGTCGCGGATCGCCAGGATGGTCTTGCGCGTGATCTCGGTGTTGCGCTCCATCTCGAGGTCTTTCTTGCGCCAGCCCCCGCGCAGCGCCCACTGCGCCAGCGTCGACAGATGCACGCCCAGCCGCCGCGAAACCTCGGCGCGGCTTTCGCCCGCCCGCACCAGCCGCTCGGCCTCGAATTCGAGGCCCATCAGTTCCGCATAACTCCGCGCCATCGCTCAGACCCTCATGGCGAGCCGCAGGCAAAGCCCGCGTCCGTCGCACCCTCATGGTGAGCAGCGGGCGAAGCCCGCGTCCGTCGAACCACGGGCGCATTATCGTGTCAGCCCGCGCAGGTGTGGGACAACTTTTTCAGCGGACCCAAAAAGCGCGCCCTCACCGCTCGTCCCGATGAAAATCGGGACCCAGGGCCGACGGCAAACCCTGTTCCGGACCGGAGCTTCAGCCCCGCTCCCCCGCCAACCGATCCCCCGTCAGTCCCGCCCGCCCAGCAGCGGCATCACCTCCACGCAATCGCACGGAAAGATGGTGAAGTGCGGATGGCCTTCGAACATCTGCGCGGCCGCCTCATGGCTTGGCGCGCGCACGACCACAAAGGCCGTCAGCTCGTTCACCGCGTCGGACATGCCCGCTTCCGACATCCGCTTGGTCGGCCCCAGCGGCCCGCCCATGTAGACGATGGAGTCCTTGTGCTTATCGTCCCACGCCTGCAGCGCCGGAATGCCCGTCGCATCCGTCGCCGCCCGCTCCTCATCGGTCATCGCATACCAGGCCCGCCATTTCGGCGAGCTCTTGTTGCTCATGAACACGGCGAGATAGCTCTTGTTCGCGGCCACGCATCCCTCCTCGAAGCTTCCGCCGCGATAGCACACCCCGCCCCCACGCGCACCGCGCGTCATGGTGAGCCTGTTGAGCCACGGGGCGTCTGACGGAGGGCGCCCGACTCCCAATGCTTGAAGTTGCTCAAAGACAAGGATCGCTAGCCGCCGTGCCTATCCTTTATGCCCTCCCATAGGCGGGGCTGACTTTCGACACGCTTCTGTGGATCATGTTCCAATGATTCCGCAACACGAATGACCAACCTCTTCGCACCCACCGCTCGTTCATTGAACAGCGGCATGAGGCGACCGCACATTTCGTATTCCGCTTTCAGGTGCGCCAAAAAAACTTCAACGATCTGTTTCTGCCGCCAAATGGGCAATGCACCGAGCCCATCGCACATCCTCCAAGTATCTGCAATTTTTCGGGTCCGGTCGCCACTTCCAATCGGCGACACCAAGGCTATCGCATGCACGTATTCCATGCGGCGGATCAAGAACGTGAAATGCGCCCACCCAGAAGCATGCACACGGACAAAGCTGGCGTCCCCAAGTTTAGCCTTGTCGTCATCATCTGAGATCACCAGCCCTCTTTGAAACATGAACTCCAGTTCTTGCCTCAAATACTCCCGTGAATATCCGATCAATTCTAGCTCACTGAGCAACGATCCGACTTGCTTGAACCCCTCAATGCCGTTTTCGCCGGGCCGCTTTCTGAACGATATCAGATACTCAAGAATCTCCGCGCGCATGAAGATCCCTCCGCGGACATTGGCTGCAACGTAGTCGGCAACATTTGTTGTAAAGCCATTTTCATCAGCGAAGTACTTGTAGTCCTGTCTCATAAGAGCTCGCACCAGAATATGCTCCTGGATTGAATACTGCGGATCGCCAACGACCGTCTTCGTAATGTTGGCCTCCGAAAGATGGCCTGATTGAATCATCCTTACAAACATGTCCAATGATCGCCGAACATTTCGATCGGTTAGCGATTCTAGGATGATGCCTATCAGTCGACGCTCACGAAAAATGTCAGAATAGAGCGACTCTAGAAACCCGGAAATCTTCTCCCGAGCGTATGAAACCGTCCCGACACCGGGAACGTCGTAGCGAACTTGCTTCGGTACAAACCGCTCCACATTCTGACGCGCGAGCTTCAGGCGCTTCTCGACAACATCGTAGAAGCGCGGTGGTGCGATGTAGAAGTGTGTTGCATTTTGCAGAGTGTCTAATGGGGGCTCACCCTTGTGGCGCTCCCAGGTTGTGTCACGTAAGGCAACGATACAGAACGCTCCGCTCAGGCCAACGAACCATTGCGCTATTTCGAAAATGCGCACCTGCGACTCACGAGACCGCTTGTCCGTGTTGTCAAAGACGACGACCAAGAGTCGCTTCAACTCCTTGCGGCAACGCTGCGCCATCGCACCTGCGGTCAGCTTTTTGTCTTCGAACCACTTGGTCTTTTGATCGGCCAACAGCTCTTCGTATTTCTCACGGTTGTGATCGAACAGAGACTGATGGAGTTTTCGAAAGTTTCGAATCTGAGATGCGTATACCTCTCGATAGAAATTTTCATCCCCCTCGCCTTCTGCAATCATCGCATCGATGAACCGAGATAGGACGAAATCCTGCAGATCACCGGGGTCGCTGGGCGCTTCGTTGAAGTCAATTTGCACCCAGCTCGCTATGCCTTTCATTGCGTGAGGCTGAAGAAAATTTGCATACCGCTTGATAAAGGAGGTCTTTCCAGAACCGACATGACCTATGATCAGCTGAATCGCGCCGTCGCTCCTGCCGCCGTACTCCCAGAGCTTTTCGGTTAGTCGCGGTTCACCCTTTTCCTGCGGTGCCACCGGCACGCCGCTTCTGTCGGAAGATGGAACTACCCGTTGACGCAGATAGTCTTCGAAGAGCCGTTCGTAACGCGTAATTACGTCAGAACTGACGTATGCTTTCTCCAGAATTTCTTGTTCAGCGGCGGCGCTCAGCGCCTGGAAGTAGTACTCCATGAGCGGCGCTAGCGGTTCTGCGAACGTATTGAGGCCGATCCGCTGCTTTAGGATATCAAAGCCACCAATCAGGCTGATCGGATATCTCTTGGACTCCGGCTGGTGCTTCTTTTCAAAAGCGATGCCGTCTTTTTCCAAGCGCGACCAGCCCAAGGCTGCCAGTACAATTTTATACTCGTTGCTTCCTAGTTCCAGCTTATCGATTTCAACAACGTAGCGCTCATCAGAGTCCCAGCGAGAAATGACAAGCTGTGACCCGTTACAGGAAGCTATTGTCTCTACGGGATTGAGGCCCACGGGGTACTTCGCGTTAAGCGCCAACGCATACATTCGCGCTTCTTGTAGCGCCTCAATAGCACTCTCGTTTTTGCTCTTGGCCTCCAGCACGGCTACGGGAAAGCCGTGGGAAAAAACCAAATAATCCGGAGAATAGTTTCGACGCTCTGTTTTGCCCTTGCCAATATCGAAAGACGGCACGTACTTCTTCGTCTTAATGGCGTCGCTCGGAATGTTGCACCATTCCGGCCTATTGAGCATTTGATATATTAGCTTCTGCTCAACATCACTCTCAGTATTGAGTTCGAGATTCGCAAAATCCTTTATCATGCCCATCCCTCTGCAGAACAGATCGTACCCGCTTCCCGCGAGCGAAGGTAGAGGAAAAGGCGACGCAAGACTCCGAACCAATCTTCCGTCTTTTCCCTATGGGCTACCCCAACCCGATCTCCTGCTCCCGCAGTTTCTTCACCTCGTCCCTTAGCCTTGCGGCCTGTTCGAACTCCAGGTTGGCGGCGGCTTCGCGCATTTCCTTTTCCAGCGTGTCGATGACGCGGGCGAGGTTGTGGCCGGCCTTGGCCGAGATGAACTCCTCGCCGTCCTCCGTCACCACATTGCGCAGCCGCTTGTTGGGGTCGCGCCCGCGCGGCAACAGGCCCTTCGTCCTGTCTGACGTCACGCCTTCCAGCACGTCCTTGACCCCTGAGAACACCGTCTTCGGCGTGAAGCCATGTTCGGCGTTGAACGCCTCCTGCTTCTCGCGCCGGCGCTGCGTCTCGGCCATGGCGCGCTCCATCGAGCCGGTGATGGTGTCGGCATAGAGCACCACCTTCGCCGCCGCATTGCGGGCGGCGCGGCCGATGGTCTGGATCAGCGAGGTTTCGGAGCGCAGGAAGCCTTCCTTGTCCGCATCGAGAATGCCGACGAAGGCGCATTCGGGAATGTCGAGGCCCTCGCGAAGCAGGTTGATGCCCACCAGGCAGTCGAACACGCCCAGCCGCAGATCGCGGATGATCTCGATGCGCTCGATCGTGTCGACGTCGGAGTGCATGTAGCGCACCTTCACGCCAAGATCGTGCATGTGCTCGGTCAGCTGTTCGGCCATCTTCTTGGTGAGCGTGGTGACCAGCGAGCGATAGCCCTTCTCCGCCGTCGCCTTCACCTCGCCGATGCAATCATCGACCTGGTTGGCGCCGTCGCGATAGACCGGGCGCACCTCCACGGGCGGATCAACAAGGTGGGTCGGGCGGATGATCTGCTCGGTGAACACCCCGCCCGTCTGGTTGAGCTCCCACGGGCCGGGCGTCGCCGACACGTGGATCGTCTGCGGGCGCATCTTCTCCCACTCGTCGAACTTCAGCGGGCGGTTGTCGAGGCAGCTGGGCAGGCGGAAGCCGTATTCGCTCAGCGTGAACTTGCGGTTGAAGTCGCCGCGGAACATCGCGCCGATCTGCGGGATGGTCTGGTGACTTTCGTCGACGAAGATGATGGCGTTGTCCGGCAGGTATTCGAACAATGTCGGAGGGGGTTCGCCGGGACGCCGGCCGGTGAGATAGCGGCTGTAGTTCTCGATGCCGGCGCAGCTTCCGGTGGCGAGCAGCATCTCGATGTCGAACTGGCAGCGCTGCTCCAGCCGCTGCGCCTCCAGCAGTTTTCCCTGCTGGTTCAGTTGCGCGAGGCGCTGGCGCAGCTCCTCCTTGATGCTTTCCACCGCCTGGTTCAGCGTCGGGCGCGGCGTCACATAGTGGCTGTTGGCGTAGACCTTGATCTTGTCCAGCGGCCGCGTCGCCTTGCCCGTCAGCGGATCGAATTCCGTGATCTTGTCGATCTCTTCGCCGAAGAAGCTGATCTTCCAGGCCCGGTCCTCCTGGTGAACCGGCCACACGTCCAGCGTATCCCCCTTCATCCGGAACGTCCCCCGCCCGAACGCCTGGTCATTCCGCTTGTACTGCAGCGCCACCAGATCCGCCGCCACCTGCCGCGGATCAATCGCCTGCCCATGACTGAGCTCGAACGTCATGGCCGTGTAGGTCTCGACCGAGCCGATGCCGTAGATGCACGACACGCTGGCCACGATGATCACATCATCCCGTTCCAGAATCGCCCGCGTCGCCGAATGCCGCATCCGGTCAATCGCCTCGTTGATCGACGATTCCTTCTCGATATACGTGTCCGTCCGCGGCACATACGCCTCGGGCATGTAGTAGTCGTAGTACGACACGAAATACTCGACCGAGTTGTCGGGGAAGAAGCTCTTGAACTCGCCATAGAGCTGCGCGGCCAGCGTCTTGTTGTGCGCGAGGATCAGCGCGGGCCGCTGCACCGCCTCGATCACCTTCGCCATCGTGAACGTCTTGCCGGAGCCGGTGACGCCGAGCAGCACCTGATCCAGCTCGTTCTCCTGGACGCCCTTCACCAGATCCGCGATGGCCTGCGGCTGGTCGCCGGCTGGTTCATAGCTCGAAGCGACACGGAAGGTCTTGCCGCCCTCGAACTTGTCCCAGTTGCGTTCGGGCCGGTGCGGCGTCCACACCTGATTGCCTTCCGCGATGGCGACCGCGGATTTCATCTGCGCCTTGAACTCGGCCATCGGTGCTTCGCCCACGCCCTGCCCGCGCTTGTGGGCCGGGGGCGACTTCGACGCCGACGGTTTCCGGCCCGCCTTCGCAGGAGCCCTGGTGGGAGATTTCGCCATGCCGGCAATATGGGCGGTTCCGGCTCTGTTCGCCAGTGCTCCGCGATGCGCTGCTGCCAAGCCCTGGCAGGAGGAGAGAAGCGCTTTGCGCTACTTCTTCTCTTCCTCAACTTCGTTGACGACAGCGCCGACCGCGGCGCCCACAGCCGCGCCAACCGGGCCGGCGATGATGAGGCCGGTGGCTGCGCCCGTCGCCGCGCGCTGTTCCATGTTGTTGCCGCAGGCCGCGAGCAGCAGGGCGGAGGCGCTCATGCCCAGCATCGGGCCCAGCATCAGGAAAGACCGCATCGTCATGTCAGACCCCACATCCGTGTTTTTCGTGGCGTCCAGCGCGGCCATCGGGGCCGGCCAGACTTTGCGGTCTTTGTCCCACAACAGTGGCCGGACGCGAAGCCCCTCGCGTCCGGCTCGCTGCGATGTGTGGTTACCGGGTCGCGCAGGCGACCCCAGCGGCCTAGTCGGCCTTGTCTTCCTCAGCCTCGTTCACGACAGCGCCAACGCCCGCCCCGACGGCGGCGCCGACAGGACCGGCCACCACCAGACCAGCGGCGGCGCCCGTGGCCGCCCGTTGCTCCATATTCGTGCCGCAGGCAGTCAGTGACGCCGCCAGCAGCGCAAAGGCAGGCACAAAGGCGATAGTCCGGGGCATGACGGAACTCCTGATTTTGTGAATGTCACGCCAAAAACGCCTGCAGACAGGCCCCGGTTCCGCTGCGGCGTTAACCGGCGCCCTCGCCCTTTCTGCGCCACAGTTTGGCTAACTTGACGCGGCACTGAGGACGATGAATTTCAGGTCATCCGGCATTCGGGGAGAAGACGTTTATGTTCGCCAGAGGATCACGCGCGGCTTTCGTGCGGCGCGCGGGAATCGTTGCAGCAGCCATCGGCCTGGTGGTTGCGCCGCTGACGCTGGCTGCGGGTGCATGGCAGGGACCCGCCTGGCAGCCCGGCATCAACTGGTCTGACGGACGCCAGGTGGAATGGCGCGCGTCGCCGGCCCTCGGTTGCGATGGATCGAATGTCGAGCTGCGGCTGGTGAACGGCTCGCAGGCGTCCGGCGACGTCACGCTCAAGGACATCACCTTCCAGTGCAAGCGCGGCAGCGCGCCGGCGATCGCGCCCGAGCGGATGATCGGTCAGGTGACGCCCGGCGGGACGCATGCAGCGCCCGTGATCAACTGCGCCTGCGCCGAGCGCGGCGGCGTCACCAATCTGCTTTCGATCGGCATCGATCTCACACGCAATGGTCAGGGATCCGAGACGCTGGCCAATGGCTGCACCTATACCGGCGGGTTCCTCAACGGTCAGCGGCAAGGGCGTGGCGTCTACGCCTGCCCCAATGGCTATGTCTATGAGGGCGGCTATGAGATGGGCCAGATGAATGGCCACGGCATCGAGACGCTGGAATCGGGCGAACGCTATGAAGGCGACTTCGTACTGGGCGTGCGCAGCGGCCAGGGCCGCATGACCTTCACGGATGGCTCGACCTATGAAGGCGGCTATCTGAACGGCAAGCGCGATGGCGAAGGCACACAGCGCTTCCCGGACGGATCGCTCTATGTCGGCGAGTGGAAGGGCGACCGCCGCAATGGCCACGGCGTCTACACCAGCGGCGATGGCAAGTGGACATTCGATGGCGAGTGGGTGAACGACAAGCGCCAGGGCCAGGGCAAGATGGCCGAGGTCAGCGGCGAATACGTCTACATCGGTCCCTATGTGAACGATCAGCGACACGGTCAGGCGATCGTGCAGTTCGGCGACGGCCGGGTGTTCCGCGGACCGTTCGTGAACGACGTGCAACAGGGCGCCGGCGAGCTGACCTTCAAGGACGGCCGCAAGATCACCGGCGAGTTCTACGATCACCTGCCCCACGGCCAGGCGGTCGAACAATCCAACTCCGGCACGCTGAACGGCGTCTGGACCAACGGCATGCTGAACGGCAAGGTGATTGTGACATACGCCAACGGCACGCACTTCGAAGGCATCTACGTCAACAACAAGCGCAATGGCATCGGCACCGACTTCCTGAGCGATGGCTCGAAGGAGGAATGCAGGTGGATTGAAGATGTGCGCCAGTCGCCCTGCACGCGCATTACGCCGGACGGAAAACGCATTGAATTCCGCGCGCCCGCCGCGGGACGCCGCAACTAGGCAAGCCCGCGCAGGAATTGGTTGGACGGCCCCTGCGATCCTGCCGCGAACCTGATAGGGTCCGGCGCGAATCGCAGGGACATGCGCCATGACAGCCGCCTTCCGCCGCCGCACAAAAATCCTCGCCACGCTTGGACCGGCCAGCGACGGCGCGCTGAAGATGGAAGAGTTGCTGCGGGCGGGCGTCGACCTGTTCCGTGTCAATTTCAGCCATGGCGATCATACCCAGCACGCCGCGCGGATCGCAGCCGCGCGCGAAGCCGAAACCTCGATCGGCCGGCCGCTGGCGCTTCTGGCCGACCTGCAGGGACCGAAACTGCGCGTTGGCGATCTGCCGAACGGACAGAGCGATGTGCGCATGTCGTCCGAACTCCGGCTGACCGTCGCGAGCAAGTCGGACGATCCGGAAATCATCCCGATCCCGCACGAGGAGCTGGTGGCCTCGCTGCAGCTGGGCGACCGGCTGCTGATCGATGACGGCAAGATGATGCTGCACATCGTGAAAGTGGACGGGAAGGATCGCATCGCCCGCCCCGTCGCGCCGGGCCGCATTCTGAGCCGCAAGGGGATCGCCGCGCCTGGACGGCCGATTCCGATCCCGGCCCTCACCGAGAAGGACATCGCCGACGGCGCATTCGCGCTGCAGCAAGGGGTCGACTACATCGCCCTCTCCTTCGTCCAGCGTGCGGCGGACGTGGCGCTGGCCAGGAAGACCTTTGGCGGCGGGGTGCCGATCGTCGCGAAGATCGAGAAGCCGGCCGCGCTTGATGATCTCGACGCCATCGTGAAACAGGCCGACGCCGTGATGGTGGCGCGCGGCGATCTTGGCGTGGAACTGTCGCCCGAGCAGGTGCCAATCGCGCAACGCCGCATCGTGCGGACATCGCGCGCGCACGGCAAACCCGTGATCGTCGCCACACACATGCTGGAATCGATGGTGGAGGCGCTGGTGCCGACGCGGGCCGAGGCGAATGACGTCGCCACGGCCGTCTATCAGGGCGCGGACGCCGTGATGCTGTCAGCCGAAAGCGCCGTGGGCCGCCACCCGACCGCCGCCGTCGCCATCATGGATCGCATCATCCGCGCTATCGAGACCGACCGTGAAGCAAACCCCACCTTCCCGGTCCCGCCCGTAACGGAGCCGTCCACCGCGGACGCCTGCGCCCGCGCCGCATCCAAGCTGGCCGACGATCTCGACTGCCCGCTGGTCGTGTTCACGCGCTCGGGCTCATCGGCCCAGCGCGTTTCGGCCACGCGTCCGCGCCAGCCGATCCATGCGCTGACGCCCTCGCTGCCGACGGCGCGCAAGCTCTCGCTGGTGTGGGGTGTCAACGCCGATCTGGAGCCGGAGGAACCGCGCTCGTTCGACGACATCCTCGACGCCGTCAGCCGTCACGAAGCGGCCAACAGCATCAAGCGCTTCGTGATCACGGCGGGCTATCCCTACGCCACCGACAATTCCACCGACACGATCAAGGTGGTGGAGAAGAAGTAGCGCTCGCTACTCGAACTCCGGCTCCGCCGCGAAGAGATCGGCGGGGAAGTCGCCCGCGACGTGGTTCGGGAATACCGGATCGCGCTTCTGCATGAAGCTTTCGATGCCCTCCTTCACATCCGCCGACTGGCCGCGCGATTGCAGCGAGCGGCTGTCGATCCTGTGCGCGTCCATCGGATGCTCGGCGCCCATCATGCGCCAGATCATCTGGCGCGAGATAGCGACTGATACAGGCGCCGACTTCTCCGTGACCTTGTGCGCCAGTTCCATGGCGGCGGGCAGAAGATCATCCGGCGCGTGCAGCGATTGCACCAGCCCCTTCTCCTTTGCCTCGTTGGCGTCGAACACGCGGCCGGAATAAACCCAGTCCAGCGCCGTCGGCACGCCGACCAGTCGCGGCAGGAACCAGCTGGAGCAGGCCTCGGGCGTGATGCCCCGGCGGGAGAAGACGAAGCCGAACTTCGCCGCCGTCGAGGCGATGCGGAAGTCCATCGGCAGCTGCATGGTGACGCCGACGCCGACAGCCGCACCATTCACGGCGGCGATCACCGGCTTCAGGCTGCGATAGATGCGGAGCACGACGCGGCCGCCGCCATCGCGGCGGATGCCGTTGTGGATGATTTCGTCGCCGGATGCGCGTTTGTTGTAGTTGAACGTGTCGCCGCCCGCGATGCCCAGCTCGGCCCCGGCGCAAAAGGCCCGGCCGGAGCCCGTGATCACGACGGCGCGGATCGCGTCGTCGGCGTCCGTCATGTCGAACAGCTGGATCATCTCGCGCATCACGACCGGCGTGAACGTGTTCATCTTGTCCGGACGGTTGAAGGTTGCGACAGCGACGCCGTCCGTGACCTTGAGATCGAACATGGTGAAGTCGGTCATGTGTCTGTCCGCAGCTTGAAGGGAGTGGGAAGTAGATCTGAAAGCGCCATTGCGCCCACGCCGTCAATCCAGACGGGGGCTTCCGGCGCCATGAATTCCATCATCACCTGACGGCAGGCGCCGCAGGGCATGCGCTCATTATCGCTGGCGTGCTGATAGGCGTCATCGCCCGCGCTGACCGCGAGGGCTGTAATCCGTGCGCCCGGATGCGCGGCCGTCGCCGCGAAGATCGCGACGCGCTCGGCGCAGCAGGTGAGCCCGTAGCTGGCGTTTTCGATATTCGCGCCCATAACGCTTTCGCCGTTGTCGAGCAGGACGGCTGCGCCGACGTGGAATTTCGAATAGGGAGCGTAGGCCCGGCTGCGGGCGGCGCGGGCCGCTTGGGCAAGCTGGCTGAGAGCTGGGCTATCTGGCATGGGTGGGTAAAGGTCGCCGCTGATGGGCGGCCCACTGTGGAGAGGGTTTCGGTGCAAGGCAAGCAGGCGATCGCCACGCTGGAGGATGCGCGGACGTTCATTCGCGCCAATACGCGGGTGACGACGCTGCCGGGGCTGCCGCTTCGCGTCTATCAGGCCGACGAGCTGACGCCGCTGTGGGAAGCCACCGAGAAAGACCTTGCGCGCGCCAATGTCGCCCCGCCCTTCTGGGCGTTTCCATGGGCCGGCGGACAGGCCCTGGCGCGCTATGCGACCGAGCATCACGCGCAGTTCGCGGGCAAGCGCGTGCTGGACATCGCCTCGGGCTCCGGCCTCGTCGCGGTCGCCGCCGCGCTGGCAGGCGCATCGGAGGTTGCGGCCAACGATATCGATCCGATGTGCGAGGCGGCGGTCGCGCTCAACGCCGACCTCAATGGCGTCCTGATCCGCTACATCGCCGGCAGCCTGCTGGAGGGCGATCCGCCGCCATTCGATATAATCACTGCGGCTGATGTGTTCTACGAGCAGCGCCCCGCGCAGATGTTCCGCGCCTTCCTCGAACGCGCGCATGGTGCAGGCATCACCGTTTTCGCGGGCGATCCCGGCCGCACCTACTTCCCGCGCGACGCTTTCCGGCAGGTGGCGGAGTATTCCGTGCAGACCACGACCGAGATCGAGAACCATCCGATCCAGACCGCGCGGGTGTGGACGCTCTAGTCTTTTGAGCCAAAGCCCCTGGCCATGATCACAACCGCGTCCGCGCCGGCCTTCCGGTCCTTCGCGATGGCCTGATATTCCGGGGAGGTCGCGAAGCGACGCGCCTCTGTCTCATCCGGAAAGGCAAGAATCACGATCTTATCCCGCGGCCACTCGCCTTCGAGCACGACAGGCGACTCATCGGCAACCACAACCTTGCCGCTGAATTTCGCAAACACGGCCGGGAAGGCCGTCTGGTAGCGGCGGTAGGCCTCAAGGTCTGTGAACTTCAGCTGTGCGATGGAATAAACGGTCATGCATTACACCAACAGGAAGCGAACGCCGCAGGCCTCGAAGAACGGCTTGCCGTTGATCTCGCCCGTGCGCGCCTTTTCGCGCTCGGCGGCGGCGAGCACGGCGCCAGCGTCTGCGCAACGCAGATACACTTCGGTTTCACCCTCACCGCGATCATCGGCCAGCGGCGTGAAGCGCGCCTCGGCATTGTCGACATTCATCACGCGGACATTGTCGCCGGCATCAAGCACAGGACGGCGCAGGATGAGGCCCCAGCGTTCGGCGACGGCCTCGGGATCGTCGCACTGCATGGTCGCACCGGTGATCACGATGTCCGGGTTGACCTTTTCCTGCCAGCTGGGTCCGGCCCATTTGTAGCCGCCCATCGTGTTCTCGCCGCCCGAATGCCGGTCGATCGACAACAGGCAACCACCCGTGTCGCGTGGATGCAGGTGGATCGCTTCCGACCAGAGCGTCTCGTCGCCCGAATGGAGATCCTGCACCATGCGCACGTCCATCGCCTTGAAGTGCTCACGGCGCGCATCGAGATCATCGCAATCGAGAATGTACATGTAGCCGCCATCACCCTTGCGGCGGTCGAGATAGCGGCCAGCGGCGGTGTCGGACTTCGGATCCTTCGGCGCAACGACTTCCAGAAAGGTCCCGTCCAGCGCCCACAGCGCATTGTGCAGACCATATTTGCCGACGCCGGGATCGCGATAACAGACCTCTGTTCCCAGGATTGCGGTCAGCTTCGCCTCGACCGGCGCAAGATCGCGCGCCACCAGGCAGATCTGGCGTAGCCTCAGATATCCCATTGCGCCCTCCCTGGCGTCCCACGGGCCATTGCGTCCGTTACCGGATCTGGTCCCGCCCTTCGATCATATGCCTAAGCGCGGACGTTCGCGAAGCGATGAAGTCGTTGAAGGCGCGCACGTGGGGAAGATTCCGCAGTTCCTCCCGCGTCATCAGAAGCAGCGCATAGTCCGCCTCGTCGAACGTGAAACAGCGGATGAGATCGGAATCGAGTTCGCCCAGGACGCAGGGCAAGGGTCCGCAGCCAAGCCCGCTCCGGACCGCACCGGCGATGTTCAGGATGGAGGACGAGGCTTGCCGGATGACGCCGCCACGCGCGCGGATCACCTTCATGAAGGCGGGATCAAAGCGCGCCAGCTCGCCCGATCCCGCAATGACCGGATGCTGGGCCAGTTCCTCCGGCGTCGTGGGCAGGCCGTTTTCCGCAGCATAGCTCTTCGATGCGTAGACACCCCACTTTCCGGTCGCGAGCCGGCGCACCACGATATCATCGCCCATGGGACCGGCGCTGAGCGTTGCAGCGCGCAGGGCGATATCGGCTTCGCCGCGCGAAAGGTCCATCTGACGGTCAGTGATGATCGTCTCGACCTGGACGACGGGAAAACGCTGGGTGAATTCCCGCAGCCATGGCGTCAGGAGGCAATCGGCCAGCACGTCATTGGTGGTTACCCGGATCATGCCGAGCAGCTTGCGGCTGCGCTGGGCGACCATCCGGCCGAAGCTCTCCATCTCCGATTCCACCCGCTCGGCGCTCTGCACCATCGCAGACCCAAGCTCGGTCAGCCGGTAACCGCCTGCAGTTTTGTCGAACAGCTTCTCGCTGATGGCTTCCTCAAGGGCTGCGATCCTGCGGGCTACAGTCGTCTGATTGCAGCCCAAAATTTTGGCCGCAGACAAGGTACTACCGCTGCGCGCGACAGCCAGAAAGTGCCTCAGGTCGCCCCATTCGAACATGGTTAGTTATGCAATAATGCCGAACGATCTGCAATAGTTCGGGTTGAGACCCGGTGCGACAAGCCGTACATGGCCCTCACGGATGAGATGTCAAAGACACCGCCGACGCAGAAGACTACTCATAAGAAGACGAAGCCAAATCGTACGAGTGACCTCCTTATGACTCCCCCGGCCCCTTCCAGGACCATCTCCCCTCCTCTTTCCTGGAAGGCGCCGGGAGTTCTCCGGCTGCACTATGATCCCGGCTCGACGACCTGCCGCCCGATCATCCTGTTTGCGTCGGAATCCGGCATCCCCCTCGATTACAACCTGATCGATCTGTTCTCCGACGAGAACCGCACGGACTGGTACACGCGGCTCAACGCCAATCAGGCCGTGCCGGTGCTGGAGCACGACGATTTCGTGCTGACCGAGAGCTCGGCCATCCTGAAATACCTCGCCGACCTCACGGACAGCCCGGCCTATCCGAAAGCGCTGAGGGCGCGCGCCCGCGTCAACGAGGTGATGGATTTCTTCAACACGTCGATGATGCGCGACTATGTCTACGGTCTCGTCTATTCGCGCGTGCTGGCGCACTACCGCATGGCGGGCGATGCGCAGCAGAAATTCATCGCCCTGCACGAACCCCGCGCCGCCAAGCGCCTGCGCGCGCTCGACGCATGGATCGGATCCAAGCCTTTCATCTGCGGCGACACGATCACCATCGCGGACTATTTCGGCTCCGGCATCGTTTCGGCGGGCGAGCTTGTAGGATTCGACCTGCGCCCATGGAGCAATGTGTGGCGCTGGCTCAACACGATGAAATCACTTCCGACCTGGGACGAGGTGCACGCCGGCTTCTATGGCTGGCGCAGCGCCGTCGAAGCCCAGGGAATAGGCATAACAAAAAAAGAAAAGAAAAAAGAGGAACGCGCATGATCGAGAGGGCCTGTCAGGCCGACTGACGCTGATACGAGTAATCCGGCTCTCCCAGACAGCAAAAGCTGCGGCCGGACACGACACCAAGAAGACCAACGCCAAACCAGCAAGCGACCGGCGATCCACGCCGGCGAAAGGAAGCACCTATGTCTACCCACACCACCAATATCCGCATGCATGCCGCCTTTCTGGCGGTTGCCGCCCTTCTCTCCCTGCAGGCTTGCGGCGGTCGCGCCACCGCTGCGCCGGCAACCAATGCCGCGACCACACCGGCCGAACATGTCCAGGCGGACTCGCAGATCGACGCCGGCCGCTATCTTGTGAAAATCGGCGGCTGCAATGACTGCCACACGCCGGGCTATGTCGACCAACTGATGATGACCGGCGTGGCGATGCCCGAGTCCGACTGGCTCAAGGGCGGCGATGTCGGCTTCTCGGGGCCCTGGGGCGTCACCTACCCGGCGAACCTGCGCCTCAGCGTCCAGAACATGGATGAGGAGCAGTTCCTTGAGATGGCGCGTAACGGACGGGGCCGCCCGCCCATGCCGTGGCCGAGCCTGATGGCGATGAGCGATACGGACCTGCGGGCGATCTACGCCTTCATCCATTCGCTTGGCGCATCCGGTGTCGCCGCGCCGGCCGCGCTGTCGCCCGGCGTTGCGCCGGACCGTCCGCACATCGCGTTCGTTCCGCAGCCCCCGGCTGGCAAATAGCCCTGCCACACTCCTCCCCGGTGCACGGAAACATCCGGCGCCGTCATAAAAATAAGAGAAGAAGGAAATCTTCCAGTGTCTGACAATCTCCCCTTGCCCTCCACGCAGGCTGCAACTGACACGGCTCCGCCGCGCATGCGGCTGCTCTATCCGCTGGCGGCCGTTTGCGTCGCCATCGTGTTCCTCTCCCCGACCTCGGGCGAGGCCCAGACGGGCGGCGCCGTCAAGCTACGCACCGACCAGCAGCGCCTTGTCGAGCTGACGCTTCAGAATGTGGAGCCCGCCATGCGTCCGCTGATGCGCGACACGCTGGCGCGCAACTTCGCGCCGTATGACGAAGCCCAGATCGCGATGATGATCGCGGCGGTGATGGCTGAAGCGGGAAACTCCGCTCCGGCCGACGACGTGCCTGTCGTCGAAGCCGAAGGAACGCTGTCGCCAGAGGACTTCGAGTTCAACCGCGCCCAGTACGAGCCCGTCATCCGCAAGCATCACGCCGTGCAGAAGCGCTATGACGAATTCGTCGACGCGCGCGTGGCGCAATATTGCCCCGGGCGCGACCAGTATGCGCGCTTCGGATCGGGCTGGCGCTACGATCAAGGCCAGTTCACGGAGCCATCATCGCTGGCGACATGGAATGTCGACGCCAATGTTCAGGTCGCGGGCGGGGCCTACGCCCCGCAGGACGGCCGCTACAAGTTCGACTTCTCCAAGGTAAAGATGACCTTCGACGAGAAGGCCGTCGATGCGGCGATCAAGGCGGCCTGCGAGCAGGTGCACGCGGCCGGGCGGGACTTTCTCGCCAAGCTTGATCCGGTTATCGCACGGCAGGACTGGGATGCCGCCTACAAGCTCGAACAGTGGGCGCACGGCCGGATCAGCCCGATCCGCAACGAAATGCAGGCGAAGCTGGAGAAGGCCTCGCCGGGCGATTTCACCGCCATCCAGATGGCCCTGATGAACGGCAGGAAGGTGAAATAGCCGGACGGAATCTGGTGGTCGCTTAATCCCCCCGGAGCTCAAGGCCGAGCCACAAGAAGCCGGCGGACCGCCAATGTACCTGATGCGCAGGCCGTTTCCTGAAGCGGCCTGCGCTTTTGTTTTCTACATAAAGCTGTAGGGCTCGACATCGAGCGTGACGCGAACAGCGGAAGACAGCTTTACGCGCTCCTTCCAGGCCGCAAGAAAAGCCGAGAGATCGACGTTGCGATCGGACCGCACGAGGAAGCGACGGCGGTGCCGCCCGCGCAGGATGGTGATCGGCGCAGGCGCTGGTCCCCACACTTCCACGCCCGTGGCGTTTGGCTGGTTCTCGCTGAGTGCGGCGGCGGCTTCATCGGCCTGTTCGGCGCCGGGCGCGGAGACGATGACCGCGCCAAGGCGCCCATAGGGTGGGAAAGACACAAGACGGCGCTGATCGAGTTCGTAGGCCAGGAAGGCGTCGCGATCCCCGGCGGCCAGCAGCGCGATGGCGGGGCTTTCGGGCGAATAGGTCTGGATGATGGCCCGGCCCGGCTTGTCGGCCCGGCCGGCGCGGCCGGCGACCTGAAGCAGCAGCTGGAATGTGCGCTCGCCCGCGCGAAGGTCGCCGCCGCGCAGACCTGCATCGGCATCGACGACGCCGACCAGCGTCAGCGTGGGGAAGTTGTGGCCCTTCGCCACGATCTGCGTGCCGATCAGGATATCGATCGCGCCCGCCTCCATGCGCGCGATCAACTCGCGGAGGTTTTCGGGCGAGGTCACAGTGTCGGACGACAGAACCTCGACACGCGCGCCATGGAAGCGCGTGTGGACTTCCTCGGCCAGCCGTTCAACGCCCGGACCCACACTGGTGAGAGAGCCTTTGGCGCCGCAATGCGGACATTGCAGCGGCTTGCGCATGGTGAAACCGGTGAGGTGACAGACCAGCATGCCGGTATAGCGATGCTCGACCAGCCAGCTGTCGGAATCCGGCGCCTTGAGCCGTTCGCCGCACGCGCGGCACAGCACCAGTGGCGCATAGCCCCGGCGATTGAGGAAGAGGAGCGCCTGTTCCTTCGCCGCCAGCGTCTCGTCGATGGCGGTTGCAAGGTCTGGCCCGATCCAGCGCCCCGCTTCCGGCGGATTGGTCCGCATGTCGGCCAGCGCGATCGACGGAAGACGCGACAGCCCGGGGCGCGCGCTGAGCTTGAGGTGGGCATAGCGGCCAGCCTGCGCGTTCGCGATGGTCTCGAGCGATGGCGTCGCGGAGGCGAGAACAATGGAGCTTGGCTCCATCGAGGCGCGCAGAACGGCAAGATCGCGGGCGTGATAGATGACGCCGTCTTCCTGCTTGTAGGACTGATCGTGTTCTTCATCGACGACAATCAGCTTGAGTTTGCGGAAAGGCAGGAACAGGGCCGAACGCGCGCCGACGACGATGCGCGCCCTGCCCGCGGCGACTTCGCGCCAGACGCGGCGGCGCGCGGCCGAGCCGGCAGCCGAATGCCATTCCGCCGGCGTGGCGCCGAAGCGCTCCTCGAAGCGCGTCGTGACGGCCTGTGTCAGCGCGATCTCCGGCAGGAGAACAAGCACCTGCGCATCCGGATCGTTGCGCAGCGCTTCGGCGATGGCTTCGAAGTAGACTTCGGTCTTGCCCGAGCCAGTGACGCCATCGAGCAGCGCGGCGCGATAGCCGCCATCACGGATCATACCCTGCAGGTAGCGCGCGGCGTCTGACTGTTCCTCGGTGAGATCGCGCGACGGGCGTCCGGGATCCGGCGGATCGAACGGCGGGTCAAGCGAACGCTCGACATGCTGCAGCGCGCCCGCATCGAGAAGTCCCTTCACGACGCCCGATGAGACGCCGGCCTGCCGCGCCAGCTCGGCGGCAGAGAGCGGCATGGTCGCATGCGCCAGAACCTTTTCGCGCGCAGGCGTCATGCGGTCGGGCGCCTCGCCCGTCGCGATGACGAGCGTTTCGGTCGGCGCAGGCTCCAGCCCTTCGCGCGAACGCATCGCCATGGCGAGGACATTGCCGACAGGCGCGCAGACATAGCGCGCGGCACGTTCGATGAAGGCGCGCATGGAGGACGGCAGCGGCGGCGCGGAGGCGATAATTCCGCCAACAGCCTTGAGCTTGCGATTGGACGGTGTTGTCCGTTCGGCCCAGACAACGCCGATCATCTCGCGCGGACCCAACGGCGCGACAACGAAGCTTCCAGGCACAGCCTCCATGCCTTCGGGCAGTTCGTAGTCGAACGGCTCCGGCAGGGGCTGTGGCAGCAGCACCGATACGATTCGGGCGGGTGACGGCATGGGCGCGAGGATGGCCCTGCCCGGGCCGGGGTTCAACCCGGACCTCCGGGGTCGACCATGCGGATAGCCGCCTCCGTTGTGGCCGGCCTTGAAGAAACGCAGCCTTAATCCGTAGAGGGTCATGATGCCGCGCATGGCGATACCGCAAACCGCACGCGAGGCGCTTCAGGAGTTCTCGACCTGGCTCGAGACGGAACGGCGTGCGTCCGACAAGACGGTCGAGGCCTACCAGCGCGATGTCGGCCATTTCATCGGCTTTCTGGTCGAGCATCTCGGCGGCGAACCGACGGTCTCGGATCTTAGAAAGCTGTCGCGGCATGATGTGGTCGCCTGGCTGGCCCGCCGACGCAGCCATGACAATCTCGCCGCCTCCTCCCGCGCAAGGGCGGCTTCGAGCCTGCGCGCCTTCTATCGTTTTCTTGATCGCAGACTGGATGCCGCCAACGCCAAGGCGATGATGTTCGAGAGCCCGCGCCGGCCGCATCGCCTGCCGCGTCCGCTTCCCGAACAGCTTGCGCCGAAGGCGATCGAACTGGCCGGCGAAGGCGACGGCGAGGATACGGCGCCGTGGCTGCTGGCGCGCGACGCCGCAATACTTTCCCTGCTCTATGGCGCAGGCCTTCGTCTGTCCGAGGCGCTGTGGCTGACCGGCAAGGATGCACCCGCGCCCGAAGCGCTGCGCGTCTACGGCAAGGGGCGCAAGGTGCGCATGGTGCCGCTGATCCGCGCCGTGCGCGAAGCGGTGAATGAGTATGTAAAATTGTGCCCCTATCCCGCCGCTCCGGATGAGCCGATCTTCCGCGGCGCGCGTGGCGGTCCGTTGAACCCGCGCCTTGTGCAGCGTTTGATGGAATCGCTGCGTGCGCGCCTGGGTCTGCCGGAAACGGCGACGCCGCACGCGCTCCGCCATTCGTTTGCGACGCATATCCTGGCCAATGGCGGTGATCTGCGTTCGATCCAGGCGCTGCTTGGTCATGCCAGCTTGTCGACAACACAGATCTACACCGGCGTCGACGCCGCGCGCCTGATGAAGGTTCACGCTGAGGCGCATCCGCGCGCCTGACACGAAACTGTGCGGTGTCCGAACAAGCTGTCCTGACCGTGAGTTGACGCCCGGCGCGCCGCTTTCTAGCGTTCGCAACAAGCAGCCATGACATGCTGTCCACGTCTGGAGGGAGACGATCACATGAAAGCCATCCTGTTTGCCGCCGCAGCCGCGTCGGCGTTTGCACTTGCCGCGTGTGGCGGCGGTGAGCCTGAAAAGCCTGCCGAGCCGACGCCCGCCGCAGACGCCACGCCCGAGCCAGCTGCGGCTCCCGCCCTCGCCGGTCCGGCCGCGATGCCGGACACGACGGATGTCGCCGCCTACATGACTGCGCGTCACGAGAACTACGAACACCTCGGCAAGAACATGAAGGTCCTGCAGGACAACTTCCGCAGTGAAACGCCCGACATGGCTGCCGTTGCGCCCGCCGCCGCCAATGTGAAGGCGTTCGCCGACGCCATGGGCGACTGGTTCCCGGACGGCACCGGGCCAGACAGCGGCAACAAGACCGAAGCCAAGGCCAATATCTGGACCGACCGCGCGACCTTCGATGCGGCGCGCGCCAAGCTGGCCGAAGAAGCCGGAAAGCTGGCAACCGTGGCGGACGCGGCTGCGTTCAAGGCGCAATTCCCGGTTACGGGCGGCGCCTGCAAGAACTGCCACGACACCTTCCGTGAGGAAGAGAAAGACCACTAGGCCGGCGCGTGGACGCGCCTGACCATCCGGCACCGGAAACGCATCCCACGCCCTCACATCAGAGGGTGTGGGATGTTCCGACGCGTCTCGTCCACTGGTCGCTTGTGATCTTTGTCGGCCTGTCCTGGTGGTCGGTCGAAAACAAGCGGATGGACATCCACTACTGGTCGGGCCTGATCCTGCTGGGCCTGCTGGTCTTTCGCATCTACTGGGGATTTGCCGGACCCGAGACCGCGCGCTTTGCGCGGTTTCTCAAAGGACCACGCACTGTCGTCGGCTATGTCGGCAAGCTGTTCAGACCCGACTATCGGGCAAGCTTTGGCCACAACCCGCTTGGCGCGCTGAGCGTCATCGCCCTTCTGCTGGCCATTTCCATCCAGGTGGGGCTTGGCCTGTTCTCATCAGACACGGACTTCATCAGCGCCGGCCCGCTCAACCGGCATATCTCCGACTACGACACGGTGAAGCAGATCACTGATCTGCACGAGGACTTCTTCAACGTCGTGCTGGCCGTTGTGGGTCTGCACATCGCCGCCATCGCTTTCTATCTCGTTGTGAAGCGCATCAACCTTATCGGACCGATGATCACGGGACGTCGTAAGGCCGGAAACACCGATGGCCCGCCAGCGGGCATCGCATCGGTCTCGCTGCTGCGGCTGGGAATCGGCATCGTGCTGGCGGTAGGCGTCGTCTGGCTGATCGCGCGCTGAGGCGCCCTCTCAGAACGGGTCCTTCAGGATATCCTGCCATTCGGGATGCTTGCGCAGCGTGGCGTTGGTGAAGGGGCACAAGGGCACGACCTTCAGCCCGCGCGCGCGGACATCATGCACCATGTATTCGACCAGCGCCTTGCCGACGCCCATGCCGCCCAGTTCGTCCGGAACGCCCGTATGGTCGATGATGATGATCTTCTCGCCGGCCTTCGAGAAGGTCATCTCGGCCTCAGGCTTTCCCGGCACGCGGGCGACATAGCGGCCGCCGGTCGCCCTGTCCTCGCGCGTGATGGCGATTTCGATCTTCGGAACCTCGACCATGGAACCACTCCGGACTGGCGCTGCCCGACGGAATGTGAAGCTAGGCGAAGAAGGAGTCCACCAGCGCCTGTTCCGCAGACCGTTGCAGGATCGATGCAGACTCGCCACCATTGATGACGCCGCCGAGGCGCGAGATGCCGGCGAAGATCGCCGCCGCATCGCCGCCCATGGACGCGGGCTCGCGGCCTTCCTCCAGCCGCCGCTGCACGCTGACGACGCTGGCGTCGAGTTCCTCACGCATGGCCAGAAAGCGCGTCTTCACATCGCGCGGCGCGGCGATGTAGGCGGCGATCGCCAGACCGCGTTCGGCGAATCCTGTATGAAGAAAATGCGCGGGGTAACCGAGCGGGCGCCACTCGAGGACGCTATCTCGCATCTCCGGCATATCGCCGAGGCTGGCGATCGTCATGGCTACTTCGTTGTAATGATTGAGGTAGTCCGTCGCGAGACCAGTGACGGGATTGATGTTGGCGGCCTTGAGGCGTGCTGCATCGAGCGGCGGCAACATGACAGGGGCGGCCCTTCCCGGCGCGAAATCCTCTATCACCGTGCGCAGGGAGGATTTACGGGCGCTTAATCGCTCGCGTAGGGAGACAGGATGCGCGATCTATTCTTCTATCCGCTTGCCGCCACCCTCGCCGGGGCCTTCATCTTCGTCGCGCTGGATCCCTATGCCGAACGCCTGCCCCGGGGACCCGTGAGCGCCGGCGGACGCAATGTCGAAGACGTGACCGTTGATGGCGTTGAACTCAACCGCTTTGTCACGGGCGAGGACGCGGGCATGAGCATCGATGTGCGGCCGCCCGCAGACGGCGGGGCGCCCGTGCTCTGGATCGACCGCAATGCTGGCGCAACCTATGACGATCCACGTCTTGGCCCCCATCTCGTGATCGCCGAGGACATCGAGTACGCGATGGAGTCGCGGCCGATCGAAGTGATCGTCGAAGCGCGCGGCGCCGGTGAATTCCCGGCAAGCCAGTTCGAAGTCAATTATTTCTCGAAGGTCGAAGGCGAAAGCGGCTGGCAGACCTTCAGCCTGACACAGGACTTCCAGCCCTACGCGCTCAGCTTCTTCACACCGCAGCGTGGTGGCGACATGGGCTATGACTATGTCGGCATCCGCCCCATTGCGCCCGACAAGCACCGCGAGATGGAGGTGCGCTCCGTTCGTGTCCGCGCGACCGGCCCCAAGGACACCCCGCCGGCGCCCTCAGGTCGCGATCTTCTGCGCTAGCTCTCAGCCTCAGCCGTTGAAGCTGCGCACCGCGTCGATCACAAGGTCCTGATCCTCGGCCGTCAGATAGGGATGCATGGGCAGCGACATCACGCGATTGCGGATGTCTTCCGTTACCGGCAGACCGCCGGGCGCTGTCGGATACACAGCATAGACATCCTGCATGTGGATCGGGATCGGATAGTAGATCGCTGTCGGCACGCCTTTCGATTTGAGATGCGCGATCAGGCCGTCGCGATTGTCATGCTCGATCGTGTACTGGGCCCAGTTTGAGAAACCGCCTTTGATCACTGTCGGCACACGGCGGACGTGTTTGGCCAGCCCCTCATTGTAGCGCCGGGCGATGGCGTCGCGCTTCTGCAGTTCGTCCGCGTAGATGTTCAACTTCTCTGACAGGATCGCGGCCTGGATGGCGTCGAGGCGCGAGTTCACGCCGATGCGCATGTTGAGATAGCGCGGATCGTTGTCGTACTTGCGGGCCGCCATATCCTCCGCGCTGGCCTTGCCATGGATGCGGATGGAATCGACCAGGCCCGCGAGCGAGTCGTCGTTCGTCAGCACGGCGCCGCCATCGCCATAGCAACCCAGCGGCTTGGCCGGGAAGAAGGAGGCGGTCGCGACATCCGCCCATTCGAGCGGCTGGCGGCCGTTGAGCGTGCAGCCGAAACCCTGCGCCTGATCGGCGATCAGCTTGAGGCCGTGCTTCCTGGCGATGGCGGAGATTGCAGGATAGTCCGCCGGCTGGCCAAACAGATCGACCGCGACGATGGCGCGCGGCTTGAGCTTGCCTGCCTTCTTCACGGACTCGATGGCCGCTTCGAGGCTGGCGGGGTCCATGTTGTAGGTATCGGGCAGGACATCAACGAAGACCGGGCTGGCGCCGACCAGCGGGGCGACCTCGGCGCTGGCGACGAACGTGAAGGACGGCACGAACACGGCATCACCCGGACCGATATTCCAGGCGCGCAGCGGCAGCAGCAGCGCGTCGGTTCCGTTGGCGCAGGCCAGCGCGTGCTTCGCTCCGGCAAAAGCGGCGAGCGCCTTCTCGAAGTTGGCGACTTCGGGCCCCATGATAAACCCGCAAGTCGAGAGTACGCGCGCGATGGCGGCGTCGATCTCGGGAGCGATGCGCTGGCGCTGGGCCTGAAGGTCGATGAAGTTCATGTCGGTCGCACTCACGCTTGTCGGGAATTTGCCCGGTGACATGACGCCCGGCGGCGCGAGGGGCAAATCACCTTGCGCTGCAATCTGTAACGGATCGCGCCTCAGCCCGCGACGGGCGGTCGCAGATTCCAGTCGGTGACGCGCACGGCCTCGCCTTCAAGGGCGATGACGCCCCACGCACCCGTGGACAGCTTGGCGTCGGCGCGCGGCGCCCCGGCCGCGTGAAGGGCGAAACGGGCGATGCCGTTAGACGTGACGACAAGATGGTCGCCGGGCTGATCGCGCAGCTTCGCGAAGAGTTCCTGCCAGTTGCCGGTGATGGCCGCGGGATCGGCGCGCCAGTCGGGCGGCAGGACGCTGTCACGCTCCCAGGCTTCCAGCGCGGCCTTGCCGATGCGGGCGACGACCTCGTCCTCTCGCCGGTTCTCGTCGGGACCATAGTCGATCTCGCGCAGGAAAAGCGCGGTCGCCAGCTCCGGCGGACTGGCCTGCGTCGCAAGAATGGCCGAGGCCGTCTCGCGCGTGCGCTTCAGCGGACCGGTGCGCGCTGTCGCAAACGTCCATGACGCGAAATGGCGACCGAGCGCTTCGGCCTGCACGCGGCCCGAGACCGATAGCGGCAGGTCGGTGCGGCCGCCGACGCGGGTCACCACGTCGCCCTTGTCGAACGTGTTGCCGTGGCGAACGATGATGAGACGCGCGGTCACGGGATCACGCCTTGTACGGATCGCCGAGCGCCTTCAGCGCGGCTTCCGCTTTCACGACGTCCTCCGGCGAATCGATACCGGCTGAGGGGAGCGCCGAAGGTTCGACCTCCACGGCGTAGACGCTGAGCCCGTTTTCGAGGAAGCGCAGCTGCTCAAGGCCTTCCAGTTCCTCGTAACGTGATGTCTTCAGGGCCGCGATCCGGCCGAGCGCTTCGCGCGAATAGCCATAGAGGCCGACATGCTGGAGCACGGGCGACAGCGGGCCGGCGGCGCGCAGCCTGTCCTCTTTCCGCATAGCCGGAATGATCAGCTTGGAGAACCAGAGCGCGCGGCCATCGGGTCCTCGGATACAAGTCGTGCCAGAGAACGGCGTCGTCTTCTTATTTTCGCGCAGGCGGTCGAGCGCGCTCCACGTAAGCGGGATCACCGGCGTCACCACATCGCCACGCGCGGCGTTGGCGATGAGGGCGGCGGCGTGGCCGGGCGGCGTGAAAGGAGCGTCGCCTTGCAGATTGACGATGAAGTCGGCCTCCGGTGCGGTCAGCTCGACGGCGGCGCGGCAGCGATCCGTTCCAGAGGGAAGATCCGGATCCGTCATCACGGAGGCGACGCCGATCTCGCGGCAATGCGCGGAGATCCGGTCATCGTCAGTAGCGACGAGGATCGAGGCGCCAGTGGCCTGCCCCGCCCGGCGCGCCGCATCGACGGTGCGGGCGAGCATGGAGACGCCGTTGATCAGCTGCAGCGGCTTGCCCGGCAGGCGGGTGGAGGCGTAACGCGCCGGGATGACGATGACGGATTTCATTGAACGGACTTCATCGCGCCGCCTCAGGCCAATCCGGACCGGAGCAGGTCGTGGAGATGGATGAGACCGACGGGCTTGCCATCGTCGAGCACAAAGACCTGCGTGATCTTGCGTTCGTTCATGGTGCGCAGGACATCGGCGGCGAGCGATCCCGGTTCGGCCGTGCGTGGCGAGCGCGTCATCACATCGTCGATCACCGATACGCTCTTGCCGGAGGTAAGATGCCGACGCAGGTCGCCGTCAGTGACAATGCCTGCGAGGCGGCCATCCGGCGCGACCACGCCCAGCACGCCGAAGCCCTTGCCAGACATCGCCTTCACCGCCTCGATGAAGGCCGTGCCCGCCGCCACGAGGGGCAGGTCGGCCGATGTGTGCATCACATCCGCAGCCGTGCGCAGCATGGCGCCGAGCTTTCCGCCTGGATGGAAGACCTTGAAGTGATCGGCCTTGAAGCCCTTGCTCTCCAGCAGGGCGACCGCCAGCGCATCGCCCAGCGCCATCATCAGGGTGGTGGACGTCGTCGGCGCATTCGTTTCGGCGCAGGCCTCGGCAGCGTCCGGCACCAGCAGCAGGATGTTCGCCGCGCGGCCGAGCGTGGACTCCGCCTTGGCCGTCATGCCGATCAGCGGGATGGAATAGCGTCGCGCATAGCTTAGAAGGTCAGCGAGTTCCCGGGTCTCGCCTGACTTGGAAAGCGCCAGGATGACGTCGCCCTGCCCGATCATTCCGAGGTCGCCATGGCTCGCCTCGGTGGCGTGGACGAAATAGGCCTGCGTTCCGGTCGAGGCGAGCGTCGCCGCGATCTTGCGCGCCACATGCCCGGACTTTCCGATGCCGGTGCAGATCACACGCCCCTTGGCGGCCAGCATTGCATCCACCGCCGCAACGAACCGGTCGTCCAGGCTGCGAGACAGTTGCCCCAGCGCTTCGGCTTCGAGGGCCAGGACACGCCGCGCAGTTGCGATGTGGCCAGCGATGTCGGAGGGTTTGGTCATGGCGGCCTTTTGCCTCGGAATTGGGGTAATGTCATCTGTCGGGACCTGCCCGCCGGGACGCGCGATCCTGTTGAGAGGGGCCTTTCAGCACGCTAAGGAGTCAGGGAAGCGAGGGAGAAGTTGTGCGCGGTTTTCTGATCTTTCTCGGCCTGCTGGCCATGCTGGGCGGTGGGGCAGTTGCCGGGGCGCAGTATGCGCCGCCTGACATGCTGGCGATGCTCGACAGCGTTCCGGACGCCAAGGCGTTCCTGGCGACCCCGATGGCCCTTTATGCTGGCGCTGGCGCGGCCGGATTTGGCTTTCTCCTGATCCTGCTGGCGGCCTTCGTGGGCCGGAAACCCAAGGAGAAACCCCAGCCCAAGGCGAAGCCCGCCAAGGTCTCCGGCAAGGCCAAGCCGGAAAAAGCCGAACCGGCGCCCGCCGCTGCCGCCGATCCCTTTGCCGAAGCGCCAAAGCCCGCCCCGGCCCCAGCTGCTACGCCCGCGCCGCCTCAGCCGAAACCTGCGCCCGCGCCGGTCCGCCAGCCAGAGCCCGTCGCCGCAGCTCCCGCGCCGCGTCCGGCTGCGCCCGCGACTGCTCCGCAGCCCGAGCCGCCCAAGGCAAAGCCGCAGGCCTCGGCCTTCCCGCCGGGCGATTCAGCCGTGGCGGACGCAGCCCGCAACAATCCGCGCCTGCACAACCGCAAGCGTGTGGGCGATCTCGTCACGCTCAACGACGCCCTGCAGGCCTACCACAAGAAGCATGGTGCCTTTCCGGTCGCGGTCGAACTCGGCGGGCTGCCCGATCGCGGCGCGGCCTGGATACCCGGTCTGGCGCCGGAGTTCATCGCCGAGCTGCCCCGGGACCCGTCGATGTCGGCGGACAAGGATGGACCGCAATACGTCTACGTATCCGACGGGAAAGACTACAAGCTGCTGGCGCAGAATGTGTCGCTGGTTGGCGGAACCAATGTCGAGGTGCTGGGCGTCAAGATCGACCGGTCACGCAACCCTACGATGGAATGCGCTGCGTTTGGTTTCTGGACGCCAGGGTTCGCGTCTGCCTGACGCGGCAAAGCCGCTCCAACCAAAGGATAATTGTCCCGCGCTGGCGGTTAGCGATATTTTCTCTCTCGTATCGGATATCTTGGACACTCTGGCGCAGGCCAGTGACGGACCTATCCGATGAAGGTGATGCCAAACCTGAAGACGCGCAGCGCCATTCGCGCGTGGTTGTTCGACAAGGCCCTGCCCTTGTGGGCGGAACATGGCTTCGATCAAAAGAATGGCGGCGTGGTCGAACAGATGACCTTTGCCGGGCGCGACGCTGGATTGGACTTCAAGCGCTCGCGCGTCGCCGGACGGCAAGCCTACGTGTTCTCGCATGCGCATATGCTCGGATGGAGCAGCGGCAACGCGCAGGCGGGACACGCGATTGCATGGCTGACCGACCGCACCTGGCTTGGCCCTGAAAAGGGGTTCGCCCGTACGCTGTCACGCGAAGGTGCTGTAAAAGACACGACGCCCGATCTGTACGACTATGCCTTCATCCTGTTTGGCTTTGCCTGGCGCCACCGGATGATGAAGGACAGCGCCTCGCGCGATTGGCTTCACCGGACGCTCGACTTCGTCGAAACGACTTTGCGGCATCCCGGCGGCGAGGGGTTCTGGAACGAGGTTCCCAACAAGGGATGGCGGCAACAGAACCCGCATATGCACCTGACGGAGGCTTGTCTCGCCGCCTATCAGGCGACGGGGGAGGAGCGCTTCGCCGACGCGGTTCGAGAGCTGGTCAGCCTCTTCCAGACGCGCCTGTTCGATCGTCCGACCGGCACGCTGGCCGAGTACTTCACGGACGACTGGAACCGGGCGCCGGGTGACGACGGCCGGCTGGTCGAACCGGGCCACCTGATGGAATGGGCCTGGATCCTCAATGAGGCGCGCAAACTGGTTGGCCTCGACACGGCCGACGACATCCGCGCGGCCTTGCGTTTCGCAGAGGGCTACGGCGTCGATCCGGAAGACGGAGCGACATTCAATGGCCTTCGCGATGATGGCGCAGTGATTACACGCGCCTCGCGATCTTGGCCGAATGCTGAACGAATAAAAGGTGCGGTCGCGCTGTACGAGTTGGACGGCGTCGATCCGGCGCCTGTAATCGACACAGCGGCCAGTCTCCTGCTGTCACGGTATCTGGCCCTTGAGCCGGCCGGAATCTGGATCGATCAGTTCGACGAACAGAAGCGTCCGATCTCGCCGACCGTGCCAGCGTCCACGCTCTATCACCTGTTCCTGGCGTTCGCCGAGGCGCTGCGGATTTCGGCGTGACCGGCTAGAGGATCGACTGGCCGGTCGACGCCCAGTCCTTCAGGAAGGCCTCGACGCCGGCATCCGTCAGCTCGTGCTTGTACAATGCTGCGAAGATCTTCGGCGGCAGCGTCGCGCAATCCGAACCTGCAAGCGCCGACTGCTTCACGTGCTCCACCGACCGGATGGAGGCGGCGAGAATGTTCGTGGCGAAGCCGTAATTGTCATAGACCTGCCGGATCTCGTGGATCAGCTCCATGCCATCGACGCCCTTGTCGTCCAGCCGACCGATGAAGGGTGAGATGAAATAGGCGCCTGCCTTCGCAGCCAGCAGCGCCTGCACCGCCGAGAAACACAGCGTGACGTTGACACGGATGCCCTCGTCCGACAGGACGCGCGTCGCCTTGAGGCCGTTCTCGGTGAGCGGCAGCTTGACGACGACGTTGGAGGCGATGCGCGCAAGATAGCGGCCTTCAGCAAGCATGCCTTCGACATCGGTGGCGACGGCTTCGGCGCTGACCGGACCCGGAATGATGGAGCAGATCTCGGCGATCGCCTCCTTCATCTTGCGGCCAGACTTCGCGATCAGCGTCGGGTTGGTGGTGACGCCGTCGATCAGGCCGCTGGCGGCGGCGGCGCGCAGTTCGGTTACGTCCGCGGAATCGATGAAAAGCTGCATGTCTCGAACCCTCCGGGGCGAACGCCCGCCAGTTACCGGGCGGGGTTATAACGCGTCATTCCTTACCAGGTATGACTTTCTTCACGTCCTGCGCGCGGGCGCGCGGCATGACAAGGACCGACTTGCCGGTCGCGACGATCACCAGATCCTCCGCCCCGATCACGGACACCTGCACCCCTTCCGCCCGGACCAGCGTGTTCGAGCAATCCAGAAGCGTCGCAGAACCGTCTGCGGCGTTGCCGCCTGAGTCCTTTTCCGACAGCCGCCAGAGTTCGGCCCACGAGCCGACATCGGCCCAGCCAATGTCGCAAGGCACGACCGCAGCGCGGCTGGTTTTTTCCATGACAGCGCGGTCAACCGCTTCGCTGCGGATGGCGGCGAAGCTAGCCGGATCGAGATGGATCATCCCGTCCTTCCGGATGGCCCTGGCGAGCGCCGCCTCGGCGCCGTCGCGGATGTCGCCCGCGACCGCGGCGAATTCTTCAAGCAGCAAGGCCGGTGCGAAAAAGAACACGCCCGAATTCCAGCTATTGCCGCCCTCTCTCAGATAGGCGTCAGCCGTGGCGGCATCCGGCTTTTCCTTGAAGGCCGCGAGGCGGTGGACGCCCGGCGCAATCTCCTCGCCTTCGCGGATATAGCCATAGCCGGTTTCCGGACCGGTTGGCGTGATGCCGAACGTCACGATGCGGTCGGAAACAACGGCGGACGCAGCGCGGATCGCCGCAAGGAACGCTTCGGGCTTGACCACGAGGTGATCAGCAGGCGCCAGCAGCACATGCGCGTCAGGCGCAATCTCGCGGGCGACCAGCGCCGCGATTGCGGCGGCTGCGGCGGTATTGCGCCCCTGTGGCTCAAGCACGATCGCAGCCGGCGCGATGCCGCTTGCTTCGAGCAGTGACCGCACCAGCTCGCCGTGCGCGGCGTTGGCAATGACGACCGGCGGCAGGAAAGAGAAGCCGTCATGGCTGCCCGAGAGCCGCAGCGCCGTCTCCTCGATCATGGTGCGGGCGCCGCCGAACGCGTGGAACTGCTTCGGGCGCGCATCGGTCGACAGCGGCCACAGCCGGGTTCCCGACCCGCCCGACATGATGACAGGAAGAATCCTGACTTCCGACACGTCCGTCTCCACTCTGACCTCGCCCCCAACCTAACAGCGTGCGGTCACAACGGGGCGACAGATTCCACGAAAGGTCAACGGCGCGCTCAGGCTGTGGCCGCGCGATAGGCGCTGTCGCGGCGCAGGGAGGGGCGCTCGACCAGATGCCAGAGCAGAAACGCTGCGATCGCCGCCCCGCCGAGCGACAGGCCCGCGCCGATCCATGGCGAGGCGAAGAGACCGAGCGCGATCACGGTCTGTATGATCGGGAAATGGACGATGTAGACGCCGTAGGAGAGGTCGCCGAAACGCGCCGCATCGGGCAGGCGGGGCCAGCCGGCGGCTATCCATATCGTGGCCAAACCCAGACCAAGCGCCTGTGCCGGCTCCAGAACATCAACCGTCATGGAGGCAGCCAGCAGACCTGCGCCGACAACGCCGGCGGCGTGACGCCATGCGCCTGTCAGCGACAGCCGATAGAGGGCCAAGCCGGTGACAAAAAAGCTCATCTGGCCGGGAAGCTGACGGGAGAGTTCCAGCTGCCCCATGTCCGCAAGCACCTGACGCCACACTTCGGCGCCCGCATAGATCAGGACGATCAGCAGCCAGCGCCCCTTCCCGGCAATTTTCAGCAGCCAGGCCAACATGGGCAGGACGATGTAGAACATCACCTCGATCTTCAGTGTCCACAGCGCGCCATTGACCTCGTGCATGGGATTGTTCGCGAACACGCCAGGAAGCTCCGGCGCCATGAAGTTGGCGAAGACGAGATTCCAGCCGAGATACTGGCCGACGGCCACAGGATTGGCGCGCGCCTCGGCGCTGAACGCATACCCGGCTGCGGCGCAGACGATCACGACTGTCGCATAGGCTGGATAGAGCCGGCGAAAGCGCTTCTCGGCGTAGAGCCTGACCGAATCCGAACGATCCAGACTGCTGTAGACCAGATAGCCGGACAGGACGAAGAAGCCCTGCACGCCGATTTCGGCAAGCACGCTGAGCGGGCCTTCGAACGGGCGCCACTCCAGAACCGCCGACAATGCGACGAGATGATAGACGACAACGAAGAGCGCGAAAGCCAGCCGCAGCAGATTGAAGTTGTTGGCGGTGTGCGGCGCCGCTGACATCGACTAGCCCTTCACGGCGAAGTGCTTGCGTGCCTCAACCGCGCAGAGGATCGAAAGCAGAGCGACGGCGCCCCACCAGCCAGGGTTCCATAGATCGAACGACACGATACCAATCGCCAGCGTGACGCCCGCCAGCATGGCGATGCGGGGCGCAACAGGGCCGAGGTCCGCTGGCCGGGGCAGACGAAAGGCGGCCAGCACAATCGCCAGCGACAGGAGCGCAGCGCCGGCAAGGCCCATCTCTGCCCAGAGCTGAAGCGCCATGTTGTGAGGATGGTTGGGGATGAGCAGCTGTCCCTGGAATTCCCCGGCGGGAATCGTCTCGCGATAGGTCCTGAGAGCGCCGACGCCGTGACCAATCAGCGGCTGGTCCTGAATGATCTCCAGCACACGCGCCCAGATCGCCTGACGGTATTGCGCCGACGTCGCGGCGGCTGACCCGGTCATGCCCGCCGAAATCCAGTGGAAGACGAAGGGAGCGCTCAGAATGCCAAGCGCCGCCAGCGCGCCAATGATACGGAAGCCATGGCGCGGTGCGAAGCGGATGATGCCATAGCAGACAGCGGCGGCGGCGATCGCCAGCAGACCGGCATGTACTTCGCGATAGAGCAGCACGACGCTTTCGGCGGCGAAAACGAGTGCAACCAGAGCCAGCCCCAGAACGCGATTGCGCATTTCGGAAAGGCCCATGGCGACGAACGGGAAGGCTGCCGCCATGTAAAGACAGTTACGCGAGATGTTCTGCACGCCCTCGTCGTCCGGCTTGCCCGGATAGAAGAACGCAATTGCCTGCCGCTCGAAAAGGGTCAGCACAACGACGATCACGATCTGCACGAGAAACGCCGCCAGCCCCACGCGCGCGACCAGGCGGGCGCGCCCGGCGTCAAGGACATTCGTGGCGGCGATGATGGCGCCGGCCGCCAGCACCAGAAGGCCGATACGCGGAACCTCGCTGACGGCGGCGCCCGCACTGAGATCCAGCAGCGGCAGGCTGTGAGGCGACCATGAAACCGAAGCGGCGGCCAGCACGAAGAATGCTGCGACGACGCCGATATAGATCCGCGGCCGAAGGCGCGGCAGCGATGCAACCGCCGTCAACGCTGCAGCGATTCCGGTTAATGGCGCGAACGCGCCTCCCCCCGGCACGGCAAGCAACGGCCAGAGCGCCAGGACCACGCAAAGCACTACAGCCGTCAATCCGTCCTCGCCACGCCTGTCAGGGTCCCCCGATCGAGGCTGTAGCGGCTGGCTTGACCTGCGGCAACTGAGCCGCTGCCGATCGTGTCGCAGGCGGCTGGTCAACCCATTCTTGAGTTGTTCGCTATATCCTGAACATTCCTGCCACCTCCGAGGCAAGTTTGACCAAAGTTCTGGCCACCCGGGCGAAGCCTGACGCGCAAGCGGAAGCCGTTGCGGCAACCGGCCCTGCGCGGAAAATGCCGTTGGCCGTTGACCTGGACGGCACGCTGCTGCTGACCGACACGCTTTTCGAGGCGCTGGCCGAGCATCTGCGGCGCCGGCCGATGTGGACGTTGTGGCAGATGATCCAGCTGCCCTTCGCCATAGCAAAGGTTAAGGCGCGCATTCAGGCAGCCGCCCGGCTGGATGTGGCCAGCCTTCCGGTCAACGAGGCTGTGGCCGCCTACTGCACCAAGGCGAAGGCGGAGGGCCGTCCGGTCTGGCTTGTGACCGCAGCGGATCAGGCGGTCGCCGAGCACATCGCAAGCCACTTCACCTTTTTCGATCGCGCGGTCGGCAGCGACGGCGTCACCAACAACAAGGGATCAGCCAAGGCGAAGAAGCTTCAGGAGCTGGCGCCGGAAGGCTTCGAGTATGTCGGCGACAGCCGGGCAGACCTGAAGGTATGGAAACACGCCAAGGCCGCCTCGCTGGTCGGCGGCGGCGCGGCACGCAAACGCGCCGTCGAGCGACTGGGCGTTCCCATCGCAAAGTCGTTCGAACGTCCGGCTCGCGGCCTGTCTGTGTGGCGCAAGCAGTTCCGCCTGCACCAGTGGGCGAAGAATGCGCTGATCTTCGTGCCGGCGACCCTGTCGATGACGATCACCAATCCGGCCGTGCTGTTCACCTGCCTGGCCGCCCTGCCGCTCCTGGGCATCATGGCGTCGGGAACCTACATCCTCAACGACCTCGTCGACCTCGCGGCCGACCGGGGCCATCCGACCAAGAAGCATCGGCCATTCGCATCCGGCCAGCTCAAGCTGTGGCAGGGCTTCCTCGCTGCGCCGCTGATGATTGTCGGCGGGCTTGTGGGCGGGTTCCTGTTGTCGCCGGGTTTCGCGGTGACGATGGTCTCTTATCTGATCCTTACCCTCGCCTATTCGTTCCGGCTCAAGCGTGTGGCGCTGGCTGACACGCTGACGCTGAGCTTCCTCTACACGCTCCGGCTGGTCATGGGCGCTGTCCTGGCGGGCGTTATGCTGAGCCAGTGGCTGATGGTGTTCTCGATGTTCCTGTTCGTTTCGCTGTCACTTGCGAAGCGGCATGTCGAAGTTGTTCGCCGCGCCGCCGCCGGTGAACGCCGGGTCGCCAATCGTGGGTATCGCGCCGAGGACGTCGGGCTGACGCTGGGCCTCGGTATCGCGACCGCAACGGTCAGCCCGCTGATCATGGTGCTCTACATTCTGGAATCAGCCTGGCCTTCGGGCGTCTACCAGACGCCGGAAGCGCTCTGGGTTGCGCCGGTTGCGCTGTCGGCATGGCTGATGCGCGTGTGGCTGCTGGCCAATCGCGCCGAGCTGGATGACGATCCGGTCGTGTTTGCAATCAAGGATCCGCAGAGCCTCATGATCGGCGCTGTGTTGGCCGCCGGCGTGGCGACGGCCGCCTTCCTGCCGCCCGGTTCCTTGAATATCCTGAACGTGAACGACGTATTCGGTCTGCGCGCGCCGGGACAGGCTCAGTGAGCAACCCAAGCCAATCGCAATCGCTGGGCTCCGCTCTGGTGGAGTTCCTGCGGTTCATCGCCATCGGCGGCATCGCGGCCGTCGCAAACCTCGTTTCGCGATACTTCCTGAATTTCGTGATGCCGTTCGAGGTGGCGGTCGTGCTCGCCTATGGCGTCGGGATGGTGGTGGCCTTCATCCTGTTCCGCCGCACAATGTTTCAGGGCCATGCGGTCAGCGGCGCACTCATCACCCGCTTCGTGTGGGTGAATATCTTTGGCGCGACGCTGGCCTGGGCCGTGTCGTCCGTGATGGCGCGACAGATCCTGCCGGCGATCGGCTGGACCTTTCACCCCTTCGAGGCGGCCCATTTCTGCGGCGTCGCGGCCCCGGCGATCACCAGCTACTTCCTGCACAAGCACTATACATTCGCCTGAGCGCTCAGAGCGCGGCGTCCTTGAGATGCGGCAAGGCGCGGTCACGGTCCGACAGGATGACGGCGTCAGCGCTTACCGGCCAATCTATGCCCAGAGCAGGATCATTCCACGCAATGCCGCTTTCGTTCGCGCGTGAATAGGGCGTGCTGACCTTGTACTGGATGAGGCTATCCGGCGCGAGCGTACAGAAGCCATGCGCGAAGCCGGCCGGAATGAACATCTGTGCGCCTTCGGTGGCGTCCAGCCGCGCCGCCACATGCTTGCCGAAGGTCGCGGAGCCGGGGCGGATATCAACCGCGACATCAAAGATTGCGCCCGTCACGCACCGCACCAGCTTGGCCTGCGAAAATTCTCCGCGCTGGAAATGAAGTCCGCGCACGGTTCCGACCGCCGCCGACAGCGATTCGTTGTCCTGCACGAAGCGCGGCACGCCGGCCTCGTCCATGGCGGCGACATTGTAGGCCTCGCTGAACCAGCCGCGCGCATCACTATAGCGCGGCGGCCGGATGAGAAGCACGTCCGGGATCGCCATCCGCGAGATCATCAGCCGCCCTGCTCCAGCAGCGACAGGAGATAGGCTCCATAGTCGTTGCGCAGATCGGCCCCCAGCGTGCGGAGCTGGGCGCCATCGATGAAGCCGCGCCGCCAGGCGACTTCTTCCGGACACGCGATGCGGAAACGCTGCCGCTGTTCCAGCGTCTGAACGTAGAGTGAGGCCTGCAGCAGGCTGTCGACCGTTCCCGCATCAAGCCAGGCCGTGCCACGCGCAAGCTGGAACACCTTCAGTTTGCCACGTTTCAGGTAGTCGATGTTGATGTCGGTGATTTCCCGTTCGCCACGTTCGGACGGTTTCACGCGGCGCGCAATGTCGACAACATCGCTATCGTAGAAATAAAGGCCCGTGATCGCGCGATTGCTGCGCGGCGCCTTGGGCTTTTCCTCGATCGAGACCGGGCTTCCATGCCGATCCAATTCGACAATACCGAAACGGTGCGGGTCCGGCACCGTGTAGGCGAAGACGGCCGCGCCTGACTCAAGCTTGCCCGCCTCCAGCAACTGGCCAGTGAAACCTGCGCCATGAAAGATATTGTCGCCCAGCGCCAGAGCACAGGACTCACCCGCGATGAAGTCGGCCCCTATGGTGAAGGCTTCGGCGAGACCGCGCGGTTCATCCTGCTCGGCGTAGGAAAAGCGTACGCCCCAAGCCGAGCCATCGCCCAGCAGGCGCTGGAACGCCGGAATGTCGGACGGTGTGGAAATCACCAGCATGTCGCGGATGCCGGCCAGCATCAGGGTCGAGATCGGATAGTAGACCAGCGGTTTGTCGTAGACCGGCAAGAGCTGTTTCGAGACAGCACGGGTGACCGGATGCAGGCGCGTGCCATGCCCGCCGGCCAGGATTATGCCCTTCATCCGCAGTCCCTCAATCGACACGTCCCCCGAGCGCGAGGGATGGAACCTCAACGCGCCGAGCGCAAGGGGCCCCACCACAGTGGGTTGGCGAGATACCAGTCGATGGTCCGGGCGATACCCGTTTCGAAATCGATCTGTGGCCGCCAGCCGAGGTCCTGCTCGATCCTGGATGGATCGATGGCGTAGCGGCGGTCATGCCCCAACCGGTCCTCGACGAACGTGATCAGCTCGCGACGCGGCTTGCCGAGCGGCGGCGCGCGCTCGTCCAGCAGGTCGCAGACCAGCTCGACCAGATCGAGATTGCGACGCTCGCAACGCGCCCCGATGGCGTAGCTTTCCCCCGGGTGTCCCTTGCGCAGCACGAGATCGAGCGCGCGGGCATGGTCCTCGACGTGCAGCCAATCGCGGACGTTGAGACCATCGCCGTAGACAGGCAGCGGCAGGCCTTCGAGCGCGTTGAGGAGAATCAACGGGATCAGCTTCTCGGGAAACTGACGCGGGCCGTAGTTGTTTGAGCAGTTGGTGAGCAGCACCGGCAACCCATAGGTGCGATGCCAGGCGCGGACGAGATGATCTGCAGCGGCCTTGGATGCCGAATAGGGCGAAGACGGATCATAGGGCGTCGTTTCGGAAAAGGCGCCGGTCTCGCCCAGGGATCCGAACACTTCGTCGGTTGAAACATGGAGAAACCGGAAGCGCTCTTTCGCGGGAGCCGCAAGTGTCGCAACGAGCGCGCGCGAGGCTTCCAGCAACGCCCACGTTCCCATGATGTTGGTTTCGATGAAGGGCGCCGAGCCGGTGATCGAACGGTCGACATGCGTCTCGGCGGCAAGATGCATGATGGCGTCGGGCTTCTCGGCCATGACGAGGTCCATGACGGCGCGTGCATCGCGGATATCCTGCCGGATGATGCGGAAGCCCTTGCGCCCCTCGAGCGGGGCAAGTGACGCCGGATTGGCCGCATAGGTGAAGCAGTCGACGACGACCACGTCGTCCTCGCCGCGTCCGACCAGATGATGCGCCAGAGCCGAGCCGATGAAGCCGGCGCCGCCCGTGACCATGATCTTCATGGGTGAGCTCCCGAAGGGACTTCCCTAACCCGCCTCAAGCGGGCTGGGCAATCGCCATGGCTCAGGTGCGCGTGTGGTCGCGATACCACGACACGAAACGCGGAATGCCTTCCTCCAGCGTCGTCGTGGGGGCGAACCCATGATCGCGCGCCAGGGCGTCAACGTTGGCGTAGGTGGCGTGGACGTCGCCCTGCTGCATCGGCAGCATGACCTTCTCGGCCTTCTTGCCGACCGCATCCTCGATGATCTCGATGAAGCGGCCAAGGGCGACGGGACGGTTGTTGCCGATATTGTAGATCCGGTGCGGGCTTTCGGCCGGAACCCTGGGCGCGTCGAGTGCTACGGAGACAACCCCCGCGACGATGTCCGCGATCCACGTGAAGTCGCGCTGCAGCTGGCCGTTGTTGAACACCTTGATCGGCCGCCCCTCGACCACATCACGGGTGAAGGTCCAGTAGGCCATGTCGGGCCGGCCCCACGGTCCATAGACCGTGAAGAAACGCAGCCCGACCTGCTCCATTCCGTAGAGACGCGAATAGCTCTCGCTCATCAGCTCGCAGGAGCGCTTGGTTGCCGCATAGAGCGAGACGGGATGATCGACGCGATCCGTCTCGGCAAACGGGACTTTCGTGTTGGCGCCATAGACGGATGACGACGAGGCGTAGACCAGCCGCGGTTTCTTCGGATGATGCCGCACCAGCTCCAGAATGGAGAGATGGCCGTCAAGATTGGCGTGCCCATAGGCAAACGGATTCTCGATCGAGTAACGTACGCCTGCCTGCGCCGCGAGATGGATCACGACATCGGCGTCCTTCACGCCGGGGATCGCAAGAAGCGCCCCGTGATCCGCGATGTCCACGTGATGGAAAGTGAAGCCGTCGCGCTTGCCGAGACGCTCGAGCCGCGCGCGCTTCAGATCGACAGGATAATAGTCGGTGAGGCTATCGACACCGATAACGCGAAGTCCGCGCTCCAGCAGCGCCTCACTGACATGAAAGCCGACAAAGCCGGCCGCGCCAGTCACCAGAACCGTTGAAGCGTTGAGAATGGCCATGCACTCTTTCTTGAATCGTCCGGCTGTCTAGCCTCGTGTCGCCTTGATTGACAAGCGTTGAGGAAGGGTCTCAGCCGCCTTGCCGCGACCGGTATTCCGCCTCGGCTCCGCGCGCGAAGGCCAGCAGGGCAAGATCCGGCAAGCGGTCAGCCATCTCGTCCCAGCCCCATGCGTCCTCGGGCGATGAAAAACCCCTGCTCCAGATTTCGCGAAAGCGCGCGGCGATGCCGGCGGCCGCTTCCTTTTCTGACAGGCCTTCCACAGATGCAACGAACCCGGCGATGCGCTCCAGATCGTCGGGCCCGGCCTCTTCTCGCGCCCATTCCGCCCCATGACCGCGCCAGAAGGTCATAACCTCGTCTTGACCAAAACCAGTGGCGAAGCGCAGCTTTCCGCGTACCCATTTCGCACGCCACGCCGCCGAGCGCGCCACGCGCGCCGCAAATTGTCTAAGCATGCAGCACCATGCGCACCGCCCTACAGGGGCTGCGGAGCCTGTTCAAGCGGGGTCCGGCGACCTCTCATTGCGGGGATATCAGCTGTTCACGTCCTGCGCTGCGACAGAAGTTTCCCGGAACTGCGACACACAGACCCCATTCGGCCTCCCATCCTTGCGCGAAACCAAGCATGTTCCCGCCGTCAGGCCGGCGGGGTGATTCGGCATCGGACAGATGCTAGCCGGCTGGCGGCAAGTCGCCCGGATCGTCCACTTCGAACGGCCTGACGTGCGGCTTGCGTGTGAGGAAGCGCATTGGATTCCAAGTCAGCGCGCGTGCAACCATCCGAATGCTGGCGCGACGGCGCTCGCGCACCGCGCGCCTCGCCTTCAGCGCCGGTCCAAGATCGCCCAACGCGGCGCCGAGCCCCTTGGCGGTCGGCAGGAATCTCCCCGTCACAACCCCACGCGCCAGGATCGCCAGCGTCCCTGCGATCCAGACCGGGAGGGTGATCGCCAGCAGCGGCCCCGGCATGTTCTTGACGTAGGTCCACAACCCGTTGCGGGCGCCGTGAAACACCGCAAACGCGCTGGCCTTGCCCGTGATGCCAGACCCGACATGGCTGACGCGGCAGCGCGGATCGAACTGGCAGCGTTCCCCCATAATGCGGAGCCGGAAGCCGAGATCCACATCTTCATGATAGCAGAAGTAGCGCTCGTCGAAGCCGCCGCTGGCAAGGAACAGGTCGCGCGGATAAAGCGCTGCGGCGCCGCATGGCGCAAAGCATTCACCAGCCTCAGGGGTCTCTGTGATGCTGCGTCCATAACCGCCACGCCATGCATAGCCATAGGCCAGATAGCAGTCGCCCGCGCCATCGAGCAGGCGTGGGTCGTGCGTTGCGATCTGCAGGGACGCAACAATGCGATGGCCGGGCTTTTCCGCCACCGCGCGCATCAGGCTCTCAAGCCAGTCCGGAGCCGCTTCCGCATCGGGGTTCAGAAGCGCCAGCCATCGTCCCCTGCCACGGCGCGCAGCCAGATTGTTGCCGCCGGCAAAACCGTGATTGACGCTTTCCCGCAGGATGACAGTTCGCGGCGGCAACTCCCCGAGCCGATCGATCGATCCGTCCGTGGACGCATTGTCCACCACGATGGTTTCGAAGTCCTGGAACGATTGCGCCGCAAGCGAGGCCAGGCAACGCCGGGTGTAATCGCCGCCATTGTAGTTGACGACGGCCACGGTGATCTGGGGAGCGGCGTCCGCTCGTGCGTCCATCGTCTGGTCTGGCTGCATCGCGTCCGCCTAGCGCGGGCTGCGAACAGCGGCAAGCCGCGCGATGGCTGTGGTTGAGGTCGACCCGACGCATCTGCAGCATGCCTTTCATGGTTAGCGCGCGGTTGATCGCGCAAATTGCGCGGCCGCGTTTAAGCCTTCCGCCACCCAGTCTTGGCAGTTTTTGTCCGGGGACGGCAGGAGACTGCCGCATGGCGAGGATGCAGGAAGACACAGACCCAGCCACCGGCCTCAATTTGGCCGAGCGGATCCGCCGTCTCGCTGATGGCCGGAACAAGCTCGACGTTGCGCAATTCCAGTTCATTGGCATCCACGAAATTCGACAGCGTTACGGATCGCGCTGGCCGGACAAGCGCGAGCGCGTCAACGAGATTGTTGGCGATTTCATCTCACGCAGGATCGCGCCCAACGATGTCCTGATCGCCGCCGCTGACGGTTTCCTCTTGGTGTTCGGCAGCCGGTCCGGGGTGTCGGCTGAACGCTTCGCCAAACACATCTCGTCCGAGCTTAACGCCTTTTTCCTCGGCGAACCTGACCTTGATGATCTGCAGGTGGCCTCACAGCATTTCCTGATGAGTCTGGACGAATTTGTCGAAGCCTTCAGCTCGGTGTTTACCGCCAACGCCAGACCGCCGGCAGAAACCGAAGAACCAGCGCCGCCCATGGGCTTCACGCCGGTGTGGAATGCGCGTTCGGGCGCACTCTCGGCGTTCTTCGTCACACCTGTTGATCCCGCAACCGGGATTTCCCTCGACTGGGACCGCAGTAGCAACCGCCATGCCGACATGGACGAACGCAAGCTAAAAGCATCCGAAGTCGCAATGCGAACGCTGTGGGCCACTGGCGGGCGCGCAGTCGTAGGCGTAGCCGTGCATGTGTCAACGCTGGGCAGCCAACAGAACTTGACGCGCATCGTCCAGACGATGTCCGGGTTCGACTGCCGCAGCGCACGCTATCGCCTGTTGCGCGTCAGCTGCATCGAGCCCGGCTATCCGCGTATCTATCTTGAGGACATGATGCGCGCGTTGCGTCCACGCGCTCCCAACATCGCACTCGGCCTGGACTGGCAGGATGCGGACCTCGCTTCTGCACTGAAGTTCCAGCCCACGGCGATCGGTTTCACGATTCCCGCGCGGACCCATGATCAGCCGGCCCTGCGCGCTGAAGTGCATGCCAGAATAGCAGCAGCCGTCGAGCAGGCGCGCAGCCATGGCGTCTCGGTGGGCGTGGAAGGCGACATCCATGCTGATCAGGCCATGCAGTTCGTGCAGATGGGCGTGAGCTTCATCTGTTCGCCACGCATCTGGCCGGTGCGGTCGATGCTCACATCGGCGGAGCTGTGGCCGGTTTCGCGTCTCGCCGCGATGATTCCGGCGACTGACACGGACGCAGCCTGACTCATGACGTCAACGTAATGGCAGCGCAGCTGTCCTCGCTCCGTTGCCACACGCCCGGGAACTGATAGGTTTCCGCCGCCGCACGGGGTTGGCCGTGCAGGCATAGATAAAAGAGGATGGACCTCCCCATGAAAAACAGGATTCTCGCGGGCGTGATCGCGCTGGCGCTTGCCGCGCCGGCCTTCGCCCAGGAAGCAAACACGCTGCAGGAAGTGACGACCAAGGGCATCATCATGGAAGCCCAGGGCATGCAGATCGAAGTCGACTACAAGTCCGACGGATCGTTCACCGCCATGGATGGCGCGGTCACGGGCAAGTGGCGCATTGATGGCGACAAGCTGTGCACAAGCTCCAACTTCAACCCGGTCGAGGAATGCCACGCCTATCCGGTCGGCAAGAAGTCGGGCGACTCCTTCGAGATGACCGGCGCGCAAGGCACCGCGACCATCACGATCAGGTAGACGTTCTCTCGCTCCAGGGAACCACAACGCCCCGCACCGCATGGTGCGGGGCGCTTGCGTTCAGGCGTGATCCGCCATCCATCCCGCCGCAACATCGAGAATTTCGTCCATCACCTCGGCATCCTTCCGGCCGGACCTGACCGGAACGTGGAAGGAATGGTCGGCGTGATCGACCAGATGGAGTTTCGCGCGCCGGCCAAGCGACTTCACTGTGGCCTTCAACAGATCCGTTTCGGCAAACTCGTCCTTCGTTCCCTGCAGGAACAGCATGGGGACTTTCACCGCCTGCAGATGCTCGGCGCGCTCGATGCCCTCGTTGCCCGGCGGGTGCAGCGGCCAGGCGAAGAACACCAGTCCGGCTACACCCGGCAACGGCTCGATCGCCTGGGCCTGCGAGGTCATGCGCGCGCCAAAGGAGCGGCCTCCCGTAAACAGCGGCAGGTCGCCGGCCAGCTTGCCCGCATGCAGCACGGCCGCCCGCACGGCGGCGTGCGCCAGCGGCGGACTGTCCGGCCGCTTCGAACCGCGCTCCATATAGGCGAAATTGTAGCGCAGCACCGCGACGCCGCGCGCCACGAGCCCATCGGCGGCAACCGCCATGTGCTTGTGCGTCATCCCGGCGCCTGCGCCATGGGCGAGCACAAGTACAGCTTTGGCGTCCTTCGGCTTCTGCCACAGCGCAGAGACCGAAGACCCATCCGGCAGCGCGACCGTGCGCGCCTTCGGCGTCATTGCGCCGGCGTTTCGGCGGGCGTCTCCATGGGCACCGCCGCTGCCGGCTTACGGAAGCGCAGCGTCATGCGATCGCTCTCGCCGATCGCCTCATAGACCGCCTTGTCATAGCTGTCAGCTTCCGGCGTTCCTTCGCGTGGTTCATTGAAGTTGGGTGGCAGCATCCAGACCGGGTGATCGGCGAGGTCCTTCGGATTGGCGTTGATCTCCGAGGACTCCTCCAGCACGAAACCGGCGCGCTCCCCCAACTGGACGACATAGCTTTCGAGCACATAGCCCGTGCCGGCGCGCGGGTCCTGATCGCGGGCGGAGGGAAGCCTGTGTTCAACCACGCCGAACACGCCGCCAGGCTTCAGCGCGCGAAAGGCGTCGGCGAAAATCTTGTCGGCATAACCGCCCGACATCCAGTTATGGATGTTGCGGAAGGTCAGCACCGCGTCGGCGGACCCGTCCGGAGCCAACCCGGTGCTTTCGGGCGTTGCAAGCGTCAGCGTGATGTCGCCATAGACATCCGGCTTGTCGACATACGCTGCCTTGTAGGCCTCGACATTGCGGCGGTTGTAGTCCGATGCGGCGGCATCGACGTGGGCGGCGTAGAGCTTGCCGCCGCCCTGCTTCAGCCACGGCCCGAGAATGGCGGTATACCAGCCGCCGCCCGGCGCGATCTCGACGACGGTGTCTGTCGGCTTGAGCCCGAAGAATGTCAGCGTCTCGACCGGGTGGCGCCAGGCATCGCGCGTCTTCTCCTTGTCGAGCCGCCAGTCGCCCGCCGCCGCCCATGCGAGGCTTCCGGCCGGGGCCGTCTCCGCCGCCGGCTCCGAACCGCGGGCAGCCGGAGCGGCCGGTTCGCCGCCGCAGGCCGCAACCAAGCCTCCAAGGAAGGTCGCCAGCAGCAAGTGAGCGGTTTTCATGAGACTTTTCCCGTTTGCAGCGCTGCGCGCGCCCGGGGCGACTTTATCCAACTGGGATCACTTGACCACCGGGGGAGGCATTCCCAATTGCCATTGTGAGGCAGCGCAAATGCGGGCCTCGGAAGCCGAGGCGCAGACCCTGAGGTGGCGTCGTGAACGGTTTTCGGACGTGAAACCCGAGCGGGCGCGGCTGCGTCCGCCTGTTGCTTGGATGAGGACAGAGATGAGCACTTTCGATTTTTCCCCCCTTTACCGCACCGTGGTCGGCTTCGACCGTCTGGCGAGCCTGATCGACACGGCGAGCCGGTTGGACGGCGCGCAGGGCTACCCTCCCTACAACATCGAACAATCCGTCGAGGACGATAACGCCTACGCGATCGAACTCGCGGTGGCCGGTTTCGGCGAAGACGACCTCGACCTTGAGGTCAAGGAAGGCCAGCTCATCGTCGTCGGCAAGAAGGACGGCGGAACCGACAACCGCAAATTCCTGCACCGCGGCATTGCCGAGCGCGGCTTCATCCGCCGCTTCCAGCTCGCTGACCATGTCGTCGTGTCCGGCGCCAATCTGAAGAACGGCCTGCTCCGGATCGAGCTTCGCCGTGAACTTCCCGAAGCGATGAAGCCCCGCAAGATCGCCATCGGCGCGGATGCTGCGGCATCGCAGGTGATCGAGGGCCGCAAGGCGCGCCCGTCGGCCGCCTAGAACGACCGGCGGTGAACCGGACCAGGCTGTCGCCCCCTCCCCCAGACCCGCCTGATCCTGGATCCCGCTGAAGAGAGCGGCGCGTTCCATGCCGGGACGCGCCGCTTTTCATTTGCCCGGTTTAGAAGCCGCGCAAGCGGGCCATGATCTGGTCAACCATCAGTTGTGGAATATGAGGCCACCAGATGCAGATGATGGCGATGCCCGCGAGCGCGCCGCCGAGGTGCGCGGCATGACCGAGGCCGTCGCGCACGCCAGTGCTCGAAGCCCAGGCCGACCATCCGATATAGAGCGCCGCGAACAGGATCAGAGGCATCGGCAGCGCGAAGAAGACGTAGATCGTCGCTGTTGGCACAAACATGGCGACCGCGGTGGTGACCCCGGAGATCGCACCGGAAGCGCCAAGCGCGCGATAGTTGAGATCGCGGAAGTGCTCCATCCATGTCCACAGGGACCCTGCAAGCAGAGAACCGATGTAAATGGCGAGGAAGGGCGCCGTGCCCACGATCGACTCCAGCGGCAAGCCGAGGAAGTAGAGCGCCAGCATGTTCACGAACAGGTGGAATGGGTCGCCATGGACAAACCCGGATGTGAACATGCGATACCATTCGCCATTACGGCGCATGCGGCTCACATCGAACAGGAGCCTGTCCAACAGCCGTACATTGCTGAATGCGGCGAGCGAAACGCCGATGTTGGTCACAAGCAGGATCAGCGACGCAGGGCTCTCAAGGAGCTGATCGAGCTCGTTCATCTAGGCCGCTCCACCCGAACTCAGACGCGATCGTCAGCGGGAGCGTCTCCCGGGGCGGCTTCGCCCGTATCGCCCGCTTCTGCTTCGGCGACGGGCGCCTCGTCCGGGGCCTCACCAACTGACGGTTCGTCAGCGGATGCGGCTTCCACGGGTGCGTCCGCTTCGACAGTCGCCTCGACCGGTTCAACGGCCTCGCCTGCATCCGCCGCCTGGCCACCCTCGTCCGTCTCCGCTGCGACCTCGCCGCGGCTTCGGCCACTGCGACGGCGCCTGCGGCGGCGGCCTCCGCCTTCCTCAGGTTCAGCTGCTGCTGGTTCCAATCCGGCGACAGCGTCCTCCGACGCTTCCCCGCTGGCGACTGGCGCCTCGGCTGATTCATCCGCAGGCGCAGGCGCCTGCTCCGCACGTTGCGGACGCAGCAGATAGACCGTCGCGCCGGCCTCGTCCGTGAACGCCTTCAAGGCCTCGACCGTCTGGCCGCTGACGAACTTGCGGCGCAGCTCGCGGAAGGAGCGGGCAGCCGAGCGCAGTGGTGCCATGGCGATGGCGTCCCGGCCGAGCGTGACCGTGAAGGTCTCCGCGCCAGCCAGCGAGCTTTCGAGATTTTCCGCCGCCCACGGCAGGAAGAAAACGGCCAGATCGTCCGCGAACAGCGGCGCCAGCGTCTCCTTGAGATCGTCGAGCGCGGCGAACGGGCCGGACGCCGTCGGCGCGGTCATGAACTCGCACCATTTGGCGACGAACTCGCCGTCCTTCTCGATGATCTTGGACGGTGTCGGATCCTTCATCATCTGGATCAGCTGGCCGGCGATGGCGAAATCAGCGATCGATGGGCGGTCGCCGAAGATGAAGAGATGCTTGCGAAGGTGATCGTCGAGCAGCTTCACGAACTTCTTGAACGATTTCTCGACCGCATCGCCGAGATCGCCCTCAAGCTGCATCAGCTTCAGCTGGCTGGTCATCGTCTCGATGGCGAGTTCCTCGCTGGCCTTCCGGTCTTCGGGCGGCGTCTGCGTGAAATACTCGTCGATGGCGCGTTGCGCAGCGATCTTCTGGTCCCGCTTGCGCGACCAGCGATAGTGGAACACGGCCTTGGCAAGCCAGGAGTCCGCATACTCCTCCAGCACGCAGGCAAGGAAAGCCAGCGCAGGATCGGCCGGCAGGGCCGACGGCTCGGGACGGTCTGCTTCCAGCGCCTCGATCAGCGGCGTCGTGTCGTGCACGGCATAGCCGGATTCCGTCACCAGCACGGGCAGCGTGGCGAAGCGCGACAGGCGCTTCAGCTCGTCCTCGGTCTCCTGCGTGCGCGGGACCCAGTCGAAGGCGAAAGCCTTGTAGGTGAGATACGACCTGATCTTGGTCGAATAGGCCGAGGTCTCGGCGCCGAACAGGCGATAGGACATCCACGTCTCCGGGAAAGCGGGCGGAAACTACGCGGGAAGCGGGGCGGAAACAACCAGAGTTTCCGGCGCAGGACGGCACGATTTGACGCGATTTGCTGGCTTCGAAGCCCGGCCGCAAGGCGTTCGCGCCCGTCGGGGTCCGGGTTTGCCCTGTCCGGCGTTAGGGGCTATCCAGCGCGTCCCCAGACGGCTGGATCGTTCTTATGCGCGTTCTTCATGTCATGGCCGGCGCCAAGGAGGGCGGGGCCGAGAACATCATGCTGGAAAGCGTGCTGGCGCTCGCCGACGCCGGCGTTCCGCAGTCGGTCGTCACCCGCCCGGACAATCAGTTCCGCATCCAGAAATTCCGCGAGAAGGGCATCCGCGTCGAGACGGCGAACTTCAACAAGCTCTGGCCCTTCCCCACCCACGCAACGATCGCGCGCGCGATACGCGAGTTCAAACCGGACGTCGCCGAATACTGGATGGGTCGCGCGGGCGAGTTCGCGCCTGCCTCTTTCCGCGCGCGATCGATCGGCTGGTATGGCGGCTATTACAAGCTCGCGCGGTTCACCAATTGCGAGTGGCATGTGGGCCTGACCCGGGACCTGCTCCGTCACATCCGCGAACAGGGCGTGCCGGAAAGCCGCTCGGCCATCATCCACACCTATGCCGACTTCGAAGGCGCAGCGCCGGCCGACCGCGCTGCACTCAACACGCCAGCGGACGCACCAGTCGCGCTGGCGCTGGCGCGGCTGCATGAGAAGAAGGGGCTCGACACGCTGCTCGACGCCACAGACAAAGTCCCCGGCCTCTACGTCTGGATCGCCGGCGAGGGCCCGCTGGAGGCGGAGCTGAAAGCGCATTGCACGCGGCTCGGCCTTGATGATCGCGTCCGCTTCCTTGGCTGGCGCAATGATCGCGGCGCCCTGTTGGCGGCGTGCACCTTCGTCGCGTTCCCGTCGCGCTATGAGCCGTTCGGCACAGTAACGGTCGATGCGTGGGCCGCATCGCGGCCGCTTGTCGCCGCCGACGCGGTCGGCCCGGCCGCCTATGTCGTCGACGGCGTCAATGGCTTGCTGGTCCCGAAGAACGATGTCGACGCGCTGGCCAACGCCATGCGCCGCGTGATCGAGGAGCCCGGCCTTGCGGCGAAACTCGTCGCGGGCGGACGCGAAAGCTATGAGGCGACCTTCACGCGCCAGGCCTTCGTGCGCGACTCTCTGGCCTTCTACGAACGTGTCACGGCAGGCGGCTGAGCCGGCCTAGACTTCCAGCAGCAGCGCGGTTGCATCATCCGACGTCTTGAAGCGGCCAATCTTCGCATCGTCCTCGGGCGAGGATTCCATGCCGCGCAGTTCGCGCATCAGTTCGCCAAGTCCACGCGACATGGCCGCATCGATCAGCTGCTCATCCGTATAGCGCATATAGGGCGAGACCAGACGGTAGAAGCCATCCGTCATGACCAGCACCTTGGTTCCTGCCGGCGCGGCGACATCCTGATAGACGATGTGTGCGGCCGCTTCGGGCTGGACGCCAAATACCCAATAGCCCCTGGGCGCGTTGTGAATAGCGCGTACGTCGCGCAGCCACTTGATCCGGTCCTCGGGCGTCATCGCCATGACGGTCTTCGCGCGGCCTTGCTCTTCGGCCGGCTTGCTGGTCTCGCCAAACACGCTGACTGCGCCGTCCGGCGTTTTGATGATGGCGATCGAGTCGCCGAGCGTCGCGCCCTCCAGCCTGCCCTTGCGCGCGCGCACCCACGTGGCCGCCGCGGTCGGATAGCTGGCGAGCGGCGCATCCCTCAGCGGGATCTTCACTTCGCGCTCGACCGCCGCACGCAGGCGCGGCAGCAAGCGCGCAAACCAGGCCCGCGGAATCTCGCGCGGATCGGCCGGGCCCTTCACGATCTCGGCGGCGAAGATTTCGGCGAAGCGCGCCGCGTCCGACTCGGCTGCCTTGAAGATGCGGACCGGCCCGACATCGGTTGCGCCGTCGATCACGCAAGCCCAACCCGCCGCCTCATCGAAGGCGTAGCGGTCATCGCCCGTACCGGTTTTCATCCCGCCGCCGAGCTTTGAGCCGGGGAAGGAGATCGAGTCGATGAGTTTCAAGACGCACTCCCGCAAATGCCGCCGCGCGATGCGCCTAGAGCCACGAGGACCTCCGCAAAGTCAACGTGAAGACACACGCAAATTCTGCTTTGATCGGAAGGAACGCCATCAGGGGAAATTCCATGACAATTGTTGTCCTCGGCACGCTCCGCTTCCCGCCTGCCAGCATGCCGGCGGTTCGTCCTCATTTGCATGAGCTGGTGGAAGCAACGCGGGCACGCGACGGATGCATTGCCTACGATGTCGCTGAGGACCCGTTTGATCCCGGGCTCATCCGCTTTTCGGAACTCTGGCCCGACATGACCTTGCTTGAGGCACACCTCAAAGCGCCGCATATCGAGCCATGGCGAGCAGCGGCGCGTGGAGCCGGTCTGATGTCGCGGAGCTTCACGGCCTACGAGGCAACGAATCCCAAGGCGATCTGAATCGGCGAACTACGCCGTTCTCGATTTCATCGCCTGGGAAAAATCAGCCAGCGTCTGGATGTAGTCGCCGCTCTCGCGCAGGCGCTGGACGTAGAGTTCGAGGATCTGGCGCGCGGCGACCCCGGGCTCGAGGCCGCATTTCTCGGCTTCCTCGGAGAACAGCTTCTTTGATTCCGGATCGAGCCGGACGGTCAACGGCTGGCGGTTGGCTGGCTTGGACACGGATGGGGCGGCCATTGCGGAGATTCCATCAGCAGCTGTCGGGAGCTGCCCGACGCCTCTAGCGAGAATCACCTTGCATGCATTGCCAATACATTGCAATGGCAATGCATGGCCAAGCCGCCCGCCAGCCAGGGCACCAAGCCCTTCACCGTCGTGCTGCCGGAAAAGGCAGCCGAGCGCCTTGAAATACTGGTTGATTCTGGCCTCTATGGCGCAAATCGCGCCGAGGTCGCCCGTAACATCATCCTTCAGCACCTCCAGGAGCTGTGGAAGTCGGGCAAGCTGCCAGGCTGAGGCGGAACGAAGCGTCCTCCGGGCGTCATCCACAAGCAAACCCTTTGAAACCGGGCCTTCGCGGGCGCCGGTAAGACTTCGTTAACCAATCGCGCCCAATCGTTCCCTTCAGCCGCCGGGAGCTGCTAAAAGATGCTTCAGGCTGCAAGGCGAAGGAGGACGCGCCCCATGAGCAGCATGACCGAGACGACCACTTCCCAGACGCCGGACCTCGTTTCCTTCTGCCCCGCCGCCGCCTGCGCGGCCGCCGTTGTCCGGCTGGAGGGCTTCATCGACCATGTCGCCCGCCTGCACGAAGAGGCGCGGCTGGCGGGCTCGCCGGACCTCATGAAGCAGCTGGAAGCGATTTCGGACGAGCTGATCCTCGCCGCGGATGACGCACGCGGGCGGCTGGCCCGGGTGGAAGCGGTCTCTGCGGCGGGCGCGATGGCGCAGCTGCTGGCAGCGATCCGTGACGTTCGCGTGCGCGACGACGCAGAGCGCGAGCGTGCGCGGGATCTGGAAGCGAAGGCTATCCGCTTCCTCGCGAGCGCCAATCTCTATGACGCAGCGTTCTGCCGCTCGCTCAGCGGGACGAAGCTGGGTGGACGGCTGCATGTTCCTGTCGCGCCGGAAGCCGTGCAGCGCATCTCCTGATCCGAACGCTGCTCGACTGCGCCATGGCGCCTGACAAGGGTTGCGCATCTGGTCGCAGGGGCGCACGTTTGGCGCGTATCGAACCGAGGGCGGGACTCATGACATCGAAAATCATCGCCAGCGCGGTCGCGCTGGCCGCAAGCCTCTTGCCGGTTGCCTTCGCGCAGGAAGGCTATCTTGGCGAAATCCGGCAGTTCGGCATGAACTTCTGCCCGCGGGGATGGGCGCCGACAAATGGGCAGCTGCTTTCAATCTCGCAGAACACTGCGTTGTTCAGCCTGCTTGGCACGACCTATGGCGGGGATGGACGAACCACCTTTGCCCTACCGAACCTCGCGCCCCTGTCGAACACGAGCACATCCTCTATGCCCGCAAGCCCCGTCGGCGGCGAAGCACGGGTGTACGAACACTGCGATTTCGAGGGCTGGAGCCTTCCGCTCGGTCTTGGCGATTATCGCGCTTCCGATCTTCGCGCGCCCTATACCAACAACAATGTCTCGGCCGTGCGCGCGTCGCCCGGCTGGCAGGTGACGCTGTTCGATGGCGACAATCTTGACGGCCAGTCGGTCACGATCACGGGCCAGGACAGCTGTCTCGTGGCGCGCAACTTCAACGACCGCACATCGAGCATTCGGGTCACGCGCTCAACACCCACGCCAGCGCCTGCAACAGGCAAACCTGCCGGCGTCAGCTGCATCGCGACTGTGGGAATATACCCGTCACGGCAATAGTTCTGCGGCGTTTGACACGCATCAAGGACGGTTGCACGTTCAAAGTCCTCATTGGGAGTGAGGTTTGGAAAGGGAATGCTGCAATGCGTGCTGGTCTGGTCCTGTCGTCACTTGCGTTGATTGGTCTTGCCGCGTGCGCACCCGCAGCAACGGAGAAGCCTGCGGCCGAAACCCCCACTGCCGAGGCATCGACGCCAATGGCGCGGCCGATCACGCTTCCGGTCAGCATCAACGCCGTGATGGTCGCGCTGGTTGATCACGCGTCCGAGCCGCTGTGGCTTGATGCTTACGAGCCGCCGACGACCGATGAAGGCTGGCGCGCAGCAGAGCATCACGCCTATCAGATGGCGGTTGGCGGCAAGCTGATCCAGCTCGCCGGCACGGGCCCCAACGACGAGACATGGGTCGCCGAACCGAAATGGATCCGGATGGCCGACGAGATGAGCGCCGCCGGCATGGATGCGCTGGCCGCCGCGAAGGCGCGCAATGTCGACCTGCTCAATACGGCTGGCGATCGCCTGGTGGCAGCCTGCGAGGCCTGCCACAAGGAATACAAGCTCGGCCTGCCCTCGATGGGCATCTACAAATCGCCGGACTATCCGATCCCCGAGCGGTAGTCGCGTACGAGCGGATCGTCAGCCCGCCAGACGCGCCATTTCTTCGTCGGACAGCTCGTAATTGCCGTAGACGTTCTGCACGTCGTCGCAGTCCTCGAGCTGTTCGATCATCTTCATCAGCAGATCGGCATTGTCGCCTTCGATGCTGACGGTGTTGAGCGGCTTCCAGATAAGCGCCGTTGATGACGCCTCACCCTTGATCTTGCTCTCGAGCGCGGCGGCGACCTCGGCGAGGTCGGCGCGCTCGGTGTAGATGTAGTGGCCATCAGCGTCGCTCTTCACATCGGTGGCGCCCGCCTCGATGGCGGCTTCCATGATGGCGTCCTCGCTGCCGGCTTCCGGCGGATAGATGATCTCGCCGACATGCTCGAAGCCCGACGACACCGCGCCGGTCTGCCCGAGATTGCCGCCATTCTTGGTGAAGGCGGTGCGCACATCGGTGGCGGCGCGGTTCTTGTTATCGGTGGAGCATTCCACGATCAGGCCGACGCCGCCGGGGGCGAAGCCCTCATAGCGGATCGCTTCGTAGTTGGCGCCGTCCCCGCCCGCGCCCTTGTCGACGGCGCGCTGGATGTTGTCCTTCGGCATCGAGGCGGCCTTGGCGTTATTGATCGCCAGGCGCAGGCGCGGGTTGAAGGCGGGGTCGGCCATGCCGGTCTTGGCGGCGACGGTAATCTCCTTCGCCAGCTTGGAGAACAGCTTGGCCTTGGCCTTGTCGGCCTTGCCCTTGCGATGCTGGATGTTGGCCCATTTGCTATGGCCGGCCATGGATATCTCTCATTGACGTGACTTTGCGCCCTCAAAGGGCTTGCGGCCCGCATAGCCGAGACAGACCCGGCGTAGCAAGCTTTCCGGGCCTGCTTCTCACCGAGGTTTCATGCATCAGGCCATCGCCTGCGCCGGGCCGGGCGCTATGCTGCGACCCATGCGAATCCGACGGGAGACCGTGATGCGGCGAGAGACTGCGCTGGGGGTGATGCTGGCGGCCATGCTGGGCCTTGCGGCCTGCAGCGGCGGCGATCCGGCGACCGGCGGCGAAAGCGTCGAGGCGCCCCCGGTCCCAGTGGTTCCGGCGGCTCCGCCTCCCGCGCCCGCGCCGCCGCCGCCGCCCAAGGGGCCAGCCCCCGGACGCTGGCAGATCACCACCACCCTGCAGGGCCTGCCCGGTGCAAGCAGCATGACCAGCCCGCCGCACATCGACTGCCTGCGCGACCAGATCAGCCTCGCGGAGGCGCACATGCGTCAGGCGCAAGCAGGCGTGGACTGTTCCGGCTATTCCTTCCGGCAGGAGGGAACCAGCGTCATCGGGTCCTACACCTGCACCGCTGCGGACGGATCAAGAGCCTCGGTCGAGGCGACCACATCCGGCGACATGATGCGCGCTTACACCACCACCGTGGTCAGCACGACGGAAGAGCCCAAGCCGGGCATGCCCGAGACCGTCACCGTCATGGTCGTGGCCGAAAGGCTTGGTGATTGCGACGCCGCTCCGCCACCGATCCTGCCGCCTCCACCGGCACAATAACCGCGACCGAACAGCTGTTCGCATTCCGGGTGGACCAGTCTATAGGTGCAGCGCAACATGAGGAATCGCGTGGGGGCCGCGGGCCGCCGGCGCGGCTCCCCCTGCGGCGCATGAACTAGGGAAACCCGCCATGCCTGTCCCTCCCTTCGGTGATGATCCGGTCGCCGACCTCATCTCGCTGCTGGACCTCGAACGGATCGAGGTGAACCTCTTCCGGGGCCAGTCGCCCGACGACGGCATGAAGCGGGTGTTTGGCGGCCAGGTGATCGCGCAGGCGCTGGTTGCGGCCTATCGCACGGTCCAGGGCCGCACCTGCCATTCGCTGCACGCCTATTTCATCCGTCCCGGCGATCCCTCCGTGCCGATCCTCTACGAGGTCGATCGCGCCCGCGACGGCAAGAGCTTCACCACACGCCGCGTCACGGCCGTGCAGCATGGCGAGCAGATCTTCAACCTCGCCGCGTCCTTCCAGGTGCCCGAGCAGGGCTTCGTCCACCAGTCGCCCATGCCGCCCGTGAAACAGCCGGACGAACTCAAGAGCGAGGACGAGCTTCGCGCCATGGCGAAGGATCACATCCCGAAGGAATTCCAGAAGCAGTTCGCGCGGCCGCGTCCGATCGAGCTCAAGCCGGTCGATCCGCGCCAGATGATCAGCCCGGCCAAGACCGAGCCGAAGAAGCAGATGTGGCTGCGGGCGCGCGGCAAGGTCGATGGCGGCGATATCCCGCTGCAGCAATGCCTGCTGGCCTACGCCTCGGACATGGGCATTCTCGACACATCGACCAAACCGCACGGCGTCAACTGGTTCACGGGCGGCGTGCAGATGGCCTCGCTCGACCATTCGATGTGGTTTCACGAGCCGTTCGATATTTCCGACTGGCTGCTCTATGCGATGGATTCGCCCTCCGCCTCGGGCGCGCGTGGCTTCAATCGCGGCGAGATCTTCACCAAGGGTGGCACGCTGGTCGCCTCGGTTACGCAGGAGGGCCTGATGCGCCCGCGCGAGTCGAAGTTCAGGAACTGACGCAGCGCCGCCTGCGCAGTAACGACGTCGTTGTGGCGCTGCAACCTTTCGTAAACGCGGCGCCATGAACCATGGACATGACGCGCGAACATGGTTTGATCGGGTTGGGGCGATCGGAGACCGAGATGACAATCGGCCGTATCCTTGCGTGCCCTGCCCTAGCCTTCGCGCTGGCCGCCTGCAGCGCCAGCCCGGGCGAAGAGCAGGATGCGCAAGTCTCAGACATTGTAACCCCGACGGCGATGCAGCCGCCCGGCCCGGACGACATCGCTGTCGATCCCCCGCCGGCCGGCGCATCTGAAGCGGACGGAGCCGCCAGCGAGGAAGAGCCTGCCGCACCGGCGACCTCTCACGTTGCGCTCAAATACCTGATCGGCGACATCGACCCTGCGAACGATCCGATGTTCGCACGCATCCCGGACAAGTATATCGGCGGCAGCCGTGTGTGGGGACACAAGGACGCCGTCGCGGCCTTCATCCGCATGGCGGAAGACGCCGCCGCCAATGGCTACAAGCTCAAGATCGTCTCGGCCTTCCGTTCCTTCTCCGACCAGAAGAAGATCTGGGACGACAAGTGGACGGGCAAGACGCTTGTGGGCGGCAAGAAGCTCAACGTCTCTGTGCCCGACCCGAAGGCGCGAGCGCTCAAGATCCTCGAATTCTCATCGATGCCGGGCACGTCGCGCCATCACTGGGGTACGGATTTCGACATCAACGCGCTCGACAACAAGTACTTCACGACGCGCGACGGAAAGCGCATCTATGACTGGCTGGTCGGCCATGCCGCGACCTATGGCTTCTGCCAGGTCTACACGGCCAAGGGCGCCGAGGGCGGCCGGACCACGGGATACGAGGAAGAGAAATGGCACTGGTCATATCGACCCGTCGCGGACTGGTATCTCAAGCAGTATCCCATCGATGTCGGTTATGAGCGCCTTGAGGGTTTCGAGGGCGCGGACACCGCATCGGACATCGACGTGATCGGCAACTACGTCCAGGGCATCAACCCCGAGTGCAAGCAGTAACCACATTCCCCGGCTAGTCAGACGCCGCGCTTCGCGGCAGTCTCGACGCCGGTCAGGATGGGGTTTCCGGTGCAAGTGAGATCAGCAGGGCTTGCCGCGATCCTTCTCGCGACCGCGGCCCCGGCATGGGCGCAAATCCCCCGCACACCCGACGGCCATCCGGACATGCAGGGGTTCTGGGCGACCGAGTTCCTGACGCCGCTCGAACGCCCCGACAAATTCCCGGACCTGATCATCAAGCCTGACCAGCGCGAGGCCGCGATCAAGGAGTTCACGCCGGACTTCGGCAAGGTTTACGACCCGGAACTGGACTACACGTTCCCGACAGGCCTGCTTGTGATGGGCGGTGAAGCGCGGTCATCGGTTCTGATCGAACCGGCGGACGGCAAGCTGCCGTTGACCGCGCTTGCGCGCGCGGCGGCGGATCACTTCGAACGGGACTACGATGGGCCGGAGAACCGCCCGGGGGCCGAACGCTGCGTCGACAGCCTGAGCCATGCGCCGCTGCGGTCCGTCAGCTTCGTGATCCCGTTTCAGCTCGTGCAAACGCCCGACGCAATCGTCCTCTCCATGGACGACACCGACCCGGTTCGAATCGTTCCGATGGGCGGCTCGCCCCTGCCGGACGCCATCCGCACCATGGGCGGCTCCTCGCGGGGGCGATGGGAAGGCGACACGCTGGTGATCGAGACGGATCACATCTCCATCTCGCATCATAGCGGCATTGCCTGGCGCGACGCCGCGCTGGTCACCGAGGACAGCGTGGTGATCGAGCGACTCACCCTCACCTCCGCCGACGAGATGCTCTACCAGTTCACGGTCAGGGATCCTGCGCTCTACAAACAGCCATGGCTGGCGGAGCACACGATCCAGCGATCCGCTCACCCGCCGCTTGAATATGCCTGTCACGAGGGCAACCATGGCCTTCTCAACATCCTGACGGCGGCGCGTATGGGCCTGCAGGAAGACGACAAGAAATAGCGCAGTGAAACGCTTCATCCTTGTTCACGGTGACAGCGCGGCAGGCAATCTGAAGGGCGCCCGTATCGCCGATCGTGTCGAAGGCGTGCTCACCAACCTCGTGGCCGGACCCGCGCCCGCGACAACCGACATGGCGGAATTCTATCGCCGGAAATACGCCATCTCTCCTCATTCCACCGAGATGGGAACACCTGAAATCGCGCCAGTGCTGAACAGGGCGATGGCTTTCGAACGTTTCGAACTCTGGTTTGGGCCCCATCCGGAAACCCAACTCGGGTTGCTGCAGGTCCTCGTCGAGATGGCGATGTCACACCCCTCGCTTCTCGCAAGGGCAACATTGGTCAGTCCGGCCGAAGACCTTGGCATGGCCAGGATGGAATGGACGCGCGCGCAGACCTTTCCGGCGACGCAGATGGATGACCCTCTTGTCGCAGACGCTCGGCGCGCATGGTCTGCCTGGTGTTCGCCGACTCCGGAAGCCTGGTGCGCACTGCTGGACGCGCCCGTCGCCCTGCCTCTGTTTGCTGCCGTCATTCCGCGTCTGCTCAGAGAGCTTCCAGATAGCGCGACAGGGCTTTCGTTCTCCGAATCTCGCTTGCTTCGCATCGTCGCAAATGGCGCACGGATGCCCTTGGACGTTTTTGACTCCCCGGACCTACTCATCGGTGATCCGTCCTACGACTATTTCACATTAGGCCAGATGCTGCTCGACATGTTCCACGGCCCTGCGCCCCTCCTGTCGGGCACAACGGAGACAACTTTTGATCTGGCTCTGCACGAAGACATCACGCGCCATTCGGCTTTCGTAGGAAGCGAGATCGAAATCACCGCGTTGGGGCAGGACATTCTGAACAGCCAGATGGACTACCTAGCGATTGCGCCTATTGACCGCTGGTGGGGCGGAACCCACCTCAGACCGGGCAATCTCTGGCGCTGGAATTCAGCCACAAACAAACTTGTGCCACCGTGACACGCACGACTTTCTTCACTGTAGGCTATGAATTCGTGACGCAGGTGGAGATGATTGCAGGCCTCGTAGAGCATGGCGTCAAACGCGTGATCGATACGCGCGACGTCGCCAATTCACGCCGCGCTGGCTTTTCCAAGAAACTGCTGGCGGCCTCGCTCGATGAAGCCGGGATCGCCTACATTCACCTGCGCGCGCTGGGCACGCCCAAGCCCGGGCGCGAAGCCAATCGCGCGGGCCGTATGGAAGAATTCTGGGCGATCTACGAGCGCGCCTTCCAGCAGCCGGAAGCGCAACTTGCCCTGCTCGAATGCGCCGATCTTTGCCGCGAGGCGCCGACGGCCCTGCTCTGCTTCTGCGGCGACGCCGCGCACTGCCATCGCGATCGGATTGCGCGCGCGCTGGAGGAGAAGGGCCTCAGGCGACGGGACATCAGTTTCCGGACAGCTGCCTGATCAGGCCGCTTGCGGGCGAGCCAGCTTCACCGGCGCCGGTTCGATCACTTCCTCGCCCGTCCACAGGCGGCCGTCAGCCGGCATCGGATGATGATAGTGCCGCCGCGCCAGCTGGGCCTGATAGAAGCCCTCGTAATCGGTGACGGCGCCCATCTCGCGCGCCTCGTGATCCTGCGCAACGCCGATGTCGAAATAGGCTTCGAGATTGGCGAGGTTCGGCTGCGGCAGCTCGCCGGCGAGATACTCGTCCCGCATCTGCCGATAGAGACCCTCAAGATGACGCGAGAGCTTCGCAACATCGAACAGCGTGCAGGTCTCGCGATTGGCGACGACGCGGGCGCGGATGATCTCCAGCTCGCCCTTGCCGGCGCCGGCCAAATGGATGGCTTGGGCGACGAACGCTTCCGGCGTCTCGCACACAAGATCCGGCAGGTCGGCGGCGTTGAGAAGGCTGCCGCAGACGCGGCTGGCGAAGCAGCGGCCCGACCAGGTGAGCACCGGCACGCCCATCCACAGCGCGTCGGACGCCGTCGTGTGGGCGCCGTAGGGAACCGAATCGAGGAACAGGTCAGCGAGCGGGTAACGCGCGAGATGCCGCGGGTTCGGCAGCTTGGGCGCGAAGACCAGCCGCGCGCCATCAACGCCACGCGCTTCGGCCTGCTCGCGCAGGCGCTGGTTGGTTTCGGGTGAATAGTCGAGCAGCCAGAGCACGCTGTTTTCTGTGCCGCGCAGGATCTCCATCCAGCGATCGAAAGTGAAGCGGGTGAACTTGTGGCTGGCGTTGAAGCAGCAGAAGACGAAGGCATCGTCCGGCAGGCCGAAGTCGGCGCGCGTTACCGGCTTGTCGTCGACGATACGCTTGCGGTCATTCGGCTGATAGCACGGCAGGCGCAGCACGCGTTCCGAATACCAGCTCTCGGCATGCTCCGGAATCGTGAAGTCATCGGCCACGATGTACTGGTGGAAGGACGATCCCATCGTGCCGGGATAGCCAAGCCAGTTGACCTGGATCGGCGCCGGGCGGCGCGCAAACACGCCGATGCGCGCATCGCGCGTGTGACCATTCACGTCGACAAGGATGTCGATGCCGTCCTCGGCGATCTTCGCGGCTGCTTCATCGTCCGTGATGCTGCGGATGTCGCGCCAGTGATCGACATTGGCCTTGATGCGCGCCTGGATCGGATCGTCCGCCTTGATGCCGGTGTAATAGGCGAAAACCTCGAAGTCGTTGCGGTCGTGCTCCTCGAAGAAGTTGACCATGAGATAGCCGACCGCGTGATGGCGCAGGTCGGACGAGACATAGCCGATCCGCAGGCGGCGGTTGGTTTCGATCGGCGCCGAGCGGCGATCGTAGCGCGTGGTGCGCTCCTCGATCGGCGCCATGTTGCGCACATACTTGTCCGCCGCCGCGAGCTGGAACAGCGGATCGTCGGTGTAGGCGCACACCGACAAGGGATGCAGCTTCGAGACAAGGCTGCGCCGCGAGAACTTGCCGCCGTCCGGCGTCATCGGCCATTTGCATTGGGACAGCCGCGCCGCGACGAACTGTTCGGACACATCGCGCGCATCCGGCGCAAGTTCGAGGCATTGCGTCAGCGCCACTTCCGCGCCGGCCAGCTGGTGATTGTCGGACATGACGCGGCTGATCTGCTTCAGTAGCGTGACCTTGTAGTTGACGGCGTCAGCCGTCACGGTGGACATGAGGTCAAGCGCGCTACGCCATTGCGCGACGGCTTCGCCGGCCTTCCCCTGCCGTTCGAGGCTGGAGCCGAGATTGATGGCCGCGGGCGAGAAATCCGGCTTCAGCGTCAGCGCCGCGCGAAGCTCGGCCTCGCCGCCGGGCTCATCGCCAAGCTGCTGCAGGATGGTGGAGCAATTGAAGTGGGCGATGAAGCGCAGCGGGTGCGCGTTGTTCATCGAAATCCAGATCTGGTAGAGCTGGCGCGCCTCGTCAGGCTTTACCCCGCCCGCCGCCGCCAGCAATTCCTCAAGGGCCATGGCTCCAGACGTGATTTTCTGGATCGCAGCCTGAAACGGCGTCTGTGACATGAACGTCCACCTGGTGAGCGCGCGCAAGCGCTCCGGCGGACGCCGGACCTTTCGCGGGCCCAGCAGGATTGGATTTCGTTGCTCAACAAAAGGTAAATCGGGGCGGGGCCGCTGCCAACGCGACCCCTGATCCCCTTTTTTACCCCACTGCCCTAGCCCGAAATCCCGATCAGGTAGGCCTCGAGCTGCGCATCGTCGAAGCCGGCGACCTGCGCACCCGTGAAGCCTTCCAGCTGTGTCACCGACAGCGCGGCGATATTGGTCGTCGACAGCTGGTCGATCTGCGTCGTGGTCAGCTGCGCCAGCTGGGTCACGTCGAAGGCCGAGAAGGCAGCCGAGGAGATCGAGCCGATCACGGTCGTGGTGATGGCGCGGACCTGCGTGGCCGACAGCGCGGCGACCTGGGTGGCCGAGAACTCGTCGAGGTCGGTCTCGTCGAGCGCGCCGATCTGGGTCGTCGTGAAGGCGCGGACCTGCGTCTCGGTGAGGCTGCCAAGCTGGGCCGATTCCAGCGCATGCAGGACTGTGCCGCTCAAACGGCCCAGCTGGGTCGTCGAGAAGGCAGCGATCTGCGCATCCGACAGCGAGGCGATGTTCGTCTCGGTGAAGGCGGCGACCTGCGTCGTCGTCAGGGCCTCGAGCTGGGTGTTGGCGAATTCGGCGATGTCGGTCGCGTCGAGGCCCGCAATCTGCGTCGCGGTAAACGAGCGGACCTGCGTGGTCGACAGGGATTCGACCTGCGCCGGTTCGAGCGCGGCAAGGTTGGTGACCGAGAGGCCGGCCAGCTGCGTCGTGGTCAGCGCGCCGATCTGGTCCGTCGTGAGCGCGACGATCTGGGTGATCGACAGCGCCGACAGGTTGGAGGCCGAGATCGACTGGACCTGCTGTAGCGTCAGGGCGGCGATCTGCGCATCCGACATGGCCGCGAACTTGGTCGACGAGAAGGCGTTGAGCTGTGTCGTCGTGAAGGCCGCGATCTGGTCGGTCGTGAACTCCTGCACATCGTCGCTGTCGAGCGCCTGGATCTGCGCCGTCGTGATGGCGCGGACCTGCGTCGTCGACATTGCGCCGACCTGCGTGGCGTCGAGATCATGCAGCGAAGTGGACGACAGCGACTGGATCTGGGCGTTGGTGAGCGCCGCGATCTGCGTGTCGGCGAGCGCCGCGACCGCAGTGGTCGACAGGGCGCGCACTTGCGTTGCAGTGAGCGAGGCGATCTGGGTCTCGCTGAATTCGCCCACATCGGCGGCCTCGAGCGCGGCCAGCTGGGTGGTGGTGAGCGACTGGACCTGTGTCGTCGTCAGCTCGGCGACCTGCGCCGAGTCGAGCGCAACGGCCGCTTCCGTGCTGAGGCGCGAGAGGACCGTCGTGGTGAAGGCGCCGACCTGCTCAGCCGAGAATTCGCCGATGTCGGTCTCCGTGAGCGCCGCGGCCTGTGTCGACGTCAGCACGGCAAGCTGCGTTGTCGTCAACGCGGCGATCTGGCTGGCTTCCAGGGCCGAGAAGTTCGTGGTCGACAGCGACTTGATCTGGGTCGTGGTCAGGGCCGCGACCTGGTTCTCGGTCAGCGCTGCGACATTATCCGTGCTGAAGGCCGCGATCTGCGTCGACGCAAGCGAGGCGATCTGCGTCTCGTTGAGGGCGCCGAGCTGGGTTGCGCCCAGCGAGGTCAGCGTCGTCGTCGAAAGGCGCGTCAGCTGGGTCGTGGTGAGCGCTTCCATCTGCTGTTCGGAGAAGGCGCCGAACTGCGTCGACGACAGCGCGCCGAGATGATTGGTGCTGAGCTGCGCGATCTGATCTGTCGTCAGCGCGCCGATCTGCGTTTCGTTGAGCGAGCCGAAGGCGGTGGTCGACAGCGAGCGGATGGCGGTGGTCGACAGCGCCTGGATCTGCGTGTCGGCGAGGTCCGCAAGGCTGGTTGAGGTGAGCGCGCGGGCCTGCGTCTGCGACAGAGCTTCGAGCTGTTCAGCCGAGAACTCCGCCATGTACACCGAGCTGAGGCCAGCAAGCTGCGTGCCTGACAGGGCCGCAAGTTGCGTTGTCGAAAGCGTCGCGATCTGCGTGTCCACCAGGGCCGAGAGGTTGGTCGTCGAAATGGCGGCCAGCTGGGTGGTCGTCAGCGCGGCAACCTGCGTATCGACGAAGGCGCTGACATTGGTTTCCGACAGGCTGCGGATCTGCGTGGTCGAGAAGCCGGCGACCTGCGTTGCGTCGAACTCGGCCATGTCCGAGGTCGAGAGGCCGTTGAGCTGCGTCGTGGTGAGACGCTGCAGCTGCGCGGTCGACAGCGCGTTGATCTGCGAGGCTTCCAGCGCCGAAAGGTTGGTCTCGGAGATCGACGACACCTGGCTGGTGGTCAGCGCCGAGATCTGCGTTTCGGTAAAGGCCACGAACTTGGTCGCGTCCAGCGCCTGCAGTTGTGACGTCGTCAGCGAGGCGATGTGCGTCGTCGTCAGCGCAGCCAGCTGCGATTCGGCCAGCGAGGCGAAGTTGGTCGCCGACAGCACCTTGACGCCGATCGAGGAGATCGCGGCGATCTGGGTTTCGGCAAGGCCGCTCAGCGCCGTGCTGGTCAGGCTGACCAGCTGCGTGTTCTGTAGCGCGCCGATCTGAGTGGTGGTGAATTCGCCGAGGTCGGCGGCTTCCAGCTGGCTCAGTTGGGTCGTCGTCAGACCCTTGATCTGCGTGGTCGTCAGGGCCTCGATCTGGGTCGCTTCGAAGGCGGCGACATTCTCGGCGGACAGCGAGCGGAGCTGGGTCGAGGTCAGCGCGGCGGCCTGGGTCGAGGTGAAGGAGGTGATGTTGGTCGTCGAGAGGCCAGCGACCTGCGTCGAGTTCAGCGCGACGACCTGCGTGGTCGTGAATTCGGCGAAGTCAGCCGCGTCCAGCGCGTTGAGCTGCGTCGTGGTGAGGCCGATGATCTGCGAGGTGCGCATCGCCGCAACCTGCGTCGCGCTCAGCGCAGCGACGGCTTCCGTTGCGAGACTGCCGACCTGCGATGTCGTGAGGCCCTGCACCTGCGTCGTGGTCAGTTCTTCGATATCGCCAGACACGAGGCCCGAAATCTGGGTCGTGGTCAGCGAGGCGATCTGCGAAGCCGAGAAGGCGCTCATCTGCGTCGTATCGAGCGCGGAGAGGTTCTCGGTCGTCAGCGAGCGCAGCTGGGTCGAGGTCAGCGATGAGAGCTGGGTCGAGGTGAAGGCCGCGATGCGGTCGGATTCGATGTTGGCGATCTGGGATGTCGACAGCGACCGGATCTGCGTGGTCGTCAGGGCGCCGATCTGGGTTTCGTCCAGCTGGGCGAAGTTGGTCGAGCCGAGTGCGAGAATCTGCGTCTTGGTCAACGCGCTGACCTGCGTCGCCGTCAGCGCAGCGACATTGGTCGTATCAAGTGCAGAAATCTGCGAGGAAGCGAACGCGGCAATCTGCGTCGTGGTGAAGGCGGCGATCTGCGTATCGGCCAGCGCAACCAGGCTGGTTGTCGTGAGACCCTTGATCTGGGTCGTCGTCAGGGCCGCAAGCTGGGTCGTGTCGAGCGCCGCGATCGCGGTTTCGCCAAGGTCCCTCACCTGCGAGGTGCTGAGGCCGGCGATCTGCGTGGTGGTGAACTCGGCGAAGTCGCCCGAGTCGAGGTCGTTGAGCTGCGTCGTGGTCAGGGCCGCGACCTGAGTCGCCGCCAGCGCTGCGAACTGGGTCGCATCGAAGGCGCGCAGCGCTTCGCTGGAGAGGCGCGACAGCTGCGACGTGCCGAAGGCGCGGGCCTGCGTCGTGGTGAGGCCAGCAACGTTGGTTTCGGTGAAGGCGCCGACCTGCGTGGTCGAGAGACGCGCGATCTGCGAGGTCGTCAGCGCGGCGATCTGCGTTTCGTTGAAGGCGTTGAGGTTGGTGGTCGAGATCGACTGCACCTGAGCGGTCGTGAAGGCCGCGATCTGCGTCGCGGCGAGCTCGCTGATGCCGGCGGAGGTCAGCGCGCCGATCTGGGCGGACGTCAGCGCCGCAATCTGCGATGTGCCGAATTTGGCGATATCGACGCCTTCGAGGTCGCCGATCTGCGTTGTCGTGAGGGCGCGGACCTGCGTGGAGGTCAGCGAGGCGACGCGCGTCGCATCAAGATTGGCGATTGCCGTGGTCTCGAGGCCGGCGATCTGCGAGCTGGTGAGACCGCGGACCTGCGTGGTGCTGAGCGTGTTCAGCTTCACCGGGTCGATGTTGTTGAGATTGGTCGTCGAGATCGCGGCGATCTGCGTCGCGGTCAGCGCGGCGACCTGCGTCGTATCGAGCGCGCCGAAGATTTCCGACGTGAAATTGCGGATCTGCGTCGTCGTCAGGGCGGCGATCTGGGTCGTCGTGAACGCCTGGATCTGGGTGTCGGCCAGGCCGCCCAGTTGCGTCGAGGAGAGGGACTGCGCCTGCGTGTTGGTGAAGGCGGCGATCTGGGTCGCCGTGAACTCGCCAATGTCGGTCTCATCCAGCGCGGCCAGCTGCGAGGTCGACAGCGCGCGGACCTGGGTAGTCGTCAGGGCGGCGGCCTGGTTGGCGTCGAACGCCGACAGGTTTGTCGAGCTGAGCGCGCCAAGCTGGGTGTTGGTGAGCGAGGCGACCTGCGTCTCGTTGAGGCCGGAGATGAAGGTGGTGGTGAAGCGACGCACCTGCGTGGAGGTCAGCGAGGCGATCTGCGTTTCGGTGAATTCGGCGACGTCGCCGGCTTCCAGCGCTTCGAGTTGCGTGGTGTTGAGGACCTGCAGAACCGTTGTGCTGATGGCGCCGATCTGCGTTGCGTCGAACGCCTGTACGGCTTCGGCCCCGAGGCGAACCATCTGCGTGCGCGTGAAGGCGGCAGCCTGCGTTGACGACAATTCCTGGATGTCGGTCGCGGTGAGGCCCTGCACCTGGGAGGTGGAGAAAGCGGAGATCTGCGTTGTGGTCAGCGCGGCGGCCTGCGTGCCGTCCAGCAGCGAAATATTGGTCGAAGAGAAGCCAGCGATCTGCGAGGTCGAGAAACCGCCCACGGCGGTCGCGTCCATCGACGTGACCTGCGCTTCGGCCAGCGTGCCAAGCTGCTGGCCAGTCAGGGCGAGAAGCTGGGCAGAGGACAGGACAACGCTGGAATTGATCGAGGGGATCTGCGTGGTCTGCAGCGCCCTCACCTGCGTGGTGGAGAATTCCGCGAACTGAGCTGAGGAGAAGGCGTCGATGCCGGTTGTCGTGAAGGCCGCGACCTGCGTGGTCGTCAGCGACTGGATCGACGTGGTGGAGAGGCTCTGGATGGCCGTGACGGACAGTGCGCGAATCTGCGCAACCGAGAGCGAGGAAATCGACATGGCCGGACCATCCTGGTCATTCGAGAGCCGACATTCGGTCGACGCGCAAACACACACATGGAGACCTGATACGGGCCTCCACCGGCGGACTTTTTGCGCTAAATGGTTTCCATCTAATTTCCGGCAATATTTGCCTATCCTACTGAGTTTGTAGGACTTTTTCGGGTTAATGCCGGCCTGTTTTTGACCCCGAATTTTCGTTCGTCGAAGGAATCAACGAGCGCCTCAAATGCGATCGGCCGGAGTCGTTTTTTGAAGAAATCCGAATCGCGAATCTTTCGATGAGCGATGGATCGATCCAAGATCGTCCCGCCGCATTCGTTACTTCCTGAACGATTGCGAAGGCGTCTTGCGGCGCCAAACCGGGTGGGATGACATCGTAGTGATCGAACGGGCGGAGGGGTTTCTTGAAGAAAATTTCGGCGATCGCATTTTCGGCGGCGCTGCTGGCGGCGTGTCAGCCGGCGCCGGCAAGTCCATCTGTCGTGGCTGATTCCTTCGCGTCGCTTGTGAAGGAGCCGTCGAGCCTGCAGCAGCTTGCAGCTGATCTTCGTTCGGGATCAGTCAGCGCGGAGACGCTGACGCAGGCCTTCCTTGATCGCATCGCTGCGGTGGACGACGCCGGACCGGCGCTCAACGCTGTGCTGGCGATCAACCCCAACGCGCTGGCGGAGGCAAAGGCGCTTGATGCCTTGCTCGCCGAGGGCGTGGTGAAGGGTCCTCTCCATGGCGTGCCCATCCTTGTGAAGGACAATATCGACACGGCCGATCCCGTGCCGACGACGGCGGGATCCTTGGCGCTTCAGCTCAATGTGACGGGCCGCGACGCGCCGCTGGTCGCACGGCTGCGGGCGGCCGGCGCCATCATTCTCGGCAAGACCAATCTCAGCGAGTGGGCCAATTTCCGCTCGGACGCATCGACATCCGGCTGGAGCGGCGCCGGCGGGCAGACCCGCAACCCGCACGTGCTCGATCGCAACCCATGCGGCTCGTCCTCGGGTTCGGGCGCGGCCGTTGCGGCGGGTCTTGCCGCCGGCGCGATCGGCACGGAGACCGACGGCTCGATCGTCTGCCCCTCCTCCGTCAACGGCATTGTCGGTCTGAAACCGACCGTGGGCCTTGTTCCGCGCACGCATATCGTGCCGATCAGCGCCACGCAGGACACGGCCGGCCCGATGACGCTGACGGTGTCGGACGCCGCCCTGTTGCTGACGGTGATGGCGGGGACAGATGCCAGCGATCCAGCCACCGAAGAGGCCGACTCGCACAAGCAGGACTATACGACCGCGCTCAACCCGGACGCGCTGGCCGGCAAGCGTATCGGCGTCGCGCGCTTCCTCGCGGGCTATCATGCCCCGACCGACGCGGACTTTGAGGAGGCGCTGACAGTATTGAAAGAGGCTGGCGCCGAACTGGTCGAGATCGAGACGTTCCCGAGCGACCGGCGCGGCATGAATGAAGCGGAATACACTGTGCTGCTCGCCGAGTTCCGCGCCGGGGTTAATGATTATCTCGCCTCGACGCCTGCTGCGGTGAAGACGCGGACGCTGGCCGATCTCATCGCGTTCAACAGCGACACGCCGGCCGAGCTGGAATTCTTCGGACAGAATGTGTTCGAGGAAGCCGCCAAGGCGCCTGCGCTCACCGACAAGGCTTATCTCGATGCGAAGGCGAAGGCGGCGCGCCTCGCCGGCAAAGAAGGCATCGACTTCCTGTTGTCAGAGAACAATGTCGTCGCCCTTGTGGCGCCGACCGGCGCGCCGGTCTGGCCGACCGATCCTGTCAACGGCGATCACTTCCTCGGCGCGGCGTCCGGCCTTGCCGCCGTCGCAGGCTATCCGCACATCACCGTGCCGATGGGCGAGGTGCGCGATCTGCCGGTCGGCCTCTCCTTCTTCGGAGCAAAATGGTCGGAAGCCGAGCTGATTGGCTTGGCTTTCGCCTACGAGCAGAAGTCGAACGCGCGTACGACGCCGGAATTCTTCCGTACCCTGCCCTGATGGCTGGAACCCGGCGGCACGCCGGGCGTAGACTTGCGTTGGCGGGCGAAGCGGAGCGGACTGATGAAGAAGCTGATCCTTGTTGCGGCCGTTCTGGCGGCCTCGGCCTGTACGTCCCTGCCCGGCGGTGGCGGACAGTCATCGCTGGGCGGCTTCACGGAAGAGAAGATGTCGGGCGGCGCCTATCGCATCGCCTATGTCGCGCAGGATGACGCAACAACGAAGGTGGTCGCAGATCGCGTGCTGGCGCGTGCCGCCCAAGCGACGCTCGACGCTGGCAATGAATGGTTCGAGATCCAGAGCAAGGTGGATGGCAAGCTCGATGGCAAGACCACGCAAACGCTGGTGATCATGATGGGCAGCGGCGAGACGCTGGCGGGCGGCCCCAAGCAGTATGACGCCAAGCAGACGCTGGCTTCCCTGCGCGGCAAGATCAGCTGACGCGATCCTCGCGTATCCGCACGCGGCATGCGTGTGCCATTAACATCTATACCCAATCCTTCCGGAACCAGAACGTGACCCGCCGCGTTTGCGAGGGTCGAAGGGCACGTGTTTCATCGTTCCAGGGAGACTGCACACATGCGGACGCTCGCAATCGCTGCGTACACAGCCATCCTCATGCTTGGCGCCTGCGCTTCGGCGCCGGCCTATTCGCCCGCGTCCTCGCCGATGGCCATGGGCTATTCCGACCAGCGTATCGAGGATGACCGCTGGCGCGTGACCTATCGCGGCGACACGACGATGTCGTCGGGCGATGTTCAGGACTACGCCCTCATGCGCGCCGCGCAGGTGACGCTTGAGCACGGCGGCGACTGGTTCGAGGTCGTGACCGCCGACACGGATGCGGACGCCAAGCGGCGCTACTCGACGGAAACCGACTATCACACGGACTACGCGGTGCAGCGGTCCTGCGGACTGCTGGGATGCACCAACAAGCTTGTGCCGGTGATGACGCGCACGGAGCGCGAGGTGGCCGACACGCGCACCGTGTACGAGCATGCCGTGGAGTTCCGTATCGGCAAGGGCGCGAAGCTGGACGGCTCGCCGCGCATCTACGACGCACACGATACATTCAGCACGCTGCAGGCGCGCCTGAGCTAGGCCGGCGCAGCCGGGTTTGACACGCCTGCCGATCAGGCTCAGCCTCCCCGGATCGTCCCCGGGGAGCCTTCATGTCGACACGCGTGCTTGTCACCGGCGCTTCAGGTTTCGTTGCGCAACACCTGATCCTCAAACTGCTGGAGAAGGGCTATCAGGTGCGCGGCACGCTGCGATCGATGAAGCGCGCCGATGAAGTGCGAAGCGTGCTGGCGAAGTACGACCCCCGCGCGAAGGACATCGAATTCGTCGAGGCGGATCTTTCCTCCGATGCGGGCTGGGCCGAGGCGGTGAAGGACTGCACCTATGTGCAGCACGTGGCCTCGCCCTTCCCCGCCGTACACCCTCGGGACGAAAACGAACTGATCCGTCCCGCCCGCGAAGGCGCGTTGCGCGTGTTGAAGGCGGCGAAGGCGGCCGGCGTGAAGCGCGTGGTGATGACATCGTCGATGGCGGCGATCGCCTATGGCCATGGCGACAAACGTGCGGAGGTGTCCGACGAGACCATGTGGTCGAACCCTGACGGGCCGGACAACACGCCCTACACCAAATCGAAGACGCTCGCCGAGCGCGCTGCCTGGGACTACGTCAACGGCGAGGGCAAGGGGCTTGAACTCGTCACCATCAACCCGACGGGCATTCTGGGTCCGGCGCTGTCGGCCGATGTCTCGACCTCGCTGGAGATTCCGATCCGATTGATGAATGGCAAGACGCCGGGCATTCCACGGCTCGGCTTCTCGCTGGTCGATGTGCGCGACGTGGCCGAGTGCCATGTGCGCGCGATGGAAGTTCCGGAGGCGGCCGGCGAGCGCTTCCTGGCAAGCGAGGGCTTCCTCTGGTTCACCGAGGCCGCGGACGTGCTGCGCCGGAAATTCCCCGCCTACGACGCCAAGATTCCGAAGCGGAAGATTCCCGACTGGGTGCTGAAGGTGATGGCGGTGTTCCAGCCGGTCTACCGGCAGACCGTCACGGAGCTGGGCCGGACGCGCAAGGCCAGCAATGCGAAGGCCAGCCGCGTGCTGGGCGTCACCTTCCGGACGGCGGAGGACGCGCTGGTCGCTTCGGCCGAGTCCTTGATCCAGCTCAAAGTGATCTGAAGAAAGATCGGCGCCGATCACGGGTCTTTGTGCCGCATCCCTGCCCCGGGCGCTTCGCATCCGGTGCTGGTATGCGCTAAAGCCTAGCACCGATCGGCGAGCAACGCCGGCGCTACTGGAATCACGGGGAGTGTTCATATGGCTATTTCCAGATCCTGGCTGACATCCGTCGCTCTTGTGGCCGCGCTGGGCGCGTGCACGGCAATGGATGCGCCGCCGGCAAACCCGCCCGCCGCCGAAGCGGGACCCGCAGCTGGAATGGCCACGCTTGACGCCGCGATCGCCGCCGCCGGCGGTGAGGCTGCGCTGTCGAAGGTGCAGGAGCTGTTCTGGACGGGCGACGCGAAGGTGACGGCTGACGGCGCCACGCAGGACCAGAACGCCGCCGTGCTGGTGCGCCCCTTCTCCTTCTATCGTGTGACGACCTGGGGAAAGGGCAAGGAGGAGAAAACCTCCAAGACCACGCAGGCCGAACACGGCAAGGCCTGGGACGTGAACCGCGTCAGCTGGATTCCGATGAATGAGGCCGGCGCCAAGTTCGAGAATGAACAGCTGGGACTCTTCAGCCTGATGCTGCTGACGCCGCTGAAGGACGCCGGCGCGACGGTGAAGGCCCAGCCGGACGGCGCCGACGGCACGCACGCCATCCAGGTGATGCGCGAGGGCGCGCCGGCGGCGGAGCTGGAGTTCGACGCCAGCGGCAAGCTGGTGCGCGCGGGCTATGCGGGAACCGACCCCAAGACCGGCGAAAGCGTGACGGAGGTCTACACCTTCTCGGGCGAGATCGTTTCCAACGGCGTCAAATGGCCGAAACACATCGCCATGACACGCAATGGATCGCCGGCCTACGAGATCGACCTCAAGACGTTCGAGGCGCTGCCCGAAAAGACCGTGCGACCGCTGATGCAGACGCTGCAGTACGAACCCGGCGGCCCACCGAGCGGCGCGGACGCGGGCTGATCGGGGCGATTTCCCTGCCCCTTTGCCCTCGGGGCGGCTTCCGGCTAGGCTGCGCGCATCCGCCGGAGACCGCTCCACGAGGCCGCCATGTTCCAGCATTTCTTCCACGAGCTGCGCGCCGCCAAGGTGCCGGTCACGCTGAAGGAATACCTCACCCTGCTCGAGGCCATGGACAAGGGCGTCGTCGGGTCCAGCGGCAATGAGGTGCAGGACTTCTACTACCTGTCACGCTCGGCGCTGGTGAAGGACGAGAAACACCTCGACCGGTTCGACAAGGTGTTCGGCCACGTCTTCAAGGGACTCGACTCGTTTTCCGAGGGCGTCGACGTCCACCAGTTCCCGGAAGAATGGCTGAAGAAGCTCTCCGAGAAATACCTCACCGAGGACGAGAAGAAGCAGATCGAGGCCATGGGCGGCTGGGACAAGCTCATGGAGACGCTCAAGCAGCGCATGGAAGAGCAGAAGAAGCGCCACGAGGGCGGCAACAAGATGATCGGCACGGCCGGCACGTCGCCTTACGGCGCGTACGGCTACAATCCCGAAGGCGTGCGCATCGGCCAGAAGGAAAGCCGCCACCAGCGCGCCGTGAAGGTGTGGGACAAGCGCGAGTTCAAGAACCTCGACGACTCGGTGGAGATCGGCACGCGCAACCTCAAGGTCGCGCTGCGCCGCCTGCGCAAATGGGCGCGCGACGGCGCCGAGGAAGAGCTCGATCTCGACGCCACGATCCGGAAGACCGCAAAGGAAGGTTATATCGACGTGGTGATGCGGCCCGAGCGCCGCAACGCCGTGAAGGTCCTGATGTTCCTTGATGTCGGCGGCTCGATGGACCCGCACGTAAAGGCCTGCGAGGAGCTGTTCTCAGCGGCGCGCACGGAATTCAAGAATCTCGAATTCTTCTATTTCCACAACTGCATCTACGAAGGCGTGTGGAAGGACAACCGCCGCCGCGGCGTGCACAAGATCCCGACCTGGGACGTGCTGCATCGCTTCCCGGCGGACTACAAGGTGATCATCGTCGGCGATGCGTCGATGAGCCCCTACGAGATCACCTATCCGGGCGGCTCCGTCGAGCACTGGAACGAGGAGCCCGGCGCGATCTGGTTGCAGCGGATCGCCGAGATCTATCCGCACCTTGTCTGGCTGAACCCGACGCATCCCTCGGGCTGGGATTATTCCGGCTCGACCGAAATGATCCGCCAGATCGTCGGCCCGCACCGCATGTTCCCGATGACCGTGAAAGGTGTTGAGGAAGCGACGCGGGAGCTGGGGCGGTAGGCGATAAGTCCTATGGCGCGAGGCAGCCGGTGGCGTGGCCGGTCACGTATTCCTGCTGGCCCAGATAGACCTGCAGCGCTGTCGCAGATGCGGCGGCGATCGCCTTGCCGGTTTCCTGCGAGGAGCGATTGCGGGCCTGTCCCTGTTCGTTGGCGCGGCTTGTTGCGGAAGCCAGCGCGCTGGTGAGCGCGTTGACGTCGGCAAGGCCCTTCAGCGGGCGGCCTGTCTTGGCGCGGTCGAGCGCGAAGGAGAGATGCGCCGCGCAGGCGATCGAATTGCCATAACGCTCGGCGGAAGCAATCACGGAGAGCGCGCGCTCGCCGGCCGCCTTCTGCGGATTGGAGGCCAGCGGCTCCTGCTCGTGGGCGCGCACCGACTGCGGCTTGGCCTGCCAGCCATCGTGCATGTCGCCTTCCCATTTCGAGATGATGTCACGCGCTTCGTCGAAGGACGCGATGACGCCCTCGCCGCCGCGCATCGCATGGTTGAACAGGGCGTCGCCGAAGAAGGTCCAGTCGCGGCTCGGCTCGCAGCCGAACGACGTCTTGTCGGCGGCGGCGGCGGTGAGCACGACCGTATCCGGATCCGAGAAGGGCAGGATGAAATGGCCGGAGAAGCAGGCCGAGATGATCACCAGCTTCGCGCCGACGCCGGCCTGCTGCAGCGCCGTGCGCAGATGGAGCGCGCGCAGGGCGCCGCCCATCCGGCCCGCTTCCTGGATGCCGACGGCGCCGTCCGGCCCGCCATGCGACGTGACGAAGACGACCAGAAGGTCTTCCTTCGGATCCATCACCTTGCCGATCGCGCCGATGGCGGCATTGAAATTGTTCGGGCTGGCCGACGGATAGCTGCGCGGCAGACGCGCGCCACGGCCGGCCGACAGGACGATGGTGCGGTCGGCGGCGTCATACCGGTTGGCGAGGATGTTCGCCGCCTCGCTGGCTTCGTTCTCGAAGACGGGATCGTTCCAGAACGACGCCGACAACACGTAGGTATCGACGACGCCCGGGCGCTGGGGCGCAAGCTTCGCGACCGCTTCGCCCATCAGCTGGACGTCCTTCGCGGCCTCGGCCGGCGTCAGCGCCACCTCGATCGCGCCGAACTGCCCGCCGAGCGGATCGCGCTGCGCCAGCGCCTCGCCCGAGGCCAGCACAGCTCCGAACAGCGCCAAACCGAGCGCCAATCCTTTCGCCATGGCCTGCATGTCCCGCAATTGCCTACCCTTGAGGCCCATGTTCTCGCGACATGCCGCAACGCGCAAGCATGGCATTTCAGCTGTTTTCACCGCCGGTCTTGCCGCCGCGGATCACCTTGAGCGCGGGTTTCCGGCTCGCTGGGGCCTGGGGGTCGGGCGATACGGGATCATCATTGATGTCGCGCACGCGCGGGGTCCATTTGGGCTTGGCGGAGGCTTTCATCGGCTTGCGGCGCGAGAGCGTTGAGCCGGAGGGTTTCTTGTCAGGTTCCCCGGCTTTCTTGCTGGCGGCGGCGCGGGACTTCTTGTCGATGACGCGGACGACGTGAGCCTGGCGGCTGGAGAGCGCCTCTTCGAGCCGGCCCTTGGCGGGATCGCGGAAGGCCGAGCCGTATTTCTCCAGACGGCCGGAGACGCCCTCGACGAAGTCCTTCTCCCATGTAGTGAGGCCGGGGCCGCCCTGCTCCGTTGCGCGATCCGCCGCGCGGCGCAGCTTGCGCAGCGCCTTGGTCGTCTTGCGCTTGTCGACGTCCCGCTTGGGCATGCCCGGCAGTAGGCAGCGGATGGCGGGGTCAAGGCAAGGGGGCGCTTGCGCACGGGCCATGGCCCTGCGGGATGCTGTCGTTCTGCCCTCTTCAAGTAATGGAGGGCCGGGGACGCGGGATGGCCCGCGCGAGGATGGGCAGTGCGGGAGATGGTG
>JAWKVC010000003.1:0-249175 GCA_041398245.1 Hyphomonadaceae bacterium
AGAGCCGTGGCGACGACGTTGAGTGTGTGAGTGAATGGAAGCGAAGCGGCGCCCGATGTGTTGTGAGTTGAGTGTGCGAGACGTCCTATGAAGTTCCCCAGCAATCTGATCCCGCAAAAGGCTGTCGCTGACGATCTGTGCGTGAGCCTGGTGACCCTGTGGCGAGCGCGTCAGAGCAACATCCCCGATTTCCCTGAGCCAATAATCATCCGCAACATGGTGTTCTGGCGGCGCGAAGACGTTCAGCAGCTCGAGGACGCGCTGATGAAGTTTGAAGGACGCGGCAAGTTTGAATCGGACCGTGTCCGGGCCAAACGCATAGCGGCGATAGAGAAGTCACTCGCCGGCTCAAAGAAATCGGTGCGGCGTCGAAAGAACGACGAGCGGCAACTACACTTATTCTAGAAGCCGAAGTAATAGCCTCGACGGTGGGACAAGGTCGGGGAGGTGCGTGTGACGCAGACGTTTGAGGTGAGCAGCCCGGAGAAAGTCATCGCAGATTTTCGTCAGCTCATTCAATCCAAGCATTCGCGGGTTAAGGGTCTATCTGAAGGCCGATGGCGTTGGGTGCAGATCCGGATGAAGGGGAACGAAGACGCGTTGGATGCGGGCAAATGGGTGTGCCTCGCGCATTTGGGTACGCTGGAAAAGCTAGCGCGGCTCTTTCCGGGAGATGGCCCTTATAGCGAATTCGAAGTCGTCGGTGCGACGCGCAACCTGTTTGAGAATCTGGTTTGGATCAAACTATTCGAGCGCGACGTCCAGTATGGTCTGGTGTTCTACCTCCAGCTGCTGCTCGACCAGCAGAAGAGCGTGCAGGCGCACATTGCGAGGGCCGAGCAGGAACTTGAGCTCTTTGGCGCGTATGACAAGCAAGAGGCCGATGAGATCGCGGCGCTCAGCGCAGCTCTCAACCGCGGCGAAATCTCGAAAGAGGAGTTCGGACCACGGTTTCAAGCGATAGCAATACGTATGGATCAGATCGTCCGAGACGCATTCGCTGCTTACGGCCCTGCTGCCAAGTACAATGGCTTTGGGTACCAATGCGAATTGATGAGAACCAAGGTGCTGCCGGGCCTTCGTAGCGACTTGCTGGAGATCGAACAGAAGATCGCAGCATTTCACCAAACCAAGTCCCAAGCGCTGACCCCGGAGATGATCCGGATCGCAGACGAGAGGGTCAACTGGTTCACTCTAGCGGATCGAGTTGGTTTGGGCGCCGAGTATCGGTTTGTCTACTCGTTCGCGAGCAAAATGCTGCACTCGACGCCTTTGAGCACAACTCCCAATGGTGAACTGTCGCGCTCTGAAGCCACCACGTTGTTGGAATATTCTTACGTCGCGACCAGTCGCATACTTGGATGCATCGAAGGAGTGCCTATCCCCGGTGTTCCAGATATGATGTTGATCCGCGTAGATGAGTAGTCAGTTGCTCGTGCTCAATCGAAACGGCCGAGCATTCTTCCAGGCCCAAGCGGGACAACATTCGTTGTAGGAATGCGAGCAAAACTTTCTGACGGTGTGCTTGACGGTACCGTGCAATTCAACGCTAGCTGGTCGAGCGAAAGCGAATGATGGCGAGAGATCGATCGATAATCGAGTGGGAGTAAGGCGGAGCGGCGACCGCGCCGCGCCGCGCGTCAGCCTCCCGCAGCCAGAAACGCTTCCAGCTGATCGAACGTTTCTTCAAAGCCGCCCGTGCTGCCGGATTCCATGGCTGCGTCGAGCGCTTCCTTCGACGGGTAGAGGTCGCGCATGACGATCAGCGTCCTGCCGTCCTTCTCTTCGAAGGTCACGGTGGTGACCGGCCCGGCCTCGCCGCCCTCCTCATTTGTCCAGACGAGTTGGGAAGGCGGCGTGACTTCGAGATACCAGCCGAAGAACGGCATGGGTTCCGGTGCGTATTGGGGGTGGCTGATCATCAGCTTGTAGCCGCCACCCGTGCGGGCGTCGATCTCGCAGGAGCGGATGGTCATGCCGTAGGACTTCGGCGTCCACCAGCGCTTGAAGTGCTCCGGATTGGTCCAGGCCTCGAACACGATGCGCGCCGGGGCGTTGATCGTCCGGGTGACGGTCGTCTCCCGGTCGGACGTCCGCTCCATCGTGGTGGCGTTGTTCTCACTCCCGCCGTTTGCGGCCATCGCTTTTTTCCTTCTGCATCATGTCCTCGACAACCTTGTCCAGCTCGTCGAAGCGCGCCTCCCAGAGCCGGCGTCGCTTCTCGATCCAGGCCGCCTCGGCGTCCAGCCCGCGCGCGCCGAGCTGGCAGGTCCGCACGCGGCCGATCTTCCGCGTGACGACAAGCCCCGCGTGTTCCAGCACGCTGACATGCTTCTTCATGCCCGTGAGGGTCATGTGGAACCTGTCGGCGAGGTCCGTGATCGACGCGTCCCCGCGTTCGAGCTGCTCCAGCACGCCACGCCGGGTCGCGTCCGAAAGCGCGGCGAACGAGGCGTCAAGACGGGCTGCTGAATACTGAACCATGTAGTTCAGTATGTGACTCGGATGCCGGCGGATTGCAAGGGGTGGCGCGGCGAGGTGCAAAAAAGTATGGCGGCGTGTCGGCCTGCAGGCCCGATGAGCGTTCCTTGAAGCAGAACCCCAATGCGAGGATCCGGACATGAACAAGAACACGATCTGCATCTGGTACGACAAGGACGCCGAGGCCGCGGCCCGCTTCTACGCCGAAACCTTCCCGGACAGTCGCGTCAGCGCCGTGCACCGCGCGCCCAGCGACTTTCCATCGGGAAAGAAGGGCGATGTCCTGACCGTCGAGTTCACGGTTGTCGGCATCCCGTGCATCGGTCTCAATGGCGGCCCGGTGTTCAAGCAGAGCGAAGCCTTCTCCTTCCAGATCGCAACTGAAGACCAGGCCGAAACCGACCGCTACTGGAACGCGATCGTCGGCAATGGCGGGCAGGAAAGCGCATGCGGCTGGTGCAAGGACAGGTGGGGCCTCTCCTGGCAGATAACGCCGCGCACGCTCACCGAAGCCATGGCCGCGGGTGGCGACGAAGCCCGGCGCGCGTTCGAAGCCATGATGGAGATGAAGAAGATCGACGTGGCGAAGATCGATGCAGCCCGCCGGGGCTAACCTGTAGCGCCAGTTGTTCGCTTGCTTGCCAGGCCGGCCTGCGTCGTCGCATACGGACGCTGCAGGAAGGGTCGCCATGGGACAGGGCAAGCACGCTGTGCCTTCGCAGGAACGCCGCGTGAAGCGGTTGGGCTATCGCTATGGCGTGCTGCTGATCAAATGCGCCAAGCCCTTCGGCAAGGTGAAGGAGCATGGCGGCTACATGCTGCGCGACGAGGAGACCCGGAAGATCGTCTTCGGCGCCGATGGCTATGAGTATTCAGCCACGCTGGACGAGATAGAGGCCTTCCTCCTCGCCCAGCCGAAATACCGCGACGACGACGGGGACTAGGCCGGATCGGCCGGCGCCTTCGTGAACGCGCCCAGCATGCAGGTGTTGCCCGCGTTCAGCACGGTGATGATCTGCTCATTTGAGCAGACCTGCGTGCCGCGCACATCCCAGCTGAATCCGCCTTCGAACTTCAGGCCGTTGCAGTCGTGCTTCAGCTTGTTCACCCAGACATCGCCATTGTCCATCTCGAAGCGGATTTCCTGATCGCTCACGATCTCCTGCCGATGGATCCGGGTTGGATTGATGCAGGTGTTGTTCGCCTGCGATGTCGTCGACATGTCTGTTGATGCCGGCGATGCGCAACCCGCGAGGCCTAATCCGATCGCGCCCAATCCGAGAAAAGCCGCAGCAGCAAGTTTCCGATTATGGGTCATGGCGTTGCTCCCTTTGTTGCGCAACCTGCGCCTGGGCGCGCTGTTGTGCAACCGGCTTTGCCTGCCCCGACCCGTGCTCGCGGTTGCACATGGACAGTTGCGGGGCCCCGTGACCGCCCGTAGCTTCCGCGCGGTTATGGAGCGGGAGGAACAGACATGAAGCGCCTGTCAGCGTTGGCTGTGACATTGGCCTTCATGGGAGCGCCTCCCGCCTTTTCCGACGAAGCGAAACGGGAGGCCTGCGCCGCTGCGCCGACCCATGCCTGCGTGCTCGATCTTCTCTGGGACGAAATGGTCCGTGTTCCGCGTGATTATCTGGCTGAAACCAAGCGCGCTTTCATCGACGCAGTGCTTCTGACGGACGACAAGGCGCTCATCGATCTCTACATGCAGCGGACCGAATGGCGCAATGCGGATGCCCTCAACAGTTCCCGTATCAGTATAGCCCGCCGCAAGGGCGATAGCGCCACGCTGATCGAGCACGCCGACAAGGCCATCAGGGGGCTGCGCTACGACTGGTATCAGCTCTACGACATCGCGACGGGTCTCGCGGAATCCGGCGAACTCGAGCGCGCCCGCAAGGTCGCAGACCTGATCCCGCATGGCGGCGATGACAGTGTGACGCCGCTCAACCTCTACCAGCGCGCCCAGGACGTCATCGCTTTCAACGACCGCGCGCCGATCACATTCGCGGGCTGGGCGGACAAGATCGCGGAAGGCGATGGGTGGTGGGGCGAAGAGGATATCACTTGGCTGAAATCCGCCGCTGCGAGGGCAGGCGATCTTTCCAGTTTTCCGCAGGAGTTGCAGGATCGCTATCGCGCCGACGGATGGAAATACCTCCGCGCCCTGGCCCGCCTCGCGCCCGAGATGACGGTGTCGGGCGAAGCGGGCGCCAACCTGTTCCGCAGCTACGTTGAAAGCTGGGCCGATCCCCGCAAGGACGAGATCGCCGAACTCATTCTCGCGATTGCCATGCGCGCCGGTCCAGACGCGCGTACGGCAATGCTGGCCGCCTTCGATGCACGCCAACCATCGCCTTCCGGTCGCATCGCCCGCATGCGTGTGCTCGCCGACGATCCAGATACACTGCTCTCCACGTCGGATCGCGGTATGCTCGGCCTTGTCCATGGCCCGTTCGAGCAGGCACAGGCCGCCCGAGCGCTTGGAACCTACTCGCATGCGGAGTTCATCGAGAAGGCCAGGGCGGGCGAAGGCCTGTTCAACCTGAGCCGTCCGGCCGTTCTGCGCGCCGCGCTCCAGCAGACGGACGACGCGGCGTTTGCGCTGGAGATCGCAACGCTGATGGCCGAGCTCGGCGAACCACGGACCAGCGATGGCTACGACTATGCGCGCCATGCGACGGAATGGGCGCTCGATCATTGTCAGGCCGAGCTTTTCACGCTCGCGGAGTCGCGTCTGGCGCGCCGCGATTCCCTCGACACGATGATGCGGAGCGCCCGTTTCACGCATGATCCGGTCTCGATCGTCCAGTACATTGCGTACGACGACCGCATCTCCACCGACGTCGCCTACGCCCTGCGCGGCTATCAGGCGATCATCGAGAACGGTTACTGCCCTGCCAAACAGCCGGGCTAGCCGCAGTGTCGGGCTCGACACCTCTGGCGACGGCGGCGCGAAGCACATAGTCTCTTCGCCATGCCCGGATCAGTGACTCTCTATGGCCTAAAAACCTGCGACACGACGCGCGCTGCGCGGAAATGGCTCGACTCGAAGAGGGTGGCTCACGCCTTCCACGACGTGCGCGAAGACGGCCTGACGAAGGCGCTTGTCGAGACGTGGGTAAGGCAACTCGGCTGGGAGAAAGTGCTCAACAAATCCAGCACGACCTGGCGCGAGCTGCCCGAAGCCGAGAAGGCGGACATTGACGCAAAGCGCGTGGTGTCGCTGCTTCTGGCTCATCCGACGCTGGTGAAGCGCCCTGTTCTCGACCGTGACGGTGCTCTGACACTGGGCTTCAAGCCGGCCGGCTATGCCGCTCTGTTTGGCTAGTCGCGTCACAAGCGACTCGGGCGTGTGACACAAAAACAGCGTCCGCCGATCGGCATGCGCCCCGTCTGACCCTTGGGCGCGGGCAGGCTGAATGTGTGCTGAACGTGACAGTGTTTGCGATGTCAAAATCTGCATCTGGATGGGAATTTTCTCGCAGTTTGCTGCGCCTTCAGGCGTTGACCATCCCTGCCCCAAGGATCATAGATTGCGGACCATTATCGGGGGTTAACCAATGAGAACGTCTGCCAAGGCAATCGCAGTTGCGATGGCTGGAACGCTGGCCGTATCGGCCTGCGAATCCAATGAAGAATTCTGGGGCACGATGGGTGCGCTTGGCGGCGCAGTCGCCGCTGGCATGCTGGTCGGTGATGACAACGGCGCCGTGCTTGCGGCGGCTGTGCTTGCCGGCGCCGCCGCTGGCGGTTGGCTTGGCGCCAACTTCGGTCGCGGCCTGGACGAAGCCGAGCGCGAGCGCGTTGCTGCTTCGACACAGCAGGTCCTGAACCAGGAAATCCCGTCGAACTCGCCGCTGCGTAGCGCCAGCGCCGCCTACTCCTCGCAGGCCGCTGCTGCGGCTCCGACGGTGAGCTGGCAAAGCCCGACCAACCCGCAGAGCGTGTCCGGCAAGACGACGCTGCTTCAGGTGGCGGCTGATGGCGGCGGCGGCGAATGCCGCACCGTGCGCCAGCTCGTAGTCGTCAACGGAAGTGAAGAATCGCAGGACACCCAGTTCTGCCGTTCCGGCCCGGGTTCGCAGTGGCAGATGGCCTAAGGCTGATCGCAGGATAGAAAGGCAAGGGGGCGACGATGAAATGGCTTGCAGGCGTGATTGTCTCGGGCCTCTTCGCGCTGGCCGCCTTGCCTGCTTCCGCCCAATCAAGCGGTGCGAATACGCTCGAAACTGGCGGCCTCATCTGCTTCAACAACAACCAGATGGCGCATGAGAGCCCCGCCGAATACCAGCAGCGTATCCGCAACCAGCGGGCGCTGCCGGGGTGGATTTTCGACGCCATCGACAAGATGCAGAACGCGCCGGACGCGATGACGTTCACATTCCGCCAGGTTGGTGGCGACCGCGTTCTTGTCGCCAACGGCGGTGTGGATAACAACGCCGCCGCACATCTTGAGGCCGCGCTGCGTCAGTACGGCCCCATTCACGAGGTCTGGTTCAATTCTCCCGGCGGCAGCAGCTATCAGGGCGTGCTGATGGGTGAAATGATCCGGGCGCACGGAGCCGGGACCCGCGTCCTGCGCGGCGATGGCTGCGCCTCGGCCTGCAGCACAGCCTTTCTTGGCGGCGTCATGCGTCGCGTCGAGCCCGGCGCTGTCTATGGCATCCACATCTACAGCCGTCCGCTCGATACCTACGGACCGGCTGACCAGGACGAACAGAACGCGATGGTCCAGCGCGAGGTCCGCGAGGCGACCCAGCGCTCGTTCTACGTCGGCAAGATGGGAATCGGAAAACTCTGGCTGGACCTGTGGTCGAACACGAATCCCGGCTGCATGACCTTCATGTCGCAGCGCGAGATGCGCGACTCATTCGTCAACAATATCGACTGACGCTCGCGCTTTAGGTCAGCTTCAGAAAACCGATAGGTGGGCTGCGCCGGTCATTCCGGATCGCGGCGCTGGACACCGCGATCACTGCTGAAATCCCACTGTCTGAGCCGTTTGGCGATGAAGTTTTTGCGAATAACCATCGCTTAATGTCGCAGGGGATAGACGAAGCGGCCAAGCCTGACTATGTACCCGGCCACATCAGACACCAACGATTAAGCGTTGATTCCGAAAGCCTAGATGCAGCCAAAGAACTCGACCTTCTCAGATCGGCAAGCCGCCTCGGTTGCCGCTAAGAAAGCCCTTCTCGAAAAATTTAAGCCGAAGCCAATGGTGCAGGCCGCTGAGCCGATCAACCATGAGGCCGAGCGGCAGGCACGGATTGAAGCGGTCCGGGCCCAGCGCGAGGAAGAACGCCTCGCCCGTCAGAAAGCCCGCGAGGAAGCCGAAGCCAAGGCCGAGGCCGAGCGTGTCGCCACCGAAGAGGCCGAGCGTGTCGCTGCGCTCGAAGCCCAGAGCAATGTCGACGCCCAGAAGCGTGCCGAACGCAAGGCCCGCAAGAAAGAGATCAAGGAAGCCGCCAAGGCCAAGAAGGAAATGCGCGCGTCCACGAAGCCGGCTGGTCCGCGCGAGGCCCGCGCGGTGGATCCTTACGAAGAGCACCGCCGGTATATCGAGAGCCTGGAGCGGGGCCGCGAGCGCCGCCGCGCCTGATCAGGCCGCCTCTGACCCGAAATCGCAACGGCCTCCGGCGCCCCCGGAGGCCGTTTGCTTGTCCGGGCCCGTAAACCCTGCCTGAACGTGGTGTCTCCGCCCCATACCCTCGCGGCAGCGATTGCACTCGCCCCGCGCCTTTGCTCTTGTCCCGTCCCGGGGGAGCGGAAAGCGGTAACAGGGGACGGCCATGGACGTCTGGTATCTTCCTGCCTTCTTTGGCGGTCTGGTGCTCTTCTTCGGGTCGCACCTCTTCACCACCTTCCGGTCCCGCACGGAGACCGGCCTTGCGGCGCGGACGGGGCGCGGCCCCTATATGGGCCTTTATTCGCTCGTGGCCGGGGCCGGGCTGGCCGCCATGATCTGGGGCTATGCCTACCTGAAGCCGGGCTGGTTCTATCTCGGTACGCCGCCTGACTGGATGCGCCATGTCACCATGGCGCTGATGCTGCCGGCGGTGATCCTCATCGTGGCGACCTACATGCCGCCAACGGGCTTCATCAAGAAGGCGGTCAAACATCCCATGCTCACGGCCGTGAAGCTCTGGGCGCTGGCTCACCTGCTGGTTAACTGGGACCTCGCCTCGCTGATCCTGTTTGGCAGCTTCCTCGTCTTCGGGGTGGTCGATCGCATCGCGGTCAAGCGCCGGGGCGACATGGGAGCGGCCGCCGCCACGCCCAATATTCTGGGCGACCTCCTGTCGATCGCCGTGGGTCTCGCGCTCTATCTCCTGCTGGTCTACCAGCTCCACGGCGACTTGTTCGGGGCCAACGTCCTCCTGAAATAGGCGTACATGGCCGGCGCCGCCTGGCTGGCGCTTTTCGTTGCGTCGAGGGGTCTTGAGGCCTATTGAGCGCGCAAGAAACCGGCCCATTGGAGGGCCGGGCCCGAAAAGGACGTCTCCCCATGTCCGCTCAGGTTCAATCCCCCCGCAAGACGGTCCGCGACATCGCAGCGGCCAAGGGCGGGACGCCGCTTGTTTGCCTCACGGCCTACACGGCGCCGGTCGCCGAGCTGCTGGACGAGCGGTGCGACCTGATCCTCGTGGGCGACAGCGTCGGCATGGTCGTGCATGGCCTGCCCACCACCGTCGGCGTCACGCTGGAAATGATGATCCTGCACGGGCAGGCCGTGATGCGCACCTCGAAGCAGGCCTTCGTCGTCGTGGACATGCCGTTCGGCTCCTACGAGGCCAGTGTGGAGCAGGCGTTCATGAACGCCTCGCGCATCATGAAGGAGACCGGATGCCAGGCGGTGAAGATCGAAGCCGGCGAATACGCCGCCGCGACGGTCAAATACCTGGTCGAACGCGGCATCCCCGTGATGGCGCATGTCGGCCTGCGCCCGCAGGCCACCAATGTGGATGGCGGCTTCAAGGCCCGTGGCCGCACTGAGGCGGAGCGCAACCGCGTTATTTCCGAAGCCGTCGCCGCCGACGAGGCGGGCTGTTTCGCCATGGTGATTGAGGGCGTGGCCGAGGATCTCGCCGCCCAGATCACCCGTCGGGTCAATTGTCCGACGGTCGGGATCGGGGCCTCCGTCTCCTGTGACGGCCAGATTCTCGTAACCGACGATCTTCTGGGAATGTTCGACTGGACCCCCAAATTCGTCCGGCGCTACGCCGATCTCCGGACCGAGATCGGCAAGGCTGTGGATGGATATGCCGCAGATGTGCGGGCGCGGCGCTTTCCCGGGGAAAAAGAGACCTACACCCTCAAAAAAGGGCCATAATCACAACGCCCTTGTTGAATTGCCGGGGCGGATTGGCCCGGCTAGTGTCCCGCCGCCGGAGTTCGCAGGGGCTCGCCTGCGAGGGTTTGTGAACGCCGGAAGCAAAAGGACGCTGGAAATCAAGTGTCTTGCGAGTGTGGCATTGGCCCAGAAGTTCGCTAAAAGCCTGCAGCGCAAGCGGGCGGACCTCTGGATCGCCACGCTGGCGTTGCCGACCCGTTTTGGAGCCCACTGCGCGTGAACGATATCTTTCATGAAGTCGACCAGGGTCTGCGCGAGGAAACCCTCGCGAGCGTCTGGAAGCGCTGGCAGTGGGTGATCTATGGCGTCATCGCGGCCGCGATCATCGGCGTCGCCGTTTACGAGATCATGCGCGCCATGCGGGCCGACGAGATCTCAAAGGCCGCCAGGATCTATGACGCCGCCTTCGTCGCGGGCGAGGCGGGTGACCTCGCCACGGCGCGTGCGCGCTTCGCCGAACTTGAGAACGACAAGACAGGCTTTGCCGTGCTGGCTGGCCACATGCTCGCCGGCGTCGAGAAGCAGTTGACCGACGATCCCGCTGCCATCGAGGCCCACCTGCAGAAGGCCGCAGCCGTGGACGATGGCATTCTGGGCGACCTGGCCCTCCTGAAGATCGGTTACCTCAAGGCCGATACCGCGACGCTGGCCGAACTCGAAACCACGCTGCAGCCACTGATCGACCGCAACAACCCTGTGTCCTACCTCGGCACCGAGCTGATCGCCGCGAAGGCGCTGGCCGACGGCGATATCGAGCGCGCCCGCACGCTCTTCGAAAGCCTTGCCGCCAAGCTCGATGCGCCCGCCGCCATGCAGCGCCGCGTCGGACAAGCCCTGTCGACCCTGCCGCCGCGCGAGGTCAATCTCGATGCTGCGGCCCCGGCGCAACCCGCGCCGGCGGACGCTGCTCCCGCTCAGCCATCACAGGCCCCGTAATGACCTCAGTATTGCGTACCCTGTTCCTTACGGCGCCGCTTGCTGGCCTGCTGGCCGCCTGCGGCAACGGTCCGGTCATCCTCTCCGAGGAGGAAAAGGCCGCTCGTATCACCATCAACCCGTTCCAGGAGAACATGACGCCGGATCCCGCGTTGGCGTCCGCCGTGATCACCCTGCCGGCTGGGCAAGCGAATGCGGACTGGACCCAGTCCGGTCTCAACCCGGAGAAGGTGCCCGGCGTCCTCGCCGCTGCGCCGGAATTCCGCGAGGCCTGGCGCGCCGGGATCGGCGAGGGCTCCAGCGAGCAGAAGCGCATCGTCGCCGCGCCGGTCGTCAAGGATGGCCGCATCTATGTGATCGACGCCGGCCAGAAGGTCTCCGCGCTCGACGCCTCGAATGGCCGCCGCGTCTGGGAAGTCCGCCTTGAGGCCGCCAATCCCCATTGGGACGAGTTCGCCGTCGGCGGCGGTCTCGCCATCGCGGGCGACAAGCTGATCGTTGCATCCGGTTTCGGCTACGTCACGGCGCTGAACCTGTCGGACGGCTCGCAGATCTGGCATCGCCGCACTGACAGCCCGATGTCGTCCTCGCCGGCCATTCTCGGCTCGCGCGCCTTCCTCACCTCGACCAACAACGACTTCTACGCCATCGACGTCGATAACGGCGAAATCATCTGGAATGATCAGGCCATCGCGGAAACCGCGCGCGTCCTGTCTTCGCCAAGCCCGGCCGTAACGCCGGACATCCTCGCCGTCGGCTATTCCTCGGGCGAACTGATCGCCTATCTGCCGGCCAACGGCCGCCGCCTGTGGGCCGACACGCTGACGTCTTCTGGCCGCTACACGCCGCTGTCGGTGATCAACGACATCGCCGGCAAGCCGACCATCCAGGACGGCATCGTCTACGCCGCCAGCCATTCCGGCATCCTCACGGCGATCGACGCGCGCACCGGTGCCCGGATCTGGAGCCGCACCTTCGGATCGCGTCAGGGCCCGGTCATCGGCGGCGACTATGTCTTCGTCGTCGGCACCGGCGGCAAGGTCGCCTGCCTCAACAAGATCGACGGCAAGATCGCCTGGACGCGCGACCTGCCGGAATTCAAGGACGGCAACCGCGAGAACCGTATCGTTTGGACGGGTCCCTTGCTGGCAAATGGGCGGCTGGTTGTCGTTTCTTCGGAGGGCGACGTCATTGCGCTGTCGCCGCAGAACGGCGAGACGCTGTCAGAAATGAAAGTCGGTCAGCCGATCTACATCGAACCGATCGCCGCGGCCGGCAAGGTTTTCGTCGTCACCGACAACGCGACGCTGATCGCGATCAAATAAGCCGGCTTCCGGCTCCGGAGTTTCGCCATGACGCTGACGGTGGCCATCGTCGGTCGCCCGAATGTCGGCAAGTCCACGCTGTTCAACCGCCTCGCCGGGCGGAAGATCGCCATCGTCGACGACCAGCCGGGCGTCACGCGCGACCGCAAGGAAGCAACGGGCCGTCTCGGAGATATCGACCTCAACCTGATCGACACGGCCGGTTTCGAGGACGTCAACGACGCCTCGCTGGAGGCGCGCATGCGCCGCCAGACAGAGATTGCCATCAACGACGCAGATGTTGCGATCTTCCTCTATGATGCACGTGCGGGCGTCACGCCGCTGGATGAGCGCTTCGCCCAGCTGCTGCGCAAGTCGAACAAGCCGGTGATCCTTGCCGCCAACAAGTGCGAAGGAAAGCAGGGCGACGAAGGCCTGCTGGAGTCCTGGCGTTTGGGTCTTGGCGAACCCGCGCCGCTGTCCGCCGAGCATGGCGAGGGGATGGCCGAACTCTACGAACTGCTGCGTCAGGCCGAACAGAAAGTGCAGCAGCGCGCCGCCGCATCAGCTCTCGAGCCAGAGGCCGAAACGGAAGAGCCGTTTGATCCCGACGCCGAAGCGCCGCCCGAGGATCCCACCAAGCCGATCCGCATCGCCTTCGTCGGCCGTCCCAACGCCGGCAAGTCGACGCTGCTCAACGGCATTCTGGGCGACGACCGCTTCATCACCGGCCCCGAAGCGGGGATCACGCGCGACAGCGTGACAGTCGCGTGGAAGTGGCGTGATCGCGAGATCCGGTTGGTCGACACGGCCGGCCTGCGCAAGCGCGCCAAGGTGCAGGAAAAGCTGGAGCGTCTCTCCACCATGGAGACGACGCATTCGATCCGCTTCGCTGATGTCGTTGTCCTGGTGATGGACCCGCGTGACGCGTTCGAGAAACAGGATGTCCAGATCGCCAACCTCGTGCTGCGCGAAGGGCGCGGTCTCGTCTTCGCGATCACCAAGTGGGACACGGTCGACTCGCCCGCGGAAGCCCGCAAGGAGATGGACCATCAGGCCGAGGCCCATCTGCCGCATGCCAAGGGCGCGCCGCTGGTTCCCGTCTCGGGCCTCAACGGCCGCAATCTCGACAAGCTGATGGACGCCTGTCTCAAGGTCCACAAGGACTGGTCGGCGCGCATCAAGACGCGCGATCTGAATGACTGGCTGCAATACGTCACGCAGAAGCACCCGCCGCCCGCGCCGGACGGCAAGCGCATCAAGCCGCGCTACATGGCGCAGATGAAGACACGGCCGCCAACCTTCGTGCTGATGGCGTCGCGGGCGGAGTCGATGCCGGAAACCTACAAGCGCTATCTCATCAACGAGCTGCGCGAAGCGTTCGATCTGCCGGGCGTGCCCATCCGCCTCGTGCTGAAGCAGGGCAAGAACCCGTTCGCCGACAAGAGCTGAAGCGCCGGCTAGCCGCGTGGACGGCGGGCGAACACGATCCGCTCGCCGTGCAGCGTGCAGTCAGCCGCCAGATATTGCGGAATCGTCGCCGCGACCTCCTGCGGCGTCGGCAGCGTCAGCGGATCCTCTCCCGGCATGGCCTTGAACCGCATCTCGGTTCGCACCGCGCCGGGATCGAACAGGTTGACACGGATCGGCGTCTTCTCGATTTCGTCGGCATAGCAGGCGATCATGGTCTCCAGCGCTGCTTTGCTCGCGCCATAGACGCCCCAGAAGGCGCGCGGACGCGGGACAATGCCCGTCGTCACAAACAGCGCGCGACCGGCATCGCTCATCCGCAGCAGCGGATGCGTGGCCCGGATCAGTCGCCAGTTGGCCGTGAAGTTGACGTCCATCGTCTCGCTGAACGCCGCCGGAGAGACTGTCTCAAGCGGCCCCAGGGTGCCCAGCACGCCGGCATTGCCGAGCAAGCCATCCAGCCGCCCGAACCGCTCCAGCAACGCGCCAGCCAGCCGGTCGATGGCGTTCATGTCGCGCAGGTCGAGCGGGATCAGCGTCACATTGCGGCCGGTCGCGGCAGCGATTTCATCATCCAGCGCTGTCAGCGCCTTTTCCGACCGCGCGGTTGCGATCACGTGATTGTCGGCCTTGGCCAGTTCGAGGGCGGCGGCGCGGCCGATCCCCTTCGAGGCGCCGGTGACGAGTATGATGCGGCGGTCCATGTGGGGCCTCAGTCGTCCAGCAGCGACAGCTGCTGCTCCTTGGACGCCATGTCGTGATCACGATCGACAAGACGCGTTGGATAGTCGCCGGTGAAGCAGTGGTCGGCGAATTGCGGCGCCATGTCGTTGCGCGGTCCTGCGCCCAGCGCTTCATAGAAGCCGGGTAGGGAGATGAAGGCCAGCGAATCCACCTTCAGGTAACGCTTCATCTGATCAATCGTCATTGACGAAGCGATCAGTTCCTCCTTCGAGGGCATGTCGATGCCGTAGAAATCAGGATGCTTGATCGGCGGGCTGGCCACACGGAAGTGAACCTCGCTCGCGCCGGCGTCACGGATCATCTGCACGATGCGCTGCGAGGTGTTCCCGCGCACGATGGAGTCGTCCACCAGCACAACGCGCTTGCCTTCCAGAAGCGGTTTGTTCGGCGCATGCTTGCGCGAGATCGAACGCTGCCGGCCTGTCTGCGTCGGCTGGATGAAGGTGCGGCCGACATAGTGATTGCGGATGATGCCGAAGCCGAATGGCACGCCCGACGCCTCGGCATAGCCCAGCGCAGCCGGATTGCCGCCATCGGGCACGGGGCAGATAAGATCGGCGTCGACATGCGTCTCGCGCGCCAGGGTCCTGCCGAACGCCTGCCGGGTCTCGTAGACGCTGCGGCCGTGCATGATCGAGTCAGGCCGCGCGAAATAGACATACTCGAATACACAGGGTGAAGCATGCACGCTCGGGAACGGCGTCATGCTTTCAACGCCATTCTCGTTGATCACGACGACTTCGCCGGCTTCGATGTTACGCACGAAGCTCGCGCCGATCGCATCCAGCGCGCAGGTCTCGGAGCACAGCACCGGCGCCCCGTCGATCTCGCCGAGGACCAGCGGCCGCAGGCCCCACGGATCGCGCGCACCGATCAGCTTGTCGTTGGTCAGGGCGATGAAGGCGTAGCCGCCCTCCAGCTGCCGCAGGGCGTCGATGAAGCGGTCCTCAATGCGGTTGCGCTGCGATCGCGCCGTCAGCTGGCACGACCTCGGTGTCCATGGTCGACTGGAAGATCGCGCCGTTCATCACCAGCTCGCGGTGGATCGCGCGTGCATTGGTGAGATTCCCGTTATGCGCGACCGCAAGGCCGCCGTGCGCAAGGTCGGCATAGATTGGCTGGATGTTGCGGTGAACCACCCGGCCCGACGTCGAATAGCGGTTATGGCCGATGGCCATCCGGCCGGGCAGGCGGCCAATCGCGCCCTTCTCCTCGGAGAAGCTGTCGCCGACGAGACCCATATGGCGCTCAGAGCGGAACGCGCCTCCCTTGGCGTCGAACGTGACGATGCCGCAGGCTTCCTGTCCGCGATGCTGAAGGGCGTGCAGGCCCAGCGCCGTCAGAACCGCAGCGTCCTCGCGCCCGAAGACGCCGAAGACACCGCATTTGTGGCCCATCCCGTCCTTCTGGCCGGGATGGAAGTCATCCTCCCGATCACCGCCGCCGAAGAAGTTAGGATTGGCCAATCCGGCCTCCCGGTGAGGTTACTGCCCGGCTTGCGTAACCGGAGCTGCCTTGGCGGGACCAGTGAAGAAATCGATCACTGTGGTCAAGCCGTCTCCTACCCATTCAGCTGCGCCATTCAGCAGCGGATAGGCATTTGATTTTGCAATCTCGGGCGGTTCCTCGCCATCGCGCACCACCTGATGCATCAGCAACACGAAAAGGACGGACGCGAGCGCCCCGCGCAGAAGGCCGAATCCGGCCCCGGCAATGCGGTCCAGCGCGCCGATTTCGGGGGCGGCGTGGATCAGCTTGGACAGGCGCTGGCCCAGGAAGGCCGCAAGGCCATAGGCAGCCAGAAAGCCCACCATGAAAAGGATCAGCCCCGGAAGCATCGATTGGGGGTCGTTTGGCGCAATGGCTTGCTGCAGCGGCTCCTGGAACAGCTTGATGCACACCCAGGCCGACAGTCCGCCGATAATGAAGGCGATGACAGAAAACGCCTCGCGAATCAGTCCCCGGCCGACAGACATCACGGCCGAAAGGATGATCACGGTGATCACCACGACATCGAACACCCACGGTGGCATTGCGGCAGCCCTCTACTCGGACCCCCCGCCTAGCACATCCACGAGGTCCTGCAGCCTCGATACTGCATGGACGGCCATTCCGTCGACTGTGTCTGGCGCCCCGGGCGGGGCGTAGGCCCTTGTAAAGCCAAGCCTCGCTGCTTCCCGCAGCCTGGGCTCAACGCGCCCCACGGGCCTGATCGCCCCTGACAGGGCGACTTCCCCGAAGAAAACCGAGCCCGCCAGGAATGGCCGGTCGACCAGCGCGGACGCCAGCGCCGCCGCCGCGGCGAGGTCGCCCGCCGGCTCGGCGATTCGGTACCCGCCGGTGACGCTGAGATAGACGTCGCGCATCCCGAACCGCAGGCCGCACCGCGCATCGAACACAGCCAGCAGCATGGCGAGCCGCGGCCCATCCCAGCCGACCACAGACCGGCGCGGGCTGCCGGCCGATTCAGGTCCTGCCAGCGCCTGCACCTCTGAGAGGACAGGACGCGAGCCTTCCATCGCCGCGAACACGGCGCGGCCCGACGTTTCCGCCTCGGCGCCCGCGAGGAAGAGCGAGGAGGGATCGCGCGATGGCGCCAGTCCCATCTCGCCCATCTCGAACACGCCGATCTCGTCGGTCGGTCCGAAGCGGTTTTTCACCGAGCGCAGGATGCGGAACTGGTGGCCGCGCTCGCCCTCGAAATAGAATACCGCGTCGACCATGTGCTCCAGCACGCGCGGGCCGGCGATCTGTCCATCCTTGGTGACGTGACCAACGAGGATCACCGCCGCGCCTGTCTTCTTCGCGAAGCGCGTCAACTCCGGTGCGCAGGCCCGCACTTGTCCCACCGATCCGGGCGCCGCTTCCAGATTGTCCGACCACAGCGTCTGCACGCTGTCGATCACGACGACTTCCGGCGCAGCAGCCTTCAACGCCTTGAGGATTGCACGCATGTCGGTCTCGGCGGCCAGTTGCACGGGGGCCGCCGCCACGCCGAGCCGTCGCGCGCGACCCTGTATCTGGGAGATGGCTTCCTCGCCGGATATGTAGATTGCCTTGGTTCCGGCTAGTGCCATCGCGGCCGCTGCCTGCAGCAGCAGCGTCGACTTACCGATCCCGGGGTCGCCGCCCACCAGCACGGCGGATGAACGTGCGATGCCGCCGCCGAACACCCGGTCCAGCTCATTGATGCCCGTGGACAGCCTGGGCGGTGGAGGGTCGTTGCTGTCCAGCGGGGAGAATTCCAGGGTTCCCGCGCGCGATTTCGTCCCGGCCGCCGGCGCGCCGATCCCGCCGGGCGCCGCAACGGTTTCCTCCACAAGCGTATTCCACGCCCCACAGCCCTCGCACCTGCCGGACCATTTGGCATGGGCGGTTCCGCAGGACTGACAGACGAAGGCTGAGGTCGATTTGGCCATGGCGGCACCCTGTCAGGTCCGGCGATTCCCCGCCAGTCAGGCCGCTGCAGCGGATAAGAGCTTTAAGCCAGCCGCCCGACGCCAAAATTTCCTTGGCCGGGACGGTTCTTTCCCGCCCCGCCACGGACTAGCTTATACTCAGAACAGACACCGACAGGGGAACGCACATGGCGCGCTACAACAGCATCATCGATACGGTCGGACGGACGCCCGTGGTGCGCGTCAACCGGCTTGGGCCCGAAGGCGTGAACCTCTGGGTGAAGGTCGAAGCCTTCAACCCGCTCGGATCGGTGAAGGACAGGTTGGCGCTTGGCGTCATCGAGGCGGCTGAGAAATCCGGCGAGCTGAAGCCGGGTCAGACCGTAGTCGAGATGACATCGGGCAATACCGGCATCGGCTTGGCCATGGTGTGCGCGGCGAAGGGCTATCCGCTGGTCATTGTCATGCCCGAGAGCTTCAGCGTCGAACGCCGCAAGCTGATGCGCTTCCTCGGCGCCAAGGTTCTGCTGACGCCCGCCGCCCAGCGCGCCACCGGCGCGGTCAACAAGGCGATCGAACTCGCCAAGGCGCATGGCTGGTTCCTGACGCGCCAGTTTGAGAACCCAGCCAATCCCGATTATCACGAGAGGACCACCGGCCCCGAGATCATCGAGGACTTCAAGGATGTCGGCCTCGACTATTTCGTCACCGGCTACGGTACAGGCGGCACGCTCAACGGCGTTGCGCGCGTGCTGGCGAAGGAATCTCCGCGCACCAAGATCGTCGTCTGTGAGCCCTCCGATGCGCCGATGATCACCAGCGGTCAGTCACAGCAGCGCAATGCAGATGGAACGCCGGCCGCCGGCCATCCCGCCTGGAAGCCGCATCCCATGCAGGGCTGGGCCCCGGACTTCATTCCGAAACTCACGGGCGAGGTCGACTTCAGCCGCGTGCACAAGGTGCTGACCGTCACGCCGGCCGAGGCGATGAAGTGCAGCCAGGATCTTGCGGCCAAGGAAGGCGTCTTCTGCGGCATTACATCGGGCGCGACGTTTGCCGGCGCGCTTGAGGTCGCCAAGGCGGCTCCCAAGGGCTCGAACATCCTCGCCATGCTGCCCGACACAGGCGAGCGTTATCTCTCGACGCCGCTGTTCGCCAACATCCCGGCGGAAATGACCGAAGAAGAGATGACGCTCATCAAGTCGACCCCATCGGCCCAACCAGCGCCGGCAGCCTAGGCTTCAACGGGCAGCGTAGCACCAGAGTCCGGTGCAGATGTCGAACACGGTCTGCATCAGCAGGTCGAGCAAGCCTCCGCCGACGAGGATCGGAACGCCAACCCAGAGGAAGCCGAGCCAGATCGCCATCGGCGTGATGCGCGGTTCCGGCAGGCGGTGGCCTGCGACAGTCTGAATCTTGGCGCGCGCCATGGAGCGTTCTCCCTGTTCACCAATTGGGAGGGGAAACAGCTAAGATTTGGCGAATGAGTCGCGCGGCGGAAATCTCGGTCAGCTGGAACCAGACGGAGCGTGAGGCGTGGGACGCCGCACACGCTTCTGCCGCCGCCACCTATCAGCAGGACTGGGCCTATGGGCAGGCCCTCGTACAGATGTCGCCGCAGGTGACCTTGCTGCGCGCCTGCGCCCGGCGGGCGGATGGCTCCATCCTGGCGCTGGCGCAGATCGCCGCGCGGCCGTTTGCGATGATCGGCAGGTTCGCGCTGTGCACGCACGGTCCGGCCTGGGTGGGCGATGTGTCGCCAGAGGAAAAGACCGAGACCTACCGCCAGCTGCGCAGAACGCTGCCGCTCTCCTGGCCGAGATTGCTTGTGATCACGCCGGATGAACCGCGCGAGGCTGCGGCCGGCCTGAAAGGCATGCGCCGCGTGATGACGGGCGATGCAACCGTGTTGATTGATCTGGCGCGAAGCGAGGACGAACTCCGCGCCGCGATGGAGTCGAGCTGGCGCAACAAGCTGTCGAAAGCGGATCGATCGGGCCTTGTCGTCCAGAAGGGTGGGTTGAAGCCGGCGCAATATCGCTGGCTGCTCGATGCGGAAGCGAAGCAGCGCCAGAAGCGCGGCTATCGCGCCATGCCCCTTGAGATGACCGAGCGCTGGCAGGAGGCCAAGGCCGAAGCCGCGAAGGGCGACAAGGGCGCGGGTCTCGCCATCTACCGCATCGACAAGGGGCGGGACCCTGCCGCCGCCATGCTGTTCCTGATCCATGGCGCGCGCGCCACCTATCATGTCGGCTGGACCAGCGAAGACGGGCGGGCCAACGCAGCCCACAATCTCATCCTCTGGCACGCCATAAGGGACCTCAAGGCCCGCGGCGTGCGCGTGCTCGATCTCGGCGGCGTCAATACGCAGTCGGGCGCCGGGATCGCCCGCTTCAAGCTTGAGACCGGCGGTCGCGTCCTCGAAAGAGCCGGCGCCTACGTCTAGGTCGTGGTCTTGCCGAACATCATCGCGACAAAGCCGCTGAGCTTCGGCGGTTGGCCCGTGCGCAGGAGCGATGCCTGGAAGAGGCGTCCCAGCAGGATCATCTCGATCACCACGAAGGCCGCCAGCATCGCGCCTGTCCCTGCGACTTCCAGCAACGAAACGCCGGCCCCCATCCGCGCCAGCATGGCGAACGGCGTATAGAGAGGTATCCACGACAGGATCACCGGGAATATGCCATTGGGCTGCTGCGCCACGGAGACCATCATGAACACCACGGGCAGCGTGATGATCATGATCACCGGCATCAGGTAGGATTGCGCATCCTGCAGCGAATTCGAAAGCGCGCCGATGGCGAGATAGAGCATCGAGATGATGAGATAGCCGGCGACGAAGTAGAACAGCATCGCCGCGTACATCCATGGCTGGTCGATGGCCGCCAGCGACGGCTTGACGATATCGGCCACCACGCCCTGCACGGAAACCGCCGCGCCAACCGCTGCGCCAACCCAGACGCCCAGGATGGTGAGGCCGATCGCGCCAAGCCCGATCAGCTTGCCGTACATAAGGTCGGCGGGATGAACCGCCGCGAGAATGGATTCCAGCAGCTTGTTCGAGCGTTCCTCGATCACGCTCTGCAGCATCATCGAGCCGGTCGTCATCACGGTCACCAGCAGCAGGTAGACCATGGCCAGCGGCAGTACGGAGCGGATCACCACCTGCTCGCGGCCCGCGCCTTGCGGCGGCGCACTCAGTGTCAGCGGCGCCGACATATCAGCGATCGCGGTGAACTGCTCAGGGGCGAGGCCGCTGGCCTCCAGCGCCTTGCCGCGCATCACGCGCGTGATCTCGTTGCGCACATTGTCGACCAGTGTCGTGTTCGGGGCGCCATTGGTCCACATGCGCACGGGCGAGGCTGGCCCCATGTCGGCCGGAATGTAGATCGCCAGCGAAAGTGGCCGCTTGCCTTGTGTCGTTTCGATCTGGTCCAGCAGGAAGGGGGCGAGCCCTTCTGCAAATCTGTCTGGTCCCGCGCTGGTTTCGACGCCGGGCGGAATCGCGGCGCGGACATAGTTTGGCTTGTCGACCGCATACGCCGGGGCTTCGGGCGGTGCGTGGGGCTTCACCAGTTCGGCGGCCGCCTCTATGCCGCCGTCGGCAATGAACTTGGCGACCTGATCGTCGGAGAACCAGCGATCGCCTTTCGCCCACACGGCGTCGGGCTTCACGTCTTCAAGCCCCCAGCGCTGCACATATCCCGAAAAGGCGGAAAGCTCGACGCGCTGGTAATTGATCTCAAGACGTTTTTCGATCGCCTGCTCGTACTGGCCCGAGGCGTCGACGATCACATAGGCGGATTCAAGCGTGGGGCGGAAGAAGCGTCCAGCCACCTGCGAGATGCCGATCACCACTGGCAACACCAGCAGCATCACCCAGAAGCCCCGCGTTGAGGCGATGTATTTGTATTCGCGGGCAGCGACGAGAAGGATGTTTCTCATTTCGCGGTCTCCTGCTCGCCGCCGACAAGGTGGATGAAGACATCATGCAAACTGGGCCGCTGGCTCTCGAAGTTGCGCAGCGCAAAGCCCTGCGACGTGCAGGCCTGCAGCAGATCGCCGGGCGTGGAGCCCGCCTTCAGCGCAACCTCCCATGTCGTCCAGCCATCAGCGGCTCCGGCGCGCGTGGCGGAACTCACGCCGGGCAGCCCTGCCGGATCCGCCTGCGATTCAAGCCGAAGCCTGCCGGGAAGCGTGGCGCGCGCTTCGTCCTGCGTTCCCTCGAACACCTTGCGGCCGCGCGACAGCAGCACGATGCGATTGGTCAGGCGTTCAGCCTGTTGCATGATGTGCGTGGAGAAGATGACGGTCGAGCCGGCCTTGGCCATTTCGACCACGATGTCCTCCAGCACCTGCTGATTCACTGGATCGAGGCCAGAAAACGGTTCGTCGAGGATCAGCAGACGCGGCGCGTTCACCATCGCCGACGCGACCTGCACCTTCTGCGACATGCCCTTTGACAGTTTCTCGATCATGGACTTGGTCCATTCGCCTAGCCCGAAGCGCTCGATCAGACGTTCGGCGGACTTCTTGGCTTCGGCCTGTTCCATGCCTTTCAGGCGCCCGAAATAGACGATGGTGTCCAGCACGCTCATGCGCCGGTAGAGACCGCGCTCTTCCGGCAGGAAGCCGATCTCGGCTGCATTCTCGCGGCCCGGTTTGCGGCCGAGAATCTCGATGGCACCGGATGTCGGGCGGATGATGTCGAGCGCCATGCGCAGGCTTGTGGTCTTGCCTGCGCCGTTGCCGCCGAGGAAGCCAAAGATCCCGCCCTCAGGCACATCGAAGCTGAGATCGTTGACGGCCGTGAAGTCGCCGAAGCGTTTTACGACATGGTCAAGCTTGAGGATCGCCATTCTCGCCCCGCTTCGCCGCTCAAGTACTAGTCGCTCGTGCCCGGCCTTTCTTACAAAGCCGGAGCCGGATTTCTAGATTGCCGGCTGGATTGGCCCTTCGGCGCGGCCGCTGACGAACTGGTCCACGTGCGCATTGCCCGAATTGTCCAGGGAAGACACGGGCCCGCGCCAGATGATGCGTCCTTCGTGCAGCATCGCCACTTCGTCCGCGATTTTCCGCACGCTGGCCATGTCGTGCGTGATCGTGATGGCGGCGGCGCCCAGCGCCTTCACCTGCTCCACGATCAGATTGTTCACCGCATCCGCCGTGATCGGGTCGAGACCGGTTGTCGGCTCGTCGAAGAAGATCAGTTCCGGCGAAGCGATGATCGCGCGCGCCAGCGCCACGCGCTTCTGCATGCCGCCCGAAAGCTCGCCGGGCCGCAGGTCGGCCGCCGACGCGGGCAGGCGCACCTTGGCGAGGTTCTCGATGGCCCGGCGCTTGGCTTCCGCGCGTCCGACATGATCGCGATAGAGCAGGACGAAGGCGACGTTCTCCCAGACGGTGAGGCTGTCGAACAGCGCGCCGCCCTGGAACAGCATGCCTGTCCGCCGTCGGGCCGCGTTGATCGCCTTGGCTGTGCGGGTCGGCGCGCCATCGAACAGGATCTCGCCCTTGTCCGGCGTCATCAGGCCCAGCGCACATTTGATCGTCACCGACTTGCCCGTGCCGGACCCGCCAATGATCACCAACGACTGTCCAGGCTCGACGGTAAGGTCAACGCCGCGCAACACCTGCTTGGGGCCGAACGCCTTGTGCACATCGCGGAGTTCGATGATGGGTTCGATCTTCACGGTCACAGCCCGATCCTCACGAAGATCGAGGTGAGCACATAATTGCTGGCGAGGATCAGCACCGCCGCGCCGACCACGGCCAACGTCGCCGCGCGGCCGACGCCGCCTGCGCCGCCTTTGGACCGGTCACCCTGATAGCAGCCCATCAGCGTGATGATGCCGCCGAACACCGCCGCCTTGATCAGACCGGAGGTGATGTCGCCATTGGTGACGAACGTCCAGGTGTTGCGCAGATAGATCGAGCCATTGAAGTCGAGCGCGCCGACCGCCACCAGCCAGCCGCCCATCACGCCGATGATGTCGGCGACCAGCACCAGCAGGGGCAGCATCAGCACGCCGGCGATCACGCGTGGCGCATAGAGAAAGCGCTCCGGTCTTCCTGAGAGTGTAAGAAGCGCGTCGATCTGTTCGGTCACGCGCATCGCGCCGATCTCGGCGGCGATACCTGCGCTGACGCGGCCCGCCAGCATCAGGCCGGCGAGCACAGGGCCGAGTTCGCGCGTGATGCCCAGCACCACGATGTTGGGCACGAACTGCTCGGCGTTGAAGCGCGATCCGCCCTGATAGATGTTCAGCGCCAGGGCCGCGCCAATGAACACGGCCGTGAGCCCGACCACGGGCAGGGAATAGTAGCCGATCTTCAGGCACTGGCGCAGCAGCTCGCGGACATAGATCACCGGCGTCACGCATGCGGCCAGCACGCGCGCCGAGAACGCCGTGATCCGGCCAATCTCGCGGAAGCCGCCGAGAACGGTGCGCCCGATCAGGCGGAAGGGCCGCAGGAGGAGAGGCCCCTCGGCGGCGCTGGCGTTGGCCGATTGTCCTGTCATTCGCCCCCCGAATAGCGGCGGTCGAGGCGGGCGCCCAGCCGGGTGAGGATCTCGTAGCTGATCGTGCCCATATGGCCGGCTGCCTCTTCGATGGGGATATTGGGTCCCAGGAACTCCACGCCATCCCCCGGGAAAACCGAAAGTCCGGTCACGTCGATGACGATCAGGTCCATCGAGACGCGGCCCAGGATGGGCCGCACCTGACCCTGAACATGCGCCTTGCCCCTGTTCGAGGCCGCGCGCAAGAAACCATCGGCGTAGCCGAGGCCGATCGTCGCCAGCTGCGTGTCGGCCTCGGCCGTCCACGTTGCGCCATAGCCGACCGTTTCGCCCTTCCGGATGTCGCGCACCTGCAGGATCGGCGCTGTCAGCGTAACGACCGTGTGCGGCGGCGATCCTTCGCCCGGCGTTGGTCCGCCGCCATAAAGGCCGATCCCCGGCCTGATCTCCTCGAAATGATAGTCGGGTCCCAGATAGGCGCCGCCCGTGGCCGCGAGGCTACGGGGTATCCCCGGCCACAGCGCGCTGGCGCGCGCGAAGACTTCAAGCTGTTCGGCATTCTTGGGATGCGGATCGTCAGCGCAGGCGAGGTGGCTCACCAGCTTGACAGGCTTCGGCAGCATGCGCTGCGCGGCGGCCCAGTGCGCTTCGCTGAGGCCCAGCCTGTTCATCCCCGTGTCAACATGCAGCGCGGCCGGTCGCGCCTCGATGTTGCCGCTGAGCCACATGTCGATCTGTTCGAGATGGTTCAGCACCGGCACGAGCTGATACATCGCGAACAGATCCATCGTGTCGCGCGAAGGTCCGTGAAAGACGCTGATCTCAGGCGCCGGACCAACAAGGCGGCGCAGCTCCGCGCCTTCCTGCGGCCACGCCACGTAGAAGCGAGAGCAGCCCCCCTTCGCCAGCGCAGGCCCAACATGGCTCGCGCCCAGGCCATAGGCGTCAGCCTTGACGACGGCGGCGGCGCTGGCGGCGCCAACCCGGCGCTGGAACATGCGCCAGTTCGCAACGAGTGCGTCGAGGTCGATGTGCAGCCTGGGTCCAGCCATGGGCACTGGCTAGTCCGGATCTCAGGGCAGAGGTGAAGGCGGGCGCTATTCTTCGCCATCGGGCAGGAAGGGCTTGCTCGATCCTCCGCCGCCGGTCTGGCCGCCGCCGCCCTGCCATCCGCCCGAATGACCGGACGAGCGGCCGGGCGTGTGATCGAGGTTCGAGAACTTCACGCGGGCCGGGTTGAAGCCGACCTCGACCTTGCCGATGGGGCCGTGGCGCTGTTTCGAGATGATGATCTCGGCCACGTTGAACTTGGCGGCCATCGCATCCTTCCACTCTGCGTGCCGCGGGTCGGCCACGTCCGGCTCGAGACGTTCAAGGTAATACGCCTCGCGATAGATGAAGATGACGACGTCCGCGTCTTGCTCGATCGAGCCGGATTCCCGGAGGTCGGCGAGCTGGGGCCGCTTGTCCTCGCGCTGTTCGACGGCGCGCGACAGCTGCGACAGTGCGATGATCGGGATCGCCAATTCCTTGGCCAGCGCCTTCAGCGACTTGGTGATCTCGGTGACTTCCTGCACGCGGCCGTCATTGCGCCGGCTGCCCGATGGCGTCACCAGCTGAAGATAGTCGATGATCAGAAGATCGAGGCCCGATGTCCGCTGCAGGCGGCGCGCGCGCGCGGCCAGCTGCGAGATCGAAATGCCGCCGGTGTCATCGATATAGAGCGGAATGCCTTCCATCTCTTCGGCGGCGTTGCGGATGTCCTCGTAGTCCTTAGGCGTCAGCTCGCCTCGGCGCATCTTGTCGGAGGGCACGCCGGATACGTCCGCGAGGATACGCGCGGCGAGCTGGTCGGACGACATCTCCAGCGAGAAGAAGCCGACAACCGCGCCTTCGTCGGTCTTCATCTGGCCGTTCGGGCCGGGCGACCGCTTGCAGTGCTTGGCGGCATAGTAGGCGATGTTGGTCGCCAGCGCGGTCTTCCCCATGGAAGGACGCGCCGCGAGAATGACGAGGTCGGATTTGTGCAGGCCGCCCAGCTTGCGGTCCAGCTCGGACAGTCCGCTCGGCACGCCGGCGATCTTGCCGTCGCGCTTGTAGGCGGCGGTGGCCGTCTCGATCGACGTCGTCAGCGCCGAGTTGAAACTCTTGAAGCCCTGCGCCCCCGCCCCGCGTTCGGCGAGCGTAAACAGTTTGCGTTCGGCGTCCTGGATCTGGATTTCGCCGGGCTCCTCCAGCTCGCCCCGCGCCGCCTTCGTGACCATTCCGGCGCCGATATCGATCAGCTCCCGCCGAAGGGAGAGGTCATGCACCAGCCGGGCATAGTCGATGATCTCGGGGCCGAAAGCCGCTGAATCCAGAAGGTCGGCGAGATACCGGGCGCCGCCGATCTCGACCAGCTTTCCGTCGCGCTCGAAGTGTTCCTTGAGCGTCACCCCGTCGGCCACGCGGCCGTTGGAGATCATGCGATCAAGCACCTCGAAGATGATGGCGTTGGCCGGGGCGTAGAAATCCCGCGGTTTCAGGATGTCGGACACGCGCTGGTGAGCGTTGTTATCAAACAGGATCGCACCCAGCACGGCCATTTCGGCCTGCAGGTTGTGCGGCGGCACTGTCTGTTGCGTGATCTCGTGGTCCTTAGGCATGGCCCCTTCCTTAGGCCAACTGGCCCGGGGAATCGCGGGGGGATTCTAGTTATCCTCAGTTCGCTTGTCGCTGTTGATGGACAGCGCCCGTCCCGGCGGACGCCATGAAGCTTGACCCTTGTTTCTGCGCCGCATAGGCGATCTGCGCAGGAGTTTCAGTCATGTCCGCCGCAGATCTCGCGCAAGCCGCCAAAGCCTGGCCTTTCGAGCAGGCGCGCGAACTCAAGGGGCGGATCGAGAAGCTTGAGAAGGCCGGACGTCCCAAGGACGCGCCGGTCATCTTCGAGACGGGCTATGGCCCATCCGGCCTGCCGCACATCGGCACCTTCGGGGAAGTCGTGCGCACGACGATGGTGCGCCACGCCTTCGAGACGCTCACGGACGGCCAGTACAGGACGGCTGATCTGCGTCTCCGACGACATGGACGGCATGCGCAAGGTGCGGACACGGTTCCCAATCGGAGAGCCTGAAGCCATACCTGCGAAGCCGCTGACTGTCGTGCCTGATCCTTTCGGCACGCACGAAAGCCCCATAGGCGCCCACATGAACGCGCGGCTGCGCCTTCCTCGACAGCTTCGGCCGAGTACAGATTCGCCTCCCGCCACGACGCTCTACAAATCCGGGCGGTTCGACGCGATGCTGCTGCGCGCGGCCGAGAAGTACGATGACATCATGAAGGTGATGCTGCCGACGCTCGGCGACGAACGCCGCGAAACCTATTCGCCCTTCCTGCCGATCTCGCCGACGACAGGCCGCGTGCTCTACGTGCCGATGAAGACAGTCGATGCGAAGGCCGGAACGGTCACGTTCGAGGACGAGAATGGCGAAGACGCCACCGTTCCCGTAACCGGCGGGCATGTGAAGCTGCAGTGGAAGCCGGACTTCGGCATGCGCTGGGCGGCGCTCGGCGTCGACTTCGAGATGTTCGGCAAGGACCACCAGGCCAACGCACCGATCTATTCGAAGATCTGCCGGATCCTTGGGGCCGAACCGCCACAGCAGTTCGTCTACGAGCTCTTCCTGGATGAGAAGGGCGAGAAGATCTCCAAGACCAAGGGAAATGGCATCTCGGTCGAACAGTGGCTCGCCTATGCGCCGCAGGAGTCGCTGGCGCTCTACCAATGGCAGAAACCCAAGACCGCAAAGAAGCTCTACTTCGACGTGATCCCGAAGGCGGTCGACGAATACCTCGCCTTCCTTGACGCTTATCCGAAGCAGACGCCCGAACAGCAGCTGGAAAATCCGGTGTGGCACATCCATGGCGGCAAGCCGCCGGCGAAGTCCTCGCCGGTGTCCTTCGCCATGTTGCTGAACCTCGTTTCCGCCGCCAACGCGTCCACCAAGGAAGTGCTCTGGGGCTTCATCCGCCGCGAGGCGCCCGACGCCACGCCCGAGACCGATCCGTTGCTGGACCGGCTCGTTGGCTATGCGCTGAAGTACTACGCCGATTTCGTGAAGCCGACGAAGACCTACCGCGCGCCGGATGAGAAGGAACGCGCCGCGCTGGAAGATCTAGCCAATCAATTGGAAGAGATCGACGACTTTTCGCGGCATAGCTATGGCAGCCAAAATATCATTCCTCCGACGGATGCTGAGGCATTGCAGACTGTGGTGTACGCGGTTGGAACTCAACATCAGTTCGAGCCGCTTCGCGCCTGGTTCACGGCGATCTACGAAGTCTGCCTCGGTCAGAGCCAAGGCCCGCGCTTCGGCGGCTTCGTTGCGCTCTATGGCGTGAAGGAATCCGCGCAGCTGATCCGCGACTCTCTGGCGCGCGGCTAGCGTGAGCAGCGAACCGCTTCTGCCGGCGGTTCAGGCGCTTGCCGCCCGGCTTGGGGTTCAAGACACGCTTCGAAAATCGGTGGCGCTGCGCCAGACGGGGCGGATGCGCAACGATGGCGGTTCCGACTGGATGTCGTTCACCGCGCGCCAGACCATAGCCCTCACGGATTGCGCGTTCAGGTGGCGCGCGAGAACGGGGCCGCTTGGCCTCGTGTCCGTGCGCGACAGTTTTGAAAATGGACGCGGCCGGCTAAACGTATCCGCGCTTGGTTTCATCCCCATTGCACGCGCAGCGGGCTCGCCGGATGTGACGCGCGGCGAGCTGATGCGCTATCTCGCCGAACTCGCCTGGGCGCCGGCGGCGATCCTGCTCAACCGCCAGCTCCGATGGCGTGTCATCGACGACCAGCGCCTCGCCGTATCTGCGGAAGCCGGGGCGCTCGCGCCGAAGTCGAACTCACACTGGATGGCGAAGGCCGCATCGAATCCGCCTTCGCGCCGGATCGGCCGCGCGCAATCAAGGGTGGTTTCATCCCCGCGCCATGGCGGGGCCGCTTCAGCGACTACCGGCAGGTCGGCGCGGCATGGATCCCGTTTGCGGGAGAGGTTGGCTGGGTCAGCGATCCTGACGAAATCGTCTGGCAGGGCCGCATCGAAAGCTGGGAATTGCGTTAGCCGAACGCGAGCACAGAGAAGATCGCGACCAGCAACCAGCAGAGCGCCGACAGCGGCCCAAGCGTCAGCAACAAGCGTGCGACCTTGGGCGCGCCGCGGCGGGCGCGTTCATAGACCATCTCGGTGCTGATCGCGGCGAAGGTCAGCAGCACGGCAAAGCCGAGCTTCATCCAGAACATGGTCGAAAGATCGACGCCGCCGGGCCGCATCAACGCCAGCGGAAAGCCCGAGGGCCACAGCAGTATCAGGCCAATGATCGCAATCCGCGCGAACACAGGACCGACGCCACGGATGGGCCCGCCCTTCTGCTTTTGAGCGGGCGGCGCAGCCAGCAAGACGGTGAAGCCGCCAAGGCTTCCCGTCGCGCCGAGCATCAGGCCGGCCAGGTGAAAGAAGGACAGGACTTCGATCATGCCAGCCGACGATTGCCTGAACAGGGTTACCGAATGGCTTCGGTGGTTCAGGTTCGCGTCGGGCAGCGCACCAGCTCGACAGAGCGCTGGTCGTTGAAGGTCACGCGCATCTGCGACATGTTTGGCTGGATGCGGAAGAACAGGAAGTCCCGGCTTTCGCGCCCATCGGAAACGCAACGTGCGCTGGCCGACCAGCCCTGACCTTCGTCTGTCGTCGATTGAAGCATGGGGTCGAAGATGCAGAAGCGCTGGCGCTTCATGCCCAGCCGCCGCGTCTCGATCGTCCAGATCTCGCGGGTATTGGCGCAGAGTTCGGTCTCGGACGCCCATTCGCCGGCATAGGCCGGATCGCTGCCGGCGCGGAACGTGTTGGGATCGACGGGCAGCTCGGCCGCCGGCTCGTTTTCGCCATCGGCCGGCGCCTCGCACGCAGCGGCAAGCAGCGCGAGCGCGGCCATTGCTATGCCAAGGCGGTTACGCACGTCCGGAACTCCTCAACCTCAGGGCAGTAAGCGCCCAAGTTTGGCGGCGAGCGCAAGGGGGCGAGGCAGCATTCCTGAATTTTTTGCGGTGATCGGGTGGCCGGGGGCCTTGCCCAGACGCTATTTCGCGGGAAGGGCGATTGAACAGCGGGGCCCGCAGACATGAAAATTACGAAAGACGATGTCGCCGCCGTCCGCGCCATCCTGCTGCACGACTGGGACCCGATCGGCTTTCGCGTCCCGGATGACGAATACGACAGCTATCTCTGGCCTGTGCTGAGGATGTTGCAGGACGGTGCGCCGCGTGAGGTCATCGAGGACTATCTCCGCACCACCGCAAGCGACACGATCGGCTGCCCTGTGCCGGAAGCGCGCCTGTCCCTCGTCGTCGACAAATTGCTGGCGCTGGGGCTCGCTCGCTAGTCCGGCGCTCTCGGCGGTCCCGTGAACTCGACCTCGATATCGAATGCGACTTCGTCGAACACGCCCATGGTCGATCCTGGACCCGGGATGCCCAGCGTGATGCCGAAGTCCGAACGCTTGATCACGCCATTTGCGGAAAAGCCGATCCGGGCGTTCGGATCCTGCGGGTGGCCTTCATAGCCGCCATTGAAGGTCGCCTTGAATGTAACGGGTTTGGTGACGCCCTTCAGCGTGAAGTCTCCGTGTATGTCCGCCGTGGCCGGGCCTGTCTGCTCGACGCTTGTGGACTGGAAGGTCGCTTGCGGCGTGATGTTGGCGCCGAGCCAATTCTCACCCAGAAGGTCCGCGACAAAGCCGTCCGGCGGCGTCGGAACGCTCAGCGAGGACAGGTTGATGGTCGCCGACACCGTGGCGGTTTCCGGGTTGGCTGGATCAAGTTGCAGTTCAGCGTCAAACTTCCGGAAGCTTCCCGTGTAGAACGAGAAGCCGAGATGATTGACCCTGAACGTCACACTGGCGTGCGAGGGATCGAGCTTGTACGCGCCGGCGGGAAGTTTCGAAACATCCGGAGCCACCGGAGCAGGCGCCGCTACGGGGGGCGACATCAGGGAACAGGTCCGGCGCTTGCTCGCCCGGCGTGCAGGCGTTGAAGCGCCAGCAGCAGGGTCGCGGCAAACTGTGGTTTGCAGGGACTTCATGTCGGGTCTCCGGTTTCGCGGTGCGTGGTCGTCTCATGACGAGAGGACGCACAGCCCTGTCGGTTCCGACAATTCATCAAAATCTCCCCCGGCCTAAGGCCGGGCGGGTGCTGCGGACAGTCGAGAGATCAGGCCGCCGCGCCGCCGCGGCGTTGGACCCGGCAGACCGATGACCTGCAGCTCATGCGAGGATGAACACGACCGCCGCCTGCGCACAGACAAACACCTGTCCCGGCAATGTCGGCGCGAAACTCGATCCAAAGGCGACATAGAGGCTTGCTGCAACCCAGACGAAGTTGAGCCCGATGACGACCGGGACAAGCGCGGTGGCGTTGGAGCGGAGTATCCACGCGAGCAATGCGACAAACGGGATCAGCGCGAGTCCGGACCAGAACAACAGGGCCGATGACAGGCCCAGAAGATCATGCGTGACGTCCGCCCCGGCGATCAGGGCAAGACCCGCGACAACGCCGGTAACGGCGTCCACAACAATGACATTGCGGAGGAAGGGGGAAAGGGTCGTCATCTTGGGCTCCTGCATTGGCGTTCGATGACGCCAACATCGCCGGACCCTGAATGGCTGGCGATTACGCCGGAGGTAATGGAAGCGAAGACCGGCAGCGGTTATCCATGGCGACATGGCACAGCAGATTGTCTCGAGCCCGCCGCAGCGTGTGGGCGACCTCATCCGCGACTGGCGCACACGGCGGCGCATGAGCCAGCTGGACCTCGCGCTGGAAGCGGGCATCTCGCAAAGGCATCTGAGCTTTGTCGAGAGCGGCCGCGCATCGCCCTCGCGCGACATGGTCGAGATGCTGTGCGAGCATCTTGAGTTGCCGCTGCGCGAGCGGAATGTCGTGCTGCTCTCCGCAGGCTTTGCGCCAGCCTACAGCGAACGGAAGCTGAGCGATCCATCCATGGCTGCAGCACGCGCCGCAGTCGAGCGCGTGCTCAAGGGCCACGAACCCAATCCGGCTCTGGCGGTCGATCGCTGGTGGAATCTGGTGATGTCCAATGCGGCCGTTGCGCCACTGCTTGGGCTTGTGGAGGACAAGTCGCTTCTGGAAGGCGCGCCAAACGTGCTGCGGCTGTCGCTGCATCCGGGCGGGCTCGCCCGGAACATCGTCAATCTCGGCCAATGGAAAGCGCATACGCTCTGGCGGCTCGGCCAGCAGATCCATGCAACACACGATCCCAGGCTCATCGCGCTGGAGCAGGAGCTTTCCGCCTATCCGGCGCCGCCCGCGCCGAAACGCGAGCGCAACGAAGCCGACGCCATCGCGCTCACCTTCGAGCTGAAGGTCGGCGAGCACATCCTGTCCTTCATCACGACAACGACGATCTTCGGTACGCCGGCGGATGTGACGCTTGCAGAGCTTGCCGTCGAAGCGTTCTTCCCCGCCAATCCGCAGACTGCGGCGATCGTGCTGGCAATGACGGCGGGCTGAGGATCTACTGGCTCGCCCACAGGATGCGGGCCATCCAGGCCAGGCTGTTCCTCGCCAGCTCGCGCGGCGGATAGGCCGGGTTCAGCGACAGCAGTTCAACCGTGCGCTCCGTCTGGCGGCCAAGCACTTTGGCCAGCACCTCGCCCTCCCGCGTGCGGGCGACCACCCGGTCGCCGCGCCGCACCTGAACGCCGGGCGAAACCACGATGCGGTCGCCATGGCGATAGACCGGCTCCATCGAGTCGCCGGTGATCTCCAGCGCATAGACCGTCTCATTGCCCAGGCCGGGAAAGCGGACTTCCTCCCAGCCATCGCCGACGGGAAAGCCGGCATCGTCGAAATAGCCGTCATTGCCCGCCTTGGCGAAACCGAGCAGGGGGGCGGAGTGGCCCTGCCGCCCCTCGGCCAGCGCCGCGAAGTCCTCCAGCGAAGCCCCGACAGCGCCGAGCGCCTTGATCAGGCTTTCGGTCGATAGCCAGCGCGGAGACCCATCGGCGGCGACGCGCTTGGACTTGTTGAAGGCGGTCGGGTCCAGTCCGGCCCGCCGGGCCAGTCCGGACGGCGAAAGACCGTGCCGTTCGGCCAGCTGGTCCACGGCTTTCCACAATTCGGTATGGCGCACGGGTTGGCCCTTCCTAGGACTTTCCGCCTATTTATAGGACTTTATTCCCACAAGCAATCGGGGTCATGGCCGCTTCCCAGGCCAGTGGACAGGCATTTCTGGGGGATTCCGGCTGTCCGGAGCCAGCGGCATCTCAGAATCGTTGAACGGCCGGGCCAAGTATCGCAGAAGGATGGCCGCCGGGTCCCCGGGCAGAACACACGGCCGGCCGGGCCGCGGAGTCGATGGAACTTCTGATCCTTGTATTGCTGATCCTGCTCAACGGCGTGTTCGCGCTGTCGGAGATGGCGATCGTTTCCTCCCGCAAGCCGCGTCTCAAGGCGATGGCGGACAAGGGCAATAGCGGGGCGAAGACGGCGCTCAGGCTTCTGGAAGATCCCTCCCGGATGCTGTCGACAGTCCAGATCGGCATCACTGGCATCGGGGTTATCGCCGGCGCCTATGGCGCGACCTCGCTCGCGGACGATCTTACTCCCTGGCTCGCCAGCCTTAACGCTGCGCTCGTGCCTCATGCGCCAGTCATCGCCTTTACGCTGGTTATATTCTTCACGACCTTCCTGCAGCTGGTGCTCGGCGAATTGATCCCCAAACGGATCGCGCTCGCCGCGCCGGAGTCGCTGGCCGCGGCGATGGCGCCGATGATGGCGGCTCTGGCCGTCGTCACCTCGCCTCTGGTCTGGGTGCTGCGGGCGTCGACCGAAGGCGTCATCGTCCTGCTGGGCCTCCACCGCACGCGGCAGGAAGATGTCACCGAGGAAGAGCTTCAGTCCTTGATCGCCGAGGGCGAGAAAGCCGGCGTCATCGAAGAAGAAGAGCGCGAGATGATCCAGAGCGTCATGCGCCTGGGCGATCGCTCCGTCAGAACAATCCTGACCCCCCGCACGGAGATGGTGTGGCTCGACCCCTCCATGACACGTGAGGAAATCCTCAAGGAGATCGTCGACAGCGGCCATTCGCGCTTCCCGGTCGCGCAGGGCAATGCCGACCAGATCATCGGCGTCGTTCAGACCAAGGAGCTGTTTGCCCACCTGGCGACCAGCGGCGCGATCGATCTTGCCGCCGTGATGCACAAGCCCGTCTTCGTGCCGGAAACAGCGCCTGTGCTGAACCTGCTGGAATCGATGCGTGGCAATCCCGTGCGTATGGTCATCGTCGCGGACGAATACGGCGCGGTGCTGGGTCTTGTGACGGCGGCGGACCTGCTGGAGGCCATCGCCGGCGATGCGGCGCTCGGCGAGGACGAGGCCGTGGCGCCCCCGATCCTGCGCGATGACGGCACGTGGCTTGTCGATGGTATGACTCCCGTCGACGAATTCGAGGAACTCGTCGGCGTGCGCGGTCTCGACGAGGACGAGGGCTATTCCACTGTTGGCGGGCTGGTGATGCACCTGCTGCGCGAACTGCCCAAGGAAGGCGACAAGGCCGAGCGCCTGCCGCTGACCTTCGAGGTCATGGATATGGATGGCCGCCGCATCGACAAGGTGCTGGTGCGCAAGCTTGAGCCGGTGGACGACGATCCGTCCGGCTAGACCTCGACGCCAGCCCGCTTGAGACCCAGCGCCACGATCCTGTTCAGCAGCTCGGCGTAGCTGACGCCGGCATGAAGCGCGGCCTGTGCGTATTCCTGGCTGGAGGCGATCTCGGGATTGGGGTTGGCCTCGATGAAGTACGGCACATTGTCTTTCGACAGGCGGAAGTCGATGCGGCAATAGCCGTCGAGTTCCAGCGTATGGCAGATGCGCTTGGCCAGCGTGCGGATCTTGGTCACGACATTCGGCGGCAGGTCTTCGGCCGGCCCCTGCAGGATGCCGCGCTTCTCCTGATAAATCGGGTCGTGCTTCACCTTCTCGGTCGCAATGGCGTGCGCGCCGTCGGCCAGGTTCGAGAAGCTCAGCTCCCACACGGGCAGAACCTGCAGCCGCTCATTGCCGAGCACGCCGACATAGATCTCGCGGCCTTCGATGAACTGTTCGGCGATGGCGGGGGTGTTTAGCCGCTTGTGAATGAAGCTTACACGCTCGGCCAGCTTCTCGTCCGTGTCCACGATCGAAGCTTGCGAAATGCCAAGCGAGGCGTCTTCCCACAGGCTCTTCACGATCAGCGGGAATTTCAGGCGGCCGGGGCGACGCACCTTCTTGCCGATCGGGAACACCGCAAAGGCCGGCGCCGGCACGCGATGATACTTCAGCAGCTTCTTGGAAAGGTCCTTGCCGCGCGCCAGCATCATGCCGCGCGGGCTGCATCCCGTGTACGGCACGCGCAGGAGTTCAAGCAAGCCCGCGACGTTCTGGGCGTAAAGAGACTCGCCGTGGAATTCTTCCAGCAGGTTGAAGACGATGTCCGGTTTCCATTCCTCGACAGCGTCGCGAATGGGCGTCAGCTCGCTCTGCACGCCGATGATGCGGACCTCGTGTCCGCTTTTGCGCAGCGTCGAGATGACGTCGAACTCCGTCTTCCAGACATAGGCCTCTTTTTCTGAAAATCCCTCCGCGTTTTCGGGAGGGACCAGATCAGGATGGGCAAGTGCGAGAATGCGAAGCGGCGTCATACCGCGAACCATTGGCGGCGCGAGGCGTGAAGCTGGTGCGCAACCTTGTTGTTGATCAGGCGGACCATGGCGCGCCTTAGCTCATACTCGCGGCCATAGGCCCGCAGTTTCAGCGCGCGGGCGCGGCTGATCAGCTGATCGATCGTGTTGTCCAGGGCGATCTGGTAGGCGCCCGAAATGCGCCAGGCGGACTCGCGGATCGCCACGCGGTTGCGGCGCAGGAAGGCCGAGGCGGGCGGACGATGCGAATGCCGCGGGTCGCTGGAGAAGATGCGCAGCAGGTCCCGATCGTAACGCGTGTCGGTGTCCACCGTGTACCAGGCCAGCTTCTGGTCGTAGTGATCCGCCAGCGTGCGGTTGAGGCGGCCGACCGGGTCGACTTCCATGCGGCGCGTAAGTCCGGCGCGCGCGCCAGCGATTTCCGTCATCAGGCTGTCGACATATTCCAGCTTGGCGAGGGCGCCCGGCCATTCCGCATACTTCCGGCGCCAGCTGGCCCGGGGCGTCAGCCACACCGCGAAGGTCTCGGCGAAATCCTCGTCCGGGTGGCTCTGCGCGTACCAGCGCGGCAGGTGATGGACGAAGTTCCGGCTGTTGGGGTTGGGCCGGTAGCTCTCCGGATAGGGCGTCGAGGAGCGGCCGAACATGTCCTGCCATTTGCGCCGGCGGTGCAGGGCGTAGGCGTGCTGGACAATGTGGCCGGCTTCGTGCCGCAGGATCTGCATGCACTCGCGGCGCGTGCCGCCCTCCACATCCTTGAACATCTTGCGCTCAAGCCGGGCGAGGCGCGGATGGGCCAGATAGAAGGGAATGGCGATCCCCGGCGTGGTATCCGGGCTGAACCACTCGTCAGAAATCCACGCGTGAGCCTGCACCAGCCCCCGGCGGCCAAGCTCGCCGTTCAGGCTCTGCATACAGCTCTGCAGCCAGGTGCCCTCGATCGCGACGTCGAGGTCCTTGAGCCGCATCTGCAGCAGCTCATCGTCCGGCAGGTAAGACCACCAGGGCTGACGGGCCTTCGTTCGCATCGACCAGAGCGTACCACCGGAATCCCCCATTTTCAGGCGGCTCCCCACAGGCGACGGGCAGTCTGGCGACATATGCCGGAGTGCTGGCTGGTCACTGAAAAAACCTCACCCTGAGATGTCTCGGGCGGAACACTTTCTAAAGCATAAATCTCGCCAACCGCATGGGGGAAAATCAGGGGTGCGGCAGAGATTTTTCAGTTCGCGCAAATCTAAACCGGATCGTAGGGAAATACGTCCGCCGAAGCATCCAGGGCGAAGAAATCCGGAGCCATGGCCGGCAGGCAGGTGTCCAGGATCTTGTCGGGGTTCCAGCCGGTCAGGTCGGCCATCGAGCGGATCGGCCGGGGCTGGTCGAACAGCACGATTTCGTTGCCACGGACGCCGAAAATCTGGCTGGTCACATGCTTTGCCCGGTCCGCGCAGAGGGCCGCCGCCAGCTGCGCCACCTGGTCGGCCCGCATGGCGGCCTTCATCCGGCCCACCCGCTGGGCGCTGGCCTCGTCCTTGACCGGGATGGACTCGATCATCCGCGTCCAGGCGAAGGGGGCGATCACGTTGGAGCGGACATTGTTGCGGGCGCCCTCCATGGCGAGGATCCGGGAGAGGCCCACAATCCCCATCTTGGCGGCGGCGTAGTTCGCCTGCCCGATATTGCCGATCAGGCCCGAGGTGGACGTGAACAGGACATAGGCCCCGTCCTTCTGCTCCCGGAACAGCTCGATCGAGGCCCGGGCCACGTTGAACGATCCGCGCAGGTGGACCTGGATCACCCGGTCCCAGTCCTCCTCGGTCATCTTGTGGAACATCGTGTCCCGCAGGATGCCGGCCGGGTTCACGATGGCGTGCAGCCCGCCGAACGTGTCCCGGGCCTGTTCGACCATGCGCTGGACCGCCTTCAGGTCGGCGACGCTTTCGGAGTTCGAGGCGGCCTCGCCGCCGGCCGCCCGGATCGCCTGCGCCACCTGCTCGGCGGGGCCGGCCGAGCCCTCGTCGCCGCCCGTCAGGCCGCCGCCGAGATCGTTGACGACCACCTTGGCGCCCTCCCGCGCGAGAAGAAGGGCGGTCTCCTTGCCAATGCCGTTGCCGCCGCCGGTGATGAGAACGACCTTGCCGTCGAGCACGCCCATGACTTCCTCCTGCTATTTTGCGCGACATCCTGCATGGAGCGAGGCGAGAAGGAAGCCACTCGTCGCTTGCACTACGCCGCCTGAGCCTGTGCAGACGGCCGGCCAGAGCGGAGGTGGCTGAGAGCTGCTTCGCAAACGGTGAGGCGCCGCTTTGCATCCAATCTCGTCCATTTGTCGCCGCGTGACTGGGCGAATCGCCTGTCGGCGGCTGTCCAGCGAACGGGCTAAATTGCCGTGCGCGAAAACCTGCGTTACTATTTTCGGCAAATCTCGGAGATAACCGAATGCGCTATCTGATCCTCGCTATCATGCTGCCGCTTGCAGCTTGCGCCACGCCGCCGGAGGCGATGCAAACGGCTGCGATCGAGGGCAAGCCTGCCAAGGTCGAGGAGCCGGCCAGGGTCTGCTGGAGCGAAATCGTCACCGGCACCCGCTCGCGCCGGCAGACGGTCTGCCGCACCGAGAAGTCCGAGCAGAACAGCAGGATGGCGCAAGACGCGCTGAAGGACATGCAGGATCGCAGCGGCGCCTCCGGCCCGCCGCCGATCATGGGCGGCGGCTGATCTGCGCCCCGCTTTTGTGGCGCGGGCAATCCCGGCAATTTGGAGAGGCGGGGCTGTCACACAAAACTTCTTGCGAAGGGGGGCAAACGTCCCTATTTGCACCCCCCGATAACCGGCTGCGCGAAGGGCCCCCCGTCTCGGTGGGAGGAAAACGGCGACCAGCGGTGATGCGCTGACCTGGGCTGATCCCGAACTGGGCGAGGCTGCGGTCGTTGGTTCGTCACTCTCGTCTTCGGAGCCGTCGCCCCGTGAGCATGATTCCCGCCTACACAATCATTCCCGATACGCCCGAACACGCGGACGCCGTCGAGGCGCTGTACGATGAGGTCTTCGGGCCGGGCCGTTTCGCCAAGACGGCCGAACGCCTGCGCGAGGGCAACAGCAAGATCGCCGACGCCAGCCTGGTCGCCATCGACAGCGAAGGCGTGACGGGCGTGGTTCGCGTCTGGCCGGTCACGGTGGGTGAGAAAGACCGCGCGGCCTTTCTTGGCCCCATCGCGGTGGCCGAGCGCCGCCGCCGCAACGGCGTCGCCTTCAAGCTGATGGAACGCGCCATCGGCGTCTGCCGCGAGCAGGGCTATGTCGCCGTTATCCTCGTGGGCGATCTGGAATACTACGAGCGCTTCGGTTTCGGCTCAGCGGAAGGCCGCTTCCAGCTGCCGGGTCCGGTGGACCAGCGCCGGGTCCTGATCCGCGAACTCGACCCGCGCGGAGCGACGCTGCAAGGCGCGCTGGCCGTCCCGCGCGAGTAGGCGCGCGAGATCGCTTGAGCTATCTTCCATCTGAGCGAGGGGGCGCCGGTGGGTTGGAATCCATTCGACATCGACCAGTATGCCGATCCGAGGCGGAATGCCTGGGTCAGATCGCACCAGATTCGCATGGTCAAAAAGGGAATTCCGAAACAGACAGTCGAAGTGTGGTGGGTCATGGCGCCCCCCTTTGTTTGCCTCGTCATCGTCTTCGGTCTGATGCGGGCGACCTCTGATCTCAAAGACTTCTGGTTGGCGGAAAGGGGGTGGTTGGCGATTCTGCAAGGTGCTGCAGTCGTCAGCGCCCTGACCATGCTTGTTCTCCTCGTGCGGCTGGCCGCAAAGCGTTACGCATCGAGTGTGACTGAAGAAGGCATGCCGCCCGTCCCCGGCTGGTTCCGCTTTCTCCTGGCGATTCTGGAACTTGGACAGGTTGCGGCGGCGCTTGCAGTTGTACTGACCTTAGGTCTCGACCTTATGGGAACGTGGTTCGAAGCAGCGCTGGTTTGCCTGGTTGCTGCATATGCGTGCGCAATCAGCCACTTCCTGGTCCGGTGGAAAGGCGAGTCGGTTGGTTGGGTGGCAGGTCGCCTGTTCTGGGGACGTTTCGACTAACGCCCTTCGCGCCGCCAGGCGAACATCATGAAAGCGCAGGCCAGCAGCATGCCGACCACGCCGGGCAGAAGCGTCGTCGACTCCGTCGCCCGCACGGCGTAGGCGCCGCGTTCACGAAGACCGAACCAGTCAGAGCCCGCCGCATTGCCGCGCTCGCCCACGCGCTGCAGCCGCGGCATGTTCGGCGTGCCGTCGGCGCCGAGGCGGTAGACCCCGCCCAGCGTCGCCGTCGCCAGCGGCTGCACCTTGTCCGCCGTCGCGCGCAGGTCGAGATATTCGCGCGGATGCGTCGGGCCGCGCAGCGTCACGGCGCTGAGCTTGCCGCTGACGGCGCGATAGAGGCCCAGCTGCTGCGCGGGCAGGCTGGTCTGGTAGTGGCCCGGCGCTATCAGCGACCAGTCATGATCGGTCTTGGTTCCGTCCGGCGCCTCGACGGTCAGTTTTGGCGGACTGTCGGACAGCGTCTGCAGCGTCGCCTTCAGCTCGGGCGAGGCGCCGGCCTCGATTTCGAGCAGTTCTTCCTCCAGCTCCGGCTCCTTCATCAGCCAGTGCGCCGTGCGCCGGATCAGCTCTGCATACGGCCCGCCGCCCTCATAACCGCGCGCCCACAGCCAGAGCTGGTCCGACATCACGCTGGCGACGCGGCCCTGGCCGACCCGGTTCAGCAGCAGCAGCGGACTGCCGTCAGGCGTCTGCATGAGGGATTCAGACCGGCCGCGCTCCATCTTCATGTAGCGCATCCAGGGGCCCCATCCGTCCGTCGGCAGGGTCGCGGTGACGGAGTGACGCTTGCCGAGATCGGTGAGGCGTGGAACGAACTTGCCGTCCACCATCTCGCCGGTTGCGCGGCCGGGCAGCACGCCGCCCAGCGGCGTATTGTAGAGGATATAGGCGCCCGGATAAGGCGGGCCCGCCGCGATCAGTAGCGCGCCGCCACGTTCGACATAGCGCGCAACCCGATCGAGATAGGCTTCCTCCAGAACGGCCGGGCGAAGTTCGTGATCGAAGATCACCAGATCGAATTCGTCCAGCTTCTCGCGGAACAGCTTGGCCTTCGGGAAGGCGATCAGCGCCAGCTCGTCAGTGCGCAGGTTCTCGGATTTCTCGGGCGGACGCAGGATGGTGAAGTGAACAAGGTCCACCGCCGGATCGGATTTCAGCAGATCGCGCCAGACGCGCGCGCCGGCATGCGGCTCGCCCGTGACCAGCAGAACGCGCAGGCGATCCTGCACGCCGGAGATACGGGCTGAAGCAAGGTTGTTGGCGAGCGTCAGCTCGTTGGGAATACCGTCGACTGATAGCACGACGAGGTTTTCCCCGCGTCGGCGCAGCGTGAACGAGATCATCGCCGGCTCGCCGACCGGCACGGTCTGGTCCGGCCGCGCCTCGCCATTGATCGTGATGCCGACGCGAACGCGCTCGGCCGTCGGATCGTTCACCTGCACGCGCATTTCCACGCGCTGGTCGATGATCGAGAAGGATGGCGCCTGCTGGATCTCGATATTGCGGTCGACCTCGTCCTCGCCGCCCACGATCATCGCGTGGATCGGACCGAACTGGCCTGAGTCGCTCGTCTCCTGCGGAATGTCGTGGATCTGGCCATCGGTGATCATCACGGCGCCGGCGATGCGCTCCCGCGGCGCGTCCGACATGGCGGATTGCAGCGCAATGTACATATCCGTGCCGTCGGCGCCCGGGTCTGTCTCGGCCACGCGCAGTTCGAGATTCTCGTCCGCCTCAATGGCGCGGCGCAGCTGATCGTAGGCCGCCTGCGCCGTCTCGGTCCGGCCACGGAAATTCATGCTTTCCGAACGGTCCATCACGACAGCGACAATGTCCTTGAGCGGCTCGCGCTGCTCCCGGATCCACAGCGGATTGGCCAGCGCGATCGCCAGCACCGTCATCGCAAGCGCGCGGAACAGCCACGACTTGCCGCGATAGTAGACATAGAGCCCCCACAGCAGGGCGGCCGCACCGACGAGCACCCACAGGGCCACCCATGGGATCAGCGGATCAAAACCAAGGCGTGCTGCGTCTTCCATGACTCAGTCCGACCTGTCGCGCGATGTGCCGAGGCGGTCGAGCAGGTCTGGCACGTGGACCTGATCTTCCTTGTAGTTGCCCGTGAGGATGTACATCACGAGGTTGATGCCGAAGCGATAGGCCATCTCCCGCGCGCGGTCGCCGCCTTCCATCGTTAGCAGCGGGCGTCCGTTGCGTTTGTCGATCGCCCACGCGCCGGCCCAGTCCGAGCCGCCGATGAAAAGACCGGAGACGCCATCGCCGCGCCGCGTATCGCGGCTGGCCGCGCCGCTCTCGATCCACAGCCGCCCGTTGAGCCGGCCGGGGAAGGAACGGATGAGATAATAGCTCTTGGTCAGCACATGGTCCGGCGGTGCGGGCTGCATCAGCGGCGCGTCGATACCCGACAACAGTTGCTGAAGATTCGCCGAGACATCGCGGCCCGGCGTCGCATCGCGCGTGTCGACCACGAAGGCGCCGCCCGCGCGGAGATAGGCGTTCACCTTGGCGACAGCCGCGGGCGGCAAGGGCCGCGCATCGCGGGGCACCGCGTAATAGATCATCGGATAGAGTTCGAGACTGTCGCGCGTGAGGTCGACGCCGTGCGGTTCGTCAGGCTCAACCGATGTGCGAAGGCCCAGCTGGTAGGATAGCCCCCACAGGCCCGCCGCTGTTGTTTCGTCGAGACGCTTGTCGCCCGTCTTCACATAGGCGAAGCGCAGGTGCGCTGCGGCTTCCCTGGCGAGTTGTTCGCTGGTCTGCGCCGATGCCGGCGGCGCAGCGCCAAACACGACGGCTCCAGCCATCAACGCGATGGCTGCGCCTGCCGCCGCCTTGCCGAACAGCCGTGGCAGCCGGCCCGCGAACGCCAACGCGATGAGCAGGTCGATCGCCACGATGCCGAGCGCCAGCGCGATCATCCAGCCGCCAAGGCCGGTGCGTTCGGCGATCGCGGCCTGTTCGGTCACGGTCACTTCGAGCGGCCAGTCATTGAAAGCCAGGGGCGCCGGGCTACCCGCATTGAGCGCGCGTTCGCCGCCGGGTCCGAGATAGAGGCCGGGGGGCGTCGCCGGAGCAGGGCGGGTTGTCAGGAATTCGGTGGCCAGAATCGGCATGGCGTTGGATGATGGTGGCGTCAGCACGCCAAATCCATCGAGAACGCGGGACGGCGTCAGCGTGCCTTCGCCGCCGAGCGCCGGCGCGCGCGCCCTCTGCCCGCCCGAGACGACAGAGCGCCGCAGCATCTCGACGAACGCGCCGGTGAAGGGCAGGTCCGACCAGTCCGGATCGGCCGTCACGTGGAACAGGATCAGCTGACCCGCGCCGACGCGCCGCGCCGTAACCAGTGGCGTGCCATCCTCAAGCCGCGCCCAGGTCAGGCTATCGAGTTCGGCGGAAGGTTGCGCCAGAACCTGCTGGCGAACGGCTGTATCCGCCGGTTTCGGAATGCCGGAGAAGGGCGAATTCGCCGGGAAGTCGGCGATGCGGTGCGGCGTCTCCCATGACATCGCGGATCCCAGCGCACGCGAGGTGGGCCGCAGCGTGACCGGCGAAAGCGGATTTTCCTGCGCCGCGAGGCGCGGGCCGGCGAAGCGGATCAGCACGCCGCCCTTTTCCATCCAGCTTGTCAGGCGTTCCGCCGTTGCGTCGTCGATCACGCCGCGGTCACCCATGATGATGGCGTCGATGGGCGAATCCAGAAGTTCGGGCAGCTTCTTCTCGGTCAGCTGCGCATAGGGCTGCAGCGCCTTGCGAACATAGTAGTGTTCCGACAGCAGCGGCTGGGCTTCATTGCGCGTGTCCGCCAGGCCGACATGCGGCCGCCGGGCCGTATCGTCCCACAACCAGACCGCGCCTGCCGATGGCGATCCGGCGATCCGGAAACGCGCGACGCGGTTGAGCGCCGCCGCCGGGATCGCGAACAGCGCCTCAGCGGTGTTCGAATTGCCGTCGAATGCGATCCGTGTGGACGCGATGGAGGCGCCTTCGGACGTCTCGGCGATGATATCAGCCGTTTCGCCCGGAAGGTCGTTGGCGCGGACAACGGAAACCCGGGCGCCTTCGGCCGAGCTGTCCGCCGCCGTGATCGCGAAAGCCGTGCGCGGGCGTGTCACGCGAACATCGGTCGCCGCCTTGGCCGCCAGCGCACGCGCGAAAGCGCCGGCGCTGTCGTGGTCGAAGCCGTCGGTCGCCCAGATGATGCGTCCGGGGCGGAACTGCGTCTTGTCCAGCGCCTCCAGCGCCGCCATCCGGTCCGGCAACCAGGCCGAGGGCCGCTGGTTGCGCAGGAGCTGGCGCGCGGTTTCGACATCGAGCGCTTCGGAGGGGTCGCGCGCCACTTCGCGGGGCGCGGTGAACATCACATGGATCGATCCGCCATCCTGCGCCGTTTCGTCCACCGCAGCCGTCGCGACCCGAACGATATCGCGCCAGCGCTCGGCGCTGCTCCAGCCATCGTCCACGACGATCAGCGTTCCGCCATCTGTCGGCGCCTGCGCGTTCGGGGCCCAGGTGGGGCGGGCGAAACCAAGCACTGCGAGCGCCAGCGCAATCATGCGCAGCAGAAGCAGCCACCACGGCGTCCGGGCGGGCGTTTCTTCCTCGGGCTTGAGGTCGTCGAGCAGCGCCATCGACGGCAGGGCGAAGCGCTTCGGTTCGGGCGGCGTCGCCCGCAGCAGGAACCACAGCACAGGCAGCGCCAGCAGACCCAGAAGGGCCAGCGGCTGCAGGAAGAGGAATGGACCAACGCTCACGCCGCAGCTCCGCTGATCGAGAAGCCGTGGGCGAGATTGCCAAGAGGCGTGCGCGCCTCTTCCGTCGTGACATGGGTCAGGAAGCGCCAGCCGAGTTCGGCGGCGATCGCGGTCATGTCCTTCCGGCGCTGGGCGAACTTGTCGAGATATCCGTCGCGGATCGACTCCGCGCGGCCAATCAGGCGCTCACGATCCTGTCCGGGCCGGAAGAAGCGGACGCGCCCATTGAAGGGATAGCTTTCCTCGATCGGGTCGCACACCTGCAGCAGCACGCCATCGCGGCACTTGCCGGCGATCGGCGTCAGGTTGGCCCGCCAGTGTTCCAGCGAGGAGTAGAAGTCGCTGCAGATCACCACAGCTGCGCGGTCGCGCGGCGGCGGCGGAAACGGCATGTCCTCGGCGAAATTGCGGATGTCTTCGCCCACCCGCGATGGTGCGCGCGCACCGGAGACCGCGCCGCGTCCGCCGCCGAGCGCGCCACACCGTTCGCCCGATCGCGCCAGCGCCCCCGCCAGCGCCATGCAGAGCAGAAGCGCGCGATCGGCCTTGTGCGGCAACGTCGCGCCGCTCGACCAGTGAAAGCCCGAGCTCGGATCAGCCCAGAACAGGAAGGTGCGCGCGGTCTCAAGTTCGGTCTCGCGGACGAACAGATGTTCCTCGCGCGCAGATCTACGCCAGTCGATGCGCTCGGACCCGTCCTCCTGTGTGTGGCGGCGGTACTGCCAGAAGTTCTCGCCCATGCCGGACTTGCGCCGCCCCGCCGAGCCGAGGTGCGCCGCGCTGGCCGCGCGGGCCTGCGTCGTCAACGTGCCAAGGTCGCCGGCGAGTGCGGCGGCCTCGGCTTTCAACTGACTTAGCGGAGCCTGTGGCAAACGGCAGGTCCTTGGGCTTAGGCGGCCTTGGCGGCGAGTTCCTGGATCAGCGCCGACAGCGATCCGCCCTGTCCGGTCGGATCGTAGGCCAGCGCCATGCGATGCCCCAACGCGGGTTCCGCCAGCGCCTCGATATCGTCGAGCGACGGCGCAAGGCGGCCGCGCAGCAGGGCGCGCGAGCGCGCCGCCAGCATGAGCGCCTGTCCAGCGCGGGGCGAGGGACCCCAGTCGACCCGCTTCTTCACCTGGGGATTGTCGGTCTGCTCCGGCCGCGCCGAGCGCACCAGACGCAGGATGGCTTCCAGCACCTTCTCCGGGACCGGCATGCGGCGCACCAGCGCCTGCATCGCGATCAGCCGCTCGGCGTCAAGCACGGCATTCACGGTCTGGTCGCCGAAGCCCGTCGTCTCGACGAGGATGCGCCGCTCGGTCTCCTGATCGGGATAATCAACATCGACCTTCAGGAGAAAACGGTCGAGCTGCGCTTCCGGCAGTGGATACGTGCCTTCCTGTTCGATCGGGTTCTGCGTCGCCAGCACGTGGAACGGCTTGGGCAGATCGTAGCTGGCGCCTGCGACGGTCACGTGCCGCTCCTGCATCGCCTGCAGCAAAGCGGATTGTGTGCGGGGCGAGGCGCGGTTGATCTCGTCGGCCATCAGCAGGCTGGTGAAGATCGGGCCATGCACGAACCGGAACGCGCGGGCGCCCGAGGCGCTCTCATCGAGGATTTCCGAACCCAGGATGTCGGAGGGCATCAGGTCGGGCGTGAACTGCACCCGGCCCCAATCCAGGCCGAGGGCCTTGGCGGTTGTCTCGACCAGCTTGGTCTTGGCCAAGCCCGGGGCCCCGATCAGCAGGGCATGGCCGCCGGCAAGGATTGTGGACAACACGAGTTCCACAACGCGTTCCTGCCCGAAAACGACTTTTCCGATCTCGGCGCGCACCTGCGCCAGAACCTGTACGGCTGCGTCCGCATCCTTGACGATGTCGGCATTGGCGGTGGCGGCTTCACTCATGCTGCTCTTTTACCTATTCCTGCGGCAAGCCCGGAGCCGAGCCGCCCATGACGAACGCGAAAGCCCCGACCACCCAAACCTTCGCAGCAGGGGCGCTCGCGGACCTGGTTGCAACCTTGCAGACGGAAGCGGGTTTGGAAAAGCCCCGTTCGCTGCCCCCGGTACATTTGTGGAATCCTGCCAATTGCGGGGACATTGGGCTGGAGATCAGGCGCGACGGCTCCTGGTGGCAGAATGGCGTGCGGTTCAGCCGGGAAAAGCTGGTCCGCCTGTTCTCCACGATACTCAGGCGGGATTCCGACGGCTACTACCTCGTCACCCCTCACGAAAAAGTGGTGGTGAAGGTGGAAGACGCGCCCTTCATGGGCGTTCGCGTGGACCGGCATGACTCGGACGGGCATCAGGTCATACTGGTCACCACCAATGTGGGCGATGTCGTGGCGGTCGATGCCGACCACCCGATCCGCGTTGTCACCGATCGCCGGACAGGCGAGCCCTCGACCTATGTCCGTGTGCGTGGCGGCCTTGAAGCCCGTCTGGCGCGGCCGCCCTACTACGAGCTGGTCGGCTGGGCGGAGCCCGATCCGACCGGGGAAGGAACCATGAGCGTGACCTCGACCGGCGCCCGATTCACCATCGGCCAGGTGGCCTGAGCCAATGTCATTCACCACAAAGGCGGATTTCGAGGCGCGAGCGGCGGCAAAGCTGGCTGCGCTCGACGCCGTGTTCGACACGCCGGTACGAACCGACTTCGATCTCAATCCCGGCTGGCCGGCTCCCGCTGCGCCAGCAATCCGGCGGGCGGCCGTTCTTGTCGGGTTGATTGACCGGGGCGAGGATTATGGCGTCCTGCTGACGCTCCGGCCGGAAACGATGGCGGCGCACGCCGGGCAGGTCGCCTTTCCGGGCGGTCGCATCGAGGCCGGCGAAACGGCGCTTCAGGCCGCCTTGCGGGAAGCCCATGAGGAGGTCGGCGTCGATCCGCCCTCCGTTCGCCTGCTCGGTCAGGGAGACACCTATCTCACGGGAACCGGCTTCGCTGTCGCCCCCTTTGTCGGCATCCTGCCGTCCGGATTCGTGGCCGTTCCACACGTCCACGAAGTGGCCGATGTCTTCGAAACGCCGCTCTCTTTCCTGATGAACACGGTCAACCACCAGCGCCACGAACGCGAGTTTCGCGGCGCAAAGCGGGCCTATTACGCCATGCCTCACAATGGACGCTATATATGGGGGGCGACCGCAGGCATGATCAAAGGCTTGTATGACAGGCTGTATGGCGGGTAGGAGCGCAGGCGATGACTCAAAGAATCCTGGTCGAGCTCCTCCTGTTTCTGGTCCCGTTCGCGGTGTTCCTGGTCTATCGCGCTGCATCGCGCGACCTGAGCATCCGGGATCAATGGCCGCTGACGCGCCTCGTCGTCGTCGGCGCGGTCATCGCGATCCTGGGCCTCATCATTCCTCCGCTGCTGGAACCGCGCGAAGCCGACAAGTGCTATGACCCCACGCGCTACACGGCTGATGGCCAGGTGACGCCGCCGCGCGAGATTCCCTGCACCGAAGCGAACCTGCCCGGAAGCAACGTCCCGCCGCCGACGCCGGGCGAGACGCCCGTCGCGCCGCGCGACCAGGGCAATTGATCCCATGCCGAGGCTGGCGAACCAGCCCTGGATGCTCGATGCGCGCAAGGTGATTGACGCGCTCGAGGCGGTCCGTCCGGATTGCGCGCGGCTGGTCGGCGGCTGCGTCCGCAACGCACTGCTGGGCGAGCCCGTCGCAGATGTGGATATCGCCACCCAACTGACGCCCGATCTCGTCGAGAAGGCCTGCCGCAACGCGGGCATGGCGGTGCATCCCACCGGCATCGAGCATGGCACGCTCACCGTCGTTTCGGACAGCGTCCCCTACGAGGTGACGACCCTTCGTCGCGATGTCGAGACCGATGGAAGGCGGGCGACCGTTTCCTTCACCCTGGACTGGGCCGAAGACGCGCAGCGCCGCGATTTCCGGATGAACGCGCTCTATGCCGACCGCGATGGCGAGATCTACGACCCCGTCGGCGGCGGTCTCGATGATGTCGCCCAGCGCCGCATCGTGTTTGTCGGCGACGCCGAAACACGCATACGTGATGATTATCTCCGCATCCTACGCTTCTTCCGGTTCCAGGCCTGGTACGGCTCCGCCGCTCCCGATCCGGAAGGACTGGCTGCATGCGGCAAGCTGCGGTCCGGTCTTGCCGGCATTTCCGTCGAACGGATCTGGATGGAGATGAAGAAGCTCCTTGGCGCGCCACAACCCCTGGCGGCGCTTGAAGCGATGGACCATGTCGGGGTTCTGGACCAGTTGTTTGTTGACGCAAAAGGCCTGCAGCTACTGTCCAAACTGGTCGGGCTGGAGATCGAACAGGGCTTCAGACCCGATCCGATGCTGCGCTTCCTCGCGCTGTTCTGGAAGGACGCTGTCGCGACCCGCGAAGTCGCCAACCGGCTGAAGATGTCGACGGCCGAACGCAATCGCCTGTGCTGGGCCGCAGAATATGATGCGCCGCTGTGGGGCGGTATTACAGACGCCGAAGTGCGCGCCGCCGTCTACACCTATGGCGCGCAGACAGTCGCCGATCGCGCCATGCTCGAATGGGCCTCGGGCGGCGTGGCGGACTGGGCGGGCGTTGTCGCCATCGCGAATTCGTGGGAACGGCCGGCCATGCCCGTCAGTGGCGAAGACCTGCTGGCGCGCGGCGTCACGGAAGGGCCGGACATCGGCGCAAGCCTTCGCAAGCTTGAGGAGGCGTGGATCGCCAGCGACTTCACGCAGGGCAAGGACGAACTCCTCGCCCTGCTGTGATCCGCAGCGCTAGTTGGCGAATACGACCCAGACGTTGAGATAGCCCGCGAAGGTCAGCCAGCCGAGATAGGGCAGCTGCATCGCGCCGGCGATCCGGTTGTGCCGGCCGAACTGGCGGATCATCAGGAACGCCAGACCCCAGAGCACAATCAGGTCGATCAGCGCCGGCAGCGGCTGATGCAGGCTGAAGAACAGGTAGCTCCACGCCAGGTTCACGATGAGCTGGGCCATATAGAGGCCCAGCCGCGCGCCGCCGCGCCAGGCGACGAAGGCGCCCAACGCCATCAGCGCATACAACACCGGCCAGACAAGGCCGAAGACGTAGCCGGGCGGCGTTCCCGGCGCCTTGTTGAGCGCCGCATACCAGGGGTCGGCCTCGCCGCCGGACGTCAGCGCGCCAAGCCCGGCGACCAGGCTGGTGACGGCAAGGATGGTCGCCAGCGCGAGCATGCTCGCCTGTCGGGATCGTCCAGAGCGGGCTGGTGGAGTCAGGATGGATTGGGTCATGGCTGGATTTCTACGCTCCAGCGCGGCGGTTGGACCTGATCCCATTCCCCGAATACGGCCATCAGGCCCGGATCAGGGCCACTTCACGACAGGCGGCATGGACGACAGGATGCTGGCGACATTGCCGCCCGTCTTGAGCCCGAATGTCGTGCCGCGGTCGTAGAGCAGGTTGAACTCGACATACCGTCCGCGACGCACCAGCTGCTCTTCGCGTTCCTCCGCCGACCAGCTCTCAACCATGCGTCGCTTCACGATCCGCGGATAGATATCCGCGAAGTGGCGCCCCACGCTCTGGGTGAATGCGAAATCCGTATCCCAGTCGCCGGTGTTGTAGCGGTCGTAGAAGATGCCGCCGATGCCGCGCGGCTCATCGCGATGGGGCAGGAAGAAGTAGTCGTCGCAGTGTTTCTTCATTGCGGCGTAGTCGGCGCCCTTATGGCCGTCACAGGCCGCGCGCATCGACTCATGGAAGGCAATGGCGTCGGGAAAGTCCTGTTCGCGCTGATAGGCCAGCAGCGGCGTGAGATCGGCCCCGCCGCCGAACCAGCTGTCGGCGGTCACCAGCATCCGCGTATTCATGTGAACCGCCGGCACGCGCGGGTTCACCATGTGCGCGATCAGTGAAATCCCGCTGGCCCAGAACCGCCCGCCGGACTTGTCGGCGCCCGGGATGGTCTTGGCGAATTCCGGCGCGAAGCTTCCGTAGACACAGGAGACGTGGACGCCGACCTTTTCGAACAGGCGTCCGCGCATCACGGCCATCGTTCCCCCGCCGAGATCTTCCGAGCCGTCGCCGCGCTTCCACGGCGTCTTTTCGAAGCGTCCCGCCGGGCCGCGATAAAGCGGCGGCGAGGCGTCCTCCTCCAGCGCCTCGAACCGGCCGATGATGTCGGCCTGAAGCGCCTGGAACCAGGCATGGGCCTTGGCCTTGCGGGCTTCGAGCGTTGCGTCGTCGATGGAGACAGGATGTGCAGACATGGCGGCTAACTAGCGCCGGCCGAATGCCTGCGTCCAGACGTCAGGCGATCAGGGTTGGACGACCGGCAGGGCCAGCTGGTCGAGCGCGGTCGTCGACGGCGTGGCGCCGGCCGGGACTTCGCTGGTGACCAGGATGCCAATCTCGGCTGGTGGAATGGCGGCCGGAACCGGCGTCGAGGCGATCGGATCGACATCCAGCAGGCCGGGCGAGGCCTGGATCAGGTCGCCAATCGGGTCGAGGTCCGGCTGGCCGGCCTCGCTGTCACCCTGGGCGATGAGATCGAAACCGGTTTCATCTTCCTCGGTCGTGTCACCGTCGAAAGCGCCAGCAGCGTCGAAATCGGCGAGCAGGGCAGGGTCCCGGGCCGAAACCAGCGCCGCGTCAGGCTCTCCCTGCAGCTTGCGCAGTTGGGCCATCGCCAGATCGTCGGCGGACACATTACCACGGTCGCCAAAGGCAATCCGGACGCGCAGGTCGTCGTCGGTCGGGGCGACGCCGCCAATCTCAAGGAAGGCGGCCTCGATCAGGTCGGCCACATGACGGTCGCGCGATTTGCCGGTGGTTCCGCCCAACATAACGGCCATGATGCGATGGCCGTCGCGCTCGGCCGAGGCCATCAGATTGTAGCCGGAGGCGTTTGTGAAGCCGGTCTTGATGCCATCCACGCCATCAACGGACTTCAGAAGTTCGTTGTGATTCATATGCTTGCGGTTGTTCCAGGTGAACGAGGCAAGCGAGAAGTATTTGTAGCGGTCGCGGTGATCCATGAAGATCGCCTCGCCCAGCTTGGCCATGTCGCGGGCGGTTGTTACCTGTTTCCGATCGGGCAGGCCCGAGGCGTTGCGGAACGTCGTGTCCAGCATGCCGAGCTGCTTGGCCTTGGCGTTCATCTGCACGACGAACTTGGATTCGGTGCCGCCGAGCTTCTCGGCGATCACAATGGCGACGTCATTGGCGGACTTGGTGACCAGGGCGCGGATGGCGTCCTCGACCTTGATGGTCGAGCCGGCCTTGAGGCCCAGCTTGGACGGTTGGGCGCGGGAAGCGGCCTTGGAGACCGTCATCCGGTCGGAAAGCTTGAGTTTTCCGGAATCGAGGGCGTCGAACACCAGATAGAGCGTCATCACCTTGGTCAGCGAGGCCGGGTGACGGGGCGCGTCCCCGTTTCGGTCGTGCAACACTTGGCCGGTGTCCATGTTGATGACGATCGACGCGTATTTGTCCGCCCAAGCGGGGGCGGACGTAAACACGAGGGCTGCCAGGGCAAGCAGCCCGGCGCGGACCCAGGCGATCGGAGAGATCGTCTTCATACGCGGCGGAATCCTCTCAAAAAAGCACATACAAAGACAGATTGAGGGTCCACTGCCGAACTTACCCAATCTTTAATCCACGTCACCCCAATTCTACAGGCCGTTGAAGTTTGCCTCTGTCGGCGCCGGTTTTTCGGTCTGTTCGCCTCCAGGTGGAACACCTTATCCACCATCTAACCTGAACCCTGCATGACAATGCGAGGCTTGGGCCAGGTTGGCCGGGGCGCGAATGCTGCTCCGGAATCTTGGATAAACCATGGCGAGGGCTGCGATTTGTGCGCTGGCGCCGCGGTCTGGCGGATAAGACGCGAAGGGCCTTTCACTTGGCCCCCGGATCAATATCTAATGGGGACGAATAGACGCCGTTTACCAACCGTCACGCGGCGCGTTCACGACTCAGGCGATCCCGCCCATGGCTCGAATCAGGTTCACCGCCCAGGCTCACTCTCAATGGCTGACAAGCGCCCACCCTCAAGACCGGATCGGGAAGTCGGCATCCAGACCCGGACCAAGCCGAAGACGAAGAAGCCGTCGCTGTACCGCGTGCTGCTGCTGAACGACGACTATACGCCGATGGAGTTCGTCGTGCTCGTGCTCGAGCACTTCTTCAACAAGTCGCGCGAGGAAGCGACGCGGATCATGCTTCACGTTCACAATACGGGCGTTGGCGTGTGCGGCGTTTTCCCGCTCGACGTTGCCGAAACGAAGGTGGCCCAGGTGATGGACCTGGCCCGCCAACACCAGCATCCTCTCCAGTGCACTAAGGAACGCGAGGATTAGAAACACCTAGATGCCCTCCCTGACCCCCAGCCTCGAACGTGCCCTCGAACGCGCCATGCACCTGGCGCAGCAGCGAAAACATGAATACGCGACCCTGGAGCATCTGCTTCTCGCGCTGACCGAGGACGACGACGCCGCAGAGGTAATGACCGCGTGCAAGGTCGACCTCGACAAGCTGCGCCGCGACCTCACCAACTATCTCGACAATGACTGCGCTTCCTTCGTGGTGGAGGATGGCGGCGCGGTGCATCCGACGGCTGCGTTCCAGCGTGTCGTCCAGCGCGCCGTGCTGCATGTTGAATCGTCCTCGAAGGACGAGGTGACGGGCGCCAACGTGCTGGTCTCGATCTTCGCCGAGCGCGAAAGCCATGCCGCGTACTTCCTGCAGGAGCAGGACATGACGCGCTATGACGCCGTGAACTACATCAGCCACGGCGTCGCCAAGAAGCCGGGCATGTCGAAGTCCAAGCCGGTTGAAGGCGCTGCGGAGAAGGAAGACGAAGGCGCGAAGCCGGCCGGCGAAGCCCTGTCCGCTTACTGCGTCGATCTCAACCAGAAGGCGCGCGAGGGCAAGACCGATCCGCTGATCGGCCGTCAGGCCGAAGTCGAGCGCGCGATCCAGGTGCTTTGCCGCCGCCGCAAGAACAATCCGCTGCTGGTTGGCGATCCGGGCGTCGGCAAGACGGCCATCGCCGAAGGCATGGCGAAGAAGATCGTTGATGGCGAGGCGCCCAGCATCCTCGCCGACGCCGTGATCTACTCGCTCGACATGGGCGCGCTGCTTGCCGGCACGCGTTATCGCGGCGACTTCGAGGAGCGCCTGAAGGCGGTCGTGAAGGAGCTCGAAGAGCAGCCCAAGGCCGTGCTCTTCATCGACGAGATCCATACCGTGATCGGCGCCGGCGCCACGTCGGGCGGCGCGATGGACGCATCAAACCTGCTGAAGCCTGCGCTTCAGTCGGGCCAGCTGCGCTGCATGGGCTCCACGACCTATAAGGAATACCGCCAGCACTTCGAGAAGGATCGCGCGCTGGCGCGGCGCTTCCAGAAGATCGACGTGGTCGAGCCTTCGATCGACGACACGATCAAGATCGTCATGGGCCTCAAGCCCTATTTCGAGGAGTTCCACGGCCTCAAATATACCAACGAGGCCATCCGCACGGCGGTGGACCTTTCGGCCAAATACATCACGGACCGCAAGCTGCCCGACAAAGCGATCGACGTGATCGACGAGGCGGGCGCAGCCCAGTGGCTCGCGCCGGAAAACAAGCGCCGCAAGCAGATCGGCGCCCGCGAGGTCGAGGTGGTCATCTCCAAGATGGCCCGCATCCCGGCCAAGCAGGTCTCGAAGTCCGACGCCGAGCAGCTCAAGTCGCTCGAGACCGATCTCAAGCGCGTCGTCTTCGGTCAGGACTCGGCGATCTCCGCCCTGTCCGCCGCGATCAAGCTGGCGCGCGCGGGTCTGCGTGAACCCAACAAGCCGATTGGCTGCTACCTGTTCTCCGGCCCCACGGGCGTTGGCAAGACAGAGGTGGCCAAGCAGCTTGCCTCCATCCTCGGCGTCGAGATGCTTCGCTTCGACATGTCGGAGTACATGGAGCGCCACACGGTCTCGCGTCTCATCGGCGCGCCTCCGGGCTATGTCGGCTTCGATCAGGGCGGCCTGCTCACCGACGGCGTCGACCAGCATCCGCACTGCGTCCTCCTGCTCGACGAGATCGAGAAGGCGCACCCGGATCTTTTCAACATCCTGCTGCAGGTGATGGACAACGGCACGCTGACCGACGCCAACGGCAAGAAGGTCGACTTCAGGAACGTGATCCTCATCATGACCACGAACGCAGGCGCATCCGACGCCGCCAAGGAAGCCATCGGCTTCGGCCGCGGCAAGCGCGAGGGCGAGGACGAGGAGGCGATCAAGCGCCTGTTCACGCCGGAATTCCGCAACCGCCTCGATGCGACGATCCCGTTCTCGGGCCTGTCGCAGGAAATCATCGAGATGGTCGTCGACAAGTTCATCCTTCAGCTGGAATCCCAGCTGGCGGATCGCAATGTCACGATCGCGCTCACGACCAAGGCCCGGAAATGGCTCGCCACGCGCGGCTACGACGAAGCCTTCGGCGCGCGTCCGCTGGGCCGCCTGATCCAGGAGCACGTCAAGAAGCCGATGGCCGATGAGCTTCTGTTCGGCTCGCTCCAGAAGGGCGGCGGTGTCAAGATCGACGTGGACAAGAACGACCCCGACAAGCTGTCGTTCAAGTTCATTCCCGATCCCAAGCCGACGGCGAAGGAAAAGAACGAGCCGGAAGCGGTGGACTGAGGTCCGTCCGCAGGCCGAAACGAACGGGGCGGCTCTCGCGAGCCGCCCTTTTTCTTTGCTTGTGTATCTGTGCCTAGGGCGCCGGCGTGGCTGTGTCCGCGTCCGTGGTCGCGCCCTGCTGGGGCGGCCAGACGATCGGGAAAGGCGGCGCGCTGATCGTGTCGGCGCAGTCGCTCCAGCGAAGTTCCTGCAGCACGAAGGTCGTGCCGTTCCACTCATACTGGCCTTCGCTGCCGCATGAACCGTTCGCCGCAGCCCGGCGGAATGTCTGCAGCACGCCGGTGCCGGCGTCGATCTCGGCCATGCTCACCTTGTCCGTCGCGAACCAGCCGGCGCGGTTGTAGTCGGGAAAGAGCAGAAGCTCGGGCTTCGCGCCGGAGCGCACGGAAAAGAGACGATGCGTCGTCGAGGCGTCATCCTGATTGCAGCCCAGCATCACGATCGCGCCATCGCCGAGCCCGACCACTTTTGATTCCGGCCGGGTGGCTTCATCGCTGGCGCATCCGCCCATGGCCGTGCTGATCTCCTGCGCCGCAGCGATCAATCCGGCGTCGCCTTCCATGCCGGTGGGAACTCCCCCGGCGTTGGGTCCGCCGGAAGCATCCGGGCCGCCGCAGGCTGCGAACGCAAGGGCGAGGGCGCATCCGGCTAAGGCTGGCAATGTTCCCCGGCGCATGGCGTCCTCCTTCAAGCGGGGCCAGTCATGACGAAACATTGCTGTAAATCAATGGCCGGACCGTGCTCAAACCGGGGATAAGGCAGGCGGCCAGAAGGCTACCAATGCGGCGAAACCGCTTGTCCGCCAAACAGTTCGTCCAGCCGCCGCCGGGTTGCCGGGGTTGTGTCCTGCGGTAGCGCCGAGGGCAGGAAAAACCCGATTTCGGCAATCTCGCCCCGTTGGGTGGGCGTTCCCTGCCGCCAGCTTTCAATGCGGTAGACCAAGACGTGATCGTTCGGGAAGAAGGCCGCGTTGGCGTGAACCGACGCCAGTTTCAGGCTGCCCGCCTCGGTTTCGATCCCGGCCTCCTCGACCAGTTCGCGCAACAGCGCCTGCGGGGCGGTCTCGCCTTTTTCGACGCCGCCGCCGGGAAAGTGCCAGCCGGGTGTGTAGGTATGCCGCAGCAGGAGAACGCGTCCCTCGCCGTCCACAACCACGCCGCGAACGCCCAGCGTCATGGGACGGCTGAGGCGCCACCATGCCTGGAATGCCCGGTCGCGCAGCGTACGCTTTCTCAACGGAAGTCCTTGTTCTTTCCGGGTTCCGGCCCCCGTGGAAATCCGCTAGGACAGCCGGGTTCCAGACTCAAGGCGTGAACGCCGGAAGGAGACTGTCGTGGCTGCTGTGTACGCTATTCTTGCCGTGGTCGTGACTTTCGGCCTGCTCAACCTGATCGAATACCGCCGTCTGGACTGATCCCGCACGGATATCGGCCCAACGGGAGGGCCAGCGTCGGGGGATCAAAGCGTAGGGGGTATCCGTCGTGCTTGCGGGCGCCATCGTAGTCCTGATCGCTGGTTTTGCGGTTCTCTTCTATTCGGCTGACTGTCTTGTCCGCGGTGCGCTGACCGCGGCCTACAAGGCCAACGTGTCGCCGCTGCTTGTCGGCATCGTCATCGTCGGCTTCGGCACATCGCTGCCCGAATTCCTGATCTCGGTTCAGGCCGCCACGTCCGGCAGCGCCGGCCTCGCGCACGGCAACATTATCGGCTCGAACATCTCGAACATCTTCCTGGTGCTCGCGCTTCCGGCCCTGATCTTTCCCATCGCCACCGATGCGCCCCGCATGCGCATCACGGCGTTCTTCATGCTCGTCTGCACCGCGGCCTGGATCGGCATCTCGCTGTTCTTCGGCCTGACCCAGTGGATCGGCATCGGCTTCATCATCGCCCTGGTCGTCTACCTGCTGCTGTCCTGGAACATCGCGCGCACCGACACGACGGAGGACACCAAGGAAGAACTGGAGATCATGAACCAGTCCTGGTGGCGCATGCTCATGCTGATCCTGATTGGTCTGGTCGGCCTGCCGCTGGGCTCGCGTCTGCTGCTGGATGGCGGCATTTCGCTCGGTCACGAACTCAACGCCAGCGAGACGATCATCGGTCTCACCGTTCTCGCGTTCGGCTCATCGCTGCCGGAGCTGGGCGCCTGCATCGCGGCCGCCGTCCGCAGGCAGAGCGACGTCGCCATGGGCAACGTTCTCGGCTCGAACATCTTCAACATTCTGGGCGCTGGCGGCGTTGTCGCCATCCTCGCGCCGCGCGAAACCTTGAGCCCGGAATTCACCGCCTTCAGCAACTGGGCGATGGCCGCCGCCGCCGTGCTGGTGACGCTGGTGGTGTTCCTGCAGCGCCGCGTCGGCGTCGCGACGGGCGTGCTGTTTCTGGTGCTGTACGTGCTCTACCTCGCCGGCCTCTACAACAACTGGTCGTTCCAGGGCATCGGCGACCTGATCATCGAGCCGGCGGCGCACCGCCCGACCTGACCTCTCAGTCCGAGATCGTCTTCGGCGTCACGAAGGCCTGAAGCCGCCACGAGGCGCTCGCATCCGCGCGCGCGAAGATGGCGCCCGCTGCGGTCGGGAACTTGGCGCGCACCGATGTCTCCAGCGGATTGTTCCTGTGGGCGAGGCGGCTGGCCAGTTCATGCAGGCCCGGATTGTGCGCCACCACGATCACGCGTTCAGCGCCGGACACTTCGGCGGCGCGTAACAGCGCCTCGGCTTCCGCGAGATAGAGCCGGTCGAGAAATTCAACCCGCGCATCCGGAAACCAGCTTTCCACCAGCCCCCACGTTTCCCGTGTGCGCCGCGCCGACGATACCAGCGCCAGTTCGGGCTCAGCGCCGGCGCCGGCCAGCGCCTCGCCGATCACGGGGGCGTCCTCGCGGCCACGCTTGGCCAGCGGACGATCAAAGTCCTCGCCGGTCTCGGACTCGGCGGCCGCCTTGGCGTGACGGAGAAGGATCAATTGGCGCATCGAAACCTGTAAGTCTGTCGGCGCTAGCTCTGCCGCAAAGTCGGGTGAATTGCAAAGTGCGGCGCAACCACATTCCGAACAGACGGCGGCGGGCTAGTGAGTGCAGGCTGCCCCGCGACGGCAAGCGCTATGTTCGCGTTACCTCTGCACGACAAACCGCGTGATCGGCCCGGTCCACTGCTTGCCGTCGCCCTCCAGCGTTTCCACGTCCGCCACGCCGGCCGCGGCTACCACGCGCGGCCAGAAGGCGAGGGCGGGCGGATTGCGCGCGCTCACGGCGATCTCCCACTGGCCGGCATGCATCCGGATCAGATCGATCGCGGCCTGCGCGCCGACGCCATCGCGCCGGAAGGTGCGCATCACGAAGAACTCGCCCATGTTGAAATCGACCGGGCGGTCGCAATGCGAGCGTGCGTTCAGCAGCGCAAACCCCGCCAGTTGCCCGCCCGCCCGGATGAACCAGACGGACCGGTCCGCCTCGCGCCAGTAGTCGTCCAGTCGCAACAGGTCCGCGAAGCGGCCGTCCGCTTCGACCGCAAGCTTGCGCTGTCCCGAGAGGAACTCACTGAAGTCGTGGATGTAGAGTTGCACGAGGTTCGCCAGCGTCTCGCGCTGCGAAGGCTGGCCACGTTCGAGGTTAACGAGATGCACGTTGCTCAACCCATTCCTCAGTGGCGGCGACTAGCTGTTGCTGTGCCGCTCCTATTTCCGGAACGGCGAACATCTGGGCATACAGCGTGATCACGCCCCCCACGCTGAAGAAGAGTCCATTGAAGATCGATAGGAAGTGCTCTTCCCACCGTTCGTCAAACGCTTCTCTGCTCGTTGCCGGTGCGCTGTTTCCGCGCCAGAAATGGATCACACCAAAATAGGTACCATGCAGCAGCTCGGATGAATGCCGATAGATTGAGGAAACCGCTCCTGCTAGATAAATCCCGGCCGTTTCGCTTATGCCCCGGACTTCTTTAATTCGACCGGAAATGCTGACGGGAGTCCAATCCGTCAATTCCTGTCCCTTCTTTCCTGTGAATTCAGCTAGCGCCTCAGGAAGGCCTGGCATCTCTTCGACGCGAGGTATTTGGTCGCGCGTTATCGTGAACTGCAACCCACCGATTTCGCCGCGTCGCGTCATGTCTCGATATGTCTTCTGCATTGCGTGTCGATCCGCACGTCTGGCTACATCTGAGCCGCCAGCGGCAATGTACGCTATGTTGACCGCTAGCTCGGTAGCCGATCGCGCTATTCCGTATGCATCTCGGATAGCCATATCGCGCCCAACGCATAGCTTGAGTGCCGAATGTACCGATATGCCCAAAGCCTGAAGCATAAGCGGAGCAACCCGAATCACTTCAGGACTTCCGGCCTTTGTTTCCGGCAGTGTTAAGTGATGGATCAGCCCATCCAGCAGCCGGGTTTGCGCGTAGAGGATCGTCCGAAGCTTGGCAGATTGCTCTTGAGAGGCGGCGTCCACTTCTATGGCAGGCATTGTCGCTCACTCCATTCGACGGGCGGTCATCGCTGACCGCCCGCCTCCGTTACCCCTTCACGCACACAACCTGTTTCAACGTGTGAACCACGTCGATCAGGTCCGACTGCGCCGCGATGACGGCGTCGATGTCCTTGTAGGCCATCGGCGTTTCGTCGATCACGCCCTGGTCCTTGCGGCATTCAACGCCTTCGGTCGCCTCGCGGTGATCCTTCAGCGTGAATGTCTCCTTGGCCTTGGTGCGTGACATCGCGCGGCCTGCGCCGTGCGAGCACGAGCAGAACGAATCGGCGTTGCCTTTCCCGCGCACGATGAACGACTTCGCGCCCATCGAGCCCGGGATAATGCCGAACTCGCCATCGCCGGCGCGCACGGCGCCCTTGCGGGTCACCCACACGTCAGCGTCGAAATGGCGTTCCTGCTCCACATAGTTGTGGTGGCAGTTCACCGCCATTTTGCCGAGCTTGAACTTCGGCAGATGCTCGCGCATCGCCTGCAGCGTCCGCTCCATCATCGCTTCGCGGTTGGCGCGCGCGTAGTCCTGCGCCCAGCCGACCGCTTCGATGTAGTCGTCGAAGATCGGCTCGCCCTCGACGAAGAAGGCGAGATCCCGATCCGGCACGTGGTAGCCGAGGACGCGCTTCTCGAGCGCCTTGCGGGCATGCTCGATGAAGTACTGCCCGATCTGGTTGCCCGTGCCGCGCGAGCCCGAGTGCAGCATCACCCACACAAAGCCACGTTCATCGAGGCAGACCTCGATGAAGTGGTTGCCCGAGCCGAGCGTGCCCAACTGCGCGCCAACCTTGTGGTTGGAGATCTTGCGGTGCTTGTCGCGGATGCGATCAAGGCGCCCCTCAAGATCCGAGCTGCGCCAGCGCGAAGCGACGGAGTCGGGGATGTTGCCCCATTCTCCACCGCGCCCGACGCCGGCCGGCGCCTTGCGCTCGATTTCCGAGCGCAGCTTCGCCAGCGAGTCCGGCAGGTGCTCCGCGCGCAGCGTCGTCTCGACCGCCATCATACCGCAGCCGATGTCGACGCCGACCGCGGCCGGGATGATCGCGCCCCTGGTCGGGATCACCGAGCCAACGGTTGCGCCGCGTCCGAAGTGGACGTCGGGCATGACGGCGAGGTGGCAGTGCACGAAGGGCAATCCCGCCACGTTTTCAAGCTGTTTCCGGGCGCTGTCCTCGACGGGAACGCCCTTCACCCAGGCCTTGATACGGCCCCCTGGGCCGTTTCGAACACTTCAAACGTGCTCATGTCTGCGTTTCCTTCTCGCAGACCCTCCGCGCATTCCGGACGATTGTCATTGCCAGTGAAGCAACAAAAAACCCTCCGGCGGGATGCGCGGAGGGTTCGGTTTCAATCAGCTGAGACACTGACAGCTGGACCTCATCCCTCCAAGCGCGTGCAATCGCCCAGCCGTGGCTGGACGAGCATCGCGATCTGATTTTCGTAACGCCGTTTCATCGGTCGTATCCGAAAAGGAGGTTGATCCAGGCCGCGGTGTTTGATCGAAGAATGGGGCGGCGTCAAGGCAGAATGGCTTGAGCGCGCCGCGCGACGGACCCTCGCGGCCCCGCGCCTGGAGTGAATGCATGACGCCAATCCTTCCGTTCCTCGTCGTGATCCTGCTTGCCATGGCGACGTCTGCCGCCGCCGTGCTGGTCTCGTCATGGTGGCTGATTGCGGCGATCCCTTCGGTGCTGCTCGCAATCGTCGGCGTGCTCGACATCGCGCAGACCCGCCACACGCTGATGCGTATCTTTCCGGTCGCGGCTCACCTGCGGTGGTTCTTCGAATGGCTGCGGCCCTTCCTGCGCAGCTACATCGTGGAAAGCGAAACAGAAGGAAAGCCCTTCAATCGCGAGGATCGCGAAGTCATCTACCAGCGCGCCAAGAACATCACGAACGTGGACCCGTTCGGCAGCGAGATGTCCATCGACAAGCCGCCCTATGAATGGCTGCAGCAGTCCATCGCCGCGAAGGAGCCGACGGGCGACGACTACCGCGTCAGTGTCGGCGGGTCTGACTGCAAGCGGCCTTACTCGGCCAGCGTCTTCAATATCTCGGCCATGAGCTTTGGCGCGCTGGGCGCACACGCAATCGAGGCGCTCAATCGCGGCGCGGCGCGTGGCGGCTTCTACCACGACACAGGCGAAGGCGGCGTTTCGCGCTATCACAAGGCCGGCGGCGGCGACCTCGTCTGGGAGTTTGGCTCAGGTTATTTCGGCTGTCGCGCAAGGGACGGCCGTTTCGATCCCGAGCGCTTCCGCGACCAGGCTGCGCTGGACCAGATCAGGATGGTCGAGATCAAGATCAGCCAGGGCGCCAAGCCCGGTCACGGCGCCGTGCTGCCCGGCGCCAAGGTCACCAAGGAAATCGCCGAGGCGCGTGGCGTCAAGATCGGCGTCACGTGCGAAAGCCCCGCCGCGCACACCGCCTTCTCCACGCCGCTCGAACTCTGCGACTTCATCGCGCGGCTTCGTGAGCTGTCCGGCGGCAAGCCTGTCGGCTTCAAGCTGTGCATCGGCCAGCGCCATGAATTTCTCGGCATCGTGAAGGCGATGCTGCAGACGGGTATCAAGCCGGACTTCATTGTCATCGATGGCGGCGAGGGCGGCACGGGCGCCGCGCCCGCCGAATTCCTCGATCATGTCGGAACGCCATTGCGCGAGGGCTCGTCTTCGCGCGCAACGCGCTGGTCGGCGCAGGCCTCAAGGACGAGATCCGGCTCGCTTGCTCAGGCAAGCAAGTCACGGCCTTTGCCCTCGCCAGCTCGATGGCGCTGGGCGCTGACTGGGTGAACTCCGCGCGCGGATTCATGTTCTCGCTGGGATGCATTCAGGCCATGCAATGCCACACCAACCGCTGTCCCACGGGCATCACGACCCACAACGCCTTCAGGCAGCGCGGGCTTGTCGTTCCGGAAAAAGCGGATCGCGTCGCCAACTATCACGCGCATACGGTCAAGGCGCTGGCCGCGCTCGTCGGCGCGGCCGGCTGCGAACATCCCGGCGATCTCACGCCGCAACACCTGATGTACCGCCTCAACGAGCACAACTCGGTGACGGCGGACATTGCCTATTCGCTGCTGCCGGGCGGCGTCCTGCTATCTGATCCCGGCGCGACGCATCTGGCCGCAGATTGGGCGCGGTCGCGGGCGGATAGCTTCGCGCCCGCGACCGCGTAACCCGTTTCAGCGCGCCAGCGTGTAGACCATGCAGATGCTGGCCTGGATCGTCTGCGGGCTCGCATCGCTCGGCAGGTCGAGCGCGGCGAGATCCTTCTCCGTCACCGTGATGGTCTGCGATCCGACCTGACCGCTCGCGACGGGCGGCGGAGGCGCGGGCGGCGGGGAGGCGGCGGTGGCGCATAGGCGGGATAACGGCCGCTGTAGCTGCCGCCATCGACCGTGCGCGCAACCTGGCCGGACGACCAGTTGCCCATGCACGAGTCATTGCCTTCCTGCACGACCAGAAGGTCGCCAAGTCGTCCGCCGGCAGCCGTGGCTGCAAGCTGGGCGCGGGCGCGGGCGTCCTTCGCCGCTTCGTCGAGGGCGCGGCGCTGAAGGTCCGGCGTCTGTTCGAGATAGATGTTGATCGGGTTCACGTCCTGCGGGCCAAGCGCCAGGGCGGCGGCGCGGGCGCGCCCGGCCAGCGACGGATCGGTGAGCACAACGACCATGCTCACGCGCGCTTCATAACCATCGACCTGATCGGGCCGATAGTTGGTCTGCATGTTGCCGTCCTTGTCGCGATACTGCTTGTAGTACGCGCTGACATTGACACTGGTGGTGATGCGGGACGCATCGCCGGCAACCTTCTTGAGCGCGTCATAGGCGATCTTGGATCGCGCCACGGCCTTTTTCATCGCTTCATCGGACTTCCCGGCGGTTTCAACGAAGGCGAGGTCGAAGCGGGCGCGGTTGGGCGCCACTTCAACGAGCGACCGGCCCAGACCTTCCACCACCGGCTTGTCCCACCAGTAGGGACGAACGAACGTATCGGCATCCTGCGCAAGGGCGACGGGCGCCGCCATGGCCGCCGCCGTAGCGGCCAGAATCACTTTACCGAACTGCATACAAAGACCCCTGTCATGAGCGTGTCGCTTCACGTCGCCCCCGCGTGAATCCGTGGCGGCATGGGACACGATCATCCGCCGAAGGCAACCGCATTTCGGCTTTCCATCCCTGCCTAACCCATGTTCATCTGGCGCATGCAAGCGCGGCTGAAAAAAGTCTGGGATTGGGCGAGGGTGAGGCCGTGGAAATCGGCCGGCATCATCGTCGGCGCCGTCATCGCGATCTTTGCGCTTCTGGTGGTCACGGCCGAGCCGAGGCTGGATCGCGACTGGGTCGACAACCTCGCCATCATGCCGAAGGTCGAGACGACCGAGACAGGTTTCGCGCTCGATCGCGCCACCGACTGGTCGTACACAAAGGACGGCCCGGCGACGCAGACGACGATACCCTTCAGTGCTGACTTCGCGGATGTCCGTAATGTCTGGTTCGTCGTGGAGCCACAGCCGGGCGGCGATTATGCCGCGCACACGCTGGTGCTGTTCGAGTTTGCGGGCGATCGCATCATTGGTCTCACGGTCGAAGCGCGCCTGGAAAAGGGCGAGACGTATGACGCCATTGCTGGCGTCTTCAACCGGTTCGAGCTTGCCTATGTCTGGTCGACGGCGCGCGACCTGCTCACGCGGCGCGTGACGTTTCTGGACAAGCAGGTCTATGTCTATCCCCTTGTGCTGTCCGACCAGCAGAAGCGCGATTTCCTGCGCGCGCTGCTGGCGCAGACCGTCGACGTGAGCACGCATCCGCGCTTCTACAATACGTTCACATCGAACTGCACGAACGAGCTGGCCAAGGTCGCCAAGCTCGACTGGCATTATTCGTGGGTGCTCACGGGTTATTCGCCGCAGCGACTCTACGAGCTGAAAATGATCCCCGGCGAAACGTTCGAGGCGGCGAAGGACGAGGCGTTGCTGACGCAGCCTATCGCCAGCTGGAACGATCTGCCGTCGGCGGATTTCGACAGGGCGCTGCTGGCGGAGCTGCGCGAGCGCTATGGCGAGTAAGGCGCAGATGAGCCCTTGGCCGGGGCGCGATGCATGCCCACTTTGGCATGGCGCGCCGCTTCTGGCGCCGCGGGACGCCTGATGCCGACAGCGACAAGCACGCTTGCGCCGGAAACACTGGAACAGCGCATCGAGGCGCTGGCGCCGGGGGTCGAGCTGCTGTTGCCGGAAGGCGAGGGTCCGCACCCCGTCGCGATCCAGCTGCATGGCTGTGGCGGCAAGAAGAAGCTGCAGGCGCGCTGGGCCGCCGTGGCGCGGGCGGCTGGCTGGGCCGTCGTCGTGGTCGACAGCTATGCCCATCGCGGCATCTCGCAACTCGAAGCCTATGCGACAGTCTGCACTGGCCTGCAGCTGTGGGGACGCGAACGTGCGGGCGATCTCTACGCCATGCTGGAATGGACGCGTGGGCAGCCATGGGCCGACAGCAATCGCATCGTCATCGCCGGCTGGAGCCATGGTGCCTGGACGACGCTGGATGCGATGGCGATGACGCCCGGCCGCGCGATGTCGGTTGCCGCACGGCTTGAGCAGATTCCCGATGACCCCTTCGCGGGCGTTGTCGGCGCTTTCCTTCTCTATCCGTGGCAGGGCGTTGGCGCGATGGCGCCGCGCATGGGGCTGCGCGTCGATGTGCCGGTGAAGGCGATCGTCGGCACGAAGGACAGCGTTGTCGGCGGCAAGGGCGTGATCCGGACGCTGAGCAAGATGAAGACTCCGTCACGTCCGATCGCCGTGGAAGTCTTCGAAGGCGCAACGCACGCCTTTGACGAGCTGGAAGCGCAGGACTGGCGCAACCGTTACGATCCCGTTCTGACGGAGCGCGCGCATGGTCTTTATGCGGATTTCCTGAAATCGCTCGCCTAGAGTTCCGCCAAATTCATCCGTGTCCGGAACCGCTAACCAACTTCGGCGTTACGAAACCGCGCGAGCCGTCTTGCCACCAGCGCAAGCACCGGACCGAGGTTTGCGCATTACATTGCGTTTAGTGACGACACGTCCTGGTGGCCGATACAAATGAAGGAATTCCAATAATGTCCTGGTTGAAGAAACACGCGACGACCGCTCGGGCTGCCGCGGTCGTTGTTTTCGGGGGTGTCGCGCTTTCGGCGTGCGCCACCAATGGCTATGTCGACGAGCAGATTGCGGCGGTGAACAGCCGCATCGATCAGGTGGATGCACGCGCCCAGGCTGCGGCCCAACGCGCCGAAGCCGCCAACACCGCTGCCCAGGCTGCGGCCACTGACGCCCGCACAGCAGCCACGACCGCGCAGGGCGCCGCCACCGAAGCCCGTTCGGCCACGCAGCGGCTTGACCAGATCGAAGGGCGCGTGAACGCTCTCGAAAGCATGCCGGCTCGCACGCCACGGGGCTGACGCTCGGGCGGTTCGAGGCCATAATCTGGACACGGGGCCGGGTTCTTCTGTGGAAGCGCCCGGCCCTCCAGACAGGCCCTCAAGACAGGGGACGATGACCATTCCTGCCAGACTGAAAACCGCACTCACAGGCGCCGCCCTTTCAATGGGAATCGGCTGCGTTGGTGTCTTTGCGCCGGCCGCGCTGGCCGACAAGCCCGGCGCCGCCGCGAGCACGCAGACAGTATCGGGCGATGTGAGTGAGTTGGCGGGGTGGGTCATCGCGACCAAGGACAATCGCGGCTATCCCTTTGCGATCATCGACAAGCAGGCTGCCGAAATTCTGATCTTCGATGCAGACGGAAAGCTGAAGGGTCGTACGCCCGCTCTTCTGGGATCTGCGGTTGGCGATCATTCCGCGCCGGGTGTCGGCGATCGCGAGCTGAAGGATATTCCGGCGGAAGACCGCACCACGCCGGCCGGACGGTTCATTGCTGGCTATGGTCCGGCGACGGGCGGTCAGCGCGTTCTGTGGGTCGACTACGAGACCGCGATTTCGATTCATCCCGTGGCGACCGGAAATCGCGCCGAGAAGCGGGAAGAGCGTCTGGCCTCGAAGACCGCTGAAGACAATCGCATCACGCACGGCTGCATCAACGTGGCGAAGGCGTTCTACGACAAGACCGTGCAGCCGACCTTTACGAAGGGCGGCGTCTTCTATGTGCTGCCCGACACGGTCGAGGTGCATGAGGCCTTCCCGGGATATGCCCGGCCGAACCTCGCCTTTTCGCTGGTCGAGGCCTACCGGATTGCGACCCACAATCCGGCCAAGGGCGGAGGCCGCTAACGGCCCCGCTATTCCGCAGCCTGACGGACCATGGCGGGCTTGTATTGCGAAGCGTCCGTCGTGTGGGCCGGGTGACCATAGCTTTCGAGCAGGCGCTCGATCTTCTTCACCAGCATGCGGTCGGCCACCTTGTTGACGCCCGGAATGGCGCAGGCGGCGGAGTAGACCAGCTTGCGTGCGCCGATGAAGAGGCCGCAGCTGATGAAGGTCGCCCAGTCGAGCGCGCCGATCTTCACGCCCATCGCCTCGGCCTTCTTCGCATCCTTGCCGAGGAAGGAGAGCAGGAAGAAGATTTTCGAGAAGCGCCGCTCGATGCGATCGAAGATGCGGCTGCCGAGTTTCTGATCCGATGGCAGATAGGCCGCCAGCGTGGCGCGGACGAGCTCGCCGCAGGTGGCGTCGTCATAGCCTTTGCGGAGCGTCTGGTCGTAGCGGACCATGACGTCGACCATGTCCTTCGGATTGTCCGGCACAAGCTCTTCGGGAAGACCGAGAAGGAAGCAGCGATAGCGCGACAGCTCCACGCGGGCGCGTTCGGCTGGCGTATAGTGGAAGCGGCCTTTGGCGGTGATCTTGAAGGCGAGCAGGAAGACGCCGATCAGGCCGGCCGGCATCTGGTCAACCTGCGGGATCGGAATGCCGAACGTGTTCACGTTCCACGTGTTCGAGCGCTTGAGCGCATTGAAGCGGACCATCGAATGCATCAGGCGCACCATGGCGGCCGAGCGGAAACCGGGGCCGAAGCGTTCGAGTGCGCCGGGCAGGGTGGTGGTCATGAAGAAGCTGGCCGTGTCCTTCACGCGGCGGGCGGCCGTGTCGTGGGACAGCGTGCCGGTGAGCGCCATCGGAAGCGCGGAGTACTTGTTCATGAAGGTGGCGATGAAGGCGCCGCGAATGACGAAGGGCGAATAATTCGCGGCGTCCTCACGGGACTGGCGGGCGCCTTCCTCGACGAGCTTCATGTCGACCCAGTCGGGCGTCGCTTCCATTGCGCGGATGAAGGCGACGAGTTCGGGCGGAGCGTCGGGCACGGACTCAACGCCATGATCGCACGCCTGCTTCAGCATGCCGATGAGACCGCGGAAGCCATATTTCGGCATCAGCGCCGCATAGGCGTCGGCCACCGTGTCGCCGAGCATGGTGTAGGCGCGCATGCGCTCCACCTTTTCGGTGTCCGCGAGAACCTGCGGCCGGAGATGGTCCAGGCTGCCCTTGGGCTGGCCTTCGATCACCGGCTCGTCGGCAAAACGCTCCGGCTTGATCGCGAAGTCGACATCGCCATAGAGCGCGGGAAGATCGGTCTTCTGCGAGGCGACTTTCGCCCTGAGCTGGTCCAGCGTGAGCATCTCGGACTCCCTCCCGTCGGATGACGCACGCGGCAGGGTGAAGTAATCCGCAGTTTCCGCAAGTGTGTCGTCGCGGAACCCGCAGTCAATTCTCAGGGCGTCCAGACATATTCGAGTTTCAGGCCGTCCGGATCGGCGAAGAAGACGGCATAGTAGCCGCGCCCGCCATTGTATTGCGGATAGTCGGCGGGCGGATCGAGGATGGGTGCGCCGAACGCAACGAGTTTCCGGTGCAGGACGTCGACATCCGCGCGCGTGGGCGAGCGCCAGGCGAGATGATGCAGGCCGGAGGAATAGCGATCGTGATCGCGGCCGGCATTGGCGCCGGTCGTGGGACGGATGCCGATCGAGGATCCGTCCTCCGGCAGATCCCATTCGCCGCCGCCATCGGGATAAGGTTTGCCCTTCTGATAACCCATGTGGGTGAGGATCAGATCATAGAGCGGCTCGGCCGCCGCGATGTTGCGGATGGAGAGATCGACGTGGTGGACGCGCGCGTGCATCAGATATCGATCTCCCTGCAAGTCATATCGTTGTCTCTGTCGGAGGGAGAGTTGCGGCGTGGTGCGTCGGACGTCCAGTGAGGAATTCTCGGACGCAGCATTCCACATAAGCGCCCGCGATCTCGCAGGTGAGGGCGAGGCAGGCGGATGGCGATGTGGAGTGACGTCAGCTTGAGTCCGGTTCGGTGTAGCTGACCGCGAACCATTCCATGCCGGTGGTCAGCTCGGTGTGGAGCGGGATGACGGTGCCATAGATGTGGGGCGAGGTTCTGAGCAGGCCGGGTGTTGCGGGGGCGGCGGCGGCGGCCAGACGAAGCGCGATCTCGCGATGGCGCGCGAAGGCGAGCGCCGCGCGGCGGATGAGATCATCCGGATCGGTGATGAGCTGCGAGAGAAGTGCGAGGCGATCCATGAAGGGCTGGGTGGAGATGAGCTCGCTGGCGTCAGGGTGTGGTTGTTGTTGGCGTGGCGCGTTCGGTTGACCATCGATCTTGAGGCGGCGTGTCGACGCCTGCTCGCGCAGAAGCTGGAGATCGATGTCGGAGCAGGTGATCTCGGGTTGGGCCGCGAGCCAGGCCTGGAACTGTTCGACGCTGAGATCGGGCAGCTTGCGGGAGATGTAGGCGCGCTGTGTCGTGGGCGGGCGATGCGTGTGGGCGTTGCGCTTCGGCCGGTCGCCGATGCGCAGCAGCGTGTCGGGCGAGAGGGTGAGACGTACGACGAGGCGGGGGCGTGTGGCGGCTTGCGGCGCGGCGTGCGTTTCGTGCGGCGCCGCGGCGCCCCAGTAGATGCCGTAGAGGCGGAAGGACAGCGTGGCCCGGCTGGCGTTGGATCGCAGCGGCGGCGTGGGCACGCGCGGCGCATCGGCCTGCGCACGCGACGGCGGACGCCAGCGCGAGGGCCGGTCGAGGGGCAGGGTTGTGGCCGCGAGCAGGACGAGGCGGCGCAGGACATGCTCGATCAGGGTGAGCCAGAGGCGGATCGGCTGGAGCTGCTTGCGTGTGCGGTATTCGAGGCTGCCGGCGTGGTTGTGCAGCACCTCGGCCAGCCAGTTGCGCAGGCGCGCCCACAGCGGGGCGTGGCGCGTCAGCATGGGGTTGGTCGGAGCTGCTGTGGCGAGAGCCGGTTGCATGGGCGCGATGTTACGCGCGCAGCGGGGCCGGCTGGTTTGTGTGGCTCAGGTTCGACAAAACGCGCGGCGAAGGCTTTGAAAGCGTGCGGGATGTTTTTTGGTTGTCGTACGGATCGGGCACGGAGAGCACCACACAACGGCGGCTGCCCCTCCGTCTCGCTGACTGCGTCAGCGATTCTCAAAGTGGGGCGCGGCTCAATGGAAGTTCGCTATTACCTTCGACGCGAAATCGTCGCGCTCATGATGCTCGGCAAGATTCTTGAGCTCGCGACCTGTGTCATCCCATTGCTGAACGTCAGCCTTTTGTTGCGCATACTTTCTGAAACGCCTCCAAATGAAATTGAGCATCTCATGCCAGAGGACCTGTATGACCCCCGGGTATTGTTCCGCCGTGGATTCATCGCGTACGCGTCCGACTGCAACTAACCTGATGCGCAGATCGCCCTGCTCGTAGAGTCCCGCTTGGTACAATGCCGTTGCTGCCCGACGAATTTTTTTCCGCGGCAAGCATCCGATCGCGGCGATCACTCTATCAATGTTTTGTCGTTCTTCTTTGGTCCATGGCCCGTTGAGCTTCACACGCCCGGCCTTAACTTCTGCAATGACGATATCAACTACGCTGTTACTGAGGCGCAAACCTGCCGTATCGTCTTCCATGATGTCGGTTGGATCATCAACGAAGCGTTCTGCTCTATTGGGGAAACGAATAGCTAGGATATCGGCGTCAGTCCGTTGGCCGCCATTCTCGCCCGGATGAATGACGAAATTCTCCAACATGAAAAATCCATTCAACCTGAAATACCAGTAGGCAACCTTTTCAGGTGACATCGACAAAAACCTCCAAGTGAGAACGATGCTCAGAGCCCCAAGCTGTCGATGTTGAGCTCAGACAGAAACCATCTCCAACGTCCATCCATGCCTCGGAGGACGAAGCAAAACGTTCCTGATCAGTCCTGGGCTGCGGAGGCGTTTGGTTTGGACTGGAGCTGGACGTAGTTCTGGATGCCCATGCGGTCGATGAGATCGAACTGCGTCTCGAGCCAGTCGATATGCTCTTCCTCGTTGTGGAGGATCTTGTTGAAGACATCGCGCGAGCCGAAGTCGCGGATCTTCTCGCAGTACTCGATGGCGTCCTTGAGCAGCGGCACGGCGATCTGCTCCATCTTGAGATCGCACTCGAGGATTTCCTTCACGTCCTCGCCGATCAGCAGCTTGCCGAGGTCCTGCAGGTTGGGAGGCCTTCAAGGAAGAGGATGCGCTCGATCAGCCAGTCGGCGTGCTCCATCTCCTCGATGGATTCCTTGTACTCCTTGTGGGCGAGCTCGGAGACGCCCCAGTCCTTCAGCATGCGCGAATGCAGGAAGTACTGGTTGATGGCCGTCAGCTCGTTCTTGAGCGCCTTGTTCAGGAACTCGATGACCTTGGCATCGCCTTTCATGGGCGGACTCCCGGGCTCTGGCTTGGGCTTCTGGCGGCCGATTCCATCGGGGAGGGCGGCCGGCACAGACTCAACGCGCGACTCGGCCCAAAGAGCCCGAGTCACCAAGTTTTGCAACTTGTTTTATTGGGTTTTTCTGAGAATGCAAAGACGTTGCGTTCGCAGGCTTACGATTGGACCTACTCGGCGGCGATCAGCTGGTGCGTATCGGCGCGGCCGCACAGCACGTCCTGCTCGCGGATCATCCCGCAGACAGTTTCGCAGCATTTTCCGCAGTTTATCGTCGTTTCGTGGTGGCGGTGGACCTGCGCAGGGGAGCGCGCGCCCGCCGCAATGGCGTCGTTCACCTTGGAGGTATTCAGGCCGCGGCAGACACAAACGATCATGCGAGTGATTTGCAACTAGTTGCGATTGATTGTCAATCGCCCTGTGCAGGCGCCGGGCCGGGCGGGGTGTCGCAGGCCGGGTCTGCCGAGAGAGGTCCCCACCTGTCCTCCCCGTAAACGGGGAGGGACCCGGATGCGCCACCGTCCTTCGATGTTGGGTAAGTTCGTACTGCAAGGTCCCTCCCCGTTTACGGGGAGGACAGGTGGGGTCTGTTTCAACGTCCGCAGCCATATGCGACCGTCCCCGTCAGACGGGCGCGAGGAATGTCGGCGCCTCAGCCCGGCTTGCGGGGGACGCGGTCGGGGGCGTTGGCGGCGGTGAGGGCGAAATGGGCGAGGATCACGGAATTCCGGCGCATGTCCTCGGCCTGCAGGGCCTCGTAGAAGTCCATGTTCGTGTGGTGGGTCTTGGGATTGTACTCCAGCGGGTCCTGGATGAACTGGAAGCCGGGCAGGCCGGCGGCGTCGAACGAGGCGTGGTCGGTCGAGCCCGTGGAGCGCATGGAGACGTGGGTCGCGCCGAGGTCGCGGACCGGCTGCAGCCAGTCGCGGAAGAGCGGGGCGACGGCCTGATTGTCCTGGCAGTGCACGCCGCGGATCGAGCCCGCGCCATTGTCGAGGTTGAAATAGGCCTGGAAGCGGGCGTGGGCGGAGGTGAGCGGCGTGGTGACCCCGCGCGGATTGCTGTTGGTGGGAACGCCGCGGACGCCGCCGAAATGCTTCGAGACGTAGAGGCGCGAACCGATGAGGCCCTGTTCCTCGCCATTCCAGAGGCAGACGCGGATGGTGCGCGCCGGGCGCACCGCGACCGTGCGCAGGAGGCGCATCGCTTCGAGGATGGCGGAGCAGGCGCCGCCATTGTCGGTTGCGCCGGTGGCGGCGTGGAAGGAGTCAAAATGGCCGCCGAGGATGACGAGTTCATCCGGCTTCGTGGCGCCGCGGATCTCGCCGACGACGTTGAACATCTCGGGATTGTCGGACCAGGCGTTGCGGATGTCGGCCTCGATGGTGACGGGCTGGCCCTGCAGCACCGAGCGGGCGATGCGGCCATAGTGTTCGGCTTCGACCGCGATGAGCGGGATGAGCTGATCCGGCGGGGCCGAGCGCGGGCCGCCGGTGACGTTGACGACGCCATGACCCTTGTTGGTGAAGAGCACGCCGAGCGCGCCTTCGTCGCGGAAGAAGGCGTTGCGGTCGAACGAGGAGCGCTGCGGGCGCGGGACGGCCGGGGGTTGGGGCGAGCCCTGTTCCGGCGGGCGTTCGGGCGTTTCGAGCGCGTCGAGTTCGTCGCGCGTGAGGCGGTGGGCGACGGGCTCCCACTGTGCGCTGAGGTCTTCGGGCGACTGGCCCAGCACCCACTTGCCGCGCAGCTTGCCGGCGTAGCGGCGGCGGAGGTCGCTGGCGTCGGTTTCGGGGACGACAACGCAATCGCCGCTGACGAGGCCGTTGGTGCCCGGCGTCCAGCCCACGGACATGCCGGAGACCGGGAAGGCGTTGGGCGCCGTGGCGTGGAGGTAGAATTTCTCGTTCGACCAGCCGCGCGGGAAACCGTTGTTGGTTCCGGTCGGGTCCTGCGGCCAGGGCTCGAGCGCGGTGCTGGTGAGGCCCCAGCCTTTCATCTTCTCCACCACCCATTCGGCGGACTTGCGGATGCCGGGCGAGCCCGAGAGACGCGGGCCCAGCACATCCATCATGTAGCTGGCGGTCTGCATCACCTGTGAGCGGTCGGGGTCGAGGCCGATGTCGCGGATGCGGGCGAGCGTGTCGTAGTCGATCTCGCGGGCGGCGGCCGTAGGGGCGAACAGCGCCGGCGCGAGCGCCGTGGCGGCCGCGCGGGTGATGAAAGACCTGCGGTTCATGTGATGTCCCCTCCCGGGCGTGCAGCCCCTGCGGGGCGACTATAGGCGCCAGATCGGCGCCGTCGATTGGGGACGGGTGTCATGGCGCTGCGGCGGGTCCGTGTTAGGCTCCATGGATGGAAGTTTTCGTGATCGGTCTGGTGGTGCTGGTGGTCGGCGTGGCGCTTGCGCCCATGGTGCTGATGCGCGGCCAGTTCGGGAAGCCGAAGGGCCGCAAGGGGGACGGCGGCGAGGGCGGCGGAGCCTAGGGGGACGAGCGCATGGACTGGCTGCTGACGGGCGCGATCATCCTGGCCATTTTCGGGCTGACGGCGATCCTCTCCCTGTTCATCCCCAAGGACCGGGATCCCGAGATCAACAGTGACAATGGCGATGGTCCGGTGATCCCCGCGCCTGCGCCGGACGGATCGGTGATGGGGGTCGGCGGCAATAATGCCGACGCCGAGGACCTCGATATGGGCGAGGTCGAGACGGACGACCTGATCGGACCGCAATAGGCCTCACCGGCGCGGCACATTGCCCGGACCCGCGAAGCTGGTATCTTGCCGGGGTGGGTCCGGCAGGGGAGGCCCGGCGGTCATGATGCTGTCACTACGCGGACTGGCGTTTGCGGCGTGCGTCGCGGCAGCCCCGCCCGCGCTTGCCCAACAGCAAACCCCCGACATCGACACAGTCACGATCGAGGCGCGGTCGCCTTCGGGCCGGCCGACGCTGATGTCCCAGATCGCGCAGAACGAGCTGCCGACGACGACCGAAGGACTGATCGCGCGCCTGAACGAGCCCGGCGTGTGCGGCAAGGAAGACCGGCCGGTGCCGGACAAGAACTGGGCATGCGCCATCGTGGTCTATTATCTGGTGGATCGCGAGCCGACGGCGTCGACGCCGATCCTGGTGTTCCGCGCGATCCAGCACATCACGCATCCGGACGACCCTTTGGACACCGCGATGCGGATGATCGATATCGACGGCAAGATCATGCGCTTTTCCGAGGAGCGGCTGGATGAGCCGCTGCGGCCCATGCGGGTGGAAAACAGCTGCAAGCGGGTGTGGGGCGTCGCCAAGGATCTCGGCAAGATCAAGCGGTGCCAGAACGTGAACGCCCGCTACATCCCGATCGGCATCCTGGGTTTCGGGGAGAACGAGCGGCTTGCGATCCTGACGGGCAAGACCAAGGAATCCCTGTTCAGCCTTAACGTCGATATCGGCGAGGATGCGCGGCGCAACTTCCGCTGAGCTGTTCCGGGGCCGGTCCGGGCCGGCAATAGCGTAGGGCTGTTGACGTTGAGACAGACCCCCGCCTGTCCGCCCCCTCAAGGGGGCGGAACCTTGCTGCACGAACTTACCTCACATCGAAGAGCGGAGGCGCATCCGGGGTCCCGCCCCCTTGAGGGGGCGGACAGGTGGGGGTCTCTGTCGGCATGCCGGGGTGGCGCCATGACCCGAGATTCTTTGTGCGATTGGCCTGCGGCCTGCCCGGGATGTCAGGGCCCGAAAGCGGGCCAAAAGCCCCGGATTCCGGGATGGTTAGCGCCGGGGGCAGGGGGCGGAACGATCCGGCCCGCCAATAGCGCCCGGAACGGTTGACATCGGGCGACCTCAGCTATAGCAGCACGCGTTCGAATTCCGACCTAACTCTGACCGAGAAAGGCTCCGCGAGGGAGCAATGACAACCGTTTCTGTAAAACCGGCCGACGCCGTGAACAAATGGGTGGTGATCGACGCCGAGGGCGTCGTGGTGGGCCGTCTGGCTTCGTACATCGCCCTGCGCCTGCGCGGCAAACACCGCGCCGACTACACCCCGCACGTTGACCTCGGCGACCACGTCGTCGTCATCAACGCGGACAAGGTCGCGATGACCGGCCGCAAGCTGGTGAAGAAGGAATACCATCGCCACACCGGCCACCCGGGCGGCATCAAGACCACCACGCCGCAGAAGATCCTCGCTTCGAAATTCCCGGAGCGCGTCCTCGAGCTGGCTGTGAAGCGCATGATGCCGGGCGAGAGCCCGCTGGCCCGCAAGCAGTTCTCGAAACTGCGCGTCTATGCCGGCACGGATCATCCGCACACCGCCCAGAACCCCGAAGTCGTCGACTTCAAGTCGAAGAACTCCAAGAACGCGAAAGTCGCCTGATCATGGCCGAGACCGTCGAATCCCTTGAAGGCATCAAGGACCTTGGCGTGCAAGCCGCCGCCGCGAAGGCGCCGGCGCAACCGAACATCGACAAGCTGGGCCGTTCGTACGGCACCGGCCGCCGCAAGACCGCCACCGCCCGCGTGTGGGTGAAGCGCGGCACCGGCAAGATCACGGTCAACGGCAAGACGATCGAGGAATACTTCGCTCGCCCCGTGCTGCGCCTGATGATCAAGCAGCCGCTTGAAGCCGCCAAGCGCGAGACGGAAGTCGACATCGTGTGCACCGTGAAGGGCTCGGGCCTCACCGGCCAGGCTGGCGCCGTGCGTCACGGCATCGCCCGCGCGCTTGTGGAATTCGAACCGGACCTGCGCGTGGCCATGCGCCCGGGCAAGTTCCTGACGCGCGACCCGCGCGCTGTCGAACGCAAGAAGTACGGCAAGGCCGGCGCCCGCCGTTCCTTCCAGTTCTCGAAGCGCTAGTCCGCCTCGATATCTGCCTTCGAGGGGCGCTTCGGGATGCCGAAGCGCCCTTTGTGTTGTTGGGGTTGGCCACATATGAACCGCCTTCCGCTGATCCTCGCTCTCTTCGTCGCGACCGGCTGCGCCAGTGCTCCGAAGGCGCCGGACGAATTGATTGTGGGGACGTGGGAGTGCGTCCTCTCGCACATGCCGCCCGGTTCGAGAGCCGAATATGTGGCGACATTCCGGCGAGCCGGCTCGATGAGAATTTCGTTTGCGGGACAGTTCGATGTTGAGGGTATCGATGTGGATGTCGATATGTCCGCCAACGGTTATTATACGCTAGGCAACATGCGGATGGACGGTCGTTTCGAGGAAGTGACCATCCGCAAATTGCTTATTGAAGGTGAGCCGGCCGACGAGGACATGATGTCCATGTTTGAGACCATGTTCTTGGAAATGATGGCAGAAGCGACCGACTCTCCAGTTCATGTGTTGGACGAGAAGAAGCTGATCCTGGGAAGCGGGGAGCATAGTGCGACCCTCTCCTGCTCGCGCAGGGCGGCCTGAGGAAACGTCATGAGCGCAAAAGTCTTCATCGATGGCGAAGCCGGGACGACCGGGCTGCAGATCCGCCAGCGGCTTGAGCGCCGGCGCGATCTGTCTGTGATCTCGATTGATCCGGAGCGGCGGAAGGACCCGGCGGCGCGCGCGGAGATGCTGAATGCGGCGGATGCTGTGATCCTGTGCCTGCCGGACGAGGCTGCGAAGGAAGCCGTGAAGCTGGTTCACAACACGCACACGGTGATCATCGACGCCTCGACCGCGCATCGCGTCGATCCGCAATGGGTCTATGGCTTTCCCGAAATGGCGGATGGGCATCGCGTGCTGCTGCAGCGGACGAAGCGGATTTCCAATCCGGGCTGCTATCCCACCGGCTTTATTGGTTTGATGGCGCCGCTGGTGGATGCGGGGCTTGTGCCGGCGGCGACGCCGGTGACGGTCAACGCCGTGTCTGGCTACACGGGCGGCGGCAAGGGGCTGATCGAGGAATTCCAGGCGCAGCCGCCGGAGACGACGCATGACGCCTTCCGCGCATACGGCCTGACGCTGACGCACAAGCACGTGCCCGAGATGACAAAGTATTCCGGCCTTGCGCATGCGCCGCTGTTCGCGCCGAGCGTCGGCCGCTACGCGCAGGGCATGCTGGTGGAAGTTCCGCTGCAGCTGTGGTCGCTGCCGGGGAGCGTGACGCCGGACCAGTTGCGCGAGGCGCTGGCCGATTTCTATCAGGGCGAAAAATTCGTGGGCGTGGCGAGCGAGGATGAGACCGCCTCACTCCAGAAGGCGCGCGCGGGCGCGGGCGGGTATGTCGGCGCGCTCGATCCCGAGGCGCTGAACAACACGAACCGGATGAAGCTCTACGTGTTCGGCAATGAAGCGAAGGATGTGCAGCAAGGTGGATGAAACGCGATCCTCGACGTTCCATATGGCGCGTCGGGGCTGCGGTGCAGAACTCAACATCGCGCCCGGCCTGACGAGGGCGCGGGTTGTAGCTTCGTGTTGCGCTTGTCGGGGACGTTGCGCGAGTCTCACCTGTCCTCCCCAGCAAGCGGGGAGGGACCTTGCTTCACGAGCTCCAGCATCGAAGGACGGCGGCGCGCATCTGGGTCTTCCTGCTTATGGGGACAGGTGGGGGGACCTGCTTCAGCGCGCGTGCGGAGGGCGTTCGCGTTGCGGGGCGACCTCGACCCGCGCAAGTGCCAAAAAGCAGCGAACGGTAGCCCAGCCTTGAGGCATGTAGCTTGCTTCCATGGCGGGCAGAAGCGGAGGAAGCGCAGACTGATTGATATGTGGCGACGGCGAACCGCCCGGCGTCCACGCCTGGCGATGGCGGCGATGCCGCCGGGAATGCTGATGTGGCGGGGATGTATACGGCCCTGTTCTACGTTTGCGGCGGGATGATTGCTTATATCTTACCGTCCTGGCCTGATTGAATGATTTACTGGGGCGCGACGCCAACTTGCGCCTTGATAACTGGGACGGGAGGTCGTCGTGGCTCCAGCTGGCAAGGTGGCGCTGGTCACGATGCGCCGCGAGGTGGCATTGGCCGCGCAAATCAAGGCGAAGTCTCCGGCGCCAGGCGCCGCCGTCATCCGGCCAGACCCGCAGGCCGGCGAGGTCGCCGCGGCACCCGCGCCGGGCGAGAAAGCGCTTCGAGGGCGGCGATGTGGCGCGGACAGGCGCGCTGGAACGTGGATCGCCGGGGACGACAAGGAGCATATTGCCTGATGTGGCGCAGAACAATGCGCTGGCATTGCAGTGGAGAGGGCTGTCACGACTGACGCTGGTTGCAGTGGCGCATCGGTAGTGATGGCGGCAGTCGCTGATGGCGTGTTTCTGGGCGTGAAGACGTCGCTGCCGCGATGCGCAGGCGGGCAAAGACAGCGCAGGTGGCGGCCGATCATCAACACCGTCCATCGCGGGCCGCGCGGCGCGGCGGGGCCGTCATCTATTGCACATCCAAGGGAAGGCGCGGGTGGTTTTTCACTGCCGGTGGCGCTGGAGTGCGCGGCGGCGGAGATCCTCAAGCGCACTGGTCATCCGGGGATTGACGAGACGCCGATCTGGACGCAGGTGACCCGGCCTGAACGAGCCGCCGGATCTCGACGCCCTGTCAGCGTTGCGTGCTGCCGCAGCGCAAGGGCGTGCCGGTCGACATCGCCAATGCGGTGCCGTCTCGCCAAAGACGACAGGTGGCAGCGCGTACATGACCGGCGAGGAAAGGTCGTCGACGGCGGTACGACGATCGGATCGATCTAGTCGGTTACATCGATCACCAATATGGGCGGTTGAGGACGGCTGCCGGCGGTGTCGTTGTTGGCGACGGTCTGGCCCGCCTGCCGGTGGGGATCGAGGCGGTCGGCGGCGATGCCTTCCCTGGACCAGTCCACGACCAGCGCGGCGAAGTGATGATCGAGATTGTAGGGTGCTGGTTCCAGGTCGAGGCTATGGCCTTCGATGGTGACGCGCATGCCGCGCTCTGCTGGAGCGCTTCGAGCAACTGGCGCAGGGCGGGTTGAGATCGATGCCGCGGCACGTCGCTGTCGTGGCTGGAATGATGTGCCGTAGATGCGGACCTCAGTCTCGAGCGCCCGCAGATCGGGCTCGGTGATACGCTCACGCTGCAGGGCGTGGCTGTTCCGTCGGGCGCGGCGGGCCGCCCTGGTGCTGCGGCTGGGTGCTGATACAGCGCACCAGCGAAGGCGTGCTGTCGAGGGTCATCAGCGCGGGGCCGGTGATGTCGGTGTCGAATGTCCAGGTGAGGAGGGCGACGCCATTGACGACGGCGCCGGTGATCTTGCCGTTGGAGCGGCCGGAGTTCTCGACATAGCAGCCGGAGATGGATGCGCCGGATTGCTTGAGCTCCACGAAGTCGGCGCGGCCGACCTTGAACACGCCGGCGAAACGGGCGTCGTCCGCGATCTCCGGCTGCTGGCCGTGGGCGACGACTTCGTTGAAATAGGTCCAGTCGGCGCCGGACTGGTTGCCTTCGACCGTGAAGCGCAGCCAGCGAACGGGCGCGGCGCTGGCGACCTTGGCGAGCGTTGTTCCATCGGGCGCGGCGGCGAGTTGCGCGATCTCGGCAAAGCCTGTTTCGGCGCCTTCGGCGGAGGCTTCGACCTTCACAGCTTTCGCTGAACCGCCGGCGACGCCACCGGGACGCTGGCCCGCACCGGTGACGCCGACCTCGCTGAGCACGGTCGGCGCGCGCAGTTCGAAGACGAAGGTGTAGGGTGGCGGGTTCTTCCGTGTCGCGACGCCCCACCAGCTTGCGGGGCTTCCATCCGTGAGCGACAGCGCGCCGGCCGCATCATGCGAGGCGGAGACGAGGATGGCGCCTTCGGCGATGGTGAGCAGGTCCGCGTCGGGGTCCGCGCCTTGCTGGTCCTGTTCGGGGGCGATCTCTTCGCGCGCCGGCGCGGGTGCGTTGTTGCGTTCGGCCTCGGCCGGCGCGTTGCCCTGACCGCAACCGATGAGCGTAATGAGGGCGGCGAGCGCAAGGTGTCGATTCATGGTGGTCCCCCAATCCGTCGCAGACAGTGAGGAAACGCTAGGGATCAGGGGTGGCGCGCGCAACCTTGCGGGCTGCGATTGGCCTTGACGTGCAGGGCAGATGGAGCAGCGGCAGACGGTCTAGGGTTCGCGCTCAGGCGGCGGGCCGCTGCTTCCGCGAAAGTGCGTCTCAGGCGGCGGCGGACCGTCGCGCGTTTCAAATTCTGGAAGGACGGAATCCGGAGAACGGATATCGGGCCACTGAAGTCTGATCCGCACGACGCTGTGCCCCAGCCTCGCAACGAGACCCAGAAGGATGATGATGACGCCAATGTAGAGCGGGTCGCGCCCGCCCATGGCGTACAAGCATAGCACCGGGACCATCAACACGCCGCCGAGCATGCGTAACCCGTTGCTCCAACCGAACACCTCGGCGCAGCAGTCCTTGCAATCAAGCGGAAGCATTGAGAGCCCAAACGCAGCGCGGGCCGGCCGCCTTGGACGTCCGCACGCCGGGCATACGTCGATTGATGGCTCGCTCACCGGGATGGTTCCCCCAACCAGACCGGCGTTGATCCTACTGGCTGTTGCGCCATTTTTCCATGGCGGCGGAGATCGCGAAGGTCTCGCGGTATTTCGGCGAGTCTGACGGCCGCGGCGGTTTCTGCGAGGTCAGCGACATGATCTCGGCCAGCTTGTTGTGCGCCGCGCCCGACTGGCCCGCGCCGATATAGGCGTGCAGCTCGACCAGCGCGCTGGACAGGAGATCATGGGCGCGGATGACGAAATAGGGCTCGTCTTCCGCGAGGTTGGGGTAGGCGTCGTATTTGGACGGGTTGGCCTTGGAGCCGAGCGGGGCGGTCATGGATGCCTCACAGATGATTCGCCATATCTTGCGCGGATTCGCGCGAGGCGCACGAATCCGGCCTGTGGATGACGGGGTGGACGGCTGCGTTTCATTGTCCTAACCCCCGGGGCGCATGACAGACCCGGCCCGCATCATTCCGTTCGAAGGCGTCACGAATTTCCGTGATTTCGGGGGCTATCGCGCGGGCGACAAGGCCATCGCCAAGGGCCGCTTCTTCCGCTCGGCCAACCATGCGCTGGCGACCCAGGCCGATCTTGAGCGGCTGGCGGCGATGGGGATCACGACGGTGATCGACCTGCGCCGGCCATCCGAGCGCGAGCGGCAGCCGTCGCGCCGGTGGAACGGGTTCACGGCGGTGGTGGTGGAGAATGACGACCATGCCGAAGGGTCCGAGACGTGGGACTCGTTCATGGGGCAATGGGATTTCACACAGGAGACCTATCGCCAGTTCCTGCTGCGCTACTACACCGAGGCGCCGCACCTGCCGCGCCTGATCGACCTGTTCGGCAAGTATTTCGACCTGATGGCGACCGGCGACGGCGCCGTGGTGGTGCATTGCGCGGCGGGCAAGGACCGCACGGGTCTTGTCGTGGCGCTGACGCATGCGCTGGCCGGCGTGCACATGGACGACATCGTCCACGACTATCTGCTGACGAATACATCCGGGCGGTTCGAGACCCATGGCGCGACGTGGCGCGAGATGATCCGCCAGCAGCGCGGCAATGCGCCTGACATGGACACGATGCGTTTCATCATGAGCGTGCAGCCGGAATACCTGGCGCGGTCGCTGGAGGTGATCGCCGAACGCAATGGCGGCGTCGAAGGCTATCTGCGCGATGCGCTGGGCGTGGATAAGGCCAAGCGCGATGCGATCGAGAAGCGGCTGTTCGGGTAATCCATCCCGCCGGCCTGAAGATCAGGCCACGTCTGACTTCTTCTCGTGGGCCGAGTGGATCTTCTTGCTGACAAGCCGGTCGAGTTCGTTGGCGACCGACGAGCGGTGCATGAAGGCTTCTTCCGGCATGTCGAGAATGATCGCGATCGTCTGGAAGTGATACTTCACGACCTCGACATCGTAGGTGTCGGTCATGCCGACGCCTTCGATATAGCGCAGCGAGCAGTTCCACACCTTGACGATGGTGTCGTCGCCGAGATGGGCGACCTCGTCGCTGTGCTGCTGGAGCATGCGGTACATGCCGCGGATGCCGGCGCCGCGATCGGTGACGGTGCGGTCGGCATATTCGGTGAGGTTCGCGATGATCGCGCGCAGCTTGAAGGCGTTTTCCTTCGACTGTTCCGACGCCTGCTTGGTTGGCGGCTCGTCAGTGAGGCGGCGCCACGGGCCGGCATAGTTGGGGTCGTCCTTGCGGCGGCGGCACGGGCCGACATAGTTGCGGCTGTCGATGAACTTGCGCGGACGCAGAACGACTTCCTCGATGCGCGAGAGCACGCCCTGGGCCGAAACCGGCTTGAGGAGGAATTCGTTGATGCCGGCCTGGCGGGCGGCCATCAGCTGTTCGTGGTCGATGGCGCCGGAGAGGAGGATGATCGGCGTTTCGCGCGACATGCCGGTGGTGTTGCGGCGGACCTCGCGGGTGAATTCGAGGCCGGACATGCGGCCGGCGTCCCAATCCACGAAGATGATGTCGGGCTTGAAGGTGCGGCCGACCGTGAACGCCTCGACCGCGGTGGCGGCAGCGTTGAGGTTGGTGATCATCAGGCGGCGGAGCGAATCCGCGATCACGCCGCGCATATAGGCGTTGGGATCGACGACAAGCACTTTCATGCGCTTGAGCTGCTCGGGCGGAATGGTGCGTTCGTCGGTCATCAGGCTGCGAGCTTCTTCTGGATGGCTTTTCCGAGGGCGAGGGCGACACTGTCGCGTGCGTCGGCGTAGTTCATGGGAAGGGCGGCGAGCTGTTCCAGCGCGGTGAGCGCCGTATCGACGACGAGCGGATCAATCTGACCGAGCGGCGTTGCGATTACGATGTAGGATTCGAAGGAGGCAAGACCAGCGTGGAGCGCATGGTCCTTCTGTTCGACCGCGATGGACTTGGCGGTCCTGAATTCTTCCAGCGCAGCGTTCAGCGTTTCCGGGCGGCTGGCGCGGATAGCGGCGCAGATCTCGCGCAGGCGCGAGAGCGCGCGGCGGATCGGCATTTCGCGGGCGACCTCGTCCTGGTCGACCATGGCGGCGGGACGTTCGGCGGAGCGCTCGCCGGCGCGGCGCTTGGCGCCGTAATAGTCGGCCGGGTTCTTCCGGCGGCGGCAGGGCCCGAGATAGACCGAGCAGTCGACAAACGGGCGCGGCGTTTCGATCACCATCTGCAGGCGCTGCTGCATGGCGGCGGGGGAGATCGGCTTGGCGAGGAATTCGTCGGCGCCCGCGTCGCGGCCGGCAATCACCATCTGACGCGTGAGGCCCGAGGTGACGAGGATGATCGGCAGGCGGCGGAGGCGGTCGTCTTCGAGGCGGCGGATGGCGCGGATGAAATCCAGCCCGTCGAGCGGATCGCTTTCTTCCCACGACACGAGGATGACATCGATCGGGCGGTCGAGCAGGTGGTGGGCGGCCGTGTCAGCGTCGCGCGCGCTCGAAATGCTCGTGACGTTGAGGTTGCGCAGGATCTCGCCGATGAGGCCGCGGCTGAAGCTGTTGGCGTCGACGACCAGCGTGTTCAGCGATCGTGGCTTCAGGGGCCGAGGTTTCCTCGGATCGTGCATTTTGCAGGTCCACCCGTTCTGAGTTCAGGAGTTAAGGTAAACCGGCAAGGTAATTATCCGGTTGAAATGGCCGGAGAGAATCGCGGCGAAGCGGTTAACCTGCCCGAGGGGCGCTGGCGCTTCGGGATTCGCCCCGCAAGGCCTGACCCTTGAAAAACCGGCGCTTAGTCAACACGTTGGCTTTTGATGTGTAAGTTGCTACGCTGGTAAAGCAGCGTGTGGAGTCCCGCCTTGTCCGATGATGAAAAACTCGACCAGCGCATCCAACTCGTCGCTTCGCAGAGCTTCGGGAAGGATGTCGACGACTGGCGCCGCACGCAGACGGACCTTCCCTCGCGGTCGGAGGCGATCCGCCGGCTGGTGTATCTCGGGCTTCAGCACGAACAGGATTTTCCGATGCGCATGATCACCGCCATCATCCGTCCCCACCGCTATGAAGCCGTGCGCGAGGCGCTGACCAAGCTTGGCGTGTCGGGGATCACGGCGACGCAGGTGCAGGGCTTCGGCCGGCAGCGCGGGCAGACGGAGTTCTATCGCGGCAGCGAATACCAGACGGCCGAGGTGCCGAAGGTGCGCATCGACGTGGCGGTGCAATCGGGCATGGCCGAGACCGTGATCGAGACGATCCAGAAGGTGGCGGGGTCCGGCAAGATCGGCGACGGCAAGATCTTCGTCTCGGGCCTCAGCGAAGTGGTGCGCATCCGCACGGGCGAGCGGGACGAGAAGGCGCTGGATTAGGCGCGTCTAGAGTGGAGGGGCTGGGCCGGCCGGCCGCGGACAAGCTTGCCAGCCGTCCGGGCGTGAATAATTTTCTCCGGTGAGACGCTGTTCTTCATTGTGGCCCTGCCCATCAGCCGCGCTATGCTTCAAGCATCTTCGGAGGGTGGGGGTTTCATAATGACGGGGCGGGCGGTTCGTTTCCTGTGCGTCCTCGGCCTCGCCGCAATGCTGTCAGCGTGTTTCGGCGAGAGGACAGGTTCCGAAATTGATCCGGCTGGGGATGCCCAGCCAGAGGCCGCAGACAGCGCGCCCCAGGACAGGTCGTTGCTGCAGTCAGGAGGGATTTCCGGGGAGGCAAATCCGAACGCCGCGCCGACTCCCGGATTGCTGACCGACCCATCAAGGGAAATCCGTCTGGCTCTTGTCATCGGCATCGAGAACTATGAGCGACCCGTCAATCCCCTGACGTGGCCTCATGAGGATGCCGAGAGCATTGCGCTCGCACTCAGGGCAGCAGGATTCACGGTGACCGTTCGGAATGATCTCGACAAGGCGCGCATGCGCGAGGAGGATCAGACTTTTGCCGCCGACCTTGCGAAGGCAGGACCGAACGGGGTCGGCTTCCTGTACTTTTCGGGTCACGGCGGATCGGTCGCGACGCAGGAAATCCGGCGGAATTATCTGTTGCCTGCCGGAGCGTCAGTCGCGACCGCCAGCCAGCTCGCGCTCTCCGGCATCCGCACGTCCGAAATCGTCGATGATCTGCTGATCGCCAACGCCAAGGCTGTCTTCATCGTCATCGACGCCTGCCGCAATACACTCGCTGACGACAAGAGCATTGATGGAGTCAGCGACAAGGGACTGGTGCGGGTTTCTGCGTCCGACGGCATATTCATGGCATTTGCCGCGGCAGATGGAGAGACGGCGCCCGATGACGGCGTCTACGCACGCGAGCTTGCGAAGGCAATCCGGACGGAGGGCATCTCGCACGACCGCGTGTTCACGCTTGCCAACCGCGCGGTGGCTCAGACGCGGCCATCGGGCAAGTATCCGATCACGTCGGAGGGCTTGCGTCAGGACATTTTCTTCCGCGGCCTGCCAAGCGAGCCAGCGTCTCCCGCGAGAGCGGATGCAGGTCTTGGCCCATTCACCTATCTTCCGCCGGGCTGGCTCTACAATGAAGACGGCGCGTATGACGCCACCGTTTACGCCCCTGATATTGCGTTCCCGATCGAGGACGGTCCCGCGTTCGTCAATTCGATGCTCTATACGGACGGCGGCGCGGTTCGGGGCGGCGACCAGTGCAGCCCCCGTAACTTTGTCTATCCGTGGGTCGACAACTTTTGCGAGGCCCGTCCTTCAGGGCCGGTGGCGCATAACTGCCAATCGGGTGGCGGCCACGGAGGCGTTGATATTCGGGCAGGCGATGCAAGCACGTGCGCGGCCATGCGGCGTTCGCCGAGCGCTGAGCGGACCCAGATTCCCGTCATCGCCGTGGAAGATGGCGTGATCTCGAACATCGGCATGTATTCGATTCAGCTAAAGAGTTCTGCTGGCGGCCGCGACTACCGCTATTTACATTTGAACATGCAGAAGCTCGCGGTGACGCCCGGGCAGACGGTCAAAAAGGGTGACCGCATCGGTTATCTCTCAAACGACAACTGCGACACGCCGACCGCGATGCACCTTCACTTCGAGATTCTTGTCAATCTTGAGGGCAAGGGCTGGACACGCGTCTCGCCCTACATGTCCCTCGTGCGGGCCTACGAACGCGACCGCGGTTTGACGGGTTTGCCGCTCATGAGTTTTCGGGCGCGTGGAATTCCGGCTGACGTGCTTGTCGAGGGCGATAGCGCCGATCAGGACATCCCATAAGACCACCTGATCCAGCTCCGACAGACAATCGTCGGGGAGCCCGAGCCCGGCAAATCAGAGCTTGTGCACCTTCTTCCTGCGTTCCTTCGGCAGGATGCGGTCGTCAGGGCCGGGGGGCTTGTCGCGGTTGAACAGCGTGACGAGCGCGCGCCAGCCGATCCAGAGCGGCAACACGGCGAGCGCGCCGAGCAGCAGCGGCAGAGCGGCCATCTGCGCGACGAAGGCCGCGACATTGATGACGCCGTTGACGATCTGGCCGAGGCCGGCGCCGATGGTGAAATCGGGCGCGAACGGATTGAAGCCGCCGGCCTGGAAAATGGCGCCGACCGTGACGCAGACGAGGGCGAGGCGCGTCCAGCCCTTCCAGCCGACATTGAACATGCGACCCGAGAAGGACAGCGGCGGACGCGGCTTGCCGGACAGCGGCGGATCGCTGTCCCAGAACGGGTCCGGACCTGAAAGCGGGCCGGATTGCGGCCCGGAGACGGGCTCGAACGTCGCGTCGGTCACCTTGGCGGGAAGATGGGCCTCGTGTGACTTGGTCTCTGCCATTCCTTGTTCCTTGCGGTCTGCGCCGCTTCGGTTCTGAAGGGCGACACACGAACAATAACAGGCAGATGTGGCAGGTCCATGGCCTCAACCGGCCTTGGCGTCGTCCTCTCCGGCGGCGAGGGCGGGCGGCAGGGGCGGCGGCAGCTTGCCCGGCTTTCCGAGTTCGACCTGGTGCGGGTAGGGGATGGTGATGCCATTGCGGTCGAAGGCCTGCTTCACCGCGAGGATGGTATCGCAGCGCGTATCCCACCAGTCGGCCGTTGCGACCCAGCCGCGGGCCTTGAGGTCGACCGAGGAGGAGGCGAGTTCGACGACCTTGACCCAGATGGGCGGTTCGCTGCGGATGCGCTTGTCGGCCTTCAGCACATCCTCGATGACGCGGATCGCCAGTTCGGCGTCGTCGTCATAATCGATGGAGAAGAGCAGATCGAGGCGGCGCATGCTGCGCGCCGTATTGTTGATGATGATGTTGCCCCAGGCCTGATCGTTGGTGATGACCACCTCGCGGTTGTCGATGGTGTTGAGCACCGTGGTGAAGGGCGTGATGTCGGCGACGGTTCCGACCTGACCGGCGATCTCGACGACATCGCCAATGCGGTAGGGCCGGAAGATCGCGATCACGACGCCGGCGGCGACGGCTTTCAGGGTATCCTGCAGCGACAGGGCGATGGCGAGGCCGGCGGCGCCGATGATGGCCAGCAGCGAAGCCGTGTCGAAGCCGAACTGCTGCAGCGCCGCGACGAGGCCGATGGCGAGGGCGCCGAAGCGGACAAGCGCGCCGAGAAAGCCGAACAGGGTCTCGCCGCCAGCATGGGCGCGATCGATCTTGCGGCCGAACTTGCGCACGCGCGCGCCCAGCCACGAGCCGAGGAACCAGACGGCGACAAGGATGACGAGGCCGCGCAGGGCGGCGACGCCGAGGGTCTGCGCCTGTTCCAGCGGATAACCGAACAGGAGATAGGCGGCGATGGCGCCGGCGAAGAGGATGAACGAGACGCGGATGATGGCCGCGAATATGTCGATCATCACGTTGTCGGCTGTTTTCTCCTTGCCCTGCGTGTCCTTGTCGCGCCGCAGGCCCGACAGCTTGCCGGCGATGAAGACGAGGATGCGTGAGACGATGATGCCGACGAAATAGCCGCCCACCAGTGCGATGACAGACCACATCCAGCGCTGATACGGGCCGGTAAAGTCCAATGCCCATGTCTGGAACGCGGAAAACTGCTGCTGAAATTCCATGCGTGAATCGCCGGTGGTTGGGGGTCAGGAGGTGAGATTCGGGACAGGGGTAACAAGATGCGCCGGAAAACCCAAATCGCCGGGCGTCAGTTTTCCAACAAAGATTCCAGCGTTTCGATGCGGTCGGCTTCGGCGGCGGGTTTGTCCCAGCGGATGCGGTGGATGCGGGGGAACCTCATCGCGATGCCGGAGCGGTGGCGCGAGGAGCGCTGCAGCCCCTCGAAGGCGATTTCCAGCACGAGGCCGTGCTCGCGATTGGCGATAACCGCGCGTACGGGACCGAAGCGTTCGGCCTCGTTCTCGCGGACGTAGCGGTCCAGCATGGCCAGCTCTTCGTCGGTGAAACCGAAATAGGCCTTGCCGACGGGCGCGAGTTCCTCGCCTTCGGCTGTTGCGCGCCAGACGCCGAAGGTGAAGTCGGAATAGAGGCCGGAGCGGCGGCCATGGCCGCGCTGGGCGTACATCAGCACCGCATCTACGAGGAAGGGATCGCGCTTCCACTTGTACCACTGGCCGGCGGGACGGCCGGCGGCGTAGGGCGAGGTCCAGCGCTTGAGCATCAGGCCCTCGATCTCGCGCGTGGGCGGATGGGCGCGCAGGTCATCAAGCGCGGCGGCGTCTGCGAAGGGGATGAGGGCGGAGAGATCGATGCGGGGATGGTTGTGCGTGACGACGAAGCGCTCGAGCCGCTTGCGGCGGTCGGCGAAGGGAAGCGGGCGTAGATCCTCCGCGCCTTCCTGCATGATGTCGTAGGCGCGCAGCATGGCCGGGCGGTCGGAGATCTGCTTCGGTGTGACTGTCTTGCGGTTGAGGCGTTGCTGTAGCTCGTTGAACGGGGCGATGCCGCCTTCGGGCGAGCGGATGAGAAGTTCGCCATCAAGCGCGGCGTTGAAGTCCGCGGCGTCGAGCAGGTCGGGGAAGGCGCGGGAGATGTCGTCGCCATTGCGGGTGTAGAGGCGACGGACGCCCTGATCGGCGACGAGCTGCACCCGCGCGCCATCCCATTTCCATTCGGCGGCAAAGTCGGCGGGCGTGATGAGGGCGGGCGCGGCGCCTTCGGCGGCGAGGCGCTCGGACTTGTCGAGCAGCGGATGCGCCAGCATGGGCGGGCGGAAGGGAGCCAGCGCGGATGCGATGGGTTTGGGCGCGCGGCCTTCGAGCCAGGCGAGGAGGTCGGTGTAGGGCGGACTGAGGCCGTGCCACAGCTCCTCGATCTCTGCGACGTCGACCTTGCCGAAATCCGCGAGGGCCTGACGGGCGAGGCGCGCGGAGACGCCGATGCGCAACCCGCCGGTGATCAGCTTGAGCAGCGACCAGCGGCCGGTTGCATCCAGCGCATCGAGCCAGCGTTCGGCGTGCGCCAGACCTTCGGCTTTTGTCGCCTGCATCAGCGTCTCGACCACTTCGGCCAGATCGGGCGCGCGATTGGCGCCGGGACGCGCGGGCCAGACGAGCGAGATCGTCTCGGCCAGATCGCCGATATAGTCGTAGGAGAGGCCGAAGAGGACGGGATCAACGCGCGCGGCGACAAGCTCGCGCAGGGCGGCGGGCTTCACCGAGGGGATGGAGAGGTCGCCCGTGATCGCGGCGATGGCCCAACCGCGCGAGGGATCCGGCGTGTGGCGCAGATAGTCCACGATCAGCTGCAGCTTCGCATTGCGCGAAGGCGTGAGCACCAGCCTTTCGAGGAGCGCGGCGAAGGGTTGCATGGGGGAGATATAGAGCGGGAGAAAGGTTGTGCGAACCGCTTAGCGATGGGGAGCTTACTCGTTCGGCGCGGTTTTGAGCTGGAGCGAATAGCAATGTGCGCCCTTCTCTCGGTCCTCTCGCAATGCAGGAAACAGCGCCAGAACATCGCCGCGTCCGCGAGGCTGCCGTTCCTTGCCTGCCGCGATGGTGGGCAGCCGATAGATGGCACACACGCGAACGCTGTCTTTGCTTACCTTCTGATACGTCACATCGCCTGGCTCGATTGGCTCTGCGGCGGTGCGGCCGCTCTGGCGCGCCTCGATCTCATCAAAGCGGTTGCAGACGATTGGAAGTCTCCTCGGCCATTCCGTAACGGAGACGGAGACTTGCTCAATTGTATCTGGCGCCTCTCCATTGGCGAAATAGGCGCATTGAACCGTGCGAACGAGGTCGGCGACCCGATCCTCGGTCATTTCATCCAATCGCCTGTCGCGAGTTTGGTCCGGCCCGCCGATGACGATGAATCCGGCGATGACGGCGGCAATGGCGATGCCGCCTCCAGTCAGCGCGAGGATGGGGCCGAGGTTGCGCTTCTGGCTCATGCGCTCGCCTGATCATGCGTGTCGCCCTGTTCGGCATCGCGGATGAAGTAGAAGAAGACGCCGCCGGCAAGGATCGCCACGACGAGCAGCTTGAGGAAGAGGCGGGTCGACAGCTCGCCCGCAAGGAAGGCGTAGACGAGGCCGATGGCGTCGCCGATCAACGTGCAGGAGGCGATGATCAGGGCGATGTAGGTGAGCCATTTGCGGACGCGGCTGCGCTGCATGGCGGGATTGGTGCGGCGTTGCTTGCGGATGTGGAAAGCGAGCCAGGCGAACAGCGGCGTTCCCACGACAAGGCCGGCGATCGCCTGCCGGATCTGGGTGTCGCGGCCATAAAGGCCATAGCCGTACTGGTCGTCGAGCTGATCCGGAATCCAGACCTCGATGAGGGCGAAGAGCAGCGAGCCAAGATTCCAGGCGACGACGCCGAGCAGGATAAAGAGCACGAGGTAAAGGAAGGCTTCGCGCGCCGAGACATAGGGCCGGGGCTTCGGCACGGCGAGGCCGAGATCGGTCTCGGCATAGTCGTCGAGCGCGGCGTCGACTTCCTTCTGCGTCCACCCGGCGGCGGCGAGGGCGGCGGAGATGCGTTCCCGCGTCTCGCCCCTGTTCAGCGCCTCGCGGATGAAGAGATCAAGCGTTTGGTTGGCCATGCGCGTCCCCTTGCGATGGCCTGGAGATATCGCATAGCGCGCGGCGTGTTGATAGGGACCCCCGCCTGTCCGCCCCCTGAACGGAGGCGGGACCTTGCTTCGCAAGCTTACCTTTTCCTGACGGCGTGGGTCACCAGCGAGGGGTCAGAGGCCGCCGCAGCGGTCCGGGGCGGCGCCGCCATTGAGCTTGGTTTCGAGCTTGGTGAGGCAATCATTGGTCTGGCCGCCGATGGCGACGCCTTCTCCGGCGCGGGCGCGGATGGCGGCGAGCGCGTCGCGCAGGGCGGCTGCTTCGGGGCGCGCCTGCCAGCCGGATTCGATGTTGAGCATGTAGAGCACGTTGAGGCGGCCAGAGGCGCTGAGCTGGTCGAGGCGCGGCGGCTGCAGCTGTGCGATCAGGGCGGCGACGATTGCGCTGTCATCGCTGGCGCGCAGCAGGTCGGCCACCTGTTGCCCGGCGGAGAGACGGCTGGCCTTGTCGTCGGACGAGAGCTGCGTGGCGAGCGAGGCGACGTCGGCGCGGCTGGCCTGCGCGGCCGGAGTGCAGCTGAATTTCCCTTCGACCGGCTGGGGCGCGGGCGGCGCGCCCGCCCGCTGCGGGGAGTCCTGCAGCCAGATCTCGATGTTCTGCGGATCGAGGTTGTCGAAGCCGGTGAGCTGGCGAATGGCGGGCGGCGGCCATGACCATACGGGGTTGCTTCCGGCGGAAAAGCGCGACGCGATCCATTCGGCTTCGCTCGCCTGCGGCGGATAATAGTAGCGGATCTGGCTGTCCTTCGGCGCCGACGACTTGCTGACCAGTTCGAGGCGCGGGACCGTATAGCCGGCGGCGCAGAGCGCCCGGCCGAGCGCCTGCGCGGGCGCGCGATCCTTTTCCGAGACGATGTGGAGGAAGATGCGGCGCACGCGGAAGGCGGGATCGGCTGTCGTGGCGTCGAATGCCGCAATCGCCGCTTCGGGAATGTCGAACAGGTCGTCGCAGGCGTCGAGGAGCATGCCTTCGCGCGTGGCCGCCGGGTTGGCGGCGAGGAAGGACGCATCAAGCAATGTCTTGGCGCCCGCCATGTCGCCGGCGGCGCAATGGTAGGCGGCCAGCGCGACGGTGCTGGCGTATCTTTCGCCATCGTCGAGCTCGGTGTGCGCGAGGTTCTCCGTTTCGAGTGCGATGGCTTCTGTGAGTTCGTCCGCCGTGCGTTCGGGCCGGGTGTACAGCGCGCTGGCCAGCGTGCGTGTGACGCTGAAGCGGACGCTGTCGAGCTGGTCGATGGCGGCGCTGGCGTCCTTGTCCTCGAACTCGGCGGAGACGAGCGCCAGATCGCGGCGGACGGCGCGCAGGGAGTCGATGGCCGCGCTGTAGAGGGCCGCATCGCCGCTGGCGAGCGCGGAGGCGGCCTGCAGCACGGCCTGCGTTGCGTTGTCGGTGGTGGCGAGGCGCGCGGAGGATGTGTCGAGTTCGCGGTTGAGAGCGTTGAGCTTTTCGGTCTGGCTGGTGATGAGGAAGGCGAAGACGACGGTGGCGATGAGCGCGAGGCCAGCGACAAGAAGCTGGAGCTGGACCGCACGGCGCGCGGTGCGGGCGTAGCCGGAGATGGCGCTGGAGGTGCGGCGGGGCGCGGCGTCCGGTTCGGTCATGATCTAGCCCGCCCGTGTGAGTGAGGTCGCGAAGGCGCCGACGAACGCCAGCCCGCAGAGAGAGACGCCGAGCCAGGTCGGCCAGTCGGCCGGCGCGTCCGGCGCGAACAGCTGTCCGGCGATGATGGTGACAAGGCCCGCGGCCACGAGAGCGGGGGCGATGAAGAGATGCGAGAGCCTGTTGGGCGCTTTTGGCGGAGAGGCGGCTGCGGGTTCCAGTGCGCTGCCTTCGCCTGATGCGCTTCCCGGCTTCTGCTGCCGCGCGGCGGCGACGAGGTCCTGCACCAGCTGGTCGTCGTCGATGCGGCGCATGGGGCCCTTGCCGCGCACGGCGTCGACAAGGGCGGGGAATTTCGGCGCCTCGTAGAGCGGCTCGTGGATCAGGTCGAAGCCCTGGATGCGCAGGAAGCGGTAGGGCGGCCGGACATTCTCGATGCGGACGGGAAGCGCCTTGCCGCGATCGCGGGCGTAGTAGGCTTCGTCCTTCACTTCCTCGGAGGCGACGGAGGCTTCGCTCCAGAGGATGACGACGGTGGAGGAGCCTTCCATCGCCTGTTCGATCTGGTCATCCCAGCGCTGGCCGGGCGGCAGGTGGCCATCCCACCAGACCTGGACATTCTGCGCGCGCAGACGCTCGACGAGTTTCTCGACCCGCGCGCGATCCTGGCTCGAATAGGAGATGAAAACGTCCCACATGACCGACCCGCCGCGTCAGGGCGAACGCTAACAAAACTCGCAGGGAGGGTCCACCGGCGGGCCACGGGTTGCGGCCCGCCGGTGGATGAGCGGCGCGTCAGGCGGCGGTTGCCGCGCGTTCCTCGGCGCGGATGTCGACCTCGACGCCCGGTTCGGTACGGAAGACCATCATGTTGCGCTGCGCCGCCGTGTAGGCGGGCCATGCCGGAACGTTGGGGTTGGAGGGGTTGCCCGTCTTGGCGAAGGCCAGCCAGCTTTCCGACATCTGGTCGGCGATCTTCTGCGCTTCAGGGCCCGTGCCGGACATGGATTCGGACTTGGCGACGTTGTCGAACACCATGCCGATGTCGAGCGCGTGGGGCACGTAGCGCTTGCCTTCCATGACCGGGGTTTCCCAGTCGAGATGATAGAAGAAGACAGGCGCGCCGCCCTGGGCCGCCTTGCGGTCGGCGACCGTGACGCTGCCGCGGAAGAAGGAGTTGTCGGCTGTCGCCATGAAAAAGAGTTCCGGCGCCTCGATGTCCGGATGCTTCGCCTTGTAGAGGTCGATGATCTTCCTGGCGTCCTTCGTGGGGAAGGCTGTCTTGATGGCGGCGGGCAGCGTGTCCCATGTGAGCGAATGATTGGGGCTGTCGGCCGGGGTGAGCGAGGTGCCCTCGGTGCGGTTGCAGCCGATGAGCAGCGGCACGTCGGCCGATTGCGGCGGTCCATCCGGGTTGAACGGATCACGCGTGATCGAGACGTTGTTGAGCACCGGGCCGGAGCCCGCGCCCTGAACGCCCTGGGCGGCCGCCTGGATTTCGGAAACCGTCTTGTTGAAGATTTCCGCGATCGTGTCCTGTGTCAGGCCGAGCTTCTTCACGACCTCGTCGGCGGCCTTGGCGGACGCTTCCGCGGACGCATGCATTATGCGCGGGCCGGACTGGACGACGGCGCGGTGGAACAGGCCTCTGGCCTTGTCCATCGCCATCAGCGTGCAGACCTTCGATCCGCCGCCGGACTCGCCGAAGATGAGCACCTTGTCCGGATCGCCGCCGAATTTCGCGATGTTGTCGCGCACCCATTCGAGCGACAGGATCATGTCGAGCGCGCCGACCGCGCCGGAATCCGCGAACTGGTCGCCATAGCCGGCGAGGTTGAGATAGCCGAACTGGTTGAGGCGATGGTTGGTGGTGACGACGACGACATCACCGCGCTTCGCGAGGTTTACGCCGTCATAGGCATAGGACGATCCCGAGCCCGTGGTGAAGCCGCCGCCGTGGAACCAGACCATGACCGGGCGCTTCTTGTCGTCCGCCGCCGGCGTCCAGACATTGAGGAAGAGGCAATCCTCTGATGCGGGCAGCGGCGGGTCGGGCCGCCATGATTTGAAGAGACCGCCGCCATCGCCGGACGGCGGCTGCGGCGCCGATGGACCATAGGCCAGTGCGTCCATCACCTCTGTCCACGGCTCGGGCGGCTTCGGCGGCTGGAAGCGCGCGAGCGTCGTGTCGCCGCCATAGCGCACGCCCTTGAAGGTGGCGATGCCGTTGTCGAGATAGCCCTTCACCTTGCCATAGGTGGTTTCGACGATTGGGTTTTCATCGACGGTTGGCTCGGCCGGTGCATTGTTGCAGGCGGCAAGCGCGACGCCGCCGGCGGCGATTGCGGCGAATGCTACGGATGCTTTCAGGATCGCCCGGCGATTGCCGATCATCTGGGTCGTCATGGTCCTCTCCCTCGCTGGGCCGGTCTGTCGCCGGCACTTGTTGCGAAACGTAGAACGCGGCGCATACTGCCGTCCAGACGGACTGCATGACGATCAACGTAACGATCCGGGGAGAGGGCGGCGGACGCAGCGGTCCGTTGCGGCCGGGGATGGAGGATTGATGACGGACCATGCGCCTCCCGATGGCTTTGCGCCGCATTTCCGCAAATCGCCGCTGACCGAGCCGTGGGAGCCCTTGTATTCGCAGGTTCTGTCCGACCGCGTCGTGATTGGCCTGCATGTGAGAAAGCCGCACACGAATTCGCGCGGCATGCTGCACGGCGGATTGATTGCGGCGCTGGCGGACAATGCGATGGGGCTGAGCTGCGTTCAGGCGCTGACCGGCGAAGGGCGCAAGCCGGAGGGCGGGCTGGTGACGGTGTCGATGGCGATCGACTATGTCGGCGCGGCGAGGCTGGGCCAGTGGCTGGCGATCGACACGCAGTATGTAAAAACCGGCCGGACGCTTTGTTTCGCGCAGGCGTTCGTGACGGCGGATGGCGAGGTGATCGCGCGGGCGGATGCGCGCTTCAAGGTGGTGTAGGCGCGCCGGCGGAGGGCAGGCGGCGGGCCTGCTCCAGCGTGGCGTAGAGCGTCTGCGGAGTTTGCGGTCCGTATTTGGTGTTCAGCCATTCCTTGAGGAACGGCATTTCCTCGAACGCTTCCCAGAGCATGGCCTGCTTGAGGGCTTCGGTGTCAGTCGTGTTGTGCTTGGTCTCGAGCGTCTGACGCAGGGCTGGCTTGGACAGCGCCATGTCGAACGCATCCCAGCGCAGCGAGAGCAGGCGCGCCTCGCGGGTGGCGCGGGCCTGATGCAGCGCGGTGAGGAAGGGATGGCCAACAGATGCATCCAGTTCGGCGGCGTCCCGCGCGCGGTTGTCGAAATAGACCTCCAGCGCGCGCAGGCGCGCGGCTTCATCCGGCCCGAGATCGTAGAGCTGGGCTTCGGTGGTGGTGGAGATCACGCCGCCGCGCAGCAGGCCGGGGATCTGGAGGAATTCGGGAAGCTGGACGTTGAACAGCACGTAGAGGATGGCGAGCACTGTGCCGGCAAGCATTCCGCCGAGAAATTTCCACATGGCCGCTCCTGTTGGTCGCCGGCATGTCGGATCTTGATGAAGCACGCAGCGCGCTTCGACAAGACGAAAGCGGAAAGTGCGTCTGCTGACGGAGATGTTATTGCGTGGCGCTCTGCGTTGCGTAGCGTTCTGTAGCGCGGATTACGCCGATTGAGGTTGACCTTCCCAGTTCGCCCTGTTGCATGAGGCGCACGACAGGGAGGACGGCAGGAATGACCAACACGGCGACGCCGGATGAGCAGCCGCGCCAGAAAGGCATTCTGGGGTGGATCGAGCGCACCGGGAATGCGTTGCCCGATCCGGTCTTCATCTTCTTCTGGTTGATCCTTGGCCTCGCGATTTTCTCCGCTGGCGCGGCGGCGATGGGCCTGCAGGTGCTGCATCCGGTGCAGACGGACGAAACCGGCGCGCCGCTGGTGGTGAAGGCCGCGAGCATGTTCGATCCGGAGAATATCCGGCGGCTGCTGGTGGAGATGCCGACGACGTTCACGCACTTCCATCCGCTGGGCTATGTGCTGGTGGTGATGCTGGGGGCGGGGATCGCCGAACGCACGGGGCTGTTCGGGTCCGCGATGCGCGCGGCCGTGAAGGGCGCGCCGACATTCCTGCTGACGCCGATGATCGCGTTTGTCGCCATGATGGGCAATCTCGCGGCGGACGCGGCCTATGTCGTGCTGATCCCGCTGGCGGCGGTGCTCTATGCGTCGGCGGGGCGGCATCCGATTGCGGGGATTGCCGCGGCGTTTGCGGGCGTGTCGGGCGGCTTCTCGGCCAACCTGCTGCCGGGGCAGCTCGACGCCCTGCTGTTCGGCATCACGCAGGCGGCGACGGAGTCGCTGGCGCCGTGGGAGATGAACATCGCCGGCAACTGGTTCTTCATCGCGGTGATGCTGTTCGTCTTCCTGCCGGTGATCTGGTTCGTGACCGACCGGATCATCGAGCCACGGCTTGGGCCTTGGACCGGCGGCAGCGCATCCGCGATCGCGCCACAGGACGCGGACAATCCGAAGGAGGGCCGGGCGCTGGCGCTGGCGGGCCTTGCCGGGCTGGGCGTGATTGCACTGTGGGTGTTCCTCACGGTCGGGCCGGGAACGCCGCTGACCGACACGACCAAGGACGATCCTGTGCAGCGCCTGACGCCGTTGCTGCAATCGCTGGTGGCCGGGTTCTTCATCCTGTTCCTGGTGATGGGCTGGGTCTATGGCGCCGTGACCGGCGTGGTGAAGGGCCACCGCGACATCGTGAAGATGATGGCGCAGTCGATGGGCGACATGGCCTATTATCTCGTGCTGGCGTTCGCGGCGGCGCACTTCGTGGCGATGTTCAACTGGTCGAACCTCGGCCTGATCGCGGCGGTGAATGGCGCGGACTTCCTGAAGTCCACCAACATGCCGGCGCCGGCGCTGCTGGCTTCGATCGTGGTGATGGCGGCGGCGGTGAACCTGCTGGTGGGGTCGGCGAGCGCGAAGTGGGGCCTGCTGGCGCCGGTGCTTGTGCCGATGCTGATGCTGCTCAACATCAGCCCGGAGATGGCGACGGCCGCCTATCGCGTCGGCGATGGCGCGACCAACATCGTGACGCCGCTGATGGTGTACTTCCCGCTGATCCTGACCTTTGCGCAGCGCTGGAACCCGCAGTTCGGGCTGGGCAGTCTGACAGCGACGATGCTGCCCTATTCGATCTGGATCCTGATTGCGGGTCTGGCGCTGACCATCGGATGGGTGGCGCTCGATCTGCCGCTGGGGCCGGGCGCGGGCGTGCACTACACCCTGCCGCAGTAGCGGCGGGGACAGTCGCTACTGCGCCCAGGGGCGCTGGGGTTGCTGCAGGATCATGATCTTCTGCCAGATCTTGCGCGACAGGCTGGTGGTCAGATCCTCGATCTCGTTGACGGCTTCGATGATCACCGGGTCGCGCACGTTCTGCATGTAGAGCGCGGCGAGCTTGCCGGTGAGCGAGAGCATTTCGGAGCAGTAGTCGAGATAGCGGATCAGCTCGAAGTCCGACATCCGGTGGACCTGCGAGGAGGCCGTGGAGTTGTAGCCCTTCCACAGCTGGGTCGGGTCCTTCGTCAGCTGGTGCATGTCGACCACGTGGGCGATGGAGCGCAGCTCGTGCAGGTCCTTCAGCACGGCGCGGCGGCGCCAGCGCGCTTCGAGGTTGAGCAGGAACCAGCTGGCCGCGCCGGAGAGGGCGATGGTGTTCACCGCCGCATCGACGCCCTGCAGGACGTTCGAGACTTCATCCTCGACATGGAAGCTGGGGAGCGTGGTCGCGAACCAGATCAGGCCCAGCGCGCCGCCGACGATCGCCGCGGCGACGCCCGAGCGCAGCCAGATGTTCGGCTTGGCGACCCAGGCGAGCGTGCGCTTGTCCTCCCGCGCGACATCGAGCAGCTGCTTGCAGAGATGTTCGAGGCCACGGTTCGGGAAGCGCTCCGCGATCCGGTGACTGAGGGTCACCAGGGTGGCTTCGATACGGTCTGCGTCGAGCGAGCGGTATGCCATGGGCGGAAGTAATGCCGTGGGACTGGCCCGCCGGGAAGAGGCCGCGCCTGCCGGTTGCGCGGGAATCGCCTATTCGCCCGCTTCTTCCGCGTAGCCGACGAGGTGGAGCGGGCGGGCCTTGCGGCCTTCGAGCTCGGCCCAGCGGGCGAGCGCATCGCTGCGCCCGTGGGTCACCCAGAGTTCTTCCGGGTTCACCTCGCGGACCGTTCCGGTGAGTTCGTCCCAGTCGGCATGGTCAGACAGGATCAGCGGCAGTTCGATGCAGCCGGCCCTGGCGCGCTGGCGGATGTTCATCCAGCCGGAGGCGAAGGCGACAACCGGATCGGGGAAGCGGTCAGCCCAGGGCGTGGACGTGGCGGAGGGCGGGCAGAGGATGATCTTTCCGGCGAACCTGGCGCTTTCGCTTTTCTGCTTCCTCTCCAGCGTGGCGGGTTCAAGCGGGCCGAGATCGACGCCGAGGCGCTGGTACATGTCGCAAAGTTCGATCATCGCGCCGTGCAGGAAGATGGGCTCGCTGTAGCCCGCGTCGCGCAGTTCGCAGATGACGCGCTGGGCCTTGCCGAAGGAATAGGCACCGACGAGATGCGCGCGGTCCGGGAAAGCGCGGATCGAGGCAAGCAGCTTGCCGACCTCGCCGGAGCTGTCCGGATGGCGGAAGACGGGAAGCGCGAACGTAGCCTCCGAGATGAAGACGTGGCAGGGCGCGACTTCGAACGGTGCGCAGGTGGTCGCGGCGGCGCTTGTAGTCACCCGTGCAGATCATGGTGAGACCCTTGTGCTTCACCTCGACCTGCGCGGAGCCGATGACGTGGCCGGCGGGGATGAGGCGCACATCGACGTCGCCGATGCGCGTGGTCTCGCCATAGCGGGCCGGCTGGCGGGCGCGCGTGAAACCTTCGCCATAGCGGACGGCCATCGCCTCCAGCGTTTCGGGCGTGGCGAGGACGGTGCCGTGGCCGGCGCGGGCGTGATCCGAATGGCCATGCGTGACGACGGCGCGATCAACCCCGCCGCGCACGGGGTCAATGTAGAAGTCGCCCGGCGGGCAATAGAGGCCCTGCGGCGTCGGGCGAAGAAGGTCCTCGGGGCGGATCATGTGAGAGATATGAGGGATTGGCGGGCGTTCGACAAATTATTGGCTGCTGGTGCTCCAGTTGTGCAGGCGATGCGTAGGAGGGGCATGAGACAGCTCGCCCTTTCAATCGTCTTCGCCGCAGCCTTGCCGATGGGCGGTTGCATTACATCTTCCGGGCCGGGCGGCGGGCCGCCGCCGGTCACCCAGGTCGACATGGCGCGGTTCTACACCGGCGACTGGCATGAGATCGCTTACCGGCCGAACTGGGTGACGCAGGGCTGCGTCGCAGGCCTCACGCGCTACACGCCGCGAGACAAGCCAAACGAGGTCGGCGTGCGCGATTCCTGTCGCGACGGATCGCTTGAGGGCAATGAGAAGGTGGTCGAGGGAACGGGTCACATTCTCGATCCGGGATCGAACGCGAAGATCCGTGTCGACTACTTCCTGTTCGTCAGCCGTGAGACATGGGTGGCGGCGCTGGCGGACGACTATAGCTGGTTCATCTCGGTGACGCCGGACTTTGGCGAAGTGAATATCTTCACGCGTAACCCGCAGCCGGGGCAGAAGTTGATCGACGAGCTGACGGCGAAGGTGAAGGCGTGGGGCTATGACACGTCGCTTCTCGAGTACCCGGAGCAGCCGGCGCAGTAGGCAACTCGCGTACCGCGCGTTCTCATCTGGCGTCGCAGCGTCATGGTTACAGGAATGCGGCGGAGCTTCCCTGCCGCCGCCTTGAGTTTTTCATAAATCGGCTGATGCTCGCGCTCGCCCCGGACCGGGGTGATGGATGCAGGGACGGGCATGCCAAGCGCCTTCGACGCCACGAAGCGAATGATCGCGGCCATGCTGCAGGGACGCAGCGCCGAGGACATCGCGAAGCAGAGCCGTCCGGATACAACGACGCCGCTGAAGCCGTGGATCCGGCCGGCCAAGCGGCTGGAGCCGACTTTCACGGCGGCGAACTGGAAGGTGCTGCTGGCGAATTCCGGCGCGCAGGAAGCCGACAAGGCCGAGCTCTATGATGCGACGGCGCAGGCGCAGCTCGAGCGCTACGAGCACAATATCGAGAACTATATCGGCACGCTGCGCATCCCCATGGGCGTGGTGGGGCCGCTGCGCGTCAACGGCATCTTCGCCAAGGGCGATTTCTATGTGCCGCTGGCGACCACGGAAGCGGCGTTGGTCGCGAGTTATGGCCGCGGGGCGCGGCTGATCTCCTGCGTCGGCGGGGCGACGACCGGGACGCTGGCCGAAGGCGTGCAGCGCGCGCCGGGCTTCGCCTTTGCGTCGACGACGGAGGCCGGGCTGTTCGTCGCCTGGGTCTGCGCCAGCTTCGAGATGCTGAAGGCCGCGGCCGAGACGACGACGCGGCATGGCAAGCTGGAAGAGCTGAGCCCGCATCTGGAGGGCGACCACGTCTATCTGGTGTGCAGCTACACAACGGGCGACGCCGCCGGGCAGAACATGGTGACCATCGCGACCGAGGCGGTGTGCCGCGCGATCGAGGAACACTCGCCGGTGAAGCCGCTCTACTGGTTCGTGGAGGCCAATCTGTCGGGCGACAAGAAGGCGTCGGCGCTGTCCTTCGTCGGCGTGAGGGGGCGCAAGGCGACGGCGTCGGTGGAACTACCGGCGGAGGAGATCGAAAAGCAGCTGCATACGACGCCGGAGCGGATGCAGGATTACTGGCGCATGTCGGCGCTGGGCGGCGTGATGTCCGGCTCGATCGGCGTGCAGGGACATTATGCGAATGGTCTGGCGGCGCTCTATCTTGCAACCGGACAGGATGCGGCCTGCGTCGCCGAGAGCGCGGTGGGCGTGACGCGGATGGAGCTGCGGGAGGGACGGCGGCTGTTCGTCTCCGTGACGCTGCCGAATGTGATCGTCGGAACGGTGGGCGGCGGAACCGGTCTGCCGACGCAGAGCGCGGGGCTCAACATTCTGGGACTCAAGGGCGCGGGCAAAGCGCGGGCGTTCGCCGAGGTGGTGGCGGCGACATGTCTTGCCGGCGAGCTGTCGATCATCGGGGCGCTGTGCGCGCACGAGTTCGCCAGCGCGCACAAGAATCTGGCGCGGGGCAAGGCGTGAGCGCCACGATCAAGGACAATGACTCGCGCGGGTTTGGCGCGCGGCTGTGGCTCTATCAGGCCGAGCGCTTTCCCGTGGTGAAGCATGGCGTGCTGATCGCTGCGTTCGGCGCATCGGCGGCGTGCCTGTCGGCGTTGCTGCGCGGCGCGGCGCCCGGATGGCTGTCGATCATCGTGGCGGTGCTGGTGCTGTTCGGCCTGTTCTTCCAGCTGCGCGTGGCCGACGAGCACAAGGACAATGAGGACGACACGAAATATCGCCCCGAGCGGCCGGTGCCGCGGGGGCTGGTGACTCTGGGCGAGCTGCGCGGGGTCGCGATCGGGGTTGGCATCGCGCAGGTGGTGCTGACGGCCTGGCTGGACTGGCGGTTGCTGGGCCTGCTGGCGCTGGTGTGGGCGTACATGGCGGTGATGACCAGGGAGTTCTTTGTTCCCGTCTGGCTGAAGAAGCGGCCGGTCATCTACATGGTGAGCCATATGGCGATCATGCCGCTGATCGATCTCTATGCGACGGCGTGCGACTGGCTGCCGGCGGATGTCGCGCTGCATGAAGGGTTCGGGCTGACGCTGGGCGCGTTCCTGCTGCTGTCGCTGATCAATGGTTCGATGATCGAGATCGCGCGCAAGAGCTGGTCGCCGGAGATGGAGCGCGAGGGCGTCGAGACATACTCGAAACTGTGGGGCGCCGGGCGCGCCGGGGTTGTGACGATGGCGATCGTGCTGGCCGGGCTGGCCGCGGCGGCGTTCGTCAATGTGCGCTCGGGCGCGAGCATCTGGTTTCTTGTCGCGCTGATGGCGGCGACGCTCTATGCGGCCTGGACCGCCATCGATTATGCCGGCACGCCGACGGCGAAGACGGTGAAGCGGCTGGAGACGGGTACGGCCGTGTTCGTGCTGGCGAACTATGTGCTGCTTGGCGTTCTGCCGCTGATCTTCTCCCTGTGGTCAGCATGAGCACCGCGCATCCGATCATGTTTGGCGCCGACGCTGCGCGGCCGGAAGCCGGCGGCAAGGGCGCGGCGCTGGGCAAGCTGGCGGCGGCGTTTCCCGTGCCGTCCTTCTTTGTCATTCCGGTGGAGGCGTTCGGCGCGGACGGCCTTTCGGCTGACGCACGCGAGGAGGTTAAGCAGGGGTTGCTGAAGCTGGGCGGGGCAGGGCGCTATGCCGTGCGCTCCTCCGGTCGTGAGGAAGATGGCGCGGCCAGCGCGCATGCGGGACAGTTCCTGAGCGAGCTGAATGTCGCGCCGGCGGATGTGGCGGAGGCGGCGCATCGCGTGTGGCGCTCCGGCTTCACGGAAACGCTGGCGGCGTATCGCCGGGCGCACGGGCTTTCCGGCGATCCGCAGCCGCCGGCCGTTGTGGTTCAGCGGATGGTGGATGCGCGCGCGGCCGGCGTGGCGTTTTCGGCCGACCCGGTGAGCGGCGACCGCAGCGTGGTGGTGATCAGCGCGATTCTGGGGCTCGCTGACCGGCTGGTGGGCGGCGAAGAGGATGGCGACAGTTATCGCATCGGCGCCGACGGCAAGACGCTGGAAGCGGAGCTTGTTGGCGATGCGCCGGTGCTGAGCGAGGCGGAGCGCGCCGAAGTGGCGGCGATGGCGCGGCGCGCGGCGGACCATTTCGGATGTCCGCAGGATGTTGAATGGGCGTTCGATGGGACGGGCCTGCACATGCTGCAGTCGCGGCCGATCACGACGCTGGATTCTGTCACCGCTCGTCCCGACGAAAGTCGGGACCCAGGAATGGTGATCCTGCGCGAACAGGCTTTGAGCAGCAGCTCCAGTTCGGAACAAGCCTCACCGTCAGCCCTGGATCCCGACTTTCGTCGGGATGAGCGGAGTAGTCCCGAAGACGTGGTGATCTGGGACAATTCGAACATCGTCGAGAGTTATCCGGGCGTGACGTCGCCCCTGACCTTTTCGTTCGCGCGATATGTCTATGCGCATGTCTATCAGGCGTTCTCGCGCCTGATGGGCGTGCCGGCGAAGGATGTCGAGGAGCATCGCGCCGTGTTCGAGAACATGCTCGGGCGTGTGGACGGGCGGGTCTATTACAACCTGCTGAACTGGTATCGCGCGCTGGCGCTGTTTCCGGGCTTCAAGGCGAACCGGAAGTTCATGGAAGGCATGATGGGCGTTTCCGAGACCCTGCCGCAGGAGATAGCGGATCGCATCGCGCCGCCGTCCGACAGCGGCTGGGAGCGCTTCGTCGACAATCTGAAGTTCGGACGCGTGGGGCTGGGGCTGGTGTGGCATGAGCTGCGCATCCGTTCGACGATCGCCAAATTCTATGCGCGCCTGAACGAGGCGCTGGCGCGGCCCGACGCCGAGATCGACGCCATGCCGGCGACGGCGCTGGCGGCGGAGTACCGGCTGCTGGAGCGGCAGCTGCTGGCCAAGTGGGATGCGCCGCTGGTCAACGACTTCCTGTGCATGATCGCGTTCGGGGTTGCGCAGAAGATGATGGAGCGCGAGGCGGGCGATGATGGCCGCGCCTTCCTGTCGTCGATGCTGATCGGTCAGGGCGATATCGTGTCGGCCGAACCCGCGCGTATGATCCGCGAAATGGGCGCCATGGTGCGGGGGCGGCCTGATCTGGCGGCCAGGCTCGCGCAAGCGGACGTCACCGCGGTTGATGAAATTCCGGAGCTGCGAAAGGCGTTCGACGCCTACATCGCCAAGTTCGGCGATCGCTGTACGCAGGAGCTGAAGCTGGAAAGCAGGACGCTGCACGAGGACCCGGCGCAGGTGCTGAAGGCGATCGCGGCGGCGGCTGCGATGCGGGAGACGAAGGCGGATGTTGCGCCTGCGGAGGACCTCTATGCGCTGATCCCCAATGTGGACCGCCGCATCCTTGCACGATGGCTGCTGACATGGGCCAAGGCGCGGGTGCGCGATCGGGAGAATCTGCGGTTCGAGCGGACGCGGCTGTTCGGGCGGGTGCGCCGCATCTTCCTTGCGCTGGGCGCGCGGTTGACCGAGCAAGGCGTGCTGGACGCCCCGCGCGATGTGTTCTGCCTGACGGTGGAGGAACTGCTGGGCGCTGTGGAAGGCGCGGCGGTGACGGGCGATCTCAAGGCGCTGGCGCGGTTGCGGCAGGCGGAATGGGACGGCCAGCTGAAGCGGCCGGACCCGCCCGAGCGGTTCAGCGTCAGCGGCGCGCACCTGGCCGGGGTCGCGACGTTGTCGGCTGAGACGCCGGCGCCGGTCGAGGCGGGCGAGGTGCGCAAGGGACTGGCCTGCTGCAAGGGCGTGGTGACGGCGACGGTGCGCGTGATCGAGGACCCGCGCGTGGAGGCGCTGGCGCCGGGCGAGATACTGGTGGCGCGGCATACCGATCCGGGCTGGATCGCGGTGTTCGCCAATGCGGCCGGGGTTATCGCCGAACGCGGATCGTTGCTGTCGCACTCCGCGATTGTCGCGCGCGAGATGGGCGTGCCCTGCGTGGTGTCGCTCAAGGGCGTGACGCAATGGCTGCGCACCGGCGATACGGTGCGTCTGGACGGCGGGGCGGGAACAGTCGAAAGGATCGCCGGCGTGCAAGACGCTGGGACAGCCGGATAACCATGTCAAAAACGATTGGGGCCGAAACCGATATCGCCAAGCGCGCAAGCTTTGACATCATCCGCTATGCGCAGGTGTGGGAGGATGCCGACATCCTTGTCGCCGCGCTGCGCCCGAAGCCGGGCGACACGGTCGTGTCGATTGCGTCGGCGGGCGATAATGCGCTGGCGTTGCTGGCCGAGGGACCCGAACGGGTCATCGCGGTCGATCTCAATCCGGCGCAGCTGGCCTGCGTGCGTCTGCGCATGGCGATGTACCGGACCCTCGCCCATACGGAATTCCTGGAGCTGATGGGCTCGCGTCCATCGGGCCGGCGGCAGCATCTGCTTGAATTGTCGGCGGTGAAGCTGTCGGACGAGGACCAGACATTCTGGGCCGCGCGCGTCGATCAGGTGAAGAAGCATGGCATCGGCGGTGTCGGCAAGTTCGAGCGCTATTTCCGCATCTTCCGCGACTGGGTGATCCCCTTCATCCACACCAAGGAGATGATCGATCTCCTGCTGAGCCCGCGCGACGCCGAGCAGCGCGCGCGCTTCTACGAGAAGCGCTGGAACAACTGGGGCTGGCGGATGATGGTGAAGATCTTCTTCTCCCGCTTTGTCATGGGACGGCTGGGGCGCGATCCGGCCTTCTTCGATCATGTCGAGGGCGGGCCCGCCGCGCAGGTGGCGCGCCTGACGCGCAAGGCGCTGGTGGAGCAGGATCCATCCGTGAACCCGTATCTGCACTGGATCCTGAAGGGGACGCATGGCGAGGATCTGCCACGCGCGCTGGAGGCCGAACGGTTCGAGATCATCCGCGAGCGGCTGGACCGTCTCGAGGTGAGACTCTGCACGGTGGAGACGCTTGCGGAGGAAGGCGTCAAGGCGGATGCGTTCAACCTCTCCGACATCTTCGAATACATGTCGCCCGAGGCGCATGAGATGGCCTATGCGTCGATTCTTGCGGCGTCCAATCCGGGCGCGCGGATCGCGTACTGGAACATGATGGCGCCGCGGCGCGTGCCTGCGAGCCTTGCGGCGCGGGTCACGACCAACAGCGCGCTTGAGGCCAAGCTGAAGCCGCTGGACAAGGCCTTCTTCTATTCCGACTTCGTGATCGAGGAAGTGGTGTGAGCCAGGATCTCGCGATCAGTCTGGCGAAGATCGCGGGATCGGTCGCCCTGCTCGCCATCGTCCTGTGGGGCGTTTCGCGGCTTGCGAAACTGCTCGATCTTGGCGCCGAGGTCAGCCGCAAGCTGATCCATATCAGCCTCGGACTCTATTGCCTGATGTTCCCGCTGGTGTTCGGCGCGGCGTGGGAAGTGGGAGCGACATGCGGGCTGGCGCTGCTGGTGTTTCTGGCGGCGCGCGGATCGGCGCGATCAAGCCTTGGGGCGGGGCTGCATGCCGTGGCGCGGAAGTCCTACGGCGAGCTGCTGTTTGCGGCTTCGGTGGCGCTGCTGTTCTGGCTGAAGGATGGACACTTCGTATCCATATCCATGCACCACAAGGCGCCGCCCGGGCCTGTGCTCTATGTGTTGCCGATCCTGATCCTGACGCTGTGCGATGCGGCCAGCGCGCTGGTCGGGTCACGCTATGGGCGTCGGACATTCCGGATCGAGGAAGGATCGAAGAGCGTCGAGGGCGTGGTGGTGTTCGCGGTGACGGCGTGGCTGCTGTCGCTGATCGTCATCCTGCTGATGACGGATATCGGGCGCGGCGAGGCCGTGCTGCTGGCGTTCATCACGGCGGTGTTCGGCGCGCTGCTGGAGGGCGCGAGCTGGCGCGGGCTCGATAACCTGTTCATTCCGCTGGGGCTCTACTTCCTGCTGTCGAACCTGCTCTTTCTTGGCGTGCCGGGGCTAGCGACGATTGCGGGCTTTTTCTTCCTGGCGCTGCTGGCGTTGCTGTATGTGTCGCGGCACAGGCCGGGCGAGGAGCGTCACTTCCTTGCGGTCGGCGCGACGCTGTTTTTCTGTATCGCCATCTTCGCGGAGCCGGCGAGCGTGATCACGCCGGGCGTCGCGGTCGCGACCTATGTCGCCGCCGACGCCGTGCGCAAGGGCAGCAGGCCGCCATTTGACGCGTTGAACCTGCTGATCGTGATCCTCGCGATTGCGCTGGTCTATTTCGTCGTCAGCCACATCACGCGGATGGACACGATCTTCGCCTTCAACCTGTCGTTCGCGGCGCTGGCGGCCGGGATATCGGGCCGCTTCGCCAAGAAGGTGTGGCGGATCGTGCTGGTGGTCGCGCTGGCGTGGGCGGCGATGTCGATCCGCACCTACTGGGCAGAAGCGCAGACACAGCAGGCGCTGATATTTACGCTGATCGGCTTGGGCGGCATCGTGCTGGTGGCGGGCGCCGGATGGATGCTGCGCCGGAACGACTATGGAAAGCCGTGGCGCATGCTGGGAGGGTTCAGCCTTGTTCTTGGTCTTGCGGCGCTGCCGCTTTCCATTCCGCTGCAGGTGACATGAGCACGCCCGAGATCATTACCGGCGATGGCGCAACTCTCGCCCTCTTCCGCGAGGCCCCGACGCTGGACGGACTGCGGACCGCAGCGCTGGGGCAGTTCCAGTGCGAGACGGCGGAGGCCGGCGCGCGCCTGATCCGTGCGGCGATGGCGCAGCTGAAGCAGGAGGGCTTCGGCGCCGTGCTGGGGCCGATGGATGGCGACACCTGGGGCAAGCATCGCCTTGTCGTCGAGAGCGATGGCCGGCCGCCTTTCCTGCTGGAGCCGAGCAATCCCGCGCATTTTGTGGATGCGTTCGAGGCGTCGGGACTGACGGTTGTTTCGCGCTATGTGTCGGCGGTGCGTCCGGCGGACATTCCGCCGAGCGGATCGGCGGCGCCGGCGGGCGTGCGGCTGCGGACATTCGATCCGGCGCGGGCGGAAGCGGAGCTGACGCGTATCCATCAACTGTCGCTGCAGGCGTTTGCGTCGAACCATTTCTACCGGCCGATTGCGCTGGAGGACTTTCTCGCGATCTATCGGCCCGTGCTGGGCGTTATCGATCCGGAGCTGGTGCTGCTGGCGGAGGATGAGGCGGGCGATCTGCGCGGGTTCCTGTTCGCCGTGCCGAACTATGCGGAGGGCCAGAGGCCGAACTCCGTGATCCTCAAGACCTATGCGTCACGGATGAAAGGCGCGGGCTCGATGCTGGCGAACGCCTTTCACGCGCGGGCGAAGGCCAAGGGGTTCAGCGAGGTGATCCATGCGCTGATGCATGAGAGCAATCTGTCGGCGCAGCATTCGGACAAGACGGGGGGCAAGGTGTTCCGCCGCTATGCGCTGTGGGGCGGGCGGCTTTGAATCTGATGGAAGCCTTCCTCACGCAGGCGGCGGCGCGGCCGGATGCGGCGGCGATCATCGCGCCGGATGGCCGCGTCACGACGTATGCAGACCTGGCGCGCGCCTCGAATGCGCGGGCGCGGGCGTGGCGCCGGGCGGGCATTGGCGCGGGCGACGTCGTGTTGATCGCGCGGGGCGTCTCGGTGACGCTCTATGAAACGCTGCTGGCCGTGTTCAGGTTGGGGGCGGTCGCGATGTTTCCCGAACCGGCGGCGGGGCTGACCGGGTTACGGCAGGCGGTTGCGGCGGCGAAACCCAAAGCTGTGGCGACAACCGCGCTCGGGCATCTGGTGCGGTTGGCGTTTCCGGAGCTGCGCGCCCTGAAGCCCCTGCCGGAGCCGGGCGACGATGATGCGGGCGAGGATGTGCTGGCGCATCTGCCGGACGAGTCGCCTGCGCTGATTACCTTCACGTCGGGATCGACCGGACGGCCGAAAGGCATAGTGCGGTCGGCCGCCTTCCTGATGCTGCAGCATGACTTGCTAGAGCATGTGCGGCGGACGAAGCCGGGCGATGTTGATCTGATCTCGCTGCCGGTGTTCATCCTGTCGAACCTTGCGGCCGGGGCGACAAGCGTGATCCCGGCGGGCAAGCTGACACGGCCGGCGAAGCTTGATGGCGCGCGGCTGCGGCGGCAGATCGCGGATCACACCGTCACTCGCATTGTGGCGCCGCCTGCGGTGGTGGCGCGTATCGCGGAGGACGCTCCGCCGACGCAGCAGATCGAGGCGATCTTCACGGGCGGCGGGCCGGTGTTTCCCAACCTCCTGCGTGACGCGGCGAGCTTTGCGCCGGCGGCCGCGATCCATGCGGTGTATGGCTCGACCGAGGCCGAGCCCATCGCGCATGTGCGCATGGACGAGATCGCGCCGGCCGACTGGGAGGCGATGGCGACGGGCGGCGGGCTGCTGGCGGGCAAGCCGATTCCGGAGATCGCGGTGGAGCTGCGCGACCACGAAGTGTTCGTTACGGGCGCGCATGTGAACCGCGGTTATCTTGACCCGGCGGACGACAAGACAACCAAGGCGGTGTGTGATGGCGTGCTGTGGCATCGGACGGGCGATGCGGCGCGCATCGATGAGGCGGGGCGGCTGTGGCTGCTGGGCCGGCGCGAGGCGGCGAGCAACGGGCTGTTCCCCTTCGCCATCGAGACGGCGGCTTTGAGCTGGCCGGGCGTGAAGCGGGCGGCGCTGCTGGCCGGAAGCCCGCGCGCCAAGCTGGCGCTGGAGGGCGATGGACTGGCGGCGCAGGAGATGCAGGCGCGCGCGGAGAAGCTGGGTGCGATTGATGCGGTGATCGTGAAGGCCGTGCCGGTCGACAAGCGGCACAATTCCAAGATCGACTATGCGCGGCTGAGGAAGCTGCTGGCATGATGTGGATCGGCGAGATGCGGCGCGGCTGGCCCGCGATGAACGCGGCGGACCGAACGCGCGTGTGGCTCGCCTGGGGGTTCGTGTTCGGCGCGGTCAGTCATGTCGGGTGGACGCTGATAAATGGCAGCCTGTGGTATTACGGGCCGGCGCCAAGCTGGGCGCCGTGGTTCTGGTATGGCGTCTGTCTGGTGGACCTTGTCGTGTTCTGGTTGTTGCTGGCGCATCCGCGCGCGGGCGTCGCGCTGGGCGTCATCACGATGATCACGACGCTGATCGTGAACTGGACCCAGTTCCCGACCTTTGAATACACGTTCAACTGGGTGCTGCTGGGCCTGACCGCGTTCGGGATCATCATGTTCGCAACCGCGCCCTGGCTGTGGCGCGCGTCGCGGTGGAAGTTGACGGGCAGCGATGAACGTTGAGGCAGACCCCCACCTGTCCGCCCCCCTGAAGGGGGCGGACAGGTGGGGGTCTCTACCGGAAATCACGGTGGTTGTTCAACCTGCCGTCTTCAGGACGTAGCGGCGATTGAGCGGCTGCATCGGGCGGGCGTTCCATGGAACAGGCCGGAGAAGCAGCGGATCTGGCTGGCAGACGCCGTGACCGGCGTCGCCATCACGGTCCAGTGGACGTTCTTCAGCATGGCGGCGTTGTCAGCGAGCTTTCATAGCGGAAGGTGCCGCCCTGTTCCGGCATGAAGGCGGCTGCGTCGATCTCGAATGCGACGGCGGCCTTGGCCTGCGCGCAGGCGCGGTGGCCCATATCGCGTCGAGGTTCGGATTGGCCGTGCTGCCTTCAAGGAACATGACGCCGATGACGGCGAGATCGCCATCGGCGGCGGCGTGGACGAAGTGCGCTTCGAGGGGAACTGTTTGCCGTCGATCGTGTGTTCGGACGATGATGGAAGTGGAACTGCTTGAGACGTAGCCCTTGCCGTCCAGCGTGATGCTGCCGCCCTTCTGGACGTCGATCTGGATGGTGTGGCCGTTGTTGATGACCATGGCGGCGTTGGCGGGAACCCAGTGCGGCTGGGGCGCAGGCGCGCTGGCCGCCATGGCGCTCGGCAAGGTCGATGGGCGACTGCTGATGGCCAGCCGAACAGGAACGGTTTTTGGCGGCAAGGTCCGCTCTCAGTGAGTCCGGTCCGCCTTCGCCGCCATAGGACCAGTGGCCGGGTGTCCGGATGCTGGCGCGGCGTGGTCTGTGCGGATCGACGAATGCCGCTGTGAGCGCAGCCATTGCCAGCGCGCTGAGCATCAGGGATGCGCGGATCGATACGGTCATGAGCCCACACTCACGGCGCGCTGATGGCTGTTGCTGGGCGAGCGGGCGAGGGCGGTTAACCGGGGCACGACAAGGGGCGCGGCAGGCCTTATCTATCGGGCATGGCCGATGCATCGTGCAGCCGCCAAGCCTGCTGCCGCCGCGCTTTGCGGCGTGGTTCGATGCGCGGCTGGGAGCTGGTGGCCGCATCAGGCGGGGCTGATCGAGACGGCAAGGCGCGGGCAAGGCGGGCTGGTGATCGCGCCGACCGGCGGCGGCAAGACGCTGGCGGGGTTTCTGCCGAGCCTGATCGAGCTGGCCAATGCGCCGCCGCGCCTGCATCCGAAACTGCACACGCTTTACATTTCGCCGCTGAAGGCGCTGGCGACCGACGTTGCGCGCAACCTTGCTGCGCCGGTTGCGGAGATGGGCCTCGACATCACGCTGGAGACGCGGACGGGCGACACCAGCCCCTCGCGCCGGACGCGGCAGCGGGCGAAGCCGCCGGACATCCTGCTGACGACGCCGGAACAGCTGGCGCTGCTGGTGGCGTCCGAGCATGCGGGGCGGTTCTTCGCTGGAGATCTGCGCGCGGTGATTGTGACGAGGTGCACGCCATTGCGCAGAGCAAGCGCGGCGACCTGCTCGCGCTGTGTCTCGCCACGCTGCGGACGTACGCTGCAGGCCAGACATATCGGCCTGTCGGCGACGCGCGATCCGGATGCGCTGGCGCGGTGGGCTGGGACCGGAGGTGACGTTTTGATCATCCGGCATCGTAGCGGCGCGCGCGCCAACATCGCCGTGCTGGATTCCGAGGCGCGCATTCCATGGTCTGGCCATTCGGGCCGGCACAATATCGGCGAGGTCTATCAGGCCATCAAGGCCGCGAAGATGTCGCTGGTGTTCGCCAACACGCGCAGCTGGTGGTGAGACGACGTTCCAGTGAATTGTGGCGCGTCAACGAGGATGGCTGCCGACTGCCCTGCACCACGGCTCGTTGGATGTGGACCAGCGCCGCATGTGGAAGCGGCGATGGCGGGTGGCAAGCTGAAGGCGGTGGTCTGTACGCTGTCCACGCTCGATCTGGGGATCGATCAGTGACGTTGATCTCGTGGTGCAGATGGGCGTGCGCGTCGAAAGATCCGCGCCTGATCCAGCGCACGGGCGGTCGAACCACCGGATGCGGACGAGCGGAGCCGCGCGCTGCTGGCGCTGAGCAACCGGTTCGAGGTGCTCGAATGCCGCGCGGCTGTGGAGGCCGCTGCGGCGGGAGAGCTGGACGGGCCGGGCCCACAGCGCGGCGGGCTGGACGTTCTGGCGCATCGGCGGCGCGCGCGCGTGCGGCGACGGGTTCGACGCGGTGAAGCTGTATGACGAGATCAGGCTGGCCGCGCCCTATGAAACGCTGCCGGGAGACGTGGGAGCGTGGTCGATCTGGTGGCGACGGGCGGCTATGCGCTGCGCACCATGACCGCTTTCGCCGGATCGTGAAGTTTCCTGACGGCGTCTGGCGGGCGCGCACGACGACGTGCGGCGTGGCAGCACCGGCATGAATGTCGGCACGATCATCGAGGAGCCGATGGTGAGCGTGCGGCTGGTGTCGTTCGTCACATCGTCGAAGACAGCGGCTGCTGCGGCGGGCCGCAAGCTGGGCGAGATGGAGGAATACTTCTTCGAGATGCTGACGCCCGGTGACACCTTCCTGTTCTCCGGCGAAATCCTGCGCTTCGAGGGCATGTCGGACACCGACGCGCTTGTGACCAAGACCTTCGACAGCAATCCCAAGATACCCTCCTACACGGGCGGCAAGTTTCCGCTGACGACATTCTCGCGGCGCGCGTGCGCGCGATGCTGCACGATCGCAACTGGTGGAGCGATTCGCCGGCGCAGGTGCGCGAATGGATCGAGGTGGAGCGTAAGTCGGTGATACTGTGGAGGCCGACCAGCTTCGGTCGAGACCCTTCGCGCGCGGCGAGCGGTATTCTCCGCACTGTTGTCCGTTCGAGGCGGCTGGCGCACCAGACGCTGGGCATGCTGCTGACGCGCAGGCTGGAACGGTCCGGCTTAAAGCCGATGGGGCTCGTGGCCTCCGAGTATGCGCTGTCGGTGTGGTCCGCGGAGGATATGCGTGGGGAGGACATGGACCAGCTGTTCCATGAGGACATGTTGGCTACTGATCTCGATGCGTGGCTGGAGGAAAGCGCGCTGATGAAGCGCACCTTCCGCAACAATGCGCTGATCGCGGGTCTGATCGAACGGCGCATGCCGCAGGCGGAGAAGACCGGGCGGCAGATCACCTTCTCCACTGATCTTATCTATGACGTGCTGCGCAGCCATGAGCCGGATCACCTGCTGTTGCAGGCGGCGCGGCAGGATGCGGGCGATGGGTTGCTGGATATCCGCCGGCTGGGCGAGGCGCTGAAACGCTCACGCGGGCGCATTGTGCATGCGAGTCTCGACCAGATCTCGCCGTTCGCCGTGCCGGTGATGCTGGAGATCGGCAAGGAGCCGGTGTTCTCGGGCGATGCGGCAGAGGCGATCCTGCGCGAGGCGGAAGACGACCTCGTGCGCGATGCGATGAGCTAGCGTTAGTTCTCGCGCTCGTACTGGCCTTCGACATTGCCGGTGCGGCGTTGGTTGTCGAAGTCGTCGGCGCTCTGACGCATCTGGGCGTCGAACTCGTCCCATTCAGCCTGCGTCGAGCAGACCTTCTTCGGGAAATTCGATCCCATCACCGGCATGTTCTTGCAGATCTGCTCGCCCGCAAGCGATGCGTTGGCTTTCTCGGCGCGGGATTTTTCGAGCGCCGCCCATCGCGTCGCTGCGCTGCCGGATGGTTTCAACAGTCCCGCGCAGCCGCCAAGCACAGCGAGGCCCACGGCGGCCATCACAACAGAACGCATACATCCCCCCGAAAAACGGACTCTTATCGAAGACAGGCTAGGCGAGCAGGAGGCCAGACGCAAACCGGATCAGCCCGGCCGGCCAGTTTCGACTATCAATCCCGGTTGAAGCGGCCGACGTTGGGATACTTTCTGCCCTCGGCCAGCAGGTCTTCCGTTTCCCGACGCCGACGTTCATCGAAGGCCGCCCAGGATTCCGGCGAGGCGCAGATCGTGCGCGGGATGTTGGTGTCCGGCGGCGTATCCCTCCGGCATTCCATGCCGTCGATATTGGCCTCGGCGAGCGTCATCCGCTCTTTCGTGACGGTGGGGGTGGCCGAGCATGCCGACAGGATGATCACGGCGATTCCGGCGCCGGACAGCATTGTGAGTTTGATCATGGGATAACCTCCCTATCGGAGCAGGATTGCTCATGCTGGCGGCGGGCGGAAGCCGGGCGCTGATGAACTCTCCGTGGGTGTTGACGGAGCGTCCGGCGCTGGCCACGGTCGCGGCGATGTACCTGACGCAAAGGGAACCCACGCCTGCCCGCGTTCTCCAGCTGGATCTGGCTGGAGAAAGTCTCGCCCTGCATCCGTGCGGCGGCCTGTGGTGGGGGGCGGCCGGCGTGCTGGTGGTCTCTGATCTTCATCTGGAGAAGGCGTCCTCGTACGCCGTGCGCGGCCAGATGCTGCCGCCCTACGATACGCGCGCAACCCTGAAGCGGCTTGGCGTCCTGCTGGCTGACCTCAAGCCGACGACAGTCGTCTGCCTTGGCGACAGCTTTCACGACAGGCGCTCGCGCCCGCGCATGGCGGAGGAAGATGTCGCGGCTGTGCGCGCAATGACGGCGGCGCATGACTGGATATGGATCGAAGGTAATCACGATCCGGCGCCGCCCGAGGATCTCGGCGGCAGGGCGGCATTCGAACTCCGGATGGGCGCGCTTACGCTTCGGCATGAACCGACAAACGGTGCGGCCAGGGGCGAGGTCGCGGGGCACCTGCATCCGTGCGCGCGCGTCGTCGGGCGGTCGGGCCGCAGCGTAAGGACGCGTTGCTTCGCGACGGATGGGCAGCGGCTGGTGATGCCAGCTTATGGCGCGCTGACGGGCGGGCTGAATGTTCTCGATGAAGCGTACGCGCCGCTGTTCGCCGGCGGGATGGTTGCGGCCGTGATGGGACGCGATGGCGTCTATCTGGCCGGCCCCGACAGTCTGGCGCCGGACAGGCGCGGCGCTGCCGCCTAGCCTGCCTATTTGCGGCCGAACCAGGCGCCGATGCCGCCGACAACCGCGCCAAGCAGCACCGCCACGAAACCGTAGACGAGACCGTGCTGGCGCGAGAGATCGAACAGCGTTTCCTCGAGACCGCTGCGCTCCAGCGTCAGCATCTGGTCGGTCTCGCCGACAGGTTCGCCATTGCGGAAGGCCACGGCGCGGACCCGGTATTCGCCGGGCGGCGCGTTGATGGGCAGCGAGATGGTCGCCCGGTGAAGGCCGCCATCGAAGCGGTGGATCTCGGCGGCGTCGAAGACGTAGAGACCTTCCTGCTGCTTGAGGTCGACGAAGGCCTCGCGCCAGGCCGGAAGATCGGGCTCGGTCAGCTTGTCGGCTGTGGGCTGGGCGGCGGAGGCGGGATCGAGGCCGACGCGCGCGAGCGTATCCCGTTCGACGGTCGCGGCGACCTGCGGTTCGGCGCCGACGGCGAACACGTTGGGCGCGGAGACAAACTCGATCACCTCCTCGCCCTTTGGCGTGCGGCGGATCAGCTTCTGCCGGATTGAGGGGCCGATCAGGGCGACGGCGAGGCCTGAGGTCTCGTTCTCGGGCTGGGGTGTATTGGCGAAGAGGACGGCGCGGGACCCGGTGAAGTTCACCGTGACCTGGATGCTGTCCTCGGCAAGGCCGGCCGGCATGAAGGGGCGGTCGCCCGGCGCGCGCTGCTGCGCGAGCGCGACGCCGGCGGCAGCGACGGCGAGGCCGAGGATGGCGAGGCGTCTGATCATCCCACCTCCTGTAGCCGGTATTCGGGGGCGGGCTGGACGTAGAGTTCGTAGACGAGGCGGCCGGCGATGCCGAGCACCAGCAGAGCCAGCAGCAGACGGAGCTGGGCGGCTTTCAGCCTGCGGCCCGCGACCGCGCCATAACGCGCGCCGACGACGCCGCCGATCATGAGCACGGCGGCGAGGATGATGTCGACGGTTCCGTTGAACGCCGCCTGGAGGAAGGTGACGTAGGCGGTGAGGAAGATGATCTGGAACAGCGAGGTCCCGATCATAACGCGGGTGGGCACGCCAAGCAGATAGACCATGGCCGGGGCGAGGATGAAGCCGCCGCCAATGCCGAGGATGGCGGCCAGCATGCCGACAAAGAAGCCGATGGCGATGGGCGGGATGATCGAGATGTAGAGGCCCGAGCGCGGGAAGCGCCGCTTCATGGGCAGGACGCGGGTCCAGGCCCGCAGGCGGGTGCGCCGGCCCGGATCGCCGCCCGAGCCGCGCAGGGCGATGACGCTTTCCCAGGCCATCAGGCCGCCGATGACGCCCAGAAACACCACATAAAGGACGGTGACGGTGGTATCGATCAGTCCGAAAGCCTTCAGCAGACTGAACAAGGCGACGCCGATGCTGGAGCCCGCGAAGCCGCCCCCGAGCATCAGGAAGCCCAGCCGGGTATCGACCAGCCGGTCGCGCCAGTGACTGGAGACGCCGGCGATCGAGGTCGCAAGGACCTGATTGGCCTGAGTCGAGACGGCCACGGCCGGCGGAATGCCGTAGAAGATGAGCAGGGGCGTCAGCAGAAACCCGCCGCCGACCCCGAAAAGGCCTGACAGGAAGCCCACCAGCAAGCCGATCGCCACGAGGATCAGCGGGTCAACCGCGATCTGTGCGATGGGCAGGTGAATCAACATGAACCTGTTCTACGCACGAAGGCGCCGAGCAGGAAGCGTTCAGTCGCCTGAGCTGAGCGTTGCGGCGCGAAGCTGCCTCAAAAGGGAGACGCTGGCCTCTCCGGTGATCGACAGATCGTTGGCGCGCTGGAACTGGCGGATGGCGTCAGCTGTCCGCGAATTCATCTTGCCGTCACTTGTCCCGGGCGAGTAGCCGAGCCGCTGGAGGAGCCGTTGGGCCTCGGCGATCTGCGCCGGCGTGGCGACATCCCACGGACGGATGCCGAAGTCGCCATTGGCGCGGGCGATGGTGGGCTTGGGATTGTAGGCGCGGGCCTTGCGCTTGATGGCTTCGGCCTGGGTCGGCTGCATGTCCGACAGCATAGCCCGGGCGCGGCGGCTGGCGTCCTGGTCGCCGGCGCGGCCGGCCACCTCGAACCAGTAGGCCGCCTCGGACTTGTCCTGGCTGACCCCGAGGCCCTGCTCGTACAGGACGGCGAGGTTGTACTGGCTATCCACAAGGCCGAGGTCGGCGGCGGCGCGGAACCATTCCACGGCGGCGGCATAGCTCTGCGGGCCGGCGTCGCCCTCGGCGTAGAAGACCGCGAGATCGTGCATGGCGAGGCGATTGCCGCCGATGGCGGCTTTTTCCGTCCACGAACGGGCGGCGGCGATGTCGCGGGGGACCCCCTCGCCGCGCTCGTAGAGCTTCGCCAGCCGGTATTCGGCCATGACGAGGCCGCGACCGGCGGCGTCCTTCAGGAGCTGAACGGCGCGGGTCTTCTCCCCGGACTGGAGGAGTTCCAGCGCGTAGTCGTGGAGGGCGACCGGATCGCCATCGCGGACGGCCTGATCCAGCGTGATGGCTGGAGCCGGCGTCGCGGCCGCTGCCGCCGCCGGCTTGCCGGGTTTGGCCGCGGCCGGGGCGGCTGCGGGCGCCTCGGCTTCGCCTTCCGCTTCGAGAATGCCGGCGGCCACATCAGCGGCATCGGCTTCGGCGCTCTCTTCCGAGAACAGGACGGAGTCGGTGGCTTCCGGGTCAGCGGCCGGCGCATCGGGGGCGGCAGGGTCGAGCTTGGCGAAGTCGTCGCCCTGTGCTTCCTGCTTGCCGCGCATCACGGTGAAGGCGGCGCCGCCAGCGACGGCGACGGTGAGAACGGCGGAGGCGATCAGCGGACCCTTGCCGATCCCCTTGCGACCGCCTGAGTCCGAAGCGGTGACACGGCGGCCCTGACGGGCGGCGCGGCGGGCTTCCTCAAGATAGGCAGCGGACAGACGCTCGCGGCTTTCGTCGGATGGAAGATCGGCGACGAAGCCGGCGGCGGGCGGCGATGGCGGGGCGAGAAGATCTGCGCCCGGCTCCAGGAGATCATCGATGGACTGGGCGGCGTCCGACTCCACAACCGGAGCGGCCGCTTCACGGGGCGGAGTCTCGACATCGTCACCGAACAGCTGGGCTTCGGCGCTGCGATCGAACGGCGGGGGCTCGACGCCGACAATGTCGGTGGTCTCGCCCATATCGGCGTCGGCGCGCTCGACAGCGGCCAGCGCATCGGGCGCGACGGGACGTTCGAGCGGGTCTTCCGCCGGTTCGTCGTCGAGGATGACGAAGTCGTCGTGAACGACGGGGATGTCGCGGGTGACGGCTTCCTCTTCCGCCGGCTCGACGCCGCGGCGGATGTCCTCAAGCACTTCGAGGCGCTTGGCCAGCGAGGAAACGGTCTTCTGCACGGGCGACAGCGCGACCGAGGACCGCTCGGCCGACTCGTCCATGCGGCGCTGCACTTCCTGCAGCACGTCGTTGAGCTTGGTTTCGTAGGAGCGGCCGCTGTCGGCGAGGCGCGTTTCGAAGCCGCGCATCGAGTCCTGATGCTGCGTCTGCAGCCGTTCGACGGCGCGGGCGACCTGCTCGCCGATCTGGCTGATGGCTTCGGCGCTGCGGCGCTCGCTTTCGCGCACGCGCTCATCGAGGCGGTCGGCCAGACGGTCGATCTCGGCATTGTCGAGGGGGCGGGCCTCCGCAGCGGTTTCCGCGATGCGGTCAGTGAGGCGCTGGATGCTTTCATCGTGGCGGCGCTGCAGGCGCTCGGCCACAAGGGCGACCTGCTCGCCGACCGTGTCGATGGCGCCGGCGCTCTTCTTCTCGAGGCCGGACATGCGCTCGTCGACGGAGGCGCTCAGCTTCGCGACTGAGTCTGATGTCTTCTGCCCCGACGTTTCGACGTTTGACAGGCGGGCGTCGATCGTGTCGGCAAGGCGCGCGATCTCGCGCCGGACGTCGTCGATGGAGCGATCATCGCCGCGCGTCTCGACGGCGCGCAGGCGTTCGTCCACGGCGCGCGAGAGACGGTCGACCTGCGTGCTCATCGCCTCGACGGCGTCAGCCTGGCGGGCCTCGGTGACGTTGATCTGGTCCTGCAGCTGGCGGAAGTTGCGCTCCAGCTTTTCCAGCTTCTCGGGATTGGCGTTGCGCACCGCATCCTCGATACGGCGCTCCATGTCGGCGCGCAGCGTGTGGATCGGACGGGCCATGTCCTCGGCGAAGGCGTCGAGACGTTTCTGGAAGACCTGCTGGAGCTGGGCGAGTTCGTCGTGATCGTGGCGCGCAGCCGGGCGCTGCGTGCGCTCGTCGATGTCGTTGATGGCGCGCTCGAGGACGCCGACAGCGGTGTCGGACTTGCGCTCGGCGCGGGTGACGCGTTCGGTGATGCGCGAGACGGCGTCGCTGAGCGCGCCCATCGCTTCGCGGGTCTTCTCCTCGATGGCGTCGACCCGGTCGAGGACTTCCTTCGACATGGCGCGCGAACGCGTGAGGTTCGACTCCAGCGCGCGTTCCATGCGCCAGGTCGTATCGCCCACGGCGCGCTCGGCCTTGGTCTCGAACAGTTCGAAACGCGAGGCGGCGTCGGAGATGCGTGAGATGCCGGCCTCGATGCGGCGCTCGGCGGCCGACATCTTGTCCTCGATCTCGTCCATCCGGCCGGTGATGCCCACCGAGTTGGTGCGCACGGCGCTGCTGACGGCGGTGTCGACCGAGCGGGCGACCTCATCGACCTTGTCGGAGACGGCGCTGACCTTTTCGTCGAAGAGGTCGCGCAGCTGCTTCTGTTCGTTTTCGGCGGAGCTCAGGCGGTCGTGCACCGTGCCGGCGAGCCGGTCGAGCGAAGCCTCGAGCATCTTGAGACCGTCGAGCGTCGCGCCGCCGCGATTCTCGGATTCGAGCGTGTCGATGCGCGAACGCAGGGCCGTCTGCGTGGATTCGATTTCGCCGAGGGCGCGGGTGACGCGCTCAAGGGCGTGGAGCTGCGCCTTGCCTGACGCATCGACCTTGCCCATGAGGCCGAGAATCGATTTGTCGATGCCGGAAATGGCGCGCGAGGCGCGGGAGCTGGAGGCTTCCAGACGCTGGGAAAGCTGATCGATTTCCTGCGACATGCGACGGAGATCGCCATCGTCGGCGGCGCGCGGAACCGGTTCGGACAGGTCAATTTCGCGGAACGGGGCGGAATCCGCCTCCAGAAGCAAGGCATTAAGGTACTGGCCCAGCGTCTGGCCCTGACGCTGGGCGCGTTCACGCGCGATCTCGCGCGCCTTCGGGTCAATTCCCTTTACGCTCCAGGGTCCCTGGGTCATCTCGGCTCCGAATCCAGCCGGGAGAGCCTTACTCAGGCCCACGCCACGGGCCAGTTGGCGGTGATACGGTTAACGCCTCTTAAACGTTAATTTCTCTGGAGATCCGCCGAGGGGGTGCGACAGAATTGACCTATAGGGCAGGCGCCGCTACGTATTACTGAGCGTTAAGAGAATGACGCCGCCCGTGCTCCCCCACGGAGCTAATAATTCCAACGGGAGGCAGAGATTGAAAAACTACACCATCAGCGAACTTGCGCGCGAGTTCCACGTTACCCCACGCGCTTTGCGTTTTTATGAGGACAAAGGCCTGCTGTCGCCGACTCGCGACGGGCTGAACCGCGTCTATTCCACGCGGGACAGGGCGCGGCTCAAGCTCATCCTGCAAGGCAAGAGCGTCGGATTCTCGCTGTCGGATATCCGCGAGATTCTGGACCTCTACACGCTGGAAGGTCACCGCGCGCAGCTGAAACTGTCGCTGAAGAAATCACGCGAGCAGATCCGCAATCTGGAAAAGCAGCGTGAGGACATCGAGGCGGCTCTCGAAACGCTCCACAAGGGCGTCCGCTGGGCCGAGGAGAAGCTTCAGGAGATGGGTCCTGGCGCCGAGGTGGAGCAGTCGGCCCGCGCTTATGAGCGTGTGGCGCGTGCTGGCCTCGACGGCGACAGCGCACATCTTGATAGCTGACGCAAAGACAGTCTCGACGGCAAGGCAGACAATGGTAAGACGCCGGGGCATTCAGCTTCCGGACCCACGGTCGCTTGCCCGGCCGTGGGAGCGATAGGGTAGGACCACATGCCAAAGTATCAGGCGCCGCTGCGGGACATGAAATTCCTGCTCTACGATGTGCTTGAGATTGGCGCTTACTCTAACCTCCCGCGGTTTTCCGAGGCGCCGCGCGATGTCGTTGAGGCAATCCTCGACGGCGGCGCGGCGTTCGCGAGCGAAGTCCTGCAGCCGCTGAACGCTGTCGGCGACAGGCAGGGCTGCAAGCGCAACGCCGACGGTTCGGTGAAGACGCCGGACGGTTTTCCGGCGGCCTTCAAACAGATGTCGGACGATGGCTGGATGGCGATGTCCGCTGATCCGCAATGGGGCGGGCAGGGCCTACCCCGCGTCGTTTCCATCCCCTTCCTCGAGATGTGTTCGTCCGCAAACATGGCGTTTTCCATGTATCCGGGCCTCACGCGCGGCGCGGCCGAGGCGATCGAGGCGGGCGGATCCGAGGAGCAGAAGAAGACCTATCTGCCAAACATGATGACCGGCAAATGGGCCGGCACCATGAACCTGACCGAGCCGCAGTGTGGAACGGATCTTGGTCTCATACGCACCAAGGCGGTTCCGCAGCCCGATGGCAGCTACAAGATCACCGGCCAGAAGATCTGGATTTCCGGCGGCGAGCAGGACCTGACGGAGAACATCATCCAGCTGGTGCTGGCGCGCATCGAGGGCGCGCCCGAAGGCATCAAGGGCATCTCGCTCTTCATCGTGCCGAAGTTCCTGTTGAATCCCGACGGCACGCCGGGCGCGCGCAATGGCTATCAGTGCGGCGGCCTTGAAGAGAAGATGGGCATTCACGGCAACGCCACATGCGTGATGAACTACGAGGATGCGACGGGCTATCTTGTGGGCGAACCTCACAAGGGAATGCGCACCATGTTCGTCATGATGAACGAGGCGCGTCTTGGCGTTGGCATGCAGGGCCTCGCGCAGGCGGAGGTCGCGTTCCAGAACGCCGCCGACTTTGCGCGCGATCGCGTGCAGGGCCGGTCGATCACGGGCGTGAAGGCCCCGGACAAGCCGGCTGATCCGATCATCGTGCATCCCGACGTGCGCCGCATGCTGATGGACATGAAGGCGTTCGTCGAAGGCGCGCGCGCGTTCTGCTACTGGACCGCGCTGCAGGGCGATCTCGAGAAGATCTCGCCGGACCAGCATGTGCGCGAGAAGGCCGAGGACCGGATGACGCTGCTGACGCCGGTGGTGAAGGCGTTCCTGACCGACCGCGGGTTCAAGGCCGCCTCCGATGCGCTGCAGCTTCACGGCGGTACGGGCTATACGCGCGAGCAGGGTGTCGAGCAGTTCGTGCGCGATGCGCGGATCGCGCTGATCTACGAAGGCACCAACGGCATCCAGGCGCTCGACCTTGTCGGGCGGAAGCTGGCGGCCAATGGCGGCCGGGCGGTGTTCGGCTTCTTCAACGATCTTGAGGAATTTGTCTCCGGTCACGACAACGACACGGAGATGAAGCCCTATGTCGAGGGCGTCGCCACGGCGACCGGGCAGCTGAAGGACGCCACCATGTGGCTGATGCAGAACGGGATGTCGAACTTCGACAATGCCGGCGCATCAAGCCATGACTATCTTCAGCTTTTCGGACTGACGGCCTTCGCGTTCATGTGGGCCAAGATGGCCAAGGCGGCGCTCGCCCAACAGGGCTCGGGCGACCGGTTCTACGAAGACAAGCTTGCTACTGCACGGTATTTCTTTGAACGGGTCTTGCCTGACGCTACGTCACATCTCGCAAAGGTAAAGACAGGCGCAGGGCCGGTGATGGCCCTTCCCGCCGACGCTTTCTGAAGCGCATCCGCCGTCGGGCGGACCGGAATTCACAGCGGCCCAGCCGCAAACCGAGGAGGCCGCCATGGCCGAAGCCTACATCTATGACGCTGTCCGCACGCCACGCGGCAAGGGCAAGAGCAACGGCAGCCTGCACGAGATCACCTCGCTGCAGCTGGCCACGCAGACGCTGAAGGCGATCAAGGAGCGCAACGGCCTGAAGGACACGTCGAAGATCGACGATGTCATCCTGGGCTGCGTGACGCCGATCGGCGAGCAGGGCTCCGACATCGCCCGTATCGCCGTGCTGAACGCGGACTATTCGGAATCGACCGCCGGCGTGCAGGTCGACCGCTTCTGCGCCTCCGGCCTTGAAGCCTGCAACATCGCGGCGGCGAAGGTGATGACCGGCGAGGCCGACATGGCGATCGGCGGCGGCGTCGAGGCGATGAGCCGGGTGCCGATGGGATCGAACGGCGGCGCCTGGGCGTCCAACCCCGAAATCGCGATGAAGTCCTACTTCGCCCCGCAGGGCATCGGCGCGGACCTGATCGCGACCAAGTACGGTTTCTCGCGCGATGACGTCGACGCCTACGCTGTCGAAAGCCAGAAGCGCGCGGCCAAGGCCTGGAAGGAAGGCCGCTTCAAGAAGTCGGTCGTGCCGGTGAAGGACCAGCTTGGCGTGACCATCCTGGCGCACGACGAGACGGTGCGCGGCGACACCACGATGCAGACGCTGGCGGCGCTCAATCCGTCCTTCGAGCAGATGGGCCAGATGGCGTTCGATGACGTTGTGAAGCAGCGCTATCCCGAGGTCGAGAAGCTGAACCACGTCCACCACGCCGGCAACTCGTCTGGCATCGTGGACGGCGCCTCGGCGGTTCTGATCGGCAACAAGGAAACGGGCGATGCGCTCGGCCTGAAGCCGCGCGCGCGCATCAAGGGCTTTGCCTCGATCGGCTCCGAGCCGTCGATCATGCTGACCGGCCCGTCGCTGGTGACCGAGAAGCTGCTGAAGAAACTCGGCATGGAAGTCGGTGATATCGACCTCTACGAACTCAACGAGGCGTTCGCCTCCGTCGTGCTGCGCATGATGCAGGCGCTGGATATCCCGCACGAGAAGATGAACGTGAACGGCGGCGCCATCGCGATGGGTCACCCGCTGGGCGCAACCGGCGGCATGATCCTCGGCACGGTGCTCGACGAACTCGAGCGTTCGGACAAGGAAACCGCCCTGATCACGCTGTGCGTCGGCGCCGGCATGGGAACGGCGACTATCATCGAGAGGATGTGATGCACTTCGGCGAGGCCAAACTGAGTGCGTTGATTGTTTCTGCGCTCACAGGCGTTGGCCTCACGCTGTTCCTCAATTCGGCTCTGCGCGATCTGGGCTCGGCGCTGACGATCTCCATCCCGCTGACGCTGGTGATGGGCATCGTGCTGACCATCTTCGCGACCGACAACATCAAGAAGGGCGGCGAGAAGCCGCCGCCAGACAAAGCCAAAGAAGGCAAGTAAGATGAAACTCGACACCTTCAGCTTCGATATCGACGGCGACGGGATCGCGCTGGCCACGTTCGACGTGCCCGGCCGCTCGATGAACACGCTGACGGCGAAGGCGATCGCGGATCTCGCGGCCATCGCCAACGAGGTCGCCACCAACGCCGCGATCAAGGGTCTCGTGATCACGTCAGGCAAGCCCAGCGGTTTCTGCGCCGGCGCCGACCTCGGCGAGCTTGGCTCGGGCAGCGGCGGCGGGGCTAGCGGCGGCGATCCGGAAGCGCAGCTGAAAGCGGCGTTCGAGCGCTCGTTCGCGATGAACAAGATCCTGCGCGGCCTTGAGACCTGCGGGAAGCCGGTGGCGGCCGCGATCAACGGCCTCGCGCTCGGCGGCGGCCTCGAAGTGACGCTGGCGTGCCACTATCGCGTCGTCGCCAACGACAATCCGAAACTCCAGCTCGGCCTGCCAGAGGGCAAGGTGGGGCTGATCCCGGGCGGCGGCGGCACGCAGCGCCTGCCGCGCCTGATCGGCGCACAGCAGGCTGCGCCGTTCCTGTTGCAGGGCGAGAGCATGACGGCCGAGAAGGCCAAGGACCTCGGCGTCGTGCACGAACTGGCGCCGACGGCTGAACTCGTTGCGAAGGCCAAGGCCTGGGTGAAAGCGAACCCGAACGCCAAGGCGCCGTGGGACGACGCGCGGTTCAAGATTCCGGGCGGCAACCCGAACTCGCAGCAGGGCTCGACGGTGTTCACCTTCGGCTCGGCCATGCTGGCCAAGCAGACCTGGGGCAACTACCCGGCGCAGAAACACATCCTGTCAGCCGTCTATGAAGGCCTTAGCGTTCCGATCGATGCGGGCCTGCGCATCGAGAGCCGTTACTTCGTCAAGACGCTGATGACGCCGGAAGCGAAGGGCATGATCCGCTCGCTGTTCCTGTCGATGCAGGACCTGTCGAAGGGCGCCTCGCGTCCGGCGGGCTTCCCGCAGTTCCAGATCAACAAGGCTGTCGTCGTCGGCGCAGGCCTGATGGGCGCCGGCATCGCCTATGTGCAGGCCAAGGCCGGTATCCCGACCATCCTGCTCGATGTGAGCCAGGAGAGCGCCGACAAGGGCAAGGCCTACTCGCAACGCATCGTCGACAAGGACGTGTCGCGCGGCAAGCTGAGCAAGGAAAAGGGCGAGGCGCTGCTGGCCCTGATCACGCCGTCGACGGATTATTCGCTGGTGAAGGGCGCGGACATCGTTGTGGAGGCGGTGTTCGAGAACGCCGAGCTCAAGGCGAAGGTGACGGCGCAGATCGAGGAGCATCTCGGCGAGGCCGCCGTGATGGGCACCAACACGTCCACGCTGCCGATCACCGGGTTGGCGAAGGCGTCGAAACGGCCGGCCAATTTCATCGGCATTCACTTCTTCTCGCCGGTCGAGCGCATGGGCCTTGTCGAGATCATCATGGGCAAGGAGACCACGCAGGAAACCCTCGCCAAGACGATGGACTATGTGCTGCGCATCAGGAAAACGCCGATTGCCGTGAACGATTTCCGCGGCTTCTACACCTCGCGCGTGTTCGGCACCTATCCGGAAGAAGGCATGACGATGCTGGCCGAAGGCATTGCTCCGGCGATCATCGAGAATGTCGGCCGCATGGCCGGCATGCCGATGGGCGCGCTGGAAGTCTCGGACTCGGTCGGGATCGACACGATGCTGAAGATCGGCCGCGAGAGCGCCAAGGCCATGGGCCGCTCCTACGAGCAGAACCCGGTTGGCGATCTGGTCGCGTGGATCGTGGAAGCGCAGGGCCGCGTCGGCCGCAAGGCCGGCAAGGGCTTCTATGACTACAATGAGGCCGGCAAGCCTTCGCGCCTCTATCCCGACATCGCCAAGAAGATCGAGATCAAGGTGAAGGAGTGCCCGCCGGCGCTGAAGGAAGAGCTGACCAAACGGATGCTCTATCGCCAGTGCGTCGAGGTCGCCCGTTGCTTTGAGGAAGGCGTGATCCAGGATGCGCGGGACGCCGATATCGGCTCGATCCTCGCCTGGGGCTTTGCGCCGTACACGGGCGGCGTCTGCTCGTTCATGGACCTGAAGGTCGGCGTCAAGACATTCGTCGAGGAGTGCGACCGCCTCGCCGAAGCCTATGGCGAGCGTTTCCGTCCCAACGCGTTGCTGCGCGAGATGGCGGCGAAAGGCCAGACCTTCTATTCGCGCTTCCCGCCAAAAGACCAGAAAGCCGCCGCAGCCTGAGGGGGCGGCGCGTGAGACGAGAAGGCCGGGCGAGCAATCACCCGACCTTTTTCGTGTCGACGTTTCGGCTGCGCCGCCTCAGCGCGAGGACAAGCCCGAGCCCGAGCATCGCGGCGCCCAAAGTGGCCATGACACCATTCCGGACCAATGTTTGCGAGATGAACTCCCGGGAGTCTGCATCGGCAGCCGAAAGGTCCATCAGGAAGAGCTTCGTATAGATCGACAAGCCCTGAGAAATCAGGAGTACTCCGCCCAGGGCGGCCAGGATCGTGCGCCAAGGCAAACTGACCCCGCTTCGCTCGGCGCGCATCTATTGTCCGATATGGGTTTTGAGGAACTCGCCCAGCGCCGTGAGCGCCTGGCGGCGGCTTTCGTTGTCGACCAGGTTGTGGTCGTCGCCGGGGATGCGAACGTACGTCACGGGTTTCCGGAGACGTTGAAGCGCGTCATTCATGCGATCGCTCTGCGATACGGGCACGACCGTATCGGACGCGCCATGGATGAGCAGCACCGGAGCCTTGAAGTCCTCCGCGTGCAGCGCCGGAGAGACGGCGTCAATCGTTTCCTGTTCGGTGTCCGGATCGCCGATGAGAAGCTTCCAGTAGGTGTAGACCTGGCTGTCTGGCCCGTATTTGCGCCGCTCTGACGTCAGCATCTCGTCAAGGTTGGAGACGCCGGCAATCGACGCGATGCACTTGTAGAGGTCAGGCGTTCGCTGCCCGCCCTCAAGCGCGGCGTAGCCGCCATAGCTCCAGCCGACGATGCAGGCGCGCTCGGGGTCCGCCCAGCCCATGCGGGTCAGCGCATTGACGCCATCGGTGATGTCGTCCTGCATCTTGCGGCCCCACTCGCCGTAGCCGGCGGCTCTGAAGTCATTGCCGAAGCCGGTGGAGCCCCGGAAGTTCGGCTGGAGGACGAGGTAGCCTTCGTTAGCGAGAAACTGCGCCAGCCAGTCGAAGCCAACCGAGTCATGGGATTGGGGCCCCCCGTGAGGCAGCACGACGAGCGGAAGGTTCTTGCGCTGGTCCGCCGCTACGCCGGTCGGCCAGGTGATCACTCCCGGAATCTTCAGGCCATCGCGGGAGCGGTATTCGATGCCGATGACTTCGCCGACATCCGCCTGCGTGATGGATGGCCGCGCGTTTCCGGCGTTCGTGAAGGCCCGCGTCCTGCGATCAAACAGGATGTAGCGTTCGGCGTGCGAGCCGCCGTTGACGTAGAGCAGAAGCTTCGACCAGTCCGCCGACCAGGAGTCCAGATAGACAGCAAACGCGCCGAGTGCGGCCTTCGCGCCGGCCTTTTCGTCGTTCACTTCCGGATCGAACATCTCGTAGCTCGGGAACATCCCCGAGAAGCGCACGCCATAGACCACGCGGTCGATATCCGTGACGGTTTCAGCGACCTCGGCGTCGTCACGCTGCGCCAGCGGACCCGATATGGTGCCGTCTTCAAGCGACATGCTGTAGAGCGACTGAAAATCAGATTCGCGGGCGTCGGTGACAAAGAGCGATTTGCCGTCACGCGAGCGGCCTTCAAGGCTGATCTGCGGCAGGCGCGTTTCTTTCGAGTAGATGGTCTGCCATCCGCCCTCCGCCGTCCGCTTCCTGATTTCGTGCACTTGCTTGATCTCGTCGAAGTCCTCGCGCGCAACCGGTTCTCCGGAGGGCAGGGCGAGCCAGTCAATCGTTGCCTTGGTTCCCTTTGTGCTGCCGGGACGAAGGCCGCGGCCGTGTTCGAGCGGAACCCGCACCAGATCATGCGAGGGCCCCTCATATCCCCGGCCCATGAAGGCGGGCATGTATACCTGCGCCTTTGCCGGATCGGCGGCGACGATGCGGCCGAGACCGGTCTGCGATGGATAGAGGTCCTCGGTGTCGCGGAGCAATTGCGCGTAGGTTCCGGTCTTGAGATTGAAGGCGAAGGCGGCGGACCATTCATATCGTCCTGCCGCCCAGTAGGTTCGCGTGTCTTTCGAGGCAACGAGGACAATGTAGTCGTTCCCGACAAAGTAGATGTCGCGCGCCTTGATCTGGGTGACCTTGGCCAGCGCTGTCAGCTTGTCGCCGGCCAGCTCGTGGATCATCAGATAGTCGACGCCTTCAGCTCTTCGCAGATAGGCGATTTTCGATCCGTCGGGCGAAAGCTCCATCGCCCTGATCTCGGGGACGTCGCCAAACGCTTCGAGCGGCGGTTTGGCCGCGGCGGTTCCGGCGGCAAGACAGGCGACGATCAGGGCAAGCAGGACGCTACGCAGCATTGTTCCTCCAGACAGCGATGTCTTCGCGATGCGCATCTATTGACCGATGTGGGTTTTCAGGAAGGCGGCGACTTCTGACAGTGCCTTGTTGCGGCTTTCGGGCGCCACCAGACTGTGATCGTCGCCCTCGATACGGATGTATTGAACCGGCTTGCTCCTGGCTTTCAGGGCATCCCGCATCAGTTCGCTCTGGCGAACTGGCACGACGGTGTCAGAAGCGCCATGGATCAGGAGAACCGGCGCCTTGAACTTGTTCGCATTGAGGGCTGGAGAGACGGAGTCGATCGCATCGCGATCCTTGTCGGGATCGCCTATCAGCAACTCCCAGTACGTAACGGCCTGGCTGCGCGGCCCGCGATCACGCCGCTCCGCTGCCAGCATTTCCCGCAGATTGGACACGCCCGCGATCGAGACAACACATTTGTAGAGATCGGGCGTCGTCATTCCGCCGGCCAGCGCGGCATAGCCGCCATAAGACCAGCCGACGATGCATATGCGTTGCGGATCGGCCCAGCCCATCTTGACCAGAGCGTTGACGCCGTCGGTGATGTCGTCCTGCATTTTCCGGCCCCATTCGCCGTAGCCGGCAAGGGCGAAACTCTGCCCGAATCCGGCCGAGCCGCGGAAGTTCGGTTGAAGAACGACGTAGCCTTCATTGGCCAGGAATTGCGCCAGCCAGTCGAAACCGACCGAGTCGTAGACTTCCGGTCCGCCGTGCGGCAGGACGACAAGCGGCAGGTTCTTGCGATCCTCCTCGGCTATTCCGGCGGGCCATGTAATGAGGCTTGGAATTACAAGACCGTCTCGCGCCTTGTATTCAACAGTGACGACTTCGCCGACATCGTCGGGTTTGATATCTGGCCGGGCGCCCGTAATCAGCCGCAGGGATTTTGATGCGCGGTCATAGAGCATGTACCGTTCAGCGTGGTAACCGCCTTCCACGAAGAAGAGTATCTTCGACCAGTTATCGGACCAGGAATCCACATAGACGGCTGAACTGCTCAGAGCACGTTGCACGCCATCGATGTGCGCCTGGAGTTCGGCGTCGAACATGTCGTATCGCGGGTACATGCCTGAATAGCGGACGCCGTAGACCACGCGGTTGAGGTCGGTCAGCGTTTCCACAACCTCGGCGTCGTCGCGCTGCAGGACCGGCCCTTCGATCGCCCCGTCTTCGTAAGACATGGTGTACAGCGACTGAAATTCGGAATCGCCTTGATTGACGGCAAACAACGACTTGCCGTCCGACGAGATGCCGACCAGGCCTATTTCCGGGAGGGGCGTCTGTTTCTGGTAAATCAGCTTCCAGTCGCCGCCCGGAAGCCGCGTGCGGATCTCATGAGTCTCTTTCTTCTCGTTGAAGTCTTCGCGAACGACGACGCGGCCATTGGCGTTCACCAGCCAGTCGACCGTGCTGGCGCTTCCGTTTCCCCCGTCGAGCCGGCCTCCGCGGCCGCTGTCGAGCGGTACGCGCAGCAGATCGAGGCCCGGGTCGCGATCATACACGCCCATGAAAGCCGGCATGTAGACCTCCTTCCCGCCGGGCGCGATGCCAAGAATCCGTCCGAGCCCGGACTGGGCGGGGAAGATGTCCTTTGTTCCATGTAGCAGCTGCTTGCTTTGGCCGGTCGCCAGGTCGAATGCAAAGGCGGCCGAAAACTCGTAGCGGCCCCGGTAGCCGAAGGTGTGTGTGTCCTTCGAGGCGACAAGCACAACGTAGTTGTCGCCGACAAAATGGACGTAGCGCGCACGTAGATCGTTCACACGCGCCAACGGCCGGCTGGTGGACGTGTTCAGGTCGTAGATTACGAGGACATCTTCCCCGTTCAGGCGTTGCAAGAAGGCCACCTTCGACCCATCCGGCGACAGTTCGACGGAGCGGACTTCCGGTACATCGCCAAACGCCTCAAGCGGCGGTTTGGCCGCGGCGCTGCCTGCGGCAAGGCATATGGCGGCAAAAGCCAGCAGGATGCGTCGAAGCATCAGTCCCCCCAAATCAACTGCGGGGAGCCTAGCGAATTCGGCGGGCGCGGGAAGGGGGCTGAGGCGGCGCGTTGACCTTGCTGGTCTTCGCGATGATTCTGCGCGTCAGGACTTCGGGAGCCAATAACATGAAGCGCGTTGTTTCGGCCCTGCTGCTCGCCGCATGCCTTGCGGCGCCCGCGAATGCGGACGTTACGGCCAGGGCGCCGGACGGATTTGTCATCCAGATCAGGGGCGAGGTGGCGCTGGGCCGCGATGACGCGTGGGCGCGCCTTGCGGATATCGGTTCATGGTGGAGCGGCGACCATACCTATTCCGGCGACGCGATGAACATGAAAGTCGACGCCATGGCTGGCGGTTGCTGGTGCGAGCTTTGGGCGGACGGCGAGGTCGAACATGGCCGGGTCATGATGGTGATGCCGAGACAGGCCCTGCGCATGGCCGCCGCGCTGGGACCGTTGCAGGAGATGGGTGTTACGGGCGCGTTGACCCTGACGCTGTCGGACGGCGCGCAGGGCGGGACGGCGCTGACGCTCGACTACAAGGTCTCCGGATCGTCGCTGTCGAAGCTCGACGGGGTGGCGGACATCGTGAACCAGGTTCTGAGCGAGCAGGTGGCGGGGTTCACGAATATCGGCTGACAAACGAAAAGGGCGCTCCGAAGAGCGCCCTTCCCGGGTCATCCAGTGGCAGGAGCTACTGTGTGACAGGACGAAGGGTCACGACCACGCGGCGGTTTTGCGCGCGTTTGGCTTCCGTGTCGTCCGGGTAGATCAGCGGCTGCAGTTCGCCTGCGCCGCCGGTCGCCATGCGCGCCGGCAGGACGCCCTTGCCCTGCAGATAGGCGCGGACAGCGTCAGCGCGTTGCAGCGAAAGCGCGAGGCTCGCCTGTTCGGACCCTTCAGTCGAATCGTGCCCGATAATGTCTACTGTCGTTTGCGGAAACTGATTGAGCGACTCCGCGATTTTGTCGAGCCACGGGACAAAGGTCTGTGACAACGCCGCCGATCCCTTGGCGAAGGTAATGTCAGCAGGCATGACCAGGTCGATCGTGTCGCCGACACGCTGTATGCCAATTGCTCCGTTTGGTGCCGGATTGTCTACATGGATTGGATCAGACGTCGTGGGAGGAGCGACCGGAGTGGGAAACGGGTCGTCATTGTTTCTTGTCCTGGATAGGTCGTCGATGGTCGAAGCGGAGTCGTTTTCGGCAGTACGGGAAACAGCTGCCAGTCTTTGGCGTGCCTCACTTATGAATTTGCCATTCGGGAAGTCCTCAACGTACCTACCGTAGCTTTCGAGCGTGTCTTGCGAACGCGCTAAGCGCCACGCAATCTGATCGTCAATGTTGTTGTCGGGGGCGTCCGAGGCAGATGCAACGCGAGCGGAAACCATTGAGTCGATGATTTGCATCGTGAGCAGGTAGGTGGATACAAGGGCTATCAAGCCGGATATGCCTACCAGCGCCCAGTTCTTTCGGAATCGCTCATTGAACAGCAACCCTGAAGAGCAAACAAACAGCAGCGCGTATACAATCTCCAAGACATACACGCTTTTGTCCCTCCGTGCCGCCAGAGTTTACTCTAGTGACCGACCTGGGCGCAAACTACTCAGCGAGACCCGTTAGGCGCAAGTCAACTGAGACGGATCTGGCCTTCCAAACGAGGGGCGCTCCACTGACCGCCCCTCGTTTGATGCTTGGCCTTCACGAACGGGATCTAAACAACGGGACGCAGCGTGATGGTGACGCGGCGGTTTTGTGCACGCTTGGCTTCGGTGTCGTCGGGATAGACGACAAGGCCTTCGCGCGCTTCGCCGACCCCACCCGTTGCCATACGCTCAACCCTCTTGCCGTCAACATTGTTGACACCCCTGCTCGCGAGGTAGTCACGCACCGCGTTGGCTCGCTGCAGCGACAGCGTGAGGTTGGTCTGTTCCGAGCCCTCGGTCGACGCGTAGCCGACGATGTCGATCGTTGTCTGTGGGTACTGGTTCAACGACTCCGCAACCTTGTCGAGCCACGGAGTGAACGAGGGCGACAGCGCCGCCGAGCCTTGGGCGAAAGTGATGTCCGCTGGCATGACCAGCTGGATCGTGTCGCCGACACGTTGCAGGCCGATGCCGCTTTCCATCGTCTTGCGTTTCAGGTCTTCTTCCTGGCCGTCCATGTAGCGGCCGATGGCGCCGCCCGCGAGGGCGCCGACGGCTGCGCCGACAGCGGCGTTGCGTCCGTCATTGCCGCCGGCGAAGACGCCGCCGATGCCGCCCACGATGGCGCCGATCGCGGCGCCGGTTGCAGTACGCCCGTAGATCGGCTGACCGGTTAGCGGGTCAGTCGCGCAGGCCGTCACGGCGAGTGCAGACGCCGTGAGTACAAGAATACGCTTCATCGAAGTCTCCCTTTGAAACAGTCCGAATCGACGAGCACGCCGGTTCGCGCCGAGCTTATCGGCGGCGATCAGGGCACAAACGCGGCCCCAAAGGAACGGTTGCGCCGTGATTGGTTCATTGCGCATTCATTAGGGAAAGCAACCGCCAGAGACCCTGCGGTAGCTGTGGAGCAAAGAATAATTCACACGCTGAACAATTCCACCTTTGCGGCTTTTGAGGCACAGTTCGGCCGATGTGCGCCGGAGTGGGACGGGGGGGTGCGCGACCATTTGCGGGCATACGGATGGGATATGTTCTCATCGGAGCGGAAGCGAGCCAGTTCTCGGCAAAGGCGCGCGCCTGCCTTCGCTGGAAAGGCGTGGATGTCGCGGAGCGCGACGCGACGCCTGAAGTCTATCGCGATGTAATCGAACCCCGCATTGGTTATGCGGTTATTCCTGTCCTGCTGACGCCTGACGAACAGATCGTTCAGGACAGCGCCGAAATCATCGATCATATCGATGCGGCAACGCCCGGGCCTTCGGCCCATCCCCCAACGCCGCTCCAGGAATTCGTTTCGCGCCTGATCGAACTCTATGCGGACGAATGGCTGGTGATTGCGGGGCTGCATTATCGCTGGGCGTACAATGACGCCTGGATGGTCAGCGAATTCGGGCGCACCGCCGCGCCAAATGCGACGCCGCAGGAGCAGGCCGCCATCGGCGAGGTGCTGGCCGCGCCGGCGCGCGAGCGCGCCTCACGCGTCGGCGTCAGCGAGGATACGGCCTCGGGCATCGAGGCGCATTATGAGGGCTTCCTTGCGGACTTCTCCGAACATCTGCGCCGCCAGCCCTTCGTTCTCGGCGGCCGTCCGTCGCTGGCGGATTTCGCGCTCTATGGCGTGCTGCAGGCCGTGTTGCTGCGCGATCCGGAGTCCGGCGCCCACATGCGCCGGCTCGCGCCGGCTGTCGTAGCGTGGATCGGGCGTGTGGAAGCGGCCCGCGCGGGGCAGGGCGACCTTTTGCCCGAGGATGAAATCCCCGCCACGCTGCTGCCGATCCTGAAGCGGCAGGTCAGTGAGCAGTTTCCCGTGCTGGCGGACAGCGCCCGCGCGCTCGAAGCGTGGAGCGCGGCGCAGCCGAGCGGCGCGCGGATCAAGCGGCAGCTCGGGACTCACGAGTTCATGATCGGCGGGCGATGGGGGCAGCGCAGCATCTTCACCTTCCCACTCTGGCGTCTGCAACGCATCCAGGACCACTACAAGGCGATGGAAGAGGATGACCGGCAACGGGCGGACCAGTTGCTGGCGTCGGTCGGCGGCCGGGGACTGATGGATCTGCGGATTCCGGTGCGGATTGCGCGCCGGGATTTCCGGCTTGTAATCGCCTGATCGGTTCCAAAAGCACGGACGTCTCGGGAAACCGGAACCTAATCAGGCGTTTGCCGCCAAAATCTGAAGTTGCGCCGCTCCGCGAAGCGCATTGCCGACGGGGCTCCTCACGCATTGCGGAAGTGCTAGTGTCGCGAGACTCAGTTGCCGAGGGACGCGGCCTCTGCCGCTTCATGCGGAGTTGTGTATGTCGAGACTGGCCGGAGGATTTGCACATCCTGCCGCCGCAATCCTGCGGGTCGCGGCGCTTGGCTGCGCATTGGCCGTCGCTGCATGCGGCGGCGAGGCGCCGCCTGCGCCGGGAACAGAGACGGGCGCCGAAAGCAATGCTGGCGGCAGCGCGGTGCGGGCAAGCCAGGGCGGAGACGCCGGCCAGACTGCGGGCGGCGTTGCGATCGTGACAGGGCCAACCGGTCCGCTCGATACGTCGGGCTGGGTGATCCAGCCGCCCTTCTATGGCGTGGGCGATGAACCCTTCTGGCGGCTCGACATTGTCGATGGCTGGTTCTCGTTCAAGCGTTCGGCGATGCGCGCCATCGATGAGCCGATGGTGCAGCCGACCAAGGATGGCGAGGCTGATGTCTTCCAGAGCGGATCGCTGAAGATCGTTGTCCGGCGGGATGCCTGCATGACGGGCGGACAGCCTGCCGAGATCGCAGCTGAAGTTACGTATGATGACATCGCGTATGTCGGCTGTATCTTCCCGGCGCCGGCCGCCAGCGTGGCGACTTCGCCCGAGGCGACATCGGTGGTTCAGGGAATTGCATCGGTTGATGCGTGCCTCGCCAAGCTTGGCCAGCCGGCGCTCGTGACCGGCATCGCGCCGCGTCAGGACGGAGCGACCATGTCCGTGGCGTTGCGTGCGCGCAACGGGACAGTCTATGAGTGTGGCGCGGACGCGTCCTCGGGCGAGATTCTCTATCTCGATCCGATGGAAGTCGGCGCGCAGGCGCAATGGATGACCCGCATGCGCTTCCTGCGCGACGGCGTTACGGGGACCGCTCCTTGCGAAAAGGGCGAGGAAGTGCGTGCGGGCGATCAGGTGCTTGGCCGCATGCTTGCGGATTCGTGCCGTTTCTAGGCCGCCGGTTCAGGTCCAGGGTTTGTAGACGGACGGACCGGGCGCGGGCTCTTGCGGTTTCGGCGCAGGCTGCGCGGCGGCGGCGAGATCTCGCGCGCTTGTCGATTCCGGCGTCTGCACTGAGCGGGCGCTAAAGCCCCGGATCGCCAGCAGCGGAGGCGAAGCGGGAGGGGGCGCAGATTCAACTGGCTGGGCGAAGCCTTCGATAGCGCCGAAGGCTGGAGGAGATGCGTCTGGCGTGGGCGCTGGCTGAGCCTGCCCGGTCGTTTCGGGCTTCGGCGGTTCGGCTGGCGGCGCGGTATGAGGCGAGGGCGGCGCGGATGCGGCGACGGGCGGAGCTTCCGGCTCCGGATCGGCATCGGTTTTCGGCGGGGCCGACAGCGACGACAGAATGCGGGCGATCGCCGCCTCGGCGCCGCGCGCGACGCGATGGGCTTTCTCGGCCATTGTGACGAGATGCGTGGCATAGGTGCCGTCGCCATCCGGCCAGACCGTGGCGACGAGATCGGCTGCGTTGGCGCGTTCCAGCTCGCGTCCATCGCCGCGCAGCAGCCGTAGCGTCGGCGGTTCGGCCTCCACTTCCACGACATAGCCTTCCGACTCGAAGCGCGAGGACTGTCGCTCGCCTTCCTTCCACGCAATGTGGCCGGCGTCGGTCAGTTCGCAGAGTTTGCGAATGAGCTGCTGCGTGGACGGATGGAGCATTTTCGGGTTCCCAGCTTCCGGGCGTGAAGATGGAAGCGGAGACGGGGCGGGTCAAGTTTGGCGCGCGCGGCCGACCAGGCGCGTGATGCGGCGCGCGAGCGCGGCCGGATCACGCGTTTCGCATTCCCATATCGTGCGCGCTGTCCAGCCGAGCTTGCGCAACGCTGTCATGGTCGCCTTGTCGCGCGCCATGTTGCGTCCGATCTTGGCCTGCCAGTAGTCGCGGTTGTTCTGGGGCATGCGCGCGCCGCGCGGGCAGTCATGTCCGTGCCAGAAGCAGCCATGCACGAAGAGGGCGATGCGCCGGGACGGGAAGACAAGGTCGGGCCTGCCAGGCAGATCGCTGCGATGAAGCCGGAAGCGCAAGCCAAGCGCGTGGGCCGCGCGGCGGACGGCCATTTCAGGTCCGGTGTCGCGCGACTTGACCGCCCGCATCACGGCGGAGCGTTGTGCAGGATCAAAGACGTCCGTCATCGGAAGATATCCGTTGGGTAGTTGTCTCTCGCGGCTGACAGCGCGATGCTGACGACTGCGAATCCACCGTGAAGCGAGGAACGACCATGGCACGCACGACCCATCGTAGCTCGAAGGGCACGAAACTCTACGCTGTCCGCGACAAGAGCGGGAAGTTCAAGGACATCCAGACCTACAAGCGCGCCCACGCCGCCGATCTGCGCAAGACCAGCAAGGCCGAGGCTGAAGCCAAGGCCAAGGCGGCGGCCAAGAAGGGCGTGAAGAAGGCGGCCAAGAAAACGACGGCCAAGAAGGCCGCGAAGAAGAAGTAGCCCTCAGGATGCGCTTGCCGCTTCGTCGTAGCCGGCGAAGCGGTAGGTAACCTGATGCAACGGGCCCCAGTCCTTGCGGTAGACCTCGACCTTGATCGGTGCGTCGGTCCGCACCGGGTCGCCGCCCGGAATGTCGAGGAAGACGGTTGCGCCATTGTCGAAGGCGACCGTCTCGTGATGGTACTGCGAGCCGCGCCGCGTGGTGATCAGGCCGCCATCGTTGACGACATGCGCGAGGACCGTCTCCTCCAATTCCGGCTGGCTGGAATTGTAGCTGATGCCCCCGACGATTAGGGCCAGCATCACCACGCCGATGGCGATCAGCAGCCGGGCCTCCCACAGATTGCGGAAGAACTCCTTGCGCTGGGCGCGGCGGATGCGGCGGTCGAGATCGCGCTGGCGGTCGTCCATGAGGGTCCTCCCGGAACCGGAAATGTAGGACGGAACGGGCCGCCGCGAAATCCTCCGGGGCGCTTTGGCGCAGGGACGGTCAAGCGGCCGCCCGGGCTGTCGGTCCGCCGGCAAGCGGGGCAAGCAGGTTCTCGCCCAGCCAGCGTACGACCGGAACCGAAACGCCATCGCCCATCACCTTCAGCGCATTGGTCTCGCTGGCGGGGAGACGATAGCTGTCGGGCAGGCCCATGAGGCGGGCGGCCTCACGCGCCAGCAGGGGGCGCAGGCGGGCGCGGCCGTTTTCGGTCACCAGCAACAGTTGTTTCGACGAACCGCCGGCGGGCGTTCGCAGGCAGCCGGCCAGCCCGTCATAGCGGATCTCCGCGCGCTGGACGCGCTGGCCGTCCTCGATGCGGATGCGGCGATAGACGGCTCCGGCCTTCCATGCGGGGTCGGCAAGCGCCGCCTCGACACGCTGGCGATGCAGCGGCGCCATCTGGGAGAGCAGGCGCTGTGTGTCGGCGTCCGAGCGCCAGACGTCGGCCGGCGGGTTACGTTCCAGCAGGGCGGCGAGATCCGTGTTGCGGCGCGGCGGGTGGGGGATGCGCCACCAGACCCAGGCCATATGCGTTGTGTCCGGCAGGCGGGCGACGGTGGCGCGCAGAGCAGGCGGATGGAACAGGTCGTCCGGCTGGCCGGCATCGACGCGCGGCGGCAGCTTGCCCTTGTGCGCGACGATGAACAGGCGCTGGCGCGACTGGGGCGAGAACAGCGCCGCATCGATCAGCATGGCGCCGACGCGATAGCCGGCATCCGCCAGCGTGGTGAGAAGCGTGGAGAGGTCGCGCCCGCCGTGCGAGGAGATCAGACCGGCGACATTCTCGATCACGATGGTTTTAGGCGCGGCGGCGCCCTTTTTCTCGACGATGTTCCAGAAGCCCCAGAACGCGCCGGAGCGCGGCGCATTGAGGCCGCGGCGGCCGCCGGCCAGCGACAGGTCCTGACAGGGGAAGGACGCCCAGGCGAGATCGGCGGCGGGGATGTCCGCCGAGCGGAGGTTCCAGATGTCGCCCTCGGCAATGTCGTGGCCCGGATTGTTCGCCCGGTAGGCGGCGCACTTCATCGGGTCGATGTCGTTCGCGAAGGCGCAATCGAACAGACCGTCCAGTCCGACGCGGGCCATGCCGCCGCCGGCGAAGAATTCGAGGAAATGCGGGCGCGTGGCCATCGGGCGACATTGCCGCGATTCGGCGCGCCGGGCCTGCGGCAGAAGCCGCCGGTGTGTCGCCAGCGGACATGACAAGCCTCGGGCCGGCGGCTAAGGTTTTCCGTGAGGGAAGCGACATGCTGCTTGAGACGCCTATTCGCCGGCTGGGGCCGGTTGACCACGCGCCGCTGAAGGATGCGGTTACGGGCGCGCAGGCGCAGACCTGGCTGGAAGACGACACGCGCCAGAAATCCTTCGAACAGCACAAGCAGACGCAGTCGCTGGTCATGCTGTTCTCGAACACCTGGCCCGATCCAGCGGTGGAGCGCCGGTCCGGGTGGGATCGTATGGCCGCCCCCGCAAACGCGCTGATGGATAAAATCATCGCCGACCACTACCGGCCGGGTGGAACGGTGATCCGGGCGATGGCGGCGAAGCTGCTGTCGGGCGGGCGGATCGCGCTGCACAAGGACGCGCATCCGAGCTTTGCGGCGGCCCACCGCATCCATGTGCCGCTGGTCACCACCAGCGATGTCGACTTCGTCATCCGGGGACAGAGCCACTATCTGGAAGAGGGCGTCGCCTACGAGGTGAGCAATCTCGATTATCACGCGGTGACCAATCGCGGGCCGGATCGCATTCACTTCATCTTCGACTACGTTCCGCCGGCGTGATCGACCTTCCCAAGTTGCTGGTAAGTTCAGTGGTGCGTGGCTCGCAGCAGGGCGACAGCCATGGCGGCGTCTATCTCGTCGACCTCAATCGCCAGTCCAGCGAGCAGATGCTCGACTGGAACACTAGCGGCATCGACTTCGAGGGACGGGGTGGGGATCGCGGCCTGCGCGGCATCGTCATTGTCGGAGACGAGTTATTCATCGCGGCGAGCGATGAGCTGTTCGTGTTCGATCGGGCCTTCCGGCAGACTGCATCCTACCGCTGCGCCTACCTGAAGCATTGCCACGAGATGTCGGCTCATGCCGGCAAGCTCTACCTGACGTCGACGGGGTTCGATGCGCTTGTGAGGCTGGATCTCGCGACGCGGCGCTTCGATCTCGGCATCGGGCTATCGGCCGACGGCGGCGCGATCAATGCGCGCGTCTTCGATCCCAACCAGAGCGGCGGGCCATCGCCGAGCAATCAGTTCCACATCAACAATGTTCATGTCGATGCGCGGGGTGTGTTTGTCTCCGGCCGCAATCTTCCGGCGCTGGTCCAGATCACGCAGACGGCGGTGGGTCCGGTCGCACGGCTGCCGCGGGGCACGCATAACGCGCGGCCGTTCCGCGGCGGCGTTCTCTACAATGACACCGAAAGCGATGAGGTGGTGTGGGTGGGTCCGGACCGGCGCGTGGCTATTCCGGTTCCCCGGCACGATCCGGCGCGGCTGACGCACCTCGACGCCGACGAGACGGGGATTGCGCGGGCGGGCTTTGGTCGCGGCCTGTGCGTCCTGTCGGATACGCTGGTGGCGGCGGGATCGTCCCCGACAACGGTGGCGGTGCATGATATCGGCGCGGGGCGTCAGGTCGCGGCGCTCAACATCACCCTGGATGTACGCAATGCGGCGCACGGCATTGCTGTCTGGCCTTATTGATAGCTGGCAAGCAAAAGGCCCGCTGTTTCCAGCGGGCCTTTCTTTGTCTGGTCAGTTCTAGCCGGGCGATCAGCCTTCGGCCGGACCGCGCTCGGCAGAGGCGGCGGCGGCGGCAGCAGCGATCTCCTGCGCGGCTTCGGCGTCTTGCGCCTTCGTCGCAGCCTGCAGGGACTCGATGATGTTCTCGCCCTTGGCCTGACGTTCGGCCTCGTCCGGCGAACGGGCAACGTTGACCGTCAGCATGAACGCGACTTCCGGGTGCAGGCGGATCGTCACTTCGTGCATGCCGATCGTCTTGATCGGCGTGTTCAGCACGACGTGGCGGCGCTCGATCTTGTGGCCTTTGGCCGTGGCGGCCTCGGCGATGTCGCGCGCGGCGACCGAACCATAGAGCTGGCCGGTTTCGCCAGCCTGACGGATCAGCACATAGCTTTCGCCTTCAAAGCCTTTCGCATCGCTTTCGGCGACCGAACGGGCCTTGGCGTTGCGGGCTTCGATGGCGGCGCGCTCGCGCTCGAACCGGGCCTTGTTGGCGTCGGTGGCGAGGAGAGCCTTGTGCTGCGGCAGCAGGTAGTTGCGGGCGAAGCCGTTGCGGACCTTCACCACGTCGCCGATGACGCCGAGGTTCTCGACGCGTTCAAGGAGGATGACTTCCATGGGATGTTCCCTCCTTACTTCACGAGGTACGGAAGCAGGGCCAGGGCCCGCGCGCGTTTGATCGCTTGCGAGAGAAGGCGCTGTTTCTTGGCGGAGACGGCCGTGATGCGGGCCGGGACGATCTTGCCCTTCTCCGAGATGTAACGCTGGAGAAGCTTCACGTCCTTGTAGTCGATCGCCGGAGCATCAGCGCCGGAGAACGGGCAAACCTTGCGGCGGCGGCCGAACGGGCGGCGCGACGGCAGGTTGGCGATATTGATCTTCTGTTGAGCCATTGTGTCCTGCTCCTATCGCCTAGCGGTCGCCACGGGGGCCACGGGGCGGACGATCGCCGCGCGGCGGACGGTCGCCAAAGCCACCGCCGAAGCCGCCGAAATCGTCGTCGCGGCGCTTGCGCTCGTCGCGATCCTTGCGGGCGACGACGGGCGAGGGCTCGTCAGAGAGCGCATCGACCTTCACGGTGAGATAACGCAGCACGTCCTCGTTGATGCGGTGACGGCGCTCGATCTCGTGCAGCACCGGGCCGGGAGCCTCGATGTTCAGCAGCGAGTAGTGAGCCTTGCGCGATTTCTTGATCGGGTAGGCCAGGTTGCGGAGGCCCCAGTACTCGGTCTTGCCGACCTTGCCTTTGCCTTCCGTGACGATGCGGGTGATGTCTTCCACCAGCGCGTCGACCTGTTGTGGGGAAATATCGGGTCGCGTGACGACCACGTGTTCGTAGAAAGCCATTTGTCTTCCCTTCTTGGAGGGGCGGCGCACCCGGTCCGAAGGGCGGACCGGTCACGATGGATCCCGCATGCCCGGAATTGGGCCGAGGGACCGCCTCTCACTGGAAGCGGCGGGCTATACAGGAAAAGGGGCCAGAATCAAGCGCTCCACAGGCGCGGAGACGGTTCACCTTGCGCCCAAACGCCCCAGTTCATAGGAAAACCCCGTCGAAATCCCGATTCCAAGGCGTTTCCCATGTCCTTCGCATTCATTTTCCCCGGTCAGGGCAGCCAGGCCGTCGGCATGGGCAAGGAACTGGCCGATGCATTTCCGGCTGCGAAAGCGGTGTTCGATGAGGTGGATGCGGCGCTGGGCGAAAAGCTGTCGGACCTGATCTGGGGTGGCCCGATCGAGACACTGACCCTGACGGCAAATGCGCAGCCGGCCCTGATGGCTGTGAGCCTCGCGGCGGCGCGGGCGCTGGAGGCGGATTTCGGCGTGAAGGTTTCGCAGGCGGCTTTCGTGGCCGGCCATTCGCTGGGCGAGTATTCGGCGCTGGCGGCTGCGGGGGCGCTGTCGGTCACCGATGCGGCCAAGCTGCTACGCAAGCGCGGCGAGGCCATGCAGGCGGCCGTGCCGGTGGGTCAGGGCGCCATGGCGGCTCTGATCGGCAAGGTCGATGTTGCGACCGCTGAAACCATCGCGCTGGAAGGCTCCGCGGAAGGAACGGTGGTTGTCGCCAACGACAACAATGTCGGCAACGTGGTGATCTCTGGCACGAAGGCAGGCGTGGAGGCAGCGATTGCAGCCGCCAAGGCGAAGGGCGTGAAAGCCATTCCATTGCCCGTATCCGCGCCCTTCCATTCGCCGCTGATGGCGCCGGCTGCTGTCGAGATGGAGAAGGCGCTGGCCGCCGTCGCCATGACCAAGCCGGTTGTGCCGGTTGTGGCCAACGTGACGGCGCGGCCGATCTCGGAGCCGGTCGATATCCGCAGGCTGCTGGTCGAACAGGTGACGGGCCGCGTGCGCTGGCGCGAATGCGTTCAGTGGATGGCCGATGCGCCGGACAAGGGTGGCGGCGGCGTCTCCATGTTCGTGGAGACAGGCGCGGGCAAGCAGCTGTCCGGCATGGTGAAGCGCAATGCGCCCGACGCGGCGACCGTGGCGCTCAACACGCCAGCCGATCTCGAAGCGTTCGCGAAGAGTTTGGGATAGGGTGTCGCGCGCGTTTGTCATTCCGGGCGGAGCAACGCAGCTGCGGAGAGCCGGAATCCAAGGCGCGTGTAGAGAGATCAGTACGTAGGGCCCCTGGGTTCCGGATAACGCCTGCGGCGTTTCCGGAATGACAGTCCGGGGAAGAGGAGACGGATTATGTTCAACCTGACGGGACGTTTCGCGCTGGTGACTGGCGCTTCGGGCGGCATCGGCGGCGCCATCGCCAAGGCGCTCAGCGACGCCGGCGCCAAGGTCGCACTTTCCGGCACGCGGATCGAAGCGCTTGAGGCGGCCCAGAAGGACATTCCGAATTCGGTTATCCTGCCCTGCAACCTGTCGGACCCGGCGGCGACGGCGGACCTCGTCGGCAAGGCCGAGGAGGCGCTGGGCGGTCTGGATATCCTGGTGTCGAACGCGGGCCTCACCAAGGACGGCCTGCTCATGCGGATGAAGGATGAGGATTGGGACAGCGTCCTCAACGTCAACCTCGGCGCCTATTTCCGGCTCGCCCGGGCGGCGATGCGGGGGATGATGAAGCGCCGGCACGGGCGGATCATCGGAATCACCTCGGTGGTCGGGGTCACCGGAAATGCCGGCCAGACCAACTATGCCGCCTCCAAGGCCGGCATGATCGGCTTCTCCAAATCGCTGGCCCAGGAAGTGGCCAGCCGGAACATCACGGTTAACTGCATCGCCCCGGGCTTCATCCAGACCGCGATGACGGACGTGCTGAAGGATGACCAGAAAGAGGCCCTTCTGAAGGGGATTCCCGCCGGACGGCTGGGGACGGGGGCTGACATTGCCGCCGCGGCCCTTTATCTCGCATCAGACGAATCTGCCTACGTGACGGGCCAGACCCTGCACGTAAACGGCGGGATGGCGATGCTCTAGGCTGCGGCCCTCACCGAGGCTATGGTCAAAAGAAAACCGGCGTGTTACCGCGCCGCAACGTAGATGTTCCCGGTCCCAACGGACCACGATACTGGAAGGGATAAAGATGTCCGACGTCATCGAGCGCGTGAAGAAAATCGTGGTCGAGCGCCTGGAAGTCGACGCCGACAAGGTGAACGAGAAGGCCTCCTTCATCGACGACCTCGGCGCTGACTCGCTGGACCTGGTCGAACTCGTCATGGCGTTCGAAGAAGAGTTCGGCATCGAGATCCCGGACGACGTGCAGGAGCAGATCGGCACCGTCGGCGACGCCGTCCGCTTCATCAAAGAGCGCGTCTGACCGGCGCGCGGAGGCGCACGGGCGGGTAAGCTATGCGGCGCGTCGTTATCACCGGCATGGGCCTGATCACTCCGCTGGCAAGCGGACGTGAAGCGTCCTGGGAACGTCTGATCGCGGGTCAGTCAGGCCTGAAGCAGATCGACCTCTTCGACACGTCCGACCTTGCCTGCAAGATCGGCGGACAGGCGCCGTGGGTCAGCGGGCGTGGCGGCGGGTCGGCTGGCGATCCGGCTTCGTTCGATCCCGACAAGACGATGTCGGCGAAAGAGCAACGCCGCGTCGATGAGTTCATCCTCTATGCAATGGCGGCGGCTGATGAAGCCATCGCAGACTCCGGCTGGAAGCCGGAGGACTATGAGGACAGGATCCGCACCGGCATCCTGATCGGCTCGGGCATTGGCGGCCTCAAGACAATCGCGGACACCGCAGTCGAGTTGCACGAGAAGGGACCGCGGCGCATCTCGCCGTTCTTTATCCCGAGCGCGCTGATCAACCTCGCGTCGGGCCAGATCTCCATCAAGTACGGGTTCAAGGGGCCGAACCACGCCGTCGTGACGGCGTGCGCCACGGGCGCCCACGCCATCGGCGACTCCATGCGCCTGATCCAGTGGGGCGATGCGGACGTCATGGTCGCCGGCGGCACCGAGGCCTCGATCTGCCGTATCGGTTATGCCGGCTTCATTGCGTGCCGCGCCATGTCGACCGGTTTCAACGATACGCCGACCAAGGCGTCGCGGCCGTATGACAAGGATCGCGATGGCTTCGTGATGGGCGAAGGCGCCGGCGTGGTGGTGCTCGAGGAATACGAGCACGCCAAGAAACGCGGCGCGAAAATCTATGCGGAAGTGGTCGGATACGGCCTTACGGGCGATGCCTTCCACATCACCTCGCCGGATGAGACCGGCGATGGCGGCGAGCGTGCGATGCGCACGGCGCTGCAGCGGTCGGGCCTGGATGCGTCCGAGATCGACTACGTCAACGCGCACGGCACATCGACGCCGGCCGGCGACGAGATCGAGGTGCGCGCCGTCGAGCGCGTGCTGGGCAATTCGGCTTCGACCACACACCTGTCGTCGACCAAGTCGGCCACCGGCCACTTGCTGGGCGCCGCCGGATCGGTTGAGGCGATCTTCTGCGCGCTGGCGATCCGCGACGGCGTGATCCCGCCGACGCTGAACCTCGACAATCCGTCCTTCGAGACCCCGATCAATCTCACGCCTCACACGGCTGTGAAGAAAAAGGTTCGGGCGGCCCTGTCGAATTCGTTCGGCTTTGGCGGGACGAACGCGGCCCTTGTGATGAAGGCGCCGGACTAATCACCCGAAGCAGGGTAAGACTGGCGGGCGCGGTCTAGGGAGTACCTGCTTGGGCAAGCTTCTCGGAGTCCTGCTTGCGATCGTCCTGCTGGCTGGCGCAGCTGCGGCCGGCGGCTGGCTGTGGCTGAACGGCGCCTATGCGGCTGGCGGACCAGCGACCGAGGACGGCAAGCCGCGTCTCGTGATTGTCGATCGCGGGGCGGGCACGCAGGCGATCGCCACGCGCCTCAAGGAGGCCGGCGCCATTGCCGATGCGGACCAGTTCCGTCTGATCATGCGGCTTCGCGAATTCCTCGGCCACAAGCCGACGCTCAAGGCCGGCGAGTATGTGATCCCGAGCGGCGCCAGCATGGAGGCGATCGTCGACGAACTCAGCGCCGGGGCTTCGCTGCAATACGCGGTGGTGATCCCGGAGGGCCTGTCGAGCCATCAGATCCTGCGGTTGCTGACCGAGGAGGAATGGAACCCCACCGATCCGGGCTGGCGGCCGGCTGAAGAGGAAATCGCGAAACAGCGCGCCGCCTACAATGCGCTGCCGGAAGAGCAGCGGCAGAAGCCGTTTCGCGCCAAATGGCGCATGACCTACAAGCTGGCGGGCGAGGCGCCGGAAGGGCTGCCGGAAGGATCGCTGCTGCCGGGCGACTACGCTGTGTCGCGGGGCGATACCGTCGCGTCCGTGATCAAGCGTATGCAGGATGCGCAGCAGGCCCTGCTGAACGATCTCTGGGACAAGCGCGATCCGGACATTCCGGTGAAAACGCGCGAGGAGGCGATCATCCTTGCCTCGGTCGTCGAGAAGGAAACCGGCAACGCCGACGAGCAGCCGACCGTGGCCGGGCTTTATAGCAACCGGCTCCGGGCGGGCATGCGGCTGCAGGCGGATGCGACCGTCGTCTATGGCGTCACCAAGGGCAAACCGATCGGCCGCAAGATCTCGCGGGCGGATCTCGACACCAGGACGCCGTGGAACACCTACGCGATCGACGGTCTGCCCGAGACGCCGATCTGCAATCCGGGGGCGAGCGCCATCCGCGCCGTTCTAAATCCCGAAAAGACCAAGGCGTTCTACATGATGGCCGACGGTCAGGGTGGACATCATTTCTCAGAGACCTATGCCGAGCATCAGAAACGTGTCGACGCGTACTGGAAGCTGCGCGGCGCGAACGAAGCCGCGGGCGTGAATACGCCGGCCGTGCGGCCAAGATGACGGAATGGGGCGGGGCATGATCCGGGGCATGACGGGATTTGGCCGGGCGCAGGGACAGGCGTCCTGGGGCGCCTGGGTCTGGGAGGTCCGCTCGGTCAACGGCAAGTCCGTCGATCTTCGCACCAATTTTCCGCCCGGCTGCGATGCGGTCGACTTCGAGGCGCGCAAGCGCGTCAAGGAGCGCTTCCAGCGCGGCAGCTTCCAGCTTCAGCTGCGCGTCGACTGGACGCGTGATGGCGGCGCGACGCAGGTGGATACGCGCGAGCTGGCGCGACTGGTGCGGTTGTCGCGGCACTGGGCGCGGTCGGGCGCGGCGCCGGCGCGGCTGGACGGCTTGCTGTCAACGCCGGGCGTGATCAAGGGCGCAAGCCGGACCAGTTCGGCTGCTGACGAACAGGTTTCCAGCGAGCTGCTGGCTGGCCTGGATCAGGCGCTGGACATGCTGCTCGCGGCGCGGGCGCATGAAGGCGAAGGGCTCGGCAAGTTGCTGAAGGCGATGCTGGCCGAGATGGAGCAGCTGGTTGCGCAGGCCGGCGAACAGGCCGGCCGCCAGCCTGAGCTGGTGCGCGAACGCTTCCGGTCGCGGCTGGCGGAGATCGGCAAGGACGCCAGCATCGAGGCCGACCGTGTCGCGCAGGAAGTGCTGGTCATGGCCACCCGCGCCGATGTGCGCGAGGAGCTGGACCGGCTGTCGGCGCACGTTGTTTCGGCTCGCGCCATCCTCGCGTCAGGTGAGGCGATCGGAAGGAAGCTGGACTTTCTGTGTCAGGAGCTTAACCGGGAGACCAATACGCTCTGTTCGAAATCGGCCAGCCTGGAGCTGACCAATATCGGGCTGGCGTTGAAGTCGCTGATCGACCAGTTCCGGGAGCAGGTCCAGAATGTCGAGTGACGGCACCAACCGGGAGCGCCCGCGGCGCGGCATCATGTTCGTCGTCTCCAGTCCGTCGGGCGCGGGGAAGACGACGCTGTCGCGGCGGCTGATCTCGGAAACGCCGGGCGTCGAGATGTCGGTGTCGGCGACGACGCGGACGCCGCGACCGGGCGAGACCGACGGGATCGACTATCACTTCAGGTCGGTCGAACAATTCCAGGAGATGATCGACCGCGACGAGTTCCTCGAATGGGCGCGCGTGTTCAAGAATTACTACGGCACGCCCCGCAGCGAGGTTGAAGCGCGGCTGGTGGCCGGCATGGACGTGGTGTTCGATGTCGACTGGCAGGGTGCGCGGGCGCTGAAGACGATCCGGCCGGGCGATGTGGTGTCGGTCTTCATCCTGCCGCCGTCGCTGGCGCAGCTCAAACGCAGGCTGGAGGGCCGGCCGGGCGCAGACGAGAAGTCGGTGCAGAGCCGTCTGGATGGCGCCGGGCAGGATATCCTGCGCTGGGGCGAGTACGACTATGCGATCGTCAATGACAACCTCGATACGGCGTTCGCGGAGTTGCGGTCGATCCTCTATGCCGAGCGCAACAAGCGGACGCGGGCTTCGCTGGGGATCATGGTCGATCAGCTGCTGAAGGATGCGCGCCTTGCGACCAAGACGCAGAGCGGCAGCGCGACGGGCGGGGGTGCGTAGGATTGTCTGGCAAGAAACAAAAAAGGCCCGCTGGTTCCAGCGGGCCTTTTGCTTTGCTTGCTGATCGATCGCCCTATGGCGTGCCCCGCGCCGCCGCTTCCTGCGCCGCCTTCTCGTCGTTGGCGCGCTTGATGACGTAGGCGAGGATCGCGTCGGTCTGTTCCTCGGTCAGGATCGTCTTGAAGCCCGGCATGTTGCGCTGGGCACGGTCGCCTTCGCGGACAGCCCCATTCCAGCCTGAACGCATCGAGAGCAGGGCGGAGTAGCGCAGGTCCGGCGCGATCGAGCCGGCGGCCGGAACGACGGCGGGACCGTGGCAGACGGCGCAGTTCTGGCCAAACAGGAGCTCGCCAGCGGCAACGGTCTCGTTATTGGCAGTGAGCAGCGGCGGGTCGATCTTCACGGTCACTGGCGCGCCGGCCACCGCCTTGGGCATTTCGCCCGGCAAGCTGGCTGAGCCGCCGAGGCGGAAGACCAGGATGCGTGAATTGTTGGCGCTCGACGGCACAGTGCGCTGCTGCCCGATCGGCAGGCCGCGCGCGCCGACAAGGATCGCTACCTGCTGTTCGCCGCCGACCGTGAAGGTCGAGGGCGCCGCGACAACCTTGGCCTGCGTGGGCGCGGACCAGAGTTTCTTGCCCGTGCGCGCGTCATAGGCTGCGAATTCGCCGGCGTGGTTGCCGGAGAAGACAAGATTCCCTGATGTCGTCAGCACGCCCGTGGCGCCGCGCGGGTCGACATTCGGCACCCGCCAGACCTCTTTGGCGGCGATGGGATCCCACGCCATCAGATAGGCTTCCGTCTTGGGCGCAGCGCCGGTTGCGGGGACGGCCGTGACGCCCGGGCCTGCCGAGAAGCTGATGCCCGTGTTCCAGCCATTGAGGTTGAGTTCGAACTTCTCGGGCGAGGCGTAGGTCGCCGACGATACGGTGACCGGCAGATAGACGAGGCCGGTTTCCGGGCTGAAGGCCATGGGATGCCAGTTGTGCATACCGAGCGCGGCGGGCGCCACGATGGCCGGCTTGCCGGTGACCTCGTAGCGGGCTTCCGGCACTTCGACCGGCCGGCCGGTCTTCATATCGACATGCGTCGCCCATGTGATCGGCGCGAATTTCTCGGCGCTCAGCAGTTCGCCGGACTTGGCGTCGAGCACATAGAAGAAGCCGTTCTTAGGCGCCTGCATCACGACGCGACGCTTGCCGGTGGGGTAGTTCAGGTCGGCCACCATGATCGGCTGGGTTGCCGTGTAGTCCCACGTTTCGCCGGGCGTGGTCTGGTAGTGCCAGACATATTTGCCGGTGTTGGGGTCGAGCGCGACGATGGACGACAGATAGAGGTTGTCGCCGCCGCCGGGCGAGCGGATCTTCTGGTTCCATGGATTGCCGTTGCCGGTACCGACATAGAGCAGGTCGAGTTCCGGATCGTAGGCCATGCCGTCCCAGACAGTGCCGCCGCCGCCGATCTTCCAGTAGTTGTCGCCGTTCCACGTCTTGGCGGCTTCGGCGAGTTCGGATTGTTCGAATGGTTGCGACGGATCGCCGGGGATGGTCCACCAACGCCAGGCCTGCTCGCCGGTTTCGGCGTCATAGGCGGTGACGTAACCGCGGACGCGATATTCGGCGCCGCCGTTTCCGATGATCACCTTGCCTTTCACGATGCGGGGCGCGCCCGTGATGGTGTAGGGCAGCGTCGTGTCGGTCGTCTGCTTTTCCCAGATGACTTTGCCGGTCTTGCCGTCGAGCGCGATCAGGCGTCCATCGAGCGCGCCGAGATAGATCTTGCCGTTCCAGGCGGCGACGCCGCGGTTGACCACGTCGCAGCAGGCGTCGGCGCCCTTGGCGCGGTCGACCTCCGGATCATAGGCCCACAGAAGCGAGCCGGACTGGATGTCGTAGGCCTTCACCATCGACCACGCCGTGGTGAGGTACATCACGCCATCGACTACAACCGGCGTCGATTCCTGGCCGCGCTCAGTATCGATGTCCGCATACCAGGCGAGCCCAAGCTCGCTGACATTGGCGTCGTTGATCTGGTCGAGATGGCTGAAACGCTGTTCGCCGTAGTCCCCGCCCGCCACGAGCCAGGACCCGGGCTCTTTCGCGTAGCCGATGATGCGTTCGGCATTGACGGCCGCAGCGCCCATGGGCTGGCTGGCGATCGGCTTCGGCGTATCAGCCGACGCGACGGTTGGATTGTTGTTGCAGGCGGCGAGGCCAGCCAGCAGGGCAGGCGCGGCGATAGCCAGCGACATCAGGTGGGCGCGCATCGAATTTCCTCCGCCAGCCATTTTGGCCATTGTTATCAATGCCTGGGCGGTGACGCGTTCTCCCCCGCTGCCTGCCCGGCGGGCGCAAACTAGAAGGCTCTGGCCGTTGCGGCAATACGGCGGAGTTTCCGGTTTGCCGCAGCCCGTACACGTCCGCGCGAGCCCGGTGATGCTGGAGGGGCTGCGCCGGCTAGAGCGCGATTGCGCGCTGCTCCAGCGCATCGAGCGCCGCTTCCGGCGAGCTGGTGTCCGCCATCAGCTGGAGGAACGATTTCGGCAGGAAGGCGCCTTCGATCATGTGATCGACCAGGTGGAAGAAGGGCTGCCAGTAGTTGTTCTCGCTGAGGAACGCCATCGGCTTGCGGTGGAGCGACAGCTTGGCCCACGACAGGGTTTCGACCGCCTCTTCGAGCGTGCCGATGCCGCCGGGCAGAACGATGAGGCCGTCCGCCTCGTCCAGCAGGGCCTGTTTCCGCTGGTGCATGTTGTCGGTGTAGCGGTTCTCGATGCCGTCCAGCACGCCTTCGAGGTCACGCAGGAAATGCGGCATGACGCCCAGCACTTTTCCGCCGGAATCCCGCGCATTGCTGGCGACGGCGCCCATGAGCCCGACATTGCCGCCGCCATAGACCGTGCGCCAGCCGCGGCGGGCGATAGAGCGGCCAAGACGGCGGGCGAGGTCGAGGTAGCCGGGGTCGGCCCCGGGGGCGGAGCCGCAATAGACAGTGACGGATTTGATTCCGGACATTCTTCTTTTCTCTCTTTCTTGTCGGCCATAGATGCGCCGGTTCGGGGCGGCGGGAAAGCGGCCAGAGGACGGCCTTCCACAGCCCGGCGCTACGGCCTGCTGACACCACGGCGGCGGGAGCCGCGATCGGGAACTCTGGCGTTTCCCGGATAGCGGGCCTATTTCTGGGCCATGGCCATGCATCCCCGCGCTTCTTCCCCCCACGACGTCGATGCGATCGAGACCGGGGATGCCGGGCTTGGCGTGTCGCTGGCCCGGATCGGCCGGATCATGGCGCGGCCGGAGCTGAAGCGCTGGCGGGTGGTGATGTTCCTGGCGCTGGTGCTGACGCTGACGGCCAAGGTGTTCGCGGTCTATGCGCCCGTGTTCTTCGGGGACGCCATCAACCGGATGTCGGGGCCGGACGCTGCTCTGGCCGCGGTGATGTTGCTGATCGGCTGGTGGACGGGCGCGCGCATCCTGTCTGCGAACCTGCCATACCTGCGCGATGCGCTGTTCGCGCCGGTGAGCCAGGAGGCGCAGCGGCTGGTGGCGGTCGAGTCCTATGGTCATGCGCAGGGGCTGTCGCTGTCCTTCCACCAGACGCGGCGGACAGGCGCGCTGAACCGTGTGATCGATCGCGGCGTCGCGGCGCTGGATTACCTGATCCGCTTTCTCGCCTTCAACATCGGCCCGACGCTGATCGAGCTAGCGCTGGCGGCGTTCGTTCTCTCGACACGCTATAGCTGGCTGGCGGCGCTGGTCGCGGTTGCGACTGTTGCGCTCTACGCCGTGTTCACGGCCATGCTGACGAACTGGCGGGTGGAGCAGCGGCGCAAGCTCAATGCGGCGGATACGGAGCTGCGCGCTCTGGCGGTGGACAGTCTCACCAATTTCGAGACGGTGAAGGCCTTTGCCGCGGAAACGCGCGAGACGCAGCGCTATGACGCGGCGATGCGTGTTTACAACAAGAACATGATCGAGGTGTCGCGCTCGCTCGCCCTGCTCAACGCCGGGCAGGACGTCATCATGGCGCTGGGGCTTACGGGCGTCGCTGTGATCACGGCGTTCGGGACCTTCAATGGTCAGGTGCAGGCGGGCGACATGGCGGCGGTCGTGCTGATCATGTCGAACCTCTACAGGCCGTTGTCGATCCTTGGCTTTGCCTTCCGTGAGATCAAGCAGGGCGCCGTCGATCTCGAGAAGCTCTACGGGCTCCTGAACATGAAGCCAGAGGTGCAGGATGCTCCGGATGCGAAGCCGCTTGATGTCCGGGGCGGCGAAGTGCGCTTCGAGGATGTCTCGTTCACGCATGATGCCCGCGCGGCGGGGATTGACCGCGTGACCTTCACTGTGCCGGCCGGAACGAAGCTGGCCGTGGTGGGCCCGTCGGGATCGGGCAAGTCGACACTGTTGAAGCTGCTGTTTCGCTTCTACGACACCAAAGACGGGCGCGTGCTGTTGGATGGCCAGGATGTGCGCGGCCTCAAGCAGCAATCGTTGCGCGACGCGATCGGACTGGTTCCGCAGGAGGTGGTGCTGTTCAACGCCTCGATGAAGGAGAACCTGCTCTATGGCCGTCCCGGCGCCAGCGACGAGGAATTGCGCGATGCGGCGCGGCGGGCGCAATTGCTGGAGTTCATCGACCGGTTGCCGAAGGGATGGGAGACGCGGGTCGGCGAGCGGGGCGTCAAGCTTTCCGGTGGTGAGCGCCAGCGCGTGGGGATTGCGCGGGCGATCCTGAAGAACCCGGCGATCCTTGTTCTCGACGAGGCGACCAGCGCGCTCGATTCCGCCACGGAGCAGGAGGTGCAGGGCGCGCTCGACGAAGCCGCGAAAGGACGCACGACGCTGATGGTGGCGCACCGGCTATCGACCGTCGCGGGCGCCGACGAGATCATCGTGCTGAACGAGGGGAAGATCGTCGAACGCGGCACACATCGCGAGCTTCTGGATCGCGGTGGTCTTTACGCCGACCTGTGGAGCCGCCAGTCGCGCGCGCATGAAGACGCGGATGCGGCCCAGCGGGATAGCGCTGTCGCCTAGTGGTCGACCCACCTCGTCCCCGTCGGGGCCATTCCGGATTCCTGATAGACCACGTCGCCCCGGCCGATGGCGTAGTGCGGATCGTTCGCTTTCGCGAAGAAGGTGGCGCCGGTTGGGTAGGCGGTCGTCCCGGCTGGATCGGCGGTTGTGCCGAAGCCGTAGTAGAGCGTGCCGGAGAGCACGGTGATCATGCGATCATCCGGATGGCTGTGCGGCGGCATGAGGCCGCCATCCCTGAGGTGGACGCGGATGGTGTAGAGTCCCGGTTGTGTGGGGGAGCCAATCAGGAAGGCGGCATCCATGCTTGTGGCGTTGCCCACGGGCGCATAGCCGGCGCCCTGGAGCCATTGGTCAGGCGTGGCCGGAGTCGTCGTACAGCCAGCGGCCGCGATTGCCGCAATGACAAGGATGTGGCGCATGGGGTTCCCCTGTTGGAACCCGGACCGTAACGCGCCGCGCGCCTCATGTCAGTTCTTCTGCGCGGACGGTGCAGTCTGCCTTACGTGAACGGACATCAGGACGCAGGATTTCGCCTTGTCTCACAGCGGCGCGGACCGCACATTTTGGTCTGAACTGATCGGGAATTCATCGCATGAGCGCCGACGCCTACACACCGCCGAAGGTCTGGTCCTGGGACAAGGGGGCGGTGAACCGGTTCTCGAACATCAACCGGCCGGTCGCGGGGCCGACACACGACAAGGAACTGCCGGTCGGCAAGCATCCGATCCAGCTCTATTCGCTGGGTACGCCGAACGGCGTGAAGGTGACGGTGATGCTTGAGGAGCTTCTGGCGCTTGGGCATGCCGGCGCCGAGTACGACGCGTGGCTGATCAACATCAACAAGGGCGACCAGTTTTCGAGCGGCTATGTGGAGATCAACCCGAACTCCAAGATTCCGGTGATGGTTGATCACGGCGAGCCGAAGCCGCTGCGCGTTTTCGAGTCGGGATCGATCCTGCTTTATCTCGCGGAGAAGTTCGGGGCGTTCGTGCCGACCGATCGCGCGGGGCGGACCGAGACGCTGAACTGGTTGTTCTGGCAGATGGGCGCCGCGCCCTTCCTGGGCGGCGGCTTCGGTCATTTCTACGCCTATGCGCCAGAGAAGTGGCAGTACCCGATCGACCGCTACGCCATGGAAGTGAAGCGGCAGCTTGATGTGCTGGACCGGCGGCTGGCCGACAGCGAATATCTTGCGGGCGACGCCTACACCATCGCGGATATGGCGAACTGGCCCTGGTACGGCGCGATGGTAAAAGGCGTGTTGTACGAAGCAGGTGAGTTCCTTGCCGTGCATGAGTACAAGAATGTTCTGCGGTGGACCGATGCGATTGCGGCGCGGCCTGCGGTCAAGCGCGGACGCATGGTCAACCGCACCTGGGGCGATCCCAAGAGCCAGCTGCACGAACGCCACGACGCCAGCGACTTCGATCTGAAGACGCAGGACAAGGTCGCAAAGGCGGAGTGATCCCGCAGCAACTGCGCTTCGATTTGACCGCGCCCCCCGATTAGTGGCAGCACTTGGCCGCAGCCGGAGGTTGGGTTTCTCCAATGATGAAGAAGGGCGCACCTGTCGCTGCCGACCCTGACGCCTATGTGCGTGCGCTGCGTGGGTGGAAGAAGGAGGTCGTCGCCTCCTTGCGCGAGGCCGTAACCGGCGCTGCATCGTTCGAGCAGGTCATCAAGTGGGGGCACATCGTATTCTTCAGCCACGGCCCGGTCCTGTTGATCCGGGCGGAGGATGAGCGTGTGCTGTTCGGGTTCTGGCGCGGCAAGCGCCTAGCGAAGATCGAACCCGGCCTCAAGGCCAGCGGCAAGTACGAGATGGCGACCCAGGAATTCCGCAAGGGCGATACGGTTGACCCGGCTACCGCTGCGAGGCTGGCGAAGGAAGCCGCGGCGCTGAACAGGAAGCTGGGCGATCCAACGAAGATCGCGAAAGGCTGACGGTAAAGATCATGCGCGCTTTCGCCTTCGCCGTCGGGTTCTGGTGGATTTCGTTCTGGTATGTCGTGCTGGCCGCGTTGCTGGCGCTTGTGCCGGGACGCAAGGGCGTGCGCTGGGCTGTGCGGCGCTATTCGCGGCGCATGGTTCAGCTGATGAAGCTGATCGGCATCAAGCCTGAAGTGCGGGGCAAGGAACGCCTGCCGCCGCCGCCTTTCATCGTCGCGCCGAAGCATTCGAGCTATGGCGACGGCTTCCTGATGTACATCCAGTTCGACGATGTGGCGTTCGTGACGGGGGACCATCTGGAGCGCTTCCCGTTCGTGGCGCGCGTGCTGGAGAAGCTTGGCGCCATCGTGATCGACAATTGCGGCGGGTCCGAAGCGCGCAAGGATCTCGCGGCCAGCTTTGCGAAGGCCGCTGAGGAAAAGCGCATCGTGCTGATCTATCCGGAGGGACACCTGACCAAGGTGGGCGAGCACAAGCGCATCCGCGCCGGCGTGTGGCACATGCAGGAAGCCTCGCAATGGCCGGTGGTGCCGGTGGCGACCAGCCTTGGCCTGCGCTGGCAGGAGCAGGATTACGCCAAGTATCCGGGGCCGGCGGTGATCGAGTTTCTTGATCCCATTCCGCCGGGGCTGGGCAAGGACGAAATGATCAAGGCGCTGGGCGAGGCGATCCGCACGCATACCGACCGGCTGATCGCGGAAGGCCGCGCGTGGGATGAGGCGAACGGCATTGAAAGGGCGCCGGGCCGACCCATTTCGAATGGCGAGAGGGAGCCAGCACAATGAGCACAGCCCACGACTTCAGCTTTACGGCCATTGATGGCAAGGCGCTGCCGCTCAGCGGGTTCAGCGGCAAGGCGGTTCTCGTCGTGAACGTCGCCTCGAAATGCGGACTGACGCCTCAGTATGAGGGGCTGGTGAAGCTCTATCATGACAGGAAGGATGCAGGGCTGGTTGTGCTTGGCGTCCCCTCGAACCAGTTCATGGGGCAGGAGCCTGGTACGAACGAAGAAATCCAGACCTTCTGTTCGATGACCTACGGTGTCGACTTCCCGTTGACCGAGAAGGTGGATGTGAAGGGCGAGGATGCGCATCCCTTCTACAAGTGGATGCTGGGCGAGCTTGGTCAGCCGGCCGAGCCCGTCTGGAATTTCCACAAGCTGCTGATCGGCAAGGATGGGCAGGCGATCAGGGCTTTCGATCCGCGCACCGAGCCGCTGGCTCCGGAAATCTCCGCGGCCGTTGATGAGGCCCTGAAGGCATGACGACCGCCTATGACTTCACGTTCACGCGCATCGACGGCGCACCCTTGCCGCTGAAGCAGTTCGAGGGGCAGGCGCTACTGGTGGTGAATGTGGCGTCGAAGTGCGGGTTCACGCCGCAGTATGCCGGGCTGCAGCGGCTGTATGAGGAGATGCATCCGCGCGGGCTGACGGTGATCGGCGTGCCGTGCAACCAGTTCCTCTGGCAGGAGCCGGCCAAGGAAACGGAGATCGCCGCGTTCTGCGCCGTGACCTACTCCGTCACCTTCCCGATGACCGAGAAGACACGCGTAAGGGGCGGCAAGGCGCATCCCTTCTACAAGTGGGCGCGTGAGACGCTGGGCAAGACGGCGCATCCGGCGTGGAACTTCCACAAGCTGCTGACTGACAAGGCCGGCGCGCCCGTTGCGGCGTTCAGATCGAAGTACGAACCGGAAAGCCGGGATGTCCGCGCAGCGATCGAGAGTGTGCTCTGACGGGGCGGACCCCGATGCGCGCGCGCCACGGTACCAACGCGTAGCACTTGCGACTGAGTTCGTTGCGCTGACTCAACGTAGTCGTTCGACCATCGAAGCACGTGAATTTTGCCCAATATGTCCGTGTGCGGACTCAGTTTTTCGCCCGTAAGGACGGGTTCTTCCGGACAGGCCTGCAACCTTAACGGATTGAGGCGCCAAAAAGGCAGGCGCCCTTGTGACGTTTAAGCGACAGCCGACTCAAGGGCGGCGCTGATAGAGAGCGCCCGCGGGCATTCCGCCCGTTCCTAATCGACAGGAAATAACATGAAAAAATATGTCGTGACCGCCTCGCTTGCGGCGGGTCTCTCCATGATCTCCGGCGCAGCTTTCGCACAGACGGGCAGCGCTGGCGTGAACTACACGCGCATCGATACCGACTTCGGCGATGCGGATGCTTACGGCATCGACGGCGAAGTCGTGATCCCGACCGGCGGTTCGTGGTCGGCGATCCTCGAGGGCTCCTACAACGACGGCGACAATGCTGACGGCACGCTGGCCGGCCGCGCGCACCTCGTCAATTTCGGCGAGAACAACGCGTGGGGCGGCTATGTCGGTCTGGCGGACGGCGACGGTTCGACGGTCTATGGTCTCGGCGGTGAATACGCCCAGTTCTTCGACGCCTCGACGCTGGCGCTGAACCTCAACTATCTCACCGACGACGACAGCAATGTCGACTTCTACAGCGTCGGCGGCGCCTATCGCATCTTCGCGTCGGACAACCTGCGCTTCGATGTGACAGCCATGCTCGGCCGCGCTGACTCCAGCGGCGGCGACGCCGATGTGAACTCGATTGGCGTTGGCCTCGAGTACATGTTCGACAACTCGCCGTTCTCGGTGGGTGCGAGCTATCAGCGCCTCGACGGCGACATTGCTGAAGCCAACGTGTTCGGCGTTACGCTCCGCATGAACTTCGGCGGCGACACGCTGAAGGCGGCTGACCGGAAGGGCAAGTCCTTCACCGGCAGCGGCAACATCATGCAGATGTTCTAACTGACCCTCTGAAGCCGCTCTCCGGGGCGGCGACAAGACAGCGGGGCGGTCCTACAGGGCCGCCCCGTTTGCTTTTGTGGTTGCTCCGGTGGGCGGCATGTTTCCCGCGCTTCATGATCTGTTCACTCATGTCAATCCACTCTCTCATGCGTTGGGAGGACTTCATCATGAGAAAACTGGAGATCGCGTTTGCCGTGGCCGGTCTGATGCTGGCGCCGATGAGTGCGGGCGCCGCGCCCCCGGAAACGCCATCGCTTATCGATCGTTTCACCGCTGGCGACGCTTGTCGCATCCACGCCGACAATCCTGATATTGTCTGGCTTGAAACGGTCGGTTCGGTCGATGGCGCCCGTCACGACAAGCTGGCCGATGAGCTCTTCGTCGTGCTGACGACACTACAGGAGATGATGAAAGATACAGGATCTCGCCGCGAAGACATGCTTGAGGTTCGCGTCAGCACGACAAGTGACGCCTACCGGAATGAGGTTGCGCAGCTGATTTCCGAGACACCGGAACTGGACGGCATTCCCTTCTCCTATCGGGTAGTCGACGGCTTCACCGTGAAATGGGCGCGCGTCGGTGTGGACGCTGTGCTGCGTAATCCCAAGGCAAGTTCGACCGTCACGGCCAAATATGGATCGACCCCCGGATCGGATTGCGGCGTCTAACTGATCTAGATATCCGGACTTTCGCGGGGCCCATCCTTGGCGTGGAGCCAGCGCAGCAGGGGCTTCAGCGGCAGCACCCAGGCAATGCCCACAATGGGGAAATACAGGACCTTCCAGGCCCAGTGCTCCGAGGCGATACGGTCCCCGATCACCGCCGCGACAGCGATGTAGGCGATCATCCAGGCCACCAGCACCAGTGATCCGACCAGCTTGCGCATGCGGCAGGCTCCTGCGGCTTTCCTTCCGCTGGCCTTCCGTTGTCACAGGCGGGATAAGAGCGCAATGAGCGAGGCTGTCGCGATATCCCCGTCCCTGAACCCCATGGCCCCGGCCAAGGGTGTCGGGCTGGTGCGCGCGTGGCTGCTGCTGATCGCCGGGATGGTCTATCTGATGATCCTTGTCGGGGGGGCGACGCGGCTGACGGACTCCGGGCTTTCGATCACCGAGTGGCAGCCGCTGCTCGGCGCCATTCCGCCAATGTCGGATGCGGACTGGCAGGACGCGTTCCACAAATACCAGACGATGACGGCGCAATACCACGCTCTCAATCCGGATATGACGCTGGACGGGTTCAAGGGGATCTACTGGTGGGAGTGGGGCCACCGGCACCTCGGCCGCACCATCGGCGTGGTGTTCCTTGTGCCGTTCCTGTTCTTCTGGCTGACCGGGCGGACGACGCGGAAGCTGATGCCGCATCTGCTTGTCCTGTTCGTGCTGGGCGGCCTGCAGGGAGCGATTGGATGGTGGATGGTCGCTTCCGGCGTCAATTCGGAGCTGACCTCCGTTGCGCCTTACCGGCTGATGACTCACTTCGGGCTGGCGCTGCTGATCATAGCCTACTGCTTCTGGCTCTGGCTGGAACTGGGCGCGACGCGGCGCGAGACGCCGCCGGGCGCGTCGCGATGGACGTCGATCATCGGCTGGCTGGTCGGCTTCCAGATGGCCTTCGGCGCGCTTGTGGCCGGGCTCGATGCGGGGCGTGGCTTCACCGACTGGCCGTTGATGTCGGGGCAGGTGATCCCCGATACGATGTGGATGCTGGACCCATTCTGGCGCAACTTGTTCGAGAACGAAGCGACGACGCAGTTCTTCCATCGCATGCTGGCCTATTCGCTTGTGATCGTTGCGGCGTTTGCGGCCTGGCGCTTCCGCGCGCAGCACTGGTCACTGTTTCCCCTGTTCGCGGGGCTGACGCTTGCGCAGGCCGTGCTGGGGATCGCGACGCTGATGCATGCAGCGCCGCTGGACATGTCGCTGACGCACCAGGCGCTGGGCGTTATCCTGTTGCTGGCGGCGACGCGGCTGGTCTGGACAGCCAGATAATCGGCCGATCCTCGGGGGTATCGCCATGAACTATGACGACGTCGTGCTGGGCCGCCGCAGCATTCGCGGATTCCTGAAAAAGCCCGTGCCGAAAGATCTCATCCGGGATGTGATCCAGCTCGCGATGCGGGCGCCGTCTTCCTACAACACCCAGCCGTGGAATTTCCATGTGATCACGGGCGATCCGCTCGATCGCATTCGTGAAGGAAACACGGAGCGCAATCTGGCTGGCGTGCCGGACTCCCGCGAGTTCCGCAGCCATGGGGCTTATGGCGGCCTGCACCGCGAACGCCAGATCGACGTGGCCAAGCAGCTCTTCGCCGCCATGGAGATCGCGCGCGAGGACAAGGAAAAGCGGCAGGACTGGGTGATGCGCGGCTTCCGTCAGTTTGATGCGCCGGTGTCGATTGTCGTCACCTATGACCGCGTGATCCATGGCGGGGACATTGGACCGTTCGATTGCGGCGGCGTGACGAATGCGCTGGTGAATGCGGCGTGGTCGCGCGGGCTAGGGTGCGTGATCAACAGCCAGGGCATCATGCAATCGCCGGTCGTGCGGGAGCATGCCGGCATACCAGACGATCAGGTGATCATGATGTGCATCGCCATGGGTTGGCCAGACGAGGCGTTTCCAGCCAACGCCGTCGTCTCGCGCCGCAAGACTGTGGACGACGCTGTGCGGTTCGTCGGGTTCGCGGACTGAGTTCAGTTCGACCGCGACGTCGTCTGATAGCGGACGGTCAGCGAGTCGTTCGCCGGCACGGTAAGCCGGAAGATGGGGCGTCCGTTCTTCTGGCCATAGGGCTTGTCCGCGCGGACAACTTCGCCGCCCGCCGGAAGATAGAGCCGCAGTTCAACATCCACCGGATAAGGGCGCGCGTTCGAGACTTCGATGCGGCTGACCCGGTTCAGCCGGATTGTTCCCGCGTTCACGCCAGGGATGATGCGCAGGAGCGGAAGGAAGGGTAGGCCAGCCTGGGTCGCGGAGATTTCCAGGCTTTCATAGACCTGCCGCGCCTGTACATCGGGTCCGCCCGAGAAGGTGAACTCGACCTCCTCGTCGAGCGTGAGATCGCGCAGCGTGGTTTCGCCCGCGAGAAGACGCAGCGCCGGATCGCTACGGGTTGATTCCTCGAACAGCTGGACCCGGCCAGACGGCAGGGGAAGGCCGAGATTGTTCTCCTCGGTGTTCTTCGTGCGCAGCAGCATGCTCAAGGGCGCATAGCCGAGGTTGCTGTTCGCGGAGAAGTTCCGCTCGTAAATGCGTGTTACCGGGATGTCGTCGCGGTCAAACATGCGGACCTGTTTCGCCTGACGACTCAGGACCGATGTGCGGACTGGCAGGCGATAGAGTTTGAGGTCGCCGAGATCCTCCTGCGTCGCCTCAAACACCGCCACCGGAAGCGGCGCGTCTTCCGCCATCGGGGCTCGCATCGACGCTGTGACCATCACGCGATCGCTCGACATCTCGGAGGTCACAGAAAGGCCCTTTGCGAACTCCAGCACAGGCGGCATATCGCTGGTGGTTCCCATGGGCCAGCATTGGGCAAAGATCGGCTGGCCGATCTCGATGGGCTCTACCTCGCCGCTTTCGCGGTTGAGGCGGCCGGCAACGATCTGCACACGCGCGTCAGGGAAGGAGACGCCATTGCTGTTCGCCAGCGTGATCCAGGCGCCGAGGTCGAGCGAGCCGGCGCCCGAGCGGTCAGCGACATAGTCCGCCGACCAGTCGAAGCCGCGTGCGAGGTAGGACAGCTGAATGACGGCGTCGACGGGTTCCGTGACGCGGGTGCGGATCGACAGCGTCGGCGTCGAGGACAGGCCCGAAGCAGACGTCTCGAAGGCGATGGTTTCGGGAAGGCCTGAGCATCGCAGCGCCTCGATGCCTTCCGGCGTTTCGAAAACTACGCCGCTGGCGGCGGAGCGAATGACCCCTTGCTCCGTCGTCGTGACGCCGGTTGCGGGGTCGGTGCGATAGGCGATGACGCGTCCCTGCTGGTCTGCAGCCGCTTCGACCAGCGCGGACGGGCTGAGCAGCATGGCGTCCCGGTTCTTTTCGATCACGCCGGAGGGCAGGCCCGTGACAATGGCGGAGGCCGGTTCGATTCCGTCCGCGACGCCTTCGAACCGTAAGGTATGTTCGCCGGGCGACAGCTGCACCGGGCGGAACTCTGTGATCAGCGCGAAACCGCCGAGATAGTCGAGATCGAAACCGCCTTCCTCGCGATAGGGATCGCGATAGACGGTGACTGACAGGTCCACCGGCGCGCCAGCCGTCACCGGTTGGGCGTTTGCAGCACCCGTTGCGCCCGCGAGAAGCGCGAGCGTGACAATCCCGATGCGGTTGAGGCCAGGCAGCCGCATGACGCGCGCCTCAATAAGCGGTGTCGAATGTCGCCGTGACTTCGACCGAACCATTTGCGGGAACAGTCACCATCCATTCCGCCATGTTGGCGTTGGGGCGCGTGCTCGTCATGCTTTCAGTTTCGATCCGCGTATCGCCCCAGAGCCCATCCTGTTGCAGAGCGACCTTTACCTCGCGCGGGCTCGCGTTGGTGACCGTGTAGCGCATGCTGGTTTTCCAGCGGAACAGGTTGATCCGTTCGCGCTTCTCGACGACCGGCTTCACCTTGATGTCGAAGGCGTCGCCCGTCGACAGCGACAACACGGACCCCATCGGCGTGTGGTCGATGCTGCTCTCGCCGATGAATTGCGGGTCGCCCTGCTTGTCACGGATGTAGAAGCGCAGAATGCCGGCAGGCAGCTGATCGCCGAGCCCTTTGGCCGAGCCGGTCGAGAAGCGATAGACCGTTTTGGCGCTTTGCGGGTTTTCCTGCGTGCCGAGCCAGTAATTACGGAATTCGTAGCCGTGTTCGGCAGGCACGCCTTGCACATCCAGGAACGAGACCTGTTTGGTCTGCATGTTCGCGATCGTGGTGCGCTCGGCCAACGGATAGAGATAGAAATCGCCGAGCCGCTCGCGATCGCCGGACTCGGTGCCGGCTTGCTGCAGTTGCGGACGCGCTGGTTGTGGCCGGTATTGCCGCGAGTTGTACTGATCCGCGCGCAGCGGCGTGCCGGCGACCAGCGTCGTGTCGGCGTTGTCGTAGGTCGTGCCGCTGGAATTGGTGAGCGTTACCCAGCCCTGCACATCAAGTTTGGATGTCTTGTCGTCGAACAGCGCGACATAGTCCGCGCGCCAGCCGAGACCGCCGGTCAGATAGTTGAGCGTGATGGGTTTGGGGCCGCGCCGGTCGCCGCTGATGGTGACCGAGAGCGTGGGTCGCGAGCGGAGATTGTCGGGCACCTTGTCGAAGATCACGCGGACGGGCAGGCCATCGTCGCGCAGCACCTCGATGCGGTTGCCGATCTTGAGAACGACGCCGCCATTGGTGGCCAGTACCTCGGCGCGCTCGCGCGTTTCGGCGCCCGTCGCCGGATTGACCCGGATGATGGTAATGGTCGTCCCGACCGCCTTTTCCATCAGCTTGGTCGGCGTCAGCAGATCGAAGTCGAAGTTCTGTTCGACGATGGCGACGCCGGTTGCTGAAAGCGACACCGTCTCCGGCCGGATCTCGCCGGACACGCCGGGGAATTCGAGCCGCTGGCGGCCGCCGGTCAGATCCATGTCGCGCTTGTCCTGCACCAGCGCGAGGTTGTCGTTGTAGATCGTGACGGCGAGCTGCTGGTTCTGCGCTGCGGCAAGCGGCGCGAGGCTGGCGACGCCGATCACAAAGCTCGACACGGCGGCGGCGAATGACGCTTTCATGGCGTTCCTCCCCAAACTTTGAGGACGAGACTAGACCGCTTCAGGGCCCGCGGGGAATGGGCCGTATGAGGAAGAATCAGCGATTCATCCTCCGGGCGACCCTCTCAGACCGCTTTCAGCCGCGCATGCCGCTTCTTGCCGACCGAGAGCCGGGCGGCGCCTTCCGCGTCCAGCGCGGCTTCCGTCACGGCGAATGCCGGGTCCGTCACCGGTTCGCCATTCAGCTTCACGGCATTGCCGGCGATCTGCCGGCGTGCGTCGCCCTTGGAGTCCACGAGGCCTGCGGCCAGAAGCGCATCGACGACCGGGTAGCCTGCGGCCAGCGTGGCGCGCTCGACCTCCACGGTCGGCATGCCTTCGCTGGTGCCACCGCCCTTGAAGACGGCTTCGGCTGCAGCGGCCGCCTTCTTCGCTTCCTCCTCGCCGTGCAGCATGGCTGTGGCGACGTCGGCGAGGCGCTTCTTGGCGTCGTTGATCGCGGCGCCTTCGGCCTTCGCGTGCTCGCTGATCTCGGATTCCGGCAGGTCCGTGAACAGGCGCATGAAGCGCGCGACATCCGCATCTTCCGTGTTGCGCCAGAACTGCCAGTAGTCGTAGGGCGAGCGCATGTCGGGATTGAGCCAGACGGCGCCTTCGGCCGTCTTGCCCATCTTGCCGCCCGACGCTGTTGTGATCAGCGGCGTGGTGACGCCGAATACATGTTTGTCGATGATCCGGCGCGTCAGGTCGATGCCGTTGACGATATTCCCCCACTGGTCCGAGCCGCCCATCTGGATACGGCAGTCGAAGCGCCGCGCCAGCTCCAGGAAGTCATAGGACTGCAGGAGCATGTAGTTGAATTCGAGGAAGGTGTACGGCTCCTCATTGCGGAGGCGTCGTGCGACGGTTTCCTGAGCGATCATCTTGTTGATCGTGAAGTGCTTGCCGTAGTCGCGCAGGAACTCGATCCACTTGATCTGCGAGAGCCATTCGTCGTTGTCGATCATGACAGCGTCGGTGGGGCCCGAACCGAAAATGAGGAACGGCTCGAAGTTCTTGCGGATGCCTTCCATGTTGGAGGCGATTTCCTCGGTGGTGAGGATGGGACGCGACTTCTCCTTGTCGGTCGGGTCGCCGATCTTTGTCGTGCCGCCGCCCATCAGCACGACGGGCTTGCCGCCGGCCTGCTGCAGGCGGCGCAGGTTCATGATCTGCACCAGCGAGCCGACATGCAGCGACTTCGCCGTGGCGTCGAAGCCGATATAGCCGACGGGCACGCCGCTGGCGGCGTAATCGTCGAGGCCCTTCTCGTCGGTGACCTGATAGATGTGGCCGCGCCCATCCATCTCACGAAGGAAGGCCGACTGCGGCTTGATCTTGAGGACTGTCACGAGAGGCTCCTGAGGTGGTCTAGCCGACCGGGGCCATCTCTTTGCGCCGCCGGTTCAGGCGGCATGCATTATCGCACCGCCCGCTTATTTCAGCGTGCGGTAATAGTACGCGGAGAGAGTGGCGCGGTGCGACATGGGGGCTAGATACGGGCGCGCCGGGGGATGGGTCAAGGTCGAACTCGGAATTAGGGTAGTCGTTCGCCTTATCGCCGGTTCTGCGCCAGCGCCGCGCAGGAGGAGAAGCCGACCAGTCCCCGTATGTCGTGGAGCGTGCAGTGGCCCAACGCGATGCCTTCGGCGCTCTGGTGGTCTGTGACTTCATAGCCGATCCATTCGCCCACGGGCAGGCGATGAAGGTAGAGCGTCACGTCGGAATTGATGAAGTCGAGACCGGTCACGGCGCCGTTCGCCGTGGGGCTGGTGTAGTCGACGCCTGTGGCGACGCGGCTGAACGGCGTGAAGGGCTCGCCGCCAACCAGCGGGCGCACTTCGCGCAGCCATGTGCGGCGCGGGCCGGGCGCGCGGAGGCCATCGGAAATGTCGACGCCGGGCGGAAGGATCGGGCGCATCTCCCACTTGTCGGTGAAGGGTTTTGGCGGCGGCGCCACGCGCTCGGGCGGCGGTGCGTCCCATGCGGGGCGTGACCAGAGCGGGGCTTCGGGTTGTTCCGACCGGCGCAGAAGCTGGCAGGAGGCGCGGGCCGACGATACGCCGCCGCTGAAGAGCTCCGCCTCGATCACCTTGATGCGCCCGCCTTGCCGGACGATACGGGTCGAGACGGTGAGAGGCGAGAGGTCCGGCAGCCGGTAGAGGTCCGCCGTGAGGCGCGCCGGTTGCAGGTCTGGCTCGCCGTGCTGCTGCTCGATAACGTGGGCGAATAGGCCGATCATCACACGGGCGTGGAGATTGCCTGTTGGCCGCCACCAGCCATTGGCCATCAGGGTCGGCGTGTAGGCGTCGCCATCACGGTGTAGAAAGGGTTCGGGCGTTTCGGGCATGGCGGGGATGGATGCCTGACGCGCGGGGCCGCCGCAAGCGCCTCAGCCCTGCGACTCATACCCGCCGGGCAGCGGCCCGTAGCTGAAATCGACGTCGAAGCCTTCGAGCTGCGCGCCGAGCTGATCGAGGATCGGCACAACCTGGATCGGCGGCTCGAACTGCTGGATCACAGCGATGCGGCGCTTGCGGTCTTCGGCTTCGGGCAGGCTCGCTTCCAGCTGCCCTGTGCTGATGAAGCCCAGATAGGCCCCGATCTTCGCCTGCAATGCATTGAGGTGCGCAACCGGGTCCGCCCAGTCCATGTCGTCGGTGATCACCAGTAGCGCATCGCCTGTGTCGGGATCGATGCCGAGAGCGTCCACTGCGTCGGGATTCTCGATAGACACGCCACCCTCCAGACGAGGAGCTTAGGATCAGCCCGGCTTCGGCGGCGGCGGAAGCTTGGCCGCATCCTTGGCGGCCTTGGCCTTGGCGGCTTCTTCCTGCGCCTTCTCCCAGGCCTTCATCCGTTTCTTGAGGTAGGCCGCTGCGGTCTTCTCGAGATCCTCCAGCTTGCCCTGGAAGAAGTGGTTGGCGCCCATGACGTTGGCGCGCTCGATGACTTCACCTTTCTGGACGCGGACCTTGGTGAGCGAGCGGTCGATGTCGGATGGCGGTGCGACGACATCCTTCTCGCCGCCGATGATGATGCCCGACGCGGGGCAGGGCGCGAGGAAGGAGAGGTCATAGTGGTTGGCCGGCGGCGCCACGGCGATGAAGCCGTCGATCTCCGGGCGGCGCATCAGCAGCTGGAGGCAGATGTAGGCGCCAAAGGAAGAGCCCGCGACCCAGCACTGGCTGGGGGCCTCGTTGAGCGCTTCGAGATGGTCAAGGACGTAGGCGGCGTCGGAGAGTTCGGCGACGCCGGCGTCGAACGTGCCCTGCGAGCGGCCGACGCCCCGGAAGTTGAACCGCATGGTGGAGAAGCCGTGCGCAGAGAACATCTCGAACAGGGTGATCGTCACCGGATCCTGCATCGTGCCCCCGGCCTTGGGGTGGGGGTGGAGGATGAGGGCGATGGGCGGGTTTTCACCCGGCGCCTGGTTGTAGCGCGCCTCGATCCGGCCTGCTGGTCCGGAGATGATCAGTTCGCCCATGGTTTGCTCGCGATGACTGCCCCAGGAGGGCGCTACAAGGGGGGAAAGGTAGCCCCGGAGGCGCCGACAAACACTATTTCGGGCTCGAATTTCAAGCTTTTCGTGTGATCTGCTGGTGGCAAGCATCCGTATTCCCCATTCGGGACCGGGGAATAGCAGCGCCGTTTGGCGCATATGAGGTTCAGGCATGCGTTTGGGTACAAAGGGCAGATATGCGGTGGTGGCGATGATCGACATCGTCCGCAACGGGCAAAAAGGCCCCGTCTCCCTTGGCGAAGTGGCCCAACGGCAGCAGATTTCCCTGTCCTATCTGGAGCAGCTGTTCGCCATGCTGCGGCGGGCCGGGCTGGTCGTCGCCTCGCGAGGTCCCGGCGGCGGTTATCGCGTGCAGCGCCCGGCGTCTGAAATCACGCTGGGCGAGGTTTTCCGGGCGGTTGCGGAGACATCCGGGCAGGTCGAGGGCGGGCGCGACTGGGCGGCCGGACCCGGCGCACACGTCTGGGCGGCTTTGGACAGCCATATCAACGACTTTCTGGGAACCGTGAGCCTCGCCGACGCCGCCCGTGAGCAAGGGCCGGCGAAGGCCGCGGACGGGGATGCCGGCCCGGACAAGTCGCGTCCCGGCCTGTCGGCGGACGCCAAACTGGCGTAAGAGCCGGGGCATGAGCCCCACGGCCAGAATTTACGCGGATTACAACGCCACAGCGCCGCTTCGCTCCGAACCGAAGGCGGCGATGCTGCGCGCGCTCGACCTGACCGGCAATCCGTCCTCCGTTCACGCCGAGGGCCGCAAGGCGCGCACGCTGGTCGAGGAAGCCCGCGAGGCGGTTGCGGGCGCGATTGGCGCCTGCCGGGACGACATCGCCTTCACCAGCGGCGGAACGGAGGCTGTCGGCGCCGCCATTCGCGGAGCGCTTGCCCCCGCTGGGGTGGACCTGATCGCATCCGGCATCGAACATGATGCCGTTCTGAGCATCGCTGTGCGCGACGCTGGCTGGCTGACGCAGCCAGATGGGGTTGTCGATCTGGCATGGCTGCGCGCGCGGGTGAAGTCGCTTGCAGCGGATGGCAAAATGCCGCTCGTCTCGCTGATGCTCGTCAACAACGAGACGGGCGTGATCCAGCCGGTGGCCGAGGCCGCCGAGATCGTGCATGCCGCGGGCGGCCTGATCCACTGCGATGCGATCCAGGCGCTGGGCAAGACGGATGTCTCGATCATCGAGCTGGACGTCGATTATCTGTCTTTGTCGGCGCACAAGATCGGCGGTCCGCAGGGCGTTGGCGCTTTTTATGTGAAGCCGGGCGCGCCCTTCTGTGCGGTGCAGACGGGCGGCGGGCAGGAGTTCGGCCGCCGGGCGGGCACGGAGAATGTCGCTGGCATCGCCGGTTTTGGCGCAGCGGTAGAGGCCGCTTTGGCCGGCGTCGCGCAATATGAAGGGCTACGGGTGGCGCGGGATGCGATGGAAGCCCGGCTGAAATCGGCGGCGCCCAGCCTGACGGTGCACGGCGAGGCCGCGCCGCGTGTGGCGGGCGTTTCCTGTTTCGGGGTTGATGGCCTGCCCTCGGAGACCCAGATCATGGGTCTGGACCTTGCGGGATTTGCTGTTTCTGCAGGCTCGGCCTGTTCCTCTGGCAAGGTGAAGCCCAGCCATGTGTTGACGGCCATGGGGCTCAGCGATACCGCCGCCCGGTCCGCCATCAGGGCCAGCTTCGGCTGGGCATCGAAGGCGGAAGATTTCGAGGCGCTGGCGACGGCCTGGCTGAAAATGGCGGCGCGGGCGCGGCCGCAATTGGTGAAACTGGACGCGAATGTCTGAAGGCAAGGAGATTTCGGTAAAGGAAGGCATCGACCGCGGAACGGTCGACGCCGCCCGTGCGCTCGAGGCCGACAAGTACGTCGAAGGCTTCTTCACCGACATCGAGCAGGAACTTGCGCCCAAAGGACTGAACGAGGACACGGTCCGCTTCATCTCGGCCAAGAAGGAAGAGCCGCAGTGGATGCTGGACTGGCGCCTTGAGGCGTTCCGGCGCTGGAAGGAGATGGAAGAGCCGACCTGGGCAATGATCTCCTATCCCAAGATCGACTATCAGGATGCGCACTACTACGCCGCGCCCAAGACCGGCGCGAAGTACAAGTCGCTGGACGATGTGCCGAAGGAAATCCTCGAGACCTACGCCAAGCTCGGCATCCCGCTGCGCGAGCAGGAAACGCTGCTCGGCGTCGAAGGCGCGCCGAAAGTGGCGGTCGACGCCGTGTTCGACAGCGTCAGCGTTGCGACGACGTTCCGCGAGGAGCTGTCGAAGGCCGGCGTGATCTTCATGTCGATCTCGGAGGCGATCCGCGAGCATCCCGATCTGGTGAAGCAGTATCTCGGCTCGGTCGTGCCGGCGACCGACAACTTCTTCGCGACGCTCAACTCGGCCGTGTTTTCTGACGGGACGTTTGTCTATGTGCCGAAGGGCGTTCGCTGCCCTATGGAGCTGTCGACCTATTTTCGCATGAATGCGAAGGGCACGGGGCAGTTCGAGCGCACGCTGATCATCGCGGACGAAGGCAGTTACGTCTCCTACCTCGAAGGCTGCACGGCGCCGATGCGCGACGAGAACCAGCTGCACGCCGCCGTGGTGGAGCTGGTCGCGCTGGCCGATGCCGAGATCAAGTATTCGACGGTGCAGAACTGGTGGCCGGGCGATGCCGAGGGCAAGGGCGGCGTTTACAACTTCGTCACCAAGCGCGGCGATTGCCGCGGCGCACGCTCGCGCATTTCGTGGACGCAGGTTGAGACGGGATCGGCGATCACCTGGAAATATCCCAGCTGTATCCTGCGCGGCGATGACTCGTCCGGCGAGTTCTACTCAATCGCGGTGACCAATGGGCGCCAGCAGGCCGACACCGGCACCAAGATGATTCATCTCGGAAAGAACACGCGCTCGCGCATCATCTCGAAGGGCATTTCGGCGGGACGGTCGAACAACACATATCGCGGGCTGGTGTCGATTCATTCCAAGGCCGCGAAAGCGCGCAACTTCACGCAGTGCGACTCGTTGCTGATCGGCCAGACCTGCGGGGCGCACACGATTCCCTACGTCGAAAACCGCCGTGGCGATGCGCAGCTGGAGCACGAGGCGACGACGACCAAGCTGTCGGATGACCAGCTGTTCTACGCCCGCCAGCGTGGCATCGGCGAGGAAGAGGCGGTGGCGCTCCTCGTCAACGGCTTCGTGCGCGACGTGCTTCAGAAGCTTCCCATGGAGTTCGCGGTCGAAGCGCAGAAGCTGCTGGAGGTGAGTCTTGAGGGGAGTGTGGGGTAGGCGGCTGGCCACACTCGGCCTGTTGTCGGGCCTCGGCGGTTGCCTCAGCTGGGTTGAGGGTGGGGAGCGGCCTGAGGGACATCCCGATGGACCACTCGTTCAAGCGATGCTGTCTTCGACGGTTGCAGAAATTGTTGAGCCTAAAGCGGGCTGGCTGCTTCTCTATGAGGCTAACGGTCATTTTGCGACCTACACATACGGAGAGAAATTCTTCGCTGCCAGCCGCCGCGCGGAGGGTGACGTCTGTGGGGATGATCGCGATACACGCGTGAGGGCCACCGAAAGAGGATCCGGCATTACGGGAGCGGTGTTCAGAACTCCGCTTGTTCCATGCGAACGGAGCTATGAGGGGCCACCACATCCCAATGAGTTCCAGGGCCTCTCCGCTGAAAACCTCGCCGCTGCCGCGCGCCGGCTCGGTATGGTGTGCGATGGCGACGTTTCGCCCGTGCACTGCACGCGCTCCACGCTTGGACATACGTCGCTCGCCGAGCGGGCCGCGGGAAAGCCGCACCCCACCTACACCGCCCACCTTGTAATCGATGCGGACCTTCCGCCACGATTCACCTTCGATGGTTACACCGTCACGTGCGTTGAGCCCGGCCCACGCAACAGCTGTTTGAAAACGAGCTAAAAATGACGGATGCACCGATCAGCGTCATCGACCTCGTCCCCCAGTCAGGCGCCGGCATTGAGGTGGTTGTCCCGCGTGCGCAGCTGGGTCCCGCGCTCCAGCAGGCCTTTGATCGCATCTACAAGCCGGGCGCGCTTGCGCCGGGGCACGGGCACAACTTCATTCTTTATCATGAGGGAACGCCGTCCGAGATCCGGATGACGGTCGGCGTGCTCGACCGGACGCCGGGCGGTGGCGATCCGGATGTAAAGGCCGTGCATGTTCCCGGCGGCCGCACGATCACCGCGGCGCATTGGGGCGACTACGCCCGCATGAAAACCACCTACGACGCATTGCATGCGGAGGTGCAGGCGAAGGGCCTGAAGCTCACGCCGCTGTCGCTGGAAATCTACGGCGACTGGAGCGAGGATCCGACCAAGGTGCGGACGGATATCTACCTGTTCCTCGCTGTCGGTATCTGACTCACGGTCAGACCGGGAAATCCCGCTGGGGATCGACGCCGCGATCGATCAGGAATCGGCGGATCTGACGAACCTCGTCCTTGGTCAGCGAGTGATCGGCCTGATGGAAGAGGGCCGTGTGGCCCTTCATCGTGACGGCAAAGCGGTTGCCGCTGCGATCCTCAACCTCCGCCCCCATCTCGCCAAGCACCGCTTTCACGTCAGCGCCGGAAAGATTGGCAGGCTCGGGATGCGCGAAGACGGCATGCAGGACCTGACGGTGACGGTGGTTCATGGAAGGCTCCCTTGTTCCGGTCATCTTGCATCTGCGGGCCCACCCGCTTGTGATCCGGATCAAGCGCTGTGCGGCTCTTTATCGACGCGACGTCCTGCGGATTACCTGCCTGTAAGCTGGCGTGGGGCTGGCAACTGATCTATTCCGGCCCCGTTACAGGGGTGTCGTTATGAGACTGCGTGTTGCCTGCCTCGCCGCCGTGCTCGCCGCGGCTGCATGCTCGCCCGAACCGGAAACCGAACCGGCCGAAACGCCGGCCACGGGAGCCGAGGCGCCCGCCGCCAAGCGCATGCCGCTTCCCGATTGCGGAGAGGTCGAGGCTCAGGATGTCGGCGCGGACGGATGGAAGCATCCGGATTGTCGCCTGATGCTTCCGGATCAGTCCGGCCTCGCCATTGAGGCGCGCTACACGCCGGCTGAGGATGAATCGACGCAGCTGATCGTGCAGGTCGTCGCGCCTGGCGACGCCACGCTGCAGGAACTGGTCGAGCGCATGGGCAATACGTTCAATAGCCCGAGCGTCAAGGATGTCGATGGGGACGGGAAAGCGGACATCCTGCTGCCGCTGGAAACCGGCAATGTGAACACGACCTGGGCCTTCTGGCGGCAGATCGACGGGCAGGCGTTCGTGCGCGTGGGCGAGCCCAACGGCGTTTCGATCCTGAAGACCGACAGCGGCTATATCGCTGTGCAGGGCCGGTCGAGCGCTGCCGAGTATTTCGTGGATTTCTACAAGCTCGAGGGCGACGATCTGAAACCGGTCGTCACCGCGCGCGTCGCGGCGCAATCGGAAGAGGACGGCAAGGTAACCTCGGTGGACTGCCTGCTGGACGACGCCGGCGGCTTGGCTTCAACCGGCCTTTCCGCCGACGCCGCGCGACAGCAGTTCTGCGCCGAACCGTATGTGGACGGGCTGGTTAAGGACCTGTCGCCGGCCGAGTAAGCTTGGCCCACTGGACTTTTGGCCCATAGGGCACGAAACACCTCTCAAAACCGGGCTCTGGCGACCCTCGCGGACAGGGGGAACAGGGCCTATCTAGAGGGTCCGGGGCAGCAAACGCCCCGCGTTTGCAGGCGTTTCATGCTGGAACTCAAGAACCTCCACGCCCGTGTCGTCCCCGAGGACGGCCCCGCGCGCGAGATCATCAAGGGACTTTCCCTGTCGGCGCCGGCGGGCGAGGTGCACGCGATCATGGGCCCCAACGGCTCGGGCAAGTCGACGCTGTCCTACGTTCTCGCAGGCAAGCATGGCTATGAGGTCACCGAAGGCTCGGCGACGTTCGACGGGGAAGACCTGCTGGCGCTTGAGCCCGAAGCGCGCGCGGCCAAAGGCCTGTTCCTGTCCTTCCAGTATCCGATGGAGATCGCCGGCGTGCCGGTGATGACCTTCGTTCGCGCCGCGATGAACGCCCAGCGCAAGGCCCGTGGCGAGGCGGAGGTCTCCGCGCCGGAGTTCCTGAAACTGTCGAAGGCGGCGGCGGCGAAGCTCCGCATCGATCCCGAGATGCTGAAGCGGCCGCTTAATGTCGGTTTCTCCGGCGGCGAGAAGAAGCGGATCGAGATCTACCAGATGCTGATGCTCGAACCGCGCTTCATGATCCTCGACGAAACGGACTCGGGTCTCGATATCGATGCGCTGAAGGTCGTTGCAGACGGCGTCAACGCGCTGCGCGATCCCAAGCGCGGCATGCTGGTGATCACGCACTATCAGCGCCTGCTGGACCACATCAAACCGGACCGCGTGCACATCCTCTCGGCGGGGCGCATCGTGAAATCGGGCGGGCCGGAGCTGGCGCTGGAGCTCGAGAAGACTGGCTACGATCAGGTTCTGAAGGGCGCGTGATGCAGCTGGCTGACCTGCCATCGCGCCGCAATGAGGCGTGGAAGTGGTCCGACCTTCGTGCGGCGATGGCGGGGCAGGAGACCGTGCTCGTCGGCACGGCGCCGATTGACGATGAGGGACCGATCTCGGCGCTGACGCAGGCGATGGGCGACGCCTACGGGCCCAGCTCGCTGGTGATCGAGGCGCCTGGCGACACGTTCGAAACCCGGATCACCGAAGGCGATGCGGGGCAGTATGGCAGCGTGTGCGTGAAGTCCGGCGCGACCGCGACGCTGATCGAGCGGATCAATGTTTCAGGGTCACGCCTCCGGCCTTTCATCCTGTCCTGGTCGCGGATCGCGGTTGAGCCCGGGGCCACGCTCCGCCGGATCATCGTGCAGGAGAATGCAGTTCCCGCCGGAGACGCCGATCCCGCGATCGTGCTCAACGAAGCGGTCGTGACGCTCGGCGAGGGGGCGACGTTCCAGCAATTCGTTCTGGCGGAAGGCGCGCGCCTCACACGCTTCGAAACATCGCTGACGATCGAAGGCGAGGGCGCGGCGGTCGAACTCGACGGCGTCTATCTGGCGGCGGCGAAGCGGCATGCCGATCTGACCTCGCGCATTACGCATGGCGCGCCGGGCGCGCATGTGCGGCAGTTGGTGCGCGGCGTTGCACGCAAGGGTGGGCGCGGCGTTTTTCAGGGCAAGTTTCTGGTCGGTCGCGCCGGTCAGAAGACAGATGCGGAAATGGTCCACAACGCCCTGTTGCTGGACGAGGGCGCGGAAGTGTTCGCCAAGCCCGAGCTGGAAATCTATGCGGACGATGTAGCCTGTGCGCACGGCAACACGGCGGGCCAGCTTGACGAGAATGCCGTGTTCTATCTGCGTCAGCGCGGCCTGCCGGAGGCTGAGGCGCGGGCGATGATCACGCGCGCCTTCCTGCTTGAAGCGGTTCCGGGGTGGATGGGCGCCGAGATTCATGACGCCATCGAGGCGCGCATCGATGCGTGGCTGGAGGCGCGGCCATGAGCTTCGATGTCGCCGCTATCCGCGCCGAATTCCCGATCCTGTCGCGCAAGGTGCACGGCAAGCCGCTGGTCTATTTCGACAACGCCGCATCCGCCCAGAAGCCCAACGCCGTGATTGACGCCATGGCGAACGCCATGCGCCACAGCTATGCCAACGTACATCGCGGGCTGCATACGCTGGCGAACGAAACGACCCAGGCCTATGAGGATGCGCGCCAGACGGTGCGCCGTTTCATTAATGCCGCCGCGCCGGAAGAAATCGTCTTCACCAAGGGTGGCACCGAGGCGATCAACATTGTCGCTGCGGGGATCGGCGCGGACATCAAGCCGGGCGACGAGATCGTGCTCTCGCTCATGGAGCACCATTCGAACATTGTGCCGTGGCATTTCCTGCGCGAGCGCAAGGGCGCGGTGCTGAAATGGGTCGATCTGACGCCTGACGGCTCGCTCGACATGGACAGCCTTGCGAAGCTGCTCTCGCCGCGCACGCGGCTGCTCGCCTTGACGCACATGTCCAACGTGATGGGAACGGTTCCGGACGTGAAGGCGGCGATCGCCATGGCGCACAATGTCGGGGCGGACGTGCTGCTGGATGGCTGTCAGGCGACAGTCAATCTGGTTGTCGATGTGCAGGCGCTGGATGTCGACTATTATGTCGGCACGGGCCACAAGATCTACGGTCCGACGGGCATCGGCTTCCTGTATGGCAAACGCGCGAAGCTCGAAGCGCTTCCACCGTTCGAGGGCGGCGGCGAGATGATCGAGACGGTGAGCCGTGACGTGGTGACGTACAACGCGGCGCCGCATCGCTTTGAGGCCGGCACGCCGCCGATTGTCGAGGCGATTGGTCTGGGGGCGGCGATCACCTGGCTGGCGGCGCAGGACCGCGAGGCCATTCATGCTCACAAGCAGGCGCTGCTTGCTCGGGCAGTCGACCGGCTTCGCGGCGTCAACGGGCTGACGATCCATGGAACCGCGCCGGGGAAGGGCCCGGTGCTGGCCTTCTCCATCGCGGGGATGCACCCCCACGATATCGCTCAGATCCTCGACCGGCATGGCGTGGCGATTCGCGCCGGCCATCATTGCGCCCAGCCGCTGATGTCCCATCTAGGGGTTAGCGCAACCGCCCGCGCCAGCTTTGCGCTCTACAATACGCTCGATGAAGTCGACCTATTCGTGGAGGCGCTTTCCAAGGCCCGGGCGATGCTGTCATAGAGTGGGTGAATGGCTGACGACCTGAAATCCCAGATGCCTGAAGCCGCCCCGGACGCCGCGGGCGGCGAAAGTGCGACCGCGATTCCGCAGGAAGAGCTGGACCGGATCACGGATGATCTGATCCAGGAGCTCAAGAAGGTCTACGACCCTGAAATTCCGGTCGATATCTATGAGCTGGGCCTGATCTACAAGGTTGACATCAATGACGACCGCCATGTCGACATCGAGATGACGCTGACCGCCCCGGCCTGTCCGGTTGCCGGCGAAATGCCGGGCTGGGTGGAAGATGCGGCCCGCAAGGTCGAGGGCGTCAAATCGGCCAAAGCGACCATTGTGTTCGACCCGCCATGGGATCCCTCGCGCATGAGCGACGAGGCCCGGCTGGCTCTCAACATGTTGTAAGCGGGTTTTCGGGTATCCATGTAGGAACCATGGCCAGACGTCCTCGCCCCAAGGTTGTGACCCTTACCGACGCCGCTGCTGCGCGCGTCCGGGAAGTCATGACCGATCGTGCGGCGGGCTTCCTGCGCGTGGGCGTCAAGAACGCCGGCTGCGCGGGCATGGAATACACCATGGACTATGTCGACGATGTCGCCCCGGCTGACGAGCGCGTGGAGGACAATGGCGTTTCCATCGTGATCGACGCCAAGGCCGTACTGTTCCTGCTCGGATCGGTGATCGACTACGAAGTGACGCCGATGCATTCCAAGTTCGTGTTCCGGAACCCGAACCAGACGGACGCCTGCGGGTGCGGCGAGAGCGTCACCATCGTCCCGGTGCAGGCGGCGGAGTAGCCGCTGCATTTTTTGCGGGTTGGGGGGCATGCAATCCGACAACGCCCCACGCCATCCTCTCGAAGATGTTTGGGCGGTGGCGAGCCGGCAGGCGCTCGCATTTGTCGTGAGCGCGGCGGCCGGAGCAATGCTTGGCGGAATGATCGGCTGGGCGGTTACGCTGGCGGCCGTCGCCTTGTCGGTTGTCCCGATCGGATACTTCAGGAATATCTGGTCCGATCGCCAAAGCCGTCGCGCCATTATGTTCGGACTCACGCAAGTCATCGTCACCAGCCTGGCCGTCAGCTTTCTTGGGGTGTGGACGCTCGGCTATGCGCCAACATTCCTGGGCTCGGAAAGCGCGGCAGCGACCATGTGCATCTATGGTGCGTTTTGCAGCGCCGCGCTCCAGTCGTTGGTCGCGATCGTGGCGTTGATTTGCCTGGCGCTGGGCGTTGAACTCCCCGAATTCATCGACGAGTAGACAGTACGTGACCGGCGGAAAGGTCACCAGACCTCCGACTGGTATCGGCAGCACACTGCCCTGAAGGGGCTTCGCCAACCCTTGGCCGCGGACGAGAAAACTGTAGCGTCGTCTTCTCCATCGCAGGGAATGCCGTCATGCCCCTTTCGCCCGGTTTCATCGATTATGCGTTGGAACTGCTGGCCGGGCTGGGCCGCGTCGAGGCGAAGCGCATGTTCGGCGGGGCGGGTCTGTACCGTGATGGCGTGATGTTCGGCATTCTCGATGACGATGCCGTATTCTTCCGGGTGGATGACGCCTTGCAGGCGGATCTACAGGCGCAGGGATCCGTGCCCTGGGTCTATTCGATGAAGAGCGACGGCGCGGTGCGCGACATGGGCTACTGGCGCATGCCGGAAACAGCCGCCGATGACCCGGACGAGGCGGTGGGGATCGCCCGCCGCTCGGTCGCAGCAGCACTGAAGCGGAAAGCGCTCCGCGCGGCGCCGAAGAAGGGCGCTAAGGCTAAGGCCGCGCCCAAGGCGGCAAAAGCGAGAGCCAAGAAATGAGCGACAAAATCTGGAACGAGGTCGATGCCTACATCGAAGAGCGGCTGGTCGCCGAGGACGATGCGCTGTCGGCCGCTGTTCGCGAGAGCGCGGCGGCGGGTCTTCCCGCCATCGCGGTCTCGGCGGCACAGGGCAAGATGCTTCACCTCATCGCACGATCCATTGGCGCCAGGCGCATTCTTGAGGTCGGCACGCTCGGGGGCTATTCGGCGATCTGGATGGCGCAGGCCCTTCCTGAGGGCGGCGAGTTGGTGACGCTGGAGATCGATCCTCGTAACGCCGAGGTTGCCAGCCGGAACATCGCTCGTGCGGGCCTAGCGACGAAGGTCGAGATCAAGGTCGGGCCAGCCATATCGCACCTGCCTGCGCTTGATGGGCCGTTCGACATGGCCTTCATCGATGCCGACAAGGAAAGCAATGCCGACTACTTCGATCACGCGGTCCGGCTGAGCCGTAAAGGCGCCGTCATCATTGTCGATAACGTCATACGCAGAGGCGCTGTGACCGACCCGGGCGGCAATGCGCAGGTTCAGGGCGTGCGCCGCATGATGGATGCAATCCACAGCAATCGCCGCGTTGCCGCCACCGCCGTGCAGACGGTCGGCGCCAAAGGCTATGACGGCTTCCTGATGGCGGTGGTGCTCTAGCGCTAGGCCGCGTGGTTGGCCGATAGCGGCGGCAGCTGGGTTTCCAGCGTCACGCGGTTACGGCCATTGCGCTTCGACATGTAGAGGCATTCGTCGGCGCGCGTGATCAGATTGCCGACCGTTTCACCCGCCACGTAGGCGGCCCCGCCGAACGAGATGGTGACGGCGCCGATCGTTTCGTTGGTCGAGCGGCGGACAAGGCGCTTGGCTTCGATGGCGCTGCGGATCTGGTCTGCGATGCGGCCCGCATCCTTGAGCGAGGTGCGCGGCATGATCACGGCGAATTCCTCGCCGCCATAGCGCGCAACGAGGTGATCCGGCAGGGCGAACTTGGCCAGCGCCGAGGCGACGAAGCGGATGACCTGATCGCCCGTCTGGTGGCCCCAGGTGTCATTGAACGATTTGAAATGGTCGATGTCGCAAAGCAGCAGCGACAGTTCTGTCTTCTCCGAGTCCGCTTCGTCCTTGCGGAGGCGCAGCGTCTCGTCGAACAGCTTGCGGTTGGCGATGCCGGTCAGCGCGTCTGTCAGCGCTTCGGCACGGGCCTGCCGCAGCGAGGTGCGGAGTTTCTCCATCTCCTGCGAAGACTGGGCGAGCTTTTCGGAGAGGTTGGAGTTCTGCTTCGACATCTCCGTCGTGGCCGACGCCAGAACCGAGATCAGGCGTTTCAGGGCGTCGCCATCCAGAACGGCGTTCTGCAGGCTGTCGGCGGCGACGTTCAGGGTTGCGCCATAGCGTTCGGTTGTCGCGCCGGCTTTCTTGAGCGCATCAAGCGCGTCAGCGATCTCGTGCGCGATCCGGGAGCCGGTCTCCATCACCTGCGTCGACAGGTGGGTGGTGGAGAAGAAGCGCTCGTACAGCGCTTCCATATCGTCGGCGGTGATCGGCTTGCCGGACGAAATCATCTTGTCGACGGCCTGTTTCAGGTCCGGCGAGGAGTGGGTCATGTAGGTGAGCCAGACCTCGTAGTTCTGCGGGCTCACGGCCAGGGCGTGGCGGCCGATCTCATCAATCGTCCGGTGGCCGAGGACAAGGCCATCCGGTCCGAGAAGCTGGTTGTTCAACATGACATTACGCCCCTTCAGTCTGGACGCCCTGAAGCGCCAGTCTCCTGACGGATTAGTGAAGATTAGCCGTTACGGATTAGCTAAAATGGGCGCATTCCCTTTAGGGAATACTTACCAAAAGCGCCGGTTGCGTTAGCCGTCGCGCCGTTTCCCCAAGGATTGCAGAAGAAAAGCGGGGACGTGGTCGCCCATGCCCTTGAAGCTGTCACTGCCGCCCTGAGGCGCTCCCGGCTTCAACTCGCCATGCCGATTCCGGCCTTCGGGCTCCCGTGGCGATTCGCGATCGCGATTGCGGCCCCTCCGGCGACGGCCGCGGCCCTCGCGGGCGGGAGCATCAGAAGCGGTCTCTGCTGCCGGCGTTTCGGCGACGTCCTCGACGGGTTCGACGACGGTTTGGGCGATCTCGGGTTCGGGGGCGGCGGCTGACTCCTCTGGCGCGCCCTCGCGGTCTTCACCGCGATCGCGTCCACGTCCGCGACCGCGCTTCCGGTCGAACCGGTCGCGGCGCGGCGCGGGTCCGCGGCTGCGCGCTTCGCCAACTTCTTCTTCCATGCCTTCCGGCGCGAAGGGCTGGATGTCCTTGCCGATACGCTTCAGGACGGCGTCCCACAGCCGGCTGTCGCCCGGTGAAACAATGGTGAAGCTTTCGCCCGAACGTCCGGCCCGGCCGGTGCGACCGATGCGGTGAACATAGTCATCGGAATTGGGCGGCGGCGCGTAGTTGAAGACCTGACTGACTTCCGGGATGTCGAGGCCACGGGCGGCGACATCGGACGCAACGAGAAGCTTCAGCTCCTTGTTGCGGAACCGGTCCAGCGTCGCCATGCGCTGGCTCTGCGCCAAATCGCCATGGATTGGCGCAGCATCGAAGCCGTGGCTGGCGAGCGATTTGGCGACGATGTCGACTTCGGTCTTGCGGTTGCAGAACACGATGCCCTGATCTGTCAGCCTCGCCTTGATGATGGAGCGCAGCACGGCGCGCTTGATCGTGTCCTCGTTTGAGGGGCAGTGCGTGACGTATTGCGTGATGGTGGCGGCGGTGGTGGCGGGCTTGGCCACTTCGATCCGCTTGGGATCGGTCTGGAACTGCTTGGCCAGCTTGGTGATCTCGGGCGGCATGGTCGCCGAGAACAGCAGGGTTTGACGCGTCTTCGGCAGCAGGGTGCAGATCCGCTCGATATCCGGGATGAAGCCCATGTCCAGCATGCGGTCGGCTTCATCGATCACCAGCATCTGCACGCCGGTCATCAACAGGCGCCCGCGTTCGAAATGGTCGAGAAGGCGGCCCGGCGTCGCGATGAGCACATCGACGCCCGCAGTCAGCTTTTTGTCCTGATCGGCAAAGGAGACGCCGCCGATCAGCAGCGCCATGTTCAGCTTGTAGTTGGTTCCATACTTCTCGAACTGCTCTGCTACCTGGGCGGCAAGTTCGCGGGTTGGCTCAAGGATCAGCGAGCGCGGCATGCGCGCCTTGGCGCGGCCCTGACCGAGTTTGTGGATCATGGGAAGCACGAAGGCGGCGGTCTTGCCGGTGCCGGTCTGGGCGATACCGGTCACATCCCGCCCGCCGAGCACGGCCGGGATGCCCTGTTCCTGGATCGGGGTCGGGGTTGTGTAGCCGGCGGCCTTTACGGCTTCCAGAATTCTTGGGTCGAGACTGAGCTCGTCAAACGTCATCAGGTTGGTCTTTTGGGCTCGATAGGCCGGGCCACGAGCGGAAACGCACGCTTTTCGGAAACTGGCGGAGCAATAGGGCCCCGGGGACCCAAGTCAATCCCACAGGGTGTCAACACCCTGTTGGCACGATTCCATGAAGGAATCGTGGGCGTTTTCCCGCGTTGTCCGACTGGCTATTGCCGCTCGTAGGCCTGCGGCAACGGCTCGTCGAGGTTCATGTAACGGTCACGCAGCTTGGTCTGACGCGACTCCATCGGGGTCGGCTGGCCGGCGATGTAGACCGCATCCGGGCTGGACATCAGCTCGAGCGGATCACCATCCCAGATCACGATGTCGGCAATTGCGCCCTGACGCAGGACGCCGAGGTCGGTCTGGCCGTACATGGCCGCCGGAACGCTGGTGATCGCCTTGAAGGCGCCGTCCCAGCTCATGCCGTTCGCCACGGCGTTGCCCGCGAGTTGCTGTATGAAGCGCGTGTTGTGCGTCGCTTCGCCCGGATCGGCGATGGCCACGGTGACGCCCGCCTTTTCTAGACGGCTGGCGTTCTCAAGCGTCGCCGCAAGGATCTCGAACCGGTCGGGCAGGTTGGTGAGCGGATTCACGATGACCGGAACCTTGGCGGCGGCGATCTGGTCCGCCACGCGCCAGCCTTCGGTGGCGCCCAGCAGGATCAGCTTTATCTTGGGTTCGCGCTGGCGAAGCGACAGCACCTGCAGGATCGAGGCAGCGTTGTGAACCTCGATCATCAGCGGCACGCGGCCTTCCACCACCGGCTTGAGCGCCATGGCTTCCTTGCTGGAAAGCAGATCGCCTTCGCCATCGTCCTGGAAGCCGCGTGGATACGCCTTCGCATCGTCGATCGCGGTCAGCAGCCATTGCCAGGCCGCCGAGCGCGAGCCGCCGGCTGCGCCGGCGCCGGCCTCACCCATGCGAGCGAGCATGACGACGTCGCGCGCGCCGATGCTGCTGAACGAGCCTGTCGTATCGATGATGGCTCCATAGCCGCCGAACAGGCTGTCGCCGCCCGGCGAGCCGATGATCGCAGCGCGCGTGAAGCCTTCAATGCGCGTCACGTCGATGGCCGTGTCGTCGGGATTGAACGCGTCAGCCGCGCGCAGCGACGCCTGGAACTTGCTGCTGGAGGCGCTGACGTCGTTGGTTGAGTCCTCGGAGTCCAGTTCGGCCAGGCCGATCCGGGAGAAAGCCGCGAACAGGCCGGGCGTGATCCATTTGCCATCGGCCTCGACCACGCTGGCGCCGGCAGGCGGAGCGCCTGCGCCAACCGATACGATGCGGCCGTCGCGGATCACCACCGTTCCGTTCTCGACGACGCCCTGACTCGTGTTGGTCACGACCTTGCCGCCCGTGATGGCGATGGTCTGGGCGAGGGCGGAGGGGGCGAGCGCCGCAAGGCCGGCGGCGAGGAGAAGCGACCTGATCATTTCACGTCTCCTTCGCCCGGCTGGCCGAGTTCGAAATCGACAACCGGTTGCCTGTCGGCGTTCGCGCGATCCCACGTCACGGCGCCATCGACCAGAACGAGATCGGCACGCGTGTAGCTGCTGAAGGGGTCGCCGCTCCAGATCACGACATCGGCCCCCTTGCCGGCTTCGAGCGTGCCTGTCTTGTCGAGAATGCCGAGCGCCTTGGCGGGATTGCTCGACAGCCAGGTCCACGCTTCCGCCTTGGAGATGTCGATGCCGGCCTTGCGGCCATCAGCCAGAGCCTTGGCGGCTTCCTGATTGAGGCGCTGGATGCCGTAGGCGTCGTCTGAGTGGACGATGGCGCAGCCGCCCTTGGCCTTGTGCACCATCGGAATGTTCTCGCGGATGCCGTCATAGGCTTCCGCCTTGAAGCCCCACCAGTCGGCCCACAGCGCGCCGCAGATGCCATTCTCGGCGAGCAGGTCGGCGATCTTGTAGGCCTCAACGCCGTGGTGGAACGCGGACACCTTGTATCCGAACTCCTTCGACAGATCGATGATCTGGGCCATCTCGTCGGCGCGATAGCAGTGCTGGTGCACCAAGATGTCGCCGTTGAGCACGCCCATCAGCGTGTCGAGTTCGAGGTTGCGGTCCGGCGGGCTGGGCGGATCGCCCGGCCCCTTGTCGTCTTTTTTCTCCGACGGCGAATTCACCTTCTTTTCCCAGGCGTCGAAGTCGGCGTTGTACTTGTCCCACTTGCGCTTGTACTCCACGGCGCGCTGCCAGGCTTCGCGATAGCCGGCGATGTTGCCCATGCGCGAATAGGGAGCGCCGCCGGGGAAGCGGCCATTGCCATAGCCGTAAACCCGCTTGGGGTTCTCGCCGCACGCCATCTTCAGCGTGTAGGGCGCGCCAGGGAACTTCATGCCTTGCGCCGTCTTCGCCGGAACGGCCTTGATGATCACCCCGCGGCCGCCGAACAGGTTGGCCGAGCCCGGCAGAATCTGCATCGCCGTGATGCCGCCGGCCATCGCGCGCGTGAAGCCCGGATCTTGCGGCCAGATCGAATGCTCGACCCAGACTTCCGGCGTCACCGGGCCGGAGACTTCGTTGCCATCCTGGTGCGCGCCGATCCCCGGCGAGGGGTAGGCGCCAAGGTGCGAGTGGATGTCGATGATGCCCGGCGTCACGAACTTGCCTGTCGCATCGATGGTCTTGATGCCCGACGGCATGGTCATCGCCGCTTCGGAGCCGACCGCCGTGATCTTGCCGCCCTGGATCAGCACGGCGCCGCCTTTGATCTCACCACCCAGCCCGTCGAACACGGTGGCGTTGTGGATCAGAACGTCTTCAGACGGCAGCGGCTTGTAGGTCGACGGGTAGGGGTCGGGATTGTAGGCGATGCGTTTCGCAAACGGACCCGACGGCGCCTGAGCGGTCGTCGTTTGATCCGGCGCCTGCGCCGTGGATGGCTCCGCGCCGGTTGCGCATGCGCTCACCATCAGCGCCACGAGTGGGATAAGCTTCCAGCGTCTCATGCCTCGCCCCGACTATATCGAATATCGACATGTCTGCATGGCGGGCGGGAATCGTCAAACCTGCTGCACGCGCAAGGCGAGTCAGGAAAAGACTGACCGCAATGCGGTCACGCCAGCCACACGCGTGCAACTTTCCTGCGCATATGCTCTGATCGGCGCAACACACATACCGGAGGGACACGCGCCATGAAGTTCTACAATTCGATCGGGCCAAATCCCCGCGTCGTGAAAATGTTCATGGCGGAGAAGGGCATCGACGTTCCGCGGGTCGAGGTGGACCTGCGCGCCGGCGAGAACCGGCAGGCGGCGCACGTCGCACGCAATCCCTCCGGCCAGATGCCGACGCTGGAGCTGGATGATGGCCGGTATCTCGCTGAGGTGACGGCGATCTGTGAATATCTTGAAGAGAAGCATCCCAGCCCGCCCCTGATCGGCACGAATGCCGAAGAGCGCGCCATGACGCGGATGTGGACCCGCCGGGTCGACCTCTACATCGTCGAGCCCATGCTGACCGGCTTCCGGGCGGCGGAAGGCTACGCCCTCTTCAAGGACCGGATGCGGTTGTTCCCGCAGGCCGCCGCTGATCTGAAGACGCTGGCGCAGGAGAAGATTGCCTGGCTCGACGGGTTGATTGCCGGGCGGGACTTCATCGCGGGTGACCGGTTCACCCTCGCTGACATCCTGCTCTACTGCACGCTCGATTTCGCGCAGTCGGTGGGCCAGCCGGTCAACCGCGATAACAAGAACATTGCGGCGTGGTTTGACCGCGTCAGCGCGCGGCCCAGCGCAGAAGCAAGCAAGAAGTAGGGCTATTCCTTCGCGGCGAAGCCTGACGGCAGCCGCAGATGGCTCTGCAGCAGGCAGACGGGCTTGTTCTCGTCGCTCTGCCAGGCTTCGGCGTGAACCACGGCGACACGCTTGCCCATCCTGCGGATGCGCGCGCGGGCGAAGGTGTTCTCGCGCCGCGCCGGGCGGAGATATTCGACGCTGATGTCGATGGCGCGGGCCGGCGCGGACGTGCCCGTCTCGTGCGCGAGCTGCAGCAGGCAGGCGATCTCAAGGAAGGACGCCACAGCGCCGCCGTGAAGCGCGGGCAGCATCACATTACCCACCAGCTGATCGCGGATCGGCAGGATGGCGAGCACGCCGCGCTCGTCCACCTTTGTCTCGACATTGAGAAAACGGCAGAAAGGCGATGTTGCAATGATCGCGTTGAGATCGATCGCGCCGCTCATTTCGCCTCCCGCCGGTTGAGGGTGAAGGCGGCCTGCGCCGTCGCGACCGGATTGTCCGGCGATACATCCCATGCCTCGGCGCGCAGGAAGGCGATCGTGCGGGTCGCCCGATAGGCATGAGCCGAGCAGGTGATGGAGGCGCGGGGAGCAGCAGGGCGCATATGGTCGATGCGCAGGTCCAGCGTCGCCGGCGCCGCCTCAAAGCCGAGGCCCGCCATGATGGCGAGGCCGCATGTATGATCGATCAGCGCTGTCAGAATGCCGGGCGCCAGGATGTCCGTGCCATCCTGCCCAACCAAGTCTGCGCGCCACGGCAGCAGGATGGTTCCGCGTCCCGGTGACGAGGTCACGTATGTCATGCCGAGCGCCACGGCGTAGGGCGTGTACTCGACCATTCGCGAAGCGAAGGAATTGCCCGGCCAATCGGCCGCGCCATCAGTCTTTGTGTCGTCGTCCATCGCGTCGCTGTCGCCGGCCATCCGTTGCGTATCGAGTCTGTGCGCACTCTGGATGCACTGGCTTGCGCCATGCGCCAACAGCCAAATCGGCGCACGTCAGCAGAGTGACGCTGCGTTGCGCGGATTGACCAAACGGCAGGCAGGTGCGCGATGAACTAGACGTCCAGCTCGTCGACGAACTTTGCGTTGTCCTGGATGAACTTGAAGCGGAGTTCCGGCTTCTTGCCCATCAGGGTTTCAACCAGCTGGTCGATCGTCTTGCCGCTCTTGGGAACGGTGACGCGGGCCAGCGTGCGCGAGGCCGGGCTCATCGTCGTTTCCTTGAGCTGGGCCGGCATCATCTCGCCGAGACCCTTGAAGCGTCCGATGTCCGGCTTCTTGCCTTTAAATTCGGTCTTCAGGAGTTCATCGCGATGGGCGTCGTCGCGCGCATAGACAGACTTGCCGCCGGAGCTGATCCGGTAGAGCGGCGGCATCGCCAGATAGAGCCGGCCCGCATCAATGAGGCCCGGCGTCTGGCGGAAGAAGAAGGTGATCAGGAGCGATGCGATGTGGGCGCCGTCAACGTCGGCGTCGGTCATGATGATGATGCGTTCGTAGCGCAGATCTTCGACGCGGAAGCGATGGCCAAGGCCCGTGCCCAGCGCGGTGGCAAGGTCGGTGAGTTCCTTGTTGTTCGACAGCTTGTCGTCGCCGGCGCTGGCGACGTTGAGGATCTTGCCGCGCAGCGGCAGCACTGCTTGCGTTGCGCGATCGCGCGCCTGCTTGGCGGAGCCGCCGGCCGAGTCCCCTTCGACGATGAAGAGTTCGGTGCCTTGCGCTGATCCATCCGAACAGTCGGCCAGCTTGCCCGGCAGGCGCAGCTTGCGCGTGGCGGACTGGCGGGCGACCTCCTTGTCCTTCCGCTTGCGTACGCGGTCTTCGGCCTGGCCGATCGCCCATTCGAGCAGCCTGTTGGCGTTGGCAGTCGACGCGGTAAGCCAGTGATCGAAGCGGTCACGCATCGCATTCTCGGTGATGCGGAACGCGTCGGTGGTGGAGAGCTTTTCCTTGGTCTGGCCCACGAACTCCGGATTGCGGATGAAGACGGAGAGCAGGGCGCCGGCCGTGCCGAGCACATCGTCAGCCGTGATCAGGCCGGTCTTCTTGTTGCCCACCATTTCCCCGTAGGCGCGCAGACCCTTGGTGAGCGCCGAGCGCATGCCGGCCTCGTGCGTGCCGCCCTCGGGCGTCGGGATCGTGTTGCAGTAGGTGCGCGAGAAGCCGTCGGCCTCGCTGCCGAAACCGTTGCCCGACCACACAACGGCCCACTCAACAGCGCCGCCGCCCTGGTTCTCGACGCGACCAGTGAAGGCTTCCGGCAGGACGAGCTTCGCCTCCGTCGTCAGTTCCTTCATCATGTCGGCGAGGCCGTTGGGGTAGTGCAGCGTCGCCTGCGCCGGCGTCTTGTCGTCGTCCTTGAGCAGTTTGGGATCGCAGTTCCACCGGATTTCGGCGGCGCGGCTGAGATAGGCTTTCGAGCGCGCCATCGCGAACAGGCGGGCGGGCTTGAAGTGCAGCTTGTCGCCGAAGATCTGCGGGTCGGGATGGAATTTGACCTGCGTGCCGCGCCGGTTGGGCGCCGCGCCGACAGTCTGCAGCTTCGAGGTTGGTTTGCCGCGTGAATAGGTCTGGCGGTAGAGCTTGCGCTCGATGGCGATTTCGACTTCGACCTCGTCCGACAGCGCGTTGACCACCGAGATGCCGACGCCGTGGAGGCCGCCCGCGGTCTCATAGGCCTTGTTCGAGAACTTCCCGCCCGAGTGCAGCATCGTCATGATGACTTCGAGCGCTGTCTTGTTCTTGAACTTCGGATGGAGGCCGATCGGGATGCCGCGGCCATCATCGCACACGGAGACGAAGCCGTCTGTGTCGAGCGTCACGTCGATCTTGGAGGCGTGGCCGGCCACGGCCTCGTCGATGGCGTTGTCCAGCACTTCGGCGAACAGGTGGTGATAGGCGCGCTCGTCCGTGCCGCCGATATACATGCCGGGGCGTTTGCGGACGGGTTCCAGACCCTCAAGGACCTCGATGTCCTTGGCGGAGTAGCCGGAGGACTCCGGCTTCTCGCCGCCGCTGAACAGCTTTGCCTGGTTGTTCTTGGCCATGGGGTTCCCGAACCGAATCAGCGCCGGAATAGCAAGCCCGGGTGCTAGCCCGAAGCAGCCCCAGCGGACAATTCCGGTGTTTAAGAAACCCTTGTAATGCAGCCCGGTTGCGCGCTCAAAACGCTTCTCGCAGCCAGTGATCCACAAGGGAAATGGGCCGTTTGGGACCTAGAACAGACCCAGGAACTTGTCGCGGGGTTTGAGGCCGGGGCAGTTGCTGATCTGGCTTTCATAGCGCGCGGCCTGTGAGGCCACGCGGGAGGCGACCTCCACCAGCCATTTCTTGCCGCGCCACGTGCCCTTCATGTAGCCGGTCGCGCCCTCGTGATAGATCAGATAGTGGGCGCGGTAGTCGTACTGGCCTACGCCGACGCGCTGGCCGTTGGTGTTGAAGTACCAGCCGATGAAGTCCGAGGCGTCGCGGAAGCTGGTGCGGCTGGCGTTCCAGTGGCCAGTCTGCTGCTGGTACATTTTCCAGGTGCCATCCAGCGCCTGCGAATAGCCCTGGGCAGAGGTGACAAAGTCACCCTGCACAAGGCCGAACCACTGCGAGTCCCCGCGCGGCGGACGGGCGTCGGCGTCGAAGCTGCTTTCCTGCTTGATCACCGCCAGCTGGAAGCCCATGGGCGCGCCCCAGGTCCGCGCGGTCTCGCGCAGGGCTTCGTGCCAGTCGCGGTTGCGCTGAAGCAGGGCGCATGCGTCCGCGATTTCGCCATTCGATGGCGTCGGCGCAATCGTGGCGCAGGCGCCGGCCGCGAGAGCAAGGCCAACAGTGAGGAGGCGTTTCCAGACCATGCCGTAACCATAACAGGCTCGGGTTTAGGCTGGCTCGCGGGGATAGCAGCAGTTTGGCCTAGTTCGTTTCCGAAATGGCAACGAGTGTGGCGTCGAGGGCGCCAAGCGCGGACCCGGCTTCCGACGGGCGCTCGTTGGCGAAGGCGGAGAAGACCAGCATCTGGCCGCTCTTGGTGAGCATGAAGCCGGAGAGGGCGTTTGTGCCCCGCAGGGTTCCCGTCTTGGCGAAGATGCGGCCTTCCAGCGCCGTGCCGCCGAAGCGCCGGCGCAGCGTGCCGTCGACGCCGCCAATCGGGAGGGTGTCGCGGAAGGCTTCGCCCCACGCCTGCTTCGCCGTCCAGAGCAGGAAATCCGCCGTCATCCGGGGCGTGACGCGATTGTAAACTGACATGCCCGATCCGTCGGAGAAATCCCACGCCCAGCGTGGTGCGCCGGCTTCACTGAGCATAGCTTCAACGATGGCCAGCCCTGCCTCGCGCGATCCATCGCCTTCGATCAGGCCCAGCCTGCGCAGCAGGAGTTCCGCGTGCAGATTCTGGCTCTGCTTCATCAGAAAGGAGACGTCCTCGATGAGCGGGGGCGGAACAAGCCGGGCGATTTCGACGCTGTCGTCTTCCAGCGGTCGAGCGTTCGGGCCGGTGCGGGATCTTGTTTCGGCGAACAGGCCGGACAGAATGCCACGCGCTTCCAGCAGGCGCTTAAGGCGCAGCGCTGCAGTGCGGGATGGGTCCTGCGTCGCGACCGGCAGGTTCACGGCCGGGCCGGTGCGATTGATGGCTCCGGTCAGGCGAACAATCGTTTGCGCGGGCGATGGCTCCAGCGTTACGCTGAATTCAGCATCGTCGTCATCGACCGTGATGACATTGGCGTCGAACGCATAGAGGGGCGCCTGATCGAGCCATGTGATCTCCGCGGGTTCGCCGGCCGTGGCGGCGGGGGCGACACGGAGGCGCATTTCGTTGCTGTTCACCGTCAGTGCGGAGACGGGAGCGCCGGAGCGCGTCATGAGATCCTCATGGCTCCAACCCGGAGGCCACAGCTCCCGTGGATAGAGCCGGTCGTCGGCAGTGATCCCTGCGATCTCCGAGACGCCTTGCGCGACGAGGGCGTCGGCAAGGTCGGAGAGGCAGTCGCGCGCGCAGTCCGGCGCATCGATCAGCGTGGGATCGCCGGCGCCGACAAGGATCAGGTCAGGCGGTCCTTCCGCCCGAGGCGCAAGCCGGAGGGATGTCCCCCGCGCCGGGTCGGGCCTGGTCATGTCGCCGAGGCGGTGGAAGGCGGCGGCGACGGTGAACAGTTTGGTGTTCGAGGCCGGCAGGAAACGTTCGTCCGGATTGATCGCGACCAGTTCGCGCCCGTCCATCGTCATCACGACAAGTCCCCAGCGCACGCCTTCGAGGCCGGGCTGTTCAAGGTCTTCGCGCGCGCGATCCGAGAGGGAGGCGCAGGCGGACAGAACGAGCAGGGTCAGGCTGTAGAGAAGGACTCGCATCGCTGCGACCCTACCGATCCCTTCCCAAACGGAAAGCCGGTTCATGCGAGCCGGACATGACGCCGTCATGCGAAAGGTCTAGCTTTCACCCATGACCCAGATCGACCGCCGCCGACTCCTCGCCCTTGGCGCAGCCTCCATGGCCTTGCCCGCCGCCATCCAGAAGGCGTGGGCCATCGACGCCAGATCGCCCACCGGCACGATCGAGGACGTGAAGCACGTTGTGATCCTGATGCAGGAGAACCGCTCCTTCGATCACTACTTCGGCACGATGAACGGCGTCCGCGGGTTCGGCGACCGCTTCCCGATTCCGGTTCCGGGCGGAGCGGTCTGGCGGCAGAGCCATACAAAGGCGGAGCCTTCGGCCATCGCGCCGTTCCCGCTGAACACGACGCAGACATTCGCCCACATGCGCGTCGAAGGCACGCCGCACAGCTGGTCGGATGCGCAGTACGCCTGGGACAATGGCCGCATGACGAACTGGCCGGACCACAAGCGTCCCCACGCCATGGGTTATTTCACGGAAGCTGATATTCCGTTCCAGTGGGCGCTGGCCAACGCCTTCACGCTCTGCGACGCTTATCATTGCTCGTTCCAGGGCGGCACAAACACCAACCGGCTGTTCCTGTGGAGCGGCACGAACGATGGCGGCGGTACGCGCGGCGGACCATCCATCTCCAACTCGCACGACACATTGCCGGAGAAGGGCGGGGCGAAAGCGCCCTACACCTGGACCACCTATCCCGAGCGTCTCGAGGCCGCCGGCATCAGCTGGAAGATCTACGAAGACATGGCTGACAATTTTGGCGACAACCCGCTGGTCGGCTTCAAGGCCTTCCGCGACAGCCTCGCGGGAACGGGCAATCCGGCGCTGGCGGCGAAAGGCCTTTCCACACAGCACCTTGATGTGTTGAAGGCGGACGTGATGGCCGGAACGTTGCCATCGGTTTCATGGGTCATCTCGCCTGCCAAGGATTCCGAACACCCCGGGCCATCAAGTCCGGCGCAGGGCGCGGACTATATCGCGCGCGTGCTGGAAGCGCTGACCAGCAACCCTGATGTCTGGGCTCAGACGGTTCTGCTTGTGAATTTCGACGAGAATGACGGCTTCTTCGACCACGCGCCGCCGCCAGCGCCGCCAACCATCGTCGACGGCGTCGCGCTTGGCGGATCGACCGTCGATGCGGCTGGCGAGTATCACGCCGTGCGGGCCGAAAGCGAAAAGGGCGCCGAGCGCGACGACCTCATGGGCCGGCCGTACGGTCTTGGCCCACGCGTGCCGATGTATGTGATTTCGCCGTTCTCGCGCGGCGGCTGGGTGAACTCCCAGGTGTTCGACCATACGTCGGTGATCCGCTTCCTTGAGGCGCGCTTTGGCGTGATGGAGCCGAACATCTCGGCCTGGCGCCGGGCGGTCTGTGGCGATCTCACCAGCTGTTTCGCGTTCAAGGCGCCGAACGCAGAACTTGCCGCCTTGCCCGCCACAGCCGAAACCGCGGATCGGGCTGCGGCGCTGCCGAAGCGCACAACGCCGGCGACGCCCGAGCAGATCATTCCACCGGCTCAGGTCGCTGGCGTACGGCGCTCGCGGGCGCTGCCCTATGCTGTCGACGTCGCGCTGGTCGGCGAGGGATCGGCGCGTCTTGAATTCCGCAATACGGGCTCAGCCGCGGCCGTCTTCCACGTCCACGATCTCAAGCGCATCGATGCGCCGCCACGGCGATACACGGTCGAGGCGCTGAAGACGCTGACCGGCGAGTGGGACAACAGCGGTTTCGATCTGTTCGTGTCGGGGCCCAACGGCTTCCACCGTCGTTTCCGCGAGTGTGGCGTTGCGGCGGCGCTGGCGTCTGTCGGCCCGAAGGCAAGATTGCGGCTGACCAGCCTGTCGCCGCTTCCGTTGCAGGTATCGGTTTCGGATGGCGCCTATGGCGGCAAGATCGCGCGCTGGGACACGAAGATCCCGGCCGGCGCGACCCATGAGCATGTGTGGGATCTGACGCCAACCTCGGGCTGGTATGATCTCGTCGTGACCGTGAAGGGGCGCGAGGCGCAGGCCTTGCGGCTGGCGGGGCGGATCGAGACCGGCGCCGACGGCCTGAGCGATCCGGCCATGGGCGGGCCTGCGCTGATGCAGGTGAGCTAGGCGCGCGAAGCATCCCACAGAAAGAGAAAGGCGGCGCCGGATTTCTCCGAACGCCGCCCCTTTGCCCCCCGGCAATGCTGGCCGATCAGGCCTTGTAGTACATGTCGAATTCGACCGGGTGCGGATGCGTTTCGTAGCGCATCACTTCTTCCATCTTCAGGTCGATGTAGGCGTCGATGAAATCGTCGTCCATCACGCCACCGCCTTTGAGGAAGTCGCGGTCCGCATCGAGGCTTTCGAGGGCCTGACGCAGCGAGCCGCAAACGGTCGGGATGTTCTTCAGTTCTTCCGGCGGCAGCGAGTAGAGGTCCTTGTCCATCGACGGACCCGGATCGATCTTGTTCAGGATGCCGTCGAGGCCGGCCATCATGAGCGCCGTGTAGGTGAGGTAAGGGTTGCCGGCCGGATCCGGGAAGCGGACCTCGATGCGCTTGCCCTTGGGCGACGGCGTCCACGGAATACGGACCGACGCCGAACGGTTGCGGGCCGAGTAGGCCAGCAGCACGGGCGCTTCATAGCCCGGCACGAGGCGCTTGTACGAGTTCGTCGTGGAGTTCGAGAACGCGTTGATCGCCTTGGCGTGCTTGATGATGCCGCCGATGTACCACAGGCATTCCTGGCTGAGGTCGGCGTACTTGTCGCCGGCGAACAGCGGGTTGCCGTCCTTCCAGATCGACTGGTGGCAGTGCATGCCCGAGCCGTTGTCCTTGAAGTAGGGCTTCGGCATGAAGGTGGCGGTCTTGCCGTACGAGTGCGCAACGTTGTGCACGATGTACTTGTAGAGCTGCATATTGTCGGCCATCGAGACCAACGTGTTGAACTTCATGCCGAGCTCGTGCTGCGCCGGGGCGACCTCGTGGTGGTGCTTCTCGGGGCTGAGGCCCATCTCCGACATCAGCGTAAGCATTTCCGAGCGCATGTCCTGCAGCGAGTCGATCGGCGGTACGGGGAAGTAGCCGCCTTTCGGGCCCGGCCGGTGGCCGAGGTTGCCGCCCTCGTAGGACTTGCCCGTGTTGAACGGCAGTTCCGGATCGTCGAACGAATAGCCTGTGTTGTTCGGGTCCGTGTTCCACTTCACGTCGGAGAACACGAAGAACTCGGCCTCGGGGCCGAAATAGATGGTGTCGCCCACGCCCGAGGACTTGAGGAACATCTCGGCCTTTTTCGACATCGTCCGCGGGTCGCGGTTGTAAGGCGTGTTGTCGTTCGGGTTGAGGATGTCGCACATGATGGCGAGCGTCGTGTTCTGGAAGAACGGATCGATCTTCGCCGTCGACGGATCCGGCATCAGCAGCATGTCGGACTCGTTGATCGCCTTCCAGCCGGCGATCGACGAACCGTCGAACATCGTGCCGTCCACGAACAGCGACTTGTCGACCATCGAGAGGTCGAACGTGACGTGCTGCATCTTGCCGCGAATATCGGTGAATCGCAGGTCGACGTACTGGACGTCCTTTTCCTTTATGGTCTTGAAGATTGCGTCAGACACCTGTTTCTCCGTTTCACCCCGGCCCCCCATTCGGTGGAAATGGCGAGGCCATTCAATTGAACCTGTAGACCCTTTAACGTCAGATCGCCTGGTCGCCCGTCTCGCCTGTGCGGATACGGATGACCTCAGCGATATCCGAAACGAAAATCTTCCCGTCGCCGATCTTGCCCGTGTGAGCCGCCTTGGTGATCGCCGACAGCGCTGCTTCGAGTTGTGCGTCGGAAACGACCACCTCGATCTTCAGCTTGGGAAGGAAGTCCACGATGTACTCGGCGCCGCGGTAGAGCTCGGTATGGCCGCGCTGGCGGCCGAAGCCCTTGGCCTCGAGAACCGTCATCCCCTGCAAGCCTACCCCGTGAAGCGCTTCCTTCACCTCGTCCAGCTTGAAGGGTTTGATGATCGCTTCGATCTTCTTCATTGCGAGTCCCTGGACGCTAATCCTGATCGCGCTGACCGGAGCCAGCGCAGCGCTTGGTTGCTTGCACGATCGGGCCGGAACCGAGTAGGGCGGGCGCCTCATATCCGTGCGCTCGTGAAACATACGCCTAGAAATCAGGCGACGACGCCACATGATTGGGCGACGCCTTCCGAGGATATCCACAGCAGTCCGCCCGGAATCCATGCTAGGCTAGGAAAATCACAACAAAGACGGGCGTTTCCGACGATGATCTATCTGATCCGACACGGTGAGCCGGCGGCCGGATGGGGCGCGCATCACGACCCGGGATTGACGGAACTGGGCGTTCGGCAGGCGTTTTCCGCTGCGGAATCGTTGGCGACGCGCGGGGCAAAATGGGCCGTGACTTCGCCTCTGGCGCGGAGCCGCGAGACCGCCGCGCAGTTCGAGAAGCTGATGGAGACGCACGCCCGGATCGAGACCGGCGTGGGCGAGGTGGTGACGCCGAAGGGGATCGAAGACCGGTCGGTCTGGCTGCAGGGCGTCATGAAGGGAACATGGAGCGAGGCGGCGCCCGAGCTTCAGGACTGGCGGCGGCGCGTGATCGAGACTGTGGAGAAGCTGGGCGATGAGACAGCGGCCTTCTCGCACTTCGTGGCGATCAATGTCGTGGCGGGCTATCTGATGGGCGATGACCGTGTCGTGGTGTTCAGGCCCGGGCACGCCTCCATCACGGCGCTTGATCGGCGGGGCGGGAAGCTTGTGATTGCAGACCTCGGATCGGAAGCGGCCAGCGTGGTGATGTAGGATGACTGCGGCCATCCTCACCTGTGAAGAGGTTCGCGCGGCCGAGCAGCGCGCCGTGAGCGCCGGCATTTCACTCTGGGCGCTGATGCGGAAGGCCGGGCAGGCTTGCGCGGATGTTCTGCATGCGGAGTTCCCGGTTGGACGCGTCGTTGTACTGGCTGGGCCGGGCAACAATGGCGGCGACGCCTTCGTGGCGGCGCGGCGCCTGCGCGACCTCGGGCGTAATGTCTGGGTCTTCGATCTTCCGCCAAAGGACGTGCGCACGGCTGAGGGACAGGCCGCACTCAACGAACTGGCCGGCCCCCGCCAGCCACTGGAGGATATGCGCATCGCCCCCGGCGATATCGTGCTGGACGGACTGTTCGGCGCGGGTCTGTCGCGGCCGCTGGAAGGCGAGGCGCTGTGGGCGGTCGAGCAGGTGAATGCGTCCGGTGCAAGCGTAGTGGCGATCGATGTCCCTTCCGGCGTCAATGGTGATGTCGGGACAGTGCAGGGCGCGGCTGTCCGGGCCGATGTCACCGTGACCTTCTGCTGCAAGAAGCCGGCGCATGTGCTGCAGCCGGCAGCCTCGCTGTGTGGCGATGTCATCCCCGCCGAAATCGGCTTCGGGCAATTCGCGGACGAGATCGGCGGCGGCATGCTGCGCGAGAACGGGCCGGCGTTGTGGTCGCATGCGCTGCGCTGGCCGCAAGCCGCCGCGCACAAGCACAGCCGTGGACGTCTGGCTGTCGTGAGCGGCGGCATCGCGAACACAGGCGCGGCGCGACTGGCGGCGCAGGCGGGGCTGCGTTCGGGCGCCGGGCTTGTGACGCTCTATTGCCCACCGGCGGCGCTTGCGGTTGTTGCGTCGTCGGTAACCGCGGTCATGGTGTCGGGCTTCACCGACGCCGAGAGCCTCGAGACGCAGACAGACCGCGCCAACGCCGTGGTCATCGGCCCCGCCGCCGGTGTGACGCCGCAGACGCGAGCCAATGTCGAGGCCCTGCTGCGCGCTGGACGGCCGTCTGTGCTGGACGCTGATGCGCTGAGCGTCTTTGCCGACGACGCCGAGGCGCTGGCGCTGTTGACCGTGAACGGCGAGATGGTGCGTGACAATGAAGGGCAGGCGAAGGGCGCCTATGTGGTGCTGACCCCGCATGTCGGCGAGTTCGAGCGGCTGCGGCCCGGGCTGCTGGACAAGTCGCCCAGCCGCATCACGGCGGCGGTAAATACAGCGGCGATGACGGGTTGTGTGGTGCTGCTGAAAGGGCCGGACACGGTGATCGCGGCGCCGGATGGGCGGGCCGTCGTCAACACGCATGCGACGCCTTTCCTTGCGACAGCGGGATCGGGCGATGTGCTCGCCGGTCTGGTTGGCGGCCTGATGGCGCAGGGGCTGAGCGCGTTCGACGCCGCATGCGCGGGGGCGTGGGTCCATGGCGATGCCGGGCTGCGGGCCGGGCCGGGCATGACCTCGGAGGATCTGGACGGGTCGCTGCACGAGACCCTTCGCGAGCTACATACCGGCCGTCATCGACTTGTAACGTAGGCGGGCCATGACCGGGCTGATGTGACAGGAGGCCCTCATGCGTAGACTCGTCGTTTCCCTCGTCGCCCTTGCAGCCATCGGGTCTCTGCCCGCCGCAGCGCATGACAGCGCTGCGATCGCATCGGCCCGCAAGATCAGCTTCCCCAAGCTTGACGACGGCCGCTCGGTTCTGGCTGTGGACCTTCACACCCACAGCGTCTTTTCGGACGGCTATGTGTGGCCGAATGTCCGCGTCGAGGAAGCGCGCCGCGACGGACTGTTCGCGATGGCGGTCTCCGAGCATCTCGAATACCAGCCCAAGATCGCGGACATCCCGCACCCGGACCGAAACCGCTCCTACCAGCTGGCGTCCCAGGCGGCCGAGGTGAAGCCGAACGCCACCGGCGTGGACGCCCAGCCGCTGCTGGTCATCAACGGCTCGGAGATCACCAAGCTGGTTCAGCCGCCCGGCCACATGAATGCGGTCTTCATCCAGGACGCCAACAAGCTGAAGACCGGCACGCCGGAAGAGCAGGTGCGCGAGGCCAATGCGCAGGGCGCATTCGTGTTCTGGAACCACCCCTACTGGCATTCGCAGACGCCGGACGGCGTCGCGAAGATGGATCCGATGCACGCCGACTGGGTGAAGCGCGGCATGCTGCACGGCATCGAGGTGGCGAACGGCGCCGACATGTCCGACGAGGCGTTCCAGATCGCGCTCGACAACAACCTCACCATTCTCGGAACGTCCGACATCCATGGTCTGATCGACTGGGACTATGACCTCGCGGGCGGCGGCCACCGCACCGCGACGCTGGTGCTGACAGCCTCGGAAACATCCGATGGCGTGAAGTCGGCCCTGCGCGCCGGCGATACGGTCGCGATCTACCACGACAACCTGCTCGGCAAGCCTGCAAATGTCGAAGCGGTGGTGCGTTCGACGCTGAAGTTGGACGTGGGCGAGGCCCTGCCACGCACCAGCGTGGTGGCGGTCGGCGTCACCAACACCAGCCCGGTCGACTACATGCTCGAGAACATGGGGCCGGAAGGCGCCTATGACGAAGGCCATGTGTTCACCGTGAAGTCGGGATCGACCTTCACACTGCTGATCAAGGATGTGCCCGATCCCTCGAAGCTGTCGCTGACGTTCAAGGTGCTGAACACCTATGTCGCGCCGCGCGAGCATCTGAGCATAAAGCTCACGGATACGACGCCCTAGGTCGCCGCTGCGTCACGGCTTGCCCCGGCCGCGCCATGGCGCGATCATGCCGGCATGGCCGAGCGCTATCGCACGTTCCGGGAGTTCTATCCCTTCTATCTGACCGAGCATGTGAACCCGGTGAGCCGGCGGCTGCATGTGATCGGCACGACGCTGGTGGTCGGTTGCCTGATCGCGGCGGCGGTTCTGCTCGACTGGCGCTGGCTCGTGGCCGCGCCGCTGGTGGGCTATGGCTTCGCCTGGGTGGGGCACTTCTTCTTCGAGAAGAACAAGCCGGCGACGTTCAAGTATCCCGGCTTCAGCCTGATGGGCGATTTCCGCCTGTGGTGGGAGACGGTGACGCTTCAGCGGAAGTTCTGAGGTGGGGGGAAGCTGGTGCGGGTGGAGGGACTCGAACCCCCACGGGTTGCCCCGCTGGAACCTAAATCAAGTGCGAGTAGCGGTCAGAACGAAAAACGCTCGAAAAACATGGCCAAATACTTGTGGTGCGCGTCACAGACCCACTCTTCGCGTCACATATCACGTCACATCGAACTATTCTGTGACATGCGACTTTGCCTTTCAAATTGTGCCGGACTTCGGCAGCGTTAGCCTATTGCCTTCCGACAAGCTGCCTCAAGGTCCGAACGAGGGTGGCTGTCAGTCAACGCCATTCCCGTAACTAACAGCAAACGAAGCCGTGCTTGCGTAGTTTGGAGGAGCGGCGGGAATTCCGCATTTAGCTCGGCAATGTGGGTACTAAGGAACGCGGCCACATCATCCGATAGGCTCGCTTCGGGTGCGCCTCGCCGTAGGGCTCGATATTCCATCCAACCATTTGCTATGAAGCGCAGAATTTCTTCGAAAGGGAGATCAATCTGCTCTGTGGGCTTGGGGCCAACGACGGGAACGCGCGCTGGGGAGTTAGTGTGGTGCGCTCTGGTCCAGTTGTCCTCGAAGCGTTTGTCAAAGCTCAGATCGGAGTTGCGCGAAGCCCGCTTGCTTGAACTCTGACGGGCGACGACTTGCAGAAACGAGACTCCCAACATGAAGCCCGCGACCCCGGCTGTGAGGGGGATTGCTATGAAACCTAACCCTCTGGGATGAATTTCGCGCCCGAACATCGAACCGAGCAAGTATATGAGCAGGAGTTCAAGCCCGACCGCCGCAGCGAAGCCCACCGCAAATCCTATCAAGCCTAGGACAAGTCCAACTACTCCCTGTAACAGTCTACCCACTCGTTCCCCCGGAAGCCGTCGTTTCCGCCCCTACCATGGTCGAGTTGTTGGTGCGGCGGGTGGGACTCGAACCCACACTCCCTCACGGGAACAGGTACCTAAAACCTGGGCGTCTACCAATTCCGCCACCGCCGCACATGGACCGCCGTTACGCGAACTCTTGATTTTCGTCACCTGCATTCACGGCTTGCGTCACGTTTCACGTCACGTTCTGCGTCACCAAATTTTGGCTGCGTCACGCTTCGCGTCACAGCACCCCATTTTGCTGAGATAGCCACGCGGTCGCGAATATCCTTGAAACGGTCGGATCGCCAAGCACCTGACCCAAAAGGCTTATTCAGATGGAAGTTTCGCGGTCGTGGCAGCGGCGAGGTCGCGCAGTGGATTAGACATCAAGCGTGCCTAAAACTATCTCCCAGTTATGATTGAGAAAAAGACGTCTGGAAAATCAACTGACCTAAATCCAGTGCGTCTACCAGTTCCGCCACACCCGCGTTCCGCGCCCAGATAAGGCGGTCCGAGACGGAAAGCCAGCCTTTCGACAAGCGCCGGCGCCCTCGCAGGCGAGCCTGCGAGGCGTGTTGCGGGTGCGGGGAGACAATGGGGAGTGGAGGTCCGCGCGCGGCGCGTCCGCTGACAGGCGCAACGCCCGCTCGTCCCGATGACAATCGGGACTCAGGAACGGTTGCGCTGCGCGAACAGGCCTGAAGCTGCAGGACAGAACAAGGCTCGATGTCAGCCCTAGATCCCGGCGTTCGCCGGGATGAGCGGAGATGGGGCGGCGCGTAAGCTGCAAGCGGATCGGCGTCGCGGAGACGGATCAGCTTGTCGGCGTGGCGCTGCGCAAGGCGCTCCATGTCGGCGCACATCACGGCGAACTCGCCAATGCGGGCGATGAGTTCGAACACGGATTTTGGGCGGGTGAGGTGCGGGGCGACGCGGCGGCGCGGCCGATTGGGACGGATGCGGGCGATCTGGCAGCCGCGCATGGCGATCCAGAGCCGGAGCATGTCTTCAGCGTCGAGGATCAGCGTTTCCACATGCAGGCGGCCGGCGGGGTCCTGTGCGAGGGCCAGAAGCGAGCCGGGGTCGCTGGCGATCTCGACGAGCTGGACCGCGCGGTGGCGCAGGACCTCGGCGCACTGACGCAGGGGGTCAGACGGGAAAAGCCAGCGCAGGATGATCCAGAGCCACTGCATGAGCCGCAGTATCCGGCGGGGAGTCTCCCCGGCTGGTTTGCGGAGGGCCCATCCCACAAGTTGAGGCGGCAGTGGATTGAAATCACGCGGGAAGGCTTATCCCCGTCCGCCGGATGCGGTAGTCTGACACCCTCAACTTGAGGAGCGGAACGGCCAAGCCGGCCGTCCGTTGAACTGTCATGAAAGACGAGACCAACCACCCCATGGAAGCGCCGACAGTGTTGCTGGCGCTGATTGCTGTGGTCGCACTCCTGGTTCTGACCTCACTGATGGCGATCGACGCCGTCACTCTGGGTTTCTGAACCAGCGGCGTTGCTGGCGCAGCCGCCCGCCCGGCCGGAGGGCGCCGGAGCGGGGAGGTCTTGTGTGCGCCTTCGTGGGCTCAACCGCCCGGCGAGAACCCCGCTGAAATGGCCCGAAAACAGGGGCTTCACAGGGGCATCAAAGCATTGTCGCGGCCGCATGGACAGGCTGGCGCGGGCTGTGTAAGACACCCGCCTTTCCCGCCCGGCCCGAGGCCGCAGGCGGGGCCAACCATTTTGCCTGATCAGGGTTCGCACGATGAACGTCACCGAGACGAAATCGGAAGGTCTTTCGCGGGAGTTCCGCGTCACCATTCCCAAGGGCGAACTGGCGGCCAAGTTCAACGACAAGATCAATGAACTTCAGCCCAAGGTGAGCCTGAAGGGCTTCCGTCCGGGCAAGGTTCCGACCGCCCACATCAAGAAGATGTACGGCAAGTCGATCATGGCCGACATCGTGAACGATGTCGTGCAGGAGACCTCCGACAAGGCGCTGGCCGACAAGTCGCTGCGCCCGGCCTCGCGCCCGTCGATCAAGCTGGAGTCGGATCAGGACAAGCTGATCGCCGGCGAAGCCGACCTCGACTACCAGATGAACCTCGAGATCATGCCGGAGTTCGAGCCCGCCGACGTCACGACGATCTCGGTTGAGCGCCTCGTGGCCGAGCCCACCGAGGAAGAGATCAACAACGCGCTCAAGACGATCGCGGACAACAACAAGTCGTACGAAGCCAAGGAAGGCAAGGCCGAGACGGGCGATGCGGTCGTGATCGACTTCGTCGGTTCGATCAATGGCGAGAAGTTCGATGGCGGCTCGGCTGAAGGCCAGACGCTGGTTATCGGCTCGGGCCGCTTCATCCCGGGCTTCGAGGAGCAACTGATCGGCGCCGCGGTGGGCGATGATGTGAACGTCAATGTGACCTTCCCCGAAAGCTATCAGGTCGACACGCTGGCGGGTAAGCCGGCGCTGTTCGAGGTGAAGGTGCAGGAGGTCAAGGCGCCCAAGGACGCCGTGATCGACGACGAGTTCGCCAAGACGCTCGGCCTCGACAGCCTCGATGCGCTGAAGGATGCCGTGAAGAAGGAACTGTCGGGCGAGCTGGAATTCGCGACACGCCAGCAGGTGAAGCGCGTGCTGCTGGATGCGCTGGACGAGAAGCACTCGTTCGACCTGCCGCCGATGATGGTGGAAGCCGAGTTCAACCAGATCTGGTCGCAGTTCGAAGCCGAGAAGAAGGCCGGCCGTCTCTCCGAAGAGGACAAGGCCAAGTCGGATGAGGACCTGCGCGCCGAGTACCGCAAGATCGCCGAGCGCCGCGTGCGCCTTGGTCTGGTGCTGGCCGAAGTCGGCCGCCGCGCCGACGTGCAGATCACCAATGACGAAGTTGTCCGCGCCCTGCGTCAGGAGGCCTCGCGCTTCCCGGGTCAGGAAAAGCAGGTGATCGAGTTCTACACCAAGAACCAGGGCGCCATGGCCCAGCTGCGCGCGCCGATCTACGAGGACAAGGTCGTCGACTATATTCTCACGCAGGCGACCGTGACCGACAAACCGGTGACCCGCGAAGAGCTGATGAAGGCGGTCGGCGACGAGGAGTAATCCGCGTCACCGGTCTGATTTCCCGGGAAATCTGTTGAAACGCCGCCTGCACGGCCCCCGTTAACCGCGGGGGACTTGCGCCCGGCGTTCGGCATTCGGATATTGTTAGCCTGAGTCACGCTCTAAGTCTGATCGCCCATCCCGGCGGCAGGCCAGCACCGAAAGTTTCAATGATGTCCGATTCCTATATCCGCGGGATCAACTACTACCCGACCGTGATCGAGCAGAGCTCGCGGGGGGACCGTCCGTACGACATCTATTCCCGCCTGCTGAAGGACCGGATCATTTTCGTTACGGGGCCGATCGAGGACAATCTGGCCACGGCCGTGACGGCCCAGCTTCTCTTCCTGGAGTCGGAAAACCCCAAGAAAGAGATCGCTATGTACATCAACAGCCCGGGCGGCCACGTCCATTCGGGCCTCGCGATCTACGATACGATGCAATACATCCGCAGCCCGGTTTCGACCGCCTGCATCGGCATGGCTGCCTCCATGGGCGCGCTGCTGCTGTGCGCCGGGGAGAAGGGAATGCGCTTCGCCACCCCCAACAGCCGGATCATGGTTCACCAGCCCTCGGGCGGTTTCCGCGGCGTCGCCAGCGATATCGAGCGCCACGCGATGGACATTCTGGCGGTCAAGAAACGGCTGAACGAGATCTATGTAAAGCATACGGGCCAGCCCTACGAGGTTGTGGAAAAGACGCTGGACCGTGATTCCTTCATGACGGCCTCGGAGGCCCAGGCCTTCGGAATCGTCGACAAGGTGTATGAAAAACGCGCAGCTCCGGCGGATTAGGCCTGTTTCTGTGCGATTTTTTGCAAGCTGGCCCGGAGATGCGCAGTTGCTCTGCTTTGGCGCCTCTTTGCTATGCTCCGATGGTCTGCCTTGAACCTCTCGGAAACGATTGAAATATTAGAATCAGGGTTCGGGCGTGGTGGATCGCGTCCTGGGGTTAATGCACCCCGGGTGCTTAGAGGTGTCGATGAGCAAGACCACGACAGGCAGCGATAGCAAGAACACCTGTATTGTTCGTTCTGCGGAAGTCGCAGCACGAAGTGAAAAAGCTTATCGCCGGCTGACCGTGTTCATCTGCGATGAATGCGTCGAACTGTGCATGGATATCATCCGCGAGGAGTCCAAGACGGCCCTCGTGAAGTCGCGCGATGGCGTGCCCACGCCGCGCGAAATCTGCGAAGTGCTCGACGATTACGTGATCGGCCAGTTCAAGGCCAAGCGCGTGCTGTCGGTGGCGGTTCACAACCATTACAAGCGCCTCAATCACGCCGCCAAGAATTCGGACGTCGAACTCTCGAAGTCCAACATCCTGCTGATCGGCCCGACGGGCTGCGGCAAGACGCTGCTGGCCCAGACGCTGGCGCGCATCATCGACGTGCCGTTCACGATGGCGGATGCGACGACGCTGACCGAAGCCGGCTATGTCGGCGAGGACGTCGAGAACATCATCCTCAAACTGCTGCAGGCGTCCGACTATAATGTCGAGCGGGCCCAGCGCGGCATCGTCTACATCGACGAGATCGACAAGATCTCCCGCAAGTCCGACAACCCGTCGATCACGCGCGACGTGTCGGGCGAGGGCGTGCAGCAGGCGCTGCTGAAGATCATGGAAGGCACGGTCGCTTCGGTTCCGCCGCAGGGCGGCCGCAAGCATCCGCAGCAGGAATTCCTGCAGGTCGACACCACGAACATGCTGTTCATCTGCGGCGGCGCGTTTGCGGGTCTCGACAAGGTGATTTCGGATCGCGGCCGCGGCACGTCGATCGGCTTCGGCGCCAATGTCGTCGCGCCGGAAGATCGCCGCACGGGCAAGATCCTTGAGGATTGCGAACCGGAAGACCTGGTGAAGTTCGGACTGATCCCGGAATTCATCGGCCGCCTGCCGGTTATCGCGACGCTGGAAGACCTCGACGAAGAGGCCCTGATCCAGATCCTCACCGAGCCGAAGAACGCGCTGCTGAAGCAGTATCAGCGCCTGTTCGACATGGAGAGCGTCAAGCTGACCTTCACCGACGACGCGCTCGCCGCCGTCGCCCGCCGCGCCATCCAGCGCAAGACGGGCGCGAGGGGCCTGCGGTCGATCATGGAGGGCATCCTGCTCGACACCATGTTCGAGCTGCCGAACCTGCGCGGCGTCGAGGAAGTGGCGATCAACGCCGAGGTTGTGGAAGGACGTTCGCGTCCGCTCTATGTCCACTCGACCAAGGACGACAAGGCCGCCGCCAGCGCCTCGTAAGGTTCCCTGTCATTCCGGTGGTTCCCTGGCGGCGCTGTCCGCCGACGGACGAGTCGCGCGACTCAGCCCTTGCGCTCCAGTGAACGGAAAGCAACGGCGGGCCGCCGGATTTGCCCACAGATCTCGCAATGAAAATCCAGAAAAAACATGCCGCAGGCGTGTGGGTTGAAGAAGGACCCGCGACGGGCCACTTTCATCTCCAAGCGAATGTCCGGACTGATCCAGAAGGCATGGTCCGGCCTTCCTCCCGCCAGCGAGCTTCAAGCAAGGCGCCGGCGGCGAAGTAAGGAGAAAAGAGTCATGACGAACGTCCTCCCAGTACTGCCCCTGCGCGATATCGTGGTTTTCCCGCGCATGGTCGCCCCGCTCTTTGTGGGGCGGGACAAATCCGTTCGCGCCCTCGAGGAAGTCGAGAAGGGCGGCGGCGAAATCCTGCTCGTTGCGCAGAAGGAGGCCGGCGTCGATGACCCGGCCGAGGAAGACCTCTACAGCGTCGGCGTTGTCGCCTCGATCCTGCAGCTGCTCAAGCTGCCGGACGGCACCGTGAAGGTGCTGGTCGAAGGCAAGCACCGCGCCCGCATCGAGAAGCTCATCGACAAGGGTGAGTACTACGCGGCCGAGCATTCGACGCTGGAAGAACAGCGCACCGACTCGCAGGAGTCCGCGGCGCTGATGCGCGCCGTGATCGAACAGTTCGACGGCTATGTGAAGCTGAACCGCAAGATCCCGCAGGAGACTGTGGGCACGGTTTCGGCCATCACCGACGCCGGCCATCTGGCCGACGCGGTCGCGGCGCAGCTGACCATCAAGATCGAAGACAAGGAAGCGCTGCTTGAGCTGGTCGACGTGGTCGAGCGGCTCGAGAAGGTGTTCTCGCTGATGGAAGGCGAGATCGGCATGCTCCAGATGGAGCGGAAGATCCGCAACCGCGTGAAGCGGCAGATGGAGAAGACCCAGCGCGAGTACTACCTCAACGAACAGATGAAGGCGATCCAGCGCGAGCTGGGCGATGGCGACTCCGGCGGCGAGCGCGACGAGATCGGCGAGCTGGAAGAGAAGATCGCCAACACGCCGATGAGCGAGGAGGCGCGCGCCAAGGCCGAAGGCGAAGTGAAGAAGCTTCGCCAGATGTCGCCGATGTCGGCGGAGAGCACGGTTGTCCGCAACTATCTGGACTGGATCGTGTCGCTGCCCTGGGGCCGCAAGAAGGAAGTTGTCCGCGACCTCCAGTTCGCGGAAGACGTTCTCAACTCGGACCACTATGGCCTCGAGAAGGTGAAGGAGCGCATCCTCGAACACCTCGCTGTGCAATCGCGCGCGGACAAGGTGCGTGGCCCGATCCTCTGCCTCGTCGGCCCTCCGGGCGTCGGCAAGACCTCGCTTGGCAAATCCATCGCAAAGGCGACGGGCCGCGACTTCGTGCGCGTGTCGCTGGGCGGCGTGCGTGATGAAGCCGAGATCCGCGGTCACCGCCGGACCTATATCGGCTCCATGCCCGGCCGCGTGATCCAGTCGATGAAGAAGGCGAAGACGGGCAACCCGCTCTTCCTGCTCGACGAGATCGACAAGCTTGGCCAGGACTACCGGGGCGACCCGGCTTCGGCCCTGCTGGAGGTGCTGGACCCCGAGCAGAACGTCAATTTCAACGACCACTATCTGGAGGTCGACTACGACCTGTCGGACGTGATGTTCATCACCACGGCCAACTCGCTGAACATGCCGCAGCCCTTGCTGGACCGGATGGAGATCATCCGCATCGAGGGTTACACTGAAGACGAGAAGGTCGAGATCGCCAAGCGCCACCTGCTGCCGAAGACGCTTGAGAACCACTCGCTCAAGGAAGGCGAACTGGTTGTGGAAGAGAGCGCGATCCGCGACCTCATCCGCTACTACACCCGCGAGAGCGGCGTGCGGTCGCTGGAACGTGAGATGGCGCGGCTGGCCCGCAAGGCCGTGCGCGACATCGAACTGAAGAAGACCGAGCAGGTGGTGGTGAACGCCGACAATCTCGGCAAGTTCGCCGGCGTCAGGAAGTTCCGCTACGGCGTTGCCGACCGCGAGGATCAGGTGGGCGTCGTTACGGGCCTGGCCTGGACCGAAGTCGGCGGCGATCTCCTCACCATCGAGGCCGTGCAGATGCCGGGCCGTGGTCGCATGACCGTGACGGGCAACCTGCGCGACGTGATGAAGGAGTCGATCTCGGCGGCGCAATCGCTTGTGCGGTCGCGCTCCGTGGCGCTCGGCATCCGCCCGCCGGTGTTCGACACGACCGACATCCACGTGCACGTGCCGGAAGGCGCGACGCCCAAGGATGGTCCGTCGGCCGGTATCGCGATGACGACGGCGATCGCCTCGCTGCTGACCAACAACCCTGTCCGCAAGGATGTCGCCATGACCGGCGAGATCACCCTGCGCGGCCGGGTGCTGCCGATCGGCGGCCTCAAGGAGAAACTGCTCGCGGCCCTGCGCGGCGGCATCAAGACGGTGCTGATCCCGGAGGAGAACGAGAAGGATCTCGCCGAGCTGCCTGAGAATGTGAAGTCCAGCCTGACGATCGTGCCGGTCTCCACCATCGAGCAGGTGCTGGCGCGTGCGCTGGTGCGGCCGTTGACGCCGATCCAGTGGAGCGAAGCGGAGGAAGCGGCCTACCGCGCCGAACTCGGCCGCGGCGGGTCGTCAAGCCAGCCGCAGCTGCCGCACTAGGCGAGCAACTGACTGAACACGGGAAGGCCCGCCGGAAACGGCGGGCCTTTCTGTATTTCGGAGATCAGGCTGCGGCCAGTTTCCGGCCCCGGCGGAGCTTTGCCCATTGCGGCCGGACATAGAGCGCGATCAGCGGCGTGCGCTTGATCATCAGGTGGAACAACAGCGGCAGGACAGCCGAGACCGCGAGGATCACGAGGCAGGCGGCGCCGACATCGGGGATCCAGCCCTGCGCGGCGAACGTGCGCTCGAGGAAGGTCATCGGGAAGAAGAAGGTGAGATAGATGACGATGGAGTTCTGGCCGCAATAGCGCAGGAAGCGCGCGGACTTCCATTTGGAGAGAAGGGCCGCGATCTCGACGACGGCGAGCGCGCCGGCAAGGCCCATCATCAGGCCGTAGCCCGGAACATGGTGGAAGCCCTGCTGCGTCAGCAGGAAGTTGCAGACGCCCCAGCCGGTCAGCACGAACAGCGTGGTCAACGGCCGGGCCTTGGCGCGCCCGGCGACATCGAACACGAGGCCGTGGATGGCGTAGCCGAGGAAGAAGAAGACGTAATAGTCCATCGCCCGGTTGAGGATGAAGCTGGGCGTGTCGATCCAGAGGGCCTGGTGGGCGATCTGGAGCCCGGCGGCGGCGCTGAACACCATCCATTTCGGAACGCGGGCGAGAAGCCGGGTGACGACGTAGAACACGGCCAGCATGTGGACGAACCAGAGCACGCCGGTGGGCTGGATGATGTTCCACACGTAAAGCCGGGCGAAGGCGACGGGGTCGCTGCGCAGCACGTCATTGTCGGTGACCAGGAGGGTGAGGGCGAGCCAGAGCAGGTAGAAATAGGCGAAGTGAACGACCTTCTTGTCGAGATAGGTCGTGAGGTCCGAATTGATCGTGCGCGACAGGAACAGGCCCGAGATCAGGAAGAAGTCGGGCATGCGGAAGGGTTTCGAGAAGTCGACGATCCAGCGCATCCAGCCTTCGGCGCCGACGGCTTCCTCGTAGTGGTTAACGGTGTGGAACATCACCACCAGAAGGATGCAGATGCCCTTGGCGTAATCGACCCAGTCCACCCGGGAAGGGGCGGCCGGGTCGAGGGGGGCGGACGCTGTTTGCATCGTTCTGGTCCAGTCCAAATTCGGCTGACGGCGGGAAAAGGCGGTTAACCGCCTTGCCGCAAGCTCGCTTGCCGGGAGAAAAGCAACCGGCGTGCCTGATCTGTCGGGAGATCATCTGTGGCGGGAACCGGGGCCAACAACAGTGAGCGGGACTGGTGGCGGGGGGCGGTGCTCTACCAGATCTATCCGCGTTCGTTCCTTGATACGAACGGGGACGGGATCGGCGACCTCAAGGGCGTTACGCAGAAGCTCGATCATGTGAAGGCGCTGGGCGCGGACGGCGTCTGGCTGTCGCCCTTCTTCAAGAGCCCGATGCGGGACTTCGGCTATGACGTGTCGGACTATCGCGACGTCGATCCGATGTTCGGGACGCTGGAGGATTTCAAGGCGCTGCTGAAGTCGGCGCACGGCAAGGGTCTGAAGGTGATCATCGACCAGGTGTGGTCGCATACGTCATCCGATCACGCCTGGTTTCAGGAGAGCCGCAAGGACCGGACGAACGCAAAGGCGGACTGGTATGTCTGGGCTGATCCGAAGCCGGACGGCTCGCCGCCCAACAACTGGCAGGCCTGGTTCGGCGGGCCGGCGTGGACGTGGGAGCCGCGGCGGCGGCAATACTATCTGCACAACTTCCTGCCGACGCAGCCGCAGCTGAACTTTCACAACAATGATGTGCGGGCGGCTGTCATCGATGTTGCGCGCTACTGGTTGCAGATGGGCGTTGATGGATTCCGTCTGGATGTCGCGAACTACTATTTCCATGACCGGCAGATGCGGGACAATCCGCCGTCCGGCGATCCTGATCCCGCCCTGCCGCGCAACATGCAGGTGCACGCGTACAACTCGGATCAGCCCGAGACGCTGGAGTTCATCGCCAAGCTGCGCGAGCACATGAACGGTCATGGCGTCAACATGACGGTGGGCGAGCTTGCGCCCGGATCGTATGCGCTGATGCGCGACTACACGCGCACGCAGAAGCGGCTGCACACGGCCTATGCGTTCGACTTTCTCGGCAAGTGGCCGGGCGTCGGGAAGATGGCGGATATCCTTTCGCAATGGCGCGAGGGGCCGGAGGATGGCTGGCCGAGCTGGGCGTTCTCCAACCACGACGTCGCGCGCGTGGCGTCGCGTTGGGGCGAGGCGATCGGGGCGGCTCCGCCGCGCGCCGCGCCGCTATTCATGGCGCTGTTGCTGGCGCTGCGCGGAACGATCTTCATCTATCAGGGCGAGGAGCTTGGCCTGCCGGAGGCGGACGTTCCCCTCGAGAAGCTGAAGGACCCGTGGGGGATTGCGGGCTGGCCGGCGATGAAGGGCCGCGACGGCTGCCGCACGCCGATGCCGTGGAAGGACGAAGTCATGGCCGGCTTCACCAAGGGCAAGGAGGCGTGGCTGCCGGTCGATCCGCGTCAGCGCGTGCTGGCGGTGGAGAAGCAGGAGAAGCTGGCGGAATCCATGCTGCACACGACGCGGGCGCTGGTCGCGCTGCGCAAGGGAAGCGAGGCGCTGACGCGGGGCGGCTTCAGCGTGGTCGAGGCGAAAGACGACCTGCTGGTCTTTGACCGTGAAGCCGGCGGCGAGCGCCTGCGCTGCGCCTTCAATTTCGGTGGGGGCGACAGGACGCTTTCGCTGCCGGAGCGGCCCGAGCTTCTCTGGGCGCAGGAGGCGCTGCTGAGCGGGACGAAGCTTGTGATGCCGGGCTATTCGGCGGCGTGGCTGAAGCTGGCCTGACGGCCAGCGGACGGCTAGTGTAGGCCATGATCCGTGTTCAGGCCGAACCATTCGATCCGCACGCCGAAACCGCCGCCTTTGCAAAGGGCCGGTCGGAAGCGGGCGCGCTGGCCAGCTTTGTCGGCTCGGTGCGGGATTCTGCGCATGGCGATGCGGTCAACGCGCTGGAGCTTGAGGCCTATCCGGGCTTCACTGAGAAGCAGATTGCGAAGATCGAGGCGGATGCGCGGGCGCGGTTCGATGTGATCGACACGCTGGTGATCCACCGGCATGGGCGGATGGCGCCCGGCGAGGCCATTGTTCTGGTGGCGGCGCTGTCGAAGCACCGGCGCGAGGCGCTGCAGGCCGTTGACTATCTTATGGATCGCCTCAAGACGGAGGCGCCGTTCTGGAAGAAGGAAGTTCGGCCAGATGGCGCCGAATGGATCGAGCCGCGCAGCGACGACCGCGAAGCGCATGCCCGCTGGACCAGGGAGTAAGTGATGACCGGACCCGCCTATCCGCCGCTGACCGCTCCGGGCGGCAAGATGGTTGATACGATGGAGTTCAAACAGCTCCGCGTCTGCGTGATGACGATCTCGGATACGCGGACGGACGAGACAGATACATCCGGTCATCTGCTGGCCGCGCGCGTCACCGAGGCGGGCCATGAACTGGCCGACAAGGCGATTGTGCCGGATGAGGTGAACGCCATCCGCGCTGTGATGCGCAAATGGATCGCCGACCCGACCATCGACGCCGTGGTGACGACGGGCGGCACGGGCCTGACCGGCCGCGACGTGACGCCGGAGGCTGTGCGGCCGCTGTTCGACAAGGAGATCGAGGGCTTCAACGTCGTCTGGCACATCGTGTCGTTCCAGAGCGTCGGAACGTCGACGCTGCAGAGCCGGGCGTGTGCGGGCGTCGCCAACGCCACTTTCATCTTCTGCCTGCCGGGCTCCAACGGGGCGGTGAAGGACGGCTGGGACAAGCTGATCCGCTGGCAGCTCGATAGTCGCCATATGCCATGCAACATGGTCGAGCTGATGCCGCGGCTGCTGGAGAGCTGAAGCGGGGCTGGTGTGAGCGCGGCCTCGTGGTTCGACGGGCTCACCATGAAGCCTATCTGGTGGCGCCCAAGATCAGTCCAGCGTGGTCCGGTAGCGCGCCATGGCGAGCGCGGTGACGACGCAGACGAAGACGCCAAGCGCGCCGAGGCTGGGCCAGAGCGTTATCACGCCTTCGCCCTTCAGCAGTGCGCCGCGCACGACGCGCAGGAAGTGGGTGACGGGGATCGCTGTGCCGATCGCCTGCGCCCATTCCGGCATGCCGCGGAACGGGAACATGAAGCCGGACAGCAGGATCGAGGGCAGCATGTAGAAGAACGACATCTGCATCGCCTGCAGCTGTGTCCGGGCCAGCGTCGAGATCAGGAAGCCGAGCGCGAGGCTGCCGATGATGAACAGGAAGACGCCGAGCGACAGCGCGATCCATCCGCCGCTCATCGGAACGCCGAACAGCACGGACGCCATGACGAGGATCACCGCGGTCTGGGCGAGACCGACCAGGACATAGGGCGCAAGCTTGCCGATCATGACTTCGATGGGCTGGGCTGGCGTCGCCAGCAGGCTTTCCATCGTGCCGCGTTCAAGCTCGCGCGTCATGGCCAGCGCGGTCATCATCACAAGCGTCATCGAGAGGATGACGCCGAGCAGGCCGGGGACGATATTGTAGGCCGTTATGCTCTCGGGATTGTAGCGGCGCTGGACGACGACTTCGAAGGGCGGGGCCGTGCCGGCCTGACGCGCCATAGCGCCCTTGAGATCGTGCGACAGCGCCTGCTGCGGCAGCCCAGCGGCGGCGGCGAGCGCCGCGCTGGAGGCGGACGGGTCCGTCGCGTCGGCTTCCAGCAGGACCTGCGCGTCATCTCCACGCGCGACGCGGCGGGTGAAATCGCCGGGAATGGTGAGCGCGAACTGGACGTCGCCGCGCCGGATCAACTCGTCGAGTTCCTGCGGCGAGCGGGCGACATGGGTGATGTCGAAGAAGCCGGTATTGACGAAAGCGGAGACGGTAGAGCGCGCGAACGTGCTGTCGTCCTGCACCAGCGCGGCGGTGGGCAGGTGGCGCGGCTCGTTGTTGATGGCGTAGCCGAACAGCAGGAGCTGCACGACCGGGATCATCAGGATCATCGCATAGGTGAGCCTGTCGCGCGTGAGCTGCGTGAACTCCTTCGCAAAGACCGCCATGATGCGCAGCCAGGGCGAGTTGCTGGGCGGCTTTCGGCCTGATCGTGGATTGGCGCCGCTCATCGGAAATTGTCCTCCGAGTGCGACATCAGGTGGATGAAGGCGTCTTCCAGCGTAGGCGGCGTTTCGCGCCAGTTGAAGGGCGGACGACGCCAGGGCGCGATGGCCTGTTCCAGCGCCGCGCGGTCCTGTCCGCTGACGTGCAGCGTTGTCCCGAAGGCGGCCGCGTTCTCGACACCGGGGGCGTCGGCGATCTCGGCCGTATGGCGATCGATGCCGGGCCCGCTGCCCTCGAAGGTGACAAGGCCGACCTGTTCCAGGATTTCTTCCGCCGTGCCGCGCGCGATGAGCTTGCCATAGGAGATGTAGGCGATGTCGTGGCAGCGTTCGGCCTCGTCCATGTAGTGCGTGGAGACCAGCACCGTGAGGCCGCGGCCGGAGAGCGTGTGGATCTCGTCCCAGAAGGTGCGGCGCGCCTGTGGGTCGACGCCGGCTGTGGGTTCGTCGAGCAGGAGCAGGTCGGGTTCGTGCAGCGTCGTGGCGGCGAGGGCGAGGCGCTGCTTCCAGCCGCCGGACAGTTTGCCTGCAAGTTGTTTTCTGCGCTCCTTGAGGCCGAGACCTTCAAGCGCTTCATCGACGCGGTCGTGCCTGTGGTCGAGGCCATGGACACGCGCCATGAAGAGCAGGTTTTCCTCGATTGTGAGATCTTCGTAGAGCGAGAATTTCTGCGTCATGTAGCCGACGCGGCGTTTGATGACGTCGGATTCCGTCACGATGTCGTGGCCAAGACAGCGGCCTTCGCCGGAATCCGGCGTCAGCAGACCGCACAGCATGCGCAGGGTGGTCGTCTTGCCCGAGCCGTTGGGGCCGAGAAAACCGGTGATGCGGCCGCGCGGAACCTTAATGGCGAAGTCGTTGACGACGTGCTTGTCGCCGAACGACTTGTTGAGGCCGGAGACCTCGATGGCGTAGTCGGTTGCGGCTTCGCCATCCATGGCGATCACTCCGCTGCGGCGCCGAGCGGCGCGACATCGACGGGAAGGCCGGGCGTGAGTTTCGCGTCGCCCAAGGGCGTCGCCTCGATCATGAAGACCATGCGGTCGCGCGATTCACGGCTGTAGATGACCGGCGGAGTGAATTCGGGACGCGGCGATACATAGTTGATCCGGGCGCGCAGGCCTTGCGGGCAGCTGTCGCAAGCGAAGGCCACTTCGCGACCGACGGCATAGTTGGCGACCTCGGCCTCGGGCGCGAAGAAGCGGATACGCACGCGATCGTCGGGGATCAGCGACAGCACGGGCTGGTTGGCGGGCGTCCATTCGCCGGGTTGGAAGAACACTTCCTCGATGCGGCCTGCGACGGGGGCCGTCTGGGCCTGATCGTCGAGCTGCGCGCGGGCGCCTTCGACGGCGGCCTCCGCCTGACGCACGCGTTCGTCAGCCGCCGCGATCTGGTCCGCGCGGCCACCGAGCCTGGCCGCCTGCAGGCGTTTCTTCGCCGCTTCGACCTGGCCGGAGGCAGTGTCGCGGGCGGCAATGGCGCTGTCGAGCTGCGCTGGCGCCATGGCGCCCGCTTCGACAAGCGGACGGATGCGATCCAGCGCTTGCTGGGCTTCCTTGAGCTGGGCTTCGGCGGCGGCGATGTCGGCCTGAAAGACACCGAGTTCGGCCGGGCGCTGGCCCTTTGCGTGCGTCGGCGGCGAGACTGCGCGGCTGCCAGATCGGCGAGCGCCCGATCGAGCCGGGACTCGCCCTGCGCCGGGATCGACGCTGAACAGCGAAACGGCCGGCGGTCACCGCATCGCCGCGCTTGACCGGAGACGTCGATGAGGCGGCCGGGAAGCAGGGCCGGCGGGAGCAGAGAGGCGGTTCGCCCTCGATATAGCCGGAGAGCATGGCCGAGCTGGCGCCCTGCGTGGCCACAGCGTCAGGAAGGGCGACGAGGCCTGCTGCGCCTGCCAGCAGGCCGACGACCAGAAGTCTTTGCGGCTTCATGCTGCATCCTTCCTGAGCAGCAGGCCGGGCAGCAATCAGGTCGAGATGCTGGTTCATCAGGGCGGGAAGATCGAATGGCTTCGCGCCGATGGGGACAAAGGTCTCGCGGAAGATGACCCCAGAGCATCGGCGAGATGATGCCGATCGCGTGATGGCGTGGATCGCCGGGCCGGACCTCGCTGCGCGCCTGCGCGCGTTCGATCAGCAGCGATGAGCCGAGCGCCTTTGTTGATGAGGGTTGTCGCCAGATGCGCGATCTCGTAGCAGCAGACCTGCTGATGACCAGCTTCACCACGCGGCCGAGATTGGTGGTCTGCGCGATGGGCGACATGCTGCGTCACGGCGCAGCAGGGGCTCGAGCGGGGCCTTCATGCAGGCTCGCCATCTGGAGCATGGGCTCGATGTTGGCTCCACCACCTCGCGGACGACGGCGGCGAACAGGTCTTCCTTGGTCGGGAAATAGGTAGGGCGCGCCCTTGGAGACACCGGCGCGGGCCGCGATCCTCCATCTTCTGCTCCGGCGAAGCCTTTCTCGGAGAAGACGTCGAGCGCCGCACGGACGATGTCCGTTGGCCGGGTTTTCTGGCGGGCGCATTTGGGAGGAGCGCTCATATCGGTTCTTTTAATAACTGACCGGTCAGTCATCAAATAGTCTGCTATCGGGCGGCTGACAAGGCGGGCGAAATTTTCAGGGGCGGCCAGTCACGCCTGCTAAGTCGCCCGCCGTACGGCCGGCGCGGTTCGATCATGTGCAGCGATACGGCGTACCGCCGCGGATGCGCTGGCGAATGCCGCTTGTTGGGCTGGCAGCCGCATCCCAACAACGACCGATAATCCATGAAATCCTCGATCGCGACGCCATGACCATCCGCAGATATGATGCTGCGGACGCAACATCGATCAACCGATCGACGCATCACTGATCCGGATCCATCGAACGTGATGTCCGACAACACCGATCGCAACTGCACCGATTCAGCGCGTACCGGCGAGGTCATATCACGCTGCGGCAGCTGAACGGCAACGCGATGCGGTGCATCGGTCCGCGTCACTGCGTTACCACCGCCGGTTTCCAGTGGCCATCCGATCCTGACGTGGTCCAGATCGCAGTTGCCGCACCCAGCGCTGCCGCCGCGAGTCTGATCGACATGGTTTGATTAGTGGCGCTGCTCTTGTGAGCACTTGCTCACATCGCTATCTGTGATCCGGAAAAAGGGGAGCACCGCGAAACCGCCGCCTGGCAGCCTGCCTTACGTCTCCGACATCTGCATGTGACGAAGTGACGTTCGGCAATCAGGGCGGAGGAGGCGTACGCCCACCGCATTCTCGACAAATGCTTCGAGGCGGGATCACCTTCTACGACACGGCGGAGAATTATCCGGTGCCGCCGGATGCGAGAATACGCCGGCCGCACGGATGAGATCGTCGGCCGCTGGATGAAGACCAGCCGCGCGACGCCATCCTGATGGCGACGAAAGGCAGTCGGGGCTCAGCCATGGCTGATCAGGTCGCGCAGCGGCAGGGGATGATTGGCGCTGGATCGCCAACATCGTCAACGCGATCGATGCGAGCCTGAAGCGGCTGCAGACGATCTGCGTCGATCTCTACCAGACGCACCGGCCGGATCAGCGCCGCCTGCTGGTGACGAGCATGCTGGCGCTGGATGATCTGGTGCAGGCCGGAAAGTCCGCGATCGGGTTGTTCCTCTGAACGAGAGACGCGAGTTGGGCTGATGAAGTCCATCGCGACATCCGGGAGCGCCTCGGCATTGCACGGCACCAGACGATCTAGAACAATTTCAGCCTCAACAATCGCCGCTTCGAGGATGAGCTGGCGCAGGTGTGCCGGCAGGAGGGCGTCAGCCTGATTCCGTATTCGCCGCTGGGCGGCGGGGTGCTGACCGGCAAATACCAGAACGGCGCTTGGCCGGCGGGCGCGCGTTTCACGAAATATAAGGACATGGGATCGCGCCAGGCGCCGATGGCGCGCCGCTATGTGAATGAGCTGTCGCTGGCCTCGACCGAACGCTGGATCGGGCTTGCCCAAGAGGCGGGCCTGTCTCCGGTGACGTTCGCGACGGCGTGGAGCAAGCAGCATGACTTCGTTGCGTCCACCATCGTGGGCGTGACGCATGAGGATCATCTGCCGGATATTTTTGCCGCGGCCGACGTGACGCTGGATGCGGAGATCCTGAAGAAGATCGACGCCGTGTCGAAGGAAATCCGCTACCCGATGGGTTGAGGCCTAGAGCCAGCGCAGCTTGCGGAAGATCCAGAACTGCAGGCCGAGCAGGATGACCAGCAGGCCCACGGTGATCCAGAAGGCGTTGCCGGAATCAACGCCCGGCATGCCGCCGACATTGATGCCGAGCAGGCCGGTCACAAAGCTGAGCGGCAGGAAGATCGCCGCCACGATGGAGAGCGAATACATCGTGCGGTTCATGCGCGTTGCGGCGCGGTTGTTGAGATCGTCCTGCAGAACGATTGCGCTTTCCTTGGAGACATCGAGATCATCGAGATAGCGCCGCAGCCTGTCGATCGTTTCGCGGATTTCCTCGCGGTTGTCTTCCGACATCCAGTCGGGGGCGGAGCGCTGGATTTCACCCAGCGCCTCGTGCTGGGGTGACATGTGCCGCTTGAGTGCGAGGCAGTTGCGGCGGATCTCGGCGATGTCGGTCAGAAGGCGTTCGGGGTCGGTCTCCCGCGCCTGTTCTTCCATCCGGTCGATCTGCTCGTTCATCTCAAGAATGGACTCGTTCATGTGGCCGACCAGCCGGGCGATCATGCCCGTGACAAGGTCTCCGGCGGTGCACGGTCCACGGCCTGCCTCCAGATCCGCCAGTACGTCCCGCGGCGTCTGCAGCCGGCGCCGGCGCAGCGTGATCACGCGGCGGCTGTCGGCCAGCATCTGCATCGCGATCATGTCTTCGGGTTCGGCGCCCGGATTGAGGTTGATCCCGCGAAGGACGGTGATCAGGGCTTCCTCGTCGCGGTAGGCGCGGGGGCGGGTCTCGTTGGAGACCAGAAGGTCGAGCGTTGCTTCCGAGGGCGTCATCTCGCGCTCAAGCCAGTCGCGGACGGACCCTACAGTGCGATCGAGGTGCAGCCACAGGGTTTCCCCGGGAGCGTCCGGCTTCCAGCCCGTGGCTTCGGCCCAGCCGATCCGGCGGCAGCCGCCACGGCCGTCCATCACGCATCCAAAGACAAGGCCTGCGTCGATCGCTTCAGGCTCGTCCGGCATAAGGTCCGTCTCCTGTGCGGTTTTCCGGAAAGGCTAGCCGCCCGGGTACGTCACAACAATGCGAAAACGCGACGGCGCCGAGCGCTCGACTTGGCCAACTATAACGCTAGACTGGGATCATGGCGTACACGCTGATCAATGCGCGTCCGGCGCCCCGCGCGCCGTCCGATGTTTCGCCCACGGCGCTGGCCGCGGCGCAGGGGGCGCTGGTCGATTCGCATGACCGGCGGGTCAGCTATCTGCGTCTGTCGATCACCGACCGCTGCGACCTGCGCTGCACCTATTGCATGCCGGAGCGGATGACCTTCCTGCCGCGAAAGGACGTGCTCAGCTTCGAGGAGCTGGACGAGCTGGTGACAGCGTTTGCGTCCTTCGGCGTCGACAAGCTGCGGATCACGGGCGGCGAGCCGCTGGTGCGCAAGGACGTGATGGAGCTGATGGCGCGGTTCGCGCGGCATCTGGGTCATGGCCTGCGCGAGCTGACGCTGACGACCAACGGCACGCTGCTGTCGAAATATGCCGGCGAGCTTTCGGCGATCGGCGTGCGGCGGATCAATGTTTCGCTCGATACGCTGAAACGCGATGTGTTCGAGCGCATCTCGCGGCGCGACATGCTGGGTGATGTGCTGCACGGCGTGGACGCGGCGCTGGCGGCGGGCCTGAAAGTGAAGATCAATACGGTCGCGTTGGCGGGCACGAACGAACACGAGATTCCGGAGCTGATCCGCTACGCCCATGGGCGCGGGGCGGACATCACGCTGATCGAGACCATGCCGATGGGCGAGGCGGAGACGGACCGCGTCGAGGATTTCCTGCCGCTCGATACGGTGCGGGCCGACCTCGCGCGTCAGTTCACGCTGACCGATCTTGATTATCGCACCGGCGGGCCGGCGCGCTATGTGAAGGTGGAAGAGACGGGCGGACGGCTCGGCTTCATCACACCGCTGAGCCACAATTTCTGCGAGAGCTGTAATCGCGTGCGCCTCACATGCACAGGCAGGCTCTACACCTGCCTCGGCCGCGAGGATGGAGCGGACCTGCGCGAGGCGCTGCGTTCCGATCCTTCGGGCGCGAAGCTGCGCGAGGCGATTATCGGCGCCATCGCCGCCAAGCCCAAGGGGCACGATTTCGACGCTGCGCGGCTGGCGACGCCGGCCAGCCCCCGCAACATGTCGACGACGGGCGGCTGATGGCTGGCGTCGTTCTCCTGTTCGGACGGTTGAAGGACGCGTTCGGAGCGCCATCGATCGAAATGCCGGAAGGCGCGGGAACTGCGGCGGAGCTGCGTGCACTGCTGGCCGCCGGGAATCCCGATCTTGCGGAGACGATCCGGTCAAAATCCGTCCGCATCGCGGTGAACCAGGAGATGGTGACCGACGAGGCCGCCGCGCGCATCACGCCGGCGGACGAAGTTGCGCTGCTGCCGCCGCTGAGCGGGGGGTAGCTGCGGCTATCGCCCGCCGTACGTGGTTGCTGACTCGTCCCGGTCGCCAGCTTTCCGGTCCTAGGCAGCGCCTTTGGGGCCGCCCCGCGCGCCGTGGTCGGCGAGGATCATGGCTGCGCACGCGGTTACATTGCAGCCGGTCGGGATGTGCAGGAATTCGTTCGGGCCATGCGCGTTGGAGTGTGGACCCAGCACGCCGGTGATCAGGAACTGCGCTTGGGGGAAGCGCTTGCCGAGCATTCCGATGAAGGGGATCGATCCGCCTTCACCCATCAGCGCGGCCGGCTTTCCGAATGTCGCCTTCGATGCAGCGTGAATCGACTTCTCTAGCCAGGGACTTAGCGGAGGCGCATTCCAGCCCGCGCCGGCCTGCTCGGCCTCGAACTTCACCTTTGCGCCCTGAAGCGGCTTCGCGGTGAGCGCCTTCTTCACCGCCTTCGTTGCTTCATCGGCGTCGACCGTCGGTGGCAGGCGCAAGCTCAGCTTCAGCGACGTCTTGGGCCGCAGCACATTCCCTGCGCTTGCCGGTGCGGGCAGCCCGTCAGCGCCAACGACCGCCAGCTGAGGCCGCCATGTCCGATTGAGCACCAGCTCTGCGCCTTCAACGCCCGGCGGATGCGTCTTCCCCACAAATGGAAACTTGCGCCACACCTGCTCGCCGAGGGCGTCAGCGGCGACCTTCGCCTGCGCGATGCGGTCCTTCGGAATTTCGGCCTGCACGTCGGCGAGGATCACTTCGCCGGTCTCCGCCGCCTCGATGCGCGACAGCAGCGCCCGCGCGATGCGGAAGCTGTCCGGCACGATGCCGGAGGCGTCGCCCGAGTGTACGCCTTCCTCCAGCACCGAGACGGTCAGCAAACCCCCGACCAGACCCCGCAAGGAGGTCGTGAGCCACATCTGCTCGTAGTTTCCGCAGCCTGAGTCGAGACAGATCACCAGCGAGGGCGATCCGATGCGGTCTTCGAGATGGTCGATGTAGAAGGGCAGGTCATAGCTACCGCTTTCCTCGCAGGCCTCGATCAGCACGACGCACCGCGCGCGGGGGATATTCTGCTTCTGCAGAGCCAGCAGTGCGGTCACCGATGCATAGATTGCGTAGCCATCATCCGCGCCGCCACGGCCATAGAGCTTGTCGTCGCGCAGAACCGGCGTCCACGGCCCCATGCCTTCGGCCCAGCCTGTCATCTCCGGCTGCTTGTCGAGATGGCCATAGAGCAGGACGGTGTCCTTGGCGCCTTTCGGCAGTGTCGAGGGGACCTCGATAAGGATGACCGGCGTGCGTCCCTTCAGGCGGACCACTTCGAGTTTCGCGCCGGGGAGATCCTTGATCTTCTCCCGCGCCCACCGGACCATGTGTTCGACCGCGCGGTCGATGTGACCGTTGGCCTGCCACTTCGGATCGAAGTCTGGCGACTTGGCCGGGATGCGTATGTATTCGGTGATCTCGGGAACGATTTCGCGGGTCCATACCCCGTCGACGAACTTCTTCAGCGCAGCACGATTCATCGGTAGTTCCCGGATAGCTGGCGGTGGCAGACCAGACAAAGATTGCGGCTCATCGACCGTCGCGGCGCGACAATAGCAGCTATCGGGGCGTTGTCAGGGTGAGACCTGATGAGATCGGCCTTGCGCTGGTTCCGGCTCATGGACTCTCGGGGGCACGGCTTATGGAAGCGGCGCGTCGGTCCGTTCCACCGGACCGAACGTCTCCTCGAACGCGGCCTTCAGCGCGACGTCGACATCGTGCATCGAGACGAGATAGCCGAGGTCGGCCAGCGAGGTGACGCTGAGCCCGGGGTCGGCAACGCCGCAGGGTGTGATGCCGCCGAAGTGGGAGAGGTCCGGCTCCACATTGAGGCTGATGCCGTGATAGCTGACCCAGCGCTTGAGGCGGACGCCGATGGCGGCGATCTTGTCTTCGCGCAGCTGGCCGCCGGGGCGGGTGCGATCGACCCAGACGCCGACACGGCCGGCGCGGCGCTCGCCCTTGACGTTGAAGCTGGCCAGCGTGCGGATGATCCAGGTCTCGAGCGAGCAGACGTACTGCTTCACGTCGCGTCCGCGTTGCGTGAGATCGAGCATCACATACACCACGCGCTGGCCGGGGCCGTGATAGGTGAACTGGCCGCCGCGCTGGGTGTCGAAAACCGGGAAGCGCGAAGGGTCCCTCAGGTCGCTGTCCTTGCCGCTTGCGCCCTTGGTGTAGAGCGGCGGGTGTTCCAGCAGCCAGACGAGTTCGGGGGCCTCGCCCGCCGCGATGGCGGCGGCGCGTGATTCCATGGCCGCGACGGCTTCGGGATAGCCGACCAGCCCCCCGGAAATGGCCCATTGCGTAGTCATTAACCTGTCTGAAATCCGAAGCGGGAAGTCTCAGCCCCGTATATTGGAGCTTCTGCGTGCAGTCTCAACTCGACAAGGTCGGGGTCGAAATAACTGTCCTTCTGGGGCGGTCGCTGATTCCCATGCAGCAATTGCTGCGGATGGGCCGGGGCGCCGTTATCCAGCTCGACACGCAGGAGAACGACGAGGTCTGGATTCTGGCCAACAACCACCCCATCGCCCGGGGCGAATTGATCATCGAGAACGACAAGATCTCAGTGTCGATCACCGGTTCCGCCCAGGTCGAGGACTATTTCGCCACAGAGCAATAGCCGGTTTTTGCGGGGCTTTTTCTCCCCCACATTCGCTCTTCACATTCCATGCAACCCAGCCTATACGGCGCGCTTGCCCGGCGTGCGGTCGTGGCGGAATTGGTAGACGCACTACCTTGAGGTGGTAGCGCCGCAAGGCGTGGAAGTTCGAGTCTTCTCGACCGCACCAGGTAACTTCAGAAGAGAGATTGTCGCCGTGTAGGGAGGTCGCCATGAATGACACCCGCGACCCTGTCGACACGCCGGAAATCCATTCACAGCCAGACCCCGCAGAGCGCGTCGGCGCTGTCACGCCCTCGATGATCGCCCAGTTCGTCGGCGCGGTCGGCGATGGCGACAAGCCGTTCCTGTGGCGCACGGTGAAGGAGCTTCACCCGGCCGACACCGCCGACTTGCTGGAGCATCTACCCCCGGAAGCCTTCCGCAAGGCGATCCATCTTCTCGGCAAGAACCTGCCGGCCGAGGCGGTGGCGGAACTGTCCGACAGCGCCCGCCTTGAAGCGCTGAACGAGCTGACCGACGCCGCCGTGACGGCGATGATCGGCCATCTGGATTCGGACGACGCGTCCTTCCTGCTCAACGATCTCGAAGAGGATCGTCAGGCGCGCATCCTGACCAAGGTTTCCGCGACCGACCGGGCCGCGATCGAAAGCGCGTTGGCCTTCGACGAGGAGACGGCCGGCCGCCTGATGCAGCGCGCCTTCGTGGCCGCGCCCGTGTTCTGGACGGTCGGGCAGGCCATCGACCACATGCGGACGGTGCACGACGACGACCTGCCGGAGATTTTCTTTGAAATCTATCTGGTTGATCCGGCCTTCCGCCTGCAGGGGAGCGTGCCTGTGTCCGGGCTGGTGCGGCATCCGCGGGAGCGGCCGCTCAAGGAAATCATGAAAGATGTTCCGGTGCATGTGCGGCCGGAGATGGACCAGGAGGAGGTGGCCTATCTCTTCCGGCAGTACAACCTCGCGTCCGCGCCCGTCGTGGACGAAGCCGGCCGGCTGACCGGCATGATCACCATCGACGACGTGGTCGACGTTATCCAGGAAGAGGCGGAGGAGGATATCCTCGCCCTGTCCGGCGTCAGCGAGGCGGGCGTCAACCAGTCCGTGTTCTCCGCCGTGCGCGCGCGTATTCCGTGGCTGGCCATCAACCTTGCGACGGCTTTCCTGGCTTCGGCCATCGTGTCGCTGTTCGCGCCGGTGATCGATCAGGTGGTTGTGCTGGCCTTCCTCATGCCCGTGGTGGCGGGTCTCAGCGGGAATGCCGGATCACAGGCGCTCGCCGTCGCCGTGCGCGCCATCGCGGAGCGGGACCTCGAGGGTCAGATGGTGATGCGTGCGATCCGGCGCGAAGCGCTGACCGCGCTGGTTAACGGGCTGATCATCGCATGGACCGCGGCGCTGATCGTTCTGCTCTGGTTCCACAATCCGACCATCAGCCTGGTGATCGGGGCGGCCATGACGATCACCTTCTGCTGGGCCGGCCTGATCGGCATTCTGGCGCCGTTAACCCTGCGGCGCTTCGGCGTCGACCCTGCTGTCGCCTCGTCGGTCTTTGTGCTGACGAGCATTGATATGGCCAGCTTTTTCTTTGCTTTCCTCGGCCTTGCGACCCTCTTCCTGATGTAGAGGAGAGCCCTCTCCGACGAGATTGGCTTCCCGATTGCAACGAGGAGGCGAGTTTCGAGGGGGATGTGTCAGGTCAGGACTATGACAGGTCGCTTGCGTACATCGGCCACGGGCCTTCAGCTCATCAAGAGCTTCGAGGGCTTTCGCGAGTCTGCGACCCAGCTGCCGGGCGGGCGCTGGACGATCGGCTATGGCCATGTGCGAACAGCCCGCGAGGGTCTGACCATCAGTGAGGGCGACGCCGAGGATCTGCTGCGGCACGATCTGAAGCCGGTCGAGGACGCCATCGCCTCATCCGTCTTTGCGCCTCTTATGCAGAACCAGTTCGACGCGCTCGTCTCGCTGGTCTTCAACATCTCGCCGGCGCAGTTCCGCGAGTCCGACATTCTGAGGAACCTTAACGCCGGCGACTTCCTCGCCGCCGCCAATGGTTTCGACCTGTGGCGCCGTGCGCGTCTGCATGGCCGGACCATGGTGGTTGATGCGCTGGTGCGTCGCCGGGCTGCGGAGAAGGCTATGTTCCTGGATCACCCCAATGGCCCCGTTCCTGCGCCAACCCCGGTTGTGAAACCGGAGATGGATGTGAGCGCCCCACAAAACGCGCCGGCCGACGACAACGAAGACGACGCGCCGTCGCATCAGGTCCAGGCCAGCAGTTCGGTCGATATCGCTGAAGCGGTTCGCCGGCTGGCCGAACGGACGCGCGAGGCCATCACGCCCGCGCCTGAGATCCCGTTGCCGCCGGGCGCCGTTGTGACGCCAGACCCGGCGCGCACCGAAGACAAGATCGCGCCGCAGGCTCCCGCCGGTGAAGCGGCCGAGCCCGTTGCGGCGGCCGAAGCTGCACCGCGCGTCAAGACGACGGAAGAACTTGAGCGCGCGGGTCGCGACATTGCAGAGCGCGTCCGCTCGATCCTGAAACGGGCTGAAGCCACGATCATCGGCGATGCCGATCCGCAGCCTGTTTCTCAGCCGCCATCGCCGCCGGAAGCGCCGCAACCCGCGCCGCAGTCCGGCCATGCCGACAACGAGAATGTCCGCGAAGGCCTGCCGGATTTCGATGCGCCGGCCGAGCGCGCGTCGCAAGAGGACCGGAGCCGCCGCCTTATCGACGACACCGAAACATTCGATCCGGGCCGCCCGGCGGAAGATCTGTTCGCCGAAGGCGAGCGCAAGGCCCGCATCGTCAACGGCCAGTCGCGCCGCGTTGGACTGGTGTCGGGGCGCGTGGTCATGCACGCCCCCTGGATCATCGTGCTGGTGTTGTCGGTGCTTGGCTTCGCCATCGGCGCGGTCGAGGCGTTCCGGAGCGGCGGCCTTGAGGCGGGCGCGCCCCGTCTGGCGGGTGTCGTGCTGGCCGTGTTCGGCGTCATGCTGGTCATGAGCGCCTATTTCATCTTCTGGAACCGCCAGACGCGCGACGAGGCCTGACCCGGCCATCCGGATATCGGGCGTGACGGCGCGGCAGCTGGAATTCTTCCGCCCGGCTGCTAGAACGCCGGGATGATCCCGAACGCACCCCGACCCCTCGATTTCGATCTCGGCGAAACCGCCGACATGATTCGCGATACCGTCGCGAGCTTCGCGCAGGCGGAGATCGCGCCCCGCGCTGCGGAGATAGACCGCACCGATGAATTCCCGCGCGATCTGTGGCCGCGCATGGGCGAGCTGGGCCTGCTCGGCATCACGGTCGAGGAAGAGTGGGGCGGTTCCGGCCTCGGCTATCTTGAGCACGTGGTGGCGATGGAGGAGATCAGCCGCGCTTCTGCTTCGGTGGCGTTGAGCTATGGCGCGCACTCGAACCTGTGCGTGAACCAGATGCGGCGCTGGGGCAATGACGCCCAGAAGAAAAAGTATCTCACGAAGCTGATTGCCGGCGAGCATCTGGGCTCGCTGGCGATGTCGGAGCCGGGGGCCGGGTCTGACGTCGTGTCGATGAAGCTGACGGCCGTGAAGAAGGGCGACCGCTACATCCTCAACGGTTCGAAGATGTGGATCACCAACGGCCCGTCGGCCGATACGCTGATTGTCTACGCCAAGACCGATCCGGAAAAAGGCTCGCGCGGCATCAGCGCCTTCATCATCGAGAAGGGGTTCAAGGGCTTTTCCGTGGCGCAGAAACTCGACAAGCTCGGCATGCGTGGTTCGGAAACCGGCGAGCTGGTGTTCGAGGACTGCGAAGTCCCCGAAGAGAACCTGATGGGTCCGCTGAACAGCGGCGTCGAAATCCTGATGTCGGGTCTCGACTATGAGCGCGCAGTGTTGTCGGCGGGATCGACTGGCATCATGCAGGCCTGCATGGATGTCGTGCTGCCCTACATCCACGACCGCAAGCAGTTCGGCAAATCGATCGGTGAGTTCCAGCTCATCCAGGGCAAGGTCGCCGACATGTATGTGAAGATGAACGCGGCCAAGGCCTACACCTACGCCGTGGCAAAGGCGTGCGATGCGGGCAAGACCGCGCGCAAGGATGCGGCGGGCGCGATCCTGTTCGCGGCGGAAACGGCGACCCAACTGGCGCTGGACGCGATCCAGATCCTCGGCGGCAACGGCTATATCAACGACTATCCGACCGGCCGCCTGCTGCGCGACGCCAAGCTCTACGAGATCGGCGCCGGCACAAGCGAAATCCGCCGCTGGCTGATCGGCCGGGAGCTGTTTGCGGAGTCGATGTAAGGCAGGCGATTCTGGGGGGTGCGGTGTCTTCGGAAAGTGAAAAGACGCTTTGGTTTGAGTACTACAATGCTCACATCATATCGAGCATTGGACTCTCAAAGGACTACGCTCACTTGGCGGTCCAATCTTTGATCGCGATAAATGCCGGCGCTATGCTCGCGGTGCCTCCTATTGTGGAGGTTTTCTTCAAGGAATCATTGGGCTTCTCTGGCGCGCTTGTGCCGATGCTTCTGTTCCTCGTCGGATTGCTTGCGGCGGTAGCATGTGCTTACGCCGCGTACTTCAATTTTCAATTTCTTTCGCAAAGCTATTCGGTCGAGCTATGGGCGCGTCTAATCACGATTGAAGAGAAATCAGATCTTGAAACGTTTCATCGTCTGAAGGGGTGGCGTGCGAACACCCGAGCGGACTATGAAAAGCAGGAGCTGAAGTATGACAAGCTTGTGCAAGTGTTCTTCTACATCGCGAATGGGCTAGGGATTCTATCACTGTTGCTGTTTATTCTTGGTTCGCTCCTGTTTGCCAGCGCTTCGCTTCAATCAGGCCAGCCGTAATTGCGGGGTGGAAGCGCACATGAATCTCAGAATCCTTCGAACAGTTGCGCTGGCGCTAATTCTCGTCGCGCCCGCCTGCGCGCAGACGCCACAACCGGCTGAGGATCCCGGCGCGCCGCTCAGCGGTTATCCGCGCAAGGCGCTGGGATTGCCGACCGCGCAGGAGCTGATGACCGCGACCTATATTCGCGATGTCATCTACGGCCATCGCGACGGCATGGCGCTGACGTACGACGTGTTCAAGCCGAAGGCGCCCAACGGCGCGCTGGTGGTGAACATGGTGTCGGCCGGCTGGCATTCGACATGGGGTCCGCCCGAGGAGCGGCAGGCGCGCTATCAGTGGCTGATCGACAAGGGTTTCACCGTCGTCGCGCTCTATCATTCCTCGGCGCCGCGCTTCCAGATCACGGATGCTGTCAGCGATATCCGGCTGGGCCTGCGCCACATCAAGCTTCATGCGGCTGACTATGGCGCTGATCCCGACCGGATCGGCGTGTGGGGCGCGAGCGCGGGGGGGCATCTGGCGCTGGTCGCCGGCGTGATGGCCGACGATGGCGATCCGGCGGCACAAAATCCGCCGGAGCGGTCAGACAATCGCGTGGCCGCCGTGGTCGCCTACTTCCCGCCGACCGACCTGGATATCCTGCTGGCCGGGCGGCCGAGAGGCGGCGTGATCGATTTCGATGAAAGCCTGCGGGCGTCCATCTCGCCGATCAACTTCGTCGATGCGGGCGATCCGCCGACGCTGATCATCTCCGGCGGGGCGGACAAGGGCGTTCCGATCGCGCAGTCGGAGACCATGAAAGCGGCCTTCGACAAGGCTGGCGTTGAAAACAGGCTCACGATCTTCCCGGATGCGGACCACGATTTCTACGTCAAGGACGATCCGGTGAAGACCGACGCCTACGCCAACACAGCCATGAATGCGATGGTGGCCTGGATGGAACAGCATCTGAAGTAGCCGCTGTGCGCCTCTAGAGCTGGTACTTCATCACCAGCAGAAGCGACAGCACGGTGATCATCAGGAACACCAGCGGCACGCCGGCCCGTACATAGTCGCGGAAGCGATAGCCGCCAGCCGACATGATCAGGATGTTGGTCTGATAGGCGACGGGCGTGGCGTAGCAGAGGTTGGCGCCGAACAGCACAGCCAGGACCATCGGCGTTGCAGGAATGCCGAGATTGGTCGCGATGCTGACCGCAATGGGCGTGGTCACCGCTGCGGCCGCCGTGTTGGACGAGAAGTTCGTCACCAGGGCGGCAAACGCCATGATGACGGCGAGGGCCAGTGCCGGCGGCAATGGATCAAGCGCCACAGACAGTCCCCCGCCGAGCCATTCGGCGGCGCCTGTTTCGAGCAGGGCCTGTCCAAGTGCGATGCTGGCTGCGACGAGAACAATCACCTCGCCGCTGAGGGCGCGGCCGAGCCGGTCGAACTTCACGCAGCCCGTAACGATCATCGCAATCGTGCCCGCCAGCGCGGCGATCGAGATCGGAACAATATGCAAGGCGGCGGACAGCACGACGCCCGCGACGATCAGCAGGGCCGCCGGCGCCAGCAAGCTGCGCGGAACCTCGGCGGCGCCTTCGAGGATCAGTGCGCCTTCGCTGCTCTGCAGCTTCTTCAGCCGTTCCGGCTCGCCGCGCATCAGCAGCACGTCGCCCACCTGCAGCCGCTCGGACGCCATGTCGAGGGCGCCCTGGAACAGCGTGCGTTCGGGCCGGTAGAGACCAATAACGGCCGCGCCATACCGATCCCCGATCTGTGCGGATCGCGGCGTCGCGCCCACCAGCGTGGATTCAGACCCGATCACGACTTCGGCGATGACGTGGTCTTCATTCGGGGAGAAACGAATAGCCCGATCGACGGATGGGTGGGCCAGCGGCGCTTTGGTGCGTTCGCTGGCCTGCTGCAGATCGTGCAGCGTCCCTTCGATATGAATGATATCGCCGGGATTCAGCCGGATGAGCATGTCCCGCCGGCGGAACTGCTGTTCTGCGCGTGTGACGCCGTGGATCTCGATGCCGTCGCCGGTCTTGCTTCGAAGCTCGTTGAGCGACAGGCCAACGATTGCCGAGGACGTGCCGACATGCAGCGACGCGAAGAATTTGCGTGGAGATTCGGTTACCAGCTGGCGGTGCTTCGGAAGCAGACGCGGCATGACCAGCCAGAGATACGGCAGCGCAATCAGGGCCGCGATCAGCGCAATGTCCGTGAAGTCGAAAATGCCGATTGGCGGAACATTTACGCCTTCGATCTTGTTGAGGTCGCTGGCGATACTGACGACGAGCAGGTTTGTTGATGTGCCGATGGTCGTCGCCATGCCGCCGATCAGGATCGCGAAGTTGACCGGCATGAGCGTTTGCGACGCCGGCGAACCCGTCCGTCCGGCAAGGTTCAGCAGGATCGGCATCACCAGCACGAGCACCGGCGTATCGTTGATAAGCATGCTCATCGCGCCGCAGACGACGAGCGTGCACAACAGACCCAATCCCCGATTGAAGTTCCATAATCGGGCCAGCACCTGCGTGGCGGGTTCTAGCGCGCCGGTGACGACCAGACCCCGCCCAAGGATCATCAGGCAGCAGATCGTGATCAGGACTTCATGCCCGAAACCGCCGAAGGCAATCTCGATGCCTCTGCGGCCGTTACCCTCATCGATCGGAAAGAAGTAGAAGCCGAGCGCCAGGAGACTGATCAGGATGAGGCACACGATCTCGATCCGGATCCGCCCCTGCGCGAACAGGAAGAACATGATCACGGTCAGCGCCATGGTTGCTGCGGCGTGCGGTGAAGGCATGCGTGGTTCCGGTCTCCGCGAGGGTTAGCCGCAAGGTATGGCGCCCGGCGGCGGGAGCAACCATGGACGTGAACAGCGAATCGCGGCGTGGCGATCCGTTAGGCCGCTATTCGGGAAGGAGTTTTGCCAGCGCGATCCCGCTTTCGCCCTTGATCGCATAGAGCAGATAGATGTCGCCATCCTCCTCGTAGATCGCAGGGTCTCTGAGCTGGTTGACCGGGCCGGGTGCAAAGCTGCGTGCGGATTTCGCAAGCGGAAGATTCGCGCCCTCCCACTCCTTCTCGGGGCGGAGAATTTCGACTGGTGCGCTTTCCTTCCACGTCTCCCACGGGCCTGAGACATCGATCGTGGACATGAGCAGGCGTTCGGGCGGGTCGTCCGCGACCTGCGTCCAGACAACGTAGAGCATGTCGCCGCGCTGGAACACAGCGCTATGGCGCATGTCGGGATTGAACAGCGTCGGACCCTGTTCGAAGCCGGAGAGCGGATCGGCCGATCTGTAGAGCTGGCCCGGCATGGCGATGGCGTAGGTCATGCCGTTGAGCGGGAAGGCGCGCCAATAGGTGCGGCCGAGGATTTCTTCGCCCGATGTGAAATTGATGCCGTCGGTTGAGGTGGCCACGCGCGTGACCTGCTGCGCGAAGCCTTCGAGGCCGTGATAATACATGATGATGCGTTTGTTCGCTTCGTCGACATGCACATCGGGCGAGGCGACGTGCGGCGTCGTCATCTCTTTCGCAAGATCGGGAAACTGGTCGAGGTCGAGACCGACCTGTGCTGCGCGAGCGCGATAGTCCGCCATCTGCTGGTCAGTGAACGGCGGCGGCTCGTGCGGGAAGGGCGTGTCGGTGATGTTGAGCGCGCCGGGCGTGTGGATTTTCCACGGGCCCTCCAGCCGGTCGGCATAGGCCAGCCGGATATAGCTGCCCTTGTGATCGGCGAAGTAGAGGTAGTAGCGGCCCAACGGGTTCGGGACCCAGTCCGGCACGCGGATCAGGGACGGACCCTGAATGTTGTGGCCGATGCTGTGGTCGGTTTCGGGCGTGATGATAGGACCGTCGCCGATGCGCTCGACGCGGTAGGTCCGGGGCGCTTCCACGGCGGCATCCGGCTCGGACGCAGGAGGCTCCGTGCACGCCGCAACGGCGCATGCGGCCAGCAGACAGGCAAACACGGCTTTCAGCATTCCCGGCGCTCTCCCGATCGGAAGGCGCAAGAGTGCCTCGGCCAGTCCGCCCTGTCAGCGGAGCCGCACGGAGTTTTGTTTCAACGGGAAGCCTAGTTCGCCGCCATCAGCGATGGTTGCGGAGCAAGGTCCACAAACAGGTCCCGTTCGCCCGAAAAAACGAGCGGGGTGAGACCGATGGCGAGTACGGCGAAGGTGGCGACAATCAGGCGTTTGGCGAGCATGGGAGGCCCGTTCTCTTTTTCTGTTCCTTGGCCGGGATTCATGTCCCGGTCTTCTGATTGCCTGGAAATAGGAAGAGTTGGCGTCGCAAAAAAGGCGGGACGCAGGACTTTTTTAACGCTCAAAAGTTGAGGAACGGTAAGCGCTTAACCGCCGGGAGCGGTTTATTCACCATATCGCGGATGCGGCAATGGGGCGGTTCAGCCCCAATTGGCTGTGAAGACCCAGGTCCGGCCGGGCAGGACGATCTCGCCAGAAGGGGCGGCCAGCGGCGCAAGGGCGTCGCGGACCGCGCCATGAAGCTTCGGAAACAGGCCGGGGTCGACCTCGCGGGCGATCCGCGAAGCCGGGCCGACCTTGAGCGCCGAGGTTGCCGCGTCATCCGGCGAGGCGCCGAGGCGCATTCCGGCTTCGACCGGCTGGAAGGCGACATTCCGGAAGCCAGCCTGTTGCAGAATTCCGGTCACGTAGTCGGTATCGCCAAACGCGAATGGGCCGGCCGCGCGTGGATCAGTCTGCGGCGGGGGCAGGCCGGCGGCGGCGAGCGCCGCCCGCGCCGCTACGGTCGCCCACGGGTTCTGCGCCGCTGGCTGCCAGCAAACGAAGGCGAGGCGGGCGTTCGGCGCGAGCGACTTGCCAATGTTTGCAAAGGCTTCGGCGGGCGCATCGAAGAACATCACGCCAAACCGCGAGACAAGCAGTCCGAAATTCCCATCCAGTGCCGCCTGGGAGGCGTCAGCCTCCATGAAACTGACATTTGTCAGGTCCGACGACCGCCGGCGCGCCACATCCAGCATGGGCGCCGAGATATCGACGCCCAGCACGCGACCCGAGGGGCCGACGGCCCGCGCGAGCGCGAGCGAGGTTTCCCCGCAGCCACAGCCTATATCCAGCACGCTTTCCCCAGCGGTGGGGCGCGCCGCGCCAAGAACCGCCTCGCCGAAGGGGCGGATCAGGGCGTCCAGCGTCTCCTGCTCGGCGGCCCAGCGCTGGCCAACGGCTCCATTCCAGTCAGCGATCTGGGCTGCATTCGGGGCGTTCACCATGAGTGTCTCCAGTTCGCCGTGATATGGGGCGTTCAGTCCTGCCAATAAACCGCCAACCCCAGTTGGCGGGGCCTTTTCCCAAGGCTATAGGGGCCGTCCAAACCCGATTCAAAGCGCGATCCTGCGCTTTCAGACAAGACCCTCAGGAAGTCCCATGCCGGTTCAACGCACGCTGTCGATCATCAAGCCGGACGCCACGGCGCGCAACCTCACCGGCGCGATCAACGCCGTTTTCGAAAAAGCCGGGCTCCGTATCGTCGCCCAGAAGCGCGTGCGTCTGACCCGCGCCCAGGCCGAGGGCTTCTACGCCGAGCACAAGGCGCGCGGCTTCTTCGGCGAGCTGGTCGATTTCATGAGCTCCGGCCCGGTCGTGCTGCAGGTGCTGGAAGGCGAGAACGCTGTCGCCCATCACCGCGACGTCATGGGCGCGACCGATCCGTCCAAGGCGGCTGACGGCACCGTCCGCAAGCTGTTCGCCAAGTCGATCGGCGAAAACTCGGTCCACGGCTCCGACAGCGAGGCGTCGGCCGAGCGCGAGATCAACTTCTTCTTCCGTCTCGACGAAATCGTAGGCTGATCCCATCACACGCCAGTTCCGCCCCGCGCATCCTTCTGAGCGCTCTGCGCTGGAGGAACTGCAGCGCCGCGCGTCGGTACAGTGGGATGCTGCGCGGCCGGAGTCGCTGCAGCATCCGCGTTCCCTCGAACTGCCTGCCGATCACATCGCCGCCGGCCTTGTGATCGTGTTCGAACATTGGGGGGCGCCTGCGGGTTTTGCCGTGGTGGTTCCGCGCGACGATGGCGCCGCCGAGATCGACGGGCCCTTCGTGGAGCCGGACCTCTGGCGCGGCGGCATCGGCCGCAAGCTGGTGGAGGAGGCCGCGGTTTTCGCCCAGGCCATGGAAGCGCGGGAACTGATCGCATCGGCCAATGCCCGATCCGAACCCTTCTACGCCAAATGCGGCTTCAAGCCCGCCGGGCGGGTCGAGACGCCGCACGGACCCATCTCGCTGATGTCGCGCAGCCTGACCGAGGCTTAGGGTTCACGCGAACTACATCGTATACGATGTAGTTATTGCGTATGCGATGTATCTCGGCTATGTCATGCGCATGACGCAGCCAAACCGGCGCATGTTCTGGCATCTCTCGCGCGCCCACCGCCGGGTTTCGGCGGCGGCCGACGAAAACCTTGCTGACATCGGCCTGACGGGCACACAGGCGGGCGCGCTATTCTGCTTTACCGATGACGGTCTGTTGGTCGGCGAGCTTGCCGCGGCGCTCGACCTCGCCCAGTCGGCCGCATCCGGCCTCGCGCAGCGGCTGGAAGACGCTGGCCTGATCGCTCGCCACGAGGTGGAGGGCGATGGACGCGCCGCCCGTCTGAAACTCACCGCCGTGGGCCGCCGCAAGCGCGACGAAGCTGTCCGGCGTACGGTCGCGGCCAATGCGCGGCTCCTGCAGGGTTTTTCGGACAAGGACATCGAGATCGTCGTGCGCTGGCTGTCGCACGCCGCTGACACTGCTGCGCCGAAACCGGTCGCGGCCAAACGCATGCGCAGGAAGGAAAAGGCATGATCGACCTTGTGAAGATCAGCGACGCCGATGGCGTCATCGAAATCCTCTGGAACCGGGCCGACAAGAAGAACGCCCTTTCCAACGCCATGTATCGCGCGGCGACCGCCGCACTGGCGCGCGCAGCGGAGGACAAGTCGATCCGCGCCGTCGTGATCGGTTCGGAAGGCGACAGCTTCACCTCCGGCAATGATCTCGCGGACTTTGCGGCTGCTGCAGCCGGCGGAGAGCCGCCAGCGGCCGGCGCCTTCATCGAGGCGATTGCGCAGTTCCCGAAGCCGCTTATCGCCGCCGTGCCCGGTCTGGCCGTTGGCGTGGGAACGACCATGCTGCTGCACTGCGACCTCGTTTTCATCGCGCGCGATGCGAAGCTGACAACGCCATTCGTGAATCTGGCGCTGGTGCCGGAAGCCGCCTCGTCGCTGCTGATGCCCGCTCATATCGGTCACCGCCGCGCCTTTGCGATGTTCGCGCTTGGCGAGGCAATGACAGGCGAGCAGGCGGCCGAGTTGGGTATCGCCAATGCGGCGATGGCGGCGTCGGAAGTCCTGCCTGCCGCGCGCGATGCGGCGCGCAAGCTGGCCCAGCGCGCGCCGGGCGCCGTGATGGCGACCAAGAAGCTGATGCGCGATAGCGAGAAGATTGTCGCTCAGCTGCGCGGCGAGTCCGCCATCTTTGGCGAGCGCCTGAAGTCCGCCGAGGCGATGGAAGCCTTCATGGCCTTCCAGCAGAAGCGCGCGCCGGACTTCAGCAAGTTCTAGGACGGACAAAGAAAATCCCGGGCGGCGGTCACCGGCCCGGGATCTTGTTGTCTTGCGGTTGGGCGAGGGATCAATCCTTCGCGCGTTCCACATAGCTGCCGTCATCGGTCGAGACGACGACGCGCGTGCCCGTCTCGATGTGCGGCGGAACCATGATGCGCACGCCGTTGGTGAGGATGGCGGGTTTGTAGGAGCCGGACGCCGTCTGGCCTTTCACGACCGGCTCGGTCTCGGCGATCTCCAGTGTCACGCGCTGCGGCAGCTGGATCGATACGGGCGAGCCGTCGAACATCAGAAGGATGCAATCCATGTTTTCGGTGAGATAGGGCGCATTGTCGCCCAGCATGTCGGCCGAGACCGGGATCTGCTCGTAGTTGTCCGGGTTCATGAAGATGTAGTTGGTGTCGTCCTGGTAGAGGTAGGAGTGCTTCACTTCCTCGACAAAGGCGCGCTCCAGCTGGTCGGTGGTCTTGTAGGTTTCGACAACTTTCACGCCGTCGGAAATGCGGCGCATCTCGATCGTGGCGGTCGGCGTGCCTTTGCCCGGGCGGTAGGTTTCAGCCTTGAGGACAGTGTAGAGCTTGCCGTCCTCGTGCTCGAGCACATTGCCCTTGCGCACGTCGGAAGCGATGACTTTTGACACGGATAACGCCTTTGTCTTTGGGCCGGCGGCGGAGTATGGCTCGGCCGATCGGAATTGTTGGAGCGGCGCGGTGATACAATGAGCCGCCGCAGGGGCCAAGCCCGCCTTTCCGGGGCTGCTGGAGGCCAGATTGAGCGCACCAACCCCTTGGTGGGACAGGGAATCGCATGCTGACCGGCGGCCCTTCCTGGAAGCCCGGGGCAGGATCAGGCGGGCGATCAGGGCCTGGTTCGAGGTCCGGGGCTTCACCGAGGTGGAATGTGGCGCGCTGCAGGTCTCGCCCGGAAACGAAGCCCACCTCCATGCTTTTGCCACCGCGCGCAATGACGACGCGGGCGGCTCGCAGCCGCTCTATCTGCACACATCGCCCGAATTCGCCTGCAAGAAACTGCTGGCGGCGGGCGAAACGCGGATCTTCGATTTCGCGCGGGTTTACCGGAACCGCGAGGAGGGGCCGCTGCATGCCAGCGAGTTTACCATGCTCGAATGGTATCGCGCGAACGCATCGTGGGATCAGGTGATCGCGGATACGGTCGATGTCTGCCGGGAAGCGGTGCTTGCTATCGGCGGCAACCAATTGTCGTGGCGCGGGCAGACCTGCGACCCCGCCGCCGATCCGGAAAGGCTGACGCTGGTCGAGGCGTTCAGCAGCCATGCGGGCATCGATCTGGGGGCTGTGCTGGGCGACCGCGACGGGCTGGCGCGGGCGGCGCAGGGGAGGGATGTGCGCGTCGGCCCCGACGATTCATGGTCAGATATTTTCAGCCGCGTGCTTGTCCAGCATATCGAGCCGAAGCTGGGGCAGGGGCGGCTGACCGTGCTGTGTGAGTATCCGGCGGAGGAGGCGGCGCTGGCGCGCCCGCTGCCGCATGATCGCCGCTTTGCCGAGCGCTTCGAACTCTACGCGTGTGGCGTTGAACTCGCGAACGGCTTTGGAGAGCTTACCGATCCCATCGAGCAGCGCCGGCGATTCGAGGCCGAGATGGATGTGAAGCAGGCAACCTACGGCGAGCGCTATCCGCTGGACGAGGATTTTCTCGCCGCGCTGGCGCACATGCCGCCGGCCAGCGGCGTGGCGCTGGGGTTCGACCGGCTGGTCATGCTGGCCAGCGGCGCGCGGCGTATCTCAGATGTGCTCTGGACGCCGCCCGTCTGACACGCTCCTATCGCGCCAGAGAGGTGCTTCATGATCCGTTCGTTCTCGGCCGCCCTGCTGGCCTTTCCCCTGGTGTCGGCCTGCGCGACCGCGCCGGAGCCCTGCACGGCGGAATGGTTCGACTGGAAGACGGAACGGATCATGGCGCAGTTCGCCATCGACCATCGCGAGGAGATCGGCCACATCCGCAGTCTCGCGCCGTTCATGCTCGGGCCGGAAAGCAAGATCGATCAGGTCGCGCCCACATCCTCCCTGATCCTGACGGCCCTTGGGGCGGTGGATCTCGTTCTGGATTTCGGAAGCGAGGCCTGGCCGAAGGTCACGGACGCGGTGTCGGAATGCGCGACGGCGCCGGATGCGACGAAGTTGTTTGCGGACATGCTGCGCCGGGAAAACATCGATGAGCGCGCCGTGCAAGCCATCGAGCGGCTGGGCAACCTGGTGGACTTCAAGCGCTGAGGGGGCCATAGAGGCGCCCGTCCACATTCGCCTCCAGCCGCCGACTTGCCCGTGTCCCGCCTGATCGACAACCAGTCGCCGCGCACCCTGCGCACGGGGGAAGACCTCCATGCCGCGGGACTCGCGCGCGCGATTGAAGACCTGCAGCCCGTGATGGCGGCCTACGCCACGGCGATCACGCCGTCGCTGGCCGATCTCATTGACCGGAACGATCCTGCAGATCCCATCGCGCGGCAGTTCGTGCCGTCGCTGGCGGAACTTGAAACGCGTCCGGAAGAGCTGCCGGACCCGATCGGCGATGTCACGCACGAGCCGGTTCCCGGCATCGTGCATCGCTATCCGGATCGCGTGCTTCTCAAGGCTGTTGCCGTATGCCCGGTCTATTGCCGGTTCTGCTTTCGCCGCGAGATGGTGGGGCCGGAGAAGCAGGGCAATCTCTCGCAGGCGGAACTGGCCTCCGCGCTCGCCTATATCCGCGCCCATCCCGAAATCTGGGAAGTCATCATCACCGGCGGCGATCCCTTCATGCTGTCGGCCCGTCGCGCCGAAGCGCTGACGCGCGAACTTGAGGCAATTCCGCATGTGAAGGTGATCCGCTGGCACACGCGCATGCCGGTCGCTGATCCCGCGCGGATATCCGGCGAATTCGTCGCCGCGATCCGCTCGCAGCAGAAGGCGGTCTATGTCGCCGTCCATTGCAATCACCCCCGCGAACTGACCGGGGCAGCGCGGGCGGCGCTGGCGCGGATGGTGGATGCGGGGATCGTGCTGCTGAGTCAGAGCGTGCTGCTCAGGGGCGTCAACGATGACATCGACACGCTGGCCGATCTGATGCGGGCGCTCGTCGCGGCGCGGGTGAAACCCTACTATCTGCATCATGCCGATCTCGCGCCCGGCACATCCCACTTCCGCACGACAATCGAAGAAGGGCAGGCGCTTGTGCGTGCGTTGCGCGACCGCGTCTCGGGTCTTGCCCAGCCGCATTATGTGATCGATATCCCCGGCGGGGTCTCAAAGGCGCTGGCTTCGCCTGCCGATGTCGAGACGGAGGACGGCCGCGTACGGTTGCGCGGCCGCGACGGCCTCTGGCGCGACTACTGACCGTCACCCGCCGCCGTTCAGCAGGTCGCGCAGATAGGCGACGTGACGCTCGAAGGCCTTGCGTCCGGCCCGCGTGAGGCTCACGCGCGTGCGCGGCTTCTTGCCGACAAAGTCCTTCTCGACGGCGATGTAGCCGGCCTTTTCCAGCGCACCGAGATGGGTCGCCATGTTGCCGTCGGTCGCGCCGAGGATGGATTTGAGCTTGCCGAACTCGAGCAGTTCGCCGCTGGGCAACGCATTCAGCGTTGCCGCAATACGCAGCCGCGTTGACTGATGGATGATCTCGTCGGGGCCTTCCATGTTCAGGCCGTCCTCAACCAGATGCCGCCCGCAATCAGCGATCCGCCGCCGAACAAGCCCATCCAGAGATCGAAATGATCCGGAAGCCAGTAAAAGCCGATCATGATAGCCGCCGCAGTCACCAACCCGATCGCCAACAGCCGCCAGCCAGCCCAGATTCCTCCGGCGATGTACAGGAAGGGAAAGATGATCGAGATCATCGCGTTGATCTCGCGACTGGTACTGGGTTGGGCGATCAGCGTGATACAGACGATGAACGCCATGACCACGGCGGCCGTCATGCCCATGCGGTAGCCGAAGCGCCGCTCGGCGGCGGAGGCGTGGCGTCCTCTCGGCCATTTGCGGCTCTGCAGGATCCCTGCGATCATGCTGGCGACGAAGCCGAATGCCAGCGCCGCCGGCCACGCATACTTGTCCGAGCCGGGGATGAAATAGGTCGCGGAGTTCGCGCCCAGCCACACCAGACCCCAGATGATGAAGTGAGGCGCCCCGTGATGGTAGCCCTTGAGCTGCACGACGCGGTCGCTGGCCCGGTTGATGTCGTCGAGCGCTTTGGCGGCTTCTTCGCGTGTCACGTTCATTGTTCGCGTTCCTTCGTCATCAGTCTTTCAGCGCTTCGTCGAAGAACGTCAGCACTACAGGCCAGTTCTGCTTCCAGGCGGCGAGTCCAGCCGCAGCGGTTCCTCCCAGCATCGGATTGGGCGGCGCCTTGGCCATGGCCTGCGCATTGGCGCTGTCCGGCTCCCCCATGAACACCATGTGGCCGGCGCCTTCATAGGCGAGGTGCTGGTAGGCGTAAGGAAAGTCCGCCGCCTTCAGGCGCGCCATGATCGCCTCGCCCATGTCGTAGGAAGGCCAGAGCGCGTCCGCCTTGCCCGACAGAAGCAGGATCGGGGCCTTGATGTGCTCAACCGGAATATCGATGTCCGCGCCCGGATTGCCTGCAAGCGCGCTGTCGAACATCGGCTTCATCGACGCGCCGGGGCGGTACTTCATGCCGTCCGGCGCGAGATAGGGCAGCGCCTTGCCGTCAACCGTCCAGGCTGGGCCCATGTTCATCGGGTTCGCGAAATTCAGGCCCTGCCAGACGACGCCGGAGGGCGCGAACGCCATCACCGCCTTGATCGATGGGTTGCGAGAGGCCAGCAGCAGCGCCGCTTCCGATCCGCGCGAGCCGCCAATGACGCCGATGGAGTCTGGATCGACATCGGGTTGCTGCTGCAGCCAGTCGACGGCCGTATCGAAATACTCGAGCGGGATGTTCTCCAGCGATTTGGGAAGGCCCTCTTCCTGGAAGTAGGCCAGCGCCAGCACGGCATAGCCCTGCTTCACGAACGAGATGCCGACGCCGCTTGATGCGGCAAGCCCGCCTTCCGATCCGCCAAGCACCAGCAGGGCGGGATGCCGGCCAGATCCTTCCGGCGCGTAGAAGGCGCCGAGCAGGCCGTTGTCGCGCACGATGGTCTTCACGATGCCAGCCGGCGCCGGGGCGCCTTTTTCCACCGGCTTTGCGGGCGCCGCGCCGAACTGCGGCAGGTATTGCATGGCGACTTCGTGGGTCGTGTCGCCTGCGACCGTGAAGGACGCGCCCTTGAACGAGGGCGGAAACGGGGCGTCGTTGCCGAACGCATATCCCTCGGGAGGGACGTTCGGGATCATGTTCGAGTCCTCGTCATGGAAGACCTGCAGCGCATAGACCCCGTCGGGCACATGTTCGAAGACCAGAACGGTCTCGCCCGCCTGCGCATCCGCCATGGCGGAGGCCGAGTTGCACATGCCGGGAAAGGCGGCCTCGGGGTCGCCGCACAGCGTGGCCATCACGCGGCCTTCGGAGGAATGCACGTCGGTCACCTTGACCGTCACGGTTTGGGCGGTTGCGGTAAGTCCGCCGAGGGCGGCGGCGATGAGGAGGACAGGCGCGATCCAGCGGGTCATGTTTCGACTCTCTTTGGCTTCTTGAAGAGAACTTTGTATCACAAAGTACTATCTGTCAACCCGGTAAAACGGGCCGGCGAACATGCGGTGTGCAGAGGCCCGTGAGAGCAGCGCCGGCGTGGGCGATCATCTTGACCTCTCCTGACGGCGGGCCCATCGGGGCGGGATGACGGCTCACGCAACCCAAAGCTCCGCACTCGTCCTGTTTTCCGGCGGACAGGATTCGGCGGTCTGCCTTGCCTGGGCATTGTCGCGCTTCGACCGTGTGGAGACCGTCGGCTTCGATTATCGCCAGCGCCATCGCGTCGAGCTGGAATGCCGGAAGGTGTTCCTTGCCAAGCTGCGTGCGAAGTTTCCGGCATGGGACGCCAGGCTGGGCGAGGACCATCTTCTTGATCTGGGTGTGCTGGGCGAGGTGAGCGACACGGCGCTGACGCGCGAGCAGGAAATCGGTTTTGCCGCGACCGGACTGCCCAGCACATTCGTGCCGGGCCGTAATCTTGTGTTCCTGACATTCGCCGGCGCGATCGCGTATCGGCGTGGACTGGACGCGCTGGTCGGCGGCATGTGCGAGACGGACTTCTCCGGCTATCCCGATTGCCGGCGCGCCACGATGGATGCGCTGCAAAGCGCGCTCACGCTCGGCATGGACCGCGACACGCCAATCGAGACGCCGCTGATGTATCTCGACAAGGCCGCCACGTGGGCGCTGGCGGATGAGCTCGGCGGCGCGGCGCTGGTCGATCTGATCGTCGAGGACACGCACACCTGCTATCTCGGCGACCGCTCGCAGCGGCACGACTGGGGCTATGGGTGTGGGACGTGCCCGGCTTGCGATCTACGCGCCAAGGGCTGGGCGAGGTGGCGCGGCGCATGACCTATTCGGTCAAGGAATGCTTCTACACGCTGCAGGGCGAAGGCGCGCAGACGGGGCGCGCCGCCGTGTTTCTGCGCTTTGCCGGGTGCAACCTGTGGAGCGGGCTGGAGCGGGATCGCGCCAAAGCGGTGTGCACGTTCTGCGATACGGACTTTGTGGGGACGGACGGCGAGGGCGGCGGCAAGTTCACGACACCCGAAGCCGTGGCGGAGCACGTAGCGGCGCGCTGGAATGGCGGCGGCGGCAAGCCCTATGTCGTGTGTACGGGCGGTGAGCCGCTGTTGCAACTTGATGAACCGCTGATCGCTGCGCTTCATGCAAGGGGTTTCGAAGTCGCCGTCGAAACCAATGGCACGATCGAAGCGCCTGCAACGCTCGACTGGATCTGCGTCTCGCCAAAAGCGACCGCAGAACTGGTGCAGACAGCCGGGGATGAGTTGAAGCTGGTTTATCCGCAGGCCGACGCGCCGCCGGAGAAATTCGCGAGTCTTCGCTTCCGCAATTTCTTCCTGCAGCCGATGGATGGACCCGCGCGCGAGGCCAACACGCAGGCGTGCATCGCCTACTGTCTCGAACATCCGCAATGGCGGCTGAGCCTGCAGACCCACAAGGTCACCGGCATTCCGTGATCCCAAACAAAAACGCCGCCCCGTATGGAGCGGCGTTTCATGTCAGGACCAACCGGGTGCTAGGTCAGCTTGTCCGCGAAGCGGCGGGCGAAGCGGTCAAAGCTCGTCCGCGCGTCCGACCAGGTCGTTGCGGCGATGAGGTTGGTGATGTCCGTCTCGTACCAGCGATAGTCGAAGCGGCCGATCTCGTTGCCGGCGGCGTCGTAGGCGATGCCGGAAAGCTTGGCCCCGCCGATGCTGATCGAGCGCATCGGATCAAGGCCCGGCTTGGCCGAGACCTGCTCCAGTGTCGGCCGGTTGGGCTTGGCGTCCTCGATCGTGACGACGACCTTCTCGGCCTTCACGCCGCGCGCGTCGAACGTGCTGGTGATCTTGGACGTCAGGATGTTTGTGAGGATGCGGGCCTCGCGCGCGCCGATGTCCTTGTCCAGCTTCTCCTGGAATTCCGGAGACATTTTGGTCTCGACCGTGACGGCGAGGGCCGGGCTGGCGAAGGCGAGTGCGGCGGCGACAGAGGCGGCGAGGGCGGCGATACGCATGTTCTGCTCCCTGATTCCCGTGTGGTTTTTCTGGTTCCGGTCACGAAACCGGATGCAACCACAGATCAAACCTAACATGAAAGTGGGATGAACGGCACGTTGGGAAAAGGGGGCGGCCTATTGCGGAGCGCTTGCCTGCTGCTGTTTGCGCAGTTCCGCGTTGTCGCGCTTCAACTGGTCGATCTCCTGCTGCTGGCGCTCATCCTCGTCAGTCGTGACAAGGTCGATGGCGGCCCCACCGACCGTGCCGACCGCCGTCGCGGTGAGACCGATGGCGGCCCCGGCGACGTCTGTAACGATGCATCCGGCCAGCAGGGGCGAGGCGCCAAGGGCAAAGGCCAGTACCGCCGCTTTCTTCATGTGATTCCCCTTCGACCTGTCTTCCCGGCAAGCTAGCGCGGGTCCAGGCCGAAGGAGAATTGAAAGCGGTTAATCCCGCGTTCTAGAGGGTGTCGGTCAGGACGATTTCGGCCGGACCTTCGACGGCGCGGAAGACGACACGGGACGTGCCGGTTGCTGCAACTCCGTCGCGGGCGCTGGCTGTCTGGCCTTCGACCTCGATCACGCCGGTCGCGGCTACCGCATAGACGTGCCTGTCAGGCTCGGTCTCCCAGGCGATCTCCTGGCCGGCGTCCAGCGTGACGCCGGCAACGCGCGCGTCGGCCTGGATGCCCAGCGCGCCTTCATCGCCCTTGCCGGACGCGAGGATCGACCATTGGCCGGACCGGTCCGCCTTCGGGAATTTCCGGGCGCCCCAGCGCGGCGGCTGGCCGACACGGTCCGGCTGGATCCAGATCTGGAAGATGGTCGTGCTTTCATCCTCGAGATTGTACTCGGCATGGCGCACGCCGGTGCCGGCCGACATGACCTGCACGTCGCCCGCCGCCGTGCGGCCCTGATTGCCCATCGAGTCCTGATGGGTGATCGCGCCGGTGCGGACATAGGTGATGATCTCCATGTCGCGGTGCGGATGCGGCGGGAAGCCGGATTTGGGCGCGATGACATCATCGTTCCAGACCCGCAGGCGGCCCCAGTTCATGCGCTTGGGGTCGTAATACTCCGCGAAGGAGAAGTGGTGGTGGGCGTCCAGCCAGCCGTGGTTGGCGCCGCCGAGAGATGAGAGGGGACGGACTTCGATCATAGCGAACTCCTTTGTTTCAGCGTTGCGGCCCATATAGTTGCAAGTGCAACAATACGCAAGAGGCGTCGCCGCCAACGTCAAAACGTCAACCGGCATTAGGAATTCCGCCTATTCCTGACGGCGTTAGGAAAGGGGGTATTCCTAATGTGATTAGGAAAGCTGGGTATTCCTAACCGGCGTTAGCAGCCTTGAGGCAACGCAAACGAAGACGCTCCCGGCCTGGGACCGGGAGCGTGCGGCTGGTTCCAGTATTGGCTGGAGCTATTTCAGCGGCGAATAGTCTGTCGGCGTAAGCTGGACCGACACGACCCCGCCCGGCGAAACCAGCAGCGGGCCGTCCTTCTCGCTTTCGTCGCGGACCTTCACCCACTCCTCATCCTTCGAGAACGCCTGCCACATTGTGGTCCGCGCGGCGGGTGTCGGATAGGCGAGCATGTAGACCATCTTGTCGGTCATCGACGGCTGGTCGGCCACCGGACGCCAGTAGGCGAAGTTGGTCATGCCAAGGCGGGAGAAGATGCCGATCGTGTGGTTGCGGAAGCGGTTGTGGACGTTCGCCAGCTTGCCGGGGTTGGCGGTGTAGGTGCGCAGCTCCCAGTGGCGCGGCGCGCCAGAGGCCAGGTTGAGCTTCGGCGAGTAATCAGCGGCGTTGAGGAAGATGTTCTCGATCTTCGAGGTGAGCGAGCCATCCTTCTGGCTCTCCTGATAGACCGACTGCCATTCCGGATCCTGCGCGAAGGCGCGCCAGGCATCATCGCGCGCCGCCCGGTCCTTGTAGCCCATCAGGTAGAATAGCCTGTCGTCAGCCGGCTGGCTGTTCGTTGTGTAGACATGCCAGAAACCGATCGGCGTCATGCCATGCTTCCTGAACAGGTCGATGGTGTGATCGCGGAAGCGCGCGTCCAGTTCGTCCATCTTGCCCGGGGATGCGGTGTACACGCGCAGCTCGTAGAGCCCGATTGCCGGCGGCGTCGGCGCGACAACCTCGCCCATATTCATCGTGCCACAGGCCGAAGCGACCAGCGCCATGCCGGCGGCGAGAGTCGCTGCAGCGGCGCGGCGCAGGACGCGGAAAGGATTGGATCGAGCAAGTGTAATCATGATGTCTGCCTGGTGTCTCCTCGCTGGCCTTGCTGGCCATTTTGGACATCAGTTAGCGCAGACTCGCCGCCGGCAACAGGGCAATGGCGCAGCATTCACCCGAATGCGAACGCATCCATCCGCAGAATGCCGTATGTTGTGGACTGATGCAGGTGGCGGATGCGATTCGTGCCGGCGCCCAGTGTCACAAATAGTGGAAGAAGGTGCTCCTCGGTCGGATGATTGTGCGCGGCTTCCGGGGCCTGTGTGCGGTAGCCGAACAGGTCATCGATGCGTCCCGCATTCAGGGCGTCTGTCATCCATTCGGCGAAGGCGTGGACCCAGTCCTGTTCCGGCGCATCCAGCCGCCCGCCCGAGCTGCGGAAGCTGGACAGGTCGTGCGTGAAACTGCCCGAGCCAAGGATCAGCACGCCTTCCTCGCGCAAGGGCTTCAGCGCTTCGCCAAGTCGGAAATGATGCTCGGGTCCAAGCCGCGTCTGGACGGACAGCTGGGCCACCGGAATGTCGGCCTCGGGCCAGGCGACCAGCAGCGGGACCCATGCGCCGTGGTCGAGGCCGCGGCGCGTGTCGATGTCGACCTGGATGCCTGCATTGGCCAGAAGGCCGGCCGCGCGGCGGGCGAGGTCTGCTGACGGCGGGGCCGGGTATTGGAGCTGGTAGAGTTCAGGCGGAAAGCCGCCGAAATCGTGGATGGTTTCGTTGTGCGGCGGGGCGTTGAGCGCGGGCCGCAGCCTTTCCCAATGCGCCGAGACGGCAAGGATCGCCTTGGGCCGCTCAGGCAGCAGACCTGGCAGCGTCTTCAGGAAGTCGCGCGCGGGCGCATCCTCCACCGCGAGCATGGGCGATCCGTGAGAGACGAAGACAGCAGGCAGCATGTCTCCAATCTGGAGGTAGTTGCATTTGCAATCAAGAGGGGTGCGCGCGTTGACACGGCATTGACGTCTGGGACGCAAGATCGGCGGGTATCGCCATATCTGGGGCCTTACTTATGCGTCTTGTTTCCGGTCTGATCCTGGCGCTGGCCGTTTCGGCCTGTGGTGAGCCGGCGCAGCCGGATGCGGACGCCGCCGGCGCGGGGCAGCCGCAACCGACCGCGGAAAAGATCCAGGCCGAACGCGCCTGCGCCGAGCTGACAGGCTACTCGCCTGAACCCGGTGCGGGCGGACCGGTCGAAACGCGGGCGCGGCGGGAGCGGGAATACAAGGCGTGCGTCAACGCCGTGACTAGCGGAGCGCCGGGCGATGAAGCCCAGCCCAAACTGCGCGGCCGGTCGGAGGCATCCGACTCCTAGCTTTCCTCGCCTAGCTTTCCATGTCGCGCCGGATCGTCCGGATCACGAGCGCGAAGCAGATGAAGCTCAAGGCGTGCACGGAGGTCGACCAGTAGACGGCGTTGCGCAGGCCATCGATCTGGTTCGAGAAGCAGGTGGCGAACAGCGGGCTGTCCCGCGCGACCGCCTTGCAGGCGGTGACGTCGAGACCTGTTCCGGTCTGCGCCAGATGCCAATTCGCGAACGCATCCGACAGCATGCCGAACAGGGTCGGCCCCGCGCCAAGGCCGATCATGTTGACTACGAACAGCAGGATGGCCGACGCCGTCGCGCGCATCGCCGGCGGCACGAGCCCCGGCACGCCGCCGTAGACAGGGCCATACCAGATGGCGACGCCGATGTTCGGGATGATCATGAGGATCATCGCGAGCACCATGTCCTGCATGCTGGCGACGTACCAGAACACCGGAAGCCCGATGAACGGGAAGATCAGCGGCAGGGTTGCGAACTGGCGCAGGTCCTTCGCGCCGAACTTGTCGCACCACCAACCGCCAAGCCACGAGCCGATGACGCCACCGATGCCTGCTGCAAAGCCCAGCCCGAGGCCGAGATAGGCGGTGCCGGGGTTGTTGCCGCCGATATGGTAGAACGCGGCGGCGTCTGCGAGACCTTGCGGCTGTGAGAATGAAAAGTAGCCAGCCAGGAAGAATGAGTGGGAATAGGACACCATCGCCGAGAACGCGCCGCCCAGCGCGAAGAACCAGAAGGTCGGCTTGTTCGACAGGACCTTCATCGCTGCGCCGAGCGAGATGTGGTTGGCTGACGCCTTCGCGGCCGCCCGTGCCGCCGCGAGCTTCGACGCGCGCCGCGGCTCGACCAGCGTCAGCGCCGACATGACGGCGAGCAGGAGGCCCGGCGCGCCCGCGACGAAGAAGGCCGTGCGCCAGCCCCAGTTCGCGGCGATGACGCCGCCCAACCCCATTCCGAGCAGCGAACCGATGGAAATGCCCATCGCATAAATGGACATCGCCCGCGCCCGTGACTCCTTGGGGAAGTAGTCGGACAACAGCGAGTGGGCGGTTGGCGTGCACCCCGCCTCGCCAACGCCGACGCCGGCCCGGCTGATGGCGAGCATGATGAAATTCTGCGCGATGCCGGCCAGCAGGGTGAAGCCGCTCCACACCGTCAGCGACGCCGTCATGATCCACGGCCGGTCGCCGCGATCCGCCCAGCGCGCGATCGGAATGCCCAGGACCGTGTAGAGGATCGCGAACCAGAGGCCGGCCATGGCGCCGACTTCCGTGTCCGACAGGTTCAGGTCACGCTTGATGTCGGGGATAAGGATCGTGACGATCTGGCGGTCAAGAAAGTTGACCGTGTAGATCGCCACGAGAAGACCGAGTGCATAACGGCGGTAGGAGACCGGCGCGGGAGAGGACGCAGACATGGGCCCGGCGTCGGCCGGCGTGGCGCTCGACATGGCAGTACCTCCCGCCGGCGCCTCTTACGGGCCCCGTCGCGGGCGACTATGCCGCAAGCTCCAGCGAAGCCAACCCGAAATCCATGCCGGATTTTCGGGATGTCTGCTGCAGCGCAACCAGACACTGTAGCCGTGGCGCCTATCCGTTGACGCCCTTCATCCCGGACTCATCATAGCGCTCGCCCTTGACCTTCGCCGCGAGCGCATCGAGCCGCGCCAGCGCGTCGGGGGTCAGTTTCACGTCGGCCGCACCGAGGTTCTGCTTGAGATTGGCGATCTTGGTCGTGCCTGGAATGGTCACGATGTTGTCCGCACGCTGCAGAACCCATGCGAGCGCAACCTGACCCGCTGTTGCATTCAGATCGGATGCGACACGCGCGATTTCCTCGACCAGCGCGAGGTTGCTCTCCAGCGCCTCGCCCTGGAAACGGGGTGCCATCAGGGCGCGGAAATCCCAGCCATTCGCCTGCCAGTCCTTCGACCAGCCGGCCAGCATGCCGCGACCCAGCGGCGAATAGGCCACAAGGGTCGTACCGAGGTCCTTGCAGGCGTCGAGAATGCCGTCGGTCTCGATGAATCGCGTGAAGATGGAGAATTCCGATTGCAACGCCGCGATCGGATGGACCTTGTGCGCCGCGCGCAGCGTCTGCGCCGTTACCTCGGAAAGGCCGATATTGCGGACCTTTCCTTCCTTCACGGCTTCCGCCATCGCGCCGACGGTTTCCTCGATGGGAAGCGAGAAGTCGCGGCGATGCAGATACCAGAGGTCGATGTGATCGGTCTGGAGGTGGCGCAGGGATTGTTCCAGCGCGCGTTTCGCATTCTCGGGCGAACCGTCAACGCCGGCGCGCTGACCGGTCTGGATATTGTATTTCGGGCCGAACTTGGTGGCGATGAAGACCTTGTCGCGCCTGTCGTGGAAGGCGAGGCCAAGCTTCTTCTCGGAGTCGCCAAAGCCATACATCTCCGCGGTGTCGAAGTGATCGACGCCAAGATCGATCGCCTCGTGCAGCAGCTTCACGGCGTCGGCGTCTTCCATCGCGGGGCCATAGGCGAACGATATGCCCATGCAGCCAAGACCGATGGCGTTGAGGGGGCGGCTGTTTCCGATTGTGCGCTTGATCATCGAGGGGCTCCTGCCGAGAGGGTGATGTGAGCGTTTGCTCACATAAGCGCCTCTTCGCACATGCGCAAGGGCGAGCGGGAACTTCCGCGCGTCGCAGAATGTGATCGCAAGGCGTGGCGAGACCTGTTGACCGGAGAGGAGAGAGGCGTACCTTTTTCCTGTCCGCGAGCGTGTGAAGCTCCCGCGACGCAGCCGCATCGGAATGAGGCCATCGGCCCATGGGATGCGTGCCGTGTCGGTTGGTTGTAGCGCCGGGCGAAGCGGATGAGTGAAACGGTAACGGGAGAAGGCGTATGGAGGCTCCACCTGCTTAGCAATCCGGGCTCCCCGGAGACGGCGGAGCCCCGGCTCGAGCGGAAGCGTACCTGGCCAGGACGCATCGGGTCGTCAGCTAATCACAATCAGGAAATGAAAAGACGGTCGTCAGCGACCGTAACTTGATCAGCCATTCTCTTGAGTGGCGCGGCTATGAAGCCAGGAAAGCCTCGCGCAGCGATGCGCGGGGCTTTCTGTTTTTCACAGATCGAAAATCATTTCGAA
>JAWKVC010000004.1:0-232787 GCA_041398245.1 Hyphomonadaceae bacterium
GCACCATCGTGATGCGGCCGGCGTTCGTCGTTAGGAGCTATGCTGCGCGGACCATGCTCTCGACGGCCCTGAGCAGCGGTTCGAAGCTTTGAGAATCTGGGGCTCTTCCCGCCGATATCGCGCTTTCGATCACTTGCGCCGCCTGGCCGGCTTCGACATAGCCAAACGTCCCAGCAGTTCCCGCAAAGCGATGAACCAGGGCGAACAACTCCTGCGAGACCACGCCCTCTTCGCTCGCGACTAGCTCGTTCATTCGTTGCAAATCGTCGCGACTGCGGAGAAGAAACCGACTGCGCAACGAGGCCATTACATCCAGTTGACCTGACGCGTCCGATTTGGCGTCGGTCCTCGCTTGCGCCCATTTGGTGATCATGACCGGGAGGCTTTCCGCGGTGATCGGCTTGGGTAGGTAGTCGTCCATTCCGGCTTCCCGGCACGCCGCGATCTGGTCCGGCAACGCCTGAGCTGTCATGGCGACAATGGGAAGGTTGCTACGGTTAGGGATCGCGCGAATCAGGCGAGTTGCCGTCAGCCCGTCCATGCGAGGCATCTGCACGTCCATAAAGACGATGTCGTAGTGTTGAGTCTGAACAAGCGCTGTCGCCTCCTGCCCATCGGACGCCAGATCAACCAGATGTCCTGACGTCGCCAGAAAAGCTGCCGCGAGTTCCCGGTTGAGGTCGACATCATCCACAACAAGGACCCGCAGTTTTTTGCCGGGAGCGACAACAGCTGGCGGCGCGTCACCGAGCGGTCTTGGGATCTCCGTGGAGCGCGCAATAGGCAGATTCAGCTCGACCCAGAATGTCGTCCCCTCCCCGAGGAGAGATTCAACGCCGATCTGCCCCTTCATCAGGTCAACAAGGCCTTTTGTGATCGCTAATCCCAAGCCGCTTCCGCCAAAACGTCTGTTGATCGAGGAGTCGATCTGCGAGAATCGAACAAAAAGTTGATCCAGACGATCTCTGGGAATTCCGATGCCGGTATCGCGCACCGTGATCCGGAATGCTTGATAATCCCGAACGGATGGAAGTGTGTGAACCGAAATCGCAACGCTGCCCTGATCCGTGAATTTTACGGCATTGCCGATCAGGTTCAGGAGAATCTGGGTCAGTCTCGTGTCATCGCCCACCAGATATGGCGCGAGGGTTTCGTCCAGTCGCGTTTCCAGTCGAAGGTTTTTTGCATCAGCTTGCAAGGTGAGCGAGTCCACGCAACGGCAGATTGTCTCGCCGACCGAAAACGGTCGTTGCTCAAGGCGGATACGGCCTTCGTCCAGAGTGGAAAAATCAAGAATGTCATTGACGACCGTCAGCAGGCTGCGGCTCGACATTGCAACGAGATCAACATGCCTTCGCTCGGCTTGCGGCAGCGCGGCGCTTCCGGCCAGCAGTTGCGTGAACCCGATAATGCTGTTGAGAGGTGTCCGCAGTTCATGGCTCATATTTGCGAGAAATTCCGCCTTAGCCTCCGCCGCCGCCTCTGCCGCCACACGAGCCTCGGCCAGCGCTTGCTCCAGCTCCTTCCGCGCTGTCACGTCGCGAGCCGAGTCCTGAATCTCGCTCGGCCTCCCCGCTTCGTCGAAAAGAATTTTGGGAATTCCTTCCAGCCAGATGATCCGGCCATCCTTGCGTCGCGCGCGAAACGTGTACGGCCGTGGCGGTGCGTTCGGGCCGTCGGAGATGAGTTTCGCAAAAAAGCCCTCCACGTCCTCCAAATCTTCACGGTGGGTATGAGCCATGGTCGTTGTGCCCAGCATTTCCTCTTGGCTAAATCCCATGACCGTTTCACAACTGGGACTGACAAAACGAATGACGCCGTTCATGTCCATGCGCGCAACCATGTCACGCGACGTTTCCGCTATGGCTCGGAATCTGTGCTCGCTCGCGCGGGGTGCTTCGGTTGCGGTGTGCGCCGCCAGGTTGGCGTCCCGAAGCTCATCCTCGAGCTGACGCCTTGTCGTCACGTCGCGATAAGTGGTCACGACTTCAACTGGAGCCCCGTCGGCATCGCGAATGATACTTGGGTTACCTTCCAGCCAGAGGACGGCTCCATCAGTGCGCGGAACACGAAATTCCCTGCGAATTGACCGATCCGGTTCGGCGCCGCTGAACAGATCTTCCAATGTCTTGATGGCGAACGCGCGATCTTCCGGCGCTGCGAAATCGATCGTCGAGCGCCCTACCGCCTGTTCGGGTGTGATGCCGAGGATCCCGCAAGCGGGCGACGCGTAGGAGATAATTCCGCCCTTGCCCAACCTGACAACGATGTCGGTTGAATAATCAGCTAGCGCTCGATAACGATTTTCGCTTGCGCGTGCTTCAACTCCTGCACGCTCAGCTTCTTCTCTTGCCGCACGCAGCGACGCGCTTGCGCGCGCGCGTTCGGCCAGCGCCATTGCAACCGGAAGTGACGTTAGGGTCATGACCGCCAAAAAGCCCTGAAGCACGAGAACGCGGTCGGTCTCGGACCCAGGGATCAACTGAGTAGGCCCGTAGCCAACAACGGATGCCCAGATGGCTACGCAAGCGGTTACAAGTATGGACATCGCCGTGGCGGTAAGTCCGCCACGGAAAGTCGCGAGAATCACGACTGGGTAAACCAGAAACAGCAGTGGATAGCTTCGCTGGCCAAAGACGGCAAAAAGAACCGTCACGAGAATGGCGACGCCAAGTCCCCACTCCGTGAAAGACCTGCGCGGAAACACTCCTTCGGCGCGTGTAGAACCGACTACCAGAAGGGCTGGCGTAAAAATCAGCATCCCTAATGCGTCAGCGGCAAACCAGACGCCCAACGTCTCTAAAAAAGTAGCCTTAGTGGTCAGGACGCAGGCTGCGATTGCGGCGGATGCCGCTGGCGCGATCCCGCCAGCAATAAATACGAAGCGAAGAAGTGAGTGCGGGCGTGAGATATCGAACGTCGCGCCCTTGGGGCGGAGGAAATAAATACAGACTGCCATTTCGACGACGTTAGCGAGCGTAAGGGCCAGGCCGTTGAAGACCGTGTCGCCCATAGCGAGATCAACGGCCACATTACTGGCGGCGCCGATGGCAATCACGACCGCGGGAGATGCGCCTGGCCAGCGAAGGATGATCGCAAGCAGGAGCGCATTCAGAGGCCAAATGGACGCCACACGGCCTGCGTCCTGCGTGAACTGATGACTTAGAAAAACAACCCCTGCCGACAGACCTGCAAGACACAGGGCAGAAGCAACTGTGCCTGCGCTGATCTCCATGGCGCCAAACCATGGAGTTTGGGGGCGTGAAGCGTCCTGATTAAAATTCCGCATGCGTGCGATCCGGCTATCTCTGTCAAACTGTATCAATTTGCACCGCACGACTACCGGCCTGCCCTGAGCGAGCTTCACAATTGATCATGAGCTCGCGGGTGGATCGCCGCTACGAGTCGAGAACTCGCTCTCGCCGCCGGGGCCACTTAAGAGGGCCCCGCCAGGACCAGCAGGCGGCGTTCCGCCAATCGGAACGTGTCGCGCTTGCCGGCGGCGCTGAAACGCAACCACAACTCTTTAACGCAGATGGCCAGGATCACATGGCTTTGCGACCTAGCCCTCAACTTTAAATTCTCGCGCCCTCGCGAAGTCGGCTTCGGACCGCAACGCCGTGAGCATTATTACAGGAATTCGCCTGAGAATCGGATCTGCCTTGAGAGCCACGAGAACTCCGAAGCCATCGAGCACCGGCATGTTTGCGTCGAGAAGAACTAGGTCAGGAACGCGTTTCTCGATCACCCGGAGCGCCTCTCTGCCGTCGTGCGCCACTCTGGTTTCGTCACCGTCCGGCTGGAGAACCGCCACCGCAAGCTCAGCAAGCAGGACGTCGTCATCCACGACGAGAATGTAGCCGCGGCTCATGCGACCGCTCTCAACTTTCTCCAGGATACTGCGCCCCCTAACTGAACGAAGAAATAAGCACGCGAATCTCGCAGTTTGCTCGCAGAATTGAGAGCGGCGCTGCAAGCGTTTTTTCACGCCGCTGTGAGATGGATGCGCTTGATCACGAGAGCCTCGCCATGCCGAACAAAACGAATCCGACCAATCGCGTCATACTCGTAGCAGACGATGACCCGCTGCTAGTCATGCTGCTTGAGCATCACCTGTCAGCGGCTGGATATCGCGTGGTCTCCGCCCCTGATGGCGAGGCCGCCCTCGCGCTGCTCGACTTGGAATCACCTGATGCGATGATTCTCGATCAGATGATGCCCGTGATGGGCGGTCTTGAGGTGCTGCGTCACCTTCATGCTGAATCTCAGTTACAGCAACTCAAAGTTCTGATGCTGACGACCCTGAAGGGCGAAGATCATGTCATCGGCGCCCTGCGATTGGGCGCGTCTGATTTTCTCACCAAGCCTTTCAGCCCTAATGAGCTTGTCGCGAGGATCGAAAGACTCGTTCCGCGGGCGGCGGCATGAACGACCTGCTCAAACTGTCTGCGCTAGTCGCCATCTACTCAGTCTGCGCGCAAGGAGCATCGGCCGATCCGGCTTTACGGATTGATGCTGGCGTCAGCCAGAGCAGGCTGTCGGGCGGATTGCAGGACTGGCGCGAGACTTTCGTCGCCATCTCGCGCCCGTTCAAGGACGGATGGGCGACGGCCTTGAAGGTCGAGGAACAGGAACGCTTCGGAAAGCATGATCTTTATTCGGAACTGAGAATCGATCGAACACTGCCGCACGGATCGTTCTACCTTGCGGCCGGTGGGGCGACTGAAGCGGACTTCCGGCCTGAATTCGGCCTGAAGGTGGGCGGCGCGATGGACCTGGCGGCTCGGGCGGACGTAACGCGCCTGACGCTGGATGCTGACGCATCGCGGTTCGCTTCGGGCGATATCTATGCACTGAAGATTGGTCTCGATCATCTCTTCACTGCTGAAGGTCTGCGAGGAGGCCTCCAGGCTGTCGCCGTGGGTGAGCGCGGCGGGCCGGCGCTGATGGGCTTTGTTCTTCGCGCCGACATACCCCTGGCGCCACAGATCCATGCCCGGATCGCCTATGTTGAAGCGCCGGAGACGACAGAGGGAATCGTCACACGTGTTCAGGGATGGACAGCCGGCGTTCGTTTCGATGCGAGCGACACACTGCTCTTTCGACTCGACTTAACCCGCGAGGATCGAGGCCCGTATGATCGGGAAGAGGTGTCGGCTGGCGCGGCATACAGATTTTGACATGAACCTGCTCAGCTTCCTCTGGACTCTGTCCGTGTCGCTCGCGTCTGTGTCCTTTTTTGGCCTGGCGATGATACTGATCGCGCGGCCCTTTGGAGCATGGCGCGACAGGCGCATCGCCCGCGCCAGAGCCGGCATTCTTCAAGTCCTGATGAAGTCGAGCATATCAACGCGCGTTCTTCGGCGGAGCGTTAGGCGAGCAGCAAGGCTCGACGCGCTTGCGCCATTGGTTCTCGAGGTGCTTGGGTTGGTTCGCGGCGAGACCCGGAAGGATTTTGTCGAAGATCTTACCAGAGCGGGAACCGCGGAGGCCCTGCGCCGGCGCCTGCAGGATGGCAAACCGCAGGATCGTCAATGCGCAGCAGAGGCTCTCGCCGCTTTTGCGCCCGGCGAGTCGGAGGCCGCGCTTCAGCAAGCGTGGTGGGACTCGCATCCGGACGTGCGCTTCGCAGCCATGCGTGCCTCGATCCTGATCGGAGCGCCACCCGCCTTTTCCGACATACTGGCCATTGCGGGGAATGCCGCGCCGCGCAACCGCGCGCGGGCTCTCGCACTAACCAAACTGATGGCGGAAAAATTCCCACGCAACGGCCGGCATATTCTGGTGCTCGCCGACACTCCAATCGCAACGCGCGTCGCCATCATAGAGGGGCTTGCCGCCAACCTGGATCAGGGGGCATTCGATGCGCTAATTGCGATCGCAGATGACGCGGCGCCTCAAGTCCGAGCAGCCTGTATTGCCGCCATTGCACAACGACCCGGAGTGGCGAGCGATGAGCTTGTCATGCGAGGATTGGGCGATGCCGACTGGACTGTTCGTGCGAGCGCCGCTTTGGCGGCCGGCCGGGTTCGGCTCGCTAGGGCGGAACCAGAATTGCGCGCACTGCGGCATGACGAGCATTGGTGGGTCCGCCTGCGCGCGAGCGAAGCACTCCTGGTCCTGGAGTCGGCGGACCGAGACACGGTCGCAGCATGAGCCCATTTCCGAACCTCGCACTGGCCGGTATCGAGTTAACCGCGTTGGCGCTTGTACTGCTTGCCAGCGTACAGAACGGACTGCACGTCGTGCAACTCGTCCTCGCGGCGCGCGCCCTGCGGGATGATCCGCCCCAACCGCGCTCCGAACTTGTCTGGCAACGCACTTCGGAAGAAGCACCCTCCATCAGCATCCTCGCCCCCGCTTACAACGAAGCAGAAACAATTGTCGAAAGCGTGCGGTCTCTGCTGCTGCAACAGTACCCGTCCTTCGAAGTCGTTGTCATCAATGATGGATCCACTGACGGAACGCTCGAAGTTCTACGAGATGCGTTCGGGCTTGAACAGGTTCGACGCGATAGCGCAGCTACCCTTTCGCACACGCCCGTCCGAGGCCTGTTTACCTCGCGCCTGCAGCCTGCCCTACTTGTGATTGACAAGGAGAATGGCGGCAAAGCCGACGCGCTGAATGCGGGCCTTATTTACACCAAAAACGCAGTCTTCTGCTCGATGGATGCCGACTCGATTCTCGAACCGGACGCGCTGCTACGCGCCGTGCAGCCGTTTATCGCCGACCCGGAGCGTGTCATCGCTGCGGGCGGAACCGTTCGAATTGCGAATGGATGTCTGGTCGCCGGTGGGCGCGTGAAGCGGTATCGACTTCCTCGAGACCCACTCGCCCTGCTTCAGACCGTCGAGTACATGCGCGCGTTTCTCATGGCGCGATTGGCCTGGAGCCGTGTTGGAACACTTACGATCATTTCCGGCGCCTTCGGGTTGTTTCGTCGGAGCGCTGTCATCAAAGCGGGCGGCTATGCGCGCGGTCTGGTTGGAGAGGACATGGAACTTGTCCTGCGCCTGCACCGCCTCCAACGCGAGCAGAAGCGCGAGTACAAAATAGCCTTCGTTCCTGAGCCCGTTTGCTGGACGGAGGCTCCGGAAACCCTTAAATCGCTGTCTCGGCAGCGCAGACGATGGCAACGCGGATCACTTGAGGCCTTCGCACTGCACCGGACCATGCTGTTCAACCCGCGCTATGGCCGCATAGGTTTCGCTGGACTGGGGGGCGTCCTGGTTGTCGATGTCCTCGGACCGGTCGCCGAGATTCTCGGATACCTATTGTTGCCTACATTCTGCTTGCTCGGAGTCTTATCGGTCGAATTCCTCTTGGCCTTTCTGGCGGTCAGCATCGTTTTCGGCATCGCGGTCAGCGTCGGCGCCCTCGTACTGGAAGAGCAGCAACTGCGACGAGCGTCGCAGAGCCGTGACCTATTGGTCCTCGCCGCTTGGGCAGTTGTCGAGAATTTGGGATACAGGCAGCTCAACTCAGTGTGGCGGCTGATGGGCTGCTGGGACTGGCTGCGCGGCGGTCGCGGCTGGGGTGAAATGCAGCGCAAGGGCTTTGCCCGCGCCTGAATCGTGCCACAGGGTATACTACCAATCCGCCGCCGCCGGGTCTCTGCTCATTTGTTGGAGCTTCGCAGCGGATCCGTTACCGCAACTCGTAATTGTACCGGTAAGTCATGTTCTGGCGCGAAGGCCACCCCAATGTAGGCGTCCGGCCTGCCTGAGGGGCGCGCTCGGCTTCGCCGGCGTCCAAAGATGACCTCTATGCCGCCATGGCGTCAGCTGAATGGGCTATCGGTACCTGCGGGCCCAAGTCGACGTCCGGATCGCTGCCCGCACGTTGGAAATCTTCCTCAAGGGCGAGCGGATCGTAGCGCATCGCCGCGAAGGCACATGTGGCCGGCACAACACCCAGCTCGATCACATGCCGGAGAACCATCGCGCCTACGCCGACTGAACGATCGAGAGGGTCACGGCGGACGCCAACGCGATCGGCGGCTCGCAAGACGGGCAAATCATGTCTTGGCACGAGCGCCGAAGCTTACCGCGCTACTCCGCAAGACTTGGATGCCAGAAAATCTCCCTTCTCACGATTTTTGAACCGGCGCTGGTTGACACTCGACCGACTAGACGCTCGTGAAAACTGAGAGTTTGGCGCCTGGTGTTAACCATTCCGGTGCAGCCTCATCCTCAAAAAAGGAATTGACGTGCAAGACGAAGACGAGCGGCTCGCAGAGGTCGAGCACTTCCAGCCGCGGGATACCGCCTCCACGCCTGCGCTGGACCGGCTCGCGCAACTTGCGGCAAGCCTGTTCCGGGCGCCAATGGCGGCAGTCAGTCTCGTAGATGGCGACCGGCAGTGGCTGAAGGCGCGCTGCGGCCTCGACCTCACCAGCACGGCTCGTGAGCACGCGCTCTGCTCGCACGTGCTGCCACTTGGTCCGTCAGGAATACTCGTCGTGCCCGATGCGGCGCAGGACGCTCGCTTTGCCGCCAACCCGCTGGTGACCGGAGCGCCGTGTATCCGTTTCTACGCCGGAGCGGCATTGACGTCGCGACAGGGACACGTTCTCGGCGCGCTTTGCGTCATCGACAGCCGGCCACACCCAGAGCCCGATAAGGACAGCCTGAACCAACTGCGCGTGCTCGCAGACGCTGTTGTGGATCTTCTCGAACTGGAGCGCATCGCCCGCGCGCAGGACGAGCAGGTGAACCTCCTGAAAATGGCCGAACGCGTTAGCGGAATGGGTCACTGGCGTCTGGATCTGCGCTCCAAGCGTGTGGTCTGGTCAAAGGAAGTCTACGCCATTCATGGACTATCTCCGGATTCCTTCGACCCGAACCTCGACAGAGCGGTCGACTTTTATCATCCGGATGATCAGCCCAAGGTTCACGCAGCGCTCGATGAAGCTATTTCGAGCGCGGGGCCGGTAGGCTTTCAGCTACGCCTGCGGTGCGCCGATGGTGACGTGCGCGACGTTGTTGGCCGCTCGCTCTGCGAACGCGACAGGTCGGATACGCCGGTCGCGGTCTTCGGCGTGTTCCAGGACATCACCGAACACACGCGCGCGCTTGCCGCCGCCCGACGAAATGAGGAGCGATATCGCCTGCTTGCGGAGAATATGGCGGACGTTGTAACGCGAATCCGCCCCGACGGGTCGAGCAACTACATTTCTCCTGCGATCCAACAGCTGCTTGGCTATCGTCCCGAGGAGATGGCGGGCCGTTCGGCGCAGGATTTTGTCCACCCCGAGGATCAGGCCGCGGTTGTTTCCGTTTTCGCGACGCTTTGCCGGAGCGAGGCGCAGCGCACAATCGAGGTCAGGGCCGTCAGGAAGGATGGCGCGCTTCGCTGGGTAGAAGTGAGCTTCCGATCCATGCCGATGGAGAAGGGAGGCTTCGAGATCGTCGCTGTCATTCGCGACATCACAGCGCGCCGGGAGCTTGAGAGCGCCGCGGCCGAACGCGAACGCCTCTACAGACTGCTGGCGGACAACAGCATCGACCTCATCAACCGCAGCAGTCTTGACTGCGAGATTCTCTATGTTTCACCATCTGCCCGCGAGCTTACCGGCTATGAGCCAGACGAGCTGATCGGACGCAAGACCACGGACCTGATCCATCCCGAGGACTGGCCCTATGTCCGTCGCGCCTACACAAAACTGGTTCATTTCGGTCATGCGGCGCGCGTTGAGCCGATCACCTACCGGATGATGCGCAAGGATGGCGCGCATGTCTGGGTTGAGGTCGCACCAAAGCTGGTCTGGGACGGCGACAAGCCGATCGAGTTTGTCGATGTGGTCCGCAATATCTCCGCACGCAAGGCCGTCGAGGAGGAGCTGGTCGAGGCGCACACGGCCGCAGAGGCGGCTGCCGAAGCCAAGGCGCAGTTCCTCGCCACCATGAGTCACGAGCTACGTACACCACTCACGAGCATTCTCGGCTTCACCAAACTCCTTGCCGAACAACCAAACCATTCCGAGCTTTCGGCCAGGTGCCTCAAGCATCTTGATGTGGCCAGCCGTGCGCTCCTGAGTACGGTCAACGACATCCTCGACTTCTCCAAGCTGGAAGCCGGTCAGGTCGCGATCAGCCCGGTCGCTACAGACGTGCGTCAATTCTTCAGGATGACGCTGGACCTCCTGTCACCCCAGGCGACAACAAAAAACCTCGCGCTACTGCTCGACATTCACACCGACGTGCCTGTCCTGCTGGCAATCGACCCGGACCGGGTCCGCCAGATCGTGCTCAATCTTGCCGGCAATGCGATCAAGTTCACGGCTGCAGGAAACGTTGCGCTGTCAGTCGCTTACGACGCAACCACCGGCCAGCTGAGCTTCGCTGTGACAGATACGGGCACGGGAATACCGTCTGACCGACTGGGTCTGCTCTTCCAGCGCTTTTCGCAGGTGGACGGCGGCAATGCACGCACAAATGGCGGTACGGGACTTGGTCTTGCCATCTGCAAGGAGTTGACCGAGCTCATGGGCGGCCGCATTGGCGTTGACAGCAAGCTTGGCGCCGGCAGCCGCTTCTGGTGCACGATCAATGCCGAAGCGGTGGCCGCCTCGGGCAATAATGAGCTCGACGAACGGCCAGGCCGCCTTTCGGGGATCCGCGTGCTCGTGGCTGACGATCATCCGCAACACCGGGAACTCGCAATGACGATCCTCAAGCTTGCCGGTTGCGAGATCACCGAGGCACGGGACGGATTTGAGGCGCTGACACTTTCCATGCGGACGCCGTTTGATGTGATGCTGATCGACATGATGATGCCGGGCCTGACTGGAATCGAGACGCTTAAATCTATTCGGCGTAGCCGCGGACCGAACGACACAACACCCGCCCTCGCGTATACGGCCGCAGACGCCGGTGAGGCGGCCACCCTCGTCGCAGCCGGTTTCGCAGGCGTCGTCTTCAAGCCTGTTCAACCCTCACGCCTTATTCACGCCATCAGCAATGCGACGGAGATTCTTGCCCATGCCTGCTAACCGCCTCAGCATTTTCGTAGCTGAAGATGATGATCTCATCCGCGAGCTCGTGCGGACACGCCTGGAACTCGCCGGCTTTCACACACGCTGGGCAGACAACGGTCCCGAAGCGATGTCGCAGTGCAACCTCGTCAAGCCTGCCGCGCTGATCCTCGACATCAACTTGCCCGGACTGGATGGGCTTTCGATCTTGGCCCGGTGGAAGGAACGCGGGGTCACGCCGCCTCCAACTCTGATGCTGACCGCGCGCCACAATGCAGCTGACGTGAAGGAGGCCATTGCGCTTGGGGCGAAGGACTATCTGACCAAGCCGTTTAGCGACTCCATTCTCCTGTCGCGTGTCGCCCGACTGGTTCGCAGCGTAACCCCGAGGTCCGCACCGCTCCCCTCACCCGAGCATGACGACGTCTTCCTGTAGATGATTGCAAAGGTCGAGCTGGCGAAATCTTATTGGCGTCGTGCCGCTCGACTGCCGCGATCCTATAGATGATTGGTGTCCCGCGACCAGATAAAAGCTGTTGCCTGGCGCTAGCGATGGGTCGAGGGGCGGGCCATGCAGAGCATCGATAGGGTCCCTCAAAATTGTCGAATCCTGCGCCTACCTCTCGGCAAGTGTCGACGGGTAGCAACCGAAGGTCCTGGCTGTCATGCCCAGAGCCTCGGCGCGCCCCTGATGCTCTCGGGTCTCGCGGATCCACACAGACAGGTAGACCCTCTCAACTTGGCATAGGGCGCTGTCGCACTCCTGCGATCGCCCATCTTCTGGACGAATCGGCACCGTCACCGACGAGGATGATCTGCCCGCTCCTCCGAAACCACCCTCGCAGGAATTCGGGCGCCTTCGTTGAATGGGCAGTTAGCCCGGGCTGACCTCGGGGGCGGCAATTTTGCCTTGCACTGCGGACTTCAAGGCGGCGATCAGCGACAGCTTTTGTTCGGCAGCCAGCTCGGCCTCCAATGCCAACGTGTGGAGACAATCGATGTGGTCGTTGAGCAGCGTCAGGTCTGGCCTCTCCCGCACGCCAATTGCGGACAAGTAGCGGCCGAAGGACTTTGCCGCCTCGCCTAGTGCGTCGTCACTTGCCTGGTCGGTTCTTGTTTCGAGTTTCATAACCGAGAGGTAGATGGCGCGCAGCTTCTTGTAGGGCTCGGGCGGAAGTGCGCTCCGATATTCGCTCATTTTCTGGACGCAGAGTCGGACTGCCGATCGATTGCTCTCCGAACTCCAGAGAGGCCCAGCAGTAGGCGCCTCGTCAGGATCCGCTGCGCGCCGCAGGGGCCCCTTGTAGTCCTGGAGCATCACGCGCCTACGACATGGGCCAACGTACGTAGGACAATCGACAAACGGACGCGGACGATCGACAACCGACCGGATGCGCGCCATCAGCGTCTGCATCGTGAACGGCACCGCGACAACTTCATCCACCCCGACGGTGCGGGATGCTTCCAGAAACGAGCGTGTGGGAGCATCCGTCGTTAGAATGATGGACGTCTCCCGCGGCACGAAATTAAAGCCGTGCCTAATCTGCTTGGCAAAGGTCAATCCCGAAAGTCCCGGGAAATCAGCCGCCATTACGATGATCTTCGGCCTGTGCTGATCGACCAGCTGTACGAGATCCGCCTGGCTCGCCGCTTGAATCAAGTCGCGGAAACCTGCAGTCCGAAGCACTTCGGAGATCATGGCGCGAGTGTGGCGGCCCGCGTCCCCAACCAGAATGCGCGGTGGAACCGCCATCTGCGATGTCCTTCCTTGAATCAACGCGCGCCACTTGGGTATGGGTCGTTCTGATCCGCCCTCTGCAAGGACCTTACGGCGCGGGTGTTTACAAGCCTTGAAGCGCGCGACCTGTGCCGCTGCGGAAATTCCTGGACCCATACCCACTCTGGGGCATTCGTCGGCGCGCCCGTTGGTGCGCCCGTTGGTGCGATGTTACTAGTCTCCCAACCAAAAACGCACGCTCCCGCGATGCGTGCATGCCTCCACTTGCGGCAGACAGCGCAAGCTCTGACGCAGTCGCGGGCTGGCGGTTGAATCGCTCCAAGGGATCAAAAAAGGGGCCGCCGCCTTTCCGGTAGCCCCTTCTGATTTTGAGCCAAGCGATCTCTACTCAGCCGCGACCGCAACACCCGAGCTCGTCAATACGAACTTCCCAGCACGAACCGGCGTAATCAGCATGTCGGGCAGATAGCCTGCCCCTTCGAACGCCTCGCTAACCTTGGCGGCGAGTTCCTCCTTCCTGAGCTTGCCATGAGCCTTCAGCGTTGCTTCCTGCGATCGCTGCGATTGGCTGATCAATCCGGGCGCCTCGGCGAAGATCGCGAGCAGGTCTACCTTGGACAGACGTGTCCAGTACGACGCGTCCGCCTGCCAGAACTGACGCATGTCCAGATCGAGGATTTCTGCGAGCCTATCGGCCAGTAACTGGCGACGATTGTCGGCCAGCGAGCCCCTCTCATGCACGAGATCGACCGCATCCGCGACGATTACCGCGAGAACAGACACGAGGGTTTCGGCAGGCTGCATGAGGCACCAGTCGAGCACCTCGTCCTCATCGTCAGGTACATGCGCCAGAATTGCGCTGCGGGTTTCAACGAACGCTTCCAGGTCGTCGACATGCGCGGCGCTCGCCGACACACTGACGCCGGACAATTCGCTTCGGAACACGGTTCGCATGATCATCGCGGCAACGGTGACGGCCAGAGCGGTCTCCCGATCCCGCGCCAGCAGGAGACGAATCGCGCGCGCACGTGCCGTCGACAAATCGCGGATCACAGACTTTGGGAGTCCGCAAGTGTTCTCCGGCTCTGGAGATGCGACTACCTCGTCGTCAGCGACAACGTCATCACCGGTCTCTGCCCTCTCCAACCGTTTGCGGATGTCCTTGAGCTTCTTCTCGTCAGGCTGCCGGACAACGCCCAGCGTGGCATAGGCTTCACCGTCATGAGCGATCGCGATGACCACGCCAGCGTGTGCGATGAGATCCGCGTTCCAGACGCGGGCTGACTGCCGCAGGGTTTCGATTGAGGCGGCGAGCGTATCCCGTTCTTCCCAGCGTGGATCCTCCTCGATGCTGTCTTCATCCAGTGCGGCGTCGAGCGCATCCAGTTCGTGACGCAGGCGGGTCAGTTCGGCCTCTTCTGCATCCGTGTATTCGCGGCAGTCGGGCTGAAGGCGCATCGCAGCATAGCCGCCATCGGCACGGCCCTGACCAAGGCTTGTCTCGACCCATCCCCAGCCTTGCGCGACCCAGCTATCCCGTTCGCTTGCGAGCTTCTCTTCAGCCAGTTCCGCCATCAGTGCCGGATTTTCAACATAGACGGCTTCGGCGTCGAAAAGGTCGCGCACGACTCTACCACCGGCGCGTTCATAGGCCTCAAGGCCCACGAAACTGGCGAGTCGGTCAGAGGCGCGCATGCGTCCTTCCATTAGACGTGCGCGGACGGACCCTGCGTGCGATACCGGTTTGCCGAGACTGCGGAATACCGCTTCCTGCTGCGCGTGATCTTCAACGAGACAAAAGGCGCGTGCAGCTTCCAAGCTCACGTCGCCGCGCTTCCACGCCGCCTTGATCTTCGGAGACAGGCCGGCAAGCGCAAGGCGTTGATCGATATGCCGATGCGTCACGCCAAAACGCTGCGCGATCTGCTCGCGGGTCGCACCCTCCGCGACAAGTGCTGCGTAGGCATCTACTTCATCCATCGCGTCCATGGCGACACGATGAACATTCTCGGTCAGCGAGACCTCTCGACCCTCCTCCAGCGCGACGACGTTGCAGGGAACCGGAAAGTCCTTGGCGATGAGACCGTCCTTGGCGAGCTTCTTCAGCGCCATCAGACGCCGGCCTCCGGCATCGACTTCAAATCGATCTTTCTGGGCGACAACGCAGAGGTTCTGCAAAAGCCCACGTGATGAGATCGAGGCTGCAAGTGCGTCGATATCGGCTTTGCGATCCTTGCGCCGCACATTCCGGGGAGAAACGACCAGGTTGTTGAGTGGAACATACTGAAAGTTCTGAGTTTGGGCAGTCATTGGGTAAGCTCCTATGAGCATTCCCGGCAGCAGACATGCGACGCCGGGGCCGCTTGCGCGACCCCGCTCCTGGGCCTGCCGCAAGAGGCCGCTGCTCAAGGGCGAAGAGCGCAGCGTCCCTTGAACAGCGGACGCGGCAGGCCAAAAGGGGACGACGCGCGAGCGGTCCCGGCGCACAGCTCTCAGGCTCGCCCGCTCGATACTAGAATGCCACCAGCATGCTGACGCGACCGAGCACCTCATGTGCCGACGTCACGCCAAAGTATCGCCCATCGTAGGAGTCCGCCGTGTCCCCAAGAAGCATCACATCCGAAGACCCAAGGTTCCGACAACCGAGCCACGCTGGCAGCTTCTCTCCAGAACCTGATACAACCCTGGCTACGGCCACCACCGACCCGTTTACGGTAACGTCGACACCGTCACGGCAAACTATGTCCCCCTGCCGGGCAGCGATACGCTTTATCAGTAACTTGCCGGGCGGCAGAACACCTCGGTGCGCCAGGTCTGCGGCAAGAAGCTCGGACGGCAGAACGGCTACGCGATCGCCAACGTGCCAGCTCCCTTGCTCGATGCTGTAAAGCCCCAATGGCGCGCTCAGCGTCGCGTTCCACACGAGGCGGGCCGACGTGGCGCTGACTGGAATGGCAAGCATCGCGACGGCTGTTGCTGCTATGATGACAAACGCGACTCGCTTCGGAGTTGGCAAGCGGAGCTTCTTGGCGCCAGCCAATAGCCGCATCAGGCTTCATCGCCCGGAGATTGCGCGTGCCCGTTCTGGTAGCCATTGCGGCTGAGCTCCACGTCAGCTTGGGGTACAAGCGTCAGTGGCGCCCGATCATTGTTTTTGCGTTTGGGCGGTACATAGATTTCCCGGAAACAGGCGTACCGCGCCGGATCAAAGCATGACCTGATCCAGTGCAGCACGGGCGCACTCGCCTCCATGTTGCGGACACGCTCGGTGTAAGCGAGCCAGAAGCGAAGACTGGCAAGCGGCTTGATGGATGTCAGCGGCGCCAGCCGATCGTCAAACTCCGAGACGTAACTCGGCAGGGCAGCGACACCGGCACCCGAGGCGCAAGCTTCCATCAGGACCGTTCCGGCATCCGTTCCCATCGTGTTAGGCAGAATGGCGCCCCATGCAGTTGCCGCCCCTTCCCAGCACTCCGGCTGATATTCGGCGCCGGAGAGCCTCAGGCACTGATGCGACTGGAGATCGCACATCGCCTTGGGCTCGCCGTGCCGGGCAATGTATTGAGGGGCTGCGTAAGGGACATAATGCAGCCACCCCAATTGCCTGGCGACGACGTTGGCCATCAGCGGCTTTTCGAACTGGATGGCGATGTCGCCATCGCCGTCGGAGAGGTTGGGCGTGGTCGGAAGAACCTTGAGGAACACACGCACATCCGGCTGCAGCTGAAGCAATTCCGGGAGGCGGCGCGCTAGCCAGTATGTCGCGATGCCTTCACGAGCACAGATGACGAGTTCGTCGGGGCTATGCTTGCCGGCACGGTCGACAATTGCCTGCACCGTGTCAGCCATGCTGCGCGCCGAGCGCAGAATGTCCTCACCGACTGCGGTCAGCTCAAGACCCCGGTTGGAACGATCGAACAACTGGTGTCCGAGCGTACGCTCCAGGGCTTCGAGATCCTTCGACACTTTGTTATAGCTCATCGCAAGCGGGCCCGCGGCCGCATTGATGCTGCCTGTCTCGGCAACGGCCTGAAAGACCTTAAGTCGATCCCAGTCGAGTTTCGATCTCCCCCCGTTCGTCATTTTTCGACGACCCCCTGGTGAATCTTTGAGGAAGCGAAGCAACCTCGCCGCGTCCTAGCCTTGTCCATCGACCAGACAGAGCGATGCGATGAATTCGTCCCAAGCCCCGTTAAGATGTTATCCATGCAAGGCACGGACCACACAGGGGTTTTGCCACGGCGTCCGTATACGGATGTTAACAGACGCATGGTGCAACGCGGTAGCTGACAGCGCTTCCCTTGCGTCTCCCGCATCCAGTAACTGCGCTAACGCGTGGGCTTCACGGAGCAACTCTGCGCCGCGTCTACAGTACCGATCGCGCAGTCGGCGTCGTGCAGGCCAGTTCTCTAGGGCGCTCCCAACATGAGCGCTGGCAGGATCTACTGGGGCCAGATCGTCTGCGTGCTCGCAGCGTTCATCGCGAGCCTGGTCGTGACGACACAATGGACCGCGGATGCACTCGGCTACCAGTCGCAGCTTGGCGCTCCCGATATCGTCCTCTTCGGATATCCGCTCTATGCGCCCTGGAAATTCTTCCTCTGGTGGTATGCGTATGACGCCTATGCGCGATCTATCTTCGAGACCGGCGCTCTGCTCTTCCTTGCCGGCGTGGCTTTCTCCGTCGCGACTGCCTTCGGATTTTCACTCTGGCGTGCGCGGGAAGCCAAGGACTCCGCCACGTATGGCAGCGCCCGCTGGGCCACTGCGCGCGATGCCCGCAAGCTGCAGCTAACCAATGGCGATGGCGTCGTTCTGGGCACGCTTGATCGGCAACTTCTCCGACATGACGGCGACGAACATGTACTCGTGATCGCTCCGACCAATACAGGTAAGAGCGTTGGTATATCGCTCCCGACAGGTCTGGTCTGGCGGCATTCCTATCTCGCGCTCGATCTCAAGGGCGAGAACTGGAGTGTGACCTCCGGACTCCGGAAGGCATTCGGCCCCGTCTACCGCTTTGCGCCAACAACAGCCGACACCCATCGCTACAACCCACTCACACAGATCCGTCGCGGTGAGGCGGAGGTCCGTGATGCGCAGGTCCTGGCTGACATGCTGGTCGATCCAGAAGGCGCGCTTCGCGAGCGCAGCCACTGGCAGCTGCGCGCCTTCGAACTGCTCGTCGCGACGATTCTCTGGACGCTTTATGCCGAGAAGCGAAAATCCCTCGCACGCGTTGGCGAGTTGCTGGCCGATCCGACGCGCCCTGTGCTCGATCTCTTCGACGAGATGTTGCGTCGCCCAATCAAGGATGGCGCGGCACATCCGGTCGTCGCCGCAGGCGCCCGCCAGCTCCTGGACATGGCTGATGCAGAGCGCTCGGGCGTTGTCTCGACCGCTCTGGGCTTCCTTTCACTCTATCGCGATCCTGTTCTGGCGCGCGCAACCGAGGCCTCCGACTTCTCAATCGAGGAGCTGATAACAGGGCCGAGGCCCGTCTCCCTCTATCTGGTTGTCCCGCCCGAAGAGATGTCACGGTTGAAGGCGCTGTTGCGCCTCATGATCAACCAGATCCTGAAACGCTTGACCGAGATCGCATCGCAGAACACGGACGGACGGCGCGTCCTCCTGATGCTGGATGAGTTTCCCCAGCTGGGCAAACTGGACTTCTTTGAGCACGCCCTCGCCTATATTCGCGGGTACAGGATCAAGGCCTGTCTGGTCGCGCAGTCGCTGAACCAGCTCGTCCAGACTTATGGTGAGAACTCCTCCATTCTCGACAACGCGCATGTCCGCGTCGCGTTCGCCTGCAACGACGAACGTACCGCCCGACGCATCTCCGACATGCTGGGCGTTACGACTGAGACCCGTGCGCAGATGAACTATGCCGGATCGCGCATGGCGCCGTGGCTGGGACATACCATGGTCTCGCGCCAGGAAGTCCCGCGGCCCTTGCTGACGCCGGGCGAAGTTATGCAGCTCCCGCATGCGGACGCGCTGATCCTGACGGGCGGCGCGCCTCCCATACGCGCCAAGAAAGTGCGCTACTTTTCGGAACCCGTCTTTCAGGCGCGCCTCAAGCCGCCTATTGCGTCCCCCCGCCATTCCCCCAACGGCCTGCCGACAGCTTGGTCGAATCTGTTCGCGCCCGATACGCCGCTCTCCCCTCGCCCTAAACCGACGGCAGCCAAGCGCACATCCGCGCCGACGCATGGCCAAAATCATCAGGCGCTCCAGAACACGTTTGATTTCTCGAGCCCCGTATCGGGTGAAGCGGCGCAAACGAACGCCACGGCCTCACAGTCAGCCGCAAACCCGTCCGACGATCTAGGTGCGGCGTTCACCGGCCCGACTCTCGCGGGAACGGCTTTCGCGCTCGATCCCGACCATTTCGACACGGATGTCTGATCGTCATGTCACGAGCCAAGATAACCGCCTATATCAACCAGGATCTCGTCGCTGCTATGCGGCGTCTGGCCGTCCAGCAGGATCGCAGTTCGTCTGACGTGCTGGAAGACGCCGTTCATCGCTTCTTCGATGCGACGCGGCGGGAGGGCGAGCATCATGCGCTGATGGCGCGCCTCGACCGGATCATGGCGCGGCTTGCCTTGATCGAGCATGGTCAGGAGACACTGTTCGAACTGACGGCGCACACGACGCGCTTCGTGATGAGCGTCTCGCCCGACATCCCCGAGATGGACAAGGCGGACGTGAATGCGCGCGGATCGGAGCGCTTCCGCAATGTCATCGCGGCGATGGTTGCCAAGCTCCGGACCGGCCGCAGCATCCTGCGCGACCAGTTTGGTCCGATCAGCGCGCCTACCACGGCCAACTCCAGTATGGGGGCGGCTGCCGAATGAGCAACGCTGCTCCTCAACACGACGCGTCGCGTGGCCATGATGGCTCCCGCGGCCAGGATGCTTCGCGTGGATTGGCCATGCTGACGACGGCGCTCGGACCATCGATCGCCGCCATGCTGGACGCGCCTGACACGATCGAGGTCATTGCCAATCCGGATGGACGACTGTGGCTTGAACAGGTGGGTAAGGGGCGGATTGCGACTCCGCACCGGCTTGAAGCCTCAGAGACCGAGCGGGTCATTCGGCTTGTCGCAACACTGACCGGCGCCGAGGTCAATCGCGACACTCCTATTGTGTCCGCTGAACTTCCGCCCCGAGGGGAGAGGTTCGAAGGCGTCCTGCCGCCGGTTTCGCGCGGGCCGTGCTTTGCCATCCGGAAACCTGCGGGCCGGGTGTTCACATTAGATGATTACCTGGCTTCCGGCGTCATCACGCCCACGCAGGCCGCCACCCTTCGCGCCGCCGTACGTGACCATGCCAATATTATGGTCGCTGGCGGCACGGGCTCGGGCAAGACGACGCTCGCCAACGCCCTGCTCCATGAGATCGCCCAGCTTGGCGAGCGTGTGGTCATTCTGGAAGACACACGCGAGCTCCAGTGCGCGGCAGAGGATGTGGTCGCGCTGCGCACACAGCCCGGGTCAATCTCGCTGTCGGATCTGGTGCGATCCACGCTCCGGCTCCGGCCTGACCGCATTGTGGTTGGCGAGGTCCGCGGTCCCGAAGCCCTCGACCTGCTCAAGGCGTGGAATACCGGTCATCCGGGCGGCATCGCGACGCTTCACGCCAACTCCGCACAGGCGGCCCTGTCCCGGCTGGAACAACTCACCATGGAAGTCTGCGAGACACCGCCCCGGGCGCTGATCGCGGAAGCCATCGATCTGATCGTCTTTGTGGAGCGCGGCGGACCCGCCGGCCGCCGCATCCCGGAAATCCTCGCGCCCAAGGGTCTGCCCCTTCAAGCGCCGGACCCCATCGCACCCCAGCCCGGGGCGCGAGGCGCAAACGCGCTTGTCTCTACCAACAGGAGTGAACCATGAGACTGACTAAGACGCTGCGCGCATTGGTGCGCGCAGCAACCCTCGGCGCCACCGCCGTTCTCGTCAGCGGGGCCGCACACGCAGCCACCGCCGGCGGCGGCATGCCGTGGGAAGGCCCGCTAACGGCAGTGCTGGATTCCATCACAGGGCCGGTCGCGCGGATCGTCGCCATCCTGATCATCGTTGCAACCGGTCTCACGCTCGCGTTCGGCGATGTCGGCCAGGGCTTCAAGAAGCTGCTGCAGATCCTGTTCGGTCTCGCCATCGCATTCGCCGCAGCGAGCTTCTTCCTGCCGCTGGTTGGCGGTGGCGGTGCAGTGATCCCGTAAAGAGAAGCTCGCATGCGCGACCCCCGCGATGTTCCAGGATTTGTGGCGCCCGTCCGGCAGGCTTTGACCGCTCCCCTCCTCATGGGCGGCGCACCCCGGTCCTACGCCATTCTCAACGGCACACTGGCGGCCATCGTCGCCTTTGCCGGGGCCCTCCTCCCCGGGGTCCTTCTGGGCATCGCGGGTCATGTGCTCGGCGTCATCCTCGCCCGGCGTGACCCTGATGCGGTCGAAGTGATGAGCCGCGCCATGCGCCTCCCCAACCGTCTTGAGACCTGACGCTTCAAACGGATTTGCCCCCAAACGGATTTGAACATGTTCTCGCTTGCTCCTTACGCCCACACGCCAAACCGTCTTGAAGACTATCTGCCTTGGGCCATGCTGATTGCTCCCGGCGTTGTCCTCAACAAGGACGGTTCATTTCAGGCGACAGCACGGTTCCGCGGGCCTGATGTGCGCTCGTCTACACCTGAAGAACTGGTCGCGTTCACGGCGCGCACCAACAACGTGTTCCGGCGCCTGGGGCATGGCTGGGCAGTCTATGTTGAAGCCGATCGTCGCGAGATCACAGACTACCCTGATGGCGCGTTCGAGGATGATCTCTCGCGCCTCATCGACTCGGAGCGCGCCGCCCAGTTCGAACAGGCGGGCGCGCAGTTCGAGACGGTTCATCACCTGACTTTACAATGGACGCCTCCGCCGGATGCACACGCTAAGGCGTCGGCCTTCTTCTTCGAGATCGACCAGAAAAAGGCCATCTCCAGCCCACCTCGCAGACGGGACAAGCAGACACGCTTTGCCGACAAGACAGCGCTTGACCGACGCGTCGCGCGCGAAGCTTTGGACACTTTTCAGCGCAGCGTCGCCCAAGCTTTCGGCATGTTCGAATGCGTGGTCGCCGAGTTCCACAGGCTCAACGATGACGAGACGCTGTCCTACCTGAAACGGCAGGTCTCGTCCCGCTCCACAAATGTGCGCGCGCCAGCCGGCGCGGCTTTCCTCGACGGTGTCCTCTGCGACGCCCCACTGGTGGGCGGCACCGCGCCAATGCTTGGTAGCAAGCATCTGCGCGTTCTCACGATCAAGGGGTTCCCGCCCTTCACGCATCCGGGCGTGCTCGATGATCTCAGCGCCTCGGCCATGACCTGGCGCTGGATGACGCGGTTCGTCTGCCTTGGCCGCGAAGAGGCGGAGCGCGAGCTCGTCAAATGGCGCCGGCTCTGGTTCGCCAAGCACAAGTCGATGGGTGCGCTGATCAAGGAGATGCTGACCAAGGAGGCAGCGACGTTCGCCAATCCGGGCGCCATCGCAAAATCCGAAGAGGTCGATGAAGCCCTGGCCGAACTGGGCTCCGAACTGGTGGGGTTCGGGTTCCTGACGTCGACGCTGGTTGTCCTGGGCGCGACGCCTCAGGAAGCTGACGAAAAACTGCGTACCGCCGAGCGCATCATTGCCTCACGCGGGTTTGTGACCATCACGGAAAGTCTCAACGCAGTAGAGGCCTGGCTCTCCAGCCTTGCGGGCCACGCCTACGCCAATGTGCGCCACCCGATGGTTTCGACCCTCAACCTCGCGCATGTCGCGCCTCTGTCGACGGCGTGGGCGGGCGACGCCCGCAACCGCCATCTCAACGCACCCGCCCTTGCCGTTGCGCGTACGGATGGCTCAACGCCCTTCCGGCTGGATCTTCATGTCGGCGATGTCGGCCACACCATGGTTGTGGGGCCGACCGGCGCCGGCAAGTCAGTGCTGCTCTCATTCCTTGCCCTGCAGTGGCGTCGTTTTGCCGGCTCCAAAGTCTTCGTGTTCGACAAGGGCGGCTCAGCGCGCGCCGCCCTCCTTGGGATGGGCGGGACCGCGATCGACCTCGGCGGCAATGGCGTTGCCGCCTTCCAGCCGCTGGCCCGTATCGACATTCCGCAAGGCCGCGCTGACGCCCTCAGCTGGGTGATGACTCTTCTCGCTCAGGAGGGTCTGCCGAACACGCCGGAGGTCAAGGAGCCGGTCTGGTCGGCGCTGGGCAGCCTGATGTCTGCCCCGCCCGAGCAGCGGCACCTCACAGGCTTGCGGCTCCTGGTCCAGAACGCCGCCGTACAGGCCGCGCTACTTGCCTATACGCAGGAGGGCGCCATGGGTGGCGTGTTCGATGGCGCCGAAGACCGCCTCACGCTCTCCGACCTTGTCCTGTTCGAGATGGAAGAGATCATGGCGCGGCCGAAAGCTGCAGCGCCTGCCCTGCTCCACCTGTTCGACAGGCTGGAAGGTGAGTTCGATGGCCGCCCGGCCCTGCTCATTCTCGATGAAGCGTGGCTGTTCCTGGATTCGCCGATCTTCGCCGCCCGCATCCGCGAATGGCTCAAGACGCTGCGCAAGAAGAATGTCGCGGTGGTGTTTGCAACCCAGTCGCTCGCGGACATTGCGACCAGCAGCATTGCGCCGGCCCTGATCGAGAGTTGCTCGACCCGGATCTACCTCCCAAATGAGCGCGCGTTCGAGCCGCAGCAGCGGCAGGCCTATGAGCGGTTCGGGCTCAACGAGACCGAGATCGACCTGATCGCAACCGCCCAGCGCAAGCGTCACTATTACTATGCAAGCCCCAAGGGCCGCCGCCTGTTCGAACTGGCGCTTGGTCCGGTGGCGCTGGCGTTCTGCACGGCCTCCGACCCGGGCGCCCGCGCCACGATCGCAAGCCTCGAGCAGCAACACTCACAAACACCGTTTTGGCGCAGGTTCCTGCGCGCCCGCCAGCTCGGCTGGGTGCTCGATGCGATCGATGCGCCCGAACGCAACACCGCCACTTCCTCACACCGCACACTGGAGACTGTCTGATGTACCGGCCCACACTGACCCATCTCTTCCGCTTGATGCTGGCCTCACTGGCCATCATGTCTCCAGTCCAGCAAGCCGCCCGGGCACAGCTAGCAGTCTTCGACCCGACCAACCTGATCCAGAACGCGCTCAGCGCGGCGCGGGCGCTGGAACAGGTCCGCAAACAGGTGCTGCAGATCACCAACCAGATCCGGCAGCTGGAGAATGACGCGCGCAACCTCACCAACCTCGGGCGCACCTTTGCGCCAGAGCTCATGAGCCAGCTCGATCAACTGGACCAGCTCATCAATGCGGCGCGCGGGCTGGCGCTCAAGGTAAACGAGACGCGGACAGCGCTCGAGACGCTCTATACGGGCGATTATCGCAATACGGATATCGCGAGCCGCGCGCGCTCGGCCGCCCAGCAGATGGACAATGCGCGCTCCGCGCTGCAGTCCTCCCTGCTCCTGCAGGCGCAGGCAACCGAGCAACTCAGGAATGACCAGCGCATCTTGAGCGCACTCGCTGATGCAAGCGCCAGTGCAACCGGCGCGCTGTCGGCGCAGCAGGCCACCAACGAGATCCTGTCCCTGCAGGCCCAGCAGGCCATGCGGCTGCAGGCGTTGCTGGTGGCGCAATCACGCGCCGAAGCGCTGGAGCGCGCCCGTGAGCTGGAGGTGTTCGCCCAGGCGCGCGCCCAGCATGCGCACTTCTTCGGCGGCGCGCGCACGGCGCATCCCGAAGCGCCGCCCTGGCCCTGAGACCTGAGACCTGACCCAGATCCAGACACAAGCAGAGCCGCGCAACCCATGCCGCCCACGAGCCTCACCCCATGAACGACTTCTCGGCCATAGACGGGTTTCTGGCGACTTTCATCGCCTACATCGATTCAGGGTTCGGCCTGATCTCGGGTGATGTGACGTCGCTGGCGGCGATCCTCATCGTGATCGATGTCACGCTGGCAGCGCTGTTCTGGGCCTGGGGCCAGAACGACATCCTGCAGAGCCTTGTCAAGAAGACGCTCTATGTCGGGGCGTTCGCATTTATCTTCGGCAACTTCGCCATGCTGTCGACCATCGTGTTCGACAGCTTTGCAACGTTGGGCCTGAATGCTGCAGCTTCTACATTTTCCCCTGCCGATCTCCTGAAGCCTGGCCTCGTTGCCGCCGAGGGTCTCGCAGCCTCGCAACCGATCTTCGACCATATCGGGACGATTGCCCCGGGTCCGTTCGAGTTCTTCGGCAACCTTGCTGAGGTGATCCTGCTCTGTCTTGGCGGCATCATCGTCATCGCGGCGTTCTTCGTCCTCTCGATCCAGCTCTTCGTGCTGATTGTCGAGTTTAAGATCACGACGCTGGCGGGCTTTGTGCTGGTGCCCTTCGCGTTCTGGAAGCAGACGACGTTCCTCGCTGAACGCGTCCTGGGCAATGTGATCTCGTCGGGCATCAAGGTGCTGGTGATCGCGGTGGTGATCGGCATCGGCTCGACCATGTTCGCAACACTGCGCACCGCCCTCTCTCCCGATGACATGACCATTGAACAGGCCTTTGCGGTCGTGCTTGGCGCCCTTACGCTGATGGGCCTTGCCATTTTCTGTCCGCGTATCGCGGCTGGCCTCGTCTCGGGCGCCCCGCAGCTCTCGGCGGGCGCGGCTGCCGGAACTGCCATCGGCGTCGGCGCGGCCGGCATGGGGGTGCTAACGGCAGGGCGTGCGGCTGCTGGCGCGACAGTTGGCGCAACGCGCGCGGCAGCAAACGGCTCAGCGTCCGCCGCCGGGGGTCTTCGCGCTGCAACCGCGCTGGGCGCCATGCGCACCGGCCTCTCCGGTCCCATCGCTGCGCCGCTAAATGCTGCCGTTGGACTTGGCGCCTCGGCTGCTGGCGGTCTCTCTCAAGCAGCAGGCCGCGTCGCCGGTCACTTCCGAGCGCGTGGAACTGCAGGCCAACGCGCTGTTGCTGGCGCGGCCGGTGCGATCACGCCACCGCTCACGTCACCATCTGCTTCTCCATCATCCGCCACATCTGGCCAGCCAGCGTGGGCGAGCCGGTTCAAGCGCACTCAGGCGATCCGTGGGGGCTTGGCTGTTGCTGCCCACACGCTGAACGCCGGAGACGGTGGCGGCGCGTCCGAAGGCCCCAATCTCAAGCAGAGGGACTAAACCCCATGTTCACCGCAACTTCGTCTGGACGGGGGCGATCCTCGCGTCTTGGCCGGACACCCGAGCCAGACACGCCCTACCGGCAGGCCCAGCAGCTCTGGGACAGCCGCATGGGTTCATCGCTTGCCCATGCCCGCACCTGGCGGACAGCAGCGTTCGCAAGCCTCTTAACTGCAGGCGCGATGGCGGCAGGTGTCGTGGTGCTGGCCCTGCGTCCCGCGGCCGTTCCGTTCGTGATTGAAGCAAACGAAACGGGCGAAGCGAGGCTCGTAGGCCCCGCCACGTCGGCCTACGTGCCGAGCGACGCCCAGCTCTCCTGGCATCTTGCGCGGTTCATCGAGATGATCCGGGGGTTGCCGTCTGACGCCATCGTGGTCCGCCAGAACTGGCTCCGCGCCTATGACTGGACCACGCAGGGCGGCGCGCAAGTGCTGAACGCCATGGCGAAGGAGGACGACCCATTCGCCAAGGTCGGCAAGCGGACGGTTGCGGTCGAGGTGATCTCGGTCGTGCGCGCTTCCCCGGACAGCTTTCAGTTGCGCTGGCGCGAGAGCACCTACGCCAGCGGCACGCTGATTGATGTCGAGCGATACTCAGGCGTCGCCAGCATCGTGATTGCGCCTTCTTCATCGCCCGAGCAGCTCGCGAAGAACCCGCTCGGTCTTTATGTCCACGCCTTCAACTGGTCACGGGATCTCCAGCAATGATACGTCCTCTTTTTGTCTCCGCCTGCCTTGCAGCCCTGACGCTCACCTCACCTGCCCTGGCGCAAACCGCGCCACTCACGATCTCCGCGAGCAACGAGGCTGCAACACGTGGCCCTGCCGACGCGGCGCTCGTCGGCGCCTTGCATGAATTCGCCTACGAGCGGGGCGCCCTCTACGCGGTCCAAGCCTCGCCGCAGCGGATCACCGACATCGCGCTCGAGCCCGGCGAGACGCTACTGTCCGTCTCCGCGGGCGATACAACCTGATGGATCGTTGGCGACGCACAGTCCGGCATTGCGGGCAACATCCAGTCCCACATCCTCGTCAAACCGAACGCCGCCAACCTCGCAACCAATCTCGTCATCATGACTGACCGGCGCGTCTATCATGTCGAACTCAAGAGCACGTCCGGAGCGGCAATGGCGGCCGTCGCCTGGCGTTATCCGGTGGAGATGACGCAGCTAAGCAGTCTGCCACCTCCTCCTCCGCCGCCTGCAGCAACACCCCCGCCGGCGCCTGTCTTCGCGCCAGAGACGCTCAATCTTCGCTATCGCATCGATGGCGACAAGCCGGACTGGCGCCCGCTGTCAGCGTTCGACGACGGAAAACAGGTATACATCGAGATGCCGGATAACCTGATCGAGGCCCCGCCGCTGTCGGTGATCGGGGATGAAGGTCTTGAAGCTGTGAACTACCGCATTCGCGGCAAGTACTACATCGTCGATCGGCTTTTCAGAAAGGCGGAGCTGAGTCTTGGATCTGGGTGGACGCAGAGACGAGTTGTCATCACCCGGCAGACGCCGATCGCCGCTGTGAACGTCAATGGAGGCCCCAATGGCTGATGGTCTCCCGCCACGTCCTGACACTGGCGCCGAAGAACCACCTCCGCAGCGACCAGCTCCATCCATTGAACGTCCATCGCTTGATTCAATTCGGGTGAAGGCTCCGGGCGCACGTGGGCTCAACAAGCCAGCTATCCTCACCGCTGCCGGCGGCGGCGTTGCGGTCGTGTTGTTACTGGCGTCAGGCGCGTTCTCCAGCAATCAGTCCACAAAGCCCGCGACTACTAAGCCGATGATGTCTGATCCAGCGCGCCCTGAGATGGCGCAGGGGGCCATCAAATCACTCCCTGCCGACTACGCCCAGGCGGCAGCGCTTGAAGCGGCCAAGGCGCGAGCGCCATTCGATCAGGCGGGACCTCCACAACTTGGCCCGCCCTTGCCCGGCGACATCGCGGCGTTCGTGCAGCCACCACAAACACCGGGCGATATGCCGGCCTACAGCAATGACTGGAGCACGTCGGCCGCCTACGCACCGCCCGAGCCGCCTGATCCTGCAATCGCAGAAGCTGCCGCGGCGGATCGTGCCGCGATTTTCTTCTCGCTAAGAGAGCCACCGCGCAAGGCCGATACAGCATCAACGCAGCAAGCCGCTTACCAAACACCGCAGCGTTCTCCCGTTACGGCAATGGCGCCTCAAGATCGCGATCAACCCGCAAGTCCAGCCCGCCACGGTCGGATGTTGTTCCCCGGCGCTGTCGTTGCGGCAAGTCTCGTCACAGACCTGAACTCGGAGTCTCCTGGACCAGTCATCGCGCAGGTGACGCAAACCATCTACGATAGTGCGACCGGCCGAATTGCACTTATTCCTCAGGGCTCACGGATGATGGGTGAGTATAGATCGTCAAGCCGCTACGGTCAGAGCCGTGTCGCCATTGTCTGGTCGCGGTTGATCATGCCGAATGGCGATGAAGTGGCGCTGGATGAAGTAGGAAGCGATCCATCGGGCGCTGCTGGAATCAAGGGCGAGGTCGATAATCACTGGGGCGATGTGTTTGGCGCGGCAGCTCTCGGGACGATGATCAATGTAGGCGTGGCGACAACGGAGGAGCCGCAACTCACCTACAATGGGATAGGCGCAATCTCGCGCGATCCTGTTGACGCTGCGATTGCAGACGGCGTTCAGCGTAGTGCGGGCGGCGTAACCAATCGGGTTGTCGATCGGGGGCTTGCCATACCGCCGACAATACGGGTTGGAGCGGGCACCCGGATCTCGATTATCGTCACGCGACGAATAGGATTCTGAGAACTTGGCGGGGCGATTGCCTTGACGTCAGAAAGCGTGCCGCAGGACTAAGTCAAGCTCAAAGAGAACCGCTAAAGCGATCAGCCGCCGAAGCGCCGGGCAATCCATCTCCACAGACGCGACAAAAGTGAGCGTTGCCGGTCGCGGGCGGCATAGTATTCGTGTCTCCGCTTCTCTTCGGCTCGACGTCCCGACAGTACCTGCGCTTCGGTCCAGTTCCCGGCCCAGACGATTTGGCCATCGCGAATCACATAGTGCGATCGACAAGGAAGTTGCCAGTTGCCGATCGAGGGGCGGAGCGATGGCCTTCCACCCCGTTCCGTGAACGTCCACTCCACCGGGCCGAGCGGAACGACGACCTTGCTCCCGCACCCGCAGGCGCACAGATGGCCAGCGACACCGAACTCGTCGGAGACATAGAGGATTCCTGGCGCGAACTCGCGCGGCATTGCGACGACGCGCTGCAGGACAATCTCGTTCATAGATCGGTCTCTGAAAACGTCTTCAGATTGGCGATGTCGGTCAGCAGATTGTAGGCCCCGCTTCCATCCGCGTAAAACCCGCGCAGCTGCTTGAATCGTATCACCGCATAGCAGGCGTTGAGGGCGTTGAGTTCGGCGATCTGGACGTTTTTCCGATAGATGTCGTCCGCATCATCCGACAGTGGCGCAAGTTGCTTGTCCCGGACCGCCGCCGCCGTCTCCGGCGCGTAGTAGGTCGTGCGGACCTGGCCTGACAGGCCGCCCTGCTTGCGGTCGAGCCCCATGCCGACGTCGATGAAGGGGATGTTGAGGCTGATCAACAAGTCGAATATTTCGGCACGCGCCGAGCCCTTGTCGACGCAGACAAAAGAGAAAGTGACGCCGGAAAAGTCTTCGGCGCACGAGCGGTCAATGTACTTTCGGTGCAGCGAGAGGCCTTTGCGGAACGACTCATAGCGCCGCTCGAACACCTCGGTTTTGCCCAGACCGAGATCGCTGTCGTCAAGCTGGCCGGGCGAGCGATAGGCGTTGTGAACGTGGTAGGCGTCGCCGTCGAAACCCCTGATGGCCTTGACCGGGCTTTTGACGAGCAGGTCGAGCACATAGCCACCTGTGCCGCCGAGGCCGATCACGGCGACCACGTCGTTGGCGAGGAGGGCGGCAAGGTCGGCAATTTCGGCGCGGCTGGTTAGAGTGTCCGGGTATTTGAAGACCGATCCTTCGACCGCGTCGGCGTCGATCCGTTTCGTCAGGGGCGTTGCGCCGTGCAGCTCCATGGCCGGCCCCGAGATCACCGTCACATAGTGCTCGATCTTGGCGAAGAAGTCCGGGAAGCCGTTCGGCGGTTTGTTGGAGAACGAGCGCTGCACCACGACATCCGTCTTTCTGAGCGCGATGGTCGTCGCCCCGCCAGCGAGGTTCGGGATCGGTTGGCCATCGAGCCCGTAAGGCACGCCGCCGGCGAAATAGACCTGATGGTCATCCTGCTGCACGCGGACCTTGTCGATATGAACGAGTTTGGCGACGAAGGCGCCGCGCTGCAGCTGCCGGTTGGCGTCGAGATAAGGGATGTCGCGCACGACAAGGTGCGGCCCGTCGATACGGACCGCGTAGCCCTTGTCGACTAGCCGCTGGATGTCGGCGTTATGACTGGCCAGTTTTGTTAACACGGAACCGCATCCCCTCCTTGACCTTCACGCTCGCTCCTGGCGCCAGGATGCCCTCGGGCTTGTTGCCGTGGCCGTGGGTGTAGTTCACCGAGTAGGTGTTCTGCGGATTCTGCGGAAATGTCGGATCCGCCAGCGTCACGACTTCCGTGTAGGAGATGTCGTCTTTCTTGGGGACTTCGTAGGCCGTGCCATCGATGTAGATGGTGACGGTCTTCTCTTTCTTCTCGTCGTGATCGTTGCTCATGACTGACCTATGATATGCGCATCGCGCTGGCCGATTGCGATTTCGCAACCAGCTGGTAGTTATGAAACTGATCCGGGAATTGCAAGATCGCAATTCGTTTAATTTATGCAAGGACGGGGAACATGGCGGAAAACTTCGACAATGAAGCCTTCTACGCCGCACTCAACGCGGTCCGGCTCAGTCGACAGATGACCTGGAAGGATGTGGCCGAGGAGACCGGCGTGAACGCATCGACCCTCTCGCGGATCGGTCAGGGAGCCAACCCTGATGTCAACGGCCTTGCGGCGCTGTTAGCCTGGTCGGCCCTCAAGGCCGAGAGTTTCATCAGAGGCGCAGGAAAAGGCGAACCGGAGCCGATCGCCAAGATCACCGCCCTGCTCCGCGCCGACCCGAAGCTGTCGAAGCAGAGCGCGAGGCTCATCGAGGACATCGTGGTCAGCACCTACAACAAGCTGCGGAGCAAGTGATTGGGGTTTCCGCGGGGATTCAAGGCGCGCGCGAACCGCATTGCCGTCGACATTCGGCGGCGCATGGGGCTGCAGCCGATCGACCCGATCGATCCGGCCGAGATCTGCCGCGCCTTCGATATCGACCTCATGCGTCTGGCGGAGCTGGGCGATCCGCCGGGATCGCATTGCGGCATCGATGAGAGCTGCTTTTCAGCTGTAACCGTGCCCTGCGCCGGCCGGACAGCCATCGTGCACAACTGCTCTCACCATCTCTGGCGCCAGCGCAGCAACATTTGCCACGAACTCGCCCACTGCTTCCTTGGTCATGAATGCACGCCGCCGCTGACGTCTGACGGCGAGCGCATTCATGATAGCGGCATCGAAGCGGAAGCGAATTTTCTCGGCGGCGCTCTGCTCATCACCAATGAAGCGGCAAAGCATATTGTGCTGGACGGCCTGCTGGCGCAGGCCCAGATTCTCTACGGCGTCAGCCGTCCCATGCTGGATTTCCGGCTGCGCATGAGCGGGGCGCTAGCAATCCAGAAGCGGATGCAAGGCGTCCGGTAACTGTGACGGATCAATACCGCGTATCGACCAGATATCCTGTTCGCCCCGAGCATTGACCGCCCCAGTCGTTCTTGTGGGCATTCAGCCTCGTGTCGTAGCTCTTGCGGTTGAACTTCTTCTGGCAGATCGGGCACTGGATCACGTAGGTCGGGCCGCTCGCCGAAAGGCGCGCCGGCGAGCGACGAACCGGGGCGCGAGCGGGACGCGCCGTACCGAAGAGGCCGCTGGTCGAGCGCGTTGCAGTCGACGGGGCGCGCGCCGTCGATGGCGCAACCGCGACAGGACCAGTCGGCGTCAGTTCGATCTGATGGCGCGGCGTGAACGAGCGGTTGGTGACGCGCGCGCCTTCAATGCGATCGAGACGGAGGCCCCGGTGGGCGTTCTTCCCGATATCGTGGGTGTGCAGGATGATGTCGCCGGCCTGCGTCTGGCGCAGCGAATACGGCTCGACGATGCGTGTGGTGCGTTGGCCCTCGACGTCGCGGTAGTCGAGTTCGACCAGGAGCCGGTTGGCGGCGGCAAAGCGGATAACCTCGACATGCGCCTGTCGTGCGGGCGCGATCGGCAGGCGCAGCGCGCGCTCGCGCAAAACAGTTTCACCCTGCCCGCCCACATACGCCGCCGGCACGACCGGCGCCTGACCGCCAGCGAGCCAGTCGAAGAACTCCGGCAAACCATCCCAGAAGGATTCCCAGGGTGGCAGCGAGGGCAGCTGATGCTTCAACATGTTCGACCAGGAGCCTGCGAGGGTTTCCCTGTGCGGCTCCAGCGCCACGAGCGTCGGCAGGTCGATACCCTTATGCTCGCATTTCTGTTTCAAGACATCGATCATGACGGTAGACGTTGGGCGCGCCTCCTCATTTCGGAACAGGTTGATGACGTCATAGAGATCGCGCGGCCGCGTGCGTTCGGCGAGCGCTCGCGTCTTCTCTGCAAAGACTTCTTCGTAAGCGTAGGCCCGCGCGGTGAAGCCGCCCTCTGGCGCATCCGAGTACGGATGATAGACGGCGACCTCGACCGGCGGCAGCACGAGGCGCTCGTCGGCGGTGAGATCGAGCTTGATCCGCGGCCAGCCGCCGCTGCGCGGTGAGACCGGGCCGAGATAGCTGATTTTGCCCTCGCAGGAGATCGTGCCGCGCGGATTCTGATAGATATCGAAATTTTGCTTGTCGGCCGGGATTTCGATGCCGGTGCGATCGTAGATCCATTGCCCGACTTCGCCGAAGACGCGCTTGAGGAAGGTCCCGTCGAGGTGCGCTGCGTCGGTGAGCGTGAAGTCGAGATCTTCCGAGAACCGGTAGGTCTCGAACCAGCATTTCTTGAGACAGGTGCCGCCCTTGAACACCCAGCTGCCGCTGATGTCGGGATGGGCGTAGATGCCGGCCAGCATCCAGCCGAGGACATAGTCCTTCTCGACGACGTTCGGGAGCAGCGTTAGGCGCTCAGCTTCGGCGAGGATTTCACGGCGGTCGATCATCGGGGACCACGCTTCGCCCATTGCGCCGGTACGAAGAGCCGCCAGCGCGAGATCAGCCGCGGACACGGCAGGGCCGGGTCGAGCTTGGCGTTGCCTTTGGTGAGGCGCTCGCGGCAAGGAGCGACCAGCGCCATACCGCGTGGATCGGTTTCGGCGAGAAAGCCAAGGCGCTTGAACACGGCGCCATTGCCAAGGTGGTCGGCATAGCCGATCAACAGCGCATCATCGCGATCGGCGCGTTTCAGATAGGCCGCAAGGCAGTCGCTGACGTGTTGGATGCCGCCGCCGAGCGCCGGATCGTCGAGCATGTCGATGAGGGTACGGTGGACATCCGAGACATCGACCTTGCTCTGGCCGCGCCAGACTGGCTTGAGGCCGAAGAGCTTTGCCTTGGCGACACCCTTTAGCGTGAAGGTCGCGCCTTGGCGGCGCTGCTCCTTCTCGCGGAACGGCTGCGCCGTCATGACGACAATGTCGTTGAACACCTGTTCGGTGAGATCCCAGTGCTCTGCGGCGGTGCGGCCGCCAACATAGCAGGGCGCGAACAGCGCGGGCGCGAGCACCCACGGGTCATCGAGAACGAGGCCGCTTTCGAGCGTGCCAAGCGTTGCGGGCACATATCGTCCCCGGCCTACCCGACGCAGCCAGCCCTGCTCGGCCCACCGCGCCATCGTCTTGGCGGCGCGCGTGCGATCGAGCTTCAGAACGCCAACGGCAGTATCGAGCGAAATGACGTCCCCGCCCGCGCGCAGCAACTCGGCCAGACGCTGACGTCCGGCAGGCAGGCGGGGTCTGGAAGACGTATACTGCACAGTCCGGTATTCCCTTTTCCCATGAATTATTGCAACCGGGCTATACCATAAATGCCGCAGGTTAGTACATCAGTATAGCAAAAATTCGTCGATTCGGGGTGTTTCCGCTAACGCAATGAACCACCAGGCAACTTGCCGACGGGGAACGGTCAAGCCGCCGTCCATTCCCTGTCTTCGCGAACGGCATGATGTCTATGACGAAGTCCCGACTGGTCACGAAACGCGACAATTTCAGTCCGACAGCCTCGTCCGCCAATGCCGGATTCGCATAGCGGTCACACGTCAGTGAACGATATGCGGCGCACCAATTAGAGCGTCCAATACGCACGCGCATTAGGGCACAACACGCATCGACACTGATCTGCTCGCATCGAAAAAAATCTGCAGCGGACGGAGGGCGTGCCCCAATCCCACCCCAAACCAAAAAACGGCTTCGCCACACTCGGAGGAGTGTCGCTAACCGTCTGTTTTTAGAGAGTTTTTGGAGCGGGCGAGGCGATTCGAACGCCCGACCCCGACCTTGGCAAGGTCGTGCTCTACCCCTGAGCTACGCCCGCTCGCTGGGTAAAGAGGCCCGGAGGCCTTGGGAGGGCGGTCTATAAGCCGAAAGCCGGGGCGGACGCAAGGGGCGCCCCTGCCTCTCCTGAACCTAGCTTCCGCCCAGCCCGGGAAGGGGCTTGGCCATCGGCTTGGGCTCCTTGAGTTTCCGCTTGGTCTGATGGGTTTCAGCCTGCCCGCCATCGACCTTCTGGCCCTTCATGTAGTGGCGCTGCCACCGGTCTTTCATGGCTTGCGCCTCACGATTGGCGAGCCGCTTGTTGAAGTCGCCGCGGCTTTCCGACCAGGCCGTGAACTCCTCCGACAACTTGGGATTGTCCGCCAGCAGGCGCAGCGTCGGCTGCACCTCTTCCAGCTTGGTGTCCTGCACCAGCGTGAAGAAGCAGAACGGCTCGCCCTTTTCGAAGCGGACCTTGCCGGGGCGGGTGAGCTGCCAGTTCATGGTGAACGGGAAAGGCAGCCATTCGGTCTCGACCAGACCCTGCAGCGGATAGATGCCATCCTTCGGTTCGTTCGGCGGCCCCATCGTCCACACGCGCCATCCCGGTTCGGTGCGGAACAGATGGCCGGTGTGGAAGGTCACGATGCCGCGCCGGAAATGGCTGTCGGCGATGTTCTTCACGGGCAGCCAGTCCTCGTCGCCCGTGATCTTGATGTTGGCTTCCATCATCCCGCCGTCCCACTCGATCGTGAGACCGATCGGACAGAGGATTTCCCACCCCGTGCAGTTCGCCATCGTCAGCGGCAGGCAGCGATAGGGATGCCGGTCGGCGAAGGCGTCCATCCAGGCCCGCCGGCCCTGCCCCGGCACGATCTCCGGCGCCCAGTCGTGGATCTTGTAGCAGTCGAGGCGCATTGAAGGTCCTTCCCGCGTCGAGCATCGACATCTAGACCAGCAGGCATGACAGAGCAAAGTTCCGGTTCCCGCGGGCCGATGCCCGCGCCTGACGACTTCTCCCGCGAGCCCGAAAAGCCGCTCTTCGCCCTGCTCGATCGGCTGGGCATCAGAACCACCACGGTCACCCACGAGAAGGTGTTCACCGTCGCCGACAGCGCCAGGGTCAAGGTTGGCATGCCCGGGGGGCACACCAAGAACCTGTTCATGAAGGACAAGCCGGGCCAGCTCGTGCTGGTCTGCGCCCTTCATTCCAGCGTGCTGCCGCTGAACCAGCTCCACAGGGCGCTGGGCTGCCAGCGCCTGTCATTCACCGACGCCCCGTTGCTGTGGGAGGCATTGGGGGTGACGCCGGGGTCCGTCACTGGCCTGGCCATCATGAACGACACGCAGCGCCGTGTCCGGCTGGTCGCGGACAGCGCCTTGATGGCGCACGAAACTCTCAATTTTCACCCGCTCCGGTGCGACATGACCACGGCCATTTTCCGGGCGGATTTCCTTGGCTTTGCCGAAGCGTCGGGCCATACGGTGACCGAGATCGATTTCACGCAGCTTGGCCAGACCTAGGACATGTTGCCGTTTCCGGACCCCGTGCCCATGTAGGGGCGGAAACGGGCCGGAAATCGGCATCCGGGTCAGACTTTAGGGAGCTACAGATGAGCCTGATCGGCGCAGGCGCCGGGAACCCACCGGGCGGCGGCTCGAAGAGCCCGCATGTCGTTGAGGGATCGGATCAGACCTTCATGACGGATGTCATTGAACCGTCGAAGACGGTTCCGGTGATCGTCGACTTCTGGGCGACATGGTGCGGCCCCTGCCGCTCGCTTGGGCCCACGCTCGAAAAGGTCGTCGACGAGAACAACGGCGCCGTGAAAATGGTGAAGATCGACGTCGACAAGAACCCCGGCGTGTTCTCGCAGATCGCGCGGATGACCGGCTCGCAGTCGATTCCCACCGTCGTCGCCTTCCGGAACGGTCAGCCTGTCGACGCCTTCATGGGCGCGCTGCCGGAAAGTCAGGTCCGCACCTTCATCAACAAGCTGAAGGGCGACGGTGCCGACACGGGTCCGACCGTGCCTGAGATCCTTGCAGCCGCCGAGGACGCCTCGGACAATGGCGACTTCACGGTCGCCGCCGAGATGTATGCCGCGGTGCTCGATCAGGAAAAGGACAATATCGAGGCCCTCGCCGGCCTTGCCCGCTGCTACATGAAGTCGGGCGATGTCGAGCGCGCGCGCCAGATCGCGGACATGATCCCCGAGGCCAACCGCAAGCATCCGTCGGCCTCGCCAATCTTTGCCGCGCTCGACCTCGTCAGCCACACGTCGGCCCCGGACGAGACGCTTGAGCTCAAGACCCGCGTCAACAACACGCCGACCGATTGGGAGGCGCGCTTCCAGCTGGCTGAAGTCTATTCGGCGCAAGGGAAGAACGAGGAAGCAGCCGACCAGCTGCTCGCCATCCTCGAGAAGAACCTGAACTGGAAGGACGGCGCGGCCAAGGAACAGCTGCTGAAGATCTTCGAGGCCGCCGGCCCCAAGGCCGACGTCACGAAAGAAGGCCGCCGCCGGCTGTCGGCGATCCTGTTCAGGTAGGCTGGGTCCGGCTCGCCTTCAGGAACTCCATCCTGATCATGGCCGGCGTCATGCCCAGCGCCGGCGGTTTCGCTGGCGCAGCGGCCACGTCCGCGACGATCATCGCAGGCCGCGCCACACCTGCCCATCGTTCGGCCGTCAGATCCGACAACCGGAAGCACTGATCCGCGCCGAAGAATGCGCGGCCGATAGCCAGCCAGTCCATGTCGCGGGTCGGCGTCGGTACGCTGGCGGTGAACTCGTAGACGCGGTTGTCGACCAGCAGGATCGAGAGGTTCTTCGGCTTCGCGCCGGCAATCGTCGCCAGCGACGTGAGGTTCATCGCCAGCGCGCCATCGCCCGCAATCGCCAGAACCTGTTCGTCCGGCCGGACGGCGGCAAGCCCGAGCGCGACCGATGTCGCGAGCCCCATCGGTCCGGAGACGTAGAGATTGCGCGGATCGTGCCCCACCGCCTTCAGCCAGCCGGACTGGGAGCCGATATCGGACACGGCGAACGGCCGCGCCGGATAGAGATCCAGCGCAGCGGTGATGGCGTCTTTCTGGGAAGGAAGATTCGACAGATCGCTCATGCCGCAGCCTCCGCGCCGAGGCGTTTCTCCAGAGCAAGTATCACGGGCTTGCGCGCCGCTTCCGCCCACTTGAACGCTGCGGGAACAAGATCGTGCGGCAGATCCGCTGCATCGAAGTCGAACACCCGCGCCATCGGACGAACGCCAGCGTCGAACGCCTCACGTTTCTCGATGTCATATCCATTGGGATCGGCCAGCGCGCCGCGGTTGGTCACGATCACGACGAAAGGCAGGCCATAGCGCAGGCCCATGGTCGCAAACGCGCCCAGCGAATTGAGCAGGCCGGCGTTCTGCACCAGCACGACCGCCCGCTCGCCAGCCATGGCGGCGCCAGAGGCAACGCCGATGCACTCTTCCTCGCGCGCACAGGCGATGTAGGGAAAGTCTGACGAAGCCGCGCACGCCATGATCGTTTGCGCCAGCATGCCGTCCGGCACGCCCGTCACCAGTTTCGGCTTCGCCGCCCTGATGGACTCGAACAGCCGGTCTCCCGAGGTCGTCCGCTCTGACATGCCTGAACTCTCCTGCCGGCTTGGTAGGGTGCGCCCTGAAGTGTAGCAACCCCGGCGCTTCCCTACTGGCGGGGCACAGCGCTAGTTTCCCCGAAACGGGAGAACCCAGATGGACTTTCTGACTGCGATGACGCCGGCCCAGGCGGCGGCGATGAATATTGGCCTTCTCGTCATCCTGATGCTCGGCCTGAAGCTCTATGTCGGAGGCCGGCGCGGGAAGCTGAGGCTGCCCTCAGGCCAGACCAGCGACGAGTTCGATCGCGCCGTGCGGGTTCAGATGAACGCGGTGGAAGATGTTCCGGCCCTGATGGCGGGAATCGGCGCGCTTGCCCTTCTGGGCATGCCCGCCTGGTACATCCACGCCGCCGGCCTCGTCCTGCTGGTGTCAAGAATCGCCCACGCAGTCGGGCTGGCCGGGTCCAGTGGCTTTTCCATTGGCCGCGTCAGCGGAACGTTTGGCACCATGCTGGTCTATCTGGCCGTGGCGGGCGCGCTTCTGGTCCATGCCTTCACGCCCACGCACTAGGGTGGAACGCTGGACGGATTCGCGATCAGACCCATCTCATGATATGGGTTCGCCGTTGCGTGTGGGGTCGCCTGCCCTTCGGGGCTTCTGGCCAAGGACACCGAATTGCCGCGCGTTTATCGCAAGATCACGGACTTTCCAGCCGCCATTCCTGTCTTTCCGCTCGGCGGCGCATTGCTGTTTCCGCGCGCCTCGCTACCGCTGAACATCTTCGAGCCGCGCTATCTGGCCATGGTTGACGCCGCGCTAGCCGGCCACCGGCTGATCGGGATGATCCAGCTGTCGGGTCTTTCCCCGACGGGTCCGGGCGACGAGCGCCATCAACTCGCCAGTGTCGGATGCGCCGGCAGGATCACGAGCTTCCAGGAAACCGATGACGGCCGCTATCTGATCGTGCTGACGGGCGTGTCGCGCTTCCGCGTTGACGCAGAGATCACCCAGTCGAGCCCTTACCGCATTGTCCGCGCCGACTGGGCGCCCTACGCGCACGACCTCGCCAACACGCCCGCGCTCGACGATAGCGCCCGCACACGCCTGCTCGCCGCGCTCCGGACCTATCTCGCACGCGGTGAGATGAGCGCGGACTGGAGCCAGATCGAACAGGCCTCTCTCGACGCGCTTATCAACTCACTTTCAGCAGGCTGCCCCTTTACGAATCCGGAGAAGCAGGCGCTTCTTGAAGCGCGCACACTGGCGGACAGGTGCGCGGCGCTGATAACTCTGCTAGAGATGGAGCGCCCGGGTCAGGGCGGCGGATACGTGCAATGAACAGTGCAGCGAAGACAGCTCCGGAATCCAGCGATGTGGACGCGGGCGTCGATCCGCGCCTGCTCGAGATTCTGGTGTGCCCCGTGACGCGCTCGGCGCTGACCTATGATCGCGAGACGAATGAACTGATCAGCCGCGCCGCTGGCCTTGCCTTCCCGATCCGCAATGGCGTGCCGATCATGCTGCGCGATGAAGCGCGGGACATCGGCGAGCCGAAGTGACCGCGCAGACATCCGCGCCCTGGCCGGCTGAACTTCGTTTCAACAAGGCCCGCGCGGAGCTGCTGATCCGGTTCGATGACGGCGCGGAATTTACCCTGCCCTATGAACTCCTGCGGGTGGAAAGCCCGAGCGCGGAGACCAAGGGGCACGGCGCCGAAACGCCGCCGCCGCCCGAGAAGAAGCGCCATGTCAGCATAACCGGCGCCGAACCGGTGGGGCGCTACGCCCTGCGCATCCGCTTTTCCGACGGCCACGATACCGGGCTCTACACGTGGGCCTATCTGCGCGAGCTGGCCGAACAGAAAGACAAGCGCATGTCCGCCTATCTCGGCCGGATGAAAGAACTTGGACTGAAGCGCGAGTAGCCGCTGTCAGGATGGAGCCAGCGCGCGCAGCACGCTTTCGACCAGGCGCCGCGAATAGACTTCCGGCACCGGACCGCGCATCGCGATCAGCCTGTGCCAGATCGGCCCGAACAGCAGTTCCGTCGCAAGGTCGATATCCCAGTCCCGCCGGATCATGCCCTTGAGAGCCTGTTCCGCCAGGATGTGGCGGAGCGGAATCTTGACCTTATCGTTGAACCAGGCGCGGAAGACCTCGCCTGCATCGCCATCATCCGCCGCCGCCAGAAGCGCGCCGCGCCAGGCATGGGCGCCGTCCCCGGTCCGCACCGCCACCAGCATCGGCTCGATGAGCGCAGTGATCCGGTCCCGCACGTCAGCGGTCGGCGCGACGGTTGGCGTTGGCCTGTCAGCCAGCCGCGCCAGCGCCGCATCCACCGCAAGACAGGCTGCCGATTTCCACCAGCGATAGATCGTCTGCTTGGACGCCTTCGCCGTCTTCGCGACACGATCGACCGAGAAATCGCGCCAGCCATGCTCGGACAGTTCCGTATAAGCCGCCACGAGCACGGCGTTTGTCGACGCCTCGCTGCGGCGCGGCCCCACGCGACGGCGGTCGCTCTCCTCGAGGGCGGTTACCTCACCAGTCGTAGGGACTTCGTCTTCACCCATGACGGCCTCGCTTCGGCTGTTGCACTCGCCAGTACGCGGTCGTGGTCTATCGGAACTGTCTGTACCTTGTCAGGCAAGGGGCAGGCGGGAGTCAATCGCAGCGGCTGATTTCGGTTTGCCATGCCGCCCGATCTTCGCTAGGCGGGCGCCACCATGATCGACTTTGCCGACGACGCCCAGGATTTGATCGCCGGTTATCGGCGTTTCCGGGCAAGCCGTTATCGCGAGGCGCGGGATCTGTTTCACAGCCTGCGCGACGGCCAGCAGCCGGCGACCATGATCATTGCCTGCGCCGACAGCCGGGCCGATCCGTCCATGATCTTCGACGCTGCGCCGGGCGAATTGTTCACAGTGCGCAACGTCGCCGCACTTGTGCCGCCCTACGAAGAGAGCGGTGGTCTCCACGGTGTTTCTGCAGCCGTCGAATTCGCAGTCACGGGCCTCAAGGTGAAGCAGATCGTCGTCATGGGTCATGGCGGCTGCGGCGGCATCGCCGCATCGCTTGCCGCAGCAGCTCACCGGCCAGTCGGCCGCTTCATCGCGCCCTGGGTCGAGATCGCCTCCGGCGCGCGCGACGCCGTGCTCAAGGACCCCGCGATCCAGCAGAAGGACTGGCAGGAAGCTGTCGAGCATGCGGCGGTCGGGCAATCGATCACCAATCTCCTCTCCTTCCCCTTCGTGCGTTCAGCCTACGAGCGTGGCGAACTCAACATGCACGGCGCGTGGTTCTCGATCGGGAAAGGCGCCCTGCACTGGCGCAATCCGGATACGGGCGTGTTCTCGCTTGTGGCGGCCGAAGATCCCGTGATCGATCAGGACAACAAGATCTAGTCCGCCGCCTAATCCGTGGGACAGGCAAGCGGCTGGTCGGCACTGACGCCGCCGGCGCCGACCTTGGTGATGCGCCAGCCATCCGCGAACTTGCGAAGCGTGTAGGAGCTCGCTCTGTCCTTCGGCGGTAAGGGCTCGCCGTCAGCCTTCAGCCGCGAGAACTTCATGCCAGCCCATGCCGTGTCCTCGCCGGTCAGGCAGGCCTTCACCTCGAAGATATCGGAATGATGATAGCCCTGCGCCCGCAGGCCTTCGAAGCCGCGCTCAAGGCTTGCGGTCTGTTCCTCTGTGGTGGGACCGGTCCGATAGAAATCACGCGCAATCGCCGCCGAGTCGTGACGGTTCCAGGCTTTCGTGTAGTCCCACATGAACTGCTCGACGACGATTTCGGGAGAGAGGCTGGGCGCCGGCGGAGCCGTTTCACACGCCGCCGCCATGGCCAGCGCCACAATGCACATTCTTCGCATGGCCTTGATCCTCCCGCCTGTCTGGCCATGCTAGCCTGCATTCGCCGGCAGTCGAGGAGTACGCCATGCTGATGACCCGCCGCTCAGCCCTTGCAGGATCCGGCGCCGCGATGGCGACCGCCTGCATGCAAGCTCCGCCGTCCGCGCCCGCCAGTCTGGCCGGATGCTGGAGCTCGCAGCCTCCGTTGCCTCTCGCCGTGCAGGAAATCTATCCTGCGGGGCACAACGGCGTCATCCATATCTGCGGCGGACTTCTGGGCGAGAACGGCCGGGTGATCGGCGTTTCGCGCGAGCATATCGCCTATGACCCTGCGACCGGCGAATCTGCAGGCCTCGGCCTTCTTCCGGCGCCGCGCCACCATCCGCACGCCGTCAGCCACAAGGGCCGACTCTATCTGTTCGGCGGCTTCGGTACGAACCCCGGCGCGGTCAACTGGATCATGTCGAACGAGGCCATGGCTTACGATCACGGCAGCTGGACCAACCTCGCGCCCTCGCCCGGCCCGAACGCCGAAGTTGTGGCGACAAGCCTGGGCGATCACATCCACATCGTTGGCGGCCGCACGCCCAAAGGAGATGCAAACTTCGCCTATGGCGATCACGCCGATACAGACAGGCATCTCGTCTACGACCCCGTGGCCAACAGCTGGTCAACTGCAGCTCCTGCGCTTTCCGCGCGGAACAGCGCCTCCGGCGCCGTCATTGATGGGCTCTGGCACGTTGTGGGCGGGCGGCACGTCACCGGCGGTCCAACCGACGCACACGAAGTCTACGATGCGAAAGAAGATCGCTGGCGTACTGCGGCTCCCATGCCAGCCGGCTCCGGAGCGGGCGGCAATGCAGCCGGAGCCCTTGGCGGCCAGCTCTACGTGTTCGGCGGAGAATACTTCGACAATGGCGGCCGGGTTCATCCGGAAGTCTGGCGCTACGACCCCAAGGCTGACTCGTGGCACACAGCAACGCCGATGCCGACGCCGCGACACGGTCTTGGCGCCGTCGTGATCGGCGATGCAATCTGGCTTGTCGGCGGAGCCAGGAAACCGAGCGGCAATGACACGTCTGACGTCGTCGAGCGGTTTTCGCTGATCTGCTGACCCGTTTCACCTACGAAGCGCGCTTTCCCCTCTAGAGGGCCCCTCTGAAGGGATTGTCATGACGCTCTATCTCGTGATCGGCGGCTTCATCGTTGCAGCCGTCGCGTTTGTGCTGATCGGCCGGGCCGCCCGTCCAGCGCCGAAAGGCGAGGACGATGCACGCAGCACATTCGCCTCCCTGCCCGATTTCGATCCGGGCGAGGTGCACGCAAAGGACGGCGCAGCCATCAGCTATGATCCTGTCCGCAACATCGTCACCATATGGGACAAGCACGGCGGCGCACGGCTCGTCGATCCCGGCGGCGTCGCCGGTTGGCGCACTGAACCACAGGTCGAGCTGTTTGCGCACAAGGATGATCGCAAGCCCTTCTTCGCTGTCGCCATGATCAGCGGCAGCGAACGCGCAGCCTGGCGCGACCGGTTGCAGGCAGCCTTTGGTGGGGAAAAGGAAATCGCGGTCTGAGGCCCGACGAAGCGTTTCAGCCTTCGGCTGACGCTTCCTTGGCGGCTAGGCGCGCAGCAAGCCGCTCACTCGCCTTCTGCTTGACGCTCTCGGAGCGCAACTGGCCGCAGGCGGCGAGAATATCCCGTCCACGCGGCGTGCGGATCGGCGAGGCGTAGCCCGCCCGGTTCAGCACTTCGGCGAATGCCTCAATGGTTTCCCAGTCCGAACATTCGTACTTCGTACCCGGCCACGGGTTGAACGGGATCAGGTTGATCTTGCTCGGCACGCCCTTGAGCAGTCTCACAAGGTCCTTCGCCTCGGCCAGCGTGTCGTTGACGCCCTTGAGCATGACGTATTCGAACGTGACGCGCTTGGAGTTCGACAGATCGGGATAGGCGCGGATCGCCTCAAACAGCTGCTTCAAGTCGTACTTGCGATTGATCGGCACCAGTTCGTTACGGAGATCATCGCGCGTCGCGTGCAGCGAGATCGCCAGCATCGCGCCCGTGCGCTTGCCCAGCTCCGGGATCAGCGGCGCAACGCCCGCCGTTGAAACAGTGATCCGACGCTTCGAGATCGAGACGCCGTCGCCATCCGTAATCGTCTCGACCGCCTCGGCGACATTGTCGAGATTGTAGAGCGGCTCGCCCATCCCCATGAAGACGATGTTGGTGAGGCGGCGGTCGCCGTCGTTGAGTGGGCGCTCGGCGGTGGGCCACTCCTCCAGCGCATCCCGCGCGGTCATCACCTGATTGACGATCTCGGCAGCTGTCAGGTTGCGCACCAGCTTCTGCGTACCCGTGTGGCAGAAGGTGCAGGTCAGCGTGCAGCCAACCTGAGACGATACGCACAACGCGCCGGCCTTGCCGACATCGGGAATGAAGACGCACTCTGCTTCGGTGTTCGGCCCATAGCCGATCAGCCATTTGCGGGTGCCGTCGACGGAAACCTGGGCTGCGCGGATGTCGGCCCGGTCGAGGACGAATTTCTCGCCGAGAACCGCGCGCAGCTCCTTCGCCACATCGGTCATCCGTCCAAAGTCGGTGACGCCATAGTGGTAGATCCAGCGCCAGAGCTGGCTTGCCCGCATGCGGGCCTTCTTTTCTTCGACCCCAGCCCCGATCAGCGCCTGACGCAGCCCTTCGCGTCCCAGCCCGGCGAGGTTGGAAACCGCCGGCGCGGCGGGCTTGCGCGAAAGATCGAGTTCCACGGTCATCTCGCGGGCTCATACCCCAATCATGTAAAGCAGGCGATACCTGATGCTGCAGACGCGAAGTTCCCGGCGCCATCTCGTGTTTTGCCCATCCCGCAATCCCGGGGCATGATCGGCTCAACAAGTCCATACCGGGGGTGGAAATGCCCAGACTACGGTTTCTCGTCCTGCTTGCCGGGCTGGCGCTTCCGCTTGCCGCCCACGCCCAGCCGGGCCTCAGCACCAAGCCGAACTATGACGGCGTCTACAATGCCGACCGGATCGACGAGAACCAGCAGCGACAACTGCAAATTCTGCACGACGCCGCAACCGATGCGCTGAAGGCGCAGGACTTTGCCGCCGCCGAGGCGACACTGGCACAGCTGGTCAAGCGCGACCCCACGACGATGGATGCAAATTTCCTGATGGGTCTCGCCAAGAGCGGCCTCAACAAGTGGGACGAGGCTCGCACCTATCTTGAAGCCGCCGTGAAAAGCGAGCCCAAGCGTCCGGAACCCAAGGCGCGCCTGGGCCTTGCCTACATGATGCTGGATGATCGCGAAGGGGCGAGTCGCCAGCGCGCCGAACTCTTCAAACTTGACCAGAGCTGCATGGGCGGATGCTCCGACGCGCAATGGATCGCGGAAGGCCTTGCACTTATCGATCAGGCGCTGATTTCGCCGGATGCCGCCCTCGCGTCGACCCTGACTGCGAGCCCTGCGCCCGCGACGACATCGGTGGCCTCCGTCACGGGGTTTGACCCTTCAAAATACAGCCTGGTCGTCTTCGGCGGCACGGCCGATCTCTACGACGCCCTCACGCGCGACGGCCGTTGCGCGCCCAAGGCTCTGGCGGCGCCGCGTGAGCCGTGCGCGCTCATTCTCTATCGTCCCGTCGATGAGGAGCCCGGCGGCAAGAACATCAACTTCCGTCCGGTCTTCCGCGTCGATTCCCGCACAGTGATCTGGTCGACCCAGAACGGACGGCTGCAGAAAGTGAAGATCGAAGACCTCTTCAGCGACACAGCCGACACCGCGACCCAGAAGCGCGCGACCTTCCGGGCGACCGCCCTCGTCGGCAACGCCGAGAACAAGGCCAATTGCGAGGCAGGCCTGCCCTGCCTCAACAGCCTGGGTTCGCAGGACATGTTCAAGATGTATCAGGGCATGCCCGACACGGTCGTCAAAACGATCTGGGGCAGCGGCAGCTAGACCCTCTCCTATTCGCATCATCGGGAACTTGACCCGACCCCTGCGGCTGGCCCGATGAAGTTGCGGTCAGCAACCGCGAGGTGATTCGTGAGCCAGCCAACCGCCTATCTGTCTCCCGCCGAGGCCGCACGCCAGCTGGGCGTCTCCGTCAAGGCGCTTCGGCTGTATGAGGAACATCACCTCCTGACGCCCGCGCGCACCCAGGCCGGATGGCGCGCCTATGGTCCCGCCGACATGCAGCGCGCACGCGAGATCACAGCCATGCGCAGCCTCGGGCTCAGCCTGTCGGACATCGGCCGCGTGCTTCGCGGCGATGAAGCGGCAATCCTTCCGTTGACGCTGGAGGCGCATCAGGCCTCGCTCGAGGCCCGGATGCGTGATCTCTCGTCCGCCATTGGCCGTGTGCATGATCTTCGCAGCCGGATTGCGAGGGGCGAAACCCCTTCCGCGACCGAACTCGCCAGCTTGCACGCGGCGCCATCCGACATTGTCGCGGCATTCGACCTTCCCTGGCCGTGGGGCGGCGAACGGTTCGAATTGCGTAAGCCAAAGCCGATCACTTACCTCACCGGCCCGCTGTTCAGCGGCAAGACAAAACTAGCGCGCTACATGGCGGACGCCATTCCTGGCGCTGTCTTCATCGGCCTGGAACGAACGAATATTCCATCCGGAGCAACACCCGAGAGGGTTGAACTGGCGCTGACCTGGCTGCGCGAGGACGGCGCCACATCTTCGGATGCGCTGATCGATCTAGTGCGCGCGTTCGAAGCAGAGGGCCCCACCCTTCTGGTGATCGATCTCGTCGAGCAGGGATTGGACGAAGCAACCCAGTTGTCTCTCATCGCCTTCCTGCGCCGCCGCGCACAGGAGGCGATTCCGGTCGTCCTGATGACGCGCTCAAACGCCATTCTGGATCTGGCTTCAGTCGGTCCGGATGAAGCGATCCTCTTCTGCCCCGCCAATCACGGTCCGCCGGTCTATGTCGCACCGTATCCCGGCGCGGTAGGATACGAAGCCGTGGCCAGCTGTCTCGCTTCACCGGAGGTCCGCGCGCACGGAAGGCGTCATCGCCATTCGCCCGCCAGCCGCCTGATTGACCTGCGTGCCATCTCGACGGAATTGAAGCCGCGCCGGATCGCGTGCGTGCCGCTATTTGCAGAGGGCCTTGGCCTTGTCGATGGCATCGCGCGAACCCTTGAGCGAGAAGTGATAGGCCGTCCGCGCATCCTTCACCGACGCGGCCTCAACGCGAAGTTCGTGTCCCTTCTGAAGCGCGTTGATCAGCGAGCTGTCGCGGCCGTCCTTCACGAAAGCCTCGTTGCCCGATGCAAACATCGGAAAGCGGTCGCGGCCGATAATCGCGGTCGGCTGGATATCGGTGCGCAGTGAATAGCCAACGCGCAGGCTGGGCTGGCCAGACGATGCGCCCGACTTCCAGACGGCGACATAGAATACGACCTCGCCATGGTCAGCCGACTTGGGAGCCTTGTCGCCCGCCTCGACGGCCGCGAAGCAGATCATGTTGCGGCCTTCGCCTTCGGTGTAGACGCGCCAGTCATTGTAGCGGCCAATGGCCCGCGAATCGGCTGCTGCCGGCATGGACGTAAGCTGGGGCGCCGCAAGAGCGAGCGCGACAAGGACAGCTGCGCGCAGGGCCATGCACTTCTCCGAACCGCTTCCAGCCTAACGCTGATTACGGACGAAATTTGACGCAACGCTTAAGACGGGCAGTCCGGCGGCCTATCGGGGGGCGCGCTTCGCAAGAATTCTCTGCAGCGTGCGGCGATGCATGTTCAGCCGGCGCGCTGTTTCCGAAACGTTGTGATTACAGAGTTCGTAGACGCGCTGGATGTGTTCCCAACGCACCCGATCCGCCGACATCGGGTTTTCCGGAGGTTCCGGCCGGTCCGATCGCCCCGTGAGCAGGGCGTTCACGACATCGTCAATGTCCGCCGGCTTTGGCAGGTAATCGATGGCGCCGGCCTTGACCGCCGCGACGGCTGTCGAGATCGCGCCATAACCTGTGAGGATCACCGCGTGCATGTCCTCGCGGGCGCGCTGAAGCGTCTCGACAACTTCGAGGCCGGACCCGTCCTCAAGTCTCAGGTCGACTACAGCGAAGGCGGGGGCCTGTTTCTTGACGTGCTCCTTGGCCTCAGCGACGGAACCCACTGGCGTCACGGCAAATCCACGCTGCCCCAGCGCCCGAGCCAGACGGGCCCGGAACGGGGCGTCGTCATCGAGCACCAACAGGGATTTGTCTTCCAGCGCTGCGACTCTCGGGTCGGACTCGACAGATTCTTCCACCCAAAATCTCCCGCTGCGGCGTCAGGTGCCGACAATATAAAGGGTGCGACGAAATAGACCAACCTGCGGATTTGTCTACCCGGTCACAGGGAATTGGACCCTAGGCCTTTCCCTTAGGTCCGTAACCGCAATTCCACCAAAAAACTTGCTGATTTCCTACCCTTCAATCCAGCCTTCAGGGGCCTCGATGGCGGCGCGGGGCCAGGTGACGCGCACGACCGCGCCCCGGGCCGGCAGCTGGCGATTGTACGGGGTCACTCGCGCCCCGGTCCGTTCCAGCAGCGTGCAGGCAATGAAGAAGCCCAACCCCATACCGCCGCCGCGCTGTTCGATGCGCCGCTCGCTGAAATAGGGCTCGCCCAGCTTGGCCAGCACCGAAGGGGCAAAACCCGGCCCGTCGTCGGTGATGTAGATCCGGACTTCCTCGTCCGACCAGCGTGCATTCACATTGACCTCGCGCGCAGCAAAGCTGGCGGCGTTTTCCACAAAGGCGCCGAGGGCATGGATGATCTCCGGCTTGCGGATCACCTCCGGCGGCTTGTCGGACGCCGGTACGCCGCCCAGCGGCGAACAGGAGCACTGGATATGGATCCCCCCGGATTTGTGGGGTTCGACCACCTCGTCAAGCAAGCCGGGCAGCGTCGCCCGCGCCATGGCCGCATCGGTCATGTGCCGGCGTTGCGAGATCTGCTTCAGGATTGTGCGGCAACGCTCGGCCTGCTCCACAATCAGTTCGACATCTTCGCGCGAAGGGTGGCCGGGCTTGATGCTGCGGCCTAGTTCACGCGCGGCCAGATGAATCGTCGCGAGCGGCGTGCCCAGCTCATGAGCTGTCGCCGCCGCCAGTGCGCCGAGGGCGGACAGCTGCTGTTCGCGCGCCAGCACCGCCTGCACCGCATCAAGAGCGGAGACGAGCCGCGCTTCGTCGCGCCCGGTCCGCCACGCCGAAACCGTGAAGAACACCAGTCCGATGGAAACAGCCGCCAGCTGCCCGGCAAGATAGATCGGCGGCAGGACCAGCTCCTGATCCTGCATCCATGGCAGTTTCAGCCCCCAGAGCCACATGCCCGCACAGCAAAGCAGGGCAAGCAGGGCCAGCATCGCTGCATAGGCCGGCAGAAGGCGCGAAGCGCCAACCGTTACGGGCGCAAGGATCATCAGCAGGAAGGGATTCTGCAGCCCGCCGGTCAGGCCGATCAGCACGGCGACCTGCACGGTGTCGAACGCCAGCTGCCCCGCCGTCTCGGACGGCGACGACAGATGTTGCGACGGGAACACCGCCATCAGCGCGACATTGAGCCAGGCCGAGGCGCCGACGGCGGCAAGACACGCCGCCAGCGGCAATTCGAACCTCAGCCCGTAATGGACGAACAGGACCGCCGCCGTCTGGCCGGCGATCGCCATCCAGCGCAGGCTGACCAGCGTGCGCAGGCGGGTCCGCCCGAACGCCGCGCCGACGCTGCGCAGGGCCTCATCCCGCGCAGGCTCGGCCAGCGCCGTGGAGGGCAGGTTCATGCGCTGTGGCTCGGTTCCCGACACTGGTTCAGCGATTTGCATGATTCACGGAGGATGCACGGCAACGTCAACGCGCCGCAATTGGCATTTTGCGTCAGCGTGTGCATACCCCACAAATGCGCATCCTGTCCCGCATCGTCCCCTTCGCCATGGCGTTGACAGTTGCCGCCTGCGGCGGCGCCAAGCCGGACGACGCCGCGATCGCTGCCTGCAAGACCCGCTCGTCGGCCGCTGTGGGCGGACCTTTCCAGCTTACTTCGCATACGGGGTCTCCAACCACCGAGGCGAATTTCAAGGGTCACAAGACGCTGGTCTTCTTTGGCTACACTTACTGCCCCGACATCTGCCCGGTCGTGCTTTTCAATCTGGGCAAGGCGCTGGAGGACGTTCCGGAGAGCAAGCGCCCGAAGACGGTGTTCATCTCCGTTGATCCCGCCCGCGACACGCCGGAGACCATCGGGCAGTACATTCATTCCAACGGCTTCCCGAAGGACATCATCGGCCTCACCGGCACGCTTGATGAACTCAACGCGGTCAACAAGGCCTTCCGGACAACCTTTGGTCAGGGCGAGGATTCCGACAGCGCCGGCGGTTATCTCGTCAGCCATTCCTCGTTGCTCTACCTGATGAACGAGGACTGGAAGCTGGAGACTTTCTTCTACGACACAGCGTCGCCGGCCGAGATCGCCCGCTGCATCAATCTCCTCAGCAGCTGAGATTTCAGGTCGTTGCGGGTCGCGTCTTGGGCAGGCGCGCGGCGCCGTAGAAGCGCGGCTTGATCACCGGGAACCACAGCAACTTGCCGGCGCCTTCAACGAAACGCCGATAGGCGAAGGCGCGATTGCGCGTCTTGCCGAGAAAGCTTCCCGCGGCAATGACGCCGAAGACGAGCGTCTGCGCGAAGCCGACCGCCATCCAGAAGGCAATGGCGGGGATGTCCCGCTTGGGGCCGGTCCACGCCTGCGTCGCTGGCCCCTGCCCGTAGGCAAAGGCACGCTTGAGCGTATAGGCCAGCGTTACGCGCGAAGCCTCCGGCGTTTCCCATACCCATGCGTCCGGCGCCCATGCAAAGCGCGCGCCCGCGGCGTCCATTGACTGGAACAGCAGGTCGTCCTCTCCGCCAATCTCGTTCCGCTCGATCGAGAACGGTTCGGCCGCAGGCAGGGCGGCGCGACGCATCAAGCTGCAGCCGCAGCCATAGAACCGGTCGATCAGACCTTCCGCGTGGCCGGCATCGCGCGCGAAGAACTGCTCGAAATAGGCGCGGTGATCGCGTGGCGGACTCGCAAGCCGTGTTCGGACCGGGCCAAAGACAACGTCGGCGTTGTAGCGCGACTGAACCTGCAGCAATGCGGCGAGCCATCCCTCGGGCGCGATTTCATCATCGTCGAGGAAGGCAATGAACTCGCCCCTGGCGGCGCGCAGACCGGCGTTTCGCGCATTGGCGACGCCGGGCCGCGGCTCATGAACAACGACAACACGCGGATCATTGATCGCGCGCAGGGATGCCAGCGCCGACGCATCGGGATCATTGTCGATCAGCACAATCTCGAATGACGTATCGCAAACCTGCGCCAGCGCCGAACGCGCCGCTTCCGCCGCCCGCGCGGGGCGGCAGAAGGTCGGGATAACGATCGAGACAACCGGCGTCATTGCGCCTGCAGACTAGGCCAGCGAGGTTGCGAGGCCGTTTATGCGGCGGCCGGCGCCAAAGCCTTCAGGAATCAGCGATCTGCATCAAGCCTAGTCAGGACTTGGCCGCTGGATGCCGGCGCCGAGGTTGTCGGACACTTGGCGGGCGTCGAACGAATTGGGATCGTCGCCCTTGGGCCCCCGTTTCATCACGATCTCGGCGAACGCTTCATAGCTGGTCACCTCGTCATAGCGCGAAGGCGACGACCAGAACGGGTCCCAGGAATACATCCAGCCCCAGCGAGGCGAGAAATACATGTAGGAGAAGCGCGAATAGCCGCCGGTGCTGCGATAGCGGCTGTCCTTGTCGGTATCGCGATTGACGATGGTGAAGCTGTCATAGCCGTTCTGAAGCGTCAGTTCGGCGGCGCGGAAGAGGAGATAGTTCTCGACCGTATCCCGGGCTGTTCGCGAATTACCCTTGAACGAGATGCGATAGCGGTCGTTCTCGATCTTCTGCTCCGAATAGCCCCGGTCATAGCCTGCTGCGGGCTGATAGGGCGTTGGCCCGCTCTCGCAGGCCCCGAGCGTGACCGCTGCGGCAATCGTGACAGCGGCAAGAACCTTCTTGAACATGGGCAGCCTCCTGAGGCGCAATTCCACACCGTTTGAGATAGGAACGCAAACCTGAACGGCAAATGAGTAGACTGGCTATCAATCCAGTCCGCCGAGAAATTCCTGCAGCAGCGCCATCAACAAATCCGGCCTTTGCACGTTTGATCCATGGCCCGTCATCGGCAGCGCGACAAAACGCGCGCCCGGGATTTCCTGCGCCATGCGACGGCCGCCGGCGATATTCGGGTCCTGCTCGCCGACGGCGATCAGCGTAGGCATGTGGATCGATAGCAGACCATCAATCCAGTCCGGCTGACCACGCAGGGCGCGAGCATTCAGGCCCCTTCCCTCAGGATATGTCATGGCGTTCCAGGCCGGGTCACGCGCCGGTGTTCCAATGCCTGCGGCTGTCCGCAGGCGTTCGGCTTCTTCGGCGCCCGCAATACGCTCCGCCTCCGGGGCTGGCATAGCGCCCGTCGCATCGAACAGGACAAGACCTTCCAGACGCGCGGGTTGATCCAGCGCCATTCGCACGGCGACACGCGAGCCAAAGGCCAGACCACAGACGACGGCCTTGTCGACGCCAGCAGCGTCCATCACGGCAAACGCATCATCACGGAAAGTCTCGAAGGTATGCGACTCCGGCGCGCCCGGCTCGCTGTCGCCGGTCCCGCGCCGGTCGTGCAGCAGGACGCGGCGCGTATCGAGCAGGGGCGCAACAATCCCGTCCCACACCGCCATCGCCTGCCCGCCGCCATTGCAGAACAGGATCGCTGGCGCTCCGGCCGGACCGGAATCCCGCCACGCGATACGAACGCCATCAACCGCTGTGGTGTGACGGGTCTGCCGGAAGGCGACGGGATCAGCCTTCGTCACACTTGCGCAGCCCGAGGCGGCAAGAAGGGCGGCGCCCAGCACCGTGCGCCGGCGCAGCTCCGCCCCTCTCCCGGTCATGGCCATCAGGCGGTGGCGAAACCGAAGACCGACTTGGTCTCGAGGAATTCGTGGATGCCTTCCACGCCCCACTCGCGGCCATTGCCCGACTGCTTGAAGCCGCCGAACGGCATGGTCTGGTCAGAGCCCGCGCCGTTGATGTGCACCATGCCGGTGCGCAGCTGGCGCGCCACCTTCTGGGCATGTTCCGGCTCGCCCTGCACATAGCCCGACAGGCCGTAAACCGTGTCGTTCGCCATGGCGACGGCCTGCTCCTCGCTGTCGTACGGGATCATGCAGAGCACAGGTCCGAAGATTTCCTCGACTGCGATGGTCATGTCGTTGCGCACGTCAGCGAATACGGTGGGCTTCACATAGTAACCGCGGTTGAGGCCTTCCGGACGGCCGAGGCCGCCGGTGACCAGCGTCGCGCCTTCATCGATGCCCTTCTGGATAAGGCCCTGGATCTTGTTCCACTGGGCTTCGGAAACGACGGGGCCGATGGCGCCTTTCTCGGCCACCTTCGGATCCTGCACCTTCACGGCTTCGGCTGTCGCCTTGGCGATGGCCTTGGCTTCCTCGTTCTTGGCGCGCGGGATGAACATGCGCGAGGGCGCGTTGCAGCTCTGGCCGGTGTTGGTCATCATCTGCATGACGCCGGACTTCACGGCCTTCTGAAGGTCGGCGTCGTCCAGCACGATGTTGGCCGACTTGCCGCCAAGCTCCTGCGCCACGCGCTTGACCGTCGGCGCGGCGGCCTGAGCCACCAGCACGCCGGCGCGCGTCGACCCGGTAAACGACATCATGTCGACATCCGGATGCGCAGATAGCGCGGCGCCGACGCCGGGGCCGTCGCCGTTGACGAGGTTGAACACGCCTTTCGGCACGCCCGCCTCGTGCAGGATTTCAGCAAAGATGATGGCGTCGACCGGCGCGATCTCGCTGGGCTTCAGCACCATGGTGCAGCCTGCTGCGATGGCCGGCGCGACCTTGCAGGCGATCTGGTTCTGCGGCCAGTTCCACGGCGTGATGAACCCGCAGACGCCGATGGGCTCCTTGCGGATGAGGTGCTTGCCGCGGCGCTCTTCGAACTCGAACGTGCGGAGATAGTTGGCAGCCTGCATCAGGTGTCCGAGACCCGAGGGCGCCTGGGCGGCCTGGGCCAGCCACAGCGGCGCACCCATTTCCTCGGAAATCGCACCCGCCATGTCGCCGAGGCGCTTCGAATAGGCAGCGACGATCTTGTCGAGCAGGTCGGCGCGGTACTCTTTGGTGGTGGCGGCGAAGGCCGGGAAAGCCGCTTTTGCAGCAGCCACAGCCTTGTCGACATCCGCCTTGGAGCCGATCGAGATACGGCAGTAGGCCTCCTCGGTTGACGGATCGATGACATCGAGCGTGCGCGGCGTAACCGGGTCGACCCACTCGCCATTGATGTAGAATTTCAGGTATTCGCGCATGGTCGTCTCCTCGGCCGGACGGCGGGTTCTGTTCCCGTGTGAGGAGCTAGATAAGCGATGTTGCCGCCGGGCGAAAACCCCCCGGCCGGACAGCAAGTATGCTGCAGCGTGGCAATTCTGGCGGACCAGGACGCCTTTGGGCTCAGCTGAGCGGATGTTCGAGATTGTCGACGCGATGGAAGGTGATGCGGCCCACCTCGTTGACCATCGTGTTCTCGTCGACAAACGACCGGACAGTGCTTGAGACCGGCTGGCCATTCTCGTCGATGGTGAAGAGCCGGAAGCGCTGCTTGTCGACCGGCTCGATGCGGTAGCGCCCGGTCTGGGTGACCGGCGCGGCAGGGACGCCCCGGATCTCCATCTTGTTGCGGGTCATGAAGGAGCCGTCCGTGTTGAACACGGCGGTGATTTCGCCCTTCACGTCGCCCGACAGGGTATCAGCCCGCCACTCGCCAACGAGCGTGCGGGAGAAACTGCCCTGCTTGGGTTTGCCGCCAAAGAACATAGCCCAGTCCCTTCGAAACCCATGCCACCACAGGCAAGGGCTCGCGCCAACGGCGAGAGTCAGTCCTCCGAACGCGGGGCGTTCATGAGATTTTCGCCATACGCGCCGGGAAACTGACATGGCAATCTTACTGCCGGGTTGAAGATTACGGAACGTCCATGAATCCTATTCGCGGCGGTTGCCAGTGCGGAGCGGTTCGATACGCGATGCATGTCGAGCGGGTTGAAAAACCCCATGTCTGTCATTGCCGTATGTGCCAGCGCGCGACAGGCGGACTCTTCGCTGCGCTCGCCGGATGCGCGAAATCCAGACTGGAATGGACCCGGGGCGAGCCGGCTTTCTTCGCCTCGTCCAACCTGGCCCGGCGGGGATACTGCCGCGATTGCGGCACGCCCCTCACCTTCGCCTACGACCTGCCGGAAGCCCGCATCTACGTCACCATCGGTTCGCTCGATGATCCGGAGGTGGCCGCGATCGAGATCCAGTACGGACTGGAATCGAAGATCGGTTGGGTCAGCTTCTGCGAGGATGTTCCCGGTGAACGAACCGGGGAAGACCCCGCCGCAACGGAATTCTTCTCCGGGATGCGCAGCAACCAGACCTGAGATGTTACCGGATCCTTGCCGGAACGCGTCCGTTCCGCCGGTCCGGTTTCGTGCAATCCTGACCAAGATTCACTATCTAGGACCCACGGTTCATGTGGAGTCCCGGATTGGACGCCAAGCGCATCCTTCTGATCGTCGGCGGGGGCATCGCCGCCTACAAGTCGCTGGAGCTTATCCGGCTGCTGGCGAAGGATGGCATCGCCACGCGTGTGATCCTGACGAAGGCTGGCGCGGAATTCGTGACCCCGCTGTCGCTGGGCTCATTGTCCGGCGACAAGGTCTATCAGGAGCTGTTCAGTCTCACCGACGAAGCCGAGATGGGCCATATCGAGCTGTCACGTTCGGCCGATCTCGTCGTCGTATGCCCGGCCACGGCAGACCTTATCGCCAAGGCCGCCAACGGCCTTGCCAATGATCTTGCCTCGACCACCCTGCTCGCGACAGACAAGCCCGTGCTGATGGCGCCAGCGATGAACGTGCGCATGTGGGAACACGCAGCCACAATGCGCAATGTCGCCCAGCTTGAGGCCGACGGCGTCACGGTAATGACGCCCGATGTCGGCCCCATGGCGTGCGGCGAGTTCGGCCCTGGCCGCCTCCCCGAGCCAGAACGCATCGCCGCGCAGGTGAAGAAGATGCTCGCGGCGCCCTCCGGCCACGGGCCGCTGGCCGGCGTCCGCGCTGTGATCACTGCGGGGCCGACGCGCGAACCGCTCGACCCGGTGCGCTACATTTCGAACCATTCCTCCGGCCGCCAGGGCTATGCGATCGCCGAAGCGCTCGCCCGGCTTGGCGCCGATGTGCGGCTCGTAACCGGCCCGACCCAGCTGGCGATTCCCGAAGGCGTGAATGCGGCGAAAGTCGAAACCGCCCTCGAGATGCATGACGCCGTGAAGGCCAACCTTCCGGCGGACATCTTCATCGGCGTCGCCGCCGTTGCCGACTGGCGCCCGGCGACACGCGCCGCCGGCAAGCTGAAGCTGAAGGGAAACGAAGACGACAAGGTCAAGCTGCAGCTGACCGAGAACCCGGACATCCTCAAATCCGTCGGCACGCGCAAGAAGCAGCGGCCGCGCCTGGTGATCGGCTTCGCCGCCGAGACCAGCGATGTCGAGAAGCACGCCAAGACCAAGCTGAAGCGCAAGGGCTGCGACTGGATCGTCGCAAATGATGTCTCCGGCGACGTCATGGGCGGCGCTGACAACGAGGTCCTTCTGGTCTCGAAATCGGGTGTGGAGCGCTGGCCGCGCATGGGCAAGGCCGCCGTCGCCATGAAGCTGGCCGACCGTATTGCCGAGCACCTGCTCGAACCAGAAACCAGCGCGGCGGAATAGCGCGGTTTCGGCGCTGGCGCGCACGGTCGGGCCGTCCTAGATCGCTTCCATGGTCCGCCACATCGTCTTTTTCACCCTGAAGGATCCGCGCGAAGCGCCGGATATCATGGGTCATCTGCGGCGACTGGGAACCATCCCGGGCTCAACCCTGTTCGAGGTCAGCCAGAACCGGAAGGCCGACCTGTTCGGCAACGAGATCGATATCGTCGTCTACGCCGAATTCCCGGATATCGAAGCGCTGCACGCCTACAAGAAACACCCGACATACATGGACGTGACCAACACCGTCCGCCCGCGCCGCGAGCTGCGCTTTGCGGCGGATGTCGAGGTCTGATCTGTGGACGGGACACTGGCGGCGCTCGCCCGCCGGAGCATCCCGCGCTAGTCATGCAGCGCAAAGGAGCCGCCCATGACCGTGACCGTCCGCGTGATGACGCTTGCCCATCATGAGGGCCTGCTTCTGCCGGCCTACGAAACGGCTGACGCCGCCGGCATGGACCTGCGCGCCGCCAATCACGAACGCGAACCGATCATCCTTGCCCCCGGCGAGCGCGCGCTCGTTCCAACCGGCCTTTGCATCGCCCTGCCCCCCGGCCACGAAGCGCAGGTCCGTCCGCGCTCGGGCCTTGCCGCCAGGCATGGCGTCACCTGTCTCAATTCGCCAGGCACGATCGATGCGGATTATCGCGGCGAGGTGAAGGTGATCCTGATCAACCACGGCAAGGATCCGTTCGTGATCAAGCGGGGCGAGCGCATTGCGCAGATGGTGATCGCCCCCGTGACGCGCGCGGAGCTGTCGATGGTCGACTCGCTCGACGAGACCGATCGCGGCGCCGGCGGATTCGGATCAACTGGGCGTTAGCGTCTGCCGGCGACGGCTTGGCGCGGGCGATGATTTCCGCCACGCTGTGCTCCATGAAATCCATCGCAGCTCTCGCCCTGGCTCTGAGCCTTGCCACGCCGGCCTTTGCGCAGGCTCCGCTTGAGGCTGGCGCCATGGTCGACAGTTTCGAGATGGTCCCTGATCGCACGGTGATCTTTGCCCCGCAGGCGGACGGCAAGCTGCGGATCATCAAGGTCACGGACAAGGATCGCCTCGCGCCCATGCCGCGTAATCCGGGCGAGGTCGCTATTGCCATGACCTATGCGTTGGAGATCGGCGCGGTGATCGAGTTCAACAGCGGGCTCGACTATGCCTTCACCTACGCGGCGCGGGCGACAGGATCTGGCGATGCGGTTTCGCTGCCCACCTGCCCCGTGCGCGGCGACGCCGTTGCGCAGGACCAGTGGCCACAAGGCTTCAAGTCGATCGTGATCGGCCCTCTGACGCGCCTCGACGGACCCGTTGTCTGTGAGCATCCGGCCAACTAGCGCCGTCTCCTAGCCTTTCAGCTCCAGTTCCGGCCGCGCCATGTCCGCCAGCAGGAAATGCTCGGTGTCGCTGACAGGCTCCAGCTTACCGAAATCGAAGGCCGAACGGTCGATGATGATGTCACGCGGGCGCAATTCCCGCGACAGTTCCAACCCCTCCAGCGACCGGCAGCGCGAGAACGCCACATAGGCTTGACCGTGCGCGAACATGCCCCGGTCGAAATCGATGTAGACCCTGTCGAGTGTCATCCCCTGCGATTTGTGGATGGTCGTCGCATAGGCGAGCCGCAATGGCAGCTGTTTGAACGAGCCGACGACGGAGCGCGAGACTGACTTCGATGACGCATCGAATTCGTAGCGGAACTTCTCCCACGCCTGCTGACTGACGCGGTGCGTTTCGCCCGCAATCTTCACATAGGCATCGCTCTCGCCGAGCGCCTGCACAACACCCAGCGATCCATTCACCCATCGGCCCGAGGGATCGTTGCGGATCATCATCACCCGCGCGCCCGCCTTCAACTCCAGCACCTCCTCGGTCGGGAAAGCCTTGACCTCGAAATTTCCTTCCAGCGTCGCGGCATAGTTTCGCGCCGGTCCCGGCAGTTCGGCCAGCCGCATCTGGTTGATGCGCCAGGCCGCGGCGTTGTTGGGCGTCAGCACCACATGGGTCTGGCTTGCTTCCGCGGGTGAGCGCGGCGAGACCCGATCACGCAGCAGCTCCACATCCTCCGGCGCCATGCGGCCGTTGCGCAGGCTGTTGAGAATGCGGATGAAAGCCTCGTCTTCCTGCCGGAAGATGCGCTTCAGCGCCGCCAGCCGGAACTGCGCCGCCTGGAAGCCGGGGGCCTTGAAGAACCAGGCCCCTCCATAACTTTCCTCGAGTATGTGCTCGACATCGGCGCCGACCACGGGCGGAAGCTGGTGCAGGTCTCCCGAAAGGATCATGCGCACGCCGCCGAAGGGCTGGCGGCTGGCCCGATTGAGACGCAGCGAATTATCGATCGCCTGCATCATGTCGGCGCGCACCATGGACACCTCATCGATCACCATGGTCTCGATCGCCTTCACCACGCGCTGGTTGCGGATCTTCCGGGCGTCCCCCGCATCCAGCAGGCGCGGCGGAAAGTTGAAGAAGGAATGGATCGTCTGCCCGCCGACATTCACCGCCGCCAGTCCCGTCGGCGCGAGCACAACCGCCTTCTCAAGCGCGTTGAAAATCAGCTGACGCAGAAGCGTCGTCTTGCCGGTGCCCGCCCGGCCCGTGAGAAAGATATTCCGTCGCCCGCCGACGATCTCGTCGACGAGAGGCTGGTAGACATTTGAGGAGGCGGCGGCGTCTACCGCCACCGATCTGCAGCCCATTGAATTGCCGATAGCGCCATGGTCTGTGCTCCGGGAGGATTGCGCCCGATGAGTCTAACGCCCCAGCAACTGGAACGCTACGCCAGGCACATCATGCTGCGCGAGATCGGCGGGCCGGGCCAGCAGAAGCTGCTGAATGCGCATGCAGCGCTGGTCGGGCTTGGCGCGCTGGGCGGGCCGGCGGCGCTCTATCTCGCCGCCGCGGGCGTTGGAAAGCTCACGCTGATCGACGATGATTCGGTGTCGCTATCGAACCTGCAGCGCCAGATCCTGTTCTCGTCGGAAGATGTTGGCCGGCCGAAGACGGAGATCGGCCAGCGCCAGCTCTCCGCAATCAACCCGGACATTGCGCTGACACTCCATCCCGTCCGGCTGACGCCCGACAACGCCGCAGCGCTGCTTGCCGGCGCTGACATCGTGATTGACGGATCGGACAGTTTCGCGACGCGCTTCGCCGTGAACGCGGCCTGCCATTCGCTGGGCCTGCCGCTCGTATCCGGCGCGGTCGGGCGCTGGAGCGCACAGCTTTCTGTTTTCAAGTCCGGCCTCACCAAGGGTAGACCTGTCGCCGAGCGGCTGCCCTGCTATCGCTGCCTCGTCTCCGACATGCCGGAAACAGAGGAAACCTGCGCCATGGTCGGCGTGATCGGCCCGCTCACAGGCATGATCGGCGCACGCCTTGCGCTGGAGACCGTGAAGGAGATCACCGGCGCCGGCCAGTCCATGGCCGGCCGCCTCTGGTTGTTCGATGGTCTCTCTGGCGACTCGCGCACCGTGACTCTCAAGTCCGATCCAGCCTGCGATGTGTGCGGAGACTAAAGGCCATTCGCCTGCGCAATGCCGCCAAGCATTACAGCTGACGGCTTGATCGCACGCTGCTGCGTGGTGCGATCAACGCCGACAATTCCGAACTTTGGCTCATAGCCCAGCAGCCATTCGTAGTTGTCGAGCAGCGACCAGTAGAAATATCCACGCACATCGACACCATCGGCCATCGCGCCATGAAGGTCCGTCAGCGCCTCGCGGATGAAGGCGCAGCGCCGGGCGTCATTCTCGCCCGACCAGCCATTCTCGGTGACGATGATCGGCGTGTGTGTCCGCTCCCAAACGAAACGGCAGGTCTCCGCCAGCGCCTGCGGCCGGTCCTCATAGCCCATGATGGTCAGCGGATGGCCGGGCTCAGGCCCGAACGATCCATCCTTGCGCACCACGACGCGGGTATAGGTCTGCACGCCGATAAAGTCGTCCTTCGAACAATCATCCAGAAAGGCCCCATAGAACTCCTCGCGCCGCTGGTCGCGAAGATGTTCCGCGCCGGGCTCGGCCTGCTCGTCCTGGATGGCCAGCGTGATGCCCACCGACACGTCAGGATGATGCGATTTGATCGCATCGCGTGCGCTTGCATGTGCTTTCAACCCCTGACGCAGCAAGGCGTCCGGGGGCGCCGCGAGGAATATATGCTCGATTGAGCCGCCGAGCACCTGTTCCGCCGCCTTGCGCCGGGCCGCCACCGCAGCGTTCGCTCCGTGATTGACCAGAATGTCCCGGAAGATGATCGGCAGGTTCAACTCGTTGAGCGTGCAGGCGATATCAAAGCCTGTGAGGCCCTTCGCTGCGTGCTCGCAGAAGCGCGCAAAATTGTCCGCAAAACACTGGTCGGTGAAACCACCGCGCCGCGCCTGCCATAGCGGCAGCGTGAAATGCTGAAACGTGATGACGGGTGAAACGCCGCGCGCAAGGCAATGATCGATGCAGCGCTGGTAGTGATCGAGCGCAGCCTGCGAGAAGAACCCCTCCTCCGGCTCGATCCGCGCCCATTCGATGGAGAAGCGGTAGGCTTTGAGGCCGAGACCCGCAAGGATCGCGATATCGTCCGCGAAGCGATGATACTGGTCGCAGGCGTCCCCCGATGGCTCGCGGAAGAAGGACGGCTTCAGATGCTCCAATGCCCAGAAGTCGGACGATGTGTTGTTGCCCTCGACCTGATGCGCCGCGGTCGCCGCGCCCCAGATGAAGCCTTCGGGAAAAGCCAGCGTCACGCGGTCCTACTTCTTCAACTCGTTGTAGATTACGGTCACATAGGCGTCGTCGCTGATGAAGCTGCCGGGCCCGCCGAAACGCGGGGTCCATTGCGCCAGCGGCTTGGCCGCGACTGCCTCTTCGAGAGACTTGCCCTGCTTCACCAGCGCCTCAACCGCCGCGCGCGCGCCGCGGTGCATGTCGAGCGCAGCCTCAAGATCAGCCCGGGTCGCAAGCTCGCCATGACCCGGGATGATCTTCGTGTCCGGACCCGCGATCTCGATCGCCTTCGTCAATGCCTCAATGAAGCCGGCCTGCGTGCCGCCCGACCCCGTATCCACGAAGGGATAGCGATCCTTCATGTAGGTGTCGCCCGTGTGCAGCACGTCCGCTTCGACGAAATAGATCAGGACATCGCCATCGGTGTGCGCCGGCATCGGCGCCGGAATGGCGCGGATGGTCTGCCCGTTGAGATGAAAATCGATCCCGGCGAGAAACGTCACCACCGGCAAGGCGACCTGCGGAGCAGGTTGTGCCTGCGCCGTACGGCCAGTCGTGACGCGTTCGCCTGAAAGCCGTTTGCGGACATTCTCATGTGCGAACACCGTTGCGCCCGCCTTCGCGAACACCTCATTGCCGCCGGCATGGTCGCCATGCCAGTGCGTGTTGACCAGATAGCGCGGCCGGCCGTTCGCCAGCTCCTCGATCTTCGCAAGGTTCGCCATCGCGTTGGTGGCGTACTGGTCGTCAATCAGGAAGACACCGTCCTCGCCCACGAGAAGACCGAGATTGCCGCCCTGTCCCATCAGCATCGAAACGCCATGGCCCAGATCAATCGCGCGGGAGACCGCGCTGCTGTTAGGGGCCGGAGGGGAAGCAGGCGGCGGCGTTACGGGCGCCGCCGTGGATGCAGCCGCCACAGCCTCAACCGGCGCTTCCATGGTTGTGCAGGCGGTCATGGCGCCCGCCGAGACAGCCGCAACCAGCATCATTGATCTGCGCATCAAGCCCTCCCCTTCGCTGTTCCGGGGAGGAGAAACGCTTTGCTTCCCGAATTCAAGAGGAGGACCTGGTCAGCCTCGCGCGGCTAGCGGATTTCCTCGGCGACGCAGCCAGACCCGTCGAACGAAACATCCTCCACGCGGCCCGCCGCCATCACGAAGCGCGTTGTGCAGGTCGAGCGGTACACCTGGGGCGGCTCCCACACCGGATAGGTCTCGGTGATGACCTCGGTCTTCTCGTTGCCGTCCTTGTCCTTGAACGTGCGCCGCACTTCGCGCGTCTCGTCGCGCCAGTAGCCGGCCCGCTCATCCACCATGGTCTTGGTGTAGCTCCACAGCTCCCGCCCGTTCGACATCGGCGCGGAGGCCTGCGGCGGACCCCATTTGAGCAGGATGTCGTCGGTCGTCGTCCCCACCCACATATCCATATGCTGGCGATAGCCTTCCTCGGTAACGCATGCGGCCAACGCAAGCGCTGCAGCGGCAAGCACGGTGAGGCGTCTGATCATGGTCGTCCCCTGGGATCGGTCCTGACGCATGATCGGCGCGCCCGGCTGAACCCATCTTGAATGAGACGATGTGGAGACGCCAGCCCGCAGCGACCGGCAAAAGGGCTAGCGCGCCTTGAATTCCAGCCGCACTTCCGGGCGGGCGCCGCCCTGGAAATAGCTCGCGGGAATATCAAAGCCCATGGCGTTGCAGGTGCGCAGCGCGGCGCGGGCCTTGGCGATGAACACCATCATCGCCGGGTCATCGCTCGGCGCCAGCGCCGGCTGGATCAGAACGGGCTCGCTGGCCAGCTTGCCGTCCGTCCCGAAGCTGAGCGCGAACGTCGCCTTCAGGCGCTGTGCGTCCATCATCGAGCTTGAGTCAGTCCAGCAGCGCTTGTCGACCAGCTGCGCCATGACGTGATCGGCCAGCGGAGCCCCGGTCGTCATGTGCGGAACGGGCGCGACCGGCGCGACCGAAATCAGACCGCCATTTGCACTTGTGTTGGCGTTTGGATTCGCGGCCGGCGCCGGCGTGACGGGAACCGGCGCAGGCGCGGATGAAGACGGCAGTGGCAGATCAAGACCAGGCGCAGGACGCGTCGTCGTTGGCGCTGACGGAGCAGTGGGATTCGGTTGCGGCGTCATGGTGATCGCGCCTGCCTGCGGCGGCAGATAGGGCCGCGCCTGTGGCGCAGTGGGAGCCGCGGGAGCGACCGGCGCCGGCGTCGCCGCGACCTGAAGGCCGCCGCCAGCCATCGGCGCCGATGTCAGATCAGAGCGGATGAACGCCTTCTGCCCGTTGCGCAGCACCACCTGATACCAGACCCAGTCCGGCATGCGCGCGAGACCGACAATGGTCAGCTGCAGCCCCGTGCTGCCCGAGCTGAGAACCGGCGTTTCACGTGTCGCGAAAGGTTCGGCGCGAAGGCGCACGCCCTGCCCCTGAATGGTGACCGCCGCCGCCGGCGTAAACGGCTCGACCGTATAGGTCGCCCGGGTCGGCGACGGCTGGGCGCCGACCGGAATCTGGGCGCTCGCCGCGCCGGTCGACACCACCGCAGCGGCAATGAGGAAAGTCAGCGCGAAACGCATGTTGCGAGGCATGAGTCGGGCCCGTTCGTTCCAGAACCGCATGGAACATGCGGCATCCTATCCACAGCCATCCTCCTCACAGAGAGCGGCCAAACCATGGCGGCTCTGGAGCAATTGCAGGTTTGGCTCAAGTCAGCGGACAACCTAGCGTGTGTGAATACCCGCCTTCGCAAGTGCGCGCTTCAGAAGTTCTTTCCACCGCCCTTCGGAATCCAGGTCCTTGTAGATGGCGCCGCCGAGATCCGATGGCATGTCGAACTCTGGCCACTCATGATCTGCATTCTTTCGCACGACAAACACGCGATCAAAGTCCCTGAGTTTCCCAAGGAAGAACCCGAGCTCGAGAATGACATTTTGCCGGGCGCGATACTGGAGAGCCTTGTCTCCTCCCTTGGGTGATTCGTATTGGCCGACCGAAGCACCAAGATCATCCGGCGTCAGAACGACGACAGCAAAGTCCGCCTTTTCGGCAACGCGCAAGAAGCGCTGCAATAGCGAAATCTCCTGCTCTTCCATCTCCTTGAGCACGACAGCATCCACGCCAATTGAGGCAAGATAGCTCTTCACCTCGTTTAGCGCCGACAAATCGCGGCCATGCACAACGAAGACTGAGTGCTTTGCGCTTTCCGAAACTTGCTCACCCGCACTTCGGGCCTCTGTCGCAAGTTCTGACGCCAGCCCTTCCAGAAACCTGTCATCCAACGGTGAGTTGGGTTTCACGCTGCTCAGAGTACGTTGAATCTGTGCAGCCGCGCCGCGAACAGACCAGCGTAAGTCGGACGTGGACACTTTGGCAGCTTGGATATGCTGCAACCGCCGGGGCAGAAAATCGAAGCTGTTCACGACTACGGGAAATATTTGAGTCCCCGAATTCAAAGCGGCTTCCATTTCATGGATTACCCACTTTGATTTCGAACTCTGTGCAGACGCGACCACTACAATACCATCTGCCCGACGCAGACCCGCGCCGATCGCCTGCTCCCAATCCTCTCCGATAGCAAGGTTGGAAAAGTCTGCCCAAACGTCGATGCCGACCTCTCGGAGCGCGTCCGCCAATGCGACTGCGACCTCCTGGTCTGGCCTCGCATATGACAGGAACAACATCGGCATCGCCCCTGCCTCGCGCCTCGCTACAGCATTGCTGGGATGACGCGGTCCGGCGGGCGGTGGCCATCAGCGAAAGTTTTGATGTTGATGATGACCTTTTCGCCCATGTCGATCCGCCCTTCGAGCGTGGCCGAGGACATGTGCGGCAGCACCACAACATTGCGCAGCGCCTTGAGGCGCGGATTGAGGTTCGGCTCGTTCTCGAACACGTCCAGCCCGGCCCCCGCAATCTCGCCGGCTTCCAGCGCCCGGATCAGGGCCGCCTCGTCGATGACTTCGCCGCGCGCCGTATTCACCAGATAGGCGTCGGGCTTCATCAGCTTGATTCGCCGGGCGCTTAGGAGATGATACGTCGCCGGCGTATGCGGACAGTTGACGGAGACGATGTCCATCCGCGCCAGCATCTGGTCGAGGCTTTCCCAGTACGTCGCCTCCAGCTCGTCGGAGACCTGCTGACGGACAGGCTTGCGGTTGTGATAGTGAATCTGCAGGCCGAACGCCTTCGCGCGCCGCGCGACCGCTGTGCCGATGCGCCCCATCCCGACAATGCCGAGGCGCTTGCCATAGATGCGCCGCCCCAGCATCCAGGTCGGCGACCATCCCGTGAACAGGCCGGATTGCACCGCCATCACGCCATCCACGATACGGCGCGGAACCGCCAGCATCAGCGCCATGGTCATGTCGGCCGTGTCCTCGGTGAGAACGCCCGGCGTGTTGGTCACGGTAACACCGCGCGAGACACAGGCCTGCACGTCGATATTGTCCACCCCGGCCCCGAACTGGGCGATCAGGCGCAGGCGATCGCCGGCCCGCGCCAGGACGCGGCCGTCGATGCGGTCGGTCACGGTCGAGACCAGCACGTCGCAGCGGGTCGCCGCCTCGGACAGCTGCTCGATCGTCATCGGCGTGTCGGTGGTGTTGAGTTCGACGTCGAAGAGTTCGCTCATCCGCGTCTCGACCGGCTCGGGAAGCCGGCGCGTCACGATCACTTTCACCTTGGGGCGCGACGTGGGCATGTTGCGGGACGTTTCCTCTTATGTGGTCTGGCGGCTGGCCAAGCGACGCCATCCTGTTTGCGGCGGGTGTATCAAAGGCCTGCACCGGGGCCAACCTGTCGCTGATCGGCTGCCGCGCGCCCGCCCTCGGCTGCCCAGTTAAGCGGCTTTTCATGCGGACGTGCTTGAGATGGAGTCGTTCTCGCCATTTTCCGGAGGGCTCCCCGATGCAGAAAAGCCGCCGCCGCCCCCACTTCCTGATGGCCGGCGCCGTTTTCTGCAGTGCGGCAATTGCTGCGCCCCTGGCGTCCGGTCAGGAGGCACTGACCCCCGGCAGCTTCAAGGCCTACGCCTCCGACGAGGTGGAGCCCCGCATGAGCGATTTTTCCGGTCTGGCCGTGCCGCGCTACGCCAGCCTCAAATTCGATACGGTTAACGGCCGCGCCGGCCCCAGCGCGGACTATCCGATCCGCTGGACCTATGAGCGCGCCGGCCTTCCCGTCGTGGTCATCCGCGAGAGCAATGACTGGCGGAAGGTGCGGGACCCGATGGGCGACGAAGTCTGGGTCGCGGCCAGCCAGCTAACCGAGAAACAGCGCACCGCGATCACGACCCACAGCGGCGGCATGCACCGCGAACCCAAGACCGAGGCGCCGCTCGCTGCACGCTTTGACCCGGGCTCGGTGGTGAAGCTGGGGGACTGTGGAACCGTCTGGTGCCCGGTCACCGCGCAGGGTCAGAAGGGCTGGATCCTCCGCGAACATCTCTGGGGCGCCGACCCGCTGCCGCCGACGCCCGGAAATCGCTAGGAAAATCCTGCGACTGCCGCGCGGCTCCAGCGCTGCTTGAGCCCCCGAGTCCAGCGTGTTAACCGGCCTCTCCTCCCCGGCCAGCGGAGCAGCCCATGACTGCTGTCACCAACGACCCCCAGGCGCCTCACGCGTTCCACACGCCGAAGAGCTCCTACAGTTACGAAGACCTGCTCACGAGCGGCCGCGGGGAATTGTTCGGTCCGGGGAATGCGCAACTCCCGACCCCGCCCATGCTGATGCTGGACCGGATCACCGAGATTTCGCTCGATGGCGGACCTCATAAACGCGGCCACATCATTGCGGAACTCGATGTCCATCCCGACCTGTGGTTCTTCAAATGCCACTTTCCGGGCGACCCGGTCATGCCGGGCTGTCTCGGGCTGGATGCGATGTGGCAGCTCGTCGGCTTCTGGCTCGGCTGGTCGGGTTCCCCCGGACGCGGGCGAGCGCTTGGCGTAGGGGAATGCAAATTCGCCGGCGAGGTTACTCCGGACAAGAAACTGGTGCGCTACGAAATCGACATCCGCCGGGCCATCCGCTCCCATCTCACAATGGGCATCGCGGACGGCGCCGTGTTTCTCGACGGTGATAAGATTTACACCGCCAAGGACATGAAGGTTGGCTTGAAGAAGGTTGGCGCGTAGACCTTACACGCCAAGGTTGTGCCGCCGGGATCGATGGCGCACATGACAGGGAGATACATCGCGATGGCGGCCAACGGCCCCGATCTGCGCAGGGTGGTTATCACGGGGATGGGCATCGTCTCGTCCATCGGGGACACCATCCGTGAAGTCACCGAGAGTCTGAAGAACGGCGTGTCCGGCATCTCCTTCATGCAGGAGTATGCCGACAAGGGATTCAAGTCCCAGGTCGCCGGCAAGCCCAAGGCCAACCCGGAAGACCATGTCGACAAGCGCGCCATGCGCTTCATGGGCGACGGTGCCGGCTGGTGCCACATGTCGATGACGCAGGCGATCGCCGACGCCGGCCTTGAGGAGCGCCACATCTCCCACCCGCGCACCGGCCTCATCGTCGGCACGGGCGGCCCATCCACGCGCGCCATCGTGGCGGCGGCCGATTCGACCCGCGAAAAAGGCTCGCCCCGCCGCGTCGGCCCGTTCGCCGTTCCCAAGGCGATGTCGTCCACCGCGTCGGCGACGCTCTCCACCCTCTTCCGCATCCTTGGCGTCAACTACTCGATCTCGTCAGCCTGCACGACGTCGCTGCACTGCGTCGGCGCCGCGACCGAACAGATCCAGTGGGGCAAGCAGGACGTGATGTTCGCCGGCGGCGGCGAGGAACTCGACTGGACTCTGTCCTGCCTGTTCGACGGGCTGGGCGCCATGTCCTCGAAATTCAACACCGAGCCGCAACGCGCCTCCCGCGCCTTCGACGCTGATCGCGACGGCTTCGTGATCGCCGGCGGTGCGGGCATGCTGGTCCTCGAAGAGTATGAGCACGCCAGGAAGCGCGGTGCCAAGATCTATGGCGAAGTTGTCGGCTATGGCGCGACCTCGGATGGATACGACATGGTCGCCCCATCCGGAGAAGGCGCCGCCCGCGCCATGAAGCTCGCACTGGAACAGGCTGGCGCTGCGCCGGACTATCTCAACCCTCACGCCACCTCGACGCCCGTCGGCGACGTGAAGGAGCTTGAGGCTGTGCGCGAAGTCTTCGGCCAGGAGGCCGCCGACCAGCCCATGATCTCGGCCACCAAGTCCATGACCGGCCACTCGCTTGGCGGCGCTGGGGTGCAGGAGCTGATCTACTCGCTGATCATGATGAAGGAGAAATTCATTGCTCCTTCGATCAACATCGAGAAGCTCGATCCGCTCGCCTATGGCGTCAACATCATCCGCGAAGCGCGCGAAGCGATCCTGCGCATGGTGATGTCGAACTCGTTCGGTTTCGGTGGAACCAATGGTTCGGTGATGGTCGCCAAGGTCTAGCGGCCGGGCATCATTCCTGCTCTAGCGTTCAGCCGGTGGTACATATTTCACGCTGGTGCGCAGCGAAGCTACGCCTTCCGGCAGGACGTTGAGATCGGTCGTATTGATGAAGACGCCCATGGGCGCCAGCGACTGGACTTCGCGCCCGTCCAGCCCGTAGCTGTAACAGACAGCGACCACGCTAATCCTGCCGGTCTGTGCGCCGCCTGCCAGCGCCTGATCGACCCCCGACAACGCCGCCTCGTTGAGCACTTCGAAGACGTACTGGCTTGAAAGATTCACCGCACTTGCGCGGGTCTCAAACGTTCTATGGACAAGAACCGGGGCAGTGGCGCCGGGCGGGACATAGAGCACATCTATCTGCGCATGCACGCTGATCCCCAGTTCCGCGCTGTAGGATCCCTCTGGCCTCACCAGCTCATAGTCCTGGGCGCGGGCCGCTGGTATAGCGGCCTGCAGAGCGACCCCGGTGGCGATACCCGTCACGGCCTTGAGCATCCTGCCGCCAACCTGACGTGAACGATTGCCGCCATCGCTGATGGGCTCTTGTTCGATCGGCATATCCGTCTCCTGTGCGCGCTCCAGACAATTTGCTGCGCCGCAAAGCCCGCGAAAGAATGGCGATTCCGGCCACCAATCGTCGCAAAGTGTCGCTGTCCCGCCTGCGGAACGGACCCGCGCGGCGCGGCTTGACGACATTCCCGGCCGCCCCTACGCCGCGAGCCTGAACAGAGGAGCCGGCCCCATGTCCAAATGGTCCTTCCCCACGGGCGATCTCATGAAGGGCAAGCGCGGCGTCGTGATGGGCGTCGCCAACGATAGCTCCATTGCATGGGGCATCGCGCAGCAGCTCGCCGCGCAGGGGGCGGAGATCGCTTTCACCTATCAGGGCGAGAACCTTGAGCGCCGGGTGCGGCCACTGATCGAATCGATCGGCATGGACACCATGATCCCCGCCGACGTGACAGACGACGCCAGCATGGACGCGGCTTTCACGGCCATCAAAGCCAAGTGGGGCAAGATCGACTTCCTCGTCCACTCCATCGCCTTCGCCGGCAAGGAGGAGCTGATGGGCTCGATGGTGGCGAACACCTCGCGCGAGGGCTTCCGCCGCGCTATGGATATTTCGGTCTACTCGTTCATCGATTGCGCGCGCCGCGCGTCGGAGATCATGCCGTCACGCGAAGAAGGTGGCGGCGCAATCGTCTGCATGACCTATCTCGGCGCCGAACGCACTGTGCCCTCCTACAATGTGATGGGTGTCGCCAAAGCCGCGCTTGAGGCTTCAACCCGCTATGCGGCGCGTGATCTCGGCGCCCTGGGCATCCGCGTCAACGCCATCTCGGCTGGCGCGATGCGCACGCTGTCGCTGGCGGGCATCCGCGGCGGCAAGGGCCTGATGAGCACCGGGCGTGACTGGTCGCTGCTGAAGGAAGATACGTCGATGGAAGGTGTTGCGGGCTGTGCACTCTATCTGCTCTCGCCCATCGGCCGCTCGATCACGGGCGAGGTCGTGCACGTGGACGCGGGCTTCCACGTCGTGGGCGTGCCCGACATTTCCGACGGCGGCGCTCCGGCCGCCTAGCGGTCAAACGCGATGTCGTAGGTCGCCAGTGTTCCCTGCTGGGCTGTCGTCATCGCCTGGTTCGCGGCTTTCCGCACCCAGCCGTCCGGCGAGGTCAGAAGCACCACAGCGCCGAACGCCATGACGGCCATGATCGCCGCGCCACCGGCCACGACCAGCGCGCCTCGCATGGCTTCAGGCATGCTCTTGCTGTGTTCGCGCGGCTGGGCTTTGTCCGCCGTGACACCCGAATTCATTTACGCCTCCACGTCAGCCGGCGCGGGCGAGACCGCTCGCACAACGCCGCAGTTTCCGGGCACGGGCCCGCACGTGGGGAAGATTGCTCGGGGGAGGATCAGGCCGTTTTGGCGTTTACGCCTTCAGGCTCTTGAAGCCAAAAGGTAGCTCACACAATCGCGAGCGGCAATGCGACTCGCGCATCTCAGGATGGAGACTGTGCAGTTTCCTCCGCGCTCGACGCAGGCGCAGCATTTTGCTCTTCACCGCCCGGCGTTACAGGCGTCGCCTCAAGCGCGAGCATCACCGCATAGGTGCCAAGGCTGACTATGCTGCGATGCCGCGACGCTGAAGCTCGACCCACACAGGCGCGACAAGCCGCTCGACTGACGCAGCGTCCGAAGCCTTGTTCCGGTCCGTCGGAGCCGCCTCGCACGTCACGACAATATCGCAGAGATAGCGCGCCGGATCGATGTACCGCGCCTGCGCCCGGCGGACGAAACGCAGGTATTGCTGGATCACGCTTTCCGCGCTCCTGCCCCGTTCGGTCTCGTCACGCCGGATTCGGCGGATCAGGCGCAGGTCCGCAGGCGCATCGACAAACACGGTGAGATCAAACAGCTTCGCGAATGTGGGATCGGAGAGCACATGGATGCCCTCGATGATCACGACCGGGCGTGACTCGATGCGCTTGACCTCGCCGGGCTTCCGGTCGTGCACGGGGAAATCGTAGATCGGCTGCTCGATCGCTTCGCCCGCCCGAAGCGCGACAATGTCCCGGCGCAGATGCTCCATGTCCTTGTTGGCCGGATCGTCGAAATCGAAGGTGCGTTCAAGTTCCGCATTCGTCATTGCCCGCGCCGTCGGGCCGTAATGATCGCGTCCGAAATAGTAGTTGTCTTCCGTCACCAGCTGGCAGCGCTCGTCCCCCAGCCGTTGCAGCAGGGCGCGCGCCAGTGTTGTCTTGCCAGACCCGGACCCGCCGGTAACGGCGATCATGAACACGCCCGGCATGTGTTTCAGTCCCCGATCTTCCGGTCGAGATCGCGCCGCACGCGGTCGGACGCCAGAAGCTGATCGATCCGCCGCGCCTCGTCATAGCTGTCGTCCGCGACAAAGCGCAGGTTCGGCGTGTAGCGCATGTCGACTTCGCGGCTCAGCCGGCCACGCAGGAAGCCGGCGGCGCGATTGAGCGCCTCGATGGTCTTGGCCATGTCTTCGCCGCCCAGCGGCGCCGCAAAAGCGCTGGCGTTCTTCAAGTCGGGCGAGATGCGAACCTCGGTGATGGTGATCGACTTCCCGTGCAGGGCGGGATCGTCGAACTCCTCGCGGGCGAGGATGTCCATCAGCGCATGCCGGATCAGTTCCCCGGCGCGCAACTGTCTCTGGGAGGGCGGTTTCATCAAAATGACAAAGGCCCGGCGGGCGAGGTTGTCAAGAACGCCCTCACCCGCCGGCCTCTGGTATCCGCGCCCTCAGGCGCGGCGCGCCGATCAGATGTCGAGCTGGGCCGGATCCCAGAACACCGACAGCGCCAGCGCCGCCAGCAGGACCGCCCGGTGATCGGCCGGGCTGGAGCCAGGCGCCTCATAGACGGCCGGGCCATTGTTGAGATCAACGCCGCCGAGAGCGACGCCATTGCGCTCGAACACATACCCCATCGGGGCGGAGGTCGGCAGGATGCCGCCCTCCATGTCGTGGACCGAGCGGATGTCCAGAACGGTTCCGTCGATCATCACGCCGCCACGGCGTTGCTGGCGGTTAGTGAAGTCGGGCGCGGCTTCCTGGACTTCCATGACAGCGGCGATGCGCTGCCCTTGCGAGCTGACATCGCAGCCATAGGCCATCGGGCCGGGCTTGAACTCGACAATGTCGATGACAATCGTCCGTTCCCGCATGGTGCAGGAGACCTGCAGGCCTTCCGGGAAGTCGGCGCCCTGGACGTTGAAGCTCGCGCCGCCGTCCTTCATGTTGAAAAGGCCGAAGAAGGAGAGTTCCTGGGCGGATCGCCGGAATGCGCCGTTATTCTGGCCGACGGCGAAGGATCCCTTCTGGCCGCCGCCGATACCGGTGATCGGCAGGGCCTGGGCGGAGGCCAGCGCGACCGGCCGGGCCATTTCGGCCGGGCGGATCGCACATGCGGAAGCAGACATGGCCGCAAACGCGGCCAGGGCGAGCATGGCGGGTTTCATGGGGAGGAGGCTCCAGAGTTGTGTTGTTATCCTTCCATCCCGAACCTTGTTTCCGGCCGGTGACGGTGGACCGCGTCGTCTATCTTGGAGCGGCGCAGCGCGCGGGATTTGGCATTGCGAACCTGAACGGCAGATGACTGAACCGCCCGCCGCGAATGGTCGTGTCGTTTTTCCGGCCGCGGGGTCTGCCCGGGGACCTAGCTTGGGCCTAGAACACAGAAGCCCCAGATAATCGCCATGCTGAACCGCCTGCCCGACCACGAAAAGCTCTACGAGCATCTTCTGCGCCGCGACCCCGAAATGGACGGCGTCGTCTATGTCGGCGTGAAGACCACCGGCATCTTCTGCCGCCCGGTCTGCCCCGCCCGCACGCCCCTGTCGAAGAACATCACGTTCTACGGTTCGGCGGACGAAGCCCTCGCCGCCGGCTTCCGGCCCTGCAAGCGCTGCCGTCCGCTCGACGAGCCCAACGCGCCGGGCGTGCTGATCGACAAGCTGCTGCGTCTCGTCGAAGAAGACCCGTCGCGCCGCTGGAGCGAGGATGACCTGCGCGAGATGGGTATCGAGCCCGCGACCGCACGCCGGCATTTCCAGCGACGGTTCGATATGAGTTTTTCTCAATATGTGCGGGCCCGCCGGCTGGGGCATGCTTTCAACACGATCAGAAAGGGAGACGCCGTGATCGAAGCACAGCTCGACGCCGGCTTTGAATCCGGCAGCGGTTTCCGCGAAGCCTTTTCCCGCACCTTCGGCGAAGCGCCCAACAAGGCGCGCGCGGCCAGGGCTTTCGCCATGGACTGGATCGACACGCCGCTCGGACCCATGTTCGCCGTTGCTGACGATACGCACCTGCACATGCTGGAGTTCGTCGAGCGCAAAAAGCTTGAGGAACACGTCAACCGCTATCGCAGGCAGTTCAACGCCACCGTCCTCCCCGGCGAGACGAAAGCGCTGAAGCAGATCCGCAAGGAACTGACGGACTATTTCACCGGCAAGAATCTCGGGTTTGTGTCGAAGATCGCCGGCGCCGGGACCGACTTCCAGAACCAGGTGTGGGACGAGCTGCGGAAGATTCCGCCGGGCGTCACGCGTTCCTACCAGGAAATGGCGCAGCGCATTGGCCGGCCCACAGCCATGCGCGCCGTCGCCAACGCCAACCGGCTCAACCGCTGCGCCATCATCCTGCCGTGCCATCGCGTGATCGGCGCGGACGGAACACTGACCGGCTATGCTGGCGGCTTGTGGCGCAAGCAGTGGCTGCTCGATCACGAGCGCCGCCACACGGGCCAGACGCTACTCTAGCCGCGTTTCAGCTGAAGCAGGTCGGCGACGACCTCACCCGCGAACAGCGTCTCGAACTCCGCTTCGCGTCCGGGGACAAGCTTCCAGCGATAAACAACGGCAAACATGGGACTGATCTAGTTCTGACGCCCGAGCCGTCCAGTCGACATCAGGACGCCCAGCACGCCAAGCGCGCCGAGGCCTAGCCCGGCGACAAACACGGCCAGCATGGCCGACAGCATGACCTTCACGAAGACGACAATCGCAATCAGGCCGCCAACAGCGAGATAGATAACGATCAGCTGTTCGAGGAGCCGGGACCGCATCATGACCCCTCCGTGGGCGGCGCCGCGGGACCGCCAGCATCCTCAAGCTTGACCCCGCGCCGCTTCAGGGCCTCACGCAGCAGGAACTCGATCTCGGCGTTCACCGACCGGAGATCCTGCGCGGCAAGCCGCTCGACCGCGGCGTGGAGCGCCGGATCGAGCCGCAAGGGAAATGCTTTCTTGCCGGGCGAGGCCATGAGCGCCCTTCTGCGTGGAACTACTGGTAGAGCGTGCCGGCATTGACCACGGGCTGGGCCTCGCGGTCGGCGCACAGCACGACAAGGAGGTTCGACACCATCGCTGCGCGGCGCTCATCATCAAGCGTGACGATGTCGCGCTCCGACAGCTGTTGCAGCGCGCTTTCCACCATAGACACCGCGCCATGCACGATCTTGGCGCGGGCTTCGAGCACCGCTTCGGCCTGCTGCCTGCGCAGCATGGACGAGGCGATTTCCGGCGCATAGGCCAGGTGCGAGATGCGTGCTTCATCGACCGCCACGCCCGCGACGGCGACCCGCTCCGACAGTTTGACGCGAAGCGTCTCGCCCACGACATCGGCGTCTGCGCGCAGCGTCGGCTCATCGTTCTCGGCATGATCGTAGGCATAGTGCGAGGTGATCTCGCGCAGCGCCGTCTCGATCTGGATGTTGACGAAGGTGTCGTAGTCATCGACGTCGAACAGCGCCTGGGCGGTGTCGACCACACGCCAGACAACCACGGCCGCGATCTCGATCGGGTTGCCCTTCTTGTCGTTCACCTTGAGCGTGTCGGACGTCACGTTGCGCACGCGCAGGGAAATCTTCTTGCGCGAATACCAGGGCGTGACCCAACGCAGGCCGGGGCGTTTGTCCGTGCCCTTGTAGTTGCCGAAGAGCGTGATCGCCGCGCTCTCATTCTGTTGCAACGAGTAGAGACCCGACAGGATCAGGATCGAGACGAGCAGCGTTACCGCTGCACCGATGATGTAGGCGGCGACCAGCAGGGAATCGCCCCCGCTTTCGCCGGTTGCGATGCCCTGGAAGCCTAGCCAGGCCACCAGGAAAAAACCGGCGATCGCCAACACCAGCAGGAACCCGCCGGCCATGGTGGCGGCGGCTTTTTCCTGCGTCTTCTTGTGGCTGGTGACAGTCATGGATGTCCCTCCAAGGAATATCGAAGTGATATCACTTTGATATTGACGACGACCGTTGTCAAGGCCATGTTTGGGGCGGACCAGAGACGGGAGAGCCCCATGATCATGATGCGCCGCAAGCCCTGGCTGATCGCCGTGCTGGGCATTCTTCTGTGTCTTGGGGCCGGGTTGCTGATCGGGTCGCAATTCATGTCGGCCTGAGGCCGCCAAGCCGGGGACACGCCCATGACAATGCCGATTGCTGTTCTGCTGCTTGCTGGCCGCCGGCGTTCTTCTGCTGCTTGTGATCGTCGCAATCGTGTCGCGCGGGCTTAACAGAAGCTCGGCGGCCGCCGCATCGGTCAGGGTTTCTCCGGCGCTCGCCCGGGTGCTGGGCCGCAAGGCCGGCGGCGATGCTGCGGACAAGAAGAAACAAGCGAGCGCCGTCGCCGCCATCGTCGGGGCGATCGCCGCTGTCGTCACCGGCATCGCTGTCGCGAAGAAGTTCAACGATGGCGACATCACACCCGAAATCTCGGAGATCTCGGCCGGCGCGCTGCACGGCACGATGATCAATGCCCGCAACAGCGATCCGGTCGTGCTGATCGTGCCGGGCTCGGGCCCGACCGACCGTGACGGAAACAGTCCGCTGGGTCTCAAGACCGACGCCTACAAGCTGCTCGCCGAGGGTCTCATCGACCGGAGCATCGCCTCCGTGCGCATCGACAAGCACGGCATGTTCGGCAGCACGGAAGCTGGAAATCCCAACGCCGTGACGCCCGCGGTCTACGCCGACGACATCCATGCGTGGATCGACGCGATCAAGGAAGAGCGCGGCTCGGATTGCGTCTTCCTGCTTGGCCATTCGGAAGGCGCGCTGATGGTCACGCTGGCGGCGCAGGGCCGCGACGATGTCTGTGGGCTGATACTCGTCGCCGGCATGGGCCGGACGATGGGCGATGTCATCCGCGAACAGCTGAAAGCCAACCCAGCCAACGCCCCGATCCTGGACGAGGCCCTCACGGCCCTGTCCGAACTCGAAGCCGGCCGCCATGTCGACACGATCGGCATGACGCCCGCCCTGCTCCCCCTGTTCAATGCGGGCGTGCAGGACTACCTGATCTCCGTCCTGACGATCGATCCGGTCGAGGAATTGCGCATCGCCGGCAAGGAAACCCTGATCGTTCAGGGCGATCACGACCTTCAGGTATCAGTGGCCGACGCCCGCCTGCTCGATGCCGCGCCTAAGACAGAGCTGCGCATCATCTCCGGCATGAACCATGTGCTGAAGGATGCGCCCGAGGATCGCGCCGGCAATCTGGCGACCTACGCGGATCCGGACCTGCCGCTGGCCGATGATCTGGTCCGGCGCATCCGCAATTTTGTGAAGGACAATGACTGATGGCGAGGTCCAGCTCGCGGCCGGTGCGGCGCTATGCTTCGAAGACGGATCTTTGGCTGTCACTGATCCTGCTGCTTTCGATGTGCGTCGCGCTCGCGGGTGGAATTGCCGCCGGCATGCAGGAGGGCTGGCTTCGCGCCGCACAGGTCAGCTTCGTCATGCTGGGCGTCATCGGTTTGATCGTCTGGATACGTTTCAGCACGCACTACACATTCGAAGGACGTGACCTGATCGTCCGGTCGGGACCGCTTCGCTGGACCATCCCGGTCGATGAGATCACGAATATCGAACAGGCGACCGGCCTGATGATGGCCCGCTCAAGCCCGGCGCTGTCGCTGGACAGGCTGCGCATCACCTATAGGTCTGGAAAGACCCTGATGATCTCGCCGGCGGACAAGGCGAAATTCCTGGCGGACCTGAAGGCCCGCCAGAAACCCGAAGCTGGCCTGCATGATCAATAACGCTGGTATGTGCCCTTGATCATCGAATAGCCGACGCTGGGCTTGCTCCAGTCGCAGACGCCGCCCGGGAAGATTTTCTTCATCCGCGCCTGCTGCGAGGATGAGAACTTCACCGCGTACGCCGAGAAGTCGACCGCCTTCAGCTGGCACTTCATGACATCGTTCGCAACCGGCGCGCCCGCCATCAGGCGCGGCTCGCCATGGACCGGATAGGTCTGGCCGAAGCCGGTTGAATTATCCCAGCTTGCCGTCTCGGCCTTCATGGTTCCGTCGGTCAGCCAGTATGCGTCAGTCGCTTTCGCCGGCTTGTGCTTCACCACCTTGTCGGTGGTCAGCGGCGTCGGATCGGCGGCCAGCGCGTCGAGCCAGTCCGTCATCACGTTCAGCGCTTCGACGCCAAGGTTGGCGACGCCCTCGGCGCGCGGCGGTCCGACCCAGATCACCTGATTGTCCGAGCGTCCCGTCGCCTTCTCCAGCCGCGCGCGGATGGTGAGATCGCGATGGCGGTCGTGGATGTCGCCGAGCGCGTCGGTATAGCCGCGATAGTGGATGATCGGCACGATCGCGAGGCCGCCGCCATAGGTGTTGAACAGGCCGGACGCGTAGATCGCCTTGATCGCCGCTTCGTCGCCCAATGTGCGCTTGGACGAGAAGCCGCCATCCACATCGTTGCCGCCGATCTTCTCGTTGAGCTGCAGGAACTCGTCGACCGAGATCACCTTGTCGTTGAGCGCCTTGAGCCCGTACTGCAGCCCGACATTGTCGATCGGCCGGCGGGCGAAGCCCGTCTTCGGATCACGTCCATAGATGTTCACCCGCATTTCCTGCGTCGTGCAGCGCACGCCTTTCGGATTGCGCTTGGGATCGTAGACAAGCGTCTTGTCGGCGATGCCGCAGCCATCGGCGAAGGCCGCCTGAATGGTCCGCACGAATGACCGTTCCCACGCAGCGCAGGTACCCGGCGTCAGGCCCTCGACCGCCGTCTTCTTTTCCTGACTCCATGCCTTGCCGGCGGACGACTTCCAGAAATGCTGCAGAAGCCCGCAATCGGCCGTCTGCATGGATGAGTCCGGAAAGCTGGCTGAAGGCTGGATGCCGTCGAGCAGCCCCGGATACATCTGGGTGATGCCCAGCTGCTGGATCGCCCCGCCCGATCCGCCGGTTCCGACCGTCCATTTCGGAACGCCATAGCCTTCGATGAAATGCTCCTTGAGCATCATCAGTGTCTCGCCCTGCAGCACCTGGTTGCAGTGCAGCTGGTTCACCAGCTCGGTCGAGTTCATGAAAGCGAAGCCGCGGCCGAGATAGAGATCGTTGAGCACCGACATCGCGGTGTTCTGGCCCTGATTGTACTGCGTGCCGCAACCGCCGCCGAAGGTGACGCCGAGACGGCCATTCCATCCTTCCGCCGCCGAGACGCCATCGGATGCCGGATCATCGAGAACCGCGATGCGATAGATGGCGCGATTGATCACACCGCTTTCGACGCGAACGATGTAAGGCGCGGTCTTGCCGTCGATCGTTGTCGTCATGGCGAGGTCAGACGGACGCGCGCCGCGTTCAGCCAGCGGCTTGAACTGCGTTGCGTTCGCCCCCGCACCCGTGGCCGGCCCGGTCGACTTGTAGAACCACTCGAACTTCACCGGCGCCGAGCAGTTCTCGTCCGTGGGGTCGCCGAGGCCCGACTGCTCGGTGCGGCACTCGTACGGCGTCAGATGCGGGCCGGAGAGGATCGGGCCTGTGATGGGATGGTTCACCAGCGCCTGACTGACCGAATATCCCGTTGGCCCGCGCGCCTGCAGCCAGTTCGTGCCGTCATCGAGTCCCGCAACAAGGCCGCGTAGCGTGTTGCTCGGCTGATCGAATGTCAGCGGCGTCACCAGTGCGCGGCCATTCAGCGAGAGCTTCAGCTCGCTCGCCTTGGCCCCTTCGCTGGCCCTGACCTCGACCAGCGCATCCCCGCCGGAGACAAGATCATAGCGCGAGGACAGGATCTTGATCTCGATCTTGCCCTGCACCACCGGGCTGCCGGACTGCGACAGCGCCGGAGCGGCGATCGCTGTCGCCAGAACCGCTGCGCCGCCCGCAAGCAGATGCTTCCTGTATCCAGGCATGATTGATCCTCCCTCGAGCTTGTCTTTTGGGAGGAGTTTAGCCGCGCCCGGCGGCTTGTCGCGCACAATTCAGTGAAGCAATTCAGAGAGGCAGGCGGCTATTCCGACAGGATGCCGTCCGCGGAAGCACTGATGGCGGCCTGCTCGTGCGCGGCCGGTTCAACATCGGTGCGGCGCATGTCCTGCATGACATACCAGGCGCCAGCCATCGCCATCACGACGAAGGTGAAGAGGATCGAGGCCTGGTGCATGGCGGTCTCCGCATCCTGGCCTTCGCAGGTGCGAAGGTTACTGCGGGATCAACCGTGCCAAAACCTGCTGAATATTTCCTTCAGCTGATCCGTCGAATTTCACCGGTCGATGCGCCTAGAGCAGCAAAGGCGTGACCACAAAGCCGAGAATGATGAGCACGAGCATTGCGAGGCCAACCAGCTTGCCATGCTTGCGCATGAGCTGCGCGGCGGCCGGCCCGAAGAACCAGAAGATCGCGCCGAAGATCGCGAAGCGCAGCACGCGGCCGGTCAGGGCGACCGGCAGGAAGATCCAGAACGGGAAACCTGTCGCGCCCGATCCGATACAGACGAGCTTGAACGGAACCGGCGTCACCGCCCCGAGAAAGATGATCCCGGCGCCCGAAAGCCAGTTTTCCTGGATCGTCACCTTGAGCTTGGCGAATTCCTCACCCTGGTTGAACAGGTTGACCAGCGAATTGCCGATCAGCTCCATCCCGAACACGCCGATGAGGTAGCCCAGCAGTCCGCCGACAATGCTCGTGACAGCCGCGATGAAGATGATCAACGGGATCTTGTGCCGCGACGCCGCCATCATGGGCAGCGCAACGGCGTCGACCGGCAGGGGAAGCAACGCGCTTTCGGCGATCGAGACCGCCGCCAGCAGCCCCATAGCCTTGTTGGAGCCGGCGAGCCGCTCGGCCTTTTCGCCGAGCGTTTCCTTGCGCTTGGCACCGGCGGACGATGCCGCGCCCGGCATCCGTTCGCTTGGATTTGCTGTTGACGCCCCGACTTCCCCGCCGCTCATGTCCCGCCCTTCCCTTGTGCTCCTGATCTAGGAACGATGGCCGCGGCACGGCAACAGGAATCTGGCGAAATACTGCGCGCGAATGTGCGATATCTCAGTTCGGTGCGGGGGCAACGCCTTCGAGGGCTTCGGCAACCCGCTCCTGGGTCTTGCGCATCATGTCCAGCTGCATCCCCTTCATGCGCTCCGCCGCCATGGGCATGAACTCGGCCATCACCTTCGGCTGCTTGGCCATGATCGATTTGCCCTCTGGCGAGGTGTAGAAGTCGTTCATCTTCGCCAGTTCTTCGCCCGTGTAGACGCGGGCCATCACGGAGCCCATGTCCTGCATCAGGCTGGGCATCATCTCCTTGGCCTGCGCCATCGCCTCCTCCATCGAGGATTCAATCGCGGGCCGCGCCGCCGCCATCTTGTCGGTGCATTCAGCCTGCTTGTCCGCCGCGACCGTTGAGCAGATTTCCGAAAGAGTCGGCATCATCGAAGCCCGCACGGAATCAAACATGCCGTCGAACATCTTGGGGTCGGAGATCTTCGTCGCGATATCGCTGGCGAGCTTTTCCTTTTCCGCATCCGTCGTTGGCACGGGCGTACCGCCGCCAGATCCATTGCAGGCGGAAAGCAGCACGCACATTGCTGCGGCCATGGCTGGCTTGCGGATCATCGTTATTCCTCCTGCTGCTTGCGGACAAGGCTAGGCCATCGCAGCCATGACGTCGAGCGCGGCGCAGATGTCCATTCCGACATGCAAGCGGCCATGATCCGATGGATCATGGCCGCGATTGCTCTTCGACAAGGAACCCGGACTATTCCAGGCGGCGTTCGATCATCTCGACCTGGAAGCATTCGATCTGATCGCCTTCGCGAATGTCCTGGTAGTTGGTGAAGGCCATGCCGCACTCCATGCCCTGCTTCACTTCCGGGACTTCGTCCTTGAAGCGCTTCAGGGTGGACAGCGTGCCCTCGTGGATCACGACGTTGTCGCGCAGCAGGCGCACGCCGCAGCCGCGTTTGACGATGCCTTCCGAGATCCGGCAGCCAGCGACCTTGCCAGCCTTCGAGATGTTGAAGACCTGCAGGATTTCCGCATAGCCAAGGAACGTCTCGCGACGCTCCGGCGCCAGAAGGCCCGACAGCGTATTCTTCACGTCATCGATCAGGTTGTAGATGATCGAGTAGTAGCGGATCTCGACGCCTTCACGCTCGGCAAGGTCGCGCGCCTGCTTGTTGGCGCGGACGTTGAACGCGATGATCGGCGAATTGGCCGATACGGCCAGCTGCACGTCGCTTTCTGAAATCCCGCCCACCGCGCCGAGAACGACGCGCGCGCGGACTTCCTCGGTCGACAGTTTCTCCAGTGACTGGGTGATCGCCTCGACGGAGCCCTGAACGTCGCCCTTGACGACGAACACCGCCTCCTTGAGGCCCTGACCGCCAACGCCGCCTTCCTTGATGCGCGCCAGCATCTGGTCGAGCGATGTCGCCGCCCGCTGGCCGGCGCCGGTCTTGTTGCGCTTGGTGCGCAGGCGGTAGTCGGTGATCTCGCGGGCGCGCGCTTCGGTTTCGACCACGACGAACTGGTCGCCCGGATCGGGGGCGCCATCAAGGCCGAGGATTTCCACCGGCGTCGCCGGCGCAGCTTCGTCGAGCGACTGGCCGCGTTCGTTGGAAATCGCTTTCACGCGACCCCACTGCCCGCCCGCCACGACGATATCGCCGCACCGGAGCGTTCCGCGTTTGACGAGAACCGTCGCGACCGGGCCGCGGCCCTTGTCGAGCTGGCTTTCGATCACGACGCCATCGGCGACGCGATCCGGGTTGGCCTTGAGTTCGAGAATCTCGGCGAGGGCCGAGATCGTATCGGTCAGCTCATCGAGACCGGTCTTCTTCAGCGCCGACACGTTCACGGCCGGCGTCTGGCCGCCCATGGCTTCGACCTGGACGTCATATTGCAGGAGCTGCGTGAGGACCTGATTGGGATCCGCCTGCGGCTTGTCGATCTTGTTGACCGCAACGATGATCGGCGCGTTCGCAGCCTTGGCGTGCTGGATCGCTTCGATCGTCTGGGGCATCACGCCGTCGTCCGCCGCTACCACGAGGATGACGATGTCCGTTGCGTTGGCGCCGCGCGCCCGCATGGCCGAGAAGGCCGCGTGGCCAGGCGTATCGAGGAAGGTGATCTTCTCGCCCGACTTCAGCTGCACCTGATAGGCGCCGATATGCTGGGTGATGCCGCCGGCTTCGCCGGACACAACGTCCGTCTGGCGCAACGCATCGAGCAGCGATGTCTTGCCGTGGTCGACGTGACCCATGACGGTCACGACCGGCGGACGCGGCTCGAGGTGATCGTCGTGATCGTCGACGCCTTCAAGGCCGATCTCGACGTCCGATTCCGCCACGCGTTTCACGGTGTGACCGAATTCCTCGACGATCAGCTGCGCCGTATCGGCGTCGAGCACGTCGGTCGAGCGCACGAGTTCGCCCTGCTGCATCATGAATTTCACGACGTCGGCCTGCCGTTCGCTCATGCGGTTGGCGAGGTCGGCGACCGTGATGGATTCCGGCAGCACGACTTCGCGACGCACTTTCTCGGACCCGCCCGCCATCTTGAGGCGGCGGTCGCGTTCGCGCTCGCGCGCGCGCTTCACAGCGGCGTAGGACCGCTGCCGGTCTTCATCGTCGTTGAGCGCGGCGGAAATGGTCAGCCTGCCCTGACGGCGCTTCGGCTCTTCCTTGCGGGCCGGACGGTTGTCGGCCGCCGGGTCGTTGTCGCCGGCGCCCTTGGCGCGCTTGACGCGGCCGCCGAGTTCGCTGAGCGGCGTCAGTTCATCCGGATCAAGCGGGGCCAGCGGGCGCGGACCAGCGCCGCCGCCGGGGCCGCGTGCGCCGAAGCCGCCGGGGCGCGGGCCACGATCGCCGGGCGGGCCACCCGGACGCGGACCGCGATCACCGCCCGGTCCACCCGGACGCGGGGCGCCGGGACCACGCGGACGATCCGCGTCCGGACGCACGCGCACCGTGCCGCCCGGGCCACGCGGCGGAGCCGCGCGGGGACCAGAATAACCGCCTGCGCCGCCGGGGCCTGAACGTGGCGCGCCGCCACGGCCTTCGCGCCGGAAATTGTCGCGGTCGCCATCCTCGCGGCCGCCACGGCCATAGGCCGGAGCACGATCGGCTTCGTCCTCTTCATCGGTGCGAGTTGCGCCCGCTTCAGCGCGGCGTTTTTCTTCCTCGGCCAGCCGCTGCGCGGCTTCCTCGCGCCGGCGATTGGCTTCGTCGATTGCTTCCTGCTCGGCGCGGCGGCGCTCTTCATCGGCGCGGCGTTGCGCGATGGCGGCCTGGCGCGCCTTCAGCTCGGCTTCCGACAGGCCGGACTTCTGGATCGCTTCCTGAGCGGCCGTGAGCTGAGGCTTCTCGGCGGGCTTCTCGGGTTCGGGGCGGACAACCTTCGGGTTCGCGCCGGGTGTGACCACGACGCGTTTCTTCTTCACCTCGACCGCAACCTGCTTGGAGCGGCCATGGCTGAAGCTCTGTTTCACGGTGCCCGTGTCCGACCGCTTCAGGGTCAGCGGGCGGCGGCCGGTGTTGTCCGTGTCCTTGGTATCGCTCATTCACTCACTTCGGTTGCAGTCAATCAGTTTAAGCCCGCGCGCCCGGAGGTTCGTCCTCCGGGGTCACGGGCCGGGTGTCGTCAAAGTCTCGCCCCGAGCGCCTTCCTCGGAACCGGAAGCCGGCTGCCAGCCCGGCAACCAGACCCGCCTGAAGCCGGAAAGACGTTCCAGCTCCCCCATCCAGGCGTGCGCGATTGGGCCAAGTTTGAGGCATGCGTGTATCACACGGTCGCGCCCCAAGGCCATGCCCAATTCGGCCCCCGAAAAACATCCTGCAACAGGCGGAAGCCTGCCATTTCCGGCGTTTTGGGGATCATTTTGGAGATCGGGTCCGTAGAGCCCCCTTACAAGGGCCAGTACCTTCCCGCGCTGGTCTTCCGAGGCGTCAATCGCGGCGATCAGACACGCCGGACGGGCGTCCCGCACCGTCTCGCGCACCTGTTCGTAGCCCAGGATCAGATCCCCGGCCCGGCGCGCCATTCCCAGCATGTCCAGACAGCGCCGCGCCAGCAGGGCCTCGGTCTGCGCCGTCAGATCGGCGGGAACCGTCACCTGACGCTTGAAAGCACGCGGAAAAGCGCCACGGCCAGCCGCCAGATCCAGCGCTTCGCGGCTCGCTGTTACCCACGCCCCACGCCCCGGAAGCCGCGCCGCGACATCCGGCGTCACCTGTCCCTCAGGCGACAGGACGAAGCGGATCATGCCGTGTTGCGGACGCCGCTGCATCGTGGCGATGCAACGGCGCTCCGGGCCATCGGTCTGGGATCTGGACGCACCTGCCTTGCCGGCGCGGGGCGGACCCGCGTCGGTTTCGGCTTCCGGCGAGCCGGTCAGCTGGTCATCACTGTCCGTCTGAGCCGGCATTGGCCCCCTTCAGGTTGAACAGTTCGTCGCCGCGGCTGCGCGCCGTGTCGGCGGGTGATTCCTGCGCCGCATCGAGTTCGGCTTCCTCGGCGTCGAGCGCCGCCAGACGCGCAGCGAGCGCATCTTCCAGCGCCTGCGGCTCGACCCAGCCGGCCGCAACGCGCGCCTTGAGGATGAACAGCTCGGCGTCGTCGCGCGACATCTCGCCCTTCTCCAGAAGGCCGGGCACGAATTTCGGCTTGCCGTCCGGACCCGGCTCCTTCCAGCCGACGAGATCGTCCGGCACCAGACCGGCCAGGTCGTCGATCGACCTGACGTCGTTCTGGCCAAACTTCACGGCCATGGCGGGCGTGACGCCTTCCATGTTGGCGACCTCGTCCGAGACGCCGAGCTCCTTGCGCTTGGCGATCAGTTCGGCCGTCAGCTTCTCAAGATATTCGCGGGCGCGCTGCTGCAGCTCGCTTGCGACCTCGTCGTCGAAGCCCTCGATGCTGGCAAGCTCCTCGGGTTCGACATAGGCGATTTCTTCCACAGTCTCGAAGCCTTCGGACGCGAGCAGCTGGGCCAGCGTTTCGTCGGCGTCGAGCGCTTTCTGGAACAGGTCGGTGCGTTCCTTGAACTCGCGCTGGCGGCGCTCGGAGTCCGCTGCTTCCGTCATCAGGTCGATCTGCCAGCCGGTGAGCTGCGAGGCGAGACGGACGTTCTGGCCACGGCGGCCGATCGCCAGCGGGAACTGGCTTTCCTCGACCACGACCTCAACGCGGCCCTCTTCCTCGTCGATGACGACCTTGGAGACTTCGGCCGGCTGCAGCGCGTTGACGATGAACGTCGCATCGTCTTCCGACCACGGGATGATGTCGATCTTTTCCCCGCCAAGTTCGGAGACGACGGCCTGCACGCGCGCGCCGCGCATGCCGACGCAGGCGCCGACCGGGTCGATCGAGTTGTCGTGGCTGTAGACGCCGATCTTGGCGCGGCTGCCCGGGTCGCGGGCGCAGGCCTTGATCTCGATGACGCCTTCATAGACCTCCGGCACTTCCTGCGCGAACAGCGCGATCATGAAGCTGGGGTGCGAACGCGACAGGAAGATCTGCGGGCCCTTCGCTTCGGGCGAGACCTTGTAGAGATAGGCGCGCACGCGATCGCCCGTGTTGAAGTTCTCGCGCGGGATGCCGTCATTGCGGCGGATCACGCCCTCGGCCTTGCCGAGATCAACGATCACATGGCCGTATTCGACGCGCTTCACCGTGCCGTTGATGATCTCGCCGACGCGGTCCTTGAAGTCGTTGTACTGGCGGGCGCGTTCAGCTTCGCGCACCTTGCCGGTGATGACCTGCTTGGCGGTCTGCGCCGCGACGCGGCCGAATTCGAACGGCGGCAGCTCCTCGCGGAACTCGTTGCCGATCTCGGCGTCGGCGTCGAGCTTCTTGGCGTCGGCCAGCGTCAGCTGGGTCACCGGGTTCTCGACTTCCTCGACCACCGTCTGGACGCGCCACAGGCGGGTTTCGCCCGAGTCGGCGTTGATCTCGGCGCGGATATCGTGCTCGAGGCCATAGCGCGAGCGCGCCGCCTTCTGGATCGCCTCTTCCATCGCCTCAAGCACGATGCGCTTGTCGATGTTCTTCTCCGCCGCGACCGCGTTGGCGATCTGCAGGATTTCCAGCCTGTTTGCCGAAACTGCTCCGGTTGCCATTCCTAGTTCCTCTCGTCCTCGTCTGCGTCGAAGTCGCCATCCTCGGCGTCCTCGAATTCCTCAAGATTCTCGTCGTCATCGACCTCGACATCGTCGAAATTGCCTTCAAGCCCGTCGTCCTCGACATCGGCTTCCAGCGCCTGGCCCTTGGCGCGCGCCTCGTCGATCAGCCGGTCGGTCAGCACCAGATGCGCCTTCACCATGTCGGAGACCGCGATGGCCGCCTCGCCGCCATCCTTCAGCGTGATGATCACGCCGTCGGGCCCTTCGGCCTTGATGAACCCATGGAAGCGCTTGCGGCCATCGACGGGCACGCCGACCTCGATCTTCACTTCATGGCCGGTCCACTTGGCGAAATCGCCGACACGGGTCAGCGGCCGGTCGATGCCGGGCGACGACACTTCGAGATTGTATTCGCCCGAGATCGGATCTTCCGTTTCGAGCAGCGGATTGAGCGCGCGCGAGAATTTCGCGCAGTCTTCCACGTCCATCGTGCCGTCCGGCTTTTCGGCCATGATCTGCAGTACGGGCGTGCCGCGGCCCATCACGCGCACGCGGACAACATCGAGGCCAAGGCGTTTCGCCACCGGCTCGACCATGTCGAGAATGCGGATTTCAAGCTCGCTCAAGGCCCGCATGAACGGGTTATTCCCTCTGGTTTCCGGAGCCCAAATGCGCAGCGGCCGCCCAGTTCCCGGGGCGGCCGCTGCGATGTGAGAACTGGTTCGAGGGGGCATATAGGGGTGAAACCAGCCCTTGTCGAGCCCCAAAATCCGGGGGCGTCAGGCGCCGGTCATGCGCCGGCGCCCTCGCAGGAGGACCTGCGAGGCGGCTTGCGGATGCGGGGAGACAATGGGGAGCGGAGGTCCGCGCGTCGTTGTGCGTGCTTGCGCATTGTCACCGCCCGCTCGTCCCGATGACAATCGGGACCCAGGAACGATTGCGCTGCGCGGGCAGCTCTGAAGCTGCAGGACGGAACAAGTTTCGCCGTCAGCCCTTGATCCCGGCGTTTGCCGGAATGAGCGGAAAGAGGCTGGCGCGTGAGCCGCAAGCGGATCGGCGTCGCGTTCGCGGATGAGTTGCGCGGCGCGGAGCTGCGCGAGGCGTTCGATGTCGCCGCACATGCGCACGAGGTCGCCGAGGCGGGCGAGCAGTTCGATCATGCTCTTCGCCCGCGAGGGCCTATAGAATTCACGATGGCGGGGAGAAAAGCGCAGCTTCGCGATCTGGCAGGCGCGGCCGCCGATGACGAGATGCAGCGCCGCTTCGTAATCGAGGAGGATGGCTTCGAGATAGATGCGCTCGGCGGGATCGCCGGCGAGGGCCCGCAGCCCCTCCTCGGTGAAGACGGTGTCGACCAGATGCTGGATGCGGCTGCGGGCGGCCTCGATGCTCTGCCGCACCGGGTCGTTCGGAAAAAGCCAGCGCAGGATGATCCAGAGCCATGCCATGGGCGGCATTATGCGGCGAGATGAGACCCCGGCTGGTTTGCGGCGCCGCAATCCCACAAAATTGGAAACGAGAGACTTGGAATTGCGCGAGATAATTTTGAGTGATCCGCCGATCCGGTAGACGGCTTCAAACAATTACTCGGGGGTTTGCATTATTCAGGCGCTTCCGCGCTTGGTCTAATTGTGGCGCTCGATTGGCTCTCGGCGTCGCTTAAGAAGTATCTTTCGTAGATTTGTTTTAGCTGCTCCGCACTTGCTCCAACAACAAGTATCGCGATTCCGACAACGAGCATTCGGAAAATCGGACGGAGCGATTTCCTGACGGCCAGCACAAACGTAACGAATACGCAGACCAGCAGGGCTAGGCTCACGGTCTGCTCAACGCCAAAACCAGACCAGTACCCCTTGGCGTCGAGACGGAACCACGTGACGACCGCTAGAATCACACCCCCAAGCGGCATGAACGCCCAGATAACCGGCTTCATACCCCGCGCTAATGCAGACTTGAGCGTGATACGTCCGTCCGCCCTCCGTAGCCGGGCTACAAAAGAGTCAATTAAGCCTCGTGGATTTGACCTGTGGTTCCAAAGAACCACGACACCAACCGTACCAGCGAGAACCGCCATCAATATCCCAAGCGGAATGCCGTAGAACTGCAGATCACGCTCATAGTAGGTTTGATCGATGAAGGGCGTAACGAACAGCGCCATGAGCACGGACGCACACAGCACACGCAAGATGTCCAGAGGAGCATCTGGCCAGGTGTCACGCTGAGTTTGCAGAGAGGTCTTGAATAGGGGCTTTGGCTTCGAGCCGAATACGTAAGGCTGCAAGATCATCCCGCAGCAAGCGACAAGCACCGTTAGCGTGTCTCTCTGCTCAAGGGTGAAGGTGTACGGGAGTCGAAGGAAACGGAAAAGCGCACCCCAGAGATCGCGCAAGATATCCTGCCAATAGCGGACAAGATTCTCAACAAAGTCGACCAATTCTACGAATTTTCCGGCGACCGCTACCCATGCAAGCGCAGCAAAAGTTCCAGCTAGCCAGCTAGGCCAGCTGGGCTTTGGCCTTTCTTGATCATCCACTCTTGGTGTCACACGTCCCCCCGTCTTTGCGCCTCCTAAGCATCCACCTCGGCTTCCAGCGCGTTTTCCTGGATGAATTCGCGGCGGGGTTCGACGAGATCGCCCATCAGACGGGTGAACATCTCGTCCGCCGTGTCGGCGTGTTCGACCTTCACCTGCAGCAGCGTGCGCACGTTGGGATCAAGCGTGGTTTCCCAGAGCTGGTCCGGGTTCATCTCGCCCAGACCCTTGTAGCGCTGGATCTTGATGCCGCGCTCGCCCGCCTCCAGCACCGCCATGAGCAGCGCGACCGGACCCGAGATCGCATGATCGCCCGTCTTCTCGTGGCGGAGGATGGCGCGGCCGGCATAGAGCGCGCGCAGGCCCTCGGCCCGTTCGGCGAGGCGGCGCGCATCCGGCGTCGCCAGCAGCTGGGGATCGAGCGCGGCCTTCTCCTCGACGCCGCGCACCATGCGCGTGAACACGAAGGTCTCGTCCGCGAAGCGGCCTTGCCACGTATCCTCGCCCTCTTCCGCGATGCGGTTGAGGCGATCGGCGGCGGCCTGCGCCTCGGCCTCGCCCGCGCCCTGTTTCAGGACGCCGGCCAGCGCCGCCTGCTCGACGATGTCGCCCGGCGCGCGCAGGGCGAGCCGCTGCAGCGTGGCGCGGAAGGCCACCGCATCCTTGACGCGCTGGCGCAGATCGGCTCCGGCGATCTGTTCGCCTGACTCGAGGATCAGCGTCTGGCCCGCGACGCCCTGGTCGATCAGGTATTCGTCGAGATCGGCATCGTCCTTGAGATAGCGCTCGGACTTGCCGCGCTCGGCTTTGTAGAGCGGCGGCTGGGCGATGTAGAGATAGCCCTTCTCGATCACCTCGGGCATCTGGCGGTAGAAGAACGTGAGCAGCAGCGTGCGGATGTGCGCGCCGTCGACGTCGGCGTCGGTCATGATGATGATGCGGTGGTAGCGCATCTTCTCGATATTGAATTCCTCGCGGCCGATGCCGGCGCCCAGCGCCGTGATCAGCGTGCCGACCTGTTCGGACGAGAGCATCTTGTCGAAGCGCGCGCGTTCGACATTGAGGATCTTGCCGCGCAGGGGCAGCACGGCCTGGTTCTCGCGGTTGCGGCCCTGCTTGGCCGAGCCGCCGGCCGAGTCACCCTCGACGATGAAGAGTTCGGATTTGGCCGGGTCCTTCTCCTGGCAGTCGGCGAGCTTGCCGGGGAGCGAGGTGATGTCGAGCGCGGACTTGCGGCGCGTCAGCTCGCGCGCCTTGCGGGCGGCTTCGCGCGCGGCGGCGGCCTCGACGATCTTCTGCACGACGGCTTTCGCGGGGGCCGGGTTCTCCTCGAACCATGTGCCCAGCGCCTCGGCCATCAGGCTTTCGACGATGGGGCGAACCTCGGAGGAGACCAGCTTGTCCTTGGTCTGCGAGGAGAACTTCGGATCGGGCACCTTGACCGAGAGCACGCAGGTGAGCCTCGCGCGCGTCATCGCCGGAGATGTCGACCTTCTCCTTCTTCGCCGCGCCGGATTCGGCCGCGTACTTGTTGATCACGCGGGTGAGCGCCGCGCGGAAGCCGGCAAGGTGCGTGCCGCCATCGCGCTGCGGGATGTTGTTGGTGAAGCAGAGGACGTTCTCGTAATAGCCGTCATTCCACTGCAGCGAGGCCTCGACGACGATGCCGTCCCTGTCCGAGCGGGTGTAGATCGGCTTGGGGATCAGCGCGTTGCGCTGGCGGTCGAGATGGCGGACGAATTCCTCGACGCCGCCTTCGTACTGCATCACGGTTTCCCACGGCTCGGGGCCGCGCAGGTCCTGCAGCACGATCCTCACGCCCGAGTTCAGGAAGGCGAGCTCACGCAGGCGATGCTCCAGCGTGTCGCGGTTGAACTCGGTTTTCGAGAAAGTTGCGGGCGATGGCAGGAAGCGGACGATCGTGCCGGTCGCGAACGAACCATCGGCTTTCTTCGGCGCCTCGCCGGTGACTTTCAGCGGCGCTTCAGCATCGCCCAGCCGGAAGCGCATCTCGTGCTGCTTGCCGTCGCGATAGATTTTGAGGTCGAGCGTGTCCGACAGCGCATTCACCACCGACACGCCGACGCCGTGCAGACCGCCGGAGACCTTGTAGGAGCCCTGCTCCTCCGTGTTGGCGAATTTGCCGCCGGCATGCAGCTGGGTCATCACCACTTCGGCCGCGCTGACGCCTTCCTCCGGGTGGATCTCCACCGGGATGCCGCGGCCATTGTCCTCGATCTCCGCCGAGCCATCCGGATGCAGCGTCAGGCGCACGAAGTCGGCATGACCGGCCAACGCTTCGTCGATGCCGTTGTCGACGACCTCGTAGATCATGTGATGCAGGCCCGAGCCGTCATCGGTGTCGCCGATATACATGCCCGGCCGCTTGCGCACGGCGTCGAGCCCGCGCAGCACCTTGATCGACTCCGCGCCGTAGGCGTTCTTCTTCGGCTCGTCGCCGCCTTCGATAACGTCCGTCATCAAACCCTCATTCCGTCCCGCTTCCGGGCGGCTCAGCCTTCCTGCACAGTCCCGCCAGACACCTCGAACCGCTGGGCGCGGTCCCCGAAAGCGTCGAACAGCGAGCGGTCGGTTCCTGTGAGCCAGGCCTGGCCGCCGAGCGCGGCCAGTTCGTCGTACAATGCGGCGCGCCGATCCGAATCGAGATGGGCCGCCGCCTCGTCCAACAATAGCAGGGGAGAGGGGGCAAAATCACGCTCGAAAAGCGCCTGTGCGTTAGCTAAAATCAGGCCAATTAACAAGGCCTTCTGCTCGCCCGTCGAACACTGCTCGGCGGGCATCGCTTTCGCCGCGTGAATGACCTTCAGATCGGTGCGGTGAACGCCCTCCGTGGTGCGTCCGGCGGCCTGGTCGCGCGGCCGGTTTTCGCGCAGCTGGTCGGCGATATCCTGCTCGATATCGGTCAGCGCCGCGCCGTTGGCGACCCCCGTCTCGAAGCGTCCGTCGAGGTCAATCAGCGCCTTCGGGAAGGCGCCGTCGGGACGCCGCAGGATCGCTTCCTGCATCGAGCGCACGGCGTCGACGCGATGCAGCGCCATGGCCGCACCGGCGGACGCCATGCCCAGCTCCAGCGCATCTAGCCAGGCTGGGTCCGCTCGTCCTTGTTCGAGCAGCGCATTGCGCTGGCGCATCGCCTTTTCGTAGGCGGCGCTGAACGTGCTGTGGCTCGGGAAGTGCGCCATCACCTGCCGGTCGAGAAAGCGGCGACGATCGCCGGCCGGCCCGGCGAAGACGCGATCCATCGCCGGCGTCAGCCAGATGATGCGCATCAGCTCGCCAAGATCGTTCTGCGTGGTGGTGACGCCGTCGAGCCGCGCCACGCGCTTGGACTTGCCCTGCTCGTCCACCTCCAGCGCCAGCGACAGGCGGCGATCGATGCCGCCCTCATCGACGCTGGCGGACATGGCCCAGCCGCGCGCGGCCACGCCGTCGTCATCGCGCCGCACCAGCTCGCCGAATTCGGCGCCACGCAGGCCGCGCCCGGGCGAGAGCATGGACACGGCTTCCATCAGATTGGTCTTTCCCGACCCGTTGGCGCCATAGAGGCAGACATGCCGCCCATCCAGCCGCAGCTGCAGCGCGGCGTAGTTGCGGAAGTTCTCCAGCGCGAGGCGCGTGAGGCGCACATGTGGTCGGCGGACTTCGAATGTCCCGCCGTCGATCACACGTCCTGCCTCATATGCACCCACTCCTACACACGCAGCGGCATCAGCACGTATTGCGTGCCCGCATCCTTCGTGTCGGTGATCAGCGCGGGCGACGACGCGTCGCTCAGGGCGACATTGGCCTCTTCCGCCTCGATCTGGCTGGCGACGTCGAGCAGATACTTGGCGTTGAAGCCGATCTCCATCGGCTCGCTGTCATAGCTGGCTTCCAGCTCTTCCGTGCCCTGTCCGCTTTCGGAGTGCGTGACCGTGATGGTGAGCTTGTCGCCGCTCAGCGCCAGCTTCAGCGAGCGTGAACGCTCGGCCGACACCGTCGCAACGCGGTCGACGGCTTCCTTGAACAACTTGTTGTCCAGGGTGAGGATGCGGCCATTGTCCTTCGGAATGACGCGCTGATAGTCGGGGAAAGAGCCATCGATCAGCTTCGAGGTCAGCACCGCCTCGCCGATGCGCACCACGATCTTGGAGTCGGAGGCTTCGACATTCACCGTCTCGGGCGCGTCGTCCAGAAGGCGACGGATTTCGCTTACGGCCTTGCGCGGCACGATAACGCCCTTGAGCGCCGAAGAGCCCTTGGGGGCTTCCGCCTCGGCCAGCGCCAGCCGGTGGCCGTCTGTCGCCACGGCGCGCAGCACGGGGCCGTTCGCGCCCTTGGCATGATGCAGGTAGATGCCGTTAAGATAATAACGCGTCTCTTCGGTCGAGATCGCAAAGCGCGTCTTGTCGATCAGGCGGCGCAGCTCGGCCGCCTCGATCTCGAACTTGATGGGCGCCGCCTCGCGCGCCATCGTCTGGAAATCCGCCGCCGGCAGGGTCGGCAGCGCAAAGCGCGCCCGGCCGGACGAGATCGACAGGCGGTTCTCGGACAGGTCGAGCGTCACATCCGACCCTTCGGGCAATTTTCGCACGACATCGAACAGGGTCTGCGCCGGCGCCGTCACCGAGCCGGCCTTCTTGATCTCCGCCGGGGCTGAATCCGTCGCCTCGATATCGAGATCGGTCGCCGTCAGGCTCAGACGGTCGCCCTCGGCGACCATCAGGATGTTCGACAGGATCGGGATCGTGTTCCGGCGTTCGACTACCGCCTGAACGTGGGACAGCGCACGCATGAGAGCGTTGCGGTCAATCGTGAGTTTCATTCGCCCGTTCCTGTCAGAAGCGCCCGCGCCGGCGGTCATCTGCCGCCGGAAAGCATCGGCCCGCCGGTAAGGGCGGGCCGAGAGATTAACGCATTGCGGCGCTGCGAAAAGCGCAATTTTGATCCGTCACCGGGCGTTCACAGCGCTACCCACAGGAGGCCGCGCCCGCCCTGCCCGAGCGTCCTATTTGACGTTCCGGGGATCGGCCAGGATACGCTGTTCGAGGGCCCGCAGCTCCTCCGCCGCCGCCTCGTTCGAGGCGATCATCGCAGCTATCTTGCGATAAGCGAAAAGCACCGTTGTGTGGTCCCTGTCGCCGAACATGCGGCCGATCTGCGGGTAGGAGCACTTGGTCAGCTGCCGGCTGAGATACATCGCATACTGGCGCGGCAGGGCGTACTGGCGCTTGCGGCAGGCGGATTCCAGTTCGGCCTTGGTGACGCCATAGGCCTTGGCGGTGACGTCCTTGATGGTGTCGATCTTGGGCGCGCGCGCCGGGGCGCCGCCAAGCTGCAGCTGGACCGCCTTCTCGACCGCCGCACGGTCAAGCGGTTTGCCGACCAGCACCGTGCCGCAATAGACGTTGCGGATGGCGCCGCAGAGCGCGCGGCCCGAAGCCGGCAGGCGGTCAGCCAGAAGGTCGACCCACTCATCCTGGAAGTCGAACTCCGCATCGATCGCCGCGGCCGCCTCGGCGACAGCGTCCGCCTTCGCGCGCAGGATCTCGCGGCGGAGATTGCGCTCCGGCAGCTCCATCTGCGCGATGACGCCGCCATGGATTTCGTCACGCATGCGGTCATCGAGCTGGTCGACCGTGGCGGGCGACTGGTCGCACGCCAGCACAACCACGCCGCCATTGGCGACGATCGCGCGCATGTTCGAGAAGAACTCGACCAGCGTGCCCGGTTTCGAGCAGATGAACTGGAAATCGTCGAGCAGCACGACCCGGGCCCGGCGCACCAGCGTGCGCAGGTCCGACGTGTCCTTGCGCTTGACCCCGTCGACGAAAGCGACGGTGAAGTCTTCCGAGCTCATATAGAGCACGCTGCCATCGCCCTTGGCGGCGCGCAGCGCAGCCTCGATCCCTTTCAGAAGGTGTGTCTTGCCGACGCCGTGCGGGCCCACGATCGTGACGACATTCGCCGAGACGCCGCCGCCCATAGCGAGGCGATGCGCAAGGCCGAAGGCGACGCGGTTGGAATCCCCGACAAGGAAATTCTCGAGCGTCTGCGCATCGGTGTTGATGCCTTCCGGGCGTTGTCCGGCGGGCTCCTCATCGCGCTCCTCAAGCAGCACGTCCTCATCGGCAGGCTGCGCCAGCGCAAGCACTTCAGGCGGAATCCGGCTCCACGCCTCAATGCGCACGCGGCGGCCGGCGCGGTCTTCCTGTTCCCATGCTTGCTGGATCAGGTGACCGAAATCGGATTCAACACGGCCGCGCACGAAGTCATCAGCGGCGGCGAGCACAACCTCGCCATTCACCTCGGCGATGAATTCAAGCTTTGCGATCCAGGCATCATAGCGCACGTCGCCAAGACGACGGCGCAGCGTCTCGCGCACAGACTCCCACATCGAGGCGACGCGATCATCATGCGCAGACTCCGGCGCAGAACGACGCACGGAATCCGGCGCGCGAACAGACCCGCCGAGTTCGGCGGACGCAAATCGAGTGGTGTTCTGTTTGCTGATCATGGCCCCTCATCTACCCTTCCAGACGATGCCCCTCCTGACTCGATTTTCGGACAAAAAGACTCTCCGACGACTCAAGCCCCAGAGCCGCAGAACGTGTCCGAACGAAGGAAGGTTACTCGCTACGAAAGCGAGTTTTTCTCCGATCAGTCGGCGCCGTCAACCGCGACAAAGGCCGCAGCTGAGGAATTATTTTTAACGAAACCGTCGCATTCGGTATTGCCACTGAATCCATTGCGATAATGACGCTGGAATGAGGCTCACACGCGACTGATCCGCAACATCGAATGCTCAGCACACGGAGCAAATTGGATGTGCGCACACGCACGCGGAAACGCATGCTGGCGAGATCGGAATTCAACTCTGAAGATATGTGGAATGCAAGCCCGAATGCGGGAGCTTCCAGACGCCGTCACCCTGGTTTGATGAAGCGGCGAGACGGACCTTGCCGGTCCGTCAGACGCAGCGGTGCGTCAGGCACCCATGCCTTTGACGCGGGCGGCGAGGCGGGAGACTTTCCGCGACGCGGTGTTCTTGTGCAGCACGCCCTTGTTGACGCCGCGCATGATCTCCGGCTCAGCCGTTTTCAGGGCGTTGGTGGCGGCCGCCTTGTCGCCCGAGGCGACAGCTTCCTCGACCTTGCGGACGAAGGTGCGGATGCGCGACTTGCGCGACTTGTTGACCTCGGTCCGCCCGGCGATCTTGCGCACCATTTTCTTGGCGGATTTCGTGTTGGCCATTGGTCTTTCAAGCTCCGTTTACCCTGACCTCCGGGCATAAGCCGGGGGTTTTGGGGAGCGGCGTCTTAACAGCGTCGCCCTCCCCGGTCAATTCGCCTCCCCAAGGTTTTCTACAGGGCCCCGGACAGGCGGTCTTGATGCATGTCTAGCGGTTCTCGAACTTCGCCGGGCGCTTCTCGACAAAGGCCGCCATGCCTTCCTTCTGGTCCGCGGTGGCGAACATCGAATGGAACAGGCGGCGCTCGAGCAGAACGCCTTGCCGCAGCGTGGTTTCGTAGGCGGCGTTCACGGTTTCCTTGGTCATCATGGCGATCGGGCGCGACTGGGAGGCGATCTTCCTGGCGGCGGCCTTCGCCTCTTCCATCAGCTTGTCGGCCGGCAGGACACGCGAAACCAGACCCGCGCGCTCGGCTTCCGCTGCGTCCATCATGCGTCCGGTGAGGCACATCTCCATCGCCTTCGACTTGCCGACGAAGCGGGTGAGACGCTGCGTGCCGCCAATGCCCGGCATGACGCCGAGATTGATCTCCGGCTGGCCGAACTTGGCCGTCTCCGAAGCGAGGATGAAATCACACAACATCGCGAGCTCGCAGCCGCCGCCCAGGGCAAACCCGTTGACGGCCGCGACAAGCGGCTTCCGGAAGGACGACAGCGCCTGCTCGAACGCGCCGAACATGTCGGCCTTGTAGACGTCCATGTAGGACTGCGGAGCCATTTCCTTGATGTCGGCGCCCGCCGCGAAGGCGCGCCCTGCCCCGGTAATGATCACGCAGCCAATGGCGTCGTCCGTCTCCCAGCCGGCCAGCACGTCCATCAGCTCGGCGCAGAGCTTGCGGTTGAGGGCGTTCAGCGCGTCGGGCCGGTTCAGCGTGACAATCCCGACGCCGCCATCGGTTTCGACCAGCAGTGTTTCGTGGGCCATGGGCATCTCCTTGTTCGGGAGTCTTACTAGCCCTCGGCCATGCCAACTTCCACCCGGCTTGCGCCAGCCAGGCGCAACTCGTCGAACAGCGCGATGACGACATGGACGTCCACCGTGCCGAGATCGGCCTGCACCAGCGTGGTTCGCCCGGCGACTTCGGGATCCGAGAGGAAGTGCGCCGCGCGCTGGATCTCGTCTTCCCGCACATCATCGGGCGCCGCGATGGCGTTCTCGAACCAGTCCTTCAGCGCCGCAGCGACCGCATCGGGATCGCCCTCGATGACGAGGCGCGCCTCATCCCAGCGGAACGGCTCCAGCACGATGTTGAGCCCCGCACCGTGGAAGGCTTCCGGCTCGAACTTCAGCATGCGGCTGGGTGAGAACTGGCTGGGCGTTGCAGCGCCGTCTTCCTCAAGGGCGAGATCATAGCGCATGCCAAGATCGAGCACGCCCTCGCGCGCCAGCTGGCCGGCCTCGTCCACCGCAGGCGGCTCGATGATCAGCCTGTGGCCCTTGTCGCGCAATTCCTTGAGCGCGGTCTCGAACATGTCGACATAGTGCGCCCGCACCTGCGTCAGCATCTGGACCAGATCGGCCATGAGCAGCTCCGCATTCCGGGGAATATCCGGCTCGACGCTACTCCGGCAGGCGCGTCGATGCGAGCTTCACGATCAGTTCGAAGCGAACGTCCACTGCCTCGCCTGGCTGTGGCTGGCGGACATCGATGCGCAGCACTTCGTTTTCGCGTTCGAACACATAGGCCGCCGGATCGCCCGCATCACTGCGCGTCCAGCCCAGCGCCGGCAACGTCGCGAGATAGAACAGCGTGACATCCTGCGCTGTCGTTTTCCCCACAGCCGTGGAGCGGACCACCCTGCCCTGATCGCTCTCGAAGATGACGGCTTCGGCCTGCTCGTGCAGACCTTCGGCCAGCGGCACATCCTCGATCGCCTGCAGGAAATCGGTGGCGAAAGCCGGAGCGGCCGCAACAGCTGCAGCCGCCATGACGAGCGATGCAGCAAGACGCCTGAACCTGACCACGGGCAAACCCTCCGGGAGATCGGTCGAGTCTCTGCTGCTTCGCGTTACCAGACTGCCAACCGGCCCGCCGAAAGATTGTTCTTGAAATGTTCCACGTGAAACGTTAACCCTTTCGCCGGGCCGCCAAAGCCATGGCGGTTGGGGGACGGGCGATGATCAGCCGCATCACGACCTTTGCCTTCGAAGGGGTGGAAGCCCGCCCCATCGACGTCCAGGTCCAGCTGTCGGGCGGGGCCAACGCCTTCAACATTGTTGGCCTGCCGGACAAGGCGGTGGGCGAAAGCCGCGAGCGCGTGCGCGCCGCCTTCACCGCGCTCGGCCTGTCGTTGCCGCCCGAGCGCGTGCTGGTGAACCTCGCGCCCGCCGATCTGCCCAAGGAGGGCAGCCACTACGATCTCGCCATCGCGCTTGCGATCCTTGCCGCCATCGGCGCGATCCCGCGCGACAGTCTCGAAGGCGTCGCGGCCATCGGCGAACTCGCGCTCGATGGCGGGCTGGCCGACACGATGGGCGCCCTGCCCGCCGCCATGGCCGCCGAGGGCATGGACCTCGCGCTGGTCTGTCCGGCCACGTGCGGCGCGGAAGCGGCATGGTCAGGCGGGACGGTTCTCGCCGCGCCGAGCCTCATCGCGCTGGTCAACCACTTCAACGGCACGCGCCACATCATGCCGGCCAAGCCCGGCCCGCTCGCAGATGGCGCCGCCGCGCCCGACCTGCGCGATGTGAAAGGTCAGGACGGCGCCAAGCGCGCGCTGGAGATCGCGGCGGCCGGCGGCCACAACCTCCTGATGATCGGCCCGCCCGGCTCCGGCAAGTCGATGCTGGCGCAGCGCCTGCCCGGCCTGTTGCCGCCGCTGTCGGCGCGCGAGCTTCTGGAAGTGAGCCAGGTGCATTCCATTGCCGGCCTGCTCGAACGCGGGCGGCTATCGCGCACGCGGCCCTTCCGCGCGCCGCACCATTCGGCGTCGATGGCCGCGATGGTCGGCGGCGGCATCCGCGCGCGGCCAGGCGAAGCCTCGATGGCGCATCATGGCGTGCTGTTCCTCGATGAACTGCCGGAGTTTTCCGCGCAGGTGCTCGACAGCCTGCGTCAGCCGCTCGAGAACGGCGAAGCGGTGATCAGCCGCGCCAACCGGCATGTGAAATATCCCTCGCGCTTTCAGCTCGTGGCCGCGGCGAACCCTTGCAAGTGCGGCGGCGGGCCCGGCGCCTTCCAGTGCCGCAAAGGCCCATCCTGTCAGGCCAACTATTTCGCGCGCATCTCGGGGCCCTTCCTCGATCGCATCGACATCTTCGTGGATGTCGCGCCGGTGACGGCGATGGACCTTGCCCTGCCCCCGCCTGCCGAAGGAACGGCCGAAGCCGCAGCGCGGGTCGCCGTGGCACGCGAGATACAGGCGAGGCGTTATGGCGAAGACGCATCAGCGCGCAGGCCGGTCAATGCGGATGCGCCCGGCGCGGACCTTGAGGCGATCTGCCGGCTAGACGCCGGCGCGCGCGGCCTGCTGGTGAAGGCGGCCGAACAGATGGCGCTGTCGGCGCGCGCGTATCACCGCGTGATGAAAGTGGCGCGCACCATCGCCGATCTTGATGGCGCAGACGCCATCGCCCGCGTGCACGCCGCCGAAGCGCTGAACTACCGCTTCCGCCCGCCGGGCGCGGCAACGGTTTCGCAAGGCGCAGGATCAGGGCTGGTGGCGTAGGCTCTGAAATAGCGCCACCGCTCATCCCGACGAAAGTCGGGTCCAGGACTGACCTCGCAGCGTGTTCAGCTTACAGCTTCAAGCCCGTTCGCTCTGCCCCACCGTTCCTGGGTCCTGACTTTCGTCAGGACGAGCGGAGCAAAACAAACCGCCCGTGACGACCTACTTCCCCGCACGCGCCTCGATCACGGCCCACATCTTCGCAACCGCATCGACGCCGCCGAGATTTTTGAGCGCGCGGGCGCCCGTCGGCGAGGTCACGTTGATCTCGGTCATCAGCCCGCCGATCACGTCGATGCCGACGAAGATCAGCCCGCGCTTCTTCAGCTCCGGCCCGATGCGCGCACATATCTCCTTCTCGCGCGCGGTCAGCTCGGTCGCTTCCGCCGTACCGCCCACCACAAGGTTGGAGCGGATCGCGCCGGAGGGCGGGCGCCGGTTGATCGCGCCGACGGGCTCGCCATCGACGATCAGGATGCGCTTGTCGCCCTCGCTGACGGCCGGAAGGAAAGCCTGCGCGATGAAAGGCTCGGGCGCCATCTTGAGGAAGAGGTCGGCGACAGCCTGCAGATTGCCATCCTCGCGGCCGATCTTGAGGACGCCCGCCCCGCCATGGCCATGCAGCGGCTTCACGACGATGTCGCCATGGCGCTCGCGGAACTCGATCACGCGCGCCACGTCCCGCGTGATCAGCGTCGGCGGTTGCAGATCGGGAAACATCAGCGGCAGGATTTTCTCGGGCGAGGAGCGCACGCCGGCGGGGTCATTCACCACCAGCGTTTCATCCGCCGTCAGCTCAAGCAGGTGCGCCGCGGTGATATAGCCCATGTGAAAGGGCGGATCCTGCCGCATCAGGATCACGTCGGCGTCCTTGCGCAGATCGATGATTTCGGCGGGCTCGAAGGCGGCGTGCGGCGTCTGGCCGGGCAGAACCCGCGCCGGCCGCGCCTGCGCCCGCACGAAGCCTGAATCGTAGAAGAGATTGTCGACGCCATAGACGTGGACGCGATGGCCGCGGCGCTGCGCCTCCTCGATCATCATGAACGTGGTGTCGCCGGCGGGATTAACGGACTCCAGCGGGTCCATCTGCACGGCGATACGCAGGCTCATGGGAAGGCTCCGGCAAGGAACCTCCTAGGTAGGTCGCCGCGCCGGGCGGCGCAATGCGCTGATCGATGCTTCAGTTGCCGCCGACGGACGGAAGCGGCCGCGACTGCAAGCCGCCATCGCCATTGTTGCTGCCCGCGCCGGGTGGCGGGGCCGAACCGGTGGCGTAGGGGTCAGTATAGCTCTGCCGCGTCGTGGGCTGGTTTTCGGGCGGCACGATGGGCGCGGGCGTCGTCGGCGCAGGCGCCAGGCGGATGGGCGCGTTCTGTGTGTCGTCCGGCGCTGGCGAGGCCGCGACGCTGATCTCCGGCGGCGGCGAGCCGCGCTCGCGGATCTTCACATAGGAGACGACACGCTGCACGCCGCCCACCATGCTGGCGTGTTCGGCGGCGCGGCGCAGCTCGTCCTCCGAACGCGCGACGCCCAGCAGGTAGACCATGCCGTTATAGACCTGGATGTTATAGTTCGTGCCCTTGATCTCATCGTCGCCGATCAGGCGCATGCGGATCTGTTCGGTGATCCATGCATCGTTGAGATCGCGGCCGAGATTCCAGTAGTCGATGACGATCTCGTTCGCGACTTCATCGACCGAGCCGACTTCCCACGCGATGCGCTCGGCTGCGGCGCGGTCTTCTTCCGTGGCGACGCGGCCGGAGAGAAGGACGAAGCGGTCAACCACAGCGACATCCACTTCCATGAAGCGGCCGTTGAGGCCGGCGCCCAGAAGGCGCGTCTTGACCTCGGTGGCGGCCGAAGCGTCGTCCAGCGACTCCCCGAAAGTGCGGTCGGACAGGCATCCGCCCAGCAGCGGCGCAGCGACAAGGCAGGCGGCGAGCAGGCGTACGATCATGACCCAAGGCTCCGTCGGTTGCGGCCCAGCGCGCCCGGTATCTGCGTCTTGCGGCGATTTTCGGGCGATCCGCAAGCATCACGGGTTATGGTGAAAACCCGATGAACGGGTCAGGTCTCCGCCCGCCAGGCGTCCCGCACGTGCAGCGGCAGCCGCCCCGGGGCCAGCAGCATCATGTCGAACCGCCAGAGCAGGCTCTGGGCGTCGCGCCTGTGGGTCGCCCACTGGGTGGCGGCCTGCTCCAGCCTGCGCCGCAGCTCCGGCGTCACCGCCTCGCGCGCGGCGTCGATGGTGCGGCGCGACTTCACCTCGACAAAGACAAGCATGCGGCCCTTGCGCGCCACGATATCGATTTCGCAGGCCGGCATGCGCGCACGCTGGGCCAGGATGCGATAGCCCTTCAGCTGCAGCCACAGCGATGCGGCGGCTTCGGCGGCGCGGCCCGCACGTTCGCGGCGGCGGCGCGCGCGCCGGGTTTCAGTCTTCTCCGGCGTCCGCGTCACTGCCCCCGCCCTGCTTCAGCGCCAGCATGCGTTCATAGACGACGCGGCGGCCAAGCCCCAGTTTCGCAGCGATCTCCGCCGCGACATCCTTCATCGGCCGCGTCAGATCCGCCGCCGCAATCGCCGCGTCGAGCGCATCCTCGCCCGCCGCCGTCTCCTCGCCCGGTCCGACCAGCACCACGATCTCGCCGCGTGGCGGCCCCGCCTCGGCATAGTGCGCCGCAAGTTCCTGCAGCGTTCCCCGCCGCGTCTCCTCGAACTTCTTGGTCAGCTCGCGCGCCACCGCCGCCTCGCGCGCGCCCAGCACCTCGGCCATATCGGCGAGGCTGGCGGCGAGACGCGAGGGCCCCTCGAAGAAGATCAGCGTGCCGCGTATCCCGGCGAGGTCGCGCAGGAAGGCCTTGCGCGCGGAGGACCGCGGCGGCGGAAAGCCCGCGAAGGTGAAACAATCGGTCGGCAGGCCGGATGAGGCGAGCGCCGCCAGCGGCGCGGACGCGCCCGGAATGCTGTAGACGGGGATGCCTTTCGCCACAGCCTCGCGCACCAGCTTGTAGCCGGGATCCGACACCAGCGGCGTTCCCGCATCCGACATCAGGGCGACACGCGCGCCCGTTAGCAATTCGTTAAGGAGCGCGGGCCGCGCCTGCGCGCCGTTATGGTCGTGATATGGCCGCAATCGGGCTGACACTCCGAAGGCGGACAGAAGCTTTGCGGCAACGCGCGTATCCTCGGCGCAGACGGTGTCTGCCGACGCCAGGATATCGAGCGCCCGCAGCGTGATGTCGCGAAGGTTGCCGATGGGAGTCGAAACAACGTAGAGCCCGGGCGACAGCTCGGGATCGATACGAAACAGCCGGTGAGCGCCCCCGGGTTCATGTGGCGGCTGTTCTTGTCGTGAATCGTCCATGGGCCTAGCTTCCGTGTCGTCACGGACCGGGTCCAAAGCAGCATCCTCAGGAGGGATTGCGCATGCCATTCAGTCTTCGAGCCCACAAGCTGGCCATCCTGACGGCGGCGCTGGCGACGGCGCTTTCGGCCTGCACCAGCGGCCCCGTGCGGCCCACTGCTCCGCTCTCTAGCAGCGGACAGCGCCCGGAACCAAGCCGTCCGCCGCGCCCGGGCGAGCCCCTTCCCTCCGCTCCGGTCAGCGATGTCTACGCCAACAACCGGAAAGCCTATCATCCGCGCCACCTTCCCGCAGACCAGCAGACCGCGCTGAAACGCATCGCCGTGCTGCTGCCATTCTCCTCGACCAACGCCGAAGTTCGCCGCCAGAGCACGGGCATCTACAACGGCATCCAGATGGCGCTGTTCCAGGTCGGCGCGCAGGATGTCGTGCTGCTGCCGCGGGATGCGAGCAGCGCCGATCCGCAGGTCATCGCCGGAATCACCGAGGACGCGATCCGCGATGGCGCGATCGCCGTGATCGGCCCGGTCTTCGCCCAGCAGGTTGCGCCCGTCGCCGCCGAGGCGGCCGAAGTGCGCGCGCCGGTGCTGGCGTTCTCCACCGACGCCTCCGCCATCGGCCAGGGCGCTTATCTGGTGTCGCTGACGCCGGCGTCGGAAGTGAAGCGCATCGTCGAGTGGGCCAACCGCGACGGCGTCACGCGCTTCGCCATGCTGGGACCTGACAACGCAAACTCGCGCGCCGTCGAGACGGCGCTGCGCGAGGAAGCCGCGGCGCGCGGCGGCGCGGTCGTCGGCGTCTCCTACTACCTGCAGGGCAATTCCTCGCCGCAGGCCGAGGCCCGCTCCATCGCCCGCATCGTCGAAGCGGAAAACGTGGCCTATCCCGGCAAGGTCGCCGTGCTGATCCCGGAATCGGGCGTGCAGCTGCGCACCGTCGGCGCGCTGCTTCGTTCGATCGCCAATGTCACGCCGCGCGAAGTCCGCTTCATCGGCACCGGTCAGTGGAACGACCCGGAGATCTGGCGCGAGCCGGGCCTCTATGGCGGCGCCTTCCCCGCGCCGGATCCGCAGGCGACGGCCGATTTCGACCAGCGCTATCAGGCCATCTTCGGCGAGGCCCCCCCGCGTCTCGCCAGCTTCGGCTATGACGCCGGCGCGCTCGCCGCGACCCTCGCGAGCACCGGCTATCTTGATGCCGCGACCATCCAGCGTTCGCAGGGCTGGGGCGGCGTCAACGGCCTGTTCCGCTTCCTGCCCGATGGCAGCACGGAACGCGCACTGGCCATCCTGCAGTTGCAGGATCGCGCCGGCGCCAAGGTAATCGTGCCGCCCGCGCAGACCTTCGGCCCGGGAAGCTGATCGAACGCGCACCACGAGCGCATGCCGATAGAGACCCCCACCTGTCCGCCCCCTCAAGGGGGCGGAACCCTGTTGGATCACCGTCCTTCAATGTGAGACAGGCTCGTGCTGCAAGGTCCCGCCCCCTTGAGGGGGCGGACAGGTGGGGGTTGTCTCAACGCCCGCCGCAGCCAGCGACGATCACGGCGCGATCTCCGCCGCGATCCTGTCAGCCAGCAGGCGTCCCGCCTGCGTGAGCGCAATGCGTCCGCCATCGCGCGTCATCAGCCCGTCCGCGACAAGGGCGGCGATACGCGTCTCATCGGCCTTCAGACCAAGCGCCTCGATATCAGCGAGGGCGAGGCCCTCCTCTACCCGCAGGCCCATGGCGATGCGCTCGCGCGCCTGCGCGACGGCGTCGAGCCGCTCTTCCGCCGCCCAGCCCAGTCCCTTTGTCTGCACGCGCCGCAGATAATCACCCGGCTTGTCCGCAGCTTCGATCGCCCACCGCTCACCGTTTGCGCTCAGGCGGCCATGCGCGCCGGGACCGACGCCGGCCCAGTCAGCCGACGCCCAGTAGAGACCGTTGTGAACCGAGCGATGCGCCACGCTGCGCGCGTGATTGGAAATCTCGTAGGCCGGCAAACCCGCAGCCGCAGACATCTCCTGCGTCACGTCATAGAGTTCGGCGGCCTGATCATCGTTCACCGGCGCCCACACCTTGCGCGTCACGGCATACGCAAAGGCCGCGCCCGGCTCGATCGACAGCTCGTAGAGCGAGAGGTGGTCGGCGCCCAGACCCAGGGCGCCTGCCAACTCTTTGCGCCAGTCGTCCAGCGACTGCCCGGGGACGGCATAGATCATGTCGATCGAGACGGAACGGAATTTTCCCCGCGCCGCTTCGAACGCGGCCAGCGCGTCCGCAGCCGAATGCGTGCGGCCGAGAAATTTCAGCCGCTCATCGTCGAGCGACTGGAGCCCAAGCGACAGACGGTTGACGCCAGCCTCAGCAAACGCGCCGAAACGATCGGCGTCATCCGGGTTGGCTTCGAGCGTGATTTCCGCATCGGGCGCAACGCGCCATAGGCCGCCGACATGCCCGATCAGGCGCGCCACCTGCTCGCCGCTCATCAGCGATGGCGTGCCGCCGCCAAAATAGATCGAGCGGACATCGCGCCCGCCCGTGCGGGCGCGCCAGCCTTCGAGGTCCTTCAGGATCGCATCGAACAGGGGCGCCGTGTCGCGCGCCTTGGCGGCGTAGACGTTGAAGTCACAATAGGGGCAGATCCGCGCGCAATACGGCCAGTGCACGTAGACGCCGAAGCCGCGCTGCGGATCGAAACCGCTCATCCGCGCAGGTAATCCATGAATCGGGCGAAGGCCGCGGCGCGGTGACTCATGCCATGTTTCTTGGCCTGGTCCATCTCGCCGAACGTTTCCGTCTCGCCCTCGGGCACGAAGATCGGATCGTAGCCAAAGCCCTTGTCGCCGCGTGGCGGGAAGACCAGCTGGCCGCGCACAACGCCCTCGAAGCTTTCGACATGCCCGTCCGGCCAGGCCAGCGACAGCACGCAGACGAAGCTGGCGCGCTTGTCGACCTCGCCATCATCGCTGGTTTCGGCCCTGAGGCCGTCCTCCACCTTCTGCATGGCGAGGCGGAAGTCCTTTTCGGGTCCCGCCCAGCGCGCGGAATAGATGCCGGGAGCGCCCGACAACCCGTCGCAGCTGAGACCTGAATCATCCGCCAGCGCCGGCTCGCCCGACGCTGTCGCTGCGGCCAGCGCCTTAAGTTCGGCATTGCCGCGGAAGGTGTCGGCCGTTTCTTCCGGCTCGGGCAGCCCGAGTTCGCCGGCGGACACGGCGGTGAATCCGGCTTTTGCGAGAAGCTCCGAGAGCTCGCGCACCTTTCCGGGGTTGTGGGTAGCCGCGATCAGGCGGCCGGGAGCAGGTTTGCGGCGTTGGGTCATGGCGGGGTCCTCGGCTTGGCCCGGGATGCGGGGTTTCTGGGGAGTGCGTCTCTTTGGCGGCGACTGCCGGGCCCGGCTGGACGTCCTTATTGTTTTTCGATATGGTCCGAATCCATCCCGCCAGACAAGCTGGCGCATGGCAAGCCGCGCCTTGGGCAAAGTGCTTCCAGGGAGAGGTAGATTTTGACCGCGTTGTGCGGTCCCGGATGGATTGGAGCCCCGGACCAGATGTTGATCAGCGCGACCGGCCGCGGGTCGATCTCGTCATTCCTGAAGGTGGCCGTGGATGTCGCCTGGGTGGTCGCCTGCGCCCTCCTTGGCTTCATCTGGATCATTGCCGCTTTCGCGCTCTATTCGATCGTTTCAGGCAATTCGACCTTCCTCGACCTCGGACAATTCCCGCTCAATACCCCCCGCGATCTCACGATCTGGACGGTGATCGGCTCGATCCTGTGCATCGGCGTGATGATCATCTGCGCCTATCTGCGCGGCGTGTTCGAGACGCTGGTGAAGCGCGACCCCTTCGTGCCGGAGAACGCCAAGCGCTTCGCCGCGATCGGCATCGTGCTGGCCGCCATGGAAGGGTCGAGCATGTTCGTGGCGATCCTGGTGCGCCTGATCTTCGGGGTCTTCGCCCCGACAGGCGATGCGGCGCCCTTCCGGTTTCCGAACATTAACTGGCCGGTATGGCTTGCAGTGTTGACGCTGCTGGTTCTGGCCCAGGTCTTCCGCGAAGGCGCGGCGATGCGCGAGGAACAGAAGATGACAATTTGAACCATTCCGGACGCGGGATGGTTCAACCATTGCAGGGAGGCGGGGCAAGGGCCCGCAACAAGGTTACCGAGCGGGTTCGACCCCGCGACAAGGCTAAGGGCTGACGCGGCCCATGATGCGTTTACGACCCGCCGGTGGTCAGGACCGGTGAATGGATAAGGACTGAAACGGCGCCAATGGCGATCCGCGTCACCCTCGATCGAGTTCTGCTGGACAGACGCATGTCGCTCACCGAGCTGGGCGACCGCGTCGGCATTACGCTCGCCAATCTGTCGATCCTGAAGACCGGTAAGGCCAAGGCCATCCGTTTCTCGACGCTTGAAGCGCTGTGCCGCGAACTCAACTGCCAGCCCGGCGACATTCTCGTCTGGGACCCCGACGTCGCGGCTGACGCGGACGATGAAGACGGCGAGCGAGCCGTCGCCGCCGAATAGCCGGATTATCAAATTATCGTTCCAGCTTTCGCGTGCGTCAGCCTTGACGGACGGGACTTCGGCCTTGATCTGCTAAAGACAGATCTGATCACGAGCTTTCGAGCCCGGGGACGACAATAATGACCGGCAGCCTGCAAGGCGAAATGACCGGCGATATCTCCCAGCTGCTTCTGGGGATTTGCGGCGGCGCGCTACTGACGATGGCGGCCGCGATGCTGCGTGCGCCCCGCCCTGCCGCCCGCTGGACCGGCTTCATCTTCTTCGCCTGCTCCGCCCTCTTCGCCGTCAAATTGTGGAATGACGAGACCGGCGTGCTGCCGCCCGAACTCGCGCTGGCCGTTGGCATCACGGCGATGACATCCGTCGGCTGGTTCTGGCTGATGGTGATGGCGCTGTTCGGCGATGTGGAGCGCTATCGGCCCGTCATGTTCCTGGCGCCCGCCGCCATGGGGCTGTGCGGCATCGCCAACGCGCTGAGATTGCAGCCCTTCATCCCTTACCTTTGGGTGATCACCAGCACGTTCCAGATCACGCTGGCGATCTGGGCCATCGTGATCGTGATGCGCGGCTGGCGCGATGATCTGGTGGAATCGCGCCGGCGCCTGCGCGCGCCCTTCATGGCGGCGGTTGCAGCCTACATCCTGTCGCTCAACGGGTTCGATGCGCTCGAAATGCTGGGCGGGACGCCGGACTGGTATCCCACGTTCAACGCCGCTCTGCTGGCCACGATCGTGCTGGCCGGCGCCGTCGTCTTCCTCGATCCGCGCGAAGAGATGTTCGGAACGGAAGCCCAGCCCGCCGGGCCCAAGGTCCCGCCGCGCGCCTCCCCTCCTGTCCAGCAGGCGTCGGCCGCCAACGGCAAGGCGAACGGCAATGGCGGCGCCCAGACGCCGGTGCTGGACCGGGCCGCGAAAGCCGATCTCGACCGGCTCGAAGCCCTGATGTCGAAGGATCAGGTGTGGAAGGAGGAAGGCCTCACCATCGCCGGCCTCGCCCTGCGCGCCGGCGTGCCTGAAACCCAGCTGCGCCGCCTGATCAACGACCGGCTCGGCTATCGCAACTTCCCCAGCTATGTGAACGCCCACCGCATCGCCGCCGCCAAGGCGCGGCTGGCCGACCCCAACGATTCGCGCGTGTCGATCTCGACCATCGCTTACGACATCGGATTCGCCTCGCTCGGCCCGTTCAACCGCGCCTTCAAGGAGGCGTTGGGCATTTCGCCTTCCGAGTGGCGCCGCAAGGCGCTGGGCGAGGACTCGCCGATTCCTGAAAACGCCTGATCGATTCCTGAAAACCTGAACGGAATCAGCGGCCGAATTGTTCGGTTACAAACGGCTCGTCACTTTCCGAAATGGCTTGTCGATTTTTGCGAAGCCGCGCCTTTTCGCAAAATCGGCGAGCGGACGGCCCCGCCACCCCCCAATGTCAGCTCACCCATGCACAGGAGATGACAATGGGAACCGAAAGAACGCTGACCTCCCCGAACCTGATCACGAGCATCCTCGCCGTCATCCTGGCGGCCGGATCCCTCACCCTTGCGCCGATGGCGATGGCCGAGCCGGTCTCGGCCCAGTCCACCGCCACGGCGGTGTCCTATTCCGACCTCGATCTGTCGACCGAGGCCGGCGCCCGCACTGTGCTGCAGCGGATCAACGCCGCTGCGCGCACCGCGTGCGGCTCTGAGCCCGTGCACAGCCCGCTCTTTCCGCGCGCGGTAACGCAGTTCCAGACCTGCGTGTCGCAAGCGGTTGAAACGGCGGTGGACGGAATCGACGCCCCCGTTGTCCTCGCCTTCCACAAGGCCGGGGTCAGCGAACCCCCGACTATGATCGCCTTGCGCTAGGGCGCGGCGCGGCTGCCTCTCCAGGCGGCTCGCTCCCGCCCGGCGCCTGCGGCGGGCTTTCCGGACCCATCCGATTCCCGGAAAGCCCGCCGTTCTTCTTTCAGCAGGCCCGGTATTTCAGCTCCGGTTCTCAGCGCGCCTTCGGCTTGCCCTTGCGCGAGCGCGACATCAGCCACAGGCCCAGCGTCATCACCTTGGCGTCCTCGAACCCGCAGGCCTCGACACGGGCAAGGAAATCCTCGCGCGAAAACTCGACCCTGCGGATATCTTCCTTCTCGGCGGCGAGTCCCGAGGCCTTGGGATCGACCAGATCAGCCGTCTTCACTGGCGCGTAGTAGAGAAAGATGCGCTCCGAGCTTGATCCCGGCGAGGCGTAGCCGTTGCCGATCAGCGTCAGCTTGCCGGCGCGATAGCCGACCTCCTCCATCATCTCGCGACGAATGCAGTCTTCGGGCTCCTCGCCCTCCTCCACCGACCCCGCCATCGCCTCGATCAGATAGCCCGGGCCCTTGGCGTAGGTTGCGACGCGGAATTGTTCGGCCAGCACGATCACATCGCGTTCGACATCGTGGATCAGCGCCGCCGCGCTGTCGCCACGCTCGAACACTTCGCGGCGCGAGCCGGTGACGCGCCCCTTCCCGGCGGCGCGGTCGAAATCGAAGACGTATTCATCAACCTTGTAGCGGCCCTTGTAGACTGTCGTCTTCGACTTGATGTCCGCCTTCCGTTTCTTCACGGCCATCAACCGAACTCCCGCACAACGATACGCGCCACATCGGCGTGCGCTGCGGCTTTCACGTCATCCGGCGCATCGCTCTCACTGAGATAGCTCGCGATCACGATGGGCGAGCGACCGGGCGGAAACGCGATGGCGACATCATTGTGCGCGCCATTGCCACCCGTACCGGTCTTGTCGCCGGCGTTCCACGCCGCCGGCAGTCCCGCGCGCAGGCGATCCAGCCCCGTCGATGTCTTGCGCAGCCAGCCGGTAAGTCGCTCGCGCGAGGCGGCGTTGAGAACATGATCCGTCGTCAGGATGCGCTGCGCCGTCAGCGCCATCGCCTCCGGCGTCGTCGTATCACGCGGATCGCCCGGCGCGTTCTCGTTGAGCGTGGGCTCCGTCCGATCCAGCCGCGTGACGCTATCGCCCGCCTCGCGGAAGAAACGCGTCAGCCCCTGAGGCCCGAACATGGGCGCAAGAAGAAGGTTGGCGGCGCAATTGTCGCTCACCGTGACGATGGCTTCGCACAGCTCCTCGACACGCATGCGGCCAATACCGGTCGCCGGATCGATCCTCGTCTCGCACACTGGCGAATGCGGCAACAGATCGCCCTTGTTGAAGAGCATGACCTCGTCGAGGCTCATGCCCTGCTCACAACGCTTCAGGATGCCCGCCGCCAGCAGCCATTTGAACGTCGAAGCCATGGCGAAGCGTTCCTGCCGGCGATGGCCGATCGTGGCGCCTGAACCAGCATCGATGACGCAGACGCCGACGCGTCCGCCGATGCGGTCTTCGATCGCGGCGAGCGCGGCTTCGGCGCCCGCCGCCGGATCGGGCGTGGCCGCGCATCCCGCCAGAACAAGACTTGCGCTTCCCCCGACAACCCCGCGCCGCGTCAGCATCAGAGCCCCAGCGCCTTCCTCTGCGCGGCGAACAGGTCCTCGCAGCCCTGCTCGGCGAGATCCATCAGCGCGGTGAATTCCGCGCGCGTGAAGGCGCGCTGCTCGCCCGTGCCCTGGATCTCGATCAGCTTGCCGCCGGACGCCATCACGAAATTCGCGTCCACCTGCGCCGCGCTGTCTTCGGGGTAGTCGAGGTCGAGCACCGGCACATCCTCGAACACGCCGCACGACACCGCCGCCACCTGCGCCGACAACGGGTTCTCCTTGATGACGCCTTCCTCGACCAGATAGCGGCAGGCCAGCGCGAGGGCGACATAGGCGCCCGTGATCGCGGCCGTGCGTGTGCCGCCATCAGCCTGCAGCACATCGCAGTCGAGTGTAATCGTGTTCTCGCCCAGCGCCTTCATGTCGGTCACCGAGCGCAGCGCGCGGCCGATCAGGCGCTGGATTTCCTGCGTGCGGCCGGACTGCTTGCCTTCCGCCGCCTCGCGCCGTCCGCGCGTGTGGGTGGCGCGCGGCAGCATGCCGTATTCGCCGGTGACCCAGCCCTCGCCCTTGCCCTTCTTCCAGCGCGGAACCTCCCCCGCCCACGACGCCGTGCACAGGACATGCGTGTGGCCAAACTTCGCAAGGCACGACCCCTCCGCATAACGCGTGACGCCCGCCTCCAGCGTGACGGGGCGGAGCTGGCTGGGGGATCGGCCGGAAGGTCTCATCAAATCAGGGCTTTCTATGGTGTCACAGGTAGCGCCGGGCCTGTTGAAACCCCGACAGGCAACCCATAACTTCCCCCCGCAATGACCGCCAGCCCGCCCAATTCCCCCGGACCCGGCTCCTTCCTGTCCGCCTTCACGGCCATGGACAGGCGCTCGCGCGATATCTTCCGCGAGATCGTGCAATCCTATCTTGAGACCGGCGAGCCGGTGGGCTCACGCACCATCTCGCGCCGGGGCGTCGCGCTGTCGCCCGCCTCGATCCGCAATGTGATGTCGGACCTGACCGAGCTTGGCCTGATCGACTCGCCGCACACGTCGGCCGGGCGCATCCCCACCCATGCCGGCCTGCGCGTCTTCGTCGACTCGCTGCTGCAGCTTGGCGAACCCGCCGAAACCGACAAGCGCGAAATCGAAAGCCGTCTCGCCGGCTCGGGCCGCCGCGTCGACAATGTGCTGTCGGAAGCCTCCGAACTTCTGTCCGGTCTGGTCGGCGGCGCCGGCCTCGTCTCGACGCCGACCGCCGATGCGCCGATCCGCCATGTCGAGTTCGTGCGGATTTCCTCCGAGCAGGCGCTCGCCGTCATCGTCGCCGAATCCGGCGATGTCGAGAACCGCGTGCTGGCCCTGCCTGCCGGGCTCCCCGCCGCGGCGCTGATAGAGGCCGGCAACTATCTCAACGCCCGCATGAAGGGCCGCTCGCTGGCCGAGGCGCGCGAGGTTGTGCTGGCCGAGATCCGCTCGCGCCGCGCCCTGCTGGACCAGACGGCGGCCCGGTTGGTCGAGGACGGGCTGGCGCAATGGTCGGGCGAGGACCCGGCCCGTGGCCGCTCGCTGATCGTGCGCGGGCGCGCCAACCTGCTGGACGATCCGCGCGCCTCGGAAGACCTCGACCGCGTCCGCGACCTTTTCGCCGAGCTGGAACGCTCGGAAAACCTGCTCAACGTGCTTGATACCGCCCGGGACGCCGAGGGCGTCCGCCTGTTCATCGGCGCGGAAAACCCGCTGTTTTCGCTGTCGGGTTCCGCAATGATCGTCGCTCCCTATATGGACGGGAACAGGAAGATCGTGGGCGCGCTGGGCGTGATCGGGCCGACGCGGCTGAATTATGCTCGCGTCATTCCCATGGTGGACTATACGGCGCAGGTGGTGGGGCGGCTTCTTGGCGAGTCCCGCGCCCCGGCAGGCAAACGTGAGTAAGGCGTGATGAACGAGAACAACCCTCCCGGCTCCGGTGAACCCGAGGACGAGGCGGTGCTGGCTGCGGAGAATGAAGGCATGGGCGAAGCCGTGGGCCATGCGCCCGATGTGAACCCGCTCGCCGAGACGGTCGCCGCGCTCGAGAAGGAGCGCGATGCGCTGAAGGACAATGTGCTGCGCGCACTGGCCGAGACCGAGAATGTGCGCAAACGCGCCAACCGCCAGATCGAGGAAGCGCGTCTCTACGCCGTCGAGAAATTCGCGCGCGACCTGCTCAACGTCGCCGACAACCTGTCACGCGCCATCGATTCGGTGCCCGAGCAGAGCCGCGGCCTGATGACCGATGCGGTGAAGACCGCGCTCGAGGGCGTCGAGCTGACGCAAAAGGAACTGGTCACCGTGCTGGCGCGCCACGGCGTCACCGCCATCGACGCCTCGCCCGGCGCGGCGTTCGACCCTGCCCTGCACCAGGCCGTGACGCAGATCCCGTCCGAACATCCGGCGGGATCGGTGGCCCAGTTGTTCCAGTCCGGCTGGCGTATCGGCGACCGCACGCTGCGCGCCGCCATGGTCGCCGTCAGCGCCGGCCCCGGCGGGATGCAGTAAGACCTCAACGCGACGACGCCTGTCCCCATTTCGTCGCGCCTTGCGCCTACGTTCTGGGTTGGGCCGCGCGTGTGCGGGGCCTGAATCGACGCAGGCCAGGCGCCGCGCTAGGCTCCGTCTCCGGCGTATCGCGAAGCCCCGGAGAGGCGGCATGAACGACACCACGGCTGACGACAGCGCTTCCGGATCGCCAGACGCCGAGCCGCAGACGCTCGCCGCCTATGTCATGATCTGCCTCGCCCTTGGCGTGATGCTTGTCGCCCTGTTCTGGCCCGCCGGAACGATCGACTGGCGCCGGGGCTGGCTGTTCTATTCCCTGTTCGTGGTCTGCATCTTCTTCGGCGTCGGCAAGATCAAGCGTGACAATCCCGAACTGCTGACCGTGCGCCGCAAGTTCCAGGCGGGCACCAAAGGCTGGGACCTGATCCTCGCGCCGCTGACCATCCTCGGCTTCGCCTCCATCCTGCCGTTTGCGGCGCTGGATGACGCGCGCTTCCACTGGGCGCCGCAATCGGTGTGGGTGCAGCTCGCCGGCTATGCTTTGTTCTGCGCCGGGTTCGCCGGCACGACATGGGCGCAGAGCGTCAACCGTTTCTTCGAGGCGAGCGTGCGCATCCAGACCGACCGCGGCCACACCGTGGTCGAGACCGGCCCCTACGCCTGGATCCGTCATCCGGGCTACGCCTTTGCCATCGTGATGTGCGTGGGCATGGCGCTGTCGCTGGGTTCGCTGGTCGCGCTGATCCCTGTCGCGGTGATGGCCATCGTGCTTGCGATCCGCACGCTGGCCGAGGACGGCCTGCTCAAGCGCGACCTCGCCGGTTACAGCGATTATGCGGCGCGCGTGAAACACCGCTGGATTCCCGGCGTCTGGTAGGCGCGCCTACTTTCCGCCGACGCCAAGATCGCGCGCGATCGCCTCGATCGTCCGGCGCGCCAGCTTGCGCGCATCCTGTGGCGGTCTCAGCAGGCCGGCGAGCTGCAGCATCACGGCGCCATGCTGGGCCGACCACATCAGATGCCCGGCGAGTTCGATGTCGCCCTTGAAATGGTTGTCGGCCGCAAGCTGCTTCCACACGGCTGTCATCGTGCCGCGCGCCCGCGTCATGGCGGCCACCAGATCGGGATAGTTGCTGGCCGTGGGCTGCTGCGTATCGAACATCAGCCGGTAGGCGGCGGGATTCGCCATGGCCCAGTCGACATAGAGCGCGCCAGTGAAGGCCGCCTTGCGCTGGGTCCGTCTTGTCTCGGCCTTCTCCATCGCCTCGGCGAAGCGATCGAAGGCCCGCGCGCGGACAGCCGCAAGGATCGCATCCTTGTCCTTGAAATAGCGATAGGGCGTCATCGGCGAGACGCCCAGCGCATCGGCCAGCTCGCGGAGCGTGACGCCGTCAGCGCCATGGGCGGCGAACTTTTCCTCAGCGATGTCGCACAGGCGCTCGCGAAACGCTTCGATATCTTCCGCTGTCAGGACCTTTGGCACCCGCCCCTCGCTTTCCTCAGCGGCCGCCGCGGTTTGCGACGCCTTGTGGTCTTCTATGATTTACGGTATAAATTTACAATGTAAGAATAAAAAGGGAAACGCCATGGCCGACGGAACCACGATCAATCCCCATCTTGCAGGCCCGCTCGCGCCGATTCGCAGCGAGGATGATTTCGATCTCAAGGTCGAAGGCCGCATTCCCGAAGCGCTGTTCGGCGCCTATTACCGGAACGGCCCCAATCCGCAGTTCGAGCCGCGCGGCCAGTATCACGCCTTCATCGGCGACGGCATGATCCACGGCTTCTTCCTCGACCCGAAGACCAATTCGGCGCACTACCGCAATCGCTGGGTGCGCACGCCGCGCTGGCAGGCCGAGCACGCCGCCGGACGCGCGCTGTTCGGCGGCTTTGGCGGCATGGGCAGTGATCCCTCGGTCGCCAACGTCAATCCCGGCGGCGCCAACACCAACATCGTCTGGCACGCCGGCAAGCTGATGGCGCTGCAGGAGCAGAGCGAACCGTTCGAGATGGATCCGGTCGGCCTGGAAGACGGCCGCTTCATGCAGACCGGCGGCAAGTTCACCGCCCACCCCAAGATCGATCCCGAAACCGGCGAGCTGGTCTGGTTCGCCTACTCCGCGGGGCCGCAACCCCTGTCGCCCCTGATGGACTACGGCGTCACCGACGCGTCTGGAAAGGTCACGCGGCGCGACCGCTTCACCGCGCCCTATGCGTCGATGATCCACGACTTCATCGTGACGCGGAACCATGTGCTCTTCCCCGTTCTGCCGCTGACGATGGACCTGCCGCGCGCCATGCAGGGCAAGCCGCCGATTGCGTGGGAGAAGGACAAGCCCGGCTATATCGGCGTCATGCGCCGGAATGCCGGCGTCGAAACGATCCGCTGGGTCGAGATCGATCCCAACTACATGTTCCACCCGCTGAACGCGTGGGAAGAAGGCGACACGATCCATTGCGAGCTGGTCGAGTACGACGTCGCGCCGCTCTTCCCGATGGCCGACGGCTCACCGCCGCAGAACACCGATGGCAATCTCACGCGGTGGACCATCGACATGGCCGATCCGGCCAGCCGGGCGAAGCGCCAGAAGCTCGACGATCTCCCGTCTGAATTCCCGCGTCCTGACGAGCGCTTTGCCGGCCTGCCCTATCGCCATGGCTGGTATGTCGCCAATGTCGGCAGCCGCCATCCGCTGTCGTTCAACTCGATCGTGCACCTCGATCTCAAGACCGGCGCGCGCAAGGTGCTGACCTTCGCGCCCGGCGATTATGTCGGCGAGCCGATCTTTGTGCCGCGCTCGGCAAGCGCGCCCCGAAGGCGACGGGCATCTTCTGGTGCTGGTCTATCGCGCGGCGACTGACACGTCGGAGCTGCAGGTGCTGGAAGCGCAGGACATCAGCGCGCCGCCGACGGCCACCATCCGCATGCCGCGCCGTGTGCCGTCGGGCTTCCATGGCAACTGGGCGCCCGGGGTTCACTGACCAGACGGAGGGCGTGGCCTAGCTGGCGCGGTTCTTCCCGCCCAGCGACCACGCCTTTTCGTGGAACACATACGCCACGGTCTGCACCATCGGCTCGATCACGCCGACGCCCAGCGCGATCCGCCAGTCCTGCGTCAGCGCGTAGGCGACCCCGATCGCAACGGTGAGGTGCATGGCCGAATAGGTCAGCGGCTTGAACGCCGTCGCCCGCAGGCGAACCCCAAACCAGCGCCGCCCGGCCGAGCCGGAGGGTTCGGACTGGCCTGCCCTGTCGAGCGGGCCGGATACGGCGCTGGAATGGGAATGCGGGCACATGGGCCAAAACCTCACTGAGCACAATATGTATATGCAAGTTAGAAGCGTTTCAATATACGAATTCGTGCTGTGGGAAATTGGGCTTAGTATTCTGTATTTTTGAGTCTTTTCTTTCGATTGCCATGCCGGGCGCCAATCCGTCCGTTACGAAAGATTACGGGGAGCAGACGGCACGGTGATTGCAGCCCCTGAGGCTCAACGACCGGGCGAGTGAGGTCCGGAGACTTCTGCGCGGGGCCGCGGCACGGCATGCTGTTTCATACCTACCTCTTCATTCTCGGCTTTCTGCCGGTCACGCTGGCGGCGTTCTTCATCGCCGCGAAGGTGAACAGGCGCCTGCCGGTCTTCGTCCTGATCGCCGCCTCGCTGATCTTCTACGCCTACTGGATGCCGGAAGTGACGCTGCTGCTGATGGGCAGCATCGTCTTCAACTATCTGGCGGGCCTGTTCCTGCAGTCCGACCGGCCGAAAGCAGTCCGCCGTCTCGGCATCATTGCGGCGATCACCATCGATCTCGGCCTGCTTGCCTACTTCAAGTACGCGAACTTCTTCATGGGCACGCTGCACGCCCTCACCGGCCTCGGGCCGGGGCCGCTCGACATCATCCTGCCGATCGGCATCTCGTTCTACACGTTCACGCAGATCGCCTACCTGGTGGACAGCTACAAGGGCGAGGTGAAGGAGAAGTCGTTCTCCTCCTACGTCCTGTTCGTCACCTTCTTCCCGCACCTGATCGCGGGTCCGGTGCTCCACCACAAGGAGATGATGCCGCAGTTCGCGGACCCGAACACCTATCGCTTCAACTGGCTGCGCATCACGCTGGGCGTGCTCCTCTTCGCGATCGGTCTCTGGAAGAAGGTCGTCTTCGCCGACACCGTGGCGCCGTGGGCGAACGAGGCGTTCAACGCCGCCGACGCCGGCGCCATCCCTGAACTCTACACGGCCTGGGGCGGCGCCCTCGCCTATACGCTGCAGATCTATTTCGACTTCTCGGGCTATTCGGACATGGCCGTCGGCCTCGGCCTGATGTTCGGCATCGTCCTGCCGATCAACTTCGACTCGCCCTACCGCTCGTTGTCGATCGTCGAGTTCTGGCGACGCTGGCACATGACCCTGTCGCGCTTCCTGCGCGATTATCTCTACATCCCGCTGGGCGGCAACCGTCACGGCGACCTCGCCCGCTATCGCAACCTGTTCCTCACCATGCTGCTGGGCGGGCTGTGGCATGGCGCAAGCTGGCTGTTCGTTGTCTGGGGCGCCCTGCACGGACTCTATCTCATCGTTGCGCATCTCTGGGGCCAGGCCGGCCTCAAGCTCCAGCAATTCGTCGGCAAGGCGGCCGCGCCTTTCGTCGGCTGGGCCCTCACCCTGCTCGCTGTCATCATTGCCTGGGTCTTCTTCCGCGCAACGACCATCGGCGGCGCCGGCGACATGCTGGGCGGCATGGCCGGCATGAACGGCGCTGACCCGGCCGTGTTCGCAAACTTCCTCGCCGACCCGCGTCTGTGGGGCGTCGGATCGCCCATCATCGCGGCGTTCGCGGCGATCCTCCTGCCGAACTCGATGTGGATGGTGCGCCAGGCCGAACGTTTCCTCACCGACAACCGCCGCATGGCGATCCTGGGCGGCGGCCTTCTCGCCGGCGTGGCCAGCTTCGTCGGACTCATTTTCATCGGAGCGCAGAATGAGTTCCTCTACTTCCAGTTCTAGCTCTGAGGCGACACGCGCGCGCATGGCCCACAAGTCCGGCGCCGACGTCGACCTCGACGCGCTGGGTGGCGGCGCGGCCGCCGCCAGCGGCAAGCGCGGCGGCAAGGGCGCACGTCTCTTCCTGTTCAGCATGGCCGGAGGCCTGCTGGCCAGCATCGTTGCGGCCAGCTATGCGCCCGAAAGCTGGATCCATAGCCCACCTGAATTCGGCATGGCCGAAGCGCTGGAAGACCATATCGAGGCCGCCTGCGAGGCCAAGGCGACGCCCGAACTTCTGATAATCGGCGATTCGCGCGCGGTTGCCGGCGTGTCGGCTCGCACGATCGCCGCGGCGGGCATTGATGTCGAGAAATTCGCGATCGGCGGGGCCGGCATCTTCTCCGGCTGGGCTGTGCTCGACCGGCTCATCGACTGCGGCGTCCGTCCGAAGGAAGTCGTCATGGCCTATGGCACGGTGCACGTGCTCGAACCTGGCGGACTGATGCAGCGCACCACCAATTTCGACATGCTGAAAGGCCCGCGCGCCAGCTATGCCTATGCCAAGGCGTCGGAGTGGGAGGACAGCCTGTCCCGCCGCATCACCTACAAGGCCATCTCATATCTCGGCACGAAGGCGACGCTGGTGGACCTCGTCCTTCTGCGCCCTGCCCTCAAGAACGTTCTGGAAAAGCCTCCCGTCGCGATTTCAAATCATGCGGGAAACGAAGAAGAGCACGCCAATTACCTCGCCCGGCGCGGTGACCGGTTCTACGGTACTGCCAATGGAACATCGGAACTCCCTGAAGAGGGAGAATATGAGCCGGATCGCGCCGTGCCGCGCATAAATCACGAGGCCACGGCAGCCATCGCAGCACTTGCGAAGGAGCATGGATTCGGTCTGTCGTTCTATCTGTTGCCCGTCAGCGAGACGACAATGGCAAAGGTGCCGGGCCGCCTGTTCGACACTGTCGAGGCCTTCCGGAAAGATACCGAACGGATGGGTATGCGCTCGCTCAACCGGGTGTGGACCCTGCCCGATGCGGACTTCGGCGATCCCAGCCACGTCAATGCGACTGGCCGCGAAAAGGTGACGGAAGACTTCCTAGCGAAAGTCGCCGCGAGCCAGCTGGTGGCTGGCTGGCCCGCCAACAAGGCGGACGATGCTGTATCCCTCGCTGCTCAGAAAAGCGAGCAGATCGGGCAATAGCTTCGCCGTGTTCGGCTGGTTGTCGTGCAGAATGATGATGCCGCGACCTTTCTCGCGCAGCTGATCCTTCAGGCGCGCCAGCGTTTCACGTGGCGGATCCCCGGCCCAGTCATTGGGATCGATGTCGGCTCCGATCGCCGTCATGCCATGCTCGCCAAGCCAGGTCAGCAGAGGCTCGGACGATGCTAGCTGGGGAAAGCGGAACAGGATCGGCTGCACGCCAGCCGCCTTCACCGGCAGATACCCTTCGGTGATGTCACGCGTCGCCGCTTCGAACGGCGCATCGGAAAGATCGCTGTGAGAGTAAGTGTGGCTGCCGACCGCGTGGCCTTCCGCCACTTCGCGCTTCACGATCGCGGGATGATCTTCCGCCGGCCCGCCCAGAACGAAGAAAGTCGCCGGTGCGCAACTCGCCCGCAACGCATCCAGAACGGCGGGTGTGGTGGACGGTTCGGGGCCATCATCGAACGTCAGAACGACTTCCTTGTCGCGCAGGTCCAGCTGCGCAAACCCCGGCGCGTTACCGCCGACATTCTCTCCCGGCGCAACTCCGATTGTGCGGGCAGGCGCACCGCAGGCGAAAGCCGCGCCGGGCAGCAGCGCAGCAGCGGCAAGACATGCCGCCAGCCCCAGCGCTGATCCTCCCCGATGGCCACGCATGGCAAGTCCCCCGGCGCGCCCTCCCACTGGCGCGGTGTGCATAGCAACAATTCAGGGTCTCACGATGTCGCTGGCGCGCCAACCGCGCTCTCCACGCGCGCGAACGCTGCGTCACATCAAACGGTAATTCCGCCCAGACCGCCATTCAGCATCAGCAGATAGCGCTGCGCGATGACGTCGACATAGGCCGGGTTCTGCAACCGCGAAAAGTCCACGCGCTGCGCGATGGCTTTTTCCTGCGCCACCATCGACTGGATCGCGATCTGCTTGGGAATATTGAACGCCGTGGTGATCACTTCCCGCCCGAGCCCCGAGGCGAGGACGTCCGTCGCGTCCTTCAGACTGCCGGCGACCTGCTTGAACAGCACGGCCGATCCCAGCCCCTGCATCTGCTGATCCAGCAGATCGAGGCGCTTCTCCGCGATGTAGTTCTTGCGGATATCCGCCAGCGTATCCTTGAAGTAGAGCGAGGCGCTCCATTCGGTCTCCAGATCGACGCCGTCGTCAGCCTGGACGCCGGACATGCTGTCCCCATCCAGCGTTCCCCTCAGGCGCGTCGTGTGTAGCTCGTCCTCGGCGTCATTCCAGATCATGTCGATCGTGACATCGTCGCCATCGACGATAATCGGAACGGCGACGCCATCGACCGTGGCCTGCCAGCCGCCCCTGAACCGGCTGATCTCGAGCATCGCCTCAAGCGGTTCGCCCTCGCGTTGCAGCTCGACGCGCCAGCGCGCCTCGAAGCCATCCTGCTTCGGCGCCAGCCGGTCGACGCCATATTTGGCGAGGTCGTACGTCTTCACGAAGTCGATCCAGCCGCCCTTGATGGACGACAGCTGCGCCGCGACCGACTTGGAGTCGGTGGCGTCCGACAGCATAGCCCTTTTGGCCAGGCCGATATTGTCGATATCCGACCGCAGGCCGGTTGCCGTCATCAGCACCTTGCGCGCGACAAGGTCGTTGAGAACGTCGTCGATCGACTCGGCGTTCTTCACGACCTTCTCATAGCGGGCGAGTTCCTTCTGGACCTGCGGGTCTTTGGCGACCTGCGCGAGCTGTTTCGCCTCGTTCTTCTGCGCCATCGCAAGCGCTGCCTGGATCGTGCCGGCGCTGGCGGTTGATGTGGCGCCAGTTGAGCCTGTTCCGGTCGCAATCGCGGTAAGGCCGCTTCCGCTCGAACTGGCGGTCGAGCTGAACAGCATGCTCACGACGGAAAGCGACATCGTCATGCCGCTTCTTGTGCCCGATCACATTTAACCATCGCTTAACCTGATCGGCACGCTTCCAGAACAAATTCTGCCGGAGGAGCGGAACGACGCGCCCAATCGCCCGTTGCTTCCCCGGCGCCGAGGCGCCGAAGAGACTGGAACGGAATATCCGCACACCCACCAATCTGTTGTCAGGGGCTGGACCCATGTGGCCATTTGAATCGCAACGCCGGAAAGCCGTCGTCGTCCTGCACGTCGATCAGGAAGGCATCGCCAAGGGCGCCTATTTCCGCGGCGATGCGGATGTTCTCATCATCGATGAGCGCGATCCCCGGAACCGCGTCTATCGCATGCGCGCTGAAACGCCGGATGCTGAACTGCGCCGCCGGATCGGCAAGCATCCGCTCGGCCGGATGCTCGATGCGCCGAAGCGCAAGGCGCGCGACCAGCTGCCGATGCTGAACCTTCACTGGCGGACCGACGGCGCGCAGGCGAGCTAGCGGGAACTCGCCCGTCGCTATTCTGCGGGTTGGGGGGCCGGGGCGGTCTCCGGCTTCGGCAGACGCGACTGGCGATACCATTCGGCGGCGCTGAGCGCGACAGCGATCATCCCGAGCCAGGCTGTCAGCACGAAGAAGTCGTGGAAGCCGTTCTCGTCGATGAACTTGCCGAGCGGCACCCGGCCAAGCGATCCGATCAGCATGGTGAGCGACGCCAGCAGCGCGTATTGGACCGCCGCAAAGCGCGGATTCACGATCGAGGTCAGATAGGCGACGAACGCCACGCTGGCGAGGCCGCCCGCCAGATTCTCCATGGCGATAGCGACGGTGAGGCGTGACAGCGCCGGGTCCATGCCGGTCGCGCCCAGCGCGCCGCCCAGTCCCGTCGCGCCGAGGAAGGCGTTCATGCCCTGCCCGCCAGCCGCAAGATCCGCGAACAGGAGGTTGGTGATCGCGCTCAGGAAAGCGCCGATGACAAGGCAAGGCAGCCTGCCGATGAACAGGAGCAGCGCGCCGCCCGCAGCCGCGCCCGCGACCGTCATCAGCACGCCGAATGTTTTCGATGCGATGGCGACATCAGTGTTCGAATGACCGAGCGCGCCGAGACTGATCTCGGGATGGCCGGTCAGACCGACGGCGGGATCGCCGAGATAGAACGTGTAGGCGAAGCTGCCCCAGATCAGGTCGACGAACCGGTAGGACAGGACCAGCAGAAGGATCAGCACCGCCGCCCATTTCAGGCGATGGATCAGGTCCATCAGGGGATCGAGCACAGTGTGGAACAACGCATCGGCGATCTTGTCGACGCGCGCGCCGGTGGCCTCGCGATGCGCCGCCGCCGTAGGCGACCGGCGCAACAACCATGCCGCCACCAGACCCGGCGCAATCACCGACAGGAAGACGATGATCGGCCCCTGCTCCACCGTGAAAGCCGATGCGCTGGGCGGCTTCGCGGACATCAGCGAGCTCGCCGTGAAGTTCCCGATCAGGAAGATCGCGACCGCCCACCCCAGCGCCACCGCGCCGACCGAATAGCGGATGGTGTCGCGCGAGAGGCCGCCGGCATAGCTTGGCCGCTTGTCGCGCTCGCCCGCCTGCTCGGCGGCATGGTCAGGCTCCGGCGCGACGAACGTTCCAACAGTCGCCAGGATCATGCCGGCGGCGATAAGGCCGTAGATCACCGACCACGGGATGTGATCGGCCAGCATCAGCGCGAACATGCCGGTGAACAGCCCGGCGATGCGATAGCCGAACTGGTAGAGCGCGGACATGATGTCCTTGTCTTCATCGCTGGTTGCGACCTCGATCCGCCACGCATCCAGCACGATGTCGTGCGTTGCCGAGGCGAACGCCACCAGCACGCCGATCAGCGCCACATAGGCGATCGACGTCGCCGGTTGCGAGAAGGCCAGCAGCACCAGAAGCGCTGCAATGATGGTCTGCATCGTCAACAGCCAGGCGCGGCGCGGGCCAAGTTTGGTCAGCCACGGAATGCCGAGCTTCGGGAACCACGCCTTCTGCAGACCGGGCGACCAGATGAACTTGTAGCTGTAGGCGAGGATGATGACAGAGAGCACGCCGATCTCGCCGGGCGTGATCCCCTCTTCCGTCAGCCAGGCGTTGAGCGTGCCGAGGACGGCGCCATAGGGAATGCCCGCCGCCAGCGCCAGCAGCAGCATGGCCAGCATCTTGCGGTCGCCGAGGGATCGCAGCGCCCGCAGCCAGCGCGGCGTTGGCTTGGCAGGTGCGGCGCCTGGCGTGGCTTCCGTCATTCGGCGGCCTGTTTCTGCTGCCGCGCCCAGCTCAGCGCGATCTCGCGCAGGCGCGGCGGATCGATGGGCTTCGCGGCAAGCTGCGACACGCCCGCCGCCTTCGCTTCCATTTCGAGATCGGGATCGACATCGGCCGTCAGCGCAACAATCGGCGTCTCGGCCGCCGGGCCGCCAAGACGGCGGATGCGACGCGTCGCCTCCAGCCCATCCATCACAGGCATGCGGATATCCATGAAGATAACCGAATAGAGGGTTTCGCCCGCCCTTTCCAGCGCTTCGGCCCCGGTTCCTGCAGTGTCGACGCGGAACCCGGCAGCGGTGAGCGCGCTTCGCGCCAGCAGCGCGTTGACGGCATTGTCGTCTGCAATCAGCGCGATGCCCGCCTCGCCGGGCTTCATCGTCTCTTCCGCCGCATCCGGCTGCACGGCGCCCGCCAGCGTCAGGCCGACGCGCTCGACAATGGAGGCCGCGCGCAACGGCCGGATGAGATAGCCGGCGCAGCCCATCGCGCGGAACTGTTCGATGCGGGAACGATCGCCGGGCCGCAGCACGACCAGCGTCCTCCGCCGTTTCGCGATCTCCTGGATCTGCGCCGGCGGCAGCGCCGCGTCGAGAATGACGAGATCGGCCTGACCCACATCCGTGACGAGTCTGGCGCCGCCCTGCGCCAGCGCGGCGATGCAGGCCAGCATCGAGGTCGGCGCAAGATCCATCGCAACCCGCAATGGCCGGCCCCGCAGTGCGCGTTGCGGCGCGCGCGCCTGCTGCACCGCCTTCAGCGGAACCTCGACCACGAACATGGCGCCATGTCCGAAGGACGATGTGACGCTGACATGTCCGTTCATCGCTTCGACAAGGCGCGCGACGATCGCAAGACCAAGTCCCACGCCGCCATCGCGGCGCGCATCGGCGGCGTTCACCTGGCTGAACGCCTCGAACAGTTTCGCCTTGGCATGATCCGGCACGCCCACGCCTGTGTCGCGCACGACAAGTTCAAGGCCTTCGCCTCCCTTGCCCTGCCGCGCCACGATCAGCACGCCGCCGCTGGATGTGAACTTGATGGCGTTGCCCGCGAGATTGAACAGGATCTGGCGCAGCCGCGCAGCGTCCCCGATCAGGCGCGGCGCCAGATCGGGATCGACAATGGCGGCGATGTCGAGCCCCGCCGCATGCGCGCGCGGCGCCAGCAACTCGGCGACATCCTGCACGAGGTCGGATGGATCGAACGGCGCTTCATCGAGCGGGATGTCGCCCGCCTCCAGCCGCGAGAAGTCGAGCACGTTGTTGAGGAGATCGAGCAGGCGCGACCCCGACTTGCGGATCGCGCTGGCATAGTCGCGCTGCGCTGGCGTCAGCTCGGTTTCTTCCAGCAGCGCCGCCATGCCGAGAATGCCGTTGAGCGGCGTCCGAATCTCATGGCTCACAGCCGCCGTGAAGCGGTGCGCTGCATCCGGCGCCTCGTTGAGATCGGCGGTCGCAAGGCGCAGGCCGCAAACCGGCGCAGACACGCGCCATCTGCGGCCGGCCGTGTCGACAATCTGGCTCGCCACCGGCGCCGCCGGCAGATCGAACGGCGCACGCATGCCATCGGCAAATCCGGAAAGCGCGCTGGCCGCCTGGATGCGGCCATCATCGCCGACAACCAGCGCCATGCCCGGCCAGCCGCGCGCAACCGCGGCGAGGCTTTGCCGCGCCGCTTCGGCTTCAGCAGTCGTGTCTGCGGGAACGTCGCTCATCGCGCCGAACCTGCCGGTCCGTGCTGACCATACGATTAACGGCGGCTCAGCGCGCCATCAGGCTGGGAATCTCGCCAAGATCGCCGCCAGCTTCCCGCGCGAACAGCTTGCGCGCGCTGGGGATGACGCCCGCCGCCGCCATGGCTGCACCGGCAGCCAGCCGTACCGGCAGCGGCGCGGTAAACGCCCGCGCAAAGCCTTCCATTGCCCCGGCCGTCGCAGCAACATCCGCGCGCCGCCAGTTCGTATAGAGCGCCAGCGCGCTCGCCGATCCGATGTCCAACCCCACACGCTGCGCCTCGGCGATCACGTCCGTCAGCGCCGCCACATCCTTGAGACCCAGATTGAGCCCCTGCCCGGCCAGCGGATGGATCACGTGCGCCGCATCGCCCGCCAGCGCAACGCGATGGCCGTCGAACCGCTCCGCCACATACAGCCGCAACGGGAAGACATGGCGCGGGCCGGCCAGCTTCGCGCCCGGCAGGAAATCGCCCGCCGCCTTGGCCAGCTCGCGCTCGAACCCGTCATCATCGAGTTCGGCCAGCGCTTCGGCGACCGCCTTGCGTTCCGTCCAGATCAGGTTGGCGCGATCATGCTGAAGCGGCAGCACGGCCATGGGGCCACGCGGCAGGAAGATCTGGCGCGCCGCGCCCTTGTGCGGTTTTGCGAGGCTGATCGTCGTTGAGATCGCCGCCGACTCATAGTCATGGCCTTCAAAGCGCAACCCGGCTGCCTTGCGCACCATCGACTTCGCGCCATCGCACCCGACCACCAGGGAAGCCGTGATCGCGACACTGCCGACCGTCAGCGTCGCCCTCGCGGGGTTGAACGCAACCGCATCGATCCGCGCCCGCGAGAGAAGACGGATATGCGGATTGCCCGCCGCCGCCGCATGCAAGGCCGCAACAAGCGCCGACCCCTCGATCATGTAGCCGAGCGCCGGTTCGGCGCATTCCTCGGCGATGAAGGATATGCCGCCGAGACGCCCTTCAGCCTCGACCTCATGAACAGGCTCGGCATGGGGGATCAGCTGGTCCTCGAGACCCAGCGCCCGGAAGATCCGCCAGCAGCCATAGGCGATGAAATAGGCGCGACTGTCGGCCGGACCCTCTCCCGGCGGCGCCGAAGCGTCGGCGACGGTCACGTCGAACCCGCGCGCCGCCAGTGCAAGGGCAAGCGTCAGCCCGACAGGCCCGCCCCCGGCGATGGCCACGTCACAGCGATGAAGGGTGTCGGCGGTCATACCCCAGACATAGCGCCTGCGGCCGCCAAAGAAAAAGGGGCGCGGCCGAATGACCGCGCCCCACTTGTCTGTCCCCTTCCCCCTGGCGCCGCGCCGGCAGCGCCGACATGCATGGGGGAAGGGGTCAAGGCGCGTCCTAGTGGATCGCCTCACCATGCAGCGAGGTGTCGAGGCCTTCGTCCTCGGCTTCTTCGTTCACCCGGATGCCGATCGTGAACTTCAGGATCAGCAGGATGACCGCGGAAACGCCGCCGGAGTAGACGAGGGTCGCGCCGACAGCAGTCGCCTGCTTGCCGACCTGGTCGACCATCGTCACGCCGTCGCCCTGATAGAACACGCCCGTCAGGATGGCGCCGATGATGCCGCACACGCCGTGGATGCCGAAGACATCCAGCGCGTCGTCATACCCGAGCATCTTCTTGAGGAAGACCGCGCCGATATAGCCGCCGAAGCCGCCAGCCGCGCCGATGACCAGAGAGGCCTGCGGCGAGACGAGACCGGCCGCCGGGGTGATCGCAACGAGGCCAGCGACGGCGCCCGAGGCAAGACCCAGCATCGAGGCTTTGCCGCGATGAAGCATCTCGATGATCATCCAGACCAGCGCAGCGAGCGCCGTGGCGACCTGGGTGTTCAGCATGGCGACCGACGAAGCGGCGTCAGCCGTCCAGGCCGAACCGGCGTTGAAGCCGAACCAGCCAACCCACAGCAGCGAGGCGCCGATCATGGTCAGCACAACGTTGTGCGGCGCCATGTTCTCGGTCGGATAGCCTTTGCGTTTGCCAAGCAGGATCGCCGCAACAAGACCGGCGACGCCGGCGTTGATGTGCACCACGGTGCCGCCGGCGAAGTCGGCCGCGCCGAGAGCGCCAATCCAGCCGCCGCCCCAGACCCAGTGGCAGATCGGTCCATAGACCAGCACCGCCCAGAGCGAGGAGAAGATCAGCATCGGCAGGAACTTCATCCGGTCGGCATAGGCGCCGGTGATGAGGGCCACCGTGATGATCGCGAAGGTCATCTGGTAGACGATCCAGAGATATTCCGGCAGGTCGGCCGTGGCCGCGTGCGCCGTTTCGGATGTCACCGCCGTCAGCATCACCAGATCGAAGCCGCCGAACCACTGGTTCATCGACTCATCCGTGTGTGTGCCGAAGGCCAGCGAATAGACGACGACCATCCAGAGCACGCTGACGAGACAGGTGATCGCGAAGTTCTGCGTCACCATCGCGATCACGTTCTTCTTGCGGACCATGCCGCCGTAGAACAGGGCGAGGCCCGGGATCGTCATCAGCAGGACGAGCGCGGTGGAGGTCAGGATCCAGGCTGTGTTGCCGGATTCGACCACCAGCGGCTGCTGGCTGGCCAGAAGGCCCGTCGGGGCGGCTTCTTCTTCCGCCGGAGCCGCGTCTTCTTCAGCGGCCGGTTCGGCCGCCATTTCGGCTGGCGGTTCGGCCGTGACGTCAGCCGGCGGTTCGGCAGGCGCCTCAGATGTAGGCGGCGCATCCGGTGTCGGCTGCTGGGCCGAAACCGGGCTCAGCGTCGAAAGCATGAATGCAGCTGCGATTGCAGCCAAGCCGGCTTTCAGGCCGGTCCCCCAAAGTGAAAGTCGATCCAATCGACTGGTTTTATTCAACATTTGTCTCCCCTGAGGCTGACTCGCAACCGGCGCAATGAAACGCACCCACCCCGGACGTCGCCGCCCCCGCAGATGCGAAGGAAGTAGGGGCGAGCGGGCGCACTCCGGACAAGCAAGCCCCCCCGCGGCGTTTAAGACTCCTTCGCAATTGCACAATTCTTGGGCGCCTGCCCGCTTGCCGCGCACCGGTTCAGGGCAAGCCCTGCCCCATCGGTCGGAAGCCCCGAAGGCAGGGATGCCCGGGGCGGAAAGCGGGCTAGAACGGTCCGGTGAACGGCCCGCAAGGCTGATCAGGGATAGGTCCCGGACGCCCTGCAGCGGCGCCCGGGACCCTTTTTTATCTCCCGGCCCCGCAAGGCGCCTCCGCGACGCAACAAGCCGCAATTACCAACGCCGCCGTAACGATTTTTTCCGCGCGAACCGCTGTGGATAAGCCCGTCTGGTAGGGCCGCGTTAAGAGCCGGTGCGCAAGTGTCGGCTTGCTCCCATTAGCCATGTTCCACGAGGACGACGGCAGCTGACCACCCGCGCGCCCTATCGCGAGGACGACGGTTACGAGGCGCGGCTCCGGCGCCCTCACCCGCTTCCTGGAGCGGGCTCGCCGCGTTTTCGGCCGGCGTGTTCATCTCGGGCGCGTGCTCGTCCTATTCCGTCAGCGACGCCAGCTTCAACATGGCCGTGGCGCGCGTGCGCGATCCGGCCACCGGCCTCGTCAGCGAGGCTGTTCCCGGCAACATGTTCGGCCATGTCGGCGCCGCGTTCGGCGACCTCCTCATGCAGGGCTTCGGCTGGACCGCGATCCTGCTCGGCTTTGCGCTGATGATCGGCGGCGTGCGCCGCGCCTTCGGCATCGGCCAGCGCGATCCGGCCGCCTGGATCTGGGCGATGGCCGCGATCCTCTTTGCGTCCTGCTGTCTCGCCGAATGGCCGATCCCGCGCTCGTGGGATCTTGGCGCGGGCCTCGGCGGCGTCGTCGGCGAACTGATGCTCTCCATCACCGCAACGCCCTTCGCCGCGCTCAAGATTCCCGAAGCGCAGGTCTGGGCGTCGGCGCTGTCCGGCCTGCTTGCGATCCTGTTCGCCGCGATGGCGATGGGTCTAGGCGCCTCCGACGCCACTTCGCTCTGGCGCTCGCTCACCCGCCGGCCCGAACGCTACGATGATCACTACGACGAACCTGCGCGCCCGGTTGTCGCCGGCGTGCCGGCTCTCCCCTCGCGCCCCGCAACATCGGGCGGCCTGATGGGCGGCGTGATGCGCCTGCTCGGCCAGAAGCCGCGCGAAGTGATCGAACCGATCATCTACACCGAGGAAGATGGTTTCGAGACCGGCGAACAGGGCTTCTTCAACGCCGTCGAGAATTCCGAACAACAAAGCCGCCAGCGCCCGATCGTTCCGCGCGTCCTCGAAAGCCGTCCGGTGCCCGACGCTGCTTCCGCCCAGCAACCCGCGCAGCGCGCCATTCCGCGCCCCGCCGCGCCGCAACAGGCCGCCGCGCGCCCGATGCAGCAAACGAGCGCGCAGTCAGCGCGCGTGCGCGATCCGTCCGGCGCCATTCCGCCGATCGACTTGCTCGACGTGCCGCCGCTGCGCCGCTCGGAAGTCGATGAAGCGCGCCTGCTCGAAATGGCCGACCGCCTCGGCGAAGTGCTCAACGAGTTCGGCGTCAAGGGCCGCATCACCGAAGTACGCCCGGGTCCCGTCGTCACGCTGTTCGAACTCGAGCCCGCCCCGGGCGTGCGCTCCTCGAAAGTCGTCGCGCTCACCGAGGACATTGCGCGCGCCATGTCCGCCAAGTCGGCGCGTGTCGCCGTCATCCCCGGCCGCAACGCCATCGGCATCGAACTGCCCAACCCGAACCGCGAGACCGTCTATCTGCGCGACCTTCTGAACTCCAACGAGTTCACCCGCGCGCGCATGGCCCTGCCGCTCGCGCTGGGCGAGACGATCGAAGGCCAGCCGATGATCGGCGACCTCGCCAAGATGCCCCACCTCCTCGTTGCGGGGACGACGGGCTCGGGCAAGTCGGTCGGCATCAACGCGATGATCCTGTCGCTGATGTTCAAGCTGCCGCCCGAGAAGTGCCGCTTCATCATGATCGACCCGAAGATGCTCGAACTGTCGATCTATGAGGGCGTCCCTCACCTGCTCTCGCCGGTCGTCACCGATCCGCAGAAGGCCGTGCTCGCGCTCAAATGGGTCGTGCGCGAGATGGAAAGCCGCTACGAGCTGATGTCGAAGGTCGGCGTGCGCAACATCGCCGGCTTCAACCAGAAAGCCGAAGACGCCGCCTCGAAGGGCGAGCACCTGACGCGTCAGGTCCAGACTGGCTGGAACAAGGAAACCGGCGAAGCCGTGTGGGAGACCGAAGCGGTCAAGCCCGAACCCATGCCGCACATCGTCGTCGTCATCGACGAGATGGCCGACCTCATGCTGGTCGCCGGCAAGGACATCGAAAGCGCGGTGCAGCGCATCGCCCAGATGGCGCGCGCGGCCGGCATCCATCTCATCACCGCCACGCAGCGGCCCTCGGTCGACGTCATCACCGGCACGATCAAGGCCAACTTCCCGACCCGCATCTCGTTCAAGGTCGCGTCCAAGATCGACAGCCGCACCATCCTCGGCGAACAGGGCGCCGAACAGCTGCTCGGCCAGGGCGACATGCTCTACACCACCGGCGCCGGCCAGATGGTCCGCGTGCACGGGCCGTTCGTGAAGGACGAGGAAGTCCAGGCCGTGGTCGACTGGCTCAAGGAGCAAGGCGTGCCGCAGTATGTCGAGGGCGTCACCGACCCGGTCGACGAAGAACCATCCGTCGCCGACAACGCGTTCGGCACGTCCTCGGGCGATCCGGAAGAGGACATGTATCGCGATGCCGTCGCTGCGGTGATCCGCGAAAAGCGTCCGACCACGTCCTACGTCCAGCGCGTGCTGCGCATCGGCTACAACCGCGCCGCCTCGATGATCGAGCGCATGGAACGCGAAGGCATCATCTCGGCCGCCGACCATGCCGGCAAACGCCAGATCCTCTCCCGCGACAGGGCCCCGAGCGGCAATTCGGACGAAGAAGCGGCCTAGTCGCCTTTCTTCGCTGCGGCGGCGGCTTCTATCTCCGCCTTCCTGGCGGCGACCCGTTTGGCGCGGGCGTCGGCGATTTCTTCTGGCGTACGACGCGCTTCTCGGACATTTCGGCAACGCGGCGGCGCGCGCCGCCTCCAGCGCCTCGGCGATGATCGGCAGGAGGCGCGCGGCCTCGGCCTTCTGCGCAGCCGAGCCCGATGTCGCCAGGCGCGTTGCATTGTCCTGCAGGTTGTCGAGTTCCGTTTCGGACATGGTCGGGATACGTTCGTCGAGCGCGGACAAGGGTTTTCCTCCGGAGTCACCCGCCGCGCGGCCTCGCGCCAGTTCGAACGACACTGTTCCTATGGGCTCATGGATCGGCCGTGGCAATCGCAGGCAGCCCCTGTTCGCCACAGCCCGGACGTGTTAGGGGCTCGCCCATCGAGTTTCGGCCGACGACTTGGCCTCCGCCCCGCCACACCCGGCTTCCGGCGCACGCTGACGACATCCACCCACGCTTGATCACCGAGGGGCGCATCGCGTTCACGCGAGCGCCGTCACGACTGCTAAGGGAAGACCCAAGATGACCACCGGAACTGTGAAATGGTTCAACGCCACCAAGGGCTATGGCTTCATCCAGCCGAGAACGGCGCGAAAGACGTGTTCGTTCACATCAGCGCCGTTGAGGCCGCTGGCCTGCGCGGCCTCGCCGACGGACAGAAAGTGTCCTTCGAGGAGCAAGCCGACAAGCGGTCGGGCAAGATGTCCGCCGTGAACCTGCGCGTCGAGTAGTCACAACGCGCGGCGGACGATGGTCCGCCTCAGAGACTGACCTGATGGCGTGCGCGTGCAGCCGCGCCGCCGTCAGAACAGGAAAAGGCCGGCTCCCTCAAGCCGGCTTTTTCGCGCCTACTCCCCGTCGGGTCCGGTGCAGACCGTCACCTTGAACGCGCCCCAGCAGGAGAATGTCTCCTCGCCCACCTTGGCGGTGTGAGAGGCGGCGATGATCCAGTCGTGCGATTCCTCATGCGTCACGGCTGGCGGCGGCTGGCCTGCATCCGTATGCGCGGCCGCCCAGGCGCGCAGTCCTTCGTCCACACCTTCGCGCATGTTCTCCAGCGGCGGCTTCAACCACACGCCAAGCGCGACGAGCACCACGAAGATGCCGCCCACAACCAGAAGATACCGCCGGAAGAAGCCGCGCTTCATCGTCCGTCCCAAGCCGCGTTGTGCCTGCCGCGTCTAGCCCGCCGCCGGCGTTTGCGCCACTGCCGCCGGTCCAAGACAGAAGAAGCGGGAATAGACGCCCCAGCATTCCAGCAGCTTTCCCGCATCCGACGTCATGGTCGAGCGCGTGACGACATAGAAGTCGTCGAAGGCGTACTTGCCCGTCGCCGAATCCGGCGCGTCCACCTTGCCCTCTTCCATCAGCGCAACGGCGACGCCGCGATGCAGACCCTGATCTGGCCGCGTCATATAGGCCGCACCGCCTGCGATCGCGAGCAGAAGAAAGAGGACAATCACCACGCGCATCGAACGCTCCCGTTCCGGACTCGTGAGGCCGCCCCGCCCTGCGGGTCTTATAACCCTATTTCTTTTCGGGCGGCGAGCACAGGTACTGTGCGTAAAGGCCAAGGCATTCGAGAACCACATCGTCGCCGGAACGAATGGTGTAGCGTGTCGCGACGATAAGATCCTCAAACTTGCGCTCGTCCTTGCGGCCGGTCAGCACATCGCCGATCAGGTCGCCGACATCGAAGCCGCCGCGCCGTTCGGCCATCACCTTTTCAGCGTTGGCGCGCTGCGCCACCTCGTCCGGCTTGGTCAGGAACCCGCCGAACGCCAGCGCGCCGGCCAGCACAAGAATAATCAACGTCCTCATCGGGTCGTCCTTGCCCCCTTGGTTGCGGCCGGACGTTTGCCGCCCGCCGCTGTCCGTTTCCGTCCCCTGTCCGAAGCGGGTGTCGCCGGAGCCTGCCCGGCCGCCTCGTCCCAAGCCTTGATCCACTTCTTGGGCGCATTATGGCGCCACTGCCGTTCGAGATAGCCCCTGAGCTGCGCCGGCGTCAGCCGCTTCAGCCGCGCCAGCACGATCGGGTAATTCCGGTAATGGTCTGTGAAGTGGAAGGTCTCCGGATCGGCCTCGCACAGCATCTCGCGTTCATCGAACGGAACCTGCCCCAGCACCACGCTGTCGTCCTCGGCCCGCAGCCGCGTGAAGAACTTGCCGAACGCCTTCCAGGCCGGCTGCCCGTAGGACGTGGCGAATTCCGTCTCCGGGAAGGCTCCTGCCACGGCGTGAAACTGTTTCGGCGTCATCGCGTTAGCTTAGACCTTGGCCTCCGGGCCGCAAAAGAGGACTGAACCGATGTTCAGGAAAACAGGGCGAAAATTCCTTGGGCCGGTCTTGTTTTCGCCGGGCGCGAAGCGGAGGTTGGCCGCCATGAGCATCCTGAGCACCCTCTTCCCCCTCGCCCTCTCTGTGTCTGCGCAGGCGCTGGCCGCGCAGGCCCCGGTGACCGTCGAGCCGCTTCCCGCGCCGGATCTTGCGCCGGTTGTCGCACAGCCGGTCACGCCGGCCCCCGCTCCGGTCATCCCGGTTGTGGTGGATACGCCCAAACCCGTGATCACGCCGGTCGCGCCGAAGCCCGCGCCCGTGGTTGCGCCGCCCGCCGCCGAAATCGTGAAGGTCCAGGCCCCGGGCCCGCTTGACCGCAACACCATCATCGACCGCGTCGCCAGGGCGATGTCCGATACGAAGACCGCGCAGGGCCGCTTCACCCAGATCGATCCGCAGGGCTCGCCCTCGTCCGGCGTGTTCTACATCAGCCGTCCGGGCCGCGTGCGCTTCGAATACACCTCGCCCGAGCCGATGTTCATTGTCTCGGACGGCCAGACCGTCTCGATCGAGGAGCCCAAGCGCAAGGCGTATGACGCGATCCCGCTGTCCTCGACGCCGCTGCACCTGTTCCTGCGCTCGGATATCGATCTCAAGCGCGACGGCAGCGTCACCGACGTCAATTCCAGCAACGGCTTCCATTACGTGACGCTGGTCGACAAGACGGGCGAAGCGGAAGGCAAGATGATCCTGCAATTCCGCCAGTCGGACTTCGAACTGCTGGGCTGGCGCCAGGTCGACGGCACGGGCGCGGAAACCCGTGTCTCGCTGTCCGACATCAAGCAGAACGTGTCGCTGAAACCGTCCCTGTTCGTCGTGCGCGATCCGAACGACAACGACGACCGCCGCTAGACGCGTCACAGCCAGATGATGATTCGCGGCCCGGCCCCGAAGCCGGGCCGTAAATCTGCGCGGAGCCCGCCGGAAAACCGGGCGGGCGGGCGCGCAACACTCAAATTTTAACCAAGCTTCAGGTGACAAATCTGCGACTTCGTGGCCTAATTGTCACGTGGATCGAAGCCGCTCGCGTCTGAGCTTCCCCCCGCAGACGCTCGCAGTGGATCGAAAGCCGGTGCTATCCCCCGGCCCCCATCGCGCCCCTGTGGCGCAAGGCGCGCCTGGCTGTCCCCGCGGCCGGGCGCGTCTCAGTTCAGGGCTCCCCAATCCGGTTGATCTGGCTGGGGTTTTCTCGCCCTCCGCGTGAAATCGCCCCGCGTCAGCGGCTTTTCCTTGATCGCAGGCGCGGCGCACCCGATTGTCCTAGCGAACGTCCAGCCCAGCCCTCTCTGTCCGCCTTTTCCCGCCCATGAAACGCCTCTCCCTGGCGACCTGGAACATCAATTCGGTTCGCCTCCGTATCGACCGTGTGATCGCCTTCCTGAAGCGCGAGAAGCCGGACGTCCTGTGTCTGCAGGAAATCAAATGCCTGGAGGACCAGTTCCCCCGCAAGGCATTCGAAGCGGCGGGCTATAAGCACATCCATCTCTCCGGCCAGAAGGGCATGCACGGCGTCGCCATCGTCTCGAGGCAGCCGATCACCGCGCTCGAAACGCCGGCCTTGTGCCGCCACGGCCATGCGCGCTGCGCGGCGGTCGAAGTGGGCGGCTTCGAGTTGCAGAACCTTTACGTCCCGGCCGGCGCCGACATTCCCGACCCCGCGGTCAACGAGAAGTTCGCCCACAAGCTCGACTTCGTGGAGCGCATGCGCGCCTTCTACCTCGCGCGCGCGCAGAAGCGCTCCGCCCTGCCCTTGCTGGTCGCCGGCGACATCAACATCGCGCCGGAGGAAAACGATGTCTGGTCACACCGGCAATTGCTGAACGTGGTCAGCCACACGCCGGTCGAGACCGACGGCCTCAAGCGCGTGCTGACGGAGGGCAAATTCACCGACATCGCCCGCGCCAAGCACAAGCCGGACGAAAAGCTCTACACATGGTGGAGCTATCGCGCCGCCGACTGGAAGGTCTCCAACCGCGGCCGCCGCCTTGATCACTGGTGGGCCGACAAGCGCGCGACGCCGCTGGTCGATATCGCCAGCTACCGCATCCACACGGCCGAACGCGGCGGGGAAAAGCCCTCCGACCACGTCCCCGTCACCGTGACGGTCACGGCTGCGGCCTAGCCGCCCTTCAGCATTTCGAAGAACTGCTCGCGGTCATTGGTGCGCGGGAACGGGTCGGCCGGAACCGGCTTGCCAAGAAACGCGCACAGCGGCTCCCACCCCTGCTTCACGTCGAACACCAGCAACCTGTCGGCGGGGATCGCCGCCTTCACCGCCCGCTCATGCGCGATGAACGCGTTGATCAGCCCGTCGCGGTCGAGATCGAGCGGAATGCCTGCCTTCGCGACGACCTTCACGACCATCTCGAGCCAGCCGCGCTTGTCCGGCGGCGCATGCTCCCGGCCTTTGAGAACCGTGTAGATCGTCTCGCCGAAGCTCTCGGCCCAGCTTTCCGGCGTCCGGGTCGACAGCACGAATTTGGCGCCGGGATAGACGGTTGCCAGTTCGCGGAAGAAAGACGCCGTCGTCCAGTCGACGGCGCTGTTGTAGCCCTGATAGATCGCGCCCCAGTCGGGCTTTCCGGCAATCGCAGCGTCCCACAGCGGCGATTGCCTCGGGATATCGTGGATCACCTCTTCCATGTGGTGACACGGCCCAAGCCCGAGCTGGTTGAGCGCGAACTTGAGCGAATACGTTCCTGTGCGGCCGAGACCGGCGCCAATGACATGCATGAAGCTGTCCTCCCCTTGGCCGCACGCTATATCCACCTCAGGGACCGCACAACGAACGAGACCCTACGGGAGCGCTGCGTGAACCGTACTTTTCTGCTCGCTGGTTTTCTGTCCGCGCTCGCGCTGGCCGCGTGCACGCCCGGGGCGGACGAGCCGCTGGATGAAACGCCGGGCACGCCGGAAGCCGCCGAAACGCCGCCGCCGGCGACCCAACAGGCCGACGCTTCAGCTCTGACGCCCGAAGGCTGGGGCGATCTGAAGATCGGCATGAGCCGCGCGGACGTCGAGGCGATCGTCGGCCCCACCGCCACGCCCGACGCCATGCCGGCCAGCGACGACATCAATGCCTGCGACGACTATCAGCCCCAGCGCGCGCCGCTGGGCCTGTTCGTCATGCTGGAAGACAATATCCTCACGCGCATCACGCTCGCCGAACTCAACGATGTGAAAACCGCCGACGGCTTCGGGCTTGGCGATCCGGCGGACAAGGTGAAGGCTTTCTACGGCGCCCGAGCCGTCGTCACGCCGCACAAATACATGGACCACCCCGCCGAATACATCACGGTGTGGAGCGGCGGCCCGCGCAGCGAATCCTATGTCGAGGAGCCCGATGCACGCGGTCTCGTCTACGAGATCGACGGCTCAGGCAATGTCGGCGCGATCCACGCCGGCGGCCCCAGCATCCAGTATGTCGAAGGCTGCGCCTGAGGCGCGCCTATCGCTGCGCGTAGGGATAGCAGCGGGCGCGCGGCAGCGGCACGTCATAGTGGCGGCCCAGCGCCTCGATGGCGTCCGGCATGATCGGGATAGGGATCGGCATTCTCCGGCCCGACCACGATCACCGGACAATCGCCCAGCGGCTTGCCGCCCGGCGGCAGCATGGCCGTCACCAGCCCTGCCCCGTCATCGGCCCGCAGCGTCAGGAACAGCGGCATCGTCCGCGCAAGGTGTCCCTTCAGACCGATATCGCGCTCCAGACCCGGGCCCGGCTGATACGACCGGCGCGCCCGCGCCTTGGCCAGCAGGAAATGTTTCTCGACCGCATGGCGCATCAGCCGCGATTCGTCGGCGGCTTCGGCGTCGGTCTCAATACGGAACCAGGCGCGCCCCTTGGACGCATCGCACACATACTGCATGTGAGAGTTCTCCCGGCCCTCAAGGTAGGACCGGCGCCTGCGTGGCGGAAGTCCCGCGCTGCAGATGTGAGCGGCGACAAACCGAAACGATGATCAGCTGTGGCGTAGCCGCCGCGCCAGCGCCTTGCCGAGCATCGCGCCGATCTGCGGACCCTGTCGCGGATAGAGATAGGGCTCCAGCACCTCGAGCTCCATAAGCAGAAGTCCGCCCTCCGCCCCGCGCACCATGTCGACGCGCGCATAGAGTGGCGCTTCGGCAAGCGCGCCCAACACAGACGACGCCGCAGCCAGATCGGCCGGCGTCGGATCAATCGCCTCCGACGTGCCGCCATAGGCTTCCTGGATGCGGTAGTCGCCGGACTTCGGCCGCTTCACCAGCACATGGCTGAAATCGCCATCGACAAACAGGAAGGAATATTCGCCCTCGCTCGCGATCGACGGAATGAAAGGCTGGATCATGCCCGGCCTGTCCATGACCGGGCCCGGCGCCGGAAGATTCGCACGGTTGTAGCGCACCTGCGCCCGCGCCCCGCCGCCCACCTGCCGCTTCAGCACGACATCGTCGGCGCCGAAGACGCGCATCGCCTCCGCGATATCGTCCGCCGTCGGCGCCTCGGGCCACAGCGTCGGGATCACGGCGACGCCCTTCGCCTCGATCTCGCGCAGATAGGTCTTGCGGATGTTCCAGCGCACCGTCGCCGGATCGTTGAACACCGGCACGCCCAGGGCGGCGATCCGGTCCAGCGTCGCAAGAAACGCCTCGTGCTGGTCCTGATAGTCCCATGCGCAATTGACCAGCACAGCGCCGAACCGGCGCCAGTCCGTCGCCGCATCCGTCCAGCGCACCGGCGTCAGCTCCAGTCCCTCGGGCGCGAAGCCGCCGCGCAGGATCTCCAGCTGGATGTCGAACAGATAGGCGTCCGAGCGTCTGTCCGTTGCGCCGGACACCAGGTTTGCCGCCGTCAGCAGGGCGATTTCGGTCATCGGGCTTCTGTGCCTATCCTGTCACTTGCACTCACGGCGCCCCCGGTCTTTAAGACCGCTCAGCCCCGCTTTCCATGGTGGATTTTGCGCCGGCGAGGGGAATAATTCTCATGCCGGTGAAGTACGACGTCGTCGCCCTTGGCAACGCCATCATGGACGTGATCGCGCAGGTCGATGACGACTTCCTGGTCCGCTACGACATCCCCAAGGCGCGCACCAACCTCATCGAGGAAGACCGCGCCGCCATGCTCTACAACGCCCTGCCAGCAACCCGCGTCGAAACCTCGGGCGGCTCGGCCGGCAACTCGATCGCGGGCCTGCGCAGCCTCGGCGGCCGCGGCGGCTTCATGGGCAAGGTCGCCGATGACGCCATCGGCAAGGCCTATGTCGCCGACATGCAGACCATCGGCGTCGACTTCTTCGGCTCGCCGCTCACCAACGGCCCCTCCACCGCCCGCTCGATGATCGCCGTCACGCCCGATGGCGAGCGCTCGATGAACACCTTCCTCGGCGCCTCCACCGAATTCGCAGCCAGCGATGTCGACGCCGGCGCGGTCGCGTCCGCCGAATGGCTCTATCTGGAAGGCTATCTGTTCGACAAACCCGCCGCCAAGACGGCGTTCGTGCATGCCTCCGAAGTCGCCAAGTCCGCCGGCCGCAAGGTCGCCATCACCCTGTCGGACGTGTTCTGCGTCGATCGTCACCGCGACAGCTTCGTCCATCTCGTCCGCACGCACTGCGACCTCGTCTTCGCCAACGAGCATGAATTGCTCGCACTCTATGAAACCGACGACTTCGACGCGGCCGTCACCCAGATCCGCAATGACAGCCAGATCGCCGCCATCACGCGCTCGTCCAAGGGTTCGGTCATCGTTTCGGGCTCGGACACCTGGTTCGCGCCGGTCACCGCCGCGCCCGTCGTCGACGCCACCGGCGCGGGCGACCAGTACGCCGCCGGCATGCTCTACGGCATCACCCACGGCCTTCCCCTGATCGATGCGGCGAAGCTGGGCAATCTCTGCGCCGGCGAGGTGATCTCCCACATCGGCCCACGCCCCGCCGTCAACCTGCGCGACCTCGCCATCGCCGCAGGCTTCAAGCTCTAGCCGCCCCCGCGAACGCGCGACGCCGCCGGCTTCAGGCTGGCCAGAAACTGCAGCACCTGCGCCTCAACGCGCGCGCACTCCAGCGCCGCCAACGCCTCAGGCGTATCGGCGGCGGCAAGCATCGCCCACAGCTGGCCGCACGCCAGCCGCTGCGCCGGCGTCAGCGGCAAACGCCCGGCTTCATCCAGCAACAGCAGCAAGTCATGCACGCGCCGCAGTCGGCTGAACGCGTCGAATAGCGCGCGCGTCACGTCCGGATCATCCCGCCATGCGCGCCCGGCAAACATCCGCGTCGCGCGCTGTCCGGCGCCAAGGCAGTCATAGACGATGCAACCGCCATAGCCGCGCGCTGCGCGCTCGCCATGGATCCGGCATGTCCCGCACGCCGACAGCATGGCGCACGCCTCCCCTGCCGGCTTGTCGTGCGCGAAGTGCTCCGAGCGGTCGAAGGCCAGCGCCACGCAGCACAGCGCGGCGCATTGCGCGCAATCGGCGCGCAGCGCAGTCCGGTCCATGACGAACTCCGAAGGGCAAGGCTTCGCCCGCGCTGCGTTGGCAGACGTCCGGGCGGTCAGCAGATTGTCGGAAACAAAATCGCCGGCCCCTTCCGGGACCGGCGACATTCAAGAGCTAGCAACCGCCCCGCCGGGCCGTCAAGCCTGCAGCCGGTATCCGCCATTCTCGGGCGTACGTCATCCTCCGGATCAGTCGACCTTCATGGTGTAGACATGCAACGGATACCCACCGTCCGTCTCCCATCGCCCGCTTCCCAAAGGAATTTCGACAACTTCGAAAATCGGCATTTCGCGCAGCATCGCCTGTCCGCACTGGCCCAGGACGAGGACAAACGTTGCGGGTATTTCGGCATGGGACGGCGGAAATCCCGGGATGATCGACATCACCATGTCCGAAGACTTCCAGCTCAACAATCGCAGCTCGGGAGCGACCCATCCCCCTTGCGTCACATAGTCGGCGATGAAGCGGTAGACTTCCCTGTTTCGCTCCGGCTCGATCGCACGATCATCGCAAACCAGTCGGCCGTTTCGGACAATGGAATTCGTTTTTGTCTCGTCAGCGACGGCAGGCGTCTGGGACGGCGTCGCGCACCCGGCCAGTAGCCCAGCAAACAGAACCAGCGATCTCCCGCGCTGGCCCATCTTACGCCTGCAGCCGATACCCGCCGCTTTCGGTCAGCAGCAGCCGCGCATTGGCCGGATCGGGTTCGATCTTCTGGCGCAGGCGGTAGATGTGCGTCTCCAGCGTGTGCGTGGTGACGTTGGCGTTGTAGCCCCACACCTCGCTCAGAAGCTCCTCGCGCCCGACCGGCTTGCCGCCCGCGCGATAGAGATATTTCAGGATGTTCGTCTCCTTCTCTGTGAGACGGATCTTCTTTTCCTTCTCATCGATCAGCAGCTTCGCCGCCGGACGGAATTCATACGGGCCCAGCCGGAAGGTCGCATCCTCGCTCTGCTCGAACGTGCGCAAGTGCGCCCGCACGCGCGCCAGCAGCACGGAAAACTTGAACGGCTTGGTGACGTAGTCATTGGCGCCCGAATCGAGCCCGAGGATCGCATCCGCATCCGTCGCCTGCCCCGTCAGCATCACGATCGGCGCGGCGATGCCGTGCTTGCGCATCAGCTTGCAGGCGTCGCGCCCGTCCATGTCTGGCAGCTCGACATCAAGAATGACGAGATCGGCTCGCGCCTCCTCCGCCTTCTTGATGCCTTCGCCGGCGGATGCGGCGTGCTCGACGCGGAATCCCTCATGCAGCTCGAACTGCTCGGCCAGAGCCTCGCGCAGGTCCTGATCGTCGTCGACCAGAAGGATGGTCTTGGCGGCGGTCATCTCGTCGGCGTCTCCGGTCCCGTGTCTTCTGTTCTATATTTGATGCGGGGCATACCAAGTCTAGGTTGTACGGACCAGCCGAGGAAGCCATCACGAAGCGGACAGGCCGCATGCCTCAATCAGGGCCCACCTCCCCGTTCAACGCTGAAAGCGCCGGAATCCTGCGATGGCCGGGCGGCGAGGCCCGCTGCGCGCTGGGCAGAAGCGGCGTTACGCCGGCCGCGGCCAAGCGCGAGGGCGATGGCGCCTCTCCGCTGGGGCTCTGGCCCATGCGCCAGGTGTTCTGGCGGCCCGACCGGCTGGAAAGGCCTGAAACCGGCCTTCCTGCCGATCCGCTGATTCCCGAGGGCGGCTGGTGCGATGATCCGGCCAGCCCCTTCTACAACCGCCCTGTCGTCCTGCCCTTTCCGATGAGCCACGAAAAACTCTGGCGCGAGGACCATGTCTACGACGTCATAGTCGTGCTCGGGTACAACGACGATCCGCCCGTCCCCGGCTTTGGCAGCGCGATCTTTCTGCATGTGGCGAGGCCTGACTATTCAGCGACCGAAGGCTGCATCGCCTGCGCCCTGCCAGACCTGCTGGCGTTGCTGAAATCAGCCCGTCTGGGCGACGCGCTGGAAATTGTGAGCTAGCCGCACTGGCCTTCCCCCACGCCAAATCGACAAGCGCCGCGGCGCCCGCTAACACCTGCGTCCATGACAAGCACAACGCCAGACTCGACCACCGCCGCCTCGCGCAACACCGTCTTCACCCTGTTCTTCGTCCTCGCCGCCATCGTGGCGATGTCCCATCTCGCGAACGACTGGGTGAAGCTCGCCGATCCCGGCGGCCTCGTCTGGAAGGCGGCCGGCATCGTCATGCTCGGCCTCTACGCCCTCAGCCAGCGTTCCTGGATCGCCGGCTCCGGCCTGCTCTTCTGTGCACTGGGCGACGTGCTGCTCGAGATCGTCTTTGTCTATGGCATGGCCGCCTTCGCCGTCGGCCACATCTTCTACATCGCCGCCTTCGCCGAATGGGGCCGCGTGCTGGGCCTCAACAAGCGCGACTTCCCGGTCGTCATCATTGTGCTGCTGATCTCGGCGGCGCTGCTGGTCTGGCTTCTGCCCGGCATGGGCGACCTCACGATTCCGGCGCTAGGCTATCAGGCGATCATCACCGTGATGGTGTGCTCGGCCTTCGTGGTGAAGGCGCCGATGCTGGCGCGGCTGGGCGCCGTGATCTTCATGCTGTCCGACACGCTGATCGCCGCCGGCAAGTTCGCCGACGCCGACATCCCGCCGGGCTCGGTCTGGATCACCTATGCCGGCGCGCAGATCATGATCGCCTGGGGCATGAGCCGCATCGCCCCCTTCCGCGACCGCGCCAAACGACAGGCGGCCAGCGCCGCCTGAGCCGACAACTTTCAGAGCCGCGCCATGAGAGCCCGGCTCTTCGCCCGAGGCCATGGTCGTCGGGAAAGAAGCGTTAATCCAAAAATCTTTCCTCCCCTGTGAGGGATCGGCGGCTTCGGTGCGTACGCCAAGCAGGGGGCCGCTGTCTGGCCCGTTGCTAACGGAACTTCGGCCCGCTCAGGGCCGGGATCGGGGCGTATTGCTCGACCTGCATTGCCCGGGAGCCGGACCGGCTCGGCCGGATGTCTTCGTCGCGATGATCATCCACGCAGGGCGGAGCTAGGCGATGTCTCTGGTTTCGCGTGTTGTCGGTGCGGTTCGCTGGCGTGCCGAGCGCGCCCGCCAGAAGCTGCGGTGGCAAGCCTTCCCGCCGCTGGTTCGCCAGTTATGGACGCGGATACAGACCGAGAACCTGTCGTATCTGCATGACGCACAGATGCGACAGTTGATACGGAGCGTCCTCGACACGGCCGGCAGCGGTGGACTGATTATCGAGGCGGGATGCGCCCGCGGAGGCTCATCGATACTGATGTGCGCAGCAAAGTCTGTTGCGCGACCGCTCAGGGTCTACGACGTCTTCGACATGATCCCACCGCCTGCGGACAATGATGGCGAGGACATGAAGCAGCGATATGCCGAAATAGCGTCCGGGTCAGCGGTCGGTCTCGGCGGCACGAAATACTATCTCTACGAGGAGGATCTCCACGGCGTTGTGAAAGAGAATTTCCAGCGGCTCGGCTTCCCCATCGCGGATCACAACGTCCAGCTGATCAAGGGCAAGGTGCAGGATACGCTTGCCGTCGATGAACCGGTGGCGCTCGCCCATATCGACGTCGACTGGTTCGAGCCGGTCACCGCCTGCCTCGAGCGTATCATGCCCCGTCTCATCGTCGGCGGCTCGGTCGCCATCCATGCCTATCTGGACTGGTCTGGCTCGAGAAAGGCCGTTGACGACTACTTTGACCGGAATGGCCGCGACGGCCTCGCCTTCGATACGTCCGCCGGGCACATGATGATCACGCGGGTCAGGTAAGCCCGGACAGAAGCGCAATGAGACAGCGGGAAACACCCTAGCCGTCTTCAGCGGCCGCATCACCGCCCAGGATATCGGCCAGACGTTTCCGTGCGCGGTGAACGCGGGTCTCGACCGCCTTCGCGCTGATCCCGAGCGCCCGGCCTGCGGCCTCATGCGAAAGGCCTTCGAAGGCCGTCAGCAGCAAGGGCTCCTTGAGCTGGCTGGGCAAGGCGGCGATCGCCCTGTCGAGGCGCGTCAGTGCGAGCTGATCCTCCTCGCCGCCGGAAGCTGCGTCGGGCGGCTCGGGGACGACATCAAGCGAGGCCGCTCCGTAGAAGAAGCGCCGCACAGCGCGGCGCCGTCCCCAGTCACGGCACTTGTTGAGCGCGATCCGCCGCATCCACAGTTCAACGGGCCGCGAGGAATCGAAACGCCCCATGGCCTGCCAGGCGGAGACGAATGTCTCCTGGAGCAGATCGTAGGCCTCGTCGGCGTCGCCAACATATCTGCGGATGAAGCGGTAGAGCTTTTCCTGATAGCGCCTGATGATGCAGTTGAATGCATCGCGGTCGCCTCCGGCGGCCCGCCGCGCAAGGGCCGCGTCGCTATCGGCAGACACGCCCCCTGTCATCTTGCATTGGATGTCAGCGCTTCACTGATCTTTTCATCAAAGTGCTCGCGTTGTTCGGGCGTCAGTATGGCGCGCATGGCAAACACGTGATCGATCGTCGCCGCCTGAAGGTCTCCCATTGCGTCATGGAAGTGATGAACGGCGGCTTCGACTTCCGGTCCCGCTATCTCGCTGACGCGGATCGCGGCCGCCAGTTCCGCATTGGCCTTCTGCATCTCCGCTTCCAGTGTCTGGCGGCGCTGGGCGAACGTCGCTTCGACAACGGAAAGCCTGTCTTCCTGCTCGGCCGACAGACTCAGTCTCTCATGCACCATGGCATGAAGGGGGCTCTTCGACGCTGGTTCGGGAACAAGGAACCGCGCCCCGACCCAGATGCCGGCGACGCCTGCGGCGAAGGCAAGCAACATGGTAACAAGCGCGCCGGCGAGCGAAATCTTCACCCGCCCGACTCCAGCAGCGTCGATGGCGCAAGGCTCGACCAGTCCGAGAACGGCGTCTGTTGCCGTGTGTCTCTGGCGCCCTCAAGAGACGCGCTCACAAGAAAGCCGCCGATAGCGACCATCAAGACGGCGGCCGCCCTGACGCTCCACATCTGCGCCTGCATGGAAGCTTGTGAATGCAGTCTGGCCTCAACGTCCGCCGCAACGCCATCGAGCGGCTTGTCGAGCGGTTCCTGCTTCAGCTTCGCCATCAGATCGTCGAGCGCGTCGGGCATTCCGGACTCCACTGGGGTTTGCCCTTAGGCATGGCGCTCGAAGCCGAGGCCATTGGCATAGGAACTGGATAGGCGCAGCCAATCACGGAAGCAAAGGGGCTTTCTCAGCGCGGTTGTTGAATTGTTGGTGTTTGCCAGCGCCGCGCGCTCAACCCGGAGGCGATCCCGCCGCAGTGCGTGTTGGTCTGGCGAGAACGCGAGGGGCATGCGCCCTTGCCGCCGGGTGTCACGGGTCTATCCTCTCCCTCAGCGTAAGGGAGGTCGCCATGAGCGATGCTGTCGGGCCCGGCGATCTGGTTCTCTGCGTCAATGCCGCGCCCAACCATGTCACGGGAGAGCCGGTGCCGCTGGTCGCCGGCGAGTCCTATCGCGTCATCGAGGTGATGGACTTCGCCTGCCCGTGCGGGCGCTCCGACGCCCTGCTGGACGTTGGCGTCGGCTTCGCCTGGTGCCAGACGCGCTTCCGCCTCCTGCCCAAGCCCCGCTTCGAAGCAAAGACACGCAGCGCGCCCGCGCCGAAGGAAAAGTTGAAGGTGCGCTGAGCCTCCCGCGCACCTACGCCGTGCGCGCGGCCAGATGGCCGGCCAGCTTGTCGAGCGTCTGATAGCCGAACTCCACAGCGCCAAAGCCGGTGGCCGCCTCCCGCCGCGCGCGCGTCGGATGCATCTGGCGCAGGGTAAGCACCGTCTTGCCGTCCGTTTGCGCATCGAATGTCAGCAGCATGCGGAACTTGCCCGGATCATCGTCCTTGTCGGAGCCGTGATCGACCTCGATCAGATAGGGCCGCTCGATGCGCAGAAAGGTCATCCGGTTGTCATAGCGCACATCCGCGCCGACCATGTCGAACCGCCACACGCCGCCTTCGCGGATGTCGATCTCATGCGTCTCGATCGCGAGGCCCTTCGGGCCGAACCAGAGCACGATCTGCTCGGGATCGGTCCACGCATCGAACACGCTTTCGCGCGGCGCATCGATGACGCGGGAGAGGACGATCTCGCGATCGAGCGGCCAGTCCGCCCAGGCCGAGCCTACGCGTGCGGAGCTGTCGGTCATTGTGACGTGTCCTTCTTCCTGCGCGCCAGATGGGCCTCCAGCCGGTCGAGCCGGCCTTCCCACGCCGCGATGTGTTGGCGCAGCCAGTCATCAGCGCCCTGCAGCGCCTTGGGGCTGAGCGAGCATGTTCGCACACGGCCTGATTTTTCAGACGACACGAGGCCGCCGCGTTCCAGCACGCGAATGTGCTTCAGCAGTGTCGGCAGCCCGATCGCGAACGGTTCGGCAAGTTCGCCAACCGTGGCGTCGCCGCTGCACAGACGGGCCACGATCGCGCGCCGCGTCGGATCGGCCAGCGCCGTGAAGGCAAGGTTCAGTCGCTGCTCATGGTTTGCCATGTGGCGAACTAATTCGACACGCGCTCACGTGTCAAGAACAGTTTTCCACTTGGCAAACTTTATGGCGCTGCGCCTCTCAGGCAGAGAAGCGCCCGCGGATCAGACCATCGACAGCCCGGGATCGCCCTCGATGACCTCGCTGCGCATCTGTGGCCGCTCGCCCGGCGCCCAGCGCGCCACGCGATGGACGACGCGATAGCGCAGCGGTCCGCCATCTTCGGTCTTGGCGCGCTCGCCGGGTATGGGAATACACACGAACTCGGTTTCCAGCTCGTCCGCCGAAGCGCGCACGGTGGTGTATCCGTACCCGCTCATGTCCACGAAATTGAGGTGCGGCGCGTTCTCCGGATTGCGCGCAGCCCGCGCCTTCGCCGGATCGTCGGTGTCGCGCAGCGCCAGCGCGGCGCGGACGCCGTGAAGGATGGTCGTGCTCCATGCGTGCAGCCTGGAGCCATCGGGCCGGTCATGCACGAAGAACGGACGCAACGGGTTGTCTTTCGGGTAGGTCAGCAATTGAACCTCGCCAGACCCCTGCTGCGAGATCGAGCCGGTGACGAATTCGACGGCCACGGGTTCGAAAGCCTGCGGCGGCAGCGTCTCGCTCGGATAGCCCGCCCAGAAGGAATGCTTGTCGCCGGCGACGATCGTGAGGCCGGTGATGCCCTCCTCGCGCAGCATGCCGAAGATCTCGGCGTGCTCGATCACGTAGGAGCGGTTGTAGACGCCATACTCCGTGCTTGGCCACGTCGCCTTGAATTCGTCAGGCAGGTTCTGCGGATCGGTGCGCCAGGTCAGCGTGCCGAAGGAATGGCCCCAGATTTTCCACGGCGCTTTCGCAGCGCGCAGGCGCTCCTTGAACCACTTCATCTGTTCAACGCCGAGATAGGCCTGCGGCGGCTCGTTGCGTTGCGTGTTCGGGAGTTCCTCCGCGCCGATGCGAATGGTCGCCGGCGCGCCGCCCGGGTATTCGCGCCCCGCCTCGAGAATGTCGTTGGCGAGCTCCGGGAAGGCGCCGAAATCGAGCCCGGGTATGCCTGCGCCGTCGATCGGGGCCGACTTGAACGAGCGGTTGTCGGTCAGGATCATGTCGATGTTCTTGCCAAACCGGAATGCGCGCTCGATGCGCAGCGCATTGATCGCGGCGAGATTGTTCGGCTCCTGACCGACGCCGCGCGCGTCGATATCCGACAACGGCTTGTTCTCGACGTGCGGCGCCTCGAACGCATCGCCCGCGCCCGGCTTCACGACGCGCGCCGGCTGGTACTCGTACCACGCCTGGCTTGCGGCGACCTTCAGCGCCTGCGCGGGACGCGGCGGATCGTTGGCGATGACCTGCTGGCTCTGATAGCCGTTCCACGAGAATTCATGATTGTCCCACACGGGCACGAACGGCCAGCGCGCACGCGCATCCTGCAGGTCGGGATCGAGCAGATAGCCGCGATACAAGGCGCGATAGTCCTCGAGATCGACGGGGAAATGGAAGTTCTTCGCCTTCTCGCCGGTCGGATAGCGCACCGCGCCGGTCAGCCTGCGGCCGCGATCCAGGCCGTCCGGCATATCCTCGGGATAGCGGACGACTTCGTAGACGAAGTCGCCGAGGTGCAGCACGAAGCTCAACTGTTCGGCGTGCGGGCGGCGCATGTCCTCGTAGATCATGCGCCGGTAGGCGTTCATCGCGCCATTGGTGACGTCCTGGCAGCTGGCGAAGGCGAACCGCACCGGGCGGTCGTCGCTGTCCGCGGGCGCGGTCAGTGTGCGGCCGGCGCGGCTCATCTGGCCCGCCTCATCGACAAAGCGATACCAGTACTCGCGCGCCGGGCTCAGGCCCGCCGCAAGGAAGCGGCATGTCCAGTCGGTCGCCGCGCTCACCTCCACATCGCCGCGCGCGATAATGTCCGCGAAGCCTTCGTCGCTGGCGACCTCGACCACAAGCCGGTGCAGACTCACACCCGCATCGGGCGCGCGGCGCGTCCACAGGATCACGCTGTCAGGCCTGGGATCGCCCGACGCCACGCCGTGCGGGTAGAGATCGCGCCTTTCCGTGCGATCGCCCATGGGCGTGTGCGCGCAACCCGGACCGAGGGCGAGCGCCGCGCCAAGGGCGGTCGCCTGCGCCAGCAGCGACCTGCGTGTTGTCTGTCCGCTCATCGATTTCACTCCGCAAGGAATCCGGCATTTGAGGCGCGCCTCGCGCGTCGGACCCGAAGCAAGTCTGCGGGGTCTCCCGGCAAGCGGTGCGGATGTTGAATATATCGATTATCGATATGGCGTAAAGACGGCGCGGACGATCACGCAGGGAAGGCCGGGCGGCCTGCCTGCGGCGACCCTATCCCCTCGCCCCGAACAGGGCGGAGCCGATGCGCACGCTGGTGGCGCCGAACATGACGGCGATCTCGTAGTCCGCGCTCATGCCCATCGAGAGTTTCGCAATCCCGTTGCGCGCCGCGATCTTCGCCAGCAGCGCAAAGTGCGGGCCTGCGGGTTCCTCCGCCGGCGGAATGCACATCAGTCCCTCGATCGCAAACCCATAGACATCGCGCGCCTTCGCGATGAACGCATCGGCCTCCGCCGGCGCCACGCCCGCCTTCTGCTCTTCCTCGCCCGTGTTCACCTGTACATAGAGGCGCGGCGTCCTGCCGAGCTTCGCGCATGCATCGGCCAGCGCGCCCGCCAGCTTCTCGCGGTCCAGCGTCTCGATCACATCGAACAGCGCGACGGCGTCCTTCGCCTTGTTCGACTGCAGCGGCCCGATCAGGCGCAGCTCAAGATCGGGATGCGCCGCCCGCCGGTGCGCCCAGCGCGCCTCGGCTTCCTGCACGCGGTTCTCGCCATAGATGCGCTGGCCCGCCGCCAGAATCGCATCGACGCGCTCATCCGGCTGCACCTTGGAGACGGCGACAAGCTCCACCGACGCCGGATCGCGCCCCGCGCTCTTGGCGGCGGCGGCAATGCGGGCAAGAACATCGCCACGCGCCTGCGCAATCTCGTTCAGAACCGTCTCGTCCATGCCTCTGTCTCATGTGAAACCGGGCCAACCGCAAGCCGCGATCCGCCGCAAGCTTCTCGCCGCCGCGCGCCTTGCAAAACCGGCGCAGACGAAGACGGGCCGCACCCTGCCCCGCGCGTTCTTCGTCACCGATCCGGTGCGCACGCCCGAGCTTCTCGCCATCGCCGCGCGCCTGCCGCGCGGCTTCGGCGTCATCTGGCGGCATTTCGGCGCCGCCGACCGGCTGGCGACAGGGCGCAAGCTCGCCAACATCTGCCGCCGCCGTGGTCTCGTCCTGCTTGTGTCGGCTGATCCTTCGCTGGCCGCGCGCATCGGCGCCGATGGCGTTCACTGGCCCGAAGCGCGTCTGTCCGGCGTGCGTCCGCGCCGCGCGCAGTGGATCGAGACCGCCGCGGCGCATGCGCCGCGCGCCATCGCCCGCGCCGCGCGTCTTGGCGCCGACGCCGTTCTTGTCTCGCCGGTCTTTCCAAGCCGCAGCCCGAGCGCGGTCAGGCCGCTGGGCGCCCTGCGCTTCCGCCAGCTGGCGCGCGCCGCCTGCCTGCCCGTCTACGCGCTGGGCGGGATCAGCGCCGCCAACGCGGCGCGCGCAATGGCGCACGCAGCCGGATGGGCCGCGATCGATGGCGTTATCGAGGGATGGGGCTGACTAGAACGAGAACGCCGACTCGATGCGCACGGAGGCTTCGGTGCCTTCGCGGCCGATCGTGGCGGGGTTCGACAGCGACTCGGCGAGCGAGTCGCCCTTCACGGTCACGCCGCCGCCGAGGCGGAAGCGCGGGGTCACCTGATAGCTGACGCCGGCCGTGACTTCCTCGCGGGCGAAGATCTCATTCTGCGAGCGGCTGGTCAGGTCGAGGGTGACGTCCCAGTTGCTGGCTGGTTTCCAGCTCAGCGCCAGCTTGTCCTTCTGGATCGGACCGACCGGCAGCAGCGTGCGCTCGGATTCGTCCTTGGACAGGCCAAGCCCGAAGGTAAAGCCGGACTTTTCAGCGTCCTTGGAATCGGTGGCCAGAGGTTGCACGGGGGCGTTCGGCGTTTTGCCCTGGGCAAAAGCCGGAAGCGCCACCAGGCTGGCGGCGAGACAGAAAATGGATGCGGAGATTCGCATGTCCTGCCCTCTTTCCGCAGATAATACGCGCGTCTTGTTTCACAAAAGTTAACAGGAATTAATTGCCTGCCCCAAGCAGCGATTTCCCGGGGCAGTGTCACTAATTCCGCACACTCAGCTCGACCAAAAGCCCGTCATTACGGGCTTTTCTGTGGCTCAGGCCGGGCCCTGCCGCGACAGGCAAATCCGCCTCCGAAACGGCCCACCCCACCCCCAGATTAACGTTTTCGTTAACGTCCCAGCCGATTCCGGCCAGCCAGGACATCCCTTCCGTCAGGGAAAGGTCGTCGCCGGACCATCCGGCCTCAATTCCGATTCGCCAGTCGCCCTCCTGATGGACGAGACCGGCCTCCCACGCCTCGTAATCGCCCGGCCCGGCCGTCCAGGCATTGTTGCTGCCCAGCCAGCGCACGCCGGCGGTCCACGGCCCCTGCTCCAGCTCCAGCCCCGCGCCCCAGGCTTCATAGGTTCCGAACGCCGCCACGCCCGCGCCCGACTCCGCCGTCGAATAGGTGACCGCCGCCCGCACCCTCAGATCCTGCTCGGCGAACTGCCGCGCGAAGGAGAGCGCGCCTTCCCACACATTCTCCAGCTCCGCCCCGATGCGGCCTGGACCGTCAGCATCCGGATCGAAATCGGCCGTCCGCAGATTGGCGTCCGGCGTCCACGATGCGCCCAGCCGCAGGCCCAGCCAGCGCGGGCTCATAAAGCTCAGCTTCGCCGAAGCGCCGGTGACGTCATTCCTCGCCCGGGTCATCGAAAGCCCCGTTGGATCAAGGCCCGTCGACAACACCGATGCGCGCCGCAGCACGTTGGGCGGGCGGGCGTCGAGCCGCGTTGCAACGCCTGCATCGGCGCCCACCACCGCCTCGCCCCACGGCGTCAGCACCGACACCGACGCCGTTTCCAGCGCCACAAAGCCTTCCTCGTCGACGCCGGGTCCGCCAGCCGCCAACCCCGTCGCGGGCGAGACCGGCAGCAGCCCGCCAACCGCCGGACAGGCCGGATTGCCGGCGACGCAGCCGCCCAGAACCCCCGCAAAGGCCGGCCGCGACGGTGCATCGCGCTCATACCGGCCGGCCAGCCGCCAGCCGATCGTGAACCCGTTGTCGAGCGTGTCCTCCCGTTCGATCGACACCAGCGCCGAGGCCATCAGGGAATCCGCCGCCGGAGCCAGCGGATCGCCGTCCTCCACGCCCGAGCCGACGAACACCACCTCGACGCCCGTTTCCCACTCCCCGTCCTGCGCCAGGGCCGGCGCGGCCGCCGCTCCCGTGACCGCAAGACCCGCCGAAAAGATCGTCGTCAGGGACCGGGCCATGCCAGAATTCCTCCGCAATCGTCGTCCAGAGGACGATCTAGCATGGGGATACCCTATGGGGAGGCTAACGGCGCGCGCCACTTGCGCCCCGTATCGCCTCGAAGCTAAGGAAGCGGCTCCCCGGGGCCGAGCGGCCTGGGGCCAGGCGCCAGCGCCGCGTAACGGAGTGCCAAGTCTATGTTTTTCCGCGCCATGGTTTCCCGCGCCGCCGTCGCCGCCCTGTTCGGGGCCGCCGCCCTGAGCACAGGGGGCTGCATGATCTTCGGGTCGGACACGGCCAACACGTCCTCGGCCTCCAGCGCCGACATGGGCCCGCGCGAAACCGGCGGCATCGGCGTCAACGCCTATCTCTGGCGCGCCACGCTCGACACGCTCTCCTTCCTGCCGCTGGCCTCGGCCGATCCCTATGGCGGCGTCATCATCACCGACTGGTACGCCAACCCGGCCAAGCCGGACGAGCGCCTGAAGGCGACCGTCTACATCCTCGACACGCGCCTGCGCGCCGATGGCGTCTCGGCCGCCGTGTTCCGCGAAACGCTGGTCAACGGCGTGTGGACGCCGGCCTCGGTCAGCGGCGAAACCAACATTGCGCTTGAGGACGCCATCCTCGCCAAGGCGCGCGAGCTACGACTCGGCGCGGTCGAATAAGCCCCGTCGCCTTCCGTTTGGCGGCGGGATATGCGAACCCCGCTAGCTACCGGATAAGAGCGACGACATGGCCACCCGCTACAACCCCAAGGAAACCGAGCCGAAATGGCGCGCTGAATGGCAGCGCGCCCAGGTCTTCCGCGCGAAGTCCGCGAAGGAAGCCGCGGGCATGCCGAAAGCCTACGTGCTCGAGATGTTTCCCTACCCGTCCGGCCGCCTGCACATGGGCCATGTGCGCAACTATGCGATGGGCGATGTCGTTGCGCGCTATCGCATCGCCAACGGCTACAACGTGCTGCACCCGATGGGCTGGGACGCTTTCGGCCTGCCCGCCGAGAACGCCGCCATCGAAAAGAAGGCGCAGCCCCGCACATGGACGCTCCAGAACATCCAGGCGATGAAGGACCAGTTCGAGCCGCTGGGCCTCTCCTTCGACTGGTCGAAGGAAGTCACCACCTGCGAGCCTGACTATTACGAACAGCAGCAGCGCATCTTCCTGAAGATGCTGGCCAACGATCTCGTCTATCGCCGCTCCGCCAAGGTGAACTGGGATCCGGTCGAGAACACGGTTCTGGCCAACGAACAGGTCGTCGATGGCCGCGGCTGGCGCTCGGGCGCCGTCGTGGAACAGCGCGAGCTGGAACAATGGTTCTTCCGCATCACGAAGTACGGCGATGACCTGCTGGCCGCGCTCGACGGGCTGGATCGCTGGCCCGAGAAGGTCCGCATCATGCAGGCCAACTGGATCGGCAAGAGCCAGGGCGCCCGCTTCCGCTGGCAGCTGACAAAGCCTGTCGCCGGCGTTGCCGACATCGAGGTGTTCTCGACGCGGCCCGACACGCTGTTCGGCGCCTCCTTCGTTGCGCTGGCGCCGGATCACGCGCTGACGAAGGAGATCGCCAAGACCAATCCCGCCGTCGCCGACTTCATCGCGCGCGCTGCCCAGATGGGCACCAGCGAAGCCGACATCGAGAAAGCCGAGAAGGTCGGCGTCGATCTCGGCCTCAAGGTGAAACACCCGTTCGATCCGTCATGGGAGCTGCCCGTGTGGGCGGCGAACTTCGTGCTGTCGACCTACGGCACCGGCGCGATCTTCGGCTCGCCCGCCGGCGACCAGCGCGACATCGAATTCGCCGAGAAGTACGGCCTGCCCTTCAAGCCTGTCGTGCTGCCGCCCGGCGCCGATGCTGACACCTACACAGTCTCGGGCGAGGCCTACACAGGCGAAGGCACGATCTACAATTCGGACTTCCTCAACGGCCTCTCGACGAAGGACGCGATCACGGCCGCCATCAACGAATTGGTCAAACGCGGCGCGGGCGAAGCCACCACGCAATACCGCCTGCGCGACTGGGGCGTCTCGCGCCAGCGCTATTGGGGCTGCCCGATCCCGGTGATCCGCTGCGACAAGTGCGGCGTCGTTCCCGTGCCGGACAAGGACCTGCCCGTCCTGCTGCCCGACAACGCCGACTTCTCCGAGCCCGGCAATCCACTCGCGCGCCACCCGACATGGAAACATGTCGATTGCCCCGCCTGCGGCGGCAAGGCCCAGCGCGAGACGGACACGATGGATACGTTCGTCGACTCGTCCTGGTACTTCGCGCGCTTCTGCGATCCGAAATCGAAAGAGCCGATCAACAGGGAAGAAGCCAGCTACTGGCTGCCCGTCGACCAGTATATCGGCGGCGTCGAGCACGCCGTGCTCCACCTGCTCTATTCGCGCTTCTTCTCCCGCGCGCTGCGCGACTGCGGCCTGCTCGACCTGCCGAGCGGCGAACCCTTCGCCGGTCTTTTCACGCAGGGCATGGTCACGCACGAGACGTACAAGTCAGCGTCCGGTTCGTGGCTGCTTCCGGAAGAGGTCGATCGCCGCGACGGACAGCTGATCGAGATCGCGACCATGAAGCCGGTCACGTCCGGCGGCGTCGAGAAGATGTCGAAGTCGAAGAAGAACGTCGTCGATCCGATCCAGATCATCAACGACTTCGGCGCCGACGTTGCGCGCTGGTTCGTGCTGTCGGATTCGCCGCCCGAGCGCGACTTCGAATGGTCCGACGCCGGCGTGCGCGGCGCGTGGGGCTCGATCCAGAAACTCTGGGCGCTGGCCGAAGCGACGCCCGAAGCCGACGACGGCCCCGCCGATGCGGGCGAGCCGCTGGACCTGCGCCGTCTCGCCCACCGCACGGTGCGCGACGTGACTCAGGGAATTGAAAAATTCCACTTCAATGTCGGCATCGCCCGCATGAACGAGCTGGCCAACGCCCTGCGCAAGGCCGAGACCTCGACCGCGCCCGGCATGGCCACCGCCCGCCGCGAAGCCATGAAGCTGTTCGCCCAGATCGCCGCGCCCTTCGCCCCGCACATCGCGGAGGAGGCCTGGTCGCGCATCGGCGGCTCCAATGGAAAAGAAGGGGACCTCGTCGCGACCGCGAAATGGCCGACGCCCGACCCCGCCCTGCTGGTGTCGGACACCGTCACCCTGCCGGTCCAGATCAACGGCAAGCGCCGCGCCGAAATCGTTGTCCCCGCCGGCGCCGACCCGGCCGCCGTCGAGGCGGCTGCCAGGGAAGATGAGGCGGTGAAGCCCCATCTGGCCGGCCTCACCGTGCGAAAGGTGATTGTGGTCCCCGGCCGTATCGTGAATATCGTCGCTTCATGATCAGAGCCGCCCTCCTTGGTCTTGCCCTCCTTCCGCTGACGGCGTGCAACTTCACGCCGGTCTATGGCGGCGGACAGGGCGCCAGTTTCGCGAACTCCGGTCCCATCCAGGTCAACGAGATCGTCGCCACCGCCACGTCGCGCTCGGCGCCGGGCCGCACCGGCCACTTCCTGCGTCAGGAACTGGTGCGCACCGTCGGCCAGGGCGTGCCGGGCTATGCCGCCGGCGTGCTCGACGTCTCGCTCACCCAGTCGATCAACCGCCTCGCCTTCGCGCCCGATCAGGCCGCCTCGCGCTCGGACTATGTCGGCCGCGCGACATGGACGCTGCGCAACGCCGGCGGCGACATCATCGGCACGGGCTCCGTCGAGGATCGCGCCAGCTTCAACTTCGGCGACGCCGCCTTCGCCGACCTTGCCGCGCAGACAGCCGCGCAGGAACGCCTCGCCAACCTGCTCGCGCGGTCGATCCGCACGCAGATGATCATGTCCGCCGGCAAGGCGGTCGATCCCAAGACCGGCAAGCTGATTACGCCGCCCGAGGACAAGCCCGCGCAATGAGGCGGGCTTCGCAATGAAGCAGCCGACATGAAGCAGACCGGCGCCCGCGCCCTCGCCTTCTGTGAAAAGCCGCCCGCGCGCCCACGCATCGCGCTGATCTTCGGCGCCGATGGCGGCCTTGTCTCGACCTCTGCCGACGCGCTCGCCGCCAACTGGGCGCCGGGCCTCGATCCGTTCAACCTGATCCGCCTCGGCGATGATGACATCCGCCGCGATCCGCAGATGCTGGCCGACGAACTCGTCGCACGCTCGCTGCTCGGCGGCGACCGCCTCATCCGCCTGCGCGTCGAGAAGGAAGCGAGCACCAAGCCCATCCTCGAACTGATCGGCGACGTCGATCAGGGCGCGCTCACGCCGGAAGCCTTCTGGATCATCGAGGGCGGCGATCTCGGCAAGTCGAACCGTCTGCGCGTCGGCGTCGAAGCCTCCGAAAGCGCCATCGCGCTGCAGCTCTTCGCCGACGATGAAGGCGCGGTCGAGGATCTCGTCACCCGCCGCCTCGCCGCCGCCGGCGTCGCGATCGAGGCCCCCGCGCTCGCCGCCTTCGCCTCCGAGCTTCCCGGCGACCGGCGCATGGCGCTCTCCGAACTCGAAAAGCTCGAACTCTACGCCATCGGCCTTGGCCGCGCCGTCGCGCTTGAGGACATCCGCAAGCTTGCTTCCGCCGAACAGCCGCGCGGCGCGGACGACGCCGCCGACGCCGCCATCCTCGGCGACGCCACGCAGGCGACGCTGTCGATCAACCGCTATCTCGACGCCGGCGGAAATCCGATCTCGGCGCTGCGCACGCTGCACTTCCGCATGATGCGCGTGTCGGATGCGGTGTCGTCAAACGCCGGCACGGGCATGCGCCTGCGTCCGCCGGTCTTCGAACGCGACTGGCCAGCCTACTCGTGCGCCATGCGCGACTGGTCGACAGGCGCGGTGCATCGCGCCTTCAAGCGGCTCTACGACGCCGAAAAAACCTGCAAGCAGGCCGGCGCCCCCTCCGACGCCATCGTCCGCAACCTCATCCACCAGATCGCCACGCGGACGTTGTGACCGCGACAAACTGTCGTCCCTGGGCGGCGAAGCGCTGTCCGGGACTGGCCGTCCTGGGTTCTTTCAATTGGCTACGCGCGGGAAAATCGAAGGCGCCCGCTACGTATTTTGAATTGTAATGGTGGTTCCGCTCTCAGACCTCGCACCATTGCGTCCCCAAACGGGAGCCACGATCACCATGCAAGTGGCTATTGAATGAATCTGCGATCCAGATGAGTGCTCGGCGCGTAACACATCTCTTAAACGCAGGGTTGGGACAGTTCGAGATGCATTCCGATGTCCGCCGCAACTACGCCTGGGCCCTGCCACTCCTGCGCCGCCAGCTCTCGGTGTCCACTCAGGATCTTGCAGTTCACAGGGTCGCCAGAATCACCCTGTGACCCCCAAGTCGTCACCGTCAAACGCGGCGAGCTGTTGTCGTTCGACGAGTACCCGCACAAAGCTTTCGCCTGCCGTTCCGGGTGGTTTGCGCGCGTTGTCGTCACGCACACCGGCGCGCGGCAGATAACGGACCTTTTGTTTCCCGGTGAAATCTCGAATTGCGGCTCGCTTGTCGGCGGACAGCATGCGGCCCCGGTCCTGGCGCTCACCGACGCAGAGATCTGTCTCGTCGACGGAGAGGAGTTCGTCCAACATTTTCAGTCGACCGCCCACGTGGTTCTTGGCATGTGGCGCTCGTGCTTGATGCAGGTCCTGAGAATGCGCGATCTGTTGACAGCGCTGGGAACACAGGCGTCGGAGGCGCGCTTCGCGTCCTTTGTTTTGAGTTTGCGGGAGCGCCTTTTGGAAATTGGTCTGGCTTCGCCAGATAATATGCCGTTCCCCCTTCGGCAGGTGCAGGTTGCCGACCTCCTGGGAATGAGTCAGGTTCAGATCAGCCGCATCCTGAATGCGCTCGCAAGCGACGGAATCATGCACCTTGCCGATGACACGATCGAGTTCGGCAACCTCGACAGCCTGATTCGCATCGCCCGAAGGTGAGCTGATAGTTGTCCCGGGTCGGACAGGCTCGATGTTCAAGCGCGACTTTGGCGGATGCCAGCTGAAGAGGATTTGCCCTTCGCAGAATGTGGGCCCGGCCTTGTCCGCGCTTGCATGCGACCGCCTGTCGAACCACGAGGCCGTGCTCGCCAGCCCAGCGCAAAAAACGGCCCGCGCTCATCACGCGGGCCGCCTCAAACCGTCAGGAAATAATTCCTATTCGCCTTGCGGCTCGTCGCTCTTCGGCGCCGCGCGCGGGCGCGACAGCAGGCGGCAGATCTCGTCGAGCTGTTCGAGCTGCGCGTACTTGATGCGCACCTCGCCGCCCTTGCCGTTCACATGGCGGATGTCGACATCGAGACCCAACGCGCGCTGCAGGTCGAGCTCCAGCGCCTTGGTGTCGACGTCCTTGTCTTCCGCCGCTTCCTTCGCGCCGGGCCTGCCGCCGGGCTTCGCGCCCTTGGCCAGCGCTTCGGTGTCGCGCACCGACAGGCCCTTGGCGATCACCTGCGCCGCAAGCGCGGAGGGATCAGCCGTCTTCAGTAGCGCCCGCGCATGGCCCGCCGACAGGCGGCCTTCGCGCACATGCTCGCGCACGTCTTCCGGCAGGCCGAGCAGACGCATCGTGTTCGACACATGCTCGCGGCTCTTGCCGACCTGGGCCGCAACCGAATCCTGCGTCCGGCCGAAACGGTCGATCAGCGCCTTGTAGGCTTCGGCCTCTTCAACCGGATTGAGATCGGCGCGCTGCACGTTCTCGATGATGGCGATCTCGAGCGTCTCGCGATCGTCCATCTCGCGCACGACAGCCGGGATGACGGCGAGGCCCGCGCGGCGCGCGGCGCGCCAGCGGCGTTCGCCGGCGATGATCTCGAACATCTCCGGCTGGTTGGGATCGGGCCGTACGAGGATCGGCTGGATCACGCCCTTGGCGCGGATCGAGTCGGCCAGCTCTTCCAGCTCGGCGTCGATGAAGGTGCGGCGCGGCTGCTTGGGGTTCGGAACGATGCGGTCGATGGCGATCTCGGACGTGGGGAAATCCTCCGTGCCCGGATCATCATTCGCACCCGTCGGAACCGGCGTGTCGACCACGTTGCGCGCCCCGGAATAATCGCCAAGAAGGGCCGACAGGCCCCGGCCCAGCTTTGCCTGTTTCAACGGATTGGTCACGCCGCTGCCCTCTCGCGTTCGCGTTGCATCAGTTCCTGCGCCAGCATGATGTAGGCTTCGCTGCCGGTGCACTTGTGGTCGTAAAGAATGGCCGGAAGCCCGAACGATGGGGCCTCGGAAAGTTTGACGTTCCGCGGGATCACGGTCTGGTAGACCTTGGCGCCGAAGAAGGAGCGCACCTCGCCAGCCACCTGGTCGGAAAGGTTGTTCCTCTTGTCGAACATGGTCAGCACTACGCCCTGGATCTCGAGACCCGGATTGAGCGCGCCGCGCACCAGATCGACGGTGCGCAGGAGCTGCGAGAGTCCTTCGAGCGCGAGGAATTCGCACTGCAGCGGAACAAGCACGGCGTTCGCCGCCGTCATCGCATTGATCGTCACGGTCGACAGCGATGGCGGGCAGTCGATCAGAACGGTGTCGTAGTCGCGGCCCGACTTGCGGAATTCCTCGAACGCATCGCGCAGGCGGAAATTCTTGCGCGGGTCCTCATGCAGAAGCGTCTCGACGCCCGCTAGGTTTTCGTCGCCCGGCACGAGATCGAGATTGGGCACGCGCGTTTCGATGATGCCTTCGGCGAGCGTCCCGTCGCCGACCAGGACATCGTAGGACGTCTTGCGCCGCGCGGAGAGTTCGACGCCAAGACCGGTCGAGGCGTTGCCCTGCGCATCGCAGTCGAGAATGAGCACGCGGCGGCCGACCGCTGCGAGGGCGGTGCCGAGATTGATGGCGGTGGTGGTTTTCCCCACCCCGCCTTTCTGGTTGGCGACGGCGATAACGCGCATCATGCCCTCCGGGGAGCGATCGACGAGATACCTAGGACACGTCCTTCCGGACTGGAGAGGCTCGCCTGGTCGGACAGATCGAACGTCCAGGCCTTGCGCGCCTCGGCCACTTCGGCGGCCGCATCCCTACCTTTCATCAGGAGGGCCTTACCGGAAGGTTTAAGCCACGCGTAAGCATAACCCAGAAGCTTGGGCAGGGGGGCCAGCGCCCGGGCGGTCACAACGTCGAATTTCCGGGGCGGTTTGTCCTCCAGACGCAGGTTGAGCACCTGTGCGGGCAAGCCCGCTTCCGCGATTGCGGCCGCGAGGAACTCGGATTTGCGCGGACTTTTTTCGACCAGCGTCACGCTGGCGCCCGGTCGTTCCGCCAGCGCGCAGGCGATCACCAGCCCCGGAAACCCGGCGCCTGATCCCAGATCAGCCACTGCTCGCGCATCAGGCGAAATAAGTTCCATCAGCTGGAGCGAATCCAGCACGTGGCGGCGCCAGAGATGGCGGCCCTCGCCCGGTCCGATCAGGTTGATTCGCTCCCGCCAGACATCGAGCGCGTTAAGGTAAACGCGGATCCGCGCCAGTGTTTCACGTGAAACACCGGTCAGCCGGGCCGCGTCCTCCGGCCCGAAACCATCTTCGTCGTGGGCGGGGAAGGTCATCGGGGGTCTCTCGACAAGGAGCTCGTCACCCCTGCGCCGCCCGGTCGGTGTCCTTGTCCGCCTTCTTCGCCACGCGCTTCAGGTGGCCGAGCACAGCCGTGATGGCGCCGGGCGTCATGCCCTCGATGCGCGCGGCCTGGCCGAGCGTGGCGGGCTTCACCGCGATCAGCTTTTCCTTGGCCTCGTTCGAGAGACCGCCGATCGCGCGGTAGTCGAGATCGGCCGGAAGCCGCATGTCCTCGTCACGGCGGAAGGCGACGATGTCCGCTTCCTGCCGGTCGAGATAGCCGGCGTACTGGGCCTCGATCTCCATCTGCTCGGCGATCTGCGGCGTCACGTCAGACAGTTCGGGCCACACGTCGCGGACCTTCGCGAAGTCGACGCCGTCATAGGCCATCAGCTCGATGGCGTTGCGCCGCTTGCCATCGAGATTGATGCGCATGCCGTGCTCGCGCGCCTCGTTCGGCGTCAGCGTCAGCGCCTGAAGCCGCGCGCGCGCCGCATCGATGGACGAACGTTTCACGTGAAACATGTCCCGCCGGTGGCTACCCACGACGCCGGCGCGCACGCCCTCTTCCGTCAGCCGCTGGTCGGCATTGTCGGCCCGTAGCGTCAGCCGGTATTCGGCGCGCGAGGTGAACATCCGATAGGGTTCGGAAACGCCCCGCGTGACGAGGTCGTCGATCATCACGCCGATATAGGCGCGGCTGCGGTCGAGGATGAAAGGATCGCTGCCGGCGGCGAAACGCGCCGCGTTGAGACCGGCAACGAGGCCCTGTCCCGCCGCTTCCTCATAGCCCGTGGTGCCGTTGATCTGGCCCGCCAGATAAAGGCCGGGCAGGCGTTTCACGGCCAGGTCCGGGGTCAGCTCGCGCGGGTCCACATAGTCGTATTCGATGGCGTAGCCGAAGCGCCGGATCTCCACCTTCTCGAGGCCCGCGATCTTTCGAATGAAGGCCTCCTGCACTTCTTCGGGCAGCGAGGTCGAGATGCCGTTCGGATAGACGGTGTCGCCATGTTCGGACCCCGGCAGGCCTTCCGGCTCAAGGAAAACCTGATGCCGGTCGCGGTCGGCGAAGCGCTTCACCTTGTCCTCGATGGACGGACAATAGCGCGGCCCGCGCCCCGCGATGGCGCCGGAATAGACCGCCGATTTGTGGAGGTTGTCGCCGATTACGGCGTGGACCTCGGCCGACGTCCAGGTGATGCCGCAGGCGATTTGGGGGACGGTGATCCGGTCGTTCAGGAAGGAGAACGGGATCGGGTCCGCATCCGCCGCCTGCATCTCGATGCCTGACCAGTCGATGGTTTTGGCGTTGAGCCGCGCCGGCGTTCCGGTCTTGAGGCGGCCCATCCGGAGGCCCAGCCCGTAGAGGCGATCCGACAGGCCGATGGCCGGCGCCTCGCCGACGCGCCCGGCCGGAATGCGTTTCTCGCCGATATGGATCAGACCCTTCAGGAAGGTGCCCGTGGTGACCACGACCGCGCCGGCTTTCCAGGACCGGCCCGACTGGCCGATCACGCCGGCGACCCGATTGTCTTCAACGATCAGATCTTCGACCCCGTCCTCGATCAGGGTGAGATTGGGATATTCGCGCAGGATGTCCTGCACCGCCTCGCGATAGAGCTGACGGTCGGCCTGGGTCCGGGGGCCGCGGACGGCGGGTCCCTTGGACCGGTTGAGCATGCGGAACTGGATGCCGCCCCGGTCGGCGGCCCGGCCCATGACGCCGTCGAGGGCGTCGACCTCGCGGACCAGATGGCCCTTGCCCAACCCGCCAATGGCCGGGTTGCAGGACATCTCTCCGATGGTCGAAAGCTTGTGGGTGACCAAGGCGGTGCGCGCGCCGAATCGCGCCGCGGCCGCGGCGGCTTCAGCCCCGGCGTGACCCCCGCCAATGACGATGACGTCGAATGTTTCCATGATCCTGCGCGGCGGCTGCCCTGAGGAGCGATCCTGTGGATGAGCGCGTCATCTAATGGTCCGCGCCCCCCAAGTCGAGTGTTTCACGTGAAACAGATCTGGCGGGACTCGCGCGCACGCGCCGCGTCCTTCGACAGGCTCAGGATGAGGCGCTGAACGGGCAAAACGGCTGTGAAGGCCTCATGGTGAGCCTGTCGAACCACGAGGCCGTGCTCACTGGCCCGGCTTACTTCCCCACGCAGAACTGGGAGAAAATACGGTCCAGCAGGTCCTCGGCGTCGATGGAACCCGTGATCCGGCCCAGGGCCCGGGCGGCGAGGCGGAGGTCCTCGGACACCAGCTCGGCCCCGATCCCGATCCGGGCGCCTTCCAGCGCCCGTTCGACAGCGGCGAGCGCCTCCTCGACCAATTCGCGGTGGCGGGCCCGGGTGATCAGGGGGGCCTCGTCCGCCTCCAGCTGATCCCGGACGATCTGGGCCAGACGCCGCTCCAGCGCGTCGAGCCCCGCCCCGGTGCGGGCCGAGACCACGAAAACGTCCTCCGCCCCGGCCAGAGACGGCGAGTCTCCATTGAGGAGGTCGGCCTTGTTGAGGACCCGAAGGTCACCTTCACGGAAACTGGAAGACGTTTCACGTGAAACACTCCCGGCGCCTGACGCGTCCGTCACCCAGATCCGGAGATCGGCCTCCTCGGCCCGGGCCAGCGCGCGGCGGACCCCCTCGGCCTCGATGGCGTCCGAGGCTTCCCGGAGGCCGGCCGTGTCGGCGACCCAGACCGGATAACCAGACAGGACGAGGCGTACCTCCACCACATCCCGGGTCGTTCCCGCGATGGGCGAGACGATGGCCGCCTCCCGCCGGGCCAGCCGGTTCATGAGGGAGGACTTGCCGGCGTTGGGCGGACCCAGGATGGCGATCCGGAATCCCTCGCGCACGGAGGCGAGCCGGCCGGCGTCGCCCAGCGCCGACTCCAGATCGACGGCCAGCGCCTCGATGGGTTCGAGAGCGGCAAGGTCGATCTCGCCGGGAATGTCCGCTTCGTCCGGAAAGTCGATCGAGGCCTCGAGAGCGGCCATGGCCGAGACGAGGAGGCCGCGCCAACCCTCGAACACGCGGGCGGCCTCGCCTTGATAAAGGCGTCCGGCCTGACGCCGCTGACCCTCGGTCTCGGCGTCGATCAGGTCCGAGATCGCCTCGGCCTGGGTGAGGTCGAGCCGGCCGGCGTCATAGGCGCGGCGGGTGAATTCGCCCGGCTCGGCGATGCGGCAGAGGCGGGTCCGGAGCGCGGCGCCGATGACGGCCTCGACCACGGCGGGGCCGCCATGGACGTGGAGTTCGGCCACGTCCTCACCGGTGTAGGAGTGCGGGGCCGGCATCCAGAGGACGAGGGCTTCATCGAGGAAGCCGCCGGCCTCGTCATGGAGCTGGCGGACCACGGCGCGGCGCGGCTTGGGAAAAGCCGGAACGGTGAGTGTTTCACGTGAAACATCCGGGCCTGACGGAGCCGGAAGCCGGGTGAGCGACCGGATAAGCGCGGCGCTACCGGGGCCTGACATGCGTATGACCGCCACGCCGGCTCGGCCTGCGCCGGATGCGAGGGCGATCACTGTATCGGTAGGACCGCGCGCCACGGCCATGTCTCCGGTCATACCTGCCGAGCATACCTGTCATATGGGCCGGTTCGGCTTGTCCCGGCGGTGCTGAGCACTACAACTCACCCCGCCAACAATCCAGAACGGGAGCAGGACCATGAGCCGCCAGATCACCGTGACCGGCAAGGATGGATCGTTCGGCGCGTACATGGCCGTACCGGAAAAGCCGAACGGCGCCTCCATCGTGGTCATCCAGGAGATTTTCGGGGTCAACAAGGTGATGCGCGACACGGCCGACTGGCTGGCCGGACAGGGGTATTACGCGGTCTGCCCGGACCTGTTCTGGCGGATCGAGCCCGGCATCGACATTACCGACCAGACCGACGCCGAATGGGAGAAGGCGTTCAGCTACTTCAAGGCGTTCAATGTCGACACCGGCATTGAGGACATCGCCGCCACCATCGCCCTGTCGCGCCAGCACGGGGCCACGAAGGTCGGCGCGGTGGGCTACTGCCTCGGCGGCCTGCTGGCCTATCTGACGGCGACCAGGACCGATGCAGAGGCTACGGTGAGCTATTACGGCGTCGGCATCGACAACTATCTGGGCGAGGCCGCCAAGGCGAAGAACCCGGCGCTACTCCACGTCGCCGAGGAGGATGGCTTCGTCTCGAAGGAGAGCCAGGCCAAGATGAAGGCCGGTCTGACCGCGCCGAACTTCCAGCTCCACTGGTATCCGGGCCGCGATCACGCCTTCGCGCGCGTCGGCGGCAAGCACTACCATGCGGGCGACGCCGCGACGGCCAACCAGCGCACGCTGGACTTCTTCCGGAAGCATCTGGGGTAGGGCGACGGCGGACAGAAGCGGTATGACCGTCCGTATACGGTCATACCCGATAGTTGAAGCTCACCGAGACGCGCGGGGTGCTCGCGCGGTTCACTGTCACCTCGTGGCGGAGCCAGCTTTCCCACATCAGGAGGTCGCCCGCCTTCGGCGCCATGTAGATGAAACGGCGATGCGCATCGTCGGCGTCCTCGCGCGGGGCAGGCGCGGCCATCATCATGGCGAGGCGCGGGTCCTCGAACTTGAGCGACGAGGCGCCATCGGGGACTTTCACATAATAGGTCCCAGATAGTACACAGTGCGGATGGATGTGGCCGGTGTGCGAGCCGCCGGGCTCGAGCACGTTGACCCAGATATTGTCGAGCTTCAGCCGCCGCCCGCGCAGATCCATCTGCAGCGCCGCGGCGAAGGCCTCGGCGTGGGGCTTCAGGACACGGACGAGCTGGTCGAAGGCGGTGGCGCGCTGGGGCAGGTCGTCCAGTGAGGAATAGGACGTGTAGCCCTGATAGCCGTTCTCCTTGCACCAGGCGCGGCCGGTGCGGTCTTCCTTCGCGAGCATCTTCGCCGCGTCCATCAGGTCGGCGTTGAGATCCGCCTCGCCGACGCTGGCGCGGTAGATCTCGGTGACGAAGTGGCGCGAGAGGGAAGACGGGTTGGTCATGGCGCTTGGTAGGGCCGGAACGGGATGGAGGGAAGCGGGCGCACGACGTTGAGAACGGCGTCCCCACCATCCCGGCGCTTCGCGCCGGTCCATCTCCCGCGGGCAGGCCGGGGGAGGACATACGCGTGCATTGTGGCATGCTGCCCACAGCACCCGGGGGAGCCGGCATGACCCAGACCGCAGCGTGGATCTTCCTTTGCGTCCTGGCCGCGCTTGGCGTGTTCCAGATTGCGCTGGCGGCCGGCGCGCCGCTGGGACGCTTCGCCTGGGGCGGGGCGCAGGCGCGGCTTCCGGCGGCGCTGAGGATCGGCAGCCTTGTCTCGCTTCTGATCTATGGCGCGTGCGCGGCGATCATCGCCGACAGGGCAGGCCTGATCGATGTTGTCGGCGATGATGTGAGCGGCATTGGCGCGTGGGTTGTCGCCGGGTTTCTGACGCTCGGCGTTGTGATGAATGCGATTTCGCGCTCGGCGCCGGAGCGTTTCACCATGACACCGGTCGCGTTTGTGCTTGCGGCGTCGGCCTATGTCGTAGCCGCGAGCCCGCCCGTCTAAAATCCTTCACAGCTGGTTTCGATCGCGCGCGCGTCTCAAGAAAAATAGTTCGCGCGATTTTTCGCCGAATGTCTGTCGCGCGCGCCGATCTTGAGATGTTGGAAACCCGCCTGATCGACACTTGCTCCGTGGGCGGAAGAAAGGAGCAGGTTTCGTATGAACCTTTACCCGGCGTGCGATGCAGAGCGGCAAGCGGAACACACGGACACCAACAGGAGAAACAAGCGAGTCTGGACGATCGACGAATTGAGAATGCGGCTGGGCGTAGCGGCGCCGGCCAGCGAGGCGGAAGGCGAGAAGCGGACGAAACGCAGCGAACCGGAGATGCGGCAGAAGCCAAGGATCGTGAAGCGGGGCATGGCGCCCGCAATGGCTTGAGCGCCCGGCGCGACTGACACCACAGACTGAAAAAGCAAACCCCGCTCGCGGTGAGGCGAGCGGGGTTTGTTTTTGTGTACTGACCTTCAGGCCTAGTTGTTCATGGCCTGGAAGAATTCGGAATTGGTCTTGGTCTGCTTGATCTTGTCGAGCAGGAACTCGATCGCATCCTGGGCGCCCATCGGGTTGAGGATGCGGCGCAGGATGTAGATCTTCTGAAGTTCCTTGCCGTCGGTGAGCAGCTCCTCTTTCCGTGTGCCGGACTTGAGGATGTCGATGGCCGGGAAGACGCGCTTGTCGGCGACCTTGCGGTCGAGGATGATTTCCGAGTTACCGGTGCCCTTGAATTCCTCGAAGATGACTTCGTCCATGCGGCTGCCGGTGTCGATCAGCGCGGTGGCGATGATGGTGAGCGAGCCGCCTTCCTCAAGGTTACGCGCGGCGCCGAAGAAGCGCTTCGGCTTCTGCAGCGCGTTGGCGTCGACGCCGCCCGTGAGGACCTTGCCGGAGGAGGGGACGACCGTGTTGTAGGCGCGGCCGAGGCGCGTGATCGAGTCGAGCAGGATGACGACGTCGCGGCCGTGTTCAGCCAGACGCTTCGCTTTCTCGATCACCATCTCGGCGACAGCGACGTGGCGCGAGGCCGGTTCGTCGAAGGTGGAGGAGATGACCTCGCCCTTCACCGAACGCTGCATGTCGGTGACTTCCTCGGGACGTTCGTCGATGAGGAGCACGATCAGATAGCACTCGGGATGATTTTCCGCGATCGACTGCGCGATGTTCTGCAGGAGGACGGTCTTGCCGGTTCTCGGGGGAGCGACAATAAGCGCGCGCTGGCCCTTGCCGATCGGGGCGACGATGTCGATGACGCGGCCGGAGCGATCCTTCTTGGTCGGATCCTGCGGCTCCATCGAGAGGCGCTTGTCCGGATAGAGCGGGGTGAGGTTGTCGAACGGCACCTTGTGGCGGGCGCGCTCGGGATCCTCGAAATTGATCTGGGAGACGCGGACGAGGGCGAAGTAGCGTTCGCCGTCGCGGGGGCCGCGGATGGTGCCTTCGACCGTGTCGCCCGTACGCAGGCCGAGTTTCCGGATCTGCTGGGGCGCGACGTAGATGTCGTCGGGGCCGGCGAGGTAGTTGGACTGCGGCGAGCGCAGGAAGCCGAAACCGTCGGGCAGGACCTCGATCACGCCGGCGCCGATGATCTCGACATCGCGCTCGGAGAGTTCCTTGAGGACCGCGAACATCAGCTCCTGCTTGGACAGGAGGGACGCGCCTTCGACTTCAAGCTCCTCGGCCTCGGCGAGGAGTTCGCCGGGGGTTTTCTTCTTGAGGTCGTTGAGGAGCACGCGTTCGTGCACTTCGGTCACGTCTTCAGTCATCGCGGCCAGTCATGTTCAAGGTGGCTTGTCCGGGAGTCCGCGCGCAGAGCGCCAGAGGGCGTGTAGCGACGGGCTGAAGGACAATCGGGATGGGATGCCGGCCGGACGGCCGACGGCGGCTTTTAGACCGCCAAATGCCTGTACGGTCAAGCGGAAAGCCCTGTCGGCGCCTGGCCGTACAGGCAGGATTTAGGTCGCCGAGAAGGGCTCGACAACCACCATGATCACCGCCGCGATGGCGATCAGCATGGGAATTTCGTTGAGCATGCGCAGCTTGCGCGGCTCGATCGGGCGCTCGCCGCGGCCGATCTTCCGGCCGATGCCGATGAGCCAGCCATGGAAGCCGGAGAGGATCACAACGAGGACAATTTTCGCCCAGAACCAAGGCTGTATGTGGAGGTAGTCCCACCGGATGGAGATCAGCAGCAGGCCCATCAGCCAGGTGAGGATCATGGTCGGATTGACGATGATCCTGCGGGTAGCGTTGGCGGCCTTGTCCATTGCGGATTCGAAACGTTCATCGCCCTGCGCCTCGAGCCGGTAAACCAGCAAGCGCGGATAGATCAGCATGCCGGCCATCCAGGCGATGACCGCGATGATGTGGATCGCGCGGACCCAGTTGTAGTCGAGCCAGTCCATGAACCCTCGCCCCTTCAGGCCGCCTTGTTAGCCGCTGGGCGGTGGTTGGGACAGTCCTTCCAGTTGGCCGGGCAGATGCGGCCGCCGCAGCTCGAGCGGATCTCGCCGGGCTGTTCGGGCAGGGCGGCTTCGACCAGGTCGGCCAGCGTCTGGATGAAGCCCTGATCGATGCCGAGGGCCGGGGCGCGCAGGTAATGCTTCACGCCATGTTTTTCGGCGAGGTGGCGATACTCGATGTCGAGCTCGACCAGCGTCTCGATGTGTTCGGACACAAAGGCGATGGGGGAGAGCAGGATGGCCTTGCCCGCATCGGCGGCCTTGGTGATGCTTTCCTCGGTCGCGGGGCCGATCCATTTCAGCGGGCCGACGCGCGACTGGTAGCAGATCTCGATCTCCCAGTCGGACGGCAGATGCGGCTTCAGCTTTTCGACGGTGCGTTCGACCTGCCACTGGTACGGATCGCCCGCCTTCACGACGATTTCCGGAAGACCGTGCGCCGAGAGCAGACAGCGGACATTCGCGGGCTTGCCGGCGGCTTCCCAGGTTTCGATCAGCTTGCGCGCGTGGGCGGCGATGAAGGCCTCGCCATCGGGATAGCAGCAGACGGTGACGCCCGCCGGCCCGCCGGCGTCGCGCCAGGATTTGAGCGAGGACGCCGTCGTGGTGGACGAGAACTGCGGATAGAGCGGCAGGAGAATGATGCGGTCCGGCGCCCACGCCTTCACATCGCGCACAGCGTCGGCCGCATAGGGCTTCCAGTAGCGCATGGCGATGAAGCTCTTTGCGGCAAGACCGCGACGGGTCAGCTCGGCATCGAGCGCTTCGGCCTGTTTCCGCGTTTCCGGAAGCAGGGGAGAGCCGCCGCCCATGCGGGCGTAGTTCTCGCGGGCCAGCGGCGCGCGCGACTTCGAGATCAGACGCGAAACGAAGAACCGCACCGGGGCGGGCGAACGGATGATCGCGGGATCGCTGAACAGGTTCTTGAGGAAGGGCTGCACGTCGTCGGGCCCGTCGGGCCCGCCGAGATTGAACAGCACGACAGCGATCTTCTCTCCGCTCACGCGGCGCTCCTGATCGCCTTGAGCACCGATTCCACATGGGGAATCGGCGTTTCCGGCGTGACGCCGTGGCCGAGATTGAAGATGTGGGGACGACCCTTGAGCGCGGCGATGATCTCGCCGACGCGCGCTTCAAGATCCGGCCCGCCAGCGACCAGGCGCATCGGATCGAGATTGCCCTGGACCGCCATGCCCTTCGGAAGCAAGGCGTCGATCCGCTTCAACGGGATTGCCGTATCGAGACCCACCGCGTTCACGCCTGTCCGCTCCGCATAATCCACCGCCAGCAATCCCGCGCCGCGCGGAAAGCCGAGGATCGGCTGTTTCACACCCAGGGCGCGCACGCGTTCTACGAGTTTGCGCGTCGGGGAGATCACCCAGCGGTCGAACGCATCTTCCGGCAGGCCTTCGGCCCAGCTTTCGAACAGCATCAATGCATCCGCGCCGGCGTCGGCCTGCATCCTGAGATAGTGCGCCGAGGCTTCGACCAGCTGGTCGAGCATGCCATCGAGTTCGGCCGGATTCCGGTAGCCGAACTTGCGGGCGTCGGCCTTGTCTGTGCCGCCGCGGCCTTCAATGGCGTAGACGCCGACCGTCCAGGGCGAACCGGCAAAGCCGATCAGCGTTGTGGAATTGTCCAGCGCAGCGCGAACGCGTTCGACCGTTTCGCCGACCGGTGACAGGCGCGAGAGAATCTTCTCCATCGGGACATTGGCGAGATCGCTGGCCTTCGTGGCCGGATCGACGCGCGGGCCTTCGCCTTCGAGGAAGCGGACATTCCGCCCCATCGCATCGAGCACCAGCAGGATGTCGGCAAAGAGGATCGCGCCGTCCATGCCATAGCGCCGGACCGGCTGCAGCGTCGCTTCGGCGGCGAGGGAAGGGGAATAGCAGAAATCGAGGAAGTCGCGCGCCCGGGCGCGAAGCTCGCGATACTCGGGCAGGTGCCGTCCTGCCTGACGCATCATCCATACGGGAACAGGATCGATCCTTTCCCCGTTGAGCACTCTAAGCAGTCTGCGGTCTTTCAAGCGTCACCCGGATTGCGCGGAGGAGAGAAGAGAAATCTTGAATCTGAATCTAGAAGAGTCTGGTGGTGTATAGTCACTTGATAAGTGGGAGAGCACCTCTCTCCCCAATCGCTCCACACAACCACTCACCGTGAATCGTCTTACGTTCCGACTCCGTCCCCGATCTTAACGTTTCATTTACCTCTTCGTTAACAAGCCCTTAACGAGAGTCGAGTCCCCCGGATGCGACTCATGGGCGCCGAATCGAAGAGTCTTTTCAACGCTCTCCACCTGTCGAAAACCATGTGAGCGGATCGTGCACCGAATCCGCCGCTGCGCTTGTCCACAATCCACTCCCAGCGGTATTGGGGAATTGGTTCATAACCCGGGGCCGGCCTCTCAAAGCTGTGGAATGACGTACGAGACCTATTTCAACGTTCACCTGGTCTCGGATTCGACCGGCGAGACGCTGAACGCAGTCATGCGGGCGGCCTGCGCCCAGTTCGACAATATCGCCCCGCTCGAGCACAACTACTATCTGGTGCGGAGCCCCAAACAGCTCGACCGCGTGCTGCGCGAGATCGAGGCCGCGCCGGGGGTCGTTCTCTATACCATCACCGACGAGGAGCTGCGGACGCGGCTGGAGGAGCGCTGCCGCGAGGTGGGCTCGCCCACGCTGGCCGTGATCGATCCGGCGGTGAACATGCTGTCGCGCTATCTCGGCCTCAAATCGGCGCACAAGGTCGCCGGCCAGTACCATCTGGACGCCGAATACTTCCAGCGCATCGAGACCATCAATTTCGCGCTCCAGCACGATGACGGCCAGCATACCGACGAGCTGCGCGAGGCGGACGTCGTGCTGGTGGGCGTGTCGCGGACATCGAAGACGCCAACCTGCGTCTATCTCGGCAACCGGGGGATCAAGGCCGCCAACGTGCCGCTGGTGCCGGGCGTGGATGTTCCCGACGTGCTGACCGGGCCCAACGCGCCGCTCGTCGTCGGGTTGAAGATTTCGCCTGACCGGCTGGTGCAGATCCGGCGGCATCGCCTGCTGTCGCTGAATGAGAGCGCCGACACGGCCTATGCTGATGAGGAGATCGTGCGCGGCGAGATCGTCGAGGCCAACCGGCTGTTCGCGCGCATGCGGTGGCCGACGATCGATGTGAGCCGCCGGTCGGTCGAGGAAACCGCCGCGGCGATCCTCAACATCATCCAGGACTACAATGCGAAGGCCGATCTTGAGGCCGGCGAGGACGCCGCATCGTGAGCCAGACGCTGCCGCTCATCCTCGCCTCCAAGAGCAAGGCGCGCGCGGCCGTGCTGCGCGGGGCAGGGCTGGCGTTCGAGCAGGTGGGGTCTGGCGTTGACGAGGATGCGCTGAAGGAGGCGCTGCGGGCCGAAGGCGCCAGCGTGGCGAAACAGGCGGATCTGCTGGCGGAAACCAAGGCGCTGAAGGTTTCTGTGTCGCACGCCGGGATCGTATTGGGCTGCGACCAGATGCTGGATCTCGACGGCGTCGGGTTCGACAAGGCGTCCACCCGCGAAGGGGCGCGCGATGTGCTGCGCCGCCTGCGCGGGAAAACGCATGTGCTGCAGGGCGCGATCGTGGCGTGCATCGAAGGCGCGCCGGTGTGGCGGCATCTGGCCCAGCCCAAGCTGGCGATGCGGGATTTCTCGGATGCGTTCCTTGAAAGCTATCTCGACCGGATCGGCGAGGCGGCGTTCGAGAGCGTGGGTTGCTATCAGCTTGAAGGGCTGGGCGCGCAGCTGTTCGAGCGGATCGACGGGGATTATTTCTCCATTCTCGGCATGCCGCTGCTGCCGCTGATGGGATGGCTGCGCGATCGCGGCGCGCTGGCGACATGACGAAGCTGTACGCAGTTGTCGGCGATCCGGTGGAGCACTCGCTGTCGCCGGCTATCCACAACGCCTGGATCGCGGCGGCCGGGATCGATGCGCATTACGAACGGGTGCATCTGCAGTCCGATGCCGCCGCGGCCGACATTCGGGCGATGGCGAGCACCTATGCCGGGCTCAATGTGACGCTGCCGCACAAGGCGGCGGCTGCGAACGCCGCTGTGCGGGTCGAGCCGCTGGCGGCGCGCATCGGCGCGGCGAATACGCTGGTGAACGAGCATGGCGCGTGGGCGGCGTACAACACCGATGTCGAAGGCTTCGAAGCGGCGGTGCGGGCGGCGGAATGCACGCCGGGACCGGAGCTCAACGTGATCCTGATCGGCGCGGGCGGCGCGGCGCGGGCGGCGGTGACCAGTCTTCATGAGGCCGGCGCGAGGATCACGATCCTCAATCGCTCGGTCGGGAATGCGAAGACGCTGGCGCGCGATCTGGCTTCGGGCGCCGAGACGGGCGGGCTCGATGAGCTGACAGCGCGCGCGGAGGCGGCGGACTTGATCGTCAATTCGGCCAGCCTCGGACATGATGGCGCGAGTCTGCCGGCCCTGCCGCCGGGCAGGGGACGCGCCTTCCTCGATCTCAGCTATGGCAAGGCGGCGGCGGGAACGCTGCAGGCGGCGGAGGCGGCCGGATGGGCGCCGCATGACGGGCTCACCATGCTGGTGGCGCAGGCGGCGGCGGCGTTCCGGCTGTGGTTCGGCGTCGATCCGGAGCAGACCGGGGTGCTGGCGGCCTGCCGTCGCGCGGTTCAGGCAAGCGCCGGGGCGGCGGGCGCATGACGCGGCCGGCGCCCCTGAAACTTGGCCTCACCGGATCGATGGGCATGGGCAAGTCGACCACGGCGTCGATGTTCGCGGCGCGCGGCCTGCCGGTCTATGACGCGGATGCGGCCGTGCATGCCGTCTATGCGCCGGGCGGGCCGGCGGTCGCCCCGCTGGAAGCGGCGTTTCCGGGCGTCACCGGCGAGGATGGCGGCATCGACCGCGCGAAGCTGCGCGAGCGCGTGGCGGGCGATGAAGCCGCGATGAAGAAGCTGGAAGCCATCGTCCATCCCATCGTCGGCGCGGTGCAGGTCGCGTTCATGGCAAAGGCGGTCGCGGACGGCGCGGACATCGTGGTGCTGGACATACCGCTGCTGTTCGAGAATGGCGGCGACCGGCGTGTCGATGCGATTGTCGTCGTCTCGGCGCCGGAAGCTGTGCAGAGGGAGCGCGTGATGGCGCGCGGGCAGATGACCGAGGAGCAGTTCACGGCGATACTCGCCCGGCAGACGCCCGATTCGGAAAAGCGCCGCCGCGCTGACTTCGTCATCAATACCGGGCTTGGCCTCGACTATGCCGAGGCCCAGGTGGACGAGGTGATCCGGGCGCTGCGGGCGGACAGCTGAGGCGGAAGGCCGACCATGCGTGAAGTCGTGTTCGACACCGAGACCACCGGGCTCAACCCGGAGCATCCCGACCCGGCGCTGTGCGACCGGATCGTGGAGGTCGGCTGCATCGAGCTGGTGAACTACCTGCCGACCGGGCGCGAGTTCCAGATGTACATCAATCCCGGCCGGCCCGTGTCCGAGGCGACGGTCAGGATCACCGGCATCACCAATGAAACGCTGCGCGGCAAGCCGGCCTTCGACGAGGTGGCCGACCGGTTGATGGACTTCCTCGGGGATTCGCCGGTGGTGGCGCACAATGCGGAATTCGACCGCGGCTTCCTGAATGCGGAGCTGGCGCGGCTGGGCCGGCCGGCCCTGCCGAAGGAACGGTTCATCGACACGCTGGTGCTGGCGCGCGAGCACAGGCCGGGCGCGCCGGCCTCGCTCGATGCGGTGTGCAAGCGCTTCAACATCTCGATCGAGGACCGGGTGCTGCACGGCGCGCTGCTCGACGCGCAGCTGCTCGCGATGGCCTATCTCGAACTGCGCGGCGGACGCGAACGGGCGTTCGACTTCGCCTCGGACTCGGCGGCGTCGCGGTTGGGGATGGCGACCTATCCGCAGCGCCGCCCGCGACCGGCGCCGCTGCCATCGCACATCCGGCCCGAGGAGGCCGAAGCGCACGCCGCCTTCATCGCCGAAATGGGCGAGAAGGCGATCTGGAAGAAGTTCGGATAATCAGGCCTGCGGTTTCGCCGCGGCGTCTGCTTCGGCGCGCTGGCGCTGCTGGCGGTAGAGGCCGACGAAGTCGATCGGGTCGATCATCAGCGGCGGATGGCCGCCTTCGCGGGTGATGTCCGCGATGATGCGGCGCGCGAACGGGAAGAGCAGGCGCGGGCATTCGATCAGCAGCAGCGGTTCAGCATCTTCACGGCGGGCGTCCTGCAGCTGCACGAGGCCGCCATAGACCAGCTCGACGATGAACACGACCGTGTCCTGGCGCTTGGCGCGGGCCGACAGTTTAAGGTCAACGGAAAAGATACCCTGATCCGGCGGGCCGGGTTCCACGCGAACATCGATGCCGAGTTCGATTTCGGGGGCGGTGCTCGCCTGTGTCTGGGCCGCGAAGAGGCCGGGATTTTCGAATGACAGGTCCTTAACGTACTGCGCCAGCACCCTGATCATCGGGGGTCCGGCCGGCGTCTGGGCCTGGGCCGCATCCGGGGCAGCGTTGTCAGTCATGAGAAATTCCGGTCCAAAATTGGCATGTTCGTGAGGAGGGGCCGCTATCACGCTGCTGGGAAGCTAGCAACAACGGGCTGACTCGACGACTTTTGTGTCTATATTGAACATTGCGGAGCAAGGTCTGTGCCTTCTTCTGCGGAAATAGTTTGAAGGTCGGCTGTGAGCCTTGGAATTGATCTCATAATTCTCGCTGCGATCGCGGTCTTCGTGATCTCGCGCCTCTATTCGGTGCTGGGTCAGAAAACCGGCTCCGACCAGCCGCCTCCGGCGCGCCGCTATCGCGAGGCGCCCATGCGCATCCCCGAGGCCGATGAGACCACCGATGAAGAGGGCCGGACCAAGATCCGCCCGGCTTTCACGGGTCCTGCGGCCGCCGGGCTCGAGGCGATCGCTTCGCGTGATGCGACATTTGTTCCCGACGATTTCACGCGTGGCGCCCGCAAGGCCTACGAAATGACCGTCGCCGCCTTCGCCGACGGCGACCGCGACATGCTGCGCCAGCTGGTCGATGACGACGTGTTCGAGGTCTACAGCGCGGCCATCGCCGAGCGCGAGAAGGCCGGGCAGGAGCCCATGCGCCTCGTGCGGCTGCGCCAGGCGCGCATTGTCGAAGCGTCGGTGGACGATCACGAGATGGCGCGCGTCATGGTCTCGTTCGAAAGCGAGCTTTCGGACGGCGACAACCTTCGCCAGGCGAAGGAAATCTGGACGTTCAAGCGCTCGCTCGCCAGCCAGGATCCGAACTGGCTGCTCGACGAGGTCGCAACGGCGACCTGATCGCACAGGGCGCGCCGCATGACGCGCAGGCTGTCTCCCGAGGAAAAAAGGCTGTGGTCGCGGGTGGCGCGCACCGTGCGGCCTGCGCCGGGCAAATCCATCGACCACGAACCCGAGCCAGAAGCGGAAGCCGCGAGCCGCCGCGCGGCGGCTATTGCGCCCGCGGGGTCGCGACAGCAGCCGGCGCGGCGCGCCCCGTCGCCGCCGGAGGACCTGTCCGGCCAGCGGCGCATACGGCGCGGCCAGCATGAGATCGATGCGCGGCTCGACCTGCATGGCCACACGCAGGCGACAGCCCATCGCGAGCTGGTTGAATTCCTGCTGCGGCAGGCCGGGCAGGGCGCGCGCTGCGTTCTGGTGATCACGGGCAAGGGCCGGCCCAGTCATGGAAGAATGGGCGCGGGCATCCTGCGCTCGCGCTTGTTCGACTGGATTGCGGACCCGGAGCTGCGGCCCTTCATCGCCGGTTATGCGGAGGCGCACCCGCGCCATGGCGGCGCGGGCGCAACCTATGTCTTCCTCAGATCGGCGAGCCGGTGATGCGCGAGGCCTTCAGTTCGACGTCGGCGAACTGCCACATCGCCTTGAAGTGGTCGCGGTGCATGTCGGCTTCGCTGGTCTTGCCCTGGGCGTCGAGCGCCTGGATCAGGCCGAATGTGGACCAGCCATTGTGCGGGTACTGCTTGAGGTCCGTCTCGTAGACGGCCTGCGCTTCCCTGGCGCGGCCAGCCTTCATCAGCGCGAGGCCGAGGGACTGGCGCGTTGGATAGTACCAGAAGGGCGGCTCTGTGTAGGGAAGCGCGTCCTGTCCGTCGACGGCTGCCTCGAAGGCGGCGATGGCGTCGCTAGTCTTGCCTTCGTTCATCGCGATCTCGCCGAGGAGGAGATTGTCCGCGATGGTGAGGAGCTGGCTTGCGGGATAATCGTTGCCGTCGAGCACCATCACTTTCTCATTGGTCTTCAGCGGCGCGAGCGCGGCGCGCTCGGCCTTGGCGGCCTTGAGGTCGCCCGTGTTGGCGTAGGCGATGCCGCGGGCACAGCGCCAGATGGCGTTGGAATAGGCGAGGTCGGCGCGGGGCTGCGGCTCGGCGAGAATTTCATCCCACTTTCCGAACTGGATCAGCGAGAGCAGCGGAACCGTCTTGAAGAATTCCACGGTCGGGAATTCGTCAATCTGTTCGAGGCTGACATTGTCGGCCAGCTTGCGCGCGGCCTCGATCGACACCTCGCCCTGGCCCTGCATTGAAGATGCGGCCCAGAGGAAGTGGATGTTGTGGGGGTAATACAGCGCCGGATAGAAGCCCTGCGCGTTGCATTGGGCGATGTAGTCCTCGTCAACCTTGGCGGCCATGACGTTGGCTTCGACCGCATCATTGTAGCGGCCGATGCGCCAGTAGATGTGCGCGGGCATGTGCACGAGATGGCCCGAACCGGGGACGAGGGAGATCAGCGTGTCGGATGCCTGTTCCGCCTTGCCCGGCGAGGACGAGGCTTCCATCGCATGGATGTAGAGGTGGAGCGCGAGCGGATGTTTCGGGCTGCGCGCCAGTATTTCTTCCAGCTTGGCGATGACGGGCGCGATTTCCGGACGCGGCGTCTCGCTGTCTGACCAGTAGTCCCACGGCATGGTGTTCATCCACGCCTCGCCATACATGGCGGCGATGTCGTCATCGCCGGGATATTTCTGCACCAGCGCGCCAAGCGCTTCGGCGTAGGCGTGATCGAGCGGGACGCGGTCCTCGACGGGGGAGGGCGCATAACGCGCGCCGAGCGCGTCGATGAGATCGCGCTCGATATCAGGCTTGCCGGCGGCGGCGGCCTTCGCCTTTTCGAGCGCGGCCCAGGCGGCGGTCTGTTCGTCCGGCGTCATGATCGCCTTGCCCTTGGCGGTGACGTTGATGTTGGGGCCGGTCGCAAGCGCTTCGCCCCAGAAGCACATGGCGCAATCCGGATCGAGTTTCTGCGCGGCGCGGAAGGAGCGGATCGACTCGGCGTGGTTGAAACCGAAGGCGAGCACCATGCCCTGATCGAAATAGCGCTGGGCGCCGGGATCCTTGGTGGTGATCACGCGGTGAAAGTCGCCCATGCCCGTGAACAGGGGCGCGCCGGCCCGTGCGACAAGCTCGGCGTCCGTTTCCGGAGCCTTGGCGCAGGCGACGATCAGAAATGCAATGACAGCAGAGACGGCAAGACGAGCGAAACGCATCGAGACCCCCATCAATCGGATGGCGGGATTTGTAGCATGCTTGCTTTCGGAGAAACAGCGGCGGCGCGTGCGTGGACAAGGCGCCGAAGCGGAAGGATCAGTCCTTTGGCAGGATCGATCTGGCGAGGCCATGATAAAGGCGCTCGCGGCTGATCGCGGCGCTGACGAAGTCGGCGATGATGGCGGCAAGGAAGAGCGGCAGGATCAGGCCGCGCGCCCCGGTCATTTCGGAAACGATGACGACGCCGGTGAGCGGTGCGCGCACGACGCCGACGAAGTAGGCGATCATGCCGAGCAGCACGACGGCGCCGCGCGGTTCGTTGGGGAAGATGTAGGTGATGAGATCGCCAAGGCCGGCGCCGATCGCCAGCGAGGGCGCGAAGACGCCGCCGGGCGCGCCGCTGACGGCCGTTGCGGCGGTGGCGACGAATTTCATCGGGCCCGTGAGGGGCGAGCCCTGTTCGCCCTCGACCAGCGGACGCGCGGCTTCATAGCCCGTTCCCCAGGTCGCGCCGCCGCTGAGCCAGCCGATGACGGCGACGACGAGGCCGCAGAGGAGGGCGGTGGTGAGCCAGCGCCGGGCGATCCACGCGCCGACGCCTTTGGTTCCGCTCATGGCGGCCTGCAGCATGCGCGAGAACAGCCCGCCGGTCAGACCGCCAGCGAGGCCGGCGACCGGCGCGATGGTCAGCGCGGCGCTGACCGAGAGCGTTTCGCGCATGGCGCCGAAATAGAGATAGTCGCCGGAGAGGCCGAGGCTGACGAGACCGGCGAGCATGACCGAGGCCATCACGAGGACGGTGACGCGCTGTTCGTAGGCCGCGGCGAGTTCCTCGATGGCGAAGGCGACGCCGGCGAGCGGCGTGTTGAAGGCGGCCGCGACGCCGGCCGCGCCGCCGGCGATGATGACGCCCGGCGTGAAGGGCACGCGGAAGATGCGGTGGGTCGCCGCCATCAGCGCCCCGCCGATCTGGACGGTGGGGCCTTCGCGGCCGACGGAGGCGCCGGTTGCGAGCGCCGCGACGGTCATCACGAATTTCACGGCGGCGGTGCGGATGGAGACGAGGCCGTCGATGAGGGCGCGGTCGGGATGGCGGGCGGCGGCGATCACCTGCGGGATGCCGGAGCCGCGCGCCTGCATCGAGCCGATGCGGGTGGCCCAGACGACCAGCACGATGCCGACCGGCGGGAGGAGCCAGCCCATCCACGGCAGGGCGTGAGTGGTTGTCGTGAAGAATTGCTGCGCGTGGTCGGAGAACCAGGCGAAGGCGAGCGCGGCGAGGCCCACCATGACGGCGCCTGTCGCAGCGGCAAAGCGGCGGCGCCAGACCGGCGCGCTGGCGTCCAGACGCTTGGCGAGCGCGGTCAGATGGGTAGTGAGGCTGGCCATTGGCGCCATGATAACGCGATGTGCGCGCGAGGCAGCATCAACCTCGCCGGCGCGACCTCATAACGCGCTGAAATACGTTGATGGTTTCGGGGCTCAGAGATCGAAGCGCTTGCGGATGCGATCCATCGGCGCGCCGTCCTTGAGCGGTTTGGCCGCTATGACGGCGTAATCGACAAAGCCCAGCCGCGAATAGAAGGCGAGGCCGCCCGTATTGTCGGCGCGGATGGTGGCGTCGATTGTGCGGATGCCGGCGGCGCGGGCGATCTCCACCGTGCGGGCGAACAAGGCGGCGCCGACGCCGCGCCCGGTGAGGTCGACGCGGGTGAAAGTTCCGATGATGGCCCAATCGTCGGGGAAGGGGTCGCTGGCGTCATAGCTGCGCGTGGTTCCCTGAAAACCGAGCAGGCGGCCGTCTTCCTCGGCGACAACGCAGGACACGAAGCGCGGCGGGTCGATGTATTCCGCGATCATGCGGTCGGCGTCGAACGGGTCTTCGTAGGCGGTCGTGCCGCCGATCGCGATGATGGCGTTGATCAGCTCCGCCATGGCGGGCGCATCCGGACGCAGGGCGGGGCGGACCAGCAGCGACATGGCGCCTAGCCGCGCGAGGCCTTTTCCGCGAGGCCGGACTTGCCCTGACGATCGGCCAGCACTTTCGCGACGCGATCGAGCGAGACGCCGCGCGAGCGCAGGGCGACGAGCAGGTGATAAACGACGTCGGCGGCTTCCTTCGCGACCTCTTCATCGGACTGGGCGGCGACGGCGAGGGCGGCTTCAACGCCTTCCTCGCCCAGCTTCTTCGCTGTCATGGCCGGGCCGCCGGCCAGCAGCTTCGCCGTCCATGACGTGGAGGGATCATCGCTGGCGCGCGCGTCGATGGTTTTCGCGAGATCGGCGAGGATATCGCCGAGATAGGAAGCAGGACCGAGGGGATCGTGGTTCATCTCAGGCTTCTTCCGTGATGCGAACGGGCGCGCCGGCGGCTTGGATGGCGCGCTTGGCGTCGGCGATGGTGGCTTCGCCGAAGTGGAAGATCGAGGCGGCGAGCACGGCGTCGGCGCCGCCCTTCACCACGGCCTCGGCCATGTGTTCGACATTGCCGGCGCCGCCGGAGGCGATGATCGGCACGCGCACGACATCGCGGATCGCGCGCAGGAGATCGATGTCATAGCCGGACTTCGCGCCGTCGCGGTCCATCGACGTGAGGAGGATTTCACCCGCGCCGAGATCGGCGGCGCGGCGGGCGAACTCCACCGCATCAAGTCCGGTCGAGTTGCGGCCGCCATGGGTGTAGACAACCCAGCCGTCCCCGACGCGCTTCACGTCCAGCGCCATGACGACGGCCTGTGATCCCACCTTGCGGGCGCAGGCGGTGAGGATGCGCGGTTCCTCGACGGCGGCGGTGTTGATCGCGACCTTGTCGGCGCCCGCCTTCAGCATGGTGACCATGTCTTCCGGCGTGCGGACGCCGCCGCCGACCGTGAGCGGCATGAAGCAGGCGTCGGCCGTGCGCTCCACCACGTCGATCATCGTGCCGCGCTTCTCGTGGCTGGCGGTGATGTCGAGGAAGCAGAGTTCGTCAGCGCCCTGCGCGTCATAGGCGCGGGCCAGCGCGACGGGATCGCCCGCATCGCGCAGGTCGACGAAGTTGACGCCCTTCACGGTGCGTCCGTCCTTCACATCGAGACAGGGGATGACGCGGACTTTGAGCATGGGGCACTCCTCGCGCGGGGGCGGCCGGAAGGCAAGGGCGGGGGTTCCTCAACGCGCGCGGATATGACCTTTCCGGACCGTGATCGCCTTTTCGGCAGTCCAGCCAGCCTGCGGATTGATCTTGGGCGCGGGGCGGGGGAACATCGGGACAAGAAACGACACAAGAAACGGCTTGGGAGAGAAAAGATGGCCACATTGATCATGCCGGCGCCGCGGCCCGGATTGAGCCGCCGCACCATGCTGGCGACAGCGCTGGCGGGCGGATTTCTTGTCGGATGCGGGCAGTCGACGGGCGGCGGCGCCAACACGCCGGGCGTTGTCGAGACATCGGCGGGCAAGATTTCGGGCGCGGTCGAGAACGGCGTCCACGTCTTCAAGGGCGTGCCCTATGGTGCGACCACCGCGCCGCCGCGCCGGTTCATGGCGCCGGCGGCGCCGGAACCGTGGACAGGGGTGAAGGAGACGGTGGCGTTCGGCCCGTGGTCGCCACAGGGCGCATCGACGGCGCCGTTCCCGGCGCGGGAAGACCTGCCGGCCGAAACGCCGGACTCAACGCCGCGCCGTCTGATCAACAATGTGCCGACGGGAACCGGACCGGGCGAGGACTGCCTCTGTCTCAATGTGTGGACCCCGGCGCTCGATACGGCCAAGCGGCCCGTGCTGGTCTGGCTGCATGGCGGCGGCTTCTCGAGCGGGTCGGGCGCGTCGTCCTGGTATGACGGCGTCAACATGGCGAAGAAGCAGGATGTGGTGATCGTGACGATCAATCACCGCCTCAACGTGTTCGGCTATCTCTATCTCGGCGATCTTGGCGGCGGCGAATATGCGGATGCGTCCTCGGCGGGGATGCTTGACTGCGTGCTGGCGCTGCAGTGGGTGAAAGACAATATCGAGCGGTTCGGCGGCGATCCTTCGCGCGTGCTGATCTTCGGCGAATCCGGCGGCGGACGGAAGACATCGACCATGATGGTGATGCCGCCTGCGAAGGGCCTGTTCAACCGCTGCGTCGTGCAGTCGGGCTCGCAGCTGACGCTGGATACGCCTGAGGTGGCGATGGAGCGGGCGGAGAAATTCCTCAAGGCGCTCGGCCTGGCGACAACGGATGTGGCGATGCTGCAGGAGAAGTCGCTGGACGAATTGCTGGGCGCGGTCGCGGGCGCTGTGGAAGGAACAGGGCAGTTCCGGCCTGTCGCGGGCGCGCCGTCGACGCCGCGCCATCCGTTCTGGCCGGACGCGCCCGCCGTTTCGGCCGACGTGCCGATGATGATCGGCACCAACCGCACCGAGCAGTCGGTGTTCCTTGGCGGCTCGCCCGACATCGTCAACATGGATGATGCGGCGCTGATGACCCGGCTCAATGGCTGGATACCAGAGGGTGATAAGGCCGACGTCGTCGCGATGTATCGCCGGATCTATCCCGGCGTGCGCAATGACGAGCTGCTCTACATGGCGGGAACGGATCGCGGCTATTTCTACGATTCGACCGTGCAGGCGGCCATCAAGTCGGAGCAGGGCGGCGCGCCGGCCTGGCACTACCAGTTCTATCGCGAGACGCCGGTCGAGAATGGCCGCTATCACGTGCCGCATGCATCCGAGATCCCGTTCATCTTCGACAATCTCGACAAGGCCGTGTCCATCGGCGGCCAGCCGACGGCGGAGGCGCAGGCGCTGGCCGACAAGATGAGCGCGACATGGGCGGCGTTCGCGCGGACCGGCGATCCCGGCAACGCCACGATTCCTGCATGGCCCACCTACAACAAGACGGACCGTCCCTCGCTGGTGTTCGACACCGAGGTGCGCGTCGAGAACGACATCCGCAAGGAACAGCGCTTGCGCATGGAAGCCATCGGCTCGCAGCAGCTGCAGGGCCGCGAGATCATGCCGGGTTGATTGCAGCCGGATACGGAGACGTCCGTTCAGGGCGTCTCCGTTCGGGCCGGGCATGTGCTATCCGTCATCCGCGCCGATGTCGCGGCGCAGGTGAGGGGGCAGGCGTGCGCGAAGGCTGCGAGCCGCGCGGGCGCGGTCGCGTTGCGGGTCGTTCTGTCTGGATGAGCCGGGCTTAGGCCAGCGCAGTCCGCGTGAACGGATTTTGGCGGCGCAGCGCGCCAGCCAGTGAATGATGTCCATGGGATCCTGAAACTGAAGGGTGGAAACGAGCGAAGGTCATCGGACGTCTCCTTTCAGATCAGGGGGCGCCTGGGCCCGGGTGGACGTTGCGAGGGCTTATAGGCGCGTGTCAGTTGCCGGGCAAGTCGGGTGGCAAGTTTGTGGGCAGGGCGAATGTCGCGAAGAGCGGAAGATGGTCCGACGTGATGTCGGGACCGACCCGGTAGTCGGTGAGGATGAGCCCGCCGCCGAACTTGATGTGATCGATGGGCAGGCCCAGTGAGGCGAACATGGCCGGGAAGGTGCCGTCAAAACGCGGATCGCCGGCGCGCTCGCCGGGCACGGCGGCGTAGGCGCGGCCCCAGGGCGTCGAGTTGAAATCGCCGGCGATGATGAAGGGGCGCGACGTGTCGATGAGAACGGCGATGGCGGCGAGCTGCTGGTCGCGGTCGTGCATCAGGCCGGGATCGCCGGGCGAGGGCGGATGCGTGGCGACGATCTGCACGGCGCCGGCGCGGCCGTGGATCAGCACGCCGTGGCTGCCGTCGAACATCTCCACGCCGAGGTCGGCGATGTCGCGGCCGGCGAGAAGCGAACGGCGGATCAGCGGCCAGCCATTGGCGCGCTGGCTGGGAAGGATGCGATCCGGCAGGTCCGGAAAGATATCCGGCAGGAGCGCGTCTGTGAGGTCGTTGGGCGCTTCGTAGATGGCGATGATGTCCGCGCCATAGTCGTGGGCGAGATCGACGAACTGTCCGAGCGCAGGCGGCGAGCCATGCACATTAGCGCTGGCGATGCGGATGAGCCGGGCGCTTTCGGGCGCCGCCTGCGGACGCGCGAAGCCGCCAAGGCCGATGACAAGCACGACATTTATCACCGCAGCGGCGAGGGCGGTGATCGCGGGCCCGCGCTTGCGCCGCCAGAGCGCGACGCCGCCAATCACAAGGCTGGCGAGCAGGAGATGCCGCGGCCAGTGCGACAGGAGATCGAACGCCCAGCCGAGGCGCCCGCCGAGGTCCAGCCTGTCGCCAAGCGCAAGCAGGGTGAGCGCCAGCACGCAGCCGGACAGCGACCAGAGGATGATGCGTGTCGCCTTGCTCACGGACGTTGTGGGGGCCTGATCTCCATCGCCGCGTCATCCGGCAGGGCGGGGAAAGGCGCGTGCGGTTCAGCCTGATACCAGTAGGCGACCGACGCCAGATAGTCTTCCAGCGCCTTGTAGGTGCGGTCGCCGATGGGGCGCTGGGGCGAGGCGTCGGTCCAGCCGAGATTCTGGATCGTCACCCTGAGACTGTCGCGGAAGCGGACGGGATCCATCACGTGCCAGCGATACTGGCCATAGCGCCGCTCATAGCCCGGCTTGAAGTAGTCGGCGAGCCAGTTGGTGGCGTCGAGCGCGTAGAAGCCGGCATAGGCGGAGGAATAATTGATCTCTTCCGGCGCGCCGCCATTCCTGCGCTTGGCGTAGCTGTAGGAGCCGAGGAAGTAGTCTTCCTCGCCGGTTCCGTTGATGGTCGGGAAATCGGTGTCGCCGTCGATGTAGAACTTGATCTCGCCTTCCCCCCACCAGCCGGGCGTGAACGCGCCATGGCCAAGCCATGTGCCGACATAGTGGCCGTGACCTTTGACGCCATCGAGGATGGTGTAGACGTCCTTTTCCTTCATCCGGTCGACCATGCGGAACTGGGCGTGGAAATAGGCGGCGTTCGCGGGCACGGGCGCGAGCGTGTAGTCGATCTGGTAGTAGATGACGAGCGGCTGGCTGCTGCGGTTTTCCATCGTCATGCGGAATTTCTTCCGGAACGGCATCTGCCAGAAGCTGTTGAAGCCGCTGCGCGAATTGACCGCGATGGTGGCGGAATCGATGAGCGGCTCCTGTCCGCGGCCCCATCCGCTGGCGAAGAAGTCCCCGATCGGGACCTCAACCGATGGCGTCGTCTCGTCGTCCCAGTAGATGCGCAGGATGGAGGAGCGGTAGTCGGCTGTGCCGCCGGTCGTCATCCAGATGTGATTGATCACGCCGGGACCGGATGTCTCGCCCATCACGAAGGTCTCACCCGCCGCGATGTTGATATAGGGGTTCACCTTCCAGCCAAGCCCGAGATTGATGGCGGCGGCCTTTGCGCTGCCCAGCTCGAGCGGCGTGCGGCCGCCCATGCCGACCTCGCCGGTGAGGTTCTCCGGACTGATCGAGCGGCTCTGGGCTGACGACAACAGGTAGAGCGAATTGACGCCCGGGACGGCGATGGCGTTGTCATCCGTCACCGGCGCCAGGGTGCAGCCGGTTAGCGCGATCAGGGCGGCTATACCTGCAAGGACATGTTTCACGTTCCGCTCCCCATTCTGTTTTTTGGGGAGGATGGCCTCTGGGCCCGACCCGTCAATCCTGCGGCGGCCAAACGCCGTCTTGCGCGGCGATCAGGGCTTCGGCGGGGTCGATGTCGCCATCGTAGAGTGCGCGGCCGAGGATGGCGCCTTCGATGGGCGTGCCCTCGCGGTTCTTGAGCGCCGTGATGTCGTAGATGTTCTTGACGCCGCCCGAGGCGATGACCGGGATCGAGACGGCGTCCGCAATCCCGCCGGTCAGCGCGATGTTGACCCCCGTCTTGAGGCCGTCGCGCGAAATGTCGGTGACGATGATGGCCGCAACGCCGCAGCCCTCGAAGGCCTTCGCGAGTTCGACGGCCTGCATGTCCGTCGTTTCGGCCCAGCCATCGACAGCGACCTTGCCATCGCGCGCGTCGATGCCGACCGCGACCTGCTCCGGGAAGGCGCGGGCGGCCTCCTTCACGAATTTCGGATTGCGGACGGCGGCGGTGCCAAGGATGACGCGCGCCACGCCCGCGTCGAGCCAGCGCTCCACGCCGCTCATGTCGCGGATGCCGCCGCCGAGCTGAACCGGCGCGTGCATGGCGTCGAGGATGGAGGCGACGGCGTTGTGGTTGACCGAATGGCCCTCGAACGCGCCGTTGAGATCGACGACGTGCAGCGCCTCGAAGCCCATGGCGGAAAAGCGCAGGGCCTGATCAGCCGGATCGTCGTTGAACGAAGTCGCGGTCGTCATCTCGCCGCGCAGGAGACGGACACACACGCCGTCCTTGAGGTCGATCGCCGGGTAGAGCTTCATCGTGTTCGCCTTCTTCGGGCGTTCTTGGACGCGCGCACGTTACGTCTGTCAATGAAAATGGACAGGCATGTCCCCGCGACGTGTCAGGGTTTCCAGCGCAGGAAGTTCGCCAGCAGCTGCTGGCCGGCCTTCTGGCTCTTTTCCGGGTGGAATTGCGCGCCGAAGAGATTGTCGCGCGCGACGGCGGCGACGAATTTGCCGCCATAGTCGCAGCGCGCCGCGATGTGATCGTGGATTTCCGGCTTCATTGCATAGGAATGCACGAAATAGACGTGCGGTTCGGGACCGAGGCCGCTGAGCACCGGGTGGGACCGGATGTCGGTCAGCACGTTCCAGCCCATGTGGGGCACGGGAAGGGCGGGATCGGACGGCGTGATCCGCTCGACCGCGCCGGGTATCCAGCCCAGCCCGCGCGTTTCGACATCCTCGCGGCCGACATCAGCCATCAGCTGCATGCCGACGCAGATGCCCAGGAAAGGAACGCCACGGCGGAAGATGGCTTCGGTCATTGCCGGGATGACGCCCTTGCGCGCGGCGAGGCCGGCGGCGCAGTCGGCATAGTGGCCGACGCCTGGCAGGACGATGCGGTCGGACTGGCGGATGCGGTCCGGATCATCGGTCAGGATCACATCGAGTCGGATTTCATGATGGTTCGCCGCCGCCTCAAGCGCGCGCTGCACGGAGCGGACATTGCCCGATCCATAGTCGATGATGGCGAGGCGGGTCATGGGGAGTGGGGTGTAGCGCGCGGACGCGACAATGTCACCGGCGTCATGTTTCTGGCCGTGATGCGGCTCCCCCGGTCTTGCCAACGAAAGACGTCGAGCATCGAAGACGCAATGTGGACGCTTCGCCTAGAGGCTGCCCTTGGTGCTGGCGACCTGGCCCTTGAGGCGGTCGTCGCGGACGGCCGCTGCGCGCAGGGCGCGGGCGAGGGATTTGAAGCTGGCTTCGGCGATGTGGTGCGAGTTCTCGCCATAGAGCAGTTCGAGGTGGATGCAGGCGCCGGAATTCATCGCGAAGGCGTGGAAGAATTCCTTGAACAGCTCGGTGTCGACCGCGCCGACCTTGTCGCGCGTGAAGCCGACCTTCCAGATCAGGTAGGGCCGGTTGCAGAGATCGACGGCGGCGCGGACCAGCGTCTCGTCCATTGGGACATAGGCGTGGCCGAAGCGGATGACGGAGGAATAACCGCCGACCGCGTCGCGGAAGGCCCGGCCGAGGACGATGCCGACATCCTCCATGGTGTGGTGCTGGTCGATGTGGAGATCGCCCTTGGCCTCCACGTTAATGTCCATGGCGGAGTGCTTGGCGAAGCTTTCGAGCATGTGGTCGAAAAAGCCGATGCCGGTGGAAATCCTTGATTTTCCAGAGCCATCGACGTCGACGGAGACCTTGATGGAGGTTTCCTTCGTCTCGCGGACGACCTCTGCCTTGCGCGCTTTTTCCGCCATGGGCGGGCCTCCGCATTAACCCAGCGTTCGCAACCGAAACCTAGCTTAACCGCCGAACGGTCGAGGAATCCTGAATGCGGGGTGCATTTAGGGGCTGCCCGCCCGGAACGCCACTGGAATCGCACGAGGACGGCGCCGGAATGACAGCGAGGACCGCAAAGGACCGCGCGCCCAAGACAGGCGCCAAGCGCCCCAGACGGCGGCTTGGCCTGTCGGGCAGGGTGGCGATCATCGCCGTTGTGGCGGCTTTCGTGGCCGCCCTGGCGCAATGGGTCGTGACGCCTTTCCTCGCGCAGGAGGAAATCCGCTACCAGCGCCAGACGGCCGTGTTCGCCGGCGCCAACCTTCTGGCCGATATTTCGAGCATCCATGCCGAGGCGGGTCACTGGGCCGAGATCAAGAAACTGATCGACGCCCTGTCGATCGGCATGCCGGACGGACAGTCGGCCGTGTTCGACAAGGACTGGAAGCTTCTGGCGGAGGATGGCTCGAAGACGCGCATGCCGTCGCAGAAGCAGATGGCGGCTCTGGCGGCCGACAGGTCGGCCGTGCTGGTCGAAGGCGAGCGCTATTTCGCGGCGCGCCCGATCCAGTCCAATGGCGTCGTCTATGGCTACGCCGTCTATTCCTTCCAGCCGCGCGCCTTCATCGACATCTGGCTCTGGGTTGTCGCGATGAACGCGCTTGTGCTGTCGCTGGTGCTGCTGGCGATGGCGCCGCTGATCTACCGCGTGGCGCGGCTGGCGCTGAAGCCTGTGACGGATCTCGAAAAGCGCATCCGGATGCGCGATCCGAAGGACAAGTCGAAGCTGGCGGACTCCTCGGATGACCGGCTGCTGAAGCCGCTGCTGACGGCCATCGACGGCGTGCATGAGCGGTCCGAGGCGGCGATGCGGCGCGCGCTGACAATGGCGTACACCGATCCGGTGACGCGCCTGCCGAACCGGCTGCGCTTCATGTCCAAGCTCGACGCGGCCGTGGCCGCGGGCAGCGGGGCCTATATGGTGATCTGCGATCTCGACCGCTTCAGGCAGGTGAACGTCACCTATGGTCCGCGCGCGGCCGATCTTGCGCTGGCGACGGTGGCCGAGCGCCTGCGGGCGTCGGCCTCGCAGTCGCAGACTTCGCCCTTCTTTGTCGGCCGCATCGGCGCCGACCAGTTCGGGGTGATCTTCCCGGGCGGCGATCGCGAGACAACGGCGCGCTTCATCAAGACGGCCGGAAGCGCTGTCGCCGATCCGATGACGCTGGAAGGCCAGATGCTGCGCGTGACGGCCTCGTTCGGCGCGGCGTGTGCGCCGCAGGACGCATCGAGCGGGCCGGACCTCCTGAAGCAGGCCGAGGTGGCGCTGAAGGAAGCCAAGCGGCTGGGCGGCGGCCAGATCTCCGCCTTCTTCGACCGGTCGCTGCTGGACAAGGCGCGGGCGCAGTCGTGGCTTGAGGACGAGGTGCGCGAAGGCCTGGAGCGGGGCGAGTTCGTCGCCGTGTTCCAGCCCAAGGTGAAGCTGGAGACCGGCGAGCTTGTGGGCGCCGAGGCGCTGGCGCGCTGGCGCAGGCCGGATGGCATGGCCGTCTCGCCGGGCGTATTCATTCCGATCGCCGAGGAGCTGGGCCTGATCGCCAGGCTCGGCAAGCAGGTGATGCGCGATGCCTGTTTCGCCGCGGCGGGATGGAACCGGACGGGCATCGTGTCGTCGGTTGCGGTCAACGTCTCGCCGCACCAGTTCGACGATCCGGAGTTCGTGGACTCGGTCTACAAGGCGCTGGACGATTCAGGCCTGCCGCCCAATCTGCTCGAGCTGGAGATCACCGAAAGCGCGGCCGTGGCGGACGCGGATCGCGTGGCGCGCACGATGTGGCCGTTGCGCAATCGCGGCGTGCGCCTCGCCATCGACGATTTCGGCACGGGCCATTCCAACTTCGCGGCGATTACGCGTCTGCCGTTCGACGTGTTCAAGATCGACCAGCAGTTCGTGCGGGCGTTGTCGACCGATCCGCATGCGCCGGCGATTGTCGAGATGATCCTCGCCATGGCCGAGGCGCTGGGTCAGGAGACCGTTGCGGAGGGTGTCGAGACCAAGGAGCAGGCGGACTTCCTGCTGCGCCGGGCCTGCACGATCGGGCAGGGCTATTACTATTCGCCGCCGCTGCCGGCGGTCGAATTCGACGCCTTCGTGCGCAGCTATCGCCCGCGCCCCGCGGACAGGTTCGCGGCTTAGGCGCATCGACTTCCGACCAGCGAAACCGTAAGGACATGACTGGAAGCCGTGGGGGAAGCGGTGCCGGATATTTTTCTCTCCTACAACCGCGAGGATCAGGCGCGCGCTGAGGTCTTTGCGAAAGCATTGGAGGGACAGGGATTCGACGTCTGGTGGGATGTCGGGCTTCGGACTGGCGAGGCCTACGACAAGGTGACGGAGGACGCCCTGCGCGGGGCCAAGGCCGTGGTGGTGCTGTGGTCCAAACGCTCGGTCGAGAGCCGGTGGGTGCGCGCCGAGGCCACGCTGGCTGATCGCAACAAGACACTGGTTCCGTGCATGATCGAGCCATGCGAGCGGCCCATCATGTTCGAACTTACCCAGACGGCCGACTTAGCCCATTGGCGGGGCGAGGCCGCCGACCGCACCTGGCAGGCTTTTCTCGCCGACGTGAAGCGCTTCGTCGGTCGCGAGCCAACGCCCGCACAGGGCATTCCGGCCGCTCCGACGGCGTTGCTCGACCAGCGCGGCATCGTGGTGCTCCCCTTCGCCAATATGAGCCGCGATGAGGATCAGGAATACTTCGCCGACGGCATTACCGAGGATGTCATCACCGATCTATCCAAGGTCTCGGCGCTGAAAGTCATCGCCCGCAACACGGCTTTCACCTTCAAGGGAAAGGCCGTCGATGTCCGCGATGTCGCCCGCCAGCTCAACGTGACGCACGTTCTTGAAGGCAGCGTGCGCAAGGCCGGCAACCGTGTCCGCGTCACTGCGCAGCTGATCGACGGGTTGGATTCAAGCCATGTCTGGGCGCATCGCTGGGACCGGGACCTCGACGACATCTTCGCACTGCAGGACGAACTCTCGCAGGCCATCGTCGAGGCGCTGAAGGTCAAGCTGTCGCCCGACGAGAAAGAGGCGATCACCGAACGCGAGACCCACAATGCCGACTTGTATGACATGTACCTGCGCGCACGTGCTGTGGCCAACACCGCTGACTCGGCCGAAACTTATGCGCAGGCGCTTCGTCTGTATCAGGACGTGCTGGCGGCTGACTCCACTTTCCTGCCAGCGGTTGGCGGCATGGTATCGATGCTCCATCAGCGATCCGTCTTCTCGCCGGATCTCCGTCAACAGAACCAGGCTCAGATCCAACGTCTGCTCGAGCCGCACAGGCAACTCCACGTCAAAGGCGCTGCCGCCCATTTGATCGACGCGACATTCCAGCGGTGGCGGCGTAATTGGGCTGGCGCACTCCAAGCCTACGAGCATGCGGTGGCCGCGGCTCCCGCGCACGATCCTGAGATTGCGTTCGTCTTGGGGACTTGTCTGATTAGTGTCGGCCGTGTGACCGAAGCGATTGCGTTGGGCGAAAGGACGCGGGTCGCCGATCCGTATTCGGGCACCAACACGCTTTTGCTGCAGATCGCTTACCAAAGTGCAGGGCGCGCTGATGAGGGGGAGGCCGAATATCGGCGATCGTTCAGTTTCCCCACCAATCGTCAGGTATGCGAGGATGTTGCGTGGTTCAGGATGTGGCCGGGTGGAGATCTTGCGGCCGTCAGGGCTCAGTTCCAGCGCTATGTCGACGTCTGCACAGTGCCGATGCCGTTCCTGCAGGAATATTGCGACGCGCTAGAGCAGCCTGGGGAGGCCGTGGTCATTTTGCGCAGGGCGTTTGACGATCCGCGCTCGCACAACTGCAACAATTCCTTCCTGATCGGTCTGCGCGCGTCCCTGCATGGGGCATACGATCTTGCGGCGGCGGCCATCCGTCGCGCCGCCGCGATAGATCCGGCGATGGACTGGACCCTCTGGCTATCGAGCCGGGACTTTCAGCGGACCGAGATATTCAAGGAGCTGGTTCGCGAACTGGGCATCTATGATTGCTGGTCCCAGACCGGCAATTGGGGAGATTTTGCCCGCCCGCTTGGCGAGGATGATTTCGAGATCATCGCATGAACGTGCCCGGTGTTGTCCTCGCCTACGGCAGCGAGGACGAGGCACGAGCGAAGCAGTACGTCCGGGCGGTCGGAAGGAAGGGGAACTCCAGCCGGGTCTCGTCAGGCTCTGGCGCTGGTTCGAACAAGGCTTCCCTATCGCCATATCGAAAGTCGATAAATTTGCTTGTTGGGCGGGTTCGCACGAGATAGACTCGCGCAACGGTCAGAAAGTACGTGAATGTCCGACGAACCCACTTGGCACTCGACCACCATTCTCGCCGTGAAGAAGGGCGCAAAGCTCGTCGTCATGGGGATGGCCAAGTGTCGATGGGGTAGACGGTCATGAAGGGCAACGCCCGCAAGGTCCGCGGATTGGCGAGAAGGGTGAGATTCGCAGGCTTCGCTGGCGCTACGGCCGACGCCTTCACGCTCTTCGAACGACTGAGCAGAAGCTCGAACGGTTCCCTCGGCACCAGCGCGCCGCCGTGGAACTGGCCAATAGACTGGCGCACTGACAAATACCTCCGGAACCTCGAAGCCCTCATCATTGTGGGCGATGCGACTTCGCTGCTCGTCATTACGGGCAGGGGGGACGTGCTGGAGCCGGAGCATCCTATCGCGGCCATTGGTTCAGGGGGCAACTACGCGCTGTCCGCCGCACGAGCGCTGTACGCGTACGAAGACAATGCCGAGACCATCGCCCGCAAGGCGATGGAGATCGCGGCGGACGTCTGCGTCTACACAAACAGCAACTTCGTGATGGAAACCCTGGATGTTTGACCGCACAGACATTCGCGCCGCCATTGAGGCGGGCGCGATCAGCGACGAGGCCGCCAAGCGCTTCGAAGCCTTCCTCAAGGCCCGCAATGATCCCGAGCGCATGCTCGATCCGGAAAACTTGCGCTTCCTGTCCAACTTCAATGACGTGTTCCTGACCATCGGCATTGTCGTGCTGATGACGGGGCTCGGCTTCCTCTCGGCCATCTCGGTCACCAACCTGCTGGGCCTTTTTCGGGCCCACAGAATCCCTCAACCTCGCGGAGGTTCAGGCCTTCGCCGACAAGATCCGTCTGGCGATTATCGTCTCGCCGATCCCGGTCAATGCCGGAGCATGGGCTGCTCGCGGAATACTTCTGCGGACGGCGTGGCGGTTGTTGCTTCCTTCAATGGCGCTCTCTGTCGCGATCGTCTGGGCGTCCGGCGTATTGGCGGCCGGCGCGGCGAGAGCTTTTCTTATCGATCCCGTCGTCACTCGCGGACCGTTTCGACAGAGAGACGTGTCGCCGTGGAAATCCTGTCGGCATCAGCTATGCCGGCTGGTTGCGGCGACAGCTGCTGCGGGCGCGATCTTCTGGCGCTTCCGCCTGCCGTTCTCGCTGTTCCTGCTGGCGGGCGCCGTGGCGGGCCTGTTCTACACGGCCGTCGCGCAGATCGGCGGAATCGGACAGGTCGGCAGCGGCGCAGCGATGCTCGCGGTCGGTCTGGCACGCTGGCGACAGCCATCATGTTCATGAGGGACCCGACGCGCTCGACGCGCAATTCGGATCACGCCTTCTGGCTGCATCTGGCGGCGGCGCCGCAGATCATCCTCGGCGTGCGCGGCCTTGTGCTGGGTTCGGGCTTCGCCCCGGCCAGCATGGCCGATGCGACCGTGATGCTTGCGGTGCTGGTGGCGTTCGCCTTCCTGTCGCTGGCGCTCAATCGCCGGGCGCTGATTGTCTCGGGCCTTGTCACCTTCGCGACCTCGCTGTGGGTGCTGGTGAACGAGCTGGGCGGCGGCGGCGTCAATACGCTGATGCTGACGGCGCTGATCATCGGCGGCGCGATCGTGCCGTTGGCGGCGGCGGCTGGCGCACCGCCCGCCGCGCCATTCTGCAGGTATTCCCGCAGGACGGGACGATCGGCCGTATCTTCCCGCCGGAACCGGCGTAGCGAAGGCAGACAGACTGGTGGTGTCATTCCGGACGCGCGCGGCAAGCGCAGGAGCCGAACCCAGGGGCTTCAGGCCAGCCGGAGATGGAGCCCCTGTCCGGCGCTTCGCCCCGGGCTTCTGGCCGGAATGACACCGGAGGGTTACGCGCATATCGCGCTTGCTGATGTCCGTATGCATGGTTAGCGAAACGGGCCTGCACTTACCAACCTGGTGGACCGTCGCGCGTCTGAATCTTGGTTACACCGCGCGAGATCGTTTCAGAACTGGACCGCTTCATTGAAATGGCCAACAGACGCCAAGCGCGCCGTGGCGCAGGCGTTGCGCAACTGCTGGCGGCGCAAGCAGCTGCTTTCTGACGCAGTTGCGCGAGGAAGTGACGCCCAAGAATATCCTGATGATCGGACCCACAGGCGTGGGCAAGACCGAGATCTCCCGCCGCCTGGCGAAGTCAGCTGGCGCTGCCGTTCCTCAGTCGAGGCGACCAAGTTCACCGAGGTCGGCTATGTTGGCCGCGATGTGGAGCAGATCGTGCGCGATCTGGTCGAGGTCGCCATCGCCATGGTGCGCGACCGCCGTCGCAAGGAAGTGCTCTCCAAGGCCGAGGCGAACGCCGAGGAGCGCGTGCTCAATGCGCTGGTCGGCGCATCGGCGCAGGCCGCAACCCGCGAAAGCTTCCGCACCAAGCTGCGGGCGGGGCAGCTGGACGACAAGGAAATCGAGATCGATGTCACCGATACGGCGTCTCCGCTGGGCGGGATCGACATTCCCGGCCAGCCGGGCGCGAGCATCGGCATGGTCAATCTCGGCGACCTGCTGAAAGGTTTCGGCGGGCGCCAGAAGCGCATCCGCACGACGGTGAAGGAAGCGCACAAGCCGCTGATCGAGGAGGAGTCGGACAAGCTTCTCGACAATGAAAGCGTGACGCGCGAGGCGCTGCGCGTGACGGAAGAGGACGGCATCGTCTTCCTCGACGAGATCGACAAGATCGCCTCGCGTTCCGAACGGGCAGGGGCGGATGTCTCACGCGAGGGCGTGCAGCGCGACCTGCTGCCGCTGATCGAAGGCACGACGGTGACGACCAAGCATGGACCGGTGAAGACCGACCACGTCCTGTTCATCGCTTCGGGCGCGTTCCATGTCGCCAAGCCGTCGGACCTGTTGCCCGAGCTGCAGGGCCGCCTGCCGATCCGCGTCGAGCTGAAGGCGCTGAGCCGCGAGGACTTCAAGCGCATCCTCACCGAGCCGGAAGCCAACCTGATCCTCCAGTACAGCGCGCTGATGAAAACCGAGGGCGTCGAGCTTGTGTTCGAGCCTGAGGCGGTCGACGCCATCGCCGACATTGCGGTGCAGGTGAATGACAGCGTCGAGAATATCGGCGCGCGACGGCTTCACACCGTGCTGGAGCGCGTGCTGGACGAGATCAGCTTCACGGCGTCCGACCGCAATGGCGAGACGTTCACGGTGACGGGCGAGTATGTGCGCAGGACCGTGGGCCCGATGGCGGGCGACAAGGACCTGTCCAAGTATATTCTCTAGGGTGTGTTGACGCCTTAGGGCTCCGCCTCATCGGACATTTGTGACAGGCGCGACTCTGTCTTTTCGCCGCCGTGGCCCCCATTGGGCAGCTTGTAAGGTCGACTGTACTTGTTTCTCCAAAGGGCGTCCTGTGCGACGGCGGCAAATCGGCCAGTGGAGTGCGGTTCGTTTTCGACCATACGTTTGATTGCCTCCTCAGGAACAAAGAACACGTGAGAAGATCTCGGTTCAATGGATACTGGTGCACCGGTCTCAATATTCTCAAACGGTTCAGAGGTGTGAACCCAAAGGGTGTATCGGTTCCAGCGTCTGAACTCGAGGGAATGCAAGACCGTCTCGACAAGCGAGACTGGGCGGTAGTTGTGGACGATCCCAATCGAAGTGATGTGGACGGTGTGGTTTGATGGATTCCGAACCGCAACATAGACGCCGAACCGCTCCTTGCCCTCGGCGTCTGGTTTATCGAGTCCGGGCAGTATGCTCACTTTGACCTTGGAACGTGAGACGTTGAGATTCCAAAGGAACGTCAAAGTCGATAGGATCGCAGCATACACGGCGATCCACTCTGTAAATTTCAAGGTTCCACCCAACGTTCAAACCGTGTCGCGAGAGGCGGATTTTGCGCGTAGATTCGTTGAAACTACAGCCGCACTTTTGGTGTCTAGACCGCCGCGGGTTTGCGGACGGGCATGTGTTTCTTGCCCCAGTCCTTGAGGCCGATGAGGGCGGGGGCGAAGTCGCGGCCCTTCTCCGAGAGGCGATAGTCGTAGCGCAGCGGTTTCCGGGAATATGCGTTCCTTTCCAGAACGCCCTGCTCGACAAGGCGCTTCAGCCGGTCGGACAGGATGTGGCGGGTGACGCCCAGGCTCTTCTGGAACTCCTCGAACCTTGATTTTCCTAGGAAACAATCGCGGACGATCAGCAGGGTCCAGCGATCGCCGATGACGGACATGGCGCGCGCGACGGGGCACCAGTCTGTCGCCAGCTCGTCCCATCTACTTGCTTTAGCCTGCCTATTACGTTCCATTTTTGAACCCTGCACCGATTGCCGGCGATTGGAAAGAATGTAGGTTCCGTTTCTGAACGGAGGGTTGCGAGATGCCTGACAAGCGATCTGCCCTGATTGTCGGCGCAGGGGACGCGACCGGCGGGGCCATCGCCCGGCGCTTTGCGCGCGAGGGCTACGCCGCCGTGGTGACGCGCCGGGAGCTGGCCTCGCTCGACGGCCTTCTGGCGCAGATCCGGGCCGAGGGCGGAGAGGCGTATGGTTTCGGATCGGATGCGCGCGACGAGGAGCAGGTCGTGCAGCTGTTCGAGACCATCGAGCGCGACATTGCTCCGCTGGAGGTCGTGGTCTTCAACATCGGCGCGAACGTGATGTTCCCGATCCGCGAGACGACGGCGCGCGTCTATCGCAAGGTGTGGGAGATGGCGGCGTTCGCCGGCTTCCTCGCCGGGCGCGAGGCGGCGAAGGCGATGACGCCGCGCGGGCGCGGCACGATCATCTTCACCGGCGCGACGGCGTCGATCCGGGGCCGGGAAGGCTTCTCCGCATTTGCCGGGGCGAAGTTCGCGTTGCGCGCGCTGGCGCAGTCGATGGCGCGGGAGCTCGGGCCGCAGGGCGTCCACGTGGCGCACACCATCATCGACGGCGCGATCGACACCGAGTGGATCGCGAAGAATTTCCCGCAGCGCCATGCGTTGAAGGACAAGGACGGCATCCTCAATCCCGAGCACATCGCCGACGCGTACTGGATGCTGCACAACCAGCCGCGCGATGCGTGGACGCACGAACTCGACCTGCGGCCGTGGATGGAGAAGATGGCGTGAGCCTCGCCGACGATCTGCGCGACCTCGAAGTCTCAATGCTGTCGACAGCTGCGCGCTATTCGAAAGCTGATCTTGAGCGCCTGCTGACGGAGGATTTCGTCGAGTTCGGCGGTTCGGGCGTCGTCTACGATCGCGCGGCGCTGATCGATGTCCTGATGGCGGAGGGCGCGCAGACCGCTTCGCCCATCGCGGTCTCCGATCTCGTTGTGAAGCCGATCGGAACGGAGGCGGCGCTTATCACCTATCGGACGACCCGCGACGGACAGGTCCGGCTGCGCAGTTCGCTGTGGCGGCGTGAGGAGCACGAGTGGCGGATGATGTTTCACCAGGCCACGCCCGCTGCAAGCTGAGGACAGGAACGCATGAGCAAGCAGGTTGAATTCTTCTACGACTTCACGAGCCCAACGGCGTATCTCGCCTGGCGGCGTCTTCCGGAGATACTGAAACGCACAGGCGCGGCGGTGAAGTACCGCCCGATGTTCCTTGGCGGCGTGATGCAGACGACGGGCAACCGTCCGCCGGGCATGGTGGCGCCCAAGGGCAAGTGGATGGCGGCCGACCTGCAACGCTGGGCCAGACGTTTCGACACGCCGTTCAAGCCCAATCTGCACTTTCCGATGATGACCCTAATGGTTCAGCGCGCCGCGCAGGAGTGGGTCGATCAGCCGAACTTCGAACGTTACCTTGCTACGATTTTCAACGCCGCCTGGCAGGATCAGAAGAACATCGCCGACAAGGCGGTTCTCGCCGAGGTGCTGACGGCGGCGGGGTATTCACCCGAAGCGTTTTTCGCAGCGGCAGAGAACCCGGCCAACAAGGAGAAGCTGAAGGCGACGACCGATGAAGCGGTTGAGCGCGGCGTGTTCGGTGCGCCGACCTTCTTCGTCCAGACGCCGGACGGTGAGGAAATGCACTTCGGCCAGGACCGTCTCGATTTCGTCGAGGAAGCCCTGATGCGGGCCTGACCGCTTCCCGGCGCCACGATCCCGATTGCCGGACATCCGGCGGCGTGCGAAATCTGGCGCGGGGGCAGGGCGGACGCATGAGCGAAGAATCTCCCGGTCAGGAGTCGGGCAAGCCGAAGCTGGGCAGCCTCGGCCGAAGTCTCATTTCCATTCTCGTCGGTCTCGTCATTACGCTGATTGTCGGCGCCGTGGCTGAACGCGTCGCGAGCCGCGAATGGCTGGAGGACGCCCAGCGGGCGCAGGGCGAGTGGATCGAGGCGCTTCATGCGACATCGCCGCTGCAGGTTGGCGAACTCTACTGGACCGAACTCCAGTCGGCCTTGACCGGCGACACATCCAATGGCGGCTGGTCGGGCGCCGGCTCCACGAACGGGCGCGGCTTGCTGCAATCGCCGTTCTGGGCGCTGGCGGTGACCGGCGCGCGGTTGTGGCATTCGGCGGGCATTGTCTCGCTGATCCAGCTGGCGATGGGGGCGCTGGCGTTCTTCGTGCTCAACTTCTGGCGCAGCAAGGGCGAGACGATCTTCCTCGGGGAAGGCTGGCTCACCATGCTGGCGGCGCCGCCCGCGATCGTGCTGCTCGCCAGCGTGCTGGGCTGGATGCTGTTCGAGATCATGAATCTGGCGCTCTTCTCGCTGAGCGAGCTGACGGGCCTTGCGGCCACGGCGGCGGGCGCGACGGGCATACTCGGCTTCTGCTGGCTCTGCGTGACGGAGCTGGCAAAGAAAGGCGCCGAGCACGCGCTGACGCCGAAGATCAAGGGCTAGTCACTCCCCTGTCTTCGCCTCGTACTGGCAGAGGTCGCGGATCACGCATTCGGGACATCCGGGCTTGCGGGCGAGACAGGTGTAGCGCCCATGCAGGATGAGCCAGTGATGGGCGCCGCGCTTGTATTTGTCGGGCGTGACTTCGAGCAGCTTCTTCTCGACCTTCTCGGGCGTTGACTCCGGCGCGAGGCCCGTACGGTTGGAGACGCGGAAGACATGGGTGTCGACCGCGATGGTCGCTTCGCCATAGGCCTCGTTGAGCACGACGCTGGCCGTCTTGTGGCCGACGCCGGGCAGGGATTCGAGATCCTCACGCGAGCGGGGCGTCTTGCCGCCATGCTTCTCGATGATCAGGCGGGAGAGGGCGATGACGTTCTTCGCCTTGTTGCGCCAGAGGCCGATGGTCCGGATGTGTTCGGCGACGCCTTCCTCGCCAAGGGCCAGCATCTTTTCCGGCGTGTCGGCCACCTTGAAGAGGTCGGCCGTCGCCTTGTTGACCGACACGTCGGTCGCCTGCGCGGAAAGAGCGACGGCGACGACCAGCGTGTAGGGATCCTTGTAGGAAAGCTCGGTCTTGGGATTGGGCCGTGCTTTCGCGAGGCGTTTGAACATCTCGGCCGCCTGTTCAGGCGTGAAGCCTTTCGGAGCCTTGCGGGCGGGCGTCTTCTTTTTTGCGGTGGCCATGCGGGTTCTTACGAAGGCGGGGAGCGGGCGACAACGGGTGTTGCGGTGATTGCATCACGCTTCCCGGCGCGGCTCCTGGGTTCCGGCGCTTCGCCCTTCGGGCTTCGGCCGGAATGACAGTGGGGGACTTCGCGGGCGTCGCGTTGCTGCTTGCGCATGCGTGAGGCCGGCTTAATCTTGCCCGCCATGTCCATCGTCTATCTCGACGCCGTGCTGGAGCCGCCGCGGTCGCTTTCGACCCGGGGGTTCAACCGCGTGATGATGGTTCTCGGCGGGATGAGCTTCCTGTCGGGGCTTGGGTTCCTGATGATGGGCGCCTGGCCGGTGCTGGGGTTCATGGGGCTGGAAATCCTGGCGCTGTGGCTGGTGTTCAAATGGTCGTTCCGGTCGCAGACGGCGCGGACCTATGTGCGCGTGACCGCCGATGCGGTGACGCTTCGCAAGGTCGATGGCTGGGGCAGGGAGCGGCACGCCCGCATCTCGGCCTATTTCGCGCGCGTGGAATATGATCAGGCGGCGAGCGGGCCGAATGCGCTGCGGCTGACGACATCGCGGACGGCCTATCCGCTGGGCGAACATCTGACGCCGCGCGAGCGGGAGAGTTTCGCCCGCCGGCTCAGCGAGGCGCTGGGCGATGCGCGCCGCGAGCGGCATTCAGGAGATGACGAAACATGAGTGTCGAGTTCCTTCATGCGATGGTGCGCGTTGGCGATCTTCCCGCCGCGCTGAAATTCTTCTGCGACGGGCTCGGCCTCGTGGAGGTGCGCCGCAACGACTATCCGGAGGGCAAGTACACGCTGGTGTTCCTGGCCTCGAAGGAGGACATCGCGCGCTCGGGCTGGACGGGCGAGGGTCGCTTTCCTGCGGGCCTGCCGATGGTGGAGCTGACGCACAACTGGGGCGAAGGCGATTATTCGGGCGGCCGCAATTTCGGGCATCTCGCCTATCGCGTGGATGACATCTACGCGGCCTGCGAACGCTTCCAGAAAATCGGCGTGACGATCAGTCGGCCGCCGCGCGACGGACGCATGGCGTTCGTGCGCTCGCCGGACGGCATCTCGATCGAGCTGTTGCAGAAGAGCGAACCGCTGGCGCCGAAGGAGCCATGGGTCTCCGCGCCAAATGTGGGCAGCTGGTAGGTCAGCGCGCCGACAGATTGCGGTCGAAGAAGGCGATGATCGCCTGCGCCAGTCGCGCATGGACGGCGACGCGATCGACGCCGTCGCGGTCTTTGCACAGCGCAACGCCCATTACATCGATCGGAACGGTGCAGGTGTCGAGATAAACGAAGTGACCCTCGCTGTTGTCCAGCACAATGCGTTCGCTGTGGGATAGCAGCGCCATGATGCGTCCGGCATGACTGTCGAACGGAATGAAGTCATTGTTCCGCGACCCAGCCACCAGAACCGGCGTGCTGATGCGGGCAAGCGTATCGCTGCTGAAGCCTGGTCCCAGCGCAGGGTCGAGCGCGACAATCGCCCTGACGGTGCGGCCAAGCGGCACGGGCGCCTGAGCCGGATCCGCCGTTTGCCGGGGATAGCGGCATCCCTTGTCCTCACGCCCTTGATCGGAACGGCAGTGATCAGCCAGTCCCTCGACCGTCAGGGTCGCGCCGGCCAGCATAAGAGCTGTTGCGCCGCCGGAGGAGTGGCCGATCAGACCAATCCGGTCGGGATCGACATGCGATGCGTAGGCCGAACGCGTCAGCAGGAAATCGAGCGCGGCCGCGAAGTCGCGAGTGCGGTCGCCGAAGTGCGATACGGATGATGGGTCGAGTGTCGCGGGGCCGAACACAGGCGACTCGCCGAAGTGCGAAACCCCCAGTACGAGATATCCGTGTCGCGCCAGGTCTTCGGCAACCCACGAATAGTTCACCGCGGCGCCCATCGCGCCGTGGGACAGCAGCACGAGAGGGAGACGTTCGTCTGCGATGGCTGCGCCATTCGCTATGCGTCCGGCGCTTATCCCGTAGTTGTGCGCCGCTTCCTCACCTTCAGGCGCCGGATACCAGATGTCGAGTTGGACGGGCCGGTTCTCCGCTGTCGTGATGCGCGTGGACTCATAGCCCGCAGCGAAAATCCGGGGCGCCGGCGCCACCGTCGCGCAGGCGGAAATCACGAGCAATGCCAGCACGACCGACAAGCCAAAGCGCATCACCATGGTGGGGTGTTCCTCCTAACCCAACTTCTGGCGGCCTGACACAAGACGCAAGTCCCGTTGCGCCCTGGAAAACTTGTGCTGGTAGATCAGTCGATCCAGCGTGCGCCGATAGCGTAGAGGCCATGAGCGGCGCATTCGACCGTCTCCACCTCCCGCCAACGCCCATACGCGCCGATACGCTTGATGGGCGCAGGACAATCCGGTTCGGCGAGAACAAGCTGCCGCGCTTCTGTTCCCAGCGACACGCCGCTGTTCTCCGGCGCTGGACGCAGATTGAATTTCTCAAGCGACGCCGCGATGCCCGGACATGTTGACCTGAATACGACTTCCGCAAACTCGGCGTCGGTCGTGAGATGGGTCTTGCCGAAGAGAAGGCTTGTACAGTCTTCGGCCTTCTCTTCGAAGAGCGCCTTGTAGGCTGCTTCGGGCGAGTCGGAATTTCCGAGCACGAGCCCCGTTACGAAGAGCGCCAGACATCCGGCTATGATGATCGGCCCTGCCAGCGCGATCAGAAACGTTACGGGCCGGCGCCTTCGAAAATCGGCATCCGCCTTGCGAAGAACAGCCGCGCAGATGGCAAGCACAGCCGCCACCGGGACCGTCCAGACCAACAGTACGACTCCGATCCCCATGCGCGGCACTATCAAAGCGGGATGGGTCTAGTGCAACGGCGTCACTTCTTCGCGGGCTTCGCCGGTTTCGCCTTGGGCGCGGGCTTCGGCTTTTCCGGTTTTGGCGGTTTCGCAGGCTTTGCCTTCACGGGCTTTTCCTTGACCGGCTTTGCCGGCTTGGGAGGCTTCGTTTTGGGCGGCGGTTTCTGTTTCACCGGCTTGATGGTCGCCCTGGCCGGCAGGGGCGGCGGCCCTTTCAGCACATCCTCCGGCGGTTTCTGGAAATGGCCGAGCTGCGCTTCGAGCGCTTCGGCGATGGCGAGCACATCCATGTCGCCGCCTTCCGGGCCGATGATCTGGATGCCGCAGGGCAGTTCGCCGCGCGGGCGCGGAACAGGGATCACGACCGCGGGCAGGTGACACACCGTCGCCAGCGCGATCCAGGCATGGAACATGTGATAGGGCGCGGGCTTGCCATCGATCTGCATCAGCCGCGTGACGGCGTCGCCCGTGTCGACATGTTCGAATGCGGTCGTTGGCGCGACCGGCGTGATGATCGCATGCCAGCGCGAGAAGAAATCCGACATGGAGCGCTTGAGGCGGCGGCGCACCTCGTCAGCGCGCAACCAGTCATGATGGGTGGCGGCGGAATAGGCCGCCCATTTCGCGCGGCCGAAGGGTTCGCCGCGCGCCATCAGCTTGGCAAGCGGACGACCGACTTCCATGGCCTTGACCAGCGGCACGGGCATGTCGGTGGCGAGGATGGGAAGTAGCAGCTGGAGATAGAGGTCGACCAGCGTTGCGCCGTCGATGTCCGGCTTGGCGACGAGCACCTGCGCGCCTGCGTCTTCGGCGGCCTCGGCGGCGGAGCGGACGGCGGCGCGGCAGGCGGCTGATACCGGGAAGGACTTGTCCTCCGCCCAGATGCCGATGCGCCGCGCCCTGAGGCCGGTGCGCCGCGGCTGCGGCGTGACGGGATCGCCGGTCAGCACCTGGAACATCAGGCGCAGGTCGCCGACACTGCGCGCCATTGGCCCCGCGACATTGAGATCGCGCACGGCCAGCGAGCCGGGGGCGGGCGGCACATGGCCGAGGATGGGCGTTGCGCCAAAGGTGGGTTTGAGCGCAGCGACGCCGCAGAAGTGCGCCGGGAAACGCAGCGAGCCGCCGATGTCGGAGCCAAGCTCAAGCGGCGTGATGCCGGTTGCGAGCGCGGCGGCGGCCCCGCCCGAGCTTCCGCCCGGCGTGCGCGAGAGATCCCATGGATTGAAGGTGCGGCCGTGAACCGGATTGTTGGTCTGGTTGTCGCCGGCCATGTAGGGCGTGTTGGTCTTGCCCCAGATCACCGCGCCGGCCGCGCGCAGGCGCGCGACGGCAGCCGCATCGGGCGTGGCGGCGGGACGCTTCGAATATTCCGGCGCGCCGGCGGTCGCGGGCATGCCTTCAACGTCGAACGTGTCCTTGATCGTCATCGGCAGGCCGTGCAGCGGACCGGCGGAGACGCCGGAGGCAAGCAGGCGATCGAGTTCCACGGCGCGCGCACGCGCGCGGTCGAGATCGGTGCGGACGACAGCGTTGATCGCGGGGTTAACCGCTTCATAGCGGGCGACATGTTCCTGCAGCAGGCCGACCGCGCTGACCTGGCGCAGAGCCAGCCGGTCGATCTGCGTGCGTGCGGACGAATAGATGTTGGGCGCCTGCGTCATGCCGCGCGCCGAGCCCCCACGTGTTGTGTTTCCCACCCGTGGGCGTCGATGACACCCACGTGACATCGTCTATGCGCGCCCGGCGCCACAAGCAAAGTGAAAGCCTGGAAACAATGTGAAACACGGCTGCGGCGCTGGGCAACGCTCCGGCGGCATGCCGCATGGCGGCAATCCTGTTGGGAGAGTTGTCGGTCTAGAGGCCCAGCACGTCGCGCATGGCGTAGAGGCCAGGCTTCTGGTCGACAGCCCATTTCGCGGCGGCGAGGGCGCCCTTGGCGAAGATGGCGCGATCCAGCGCGCGATGGCTGATCGCGAGGATTTCCTCGTCGGAGATGAAGGCCGCTTCGTGATCGCCGATGATGCCGCCGCCGCGGATGACGGAGAAGGCGATGGCGCCTTCCCGGCGCGGGCCGGTCTGGCCGTCATAGGGCGGCGTGCGCAGGTCAGCGAGCTTCGCGCCACGGCCGCGCGCCGCGGCTTCGCCGATCATCAGCGCCGTGCCGGATGGCGCATCGACCTTGCGGCGGTGATGGCCTTCGGTGATCTCGATGTCCCAGCCATCACCCAGACGTTCAGCGACCTGTTCGACGAGGCCGATCATCAGATTGACGCCGAGCGAAAAATTGCGGTCGCGCACGATGGCGATGCGCCTAGCGTGATCGGCGATCTGGAGTTCCTGCTGCGGCGAGAGGCCGGTGGTTCCGAGAACCGCCGCCTTCACCTTCGTGGTGCGAAGCTGATCGAGCGCTTCGAGCGTCGCCTGCGGCGTCGTGAAGTCGACCCAGACATCGGCGGATTGCGCGGCTTTCGCGGCGCTGTCGCTCAGCGTCCAGCCGCCCTGATCCTGGCCGATGGCGGGCGCGCCGGGACGTTCCGAACCGCCGGCGATGACGAAGCCGGTTCCGGCGCTCTTGATAAGGGCCTGGCCCATCCGGCCGGCTGCGCCCGCGATTGCGATCCTGATCTGATCCGTGCTCATGCGCTGGCCTTATACCCGGAATTGCCTGCGAGGCGAGGGCGCAGGGTTGCCGAGCAAATTGACCGCCGCGCCGAACGCGCCAAGTCTCAAGGTCATGAGGACCTTCCGTCTGGCGTGCCTTCCATTTCTCATGGCTGCGTGCGGCCAGCCGGCGGCGGAGGATGTTCCGGCCCTGGAAGCGCCTGTGGCGCGGGGGCCGAACGCCTTCGACGTGTCGCTGACGCTGACGCCGCGCGCCGCGGAGATGCTGTCGGGGGCGGGCGAGGCGGTGACCGTCGGCGTGCTCTATTTCGGCGCGCCGACGCCGGACGGGCTGAAGCCGGGGGACGATGTCGGCATCGTCCAGACGGGGGCGGAGCAGGTGACCGTTCCGCCGGTGAATGGCGTCATCCTCATGCCCGGCGTCGGCTATGATCCGGCGCGCGAGGCGGATGTCGAGGGCGGGAAACAGGTTCTGGTCAATGTGTATTCCGCGCGCAGGACGCGCGAGGACAATGTGCTGAGCTGCGGGGGCTATGAAGGCCCGCTCGCGATGGCGCAGCAGAAGCCGGTCGAGATCCGGTGCGATCTGATCGAGTAGGCGTACGATCGATCCATCCTGCCGATAGACCCCCTCCGTCATCCGTGCTGCGCACGGCTGCCACCTCCCCCACATGCGTGGTGGAGGCAACGCACGTTGCAGCGATGGGGATTGCCTCCCTCACTTGCAACGCAAGTGGGGGAGGTGGATCGCGCGCTCCTGCGCGCGAGACGGAGAGGGTTTTTCAGCGTAGCGGGCGCGCTGGCGGGAAACGCCTAGGCCCGGCTGTCTTCCTGGTCGAAGAACTTCTTGACCTTCTTGAAGAAGCCCTGGCTTTCCGGGTGGCATTTGCCGCTCGGGCAGCACTCCTCGGCGAACTCCTTAAGGAGTTCCTTCTGCCGCGCCGTGAGGTGCGTCGGCGTTTCGACGAAGAGCTCGACAACCATGTCGCCATTGGCGCCGCCGCGCAGGCTGGGCATGCCCTTGCCCTTGAGGCGCATGCGCTTGCCGGTCTGCGAGCCTTCCGGGATCGTGACCTTCATGCGCGAGCCATCGATGGTCGGCATCTCGACATCGCCGCCGAGCGCCGCGACGCACATCGGCACCGGCGTGCGCGCGAACAATGTCTGGCCGTCGCGTTCGAACAGGTCGTGTTCGCGCACGGTAACGAAGATGTAGAGGTCGCCCTTGGGGCCATTGCGCGGGCCGGGTTCGCCTTCGCCGGAAAGGCGGATGCGCTGACCGTCCTCGATGCCGGCGGGAATGTTGACCGACAGCATGCGGTCCTTGCGCACGGCGCCACGGCCGTCGCAATTGCGGCACGGCGTCTTGATGATCTGGCCGGAGCCCTGACAGCGGCCGCAGGTGCGCTCCATGGTGAAGAAGCCCTGCGTCATGCGCACGCGGCCATGACCCTGACAGGTGGTGCAGGTTTCAGGCTGCGTTCCGGGCTCGGCGCCGGAGCCGTTGCAGGATTCGCATTTCTCTGTCGTCGGGACGGAGATCTCGGCCTGCTTGCCGCGGAAAGCTTCCTCGAGGGTGATCTCGTAATCATAGCGCAGGTCGGCGCCGCGCGCGGGACCGCTGCGCTGCTGACCGCGTCCGCCGAACAGTTCGGAGAACATGTCGCCGAAGACATCGCGGAAGATGTCCTCGGGGCGTCCCTGCGGACCGCCGCCGGCGGCGCCATTGAGACCCTGCTTGCCGAAGCGGTCATAGATCGAGCGCTTCTGGGGATCGCTCAGGACCTCCCACGCCTCGGAGACTTCCTTGAACTTGCCCTCGGAGACCGTGCAGCCCGGATTGCGATCGGGATGGTGTTCCATCGCCTTCTTCCGGAAGGCGGACTTCAGCGTCTTCTCGTCGGCGTCCTTGGTGACGCCGAGGATGTCGTAATAGGACCGCTCGCTCATCTTGATGACCGAACCAAAACCAGAATCCTCATCCCCAAATCCGCCCGGCCGCTCATGGATCTTAATGATCTATTCCAGAGGAACCTTAGCAACCGCTGAAAACAGATGGGCCATGACCCGGGGGGATTAAACCCCCTGCAAGCCATGGCCCGTCCAATTCTTCAGCTGGGCTGACACTGTCTGACCCGCGATCAGGCGCTCTTCTTGTCGTCGTTGACCTCTTCGAAGTCAGCGTCGACCACGTCATCGCCGCCTGCGCCTGCGCCGGCTTCCGCGCCGCCGCCCGGAGCACCGCCTTCACCGCCCTGGGTCTTGGCGTAGATTTCCTCGCCCATCTTCATGGCGGCTGCGGCAAGAGCCTGGCTCTTTGTCTTGATCGCCGCTGCGTCATCTTTCTCAAGGGCAGCCTTGAGATCGGCGATCGCGGTTTCGATGTCGGACTTGAGCTGCGGGCTGATCGAAGCGCCGTGCTCGGACAGCTGCTTCTCAGTGGCGTGCACCAGACCTTCGGCCTGGTTGCGCGATTCCACCGCCTCGCGGCGGGCCTTGTCTGCGACGGAGTTCGCCTCGGCGTCCTTCACCATCTGCTGGATCTCGGCCTCGGTGAGACCGCCAGACGCCTGGATGGTGATCTTCTGTTCCTTGTTGGTCGCCTTGTCCTTCGCGGTGACGTTGACGATGCCGTTGGCGTCGATGTCGAACGTGACCTCAACCTGCGGCACGCCGCGCGGAGCAGGGGGGATGCCCTCAAGGTTGAAGTTGCCGAGCAGCTTGTTGTCCGCCGCCATCTCGCGCTCGCCCTGAAGCACGCGGATGGTCACGGCCGACTGGTTGTCGTCAGCGGTCGAGAAGACCTGGGACTTCTTGGTCGGGATCGTGGTGTTGCGGTCGATGAGGCGCGTGAACACGCCGCCTAGCGTTTCGATGCCGAGCGACAGCGGCGTCACGTCGAGCAGCACGACGTCCTTGACGTCGCCCTGCAGCACGCCGGCCTGGATCGCGGCGCCGACGGCGACGACTTCATCCGGGTTGACGCCCTTATGCGGTTCCTTGCCGAAGAAGGCCTTCACCGCTTCCTGGACTTTCGGCATGCGCGTCATGCCGCCGACGAGGACGACCTCGTCGATCTGCGTGACGGATTTGCCGGCGTCGGACAGCGCTTTCTTGCACGGCTCGATCGTGCGCTTGACGAGATCCTCGACGAGGGCCTCGAGCTTGGCGCGGGTGAGCTTCATGTTGAGGTGGACCGGACCGGCCGGGCCAGCCGTGATGTAGGGCTCGGTGATGTCGACCTGCTGGACCGTCGACAGCTCCTTCTTGACCTCTTCGGACTTGGAGCGGATGCGCTGCAGCGCCATCAGGTCCTTCTTGAGATCGATGCCGTTCTGCTTTTCGAACTCCTCGCAGATGTAGTCGACGAGGCGGTTGTCGAAGTCCTCGCCGCCGAGGAAGGTGTCGCCATTGGTGGACAGCACTTCGAAGACGCCGTCGCCGATCTCGAGGATCGAGATATCGAACGTGCCGCCGCCGAGGTCGTACACGGCGATGACCTTGCCCGAATCCTTCTTCTCGAGGCCATAGGCCAGCGCGGCCGCGGTCGGCTCGTTGATGATGCGGAGGACTTCAAGGCCCGCGATACGGCCGGCGTCCTTGGTCGCCTGGCGCTGGGCGTCGTTGAAGTAGGCGGGGACCGTGATGACGGCCTGGGTGACCTTCTCGCCGAGATAGGCTTCGGCGGTTTCCTTCATCTTGGTCAGGATGAAGGCGGAGATTTCCTGAGGCGAGTAGGCCTTGTCGCGGCCCTGGACCCAGGCGTCGCCGTTCGGGCCCTTGACGATTTCGTAGGCGACGAGGTCCTTGTCCTTCTTGACCATCGGGTCTTCGAAGGTGCGGCCGATGAGGCGCTTGATCGCGGAGTAGGTGAAACGCGGATTAACCGTGGCCTGACGCTTGGCGATGATGCCGGTGAGGCGCTGGCCGGAATCCTGGAACGCAACGACGGAGGGGGTCGTTCGCGCGCCCTCCGAGTTCTCGACGACCCGGGCCTGTCCGCCGTCCATGACGGCTACGCACGAGTTGGTGGTTCCGAGGTCGATGCCGATGATCTTGGCCATACTACATAAGTCCTTTCTGCGGCGGCCGCCCCATTCCGAGTTTGGGCCTGACTGGCAGCACCCATAATGGACGACCCCATGGTCTTCGGTCTTGATCGCCCGCAAGTCCTGAGACGGCCCTGCGGCTGGGGCTCATATGGGAATTGGGCAGTCAGGCTCAAGAGATAGTTTCATGCGACCAAAGGCGCCCGAGGGGAGGGCCGGGAACCGCGGATACGCTTAGCGTCTTCTTCCGTCGGATAACGTCCGCGTTCAAGCAGTTCCAATCGATATTCCTCGTAAGAAAGGCCCAGTTCCTCAGCCTTCCGGGCCCATCTGGCCCCTGTTTCAGCATCCGGAGGGGCGAAGGCGGCTTTCCGCACCTGCGTCCAGCGCCATTCCTTGAACCTGAGATTCTCCAGAAAGTCCGGCCCGTTGTTATGCCCCAGCCATTCCGACAGGGGGATGACGATGCCCATTTCGCGCAGTTCGTTCTCGCGCTGTTCCTTGTGGGTCGCCCGCCAGCTGGCCGCTGCGGCGCGGACCTGATTGCGGGTCTCGCGGCTTGATGAGCGGGCCTGCGCCCGGGCGGCTGATACGGCGAAGTTGACGGCCATGGCCGGCTCCCAGCCTGCGGCTTGCAAGGCCCGGACTGAAGCACGCGCCGGGCATCGCTGTCATCTTCCCGGCGACGGCGCGGAGGTCAGCGCCTACATTCCGGGCATGATCGAGGGCTTCCGATTTCTGCCGGAACAGTTTTCGCCCGCCGCGCAGACCGCGCTGGTCGCCGAGGTGCTCGCCATCCTCGAAACGAACCCGCTCTACACGGCGACCATGCCGCGCTCGGGCAAGCCGATGTCGGTGCGCATGACCAATCTCGGCCCGCTGGGTTGGGTGTCGGACATCGGGGGCTATCGCTATCAGCCGCATCATCCCGTGACAGGCGAGGCGTGGTCGCCGATCCCGGCGACATTGCTCGATCTGTGGGAGGCGGTCGCGGATTATCCCGCTCCGCCGCAGGCGTGCCTGGTCAACTGGTATGAAGCGGACTCGCGTCTTGGCCTGCACATCGATGCGGACGAGGACGCGAAGGATGCGCCGGTGGTGTCGGTGTCGCTGGGATCGCGGGCGCTGTTCCGGCTCGGCGGGCTGGAGCGGTCGAGCCCCACTTCGTCGATGCGGTTGGCGTCAGGCGATGTGGTTGTGCTCGGCGGTGAGGCGCGGCGCGCCTATCACGGCGTGGACCGCATCTATCCCGGCAGTTCGATGCTGATCCCCGGCGGCGGCCGCATCAACCTGACCTTGAGGCGGGTGACGTCTCCGGTGTGTGAGGGTTGAGACAGACGTCCGCGTTGAAGGCGGCGAAGGCGGCCAGGTTGACGATGTCCTGCGCGGTGGCGTCGAGCTGGGCGATCTGCACCGAGGAGTTGAGGCCCATCAGAAGCGGACCCAGTACGGTGACGCCGCCAAGCGTGGCTGCGATCTTGGTCGAGATGGCAGCCGAGTGGACGGCCGGCATCACCAGCACGTTGGCCGGGCCGGTGAGACGGCAGAACGGGTAGAGCCGCCGCGCCTCCGGGTTCAGCGCCACGTCCACGGCCATCTCGCCATCGTATTCGAAGCCGACATCGCCACGGGCGTCGAGCAGGGCGACGGCGTCGCGCACCTTGGCCATACGCTCGCCCGGCGGGTTGCCGAAGGTGGAGTAGGAGAGGAAGGCCAGCTTCGGCGCAAAGCCGAGCTTCTGCGCCGCCCGCGCCGCCGACAGTGCGATCTCGGCGAGGTCGCTCGCCTCGGGCATTTCGGTGACGCTGGTGTCGGCGATCAGGATCGGTCCCTGCTTGCCGATGATGATGGAGACGCCGATCGGGCGCACGTCGGAGCGCTGGTCGATCGAGAGCATCACGTCGGACAGGGAGGTGGCGTAGTTGCGGGTGACGCCCGTGACCATGCCATCGGCATTGCCCATCGCCACCAGCGTGGCGGCGAAGACGTTGCGGTCCTGGTTGATCAGGCGCTGGGCGTCGCGCTGGAGATAGCCCTGCCGCTGCAGGCGGCCATAGAGATAGGCCGTCATCGCCTCGTTCTTGTCCGAGACGCGCGCGTTGACGATCTCGAGCTCGTTCGCGGGAATGCCGAGCAGCTGCATGTTGCGCTTCACCTGCTCGTCGCGGCCGACCAGTATGGCTTCGCCAAGCTCCTGCGTCTTGAACTGCCAGGCGGCGCGGATCACGGCCGGCTCTTCGCCCTCCGCGAACACGATGCGCTTGCGCTTCTCGGAGCGGACCTTGCCATAGATGCGCTGCAGGAAGCTGGCGGCGGGATCGAGACGCTGGGCCAGCGCATCGCGATAGGCCTGCATGTCGGCGATCGTCTTGCGCGCAACGCCCGAGTCCATCGCGGCCTGCGCCACGAAGGGCGGCACATACCAGATGAGGCGCGGATCGAACGGGGCGGGGATGATGTAGTCCGGACCGAAGGCCGGGCGCGCGCCGGCATAGGCGGCGGCGACCTCGTCGGGCACGTCCTCGCGCGCCAGCTGCGCCAGCGCCTGGGCGGCGGCGACCTTCATTTCCTCGTTGATCGTGCGGGCGCGGACGTCGAGCGCGCCGCGGAAGATGTAGGGGAAGCCGAGCACGTTGTTGATCTGGTTCGGATAGTCCGACCGGCCCGTCGCGATGATGGCGTCGGAGCGGACTTCCTTGATCTCCTCCGGCGTGATCTCGGGATCCGGGTTGGCCATCGGGAAGACCATCGGGTTCTTCGCCATGGACTTCACCATGTCCTTGGTGACCATGCCCTTGACCGAAAGACCCATGAACACGTCGGCGCCTTCAAAGGCTTCGGCCAGCGTGCGTTTCTTCGTCTTCACGGCGAAAGCGGACTTGAACTGGTCCATGCCCTCGGTGCGGCCCTCATAGATGACGCCCTTGCGGTCGCACATCAGGATGTTGTCGCGCTTGACGCCGAGATGACGGATCAGCCCGGCCACCGACAAGCCTGCGTCGCAGGCGCCGGAGATGACGACCTTCACGTCGGACAGCTTGCGGCCGGTGATCTCGCAGGCGTTGATCAGGCCGGCGGTGGCGATGATGGCGGTGCCGTGCTGGTCGTCGTGGAAGACCGGGATATCGAGCTTCTCGCGCAGTTCGCTTTCGACGATGAAGCACTCGGGCGACTTGATGTCTTCGAGATTGATGCCGCCGAAGGTCGCGCCGATGGCGCGGATGCAGTCAATCAGCTTCTGCGGGTCCTTTTCGTCGACCTCGATGTCGATCGAGTCGACATCGGCGAAGCGCTTGAACAGGACGGACTTGCCTTCCATCACCGGCTTGGACGCCATCGGCCCGAGATCGCCGAGGCCTAGAATGGCCGTGCCGTTGGAAATGACGGCGACCATGTTGCCCTTGGACGTATAGTCATAGGCAAGCTCGGGATCGTTCGCGATGGCCAGCACCGGAACGGCGACGCCCGGCGAATAGGCCAGCGACAGGTCCTTCTGCGTCGCCATCGGCTTGGTCGGCGTTACCGACAGCTTCCCCGGCTGTGGATAGCGGTGAAAGGCGAGGGCTTCCTCGTCTGTGAAGCTGGGGCGTTTCGAGGTCATCTAACGTACTGGCGGCTTTGGAACTTGAGAGGGGACTTGAGGGCGGCGGCGCGGATCACTAGGCATGTGCCTCGTTCAGAACGCCATGTCCCAAGCGAGGCAGGCGGGCATTCAGCGCCAAATGGGGTTTGAATCAAGCGTGAAGGGGCGGGATTCCACGCCGGTCGAGCAAGAAGTTGCTCAGAGTGCGGCCTCCGCCGGAGCCGCGCCGCCTTCGATTGAGGGCGCAACGCCTTACATGGCGCAGTATCTCGAGATTAAGGCGCGGCATCCGGACGCGCTGCTGTTCTTCCGGATGGGCGACTTCTACGAACTGTTCTTCCAGGACGCTGTGACCGCGGCTCATGCGCTGGGCATCACGCAGACGCATCGCGGCCAGCACAATGGCCAGCCGATTCCGATGGCCGGCGTGCCGCATCACGCCGCCGAGGGTTATCTCTCGCGCCTGATCAGGGCGGGCTATCGCGTCGCCGTGTGCGAGCAGACCGAGGATCCAGCCGAAGCAAAGAAGCGCGGCTCCAAGGCGGTCGTGCGGCGCGACATCGTGCGGGTGGTGACGCCGGGCACAATTACCGAGGACGCGCTGCTGGAAGCGCGGTCGGCGAACTGTCTTGCCGCGATTGGCCTTGCCGGGGGCGGGCGCGAGGCGGCGCTGGCGGTGGCTGATGTCTCAACCGGCAGGCTGGAAGTGTTCGGCCTTGCGCCGGCGGCGCTTGAGGATGTGCTGGGGGCGGTCGGCCCGCGCGAGGTTCTGGTCGCCGACAGCGTGATGGCGCAGCCGGACGTCGCGCGCGCGACGCAGGGCCTGACGCTGACGCCGCGGCCCGATGCGCGCGCCGACGCCAAGCTGGGCGAGCGGCTGGTGAAGGACGCCTATGGCGTTTCCACGCTGGATGGCTTCGGGGCGTTCAGCCGGGCCGAGCTGATCGCGTGCGGCCTGCTGTTCGATTATCTGGCGGTGACACAGGCTGGCGGGCAGGCAAGGCTCGATCCGCCCCTGCGGACGGCGCCGGAGACTTTCCTCGCCATCGATCAGGCGACGCGGGCGAGCCTCGAGATCGACCGTTCCTCGCGCGGGCAGCGGCAGGGATCGCTGGTGGCGGCGGTTGACCGGACGGTGACGTCGGCGGGGGCGCGGCTGCTGGCGCACCGGATCAACCGTCCCTCGCGCGACGCCGCCGAGATCGAGAACCGGCTTGATGCCGTCGCCTTCTTTCTGGATGCGTCGGACCGGCGCGAGTTTGCGCGCGATGCGCTGAAGCGGGCCAGCGATCTGGAGCGCGCAAGGATGCGGCTGTCGCTGCGCCGTGGCGGCCCGCGCGATCTGGCGGCGCTGGCGGCGTGCCTGCGCGTGGGCGAAGAGATCTGCGCTGACCTGTCGAACCGGGATGATCCGCCGGCCGAGATCGCGGCGGCCTGCGCCTCCCTGACGCTGGCGAACAAGCCGAAGCTTGCCGCCTTCGCGCAGCAGGTTGCGGCGGCGCTGGCAAGTGAGCTTCCCGTGCAGGCGCGCGATGGCGGCTTCATCGCGGCAGGGTTCGATCCGGCGCTGGATGAGGCGCGGACGCTGAAGGAGGATGCACGCGGGATCATCGCGCGGCTGGAGGCGCAGTATGGCGAGGAGACCGGAATCTCCGGCCTGCGCATCAAGCACAACAATGTGCTGGGCTTCTTCATCGAGGTGAATGCGAAGTATGGCGACCAGCTGATGAAGCCGCCGCTGGCGGCGACCTTCATCCATCGCCAGACCATGGCCAACGCCATGCGCTTTTCGACGACGCAGCTTTCGGAGCTGGAAGCGCGGATCAGCCGCGCGGACGGCGAGGCGCTGGCGCGCGAGATGGAGATTTTCAACCGCTTTGTCGCTGACGCAGACGGGCTGGGGGCCGAGCTGGCGCTGGCGGCGGACGGGCTGGCGCGGATCGATGTGGCGGCGGCCAACGCCGAATGGGCGGCGGAGGCGGCGGCCTCGCGGCCGGAGCTGGCCGATGCGCCGGTGTTCGAGGCGGAGGGCGCGCGCCACCCGGTGGTGGAGGCGAGCCTGCGCGCACAGGGGCAGGGCTTCACCGCGAATGATTGCCGGCTGGATGCGCGCGGGACGGCGGGACCGCGCCTGATGCTGATCACCGGCCCGAACATGGCCGGCAAGTCGACCTTCCTGCGCCAGAATGTGCTTCTGGTGATCCTTGCGCAGGCGGGCTGCTATGTGCCGGCACGCAAGCTGCGGCTGGGTCTGGCCGACCGCTTGTTCAGCCGGGTCGGCGCGTCGGATGATCTGTCGCGCGGGCGATCGACCTTCATGGTCGAGATGATCGAGACGGCGGCAATCCTCAATCAGGCGACAGCGAACTCGATCGTGATCCTCGATGAGGTGGGGCGGGGGACGTCGACCTGGGATGGTCTCGCCATCGCATGGGCGGCGGTCGAGCATCTGCATGAGGTCAACAGGTGCCGCGCCCTGTTCGCGACGCACTATCACGAGCTGACCCAGCTGGCCGACACGCTGGCGGCCTGCGCCAACGCCAGCCTGAAGGCGCAGGAGTGGAAGGGCGACCTCGTGTTCCTGCACGAAGTGAAGCCCGGGCCGGCCGACCGTTCCTATGGCGTGCAGGTGGCCAAGCTGGCGGGGCTGCCGGCGGCGGCGGTGAAGCGGGCCGAGGCGGTGCTGAAGAAGCTGGAGGCGAAGGCGGGCGGCGCGAAACGGCTGGAGGAGCTGCCGCTGTTCGCGGCGTTCGAGCCAAAGGCCGAAGAGCCGCGGGAGCTCTCCGAGGCCGACCGGCTGCTGGCCGAACTCGACCCCGATACGCTGACGCCGAAGGAAGCGCTGGAGCTGGTCTACCGGCTCAAGAAGTCCGCGCAGGACTGAGCTCCGCAGCGATTGCGATTTCCGCCACATCGATGGCGAGAGACGCCATTCACATGGCGAACATCGCCTTGATTGGCTGAGCCCCCAAACGGGCTCGGATACAAAGATCAATAAAAACAATGCAAAGGAGGGTTAAAAAACTCTGGCACGGAGGTTGCAAACACATGTTCAACGGCGAGGCCCACAAAGAGGCGCAGCCGAGAAAAACAAGAAACGGAGAAGAACAATGAACGGTCTGATCAAACAATCGAAGCTCGAAGGCGTGAACCTGGTTGGCTCGCTCGCCATCGCTCTCTTCAGCGTCGCCACGGTCATCTACGCCATGGCGCAGGGCATCGGCGGCATCGCCTGATCCTCCACCTCCCCACGACGACGCCTACTCCCCACCCATCCGTGAGGCGGCAAAGCCCGACAGAAGGCTGACCCGCCAAAAACAAGAAGAAAAGAAGCGGAGAACTTCCATGAACGGTCTGATCAAACACTCGAAGCTCGAAGGCCTCGGCCAGATTGGCGTCCTTTCGATCGCGCTCTTCAACGTTGCGGCTGTGTTCCTGGTGATGGCGACGGCCTTCACAGGCGGCGGGGTTGCCTGAACCCTCCTCGGCGCCAGATGTGATCCAGCCAACGACCGGCCAGCTGCTCCCCCAGCTGGCCGGTTTGGTTTTTGGGGATCGCATCAGCCGCTTGCGCGTGTCGCCCTTAGAAGATCGTCGATCGCGTCGACCGCGATGGTGCGGCGTTGTTCCGGCGTGCCGCGCACACGGACGAATTTGACGCCGCGCGAGACCAGCTCGCGCTCGCAGGCGCGATGGAAGTTCCGGCGCACGGCGGGGTCGTGGAAATAGCGCGTGCCATCGTCGACCCACGGCATGTCGATGTCGCAGAAGATGTAGAGGTCGGGATAGTCGCGATAGGCGTCGAACCACGGATCGCGCGAGCCGGCGAGAGTGTCGGACCAGACGGCGGTGAGGACGGGATCGGTATCCTCTATCAGCACGCGATTGGCCCGCAACGAGGCGGCGGCGACGCCGGCCAGATGGCCCATCACGATCTGGTGCATGTCTTCCGGCGTGGTCGCGCCGGAGCCGAACGCCTCGGTGTGGAAGCGGCCATATTCGGGCGCGACGACCGTGTCGTAGTGGCGCGCGAGTTCAGCCGAGAGCGATGTCTTGCCGGTCGATTCAGCGCCGAACAGAGTGACGCGTTTGAGATAGTAGGGGCGGACCGGGCCGGGCAGGAAACGCCAGTTGCGATAGGGGTCGTTGCGGATCGCGGTCGAGGAAATCGGAAACGCCGTGCGGGCTTCATCGACGGGCACAAAACGCGCACCGGCCTCCGCGGCGAGGCGATGGCCGTAGGGTTCGGACGCGAAGACGATGTCGACCGGCTCGGGATGATAGCGCCGGACGATGTCCTTCCAGATCGGCCAGAAGTTTTCGGGATCGTCCTCGGGAACCTGCGGCACGATCTCGTCGCAATGGAGGACGCGCGCGGTCGGGAAGAGTTCGGTCATCCATCTGTGGCGGAGTTCGCCGGGAATGGGATCATCGGGCAGGGAGCAGACAAGGATGGTCAGCTCCTCGACATAGGCGCGGCCGAAATCGCAGAGATAGACGTGACCGGCGTGCGGCGGCATGAACTTGCCGAGCACAAAGCCGCGTTTCGGTTTTTCGAGAAAGCTCATGCTGCGCCCTGCGCTCCGGCCGGATCGGGAACGGTCGAATATGAGCGCAATTCCTTGCGCCATTCCCACCAGCCCCAGAAGGCGTTGAAGAAGAAGAAGGCGTAGAGGCCGGTATAGAGCCAGAGGCCTTGCGAGCCGTAGACGTAGACGGACAGGGCGTTGACCACGACCCAGACGGCCCAGTTCTCGATGCGCTTCAGGCTGAGCATGATCTGCGCGACAATTGAGAGCGCGAGAATGATGGCGTCCCACAGCGCCATCTGCGCGGGCGTCCACGTCTCGAGCGCCCAGGCGCCAAGCACGGCAAGCCCCACCGCAGCGAGACAGACCGCCGCGACGAGGATCGCGGGCGTCTCGCGGATGCGCGGGGCGTGGCTATGGTCGCCGCGCAGCCAGAACCACCAGCCATAGATCTGGACGACAATGAACACGGGCTGCAGGACGGCGCTGGAATAGAGGGCGGCGTTCCAGAACACGAAGAAGCCGAGGCCCGTGCCGAGAATGCCGGTCGGGAACTGCCAGAGGCTGCGCTTGACCGCGAGGATCACGCAGACAAGCGTCAAGGCGGTGGCGGCGATCTCCAGCGGATCGGTCATCAGGCGTCCCGGCATTCCCCGGCGGCGAAACTGCCCCGGCCCGCGCGGAGGGGCAACCACGCTCGCGCGCCGCGGAACCAGCGGCAATTGGCCATCGCGAAAGGCCAGAACCTCTCAGTTCACGCCTGTTGCCATGCGCCAAAGGCGGCTAGACATTCAGGACATGACTGAAGCCATCCCCGTCAATCCGAACCCGATCCGCATGGCCCCGGTGAAGCCGGGCCCCTGGCGGGTCGCCGACATTGTCGATGGACGGAAACTCCGCATCCAGCTGACGGCGGCGGCGCTCGACAACGGATCAGACCCGGTCGCCCAGCGCAAGCGGGCGCTCGACCTCATTCACGCGGCGCTGTTCCGGGGGCGGATGATCGCCCAGGACAGACTGGAGGAGGGGGCGGACGGGCTCGACACGGCCAACCTTCTGTCCGCCGTGATGGATGAGGCGCTGTCGGCGCTGTACGACTTCACGGTGGTCCACATCTTCCGGGCCCACAACCCGACCGAGGCCGAACGCATGGCCGTCGCTGCTGTCGGCGGCTATGGGCGCGGCGTGCTGGCGCCGTCCTCCGACGTCGATCTCCTGTTTGTGCGCAGCTACAAGCAGACCGCCTGGGCCGAAAGCGTCATCGAGTACATGCTCTATGCGCTGTGGGACATGGGCCTCAAGGTCGGCCACTCCTTCCGCACGATCGACGAGTGCGTGCGCCTGTCGAAGGAAGACGTCACGATCCGCACCGCCATTCTCGACAAGCGCTTCCTGTTCGGGGATCGCGGCGTCTTCGACAAGCTGAGCGAGCGGTTCCAGAGGGATGTGGTGCAGGGGCGTGGCGCCGAGTTCGTCGCCGCCAAGCTGCAGGAGCGCGACGAGCGTCACGAGCGTGAGGGCGACTCGCGCTATCGCGTCGAGCCCAATGTGAAGGACGGCAAGGGCGGGCTGCGGGACCTGCAGACCCTGTTCTGGCTGGCCAAGTACATCCATGGCGGCGAGACGCTGATGGAGGTGCTCGACAATTCCGCCTTTACGCCGGCGGACAAGGCGATCTTCCTGCGCGAGGCGCGCTTCCTGTGGACCGTGCGTTGCCACCTGCATTACCTGACCGGCCGGGGCGAGGAGCGGTTGTCCTTCGACCTGCAGCCGGAAATGGCGGCGCGGATGGGCTATACGGCGCGGGGCAATGTCACCGCCGTCGAGCGTTTCATGAAGCGCTATTTCCTTGCGGCGAAGGAAGTGGGGGCGCTGACCCGCATCCTGTGCGCCAAGCTGGAGGTGGAGGAGAAGAAGCGGCCCGGCGGGCGCATCCGGCTCCTTGCCGGCTCGGCCAAGCCGCTCAAGGAGGATGGCTTCGTTATCGACAGCGGCCGCCTCAATATCACCGATCCCGAGATGTTCGTCGCCGACACGCGCAAGCTGATGCGCCTGTTCTGGCTGGCCAATGAGCGCCAGATCGACATCCATCCCGAGGCGCTGACGGCGGCGCGGCGCTCGCTGTGGGCGCTGACGCGGCAGGCCCGCAACGATGAAGAATCGCGCGCGATGTTCCTCGACATCATCGCGGGCAGGAACCATTCGGGCATCGTGCTGCCGCTGATGAACGAGGCTGGCGTGCTCGGCCGCTTCGTGCCGGAGTTCGGCCGTATCGTCGGGCAGACGCAGTTCAACATGTATCACCACTTCACCGTGGACGAGCACACGCTGAAGGCGGTCGAGACGATCCACGACATCGAACGCGGGACGGAGGGAAAGCTCCATCCCCTGTCGACGGAGTTGTTCCCCAAGATCCAGAACCGGCGCGCGCTCTATCTCGCCATGCTGCTGCATGACACGGGCAAGGGGAAAGGCGACCAGCAGGTCGAAGGCGCCAAACAGGCCCGTGCCGCGGCGCTTCGCCTTGGCCTGCCGCAGGACGAGGCTGATCTCGTCGCCTGGCTGGTCGGCAATCATCTCGAGATGAGCGACACGGCCCAGCGCCGCGACATCACCGATCCCCAGACGATCTCGATGTTCGCCGAGAAGGTGGGCAATCTCGAACGCCTGCGCTTGCTGCTTATCCTGACCGTTGCCGACATCCGGGCCGTGGGGCCGGGCGTGTGGAACGGGTGGAAGGGACAGCTGCTGCGCGATCTCTATCATGCGACTGAAGCCGCGCTGCGCGGCGGCCGCACCGACAATCGCAGCGTGCGCGCCCAGCTTGTCGACCGGGCCGAGACCGCGCGGCAGGCGCTGGCCGACCGGGTGGGGCCGACGCCGCAGCTTGCCGCGATCGAGCCGGCCTACTGGGTCGGCTTCAACACAGAAACGCAGGCGCGCCACGCGGCGGCGCTGGCGAAGGGCGGGCAACCGATCGTTGTCGCCACCTATGTCGACACGACACGGTCGGCGACCGAAGTGCTGGTTTCCGCGCCGGACCGGCCGGGCCTGTTCGCGGATCTGTGCGGGGCGCTCAACGCCTCGGGCGCCAACATCGTTGCGGCCCACCTCTATGACGCCGGCGCGGGCCGGGTGCTCGACGTATTCGACGTGCAGGACGCGCGCGGTCAGCCGCTCGGCGCCGACCATCCGCACGCCATCGAGCGGCTGATCGGCGACATGCGCATCGCCGCCGCCGGCGGGGATGAACTGAAGCGGCCGGGCAAGGCCCCTGCGGCCAGCCGCCGCCATGCCGCCTTCATCATTTCGCCGCTGGTCCTGATCGACCGCGAGGCGTCCATCGACCGGACGATCATCGAAGTGTCGGGCCGCGACCGGACAGGCCTGCTTTATGACATCGCCCGCGAACTGGCGGATGCGAAACTGTCGATCCGCTCGGCCCACGTTGGCGCCTACGGCGAACGCGTGCATGACGTGTTCTACGTCGAACCCGAGGGCGGAGGACCGATGCCGACCGACATGGATCAGCCGCTGACGGAAAGACTTGTCGCCGTGCTGCGGTCCCACGCCCCAAATGCGCCACGAATTCCCGCGCATACGCTGGCGCGGGCGCCGGCCTCCTTCGACCGCTGATCCGGACAATTCATGTCTCTTGCGCGCAACGTCTTCGTGCAGACCTTCTTCACGCTCGGCAGCCGCGTGCTCGGCTTCGCGCGGGACCTGGCGCTTAACGCGCGGTTCGGCGGCGGCGGGGCCGGTCCGCTGATGGATTGCTGGGCGACGGCGCAGATGCTGCCCAACCTGTTCCGCCGCCTGTTTGCCGAGGGCGCGTTCGCACAGGGCTTCGTCCCGGTCTTCGCCGCGGCGCGGGCCACGGAAGGGCAGGACGCCGCCGACCGCATGGCCTCGCAGGCGATGGCCTTCATCATGACCGTGGTCGCGATCGTGACCATCGCGCTTGAAGTGTCGATGCCATGGCTGATGCCGGTCCTGCTGTCGGCCTATGTCGATGATCCCAACACGATGGCGATCGCCACGCTGATGGCGCAGCTGGCGATGCCCTATCTCGTCTTCATGACGCTGGCCTCGCTCCTGTCTGGCGTGCTCAACACGCTGGGCCGCTTTGCGCTGACGGCGGCCGCGCCGATGCTGCTGAACATCTGCACCATCCTCCCGCTTGTCATCATAACGGATCGTGAGCAGGCGGCGCAGTGGGCGGCGGCGGCCGTGACTGTGTCAGGCTTCCTGCAGTGCGCGCTGTTGTGGTGGGGCGCGAAACGGCTGGGCGTGAAGCTGGGCGCGAGCCTTCCCGTTGTGAGCCGGGGCGTACGGAAGATGCTGGCCATCGCCGTGCCGGGCGCCATCGCGGGCGGCGCGCTGCAGGTCTCCTCGCTGGTGACGCAGATGCTGTCGGGGTCCGACCCGGGCGCCCGCAGCGTGCTCTACAATTCGGACCGGCTCTATCAGCTGCCGCTCGGGCTCATCGGCGTGGCGGTGGGTCTTGCGCTGGTGCCGCGCCTGTCGCGGCATTTCGCCGACAACGACCATGCCGGCGCCAGCCGCACGATGGATGACGGCATCGGCCTGTCGATGGCGTTCACGCTGCCGGCGGCGGTGGCGCTTCTGGTGATGCCGTACTTCATCATCGATGCGACCGTCACACGCGGCGAGTTCACCAGCGCGGACGCGCTGCGCACCTCCGAAGTGCTGCGCCAGTTCGCCTGGGGCGTGCCGGCCTTCGTTCTGGCTAAGGTGTTCACCCCGCCATTCTTTGCGCGGCAGAAGTCGAAACGGCCGATGCAGTTCTCGCTGGTCTCGGTCGGCATCACCGTGATTGTGGGGGCGACGTTGTGGTTCTGGCTGCCGACGGTCGGGATCGACGGCGCCATCGGCCTTGGCATCGCCACGTCGTTCGGCGCGTGGATGAATGTCTTCCTGCTGGCCTCGGCGCTGGCGGCGGAAAACGCCTACAAGATGGGTGCGCGGGTGTGGTCGCGCATGGTGCGGTTGATGATCGCCAGCGGCTTGATGGGCGTATTCGCGGGCGTGTGCGCCTGGCAGTATGAGTTCCTAGCGCAGATCCTCTGGCGCAAGGAGGTCGCGGTGCTGGTCGTGATCGCCATCGGCGTCGTGATCTACGGCATCGCCGCCTTCGCCCTGAGAGCGGTGACGGTCGCCGAGATCAAGGGCGCGCTGCGCCGCGAGAAGGGGGGGCCGGGGGTTCCGTCCGGCGGAGAGGGCTGATAAGTCCCCGCTCCGAGGAAAGCATGTCAGACCAGCAACCCGTCCAGTATTCCGGCCCCCAACGTGTGTTTTCGGGCGTGCAGCCTTCGGGAAGCCTGCACCTCGGGAATTATCTCGGCGCGCTGGTGAAGTTCGTGAAGATGCAGGACGACTATCCCTGCATTTTCTGCGTGGTGGACCTGCACGCCATCACGGTTCCGCAGGACCCCAAACAGCTGGCGGCGCAGACGCGCGAGATTGCGTCGGCCTATCTGGCGGCGGGCGTTGATCCGGCGAAGTCGATCATCTTCGCGCAGTCGTCGGTGCTGGCGCATTCCGAACTCGCCTGGATCTTCAACTGCGTCGCGCGCATGGGCTGGCTGGAGCGCATGACGCAGTACAAGGAAAAGAGTCAGGGCAAGGATGCGGAGAACATCTCCGTCGGCCTGTTCGACTATCCCGTGCTGCAGGCCGCCGACATCCTGGCCTACAAGGCGACGCACGTGCCGGTGGGCGAGGACCAGAAGCAGCACCTTGAGCTGAGCCGCGATATCGCGGGCCGCTTCAACCGCGAATTCGATGCGCCGGGATTCTTCCCGCTGCCCGAGCCGATCTATCAGGGCCCCGGCGCGCGCATCATGTCGCTTAAGGACGGCTCGAAGAAGATGTCGAAGTCGGATCCGTCCGACGCCTCGCGCATCAACCTGCTCGATACGGCCGATGACATCGCCAAGAAGATCAAGCGCGCGACGACTGATCCGGAGATGCTGCCGTCGGAGACGAAGGGGCTGGAGGGCAGGGCCGAGGCCGCCAACCTCGTTGGCATCTACGCCGTGCTGGCGGGGATGAGCGAGCAGGAGGTCCTCAACGAGTTCGGCGGGCAGGGTTTCGGCAAGTTCAAGCCGGCGCTGGCTGATCTGGCCGTCGCGAAGCTGGGGCCGGTCGCGGACACGATGCGCCGCCTGATGAACGATCCGGCAGAGGTCGACCGCGTGCTGAAGGCGGGCGGCGAGCGCGCCAGCGCCATCGCCGCGCCGGTGATGGACGAGGTCCGGAAGGTGGTCGGCTTCTGGCGTCCATAGGGCGCATGTCGTCCCAACGGCCGGGGGACTACATAAGGCGCACAGGAGACCCCGGATGAGGAAACTGTTCGCTGGCCTGGCCTTGATGCTCGCCGCGTGCGGCGGGTCCACCACAAGCCTCACGATTGTCGACGCGACCTATCGCGCGCCGCTGACCGATGGCGGCGTCGGCGTCGCCTATTTTGCGATCACTTCGTCAACGGCTGACCGAATCACGGGTGTCTCATCGCCACAGGCTGAGCGCATCGAAATGCACAGCTCCGTGACACATGACGGGATGGCAACGATGGAAAAACTGGACTCTGTGGACCTTCCCGCAGGCCAGACCGTTACATTTGCCCCCCGAGGGCTGCATTTGATGGTGTTTTCACCCCAACCGGTTGAGCCGGGCGCCACATTTCCGATCCGAATCGATCTGGAATCCGGCCGCAATGAAACCATTTCCTTTGTTCAGGCGTTTGGGTCCGGGCGGGAATAGTAACGCCTCCTAAACGATTGTTGGGTTGAGGTTAATAACGGACCCGTCCAAGGTCCGCGTTCTACCGGTAGCCGGGGCTGGGTCATGTCAGTGCTGAAATTGCGCCGCGACATGGTCGTGGTCGAAGAGGAGGGACCCGAGCGGACCTCCGAGAAAGAATCCGACAAGCCGTTTCCTCTTCGCCGCATCGAGCCGGAAACGGTCGATGTCATCGAAGCCGAACTGATCACGCCGGAGCTGGACGAGGCCGAGCTGGCCCCGCTGCCGCGCAAGAGCTTCGTTCAGCGCGTCAGCTTCTGGCTCAAGGCGACCACCATCGTTGCGGCGCTTGGCGCCTATCCCGCCATGGTCATTGCTGCAAGCGATGTGGGCGATGGCGAACTCTCGACGCTGGTTGACCGCTCGCAATGGGCCGCCCCGTGGGCCGGCGGCGCCGCGGTTCTGATGCAGGATCATTTCGAGCGGCTTGGCTGGGCGAGCGATGCGCAGGCCTGGGAACCGATGGCGCGCCTGACCGCCAAGCCAGCCTTCCAGAAAGCCATGGCCCAGAGCCTCGGCGCGGTCGTCGCGCTGGCCAACTCACAGGCCGCGACCGGCGGACAGTCTGACGCCGACCTTGAAGCGGCGGCGCGGCTTCTTTCGGCGGAGTCGACCGGCGTGCAGCTGCGCGCCGCGCGCGATGCGCTGGTGAACTATGATCGCCGTCTCAAACGCCGCGATGTGCGCCCGGGCTCGACGCCGGACCAGCTGAGAGAGCAGCTTGGACTTGTCTCAAGCTGGGCTGCGGAAAGCCAGGCCGGCCTCGTCGCCTCGGCGGCTTCGATCGGCGGCAATCCCATGGACGAGGACGCGACGCGCGCCGTTTACGAAGCCAAGGGCCGCGCCGTCGTCGCCTATGTCATGATGGAGGCGCTGGACTGGCCGCAGTCTCCGGAGGCGGTCGCCGCGCGGGCCAAGGCGGTTGAAGCCTGGAGGGCCGTCGCCGAGTTCCATCCTCTGGTTGTTCTCAATGGCGATCCCGACGGATCGGTCTTCGGCAACCACCCCGCCGCGGTCGGCTTCCTGCTGACGCAGGCGGAAGCGGCGACTGCGGCGTTGTTGGGAACGCTGCCGCCGGAAGCTGCGCCCAAAGCAGCCGCGGCTGCGGTTGCGAAAGCCTCGGAGTAGGCGACGTCGCGGCAGGCTTGACCCCGCTACCCAGCGAACCCCTGATGCCCGACATGAACGATGTCACGCGCAAATTCCTCGCGGTCTCGGACGAGACCGAGGAGTGCATGGCTGCGCTGGTCTTCGCCGCAATGCGCGCCAAGGCCGTGTCGGCGGGGCTGGTCGTCCTGCGTTGTGCACGGGTTCCCGGTCTCGGCGGCTGGATTGGGCTCGACCGCGACATCAGCGAGGATGCGATGGATTCGGCGCGGCTGAAGGCGCTGAAGCATATCGAAGCGGTCGAGCAGCGCGTCGGCATCCGCGGCGAACTTGTCGTCAGCGAGGACGAGCCGCTCGACGCCATCCGCAAGCTCATCAACAAGGACCAGACCATCAAGTCCCTGATTCTGGCGGCCGCGCCGGGATGGCGGCCGGGCCCGCTGGTCTCGCGGCTGGCCAAGGGCAAGCCGATCGCCAGCCGGCCCATCGCGGTGACAGTGATCCCGGGGGACATGTCGGATACACAGCTGGACGCGCTGGGCGGGCTGGCGGGCTAGACGGGCGAACCTGATTGCGCCCGGGGCCTGTTGGTCCCATCTAGGGGTCAGGAAAGGCCCGTTTTGATGTTCATCCAGACCCAGACCACGCCCAACCCGGCCACGCTGAAATTCCTTCCCGGACGGGATGTTTCGCCCGCGACGCCCTACGAGTTCATCTCGCTTGAGGAGGCGGCGGCGTCTCCGCTGGCGGCTGCGCTGTTCGGGATCAACGGCGTGCGCAATGTGTTTCTGGGGTCGGACTTCGTCGCGATCACCAAGACAGAGGACGCGGACTGGGCCGTGATGAAGCCGCAGGCGCTGGCCGCGATCATGGATCATTTCGTATCCGGCGCGCCTGTCATCGCCGACGCCGCGCCGCCGGCGGCCGACGAAGACGATGACGTCGTCTATGAGGGCGAAACCGCCGAGATCGTCGCCGAGATCAAGGAGCTGATCGCAACGCGCGTGCGCCCGGCCGTGGCCAATGACGGCGGCGACATCGTGTTCCGCCGCTTCGATGTCGAGACGGGCATTGTGCATCTATCGATGCGCGGCGCGTGCTCGGGCTGCCCGTCCTCGACCATGACGCTGAAGCAGGGCGTCGAGAACCTGTTGCGGCACTACGTGCCGGAGGTCACCGCCGTCGAAGCGGCGATCTGAGACCGGGGGAGGGCATGGGCAACCCGCTGAGCGATAATTCGCTCGACCAGCTGTTCCGCACCGCGCGCACGCGCCGGGGCTGGACGGAGGAAGAGACGCCGGAAGTCCTGATCCGCGCGACCTATGATCTTCTGAAGATGGCGCCGACGGCGTCCAACATCTGCCCGGCGCGCTTCATGTTCATCCGCTCGCCGGACGCCAAGGCCCGGCTCGAGCCGCATCTCGACGAAGGCAACCGCAAGCAGACGATGGGCGCGCCTTATACGGCGATCGTCGCTTACGATCTGGATTTCGTCGTGCAGCTTCCGAAGCTGATCCCGCACGCGCCTAATGCGAAGGACTGGTTTGCCGATCCGAAGAACGCCGAATGGAACGCGATCCAGTCCGGAACGCTGCAGGGCGCCTATCTCATCATCGCGGCGCGCTCGCTGGGCCTCGATTGTGGTCCCATGGGCGGCTTCAGCCGCGACGGGATCGACCGGGAATTCTTCCTGGATGATCCGGTGATGAAGACCTGGCGCTCGAACTTCCTCGTCAATATCGGCCATGGCGACGACACGCGCTTGCGACCGCGCGCGCCACGGCTCGACTTCGACGAAGCCTGCCGGATTCTCTGATGCTTGTTCTGGGAATCAACACGGTGGCCGACGCCTGCGAGGCGGCGCTCGTCGACGGCGCGCGCGTGGTCGGCGACGTGTCCGAGCCGATGACGCAGGGCCATGATGCGCGGCTTGCGCCTGTCGTCGACAGGCTGATGCGCGAGGCCGGGCAGGATTTTTCGAAACTCGATCGGGTTGCGGTGATTGTGGGGCCGGGGTCGTTCACCGGCGTGCGCGTCGGCGTCTCGTTCGCGCGCGCGCTGGCGCTGGCGCTGGACATCCCGGCCGTGGGTGTATCGAGCCTCGAAGCGCTGGATCATCTTCCGCCGACCGGCGCGGCGCTGGGCGTGCTGGCTGCGAAGCGCCGCCCGCCCCAGCGCAGCTGGTGGGTACAGCAACTCAGGGATGGCCGCGGCGTGGCTGCGCCGGATGAGATGGAAGAGGCGGGCATTATCGCGCTGGCGGGCGAGACAGGCGTGGTTTGCGGTCAGGTCGAGGGCCTGACGGTCTCCGCGACACGCATCGTGCCGGCAAGACCCAGCGCCCGCGCGTCGGCCCTGTTCGCGGCGCGGCTGGCGGCCGATGATCTGCCGGCGGCGCGCCCCGTCTATGTGCGGGAGCCCGACGCTGCTCCGATGCGACCGGTTCGCACATGATAACCCGCCTTGCCCGGTCCGCTGATGCACTGGACCTCTCCCGGCTGCATACGGCGTCCTTTCGCGAAGGCTGGACCGAAGACGACTTCGTCACCTGGCTGGGACGCGACGCGGCCATCGCGGTCGTGGCGGAAGAGGGAGGCGATGTCGTCGCCTTCGGGCTTGCGCTTGCGGCAGGCGAGGATGCGGAACTGCTGACCATCGCCACGCGGCCGGACCTGCGCGGCAAGGGCCTTGGCCGCCGGATCATGCGCGCGCTGGACGAAGAGGCGATGCGGCGCGGGCTCCAGCGCTGGGTTCTGGAGGTCGCCCGGAACAATCTTGCCGCCTTACGGCTCTATTCATCGGAGGGATTCGTGGAAATCGGCGTGCGGAAAGCCTATTATCCGGACGAGACCGGACGGATCGACGCTCTGGTGATGTCCCGGCCTGTCACACCCCAAGGTGGACAGGTTCGCGCCTGACCCGCATATGTCCGTCCAGCACACCAGCCTTTCGAGGGGGCGGGCAGAGGAATGTCGATGATCGAACAAAGATGTGTCGAGAAGGGGCTCCGGATGACCGAGCAGCGCCGCGTGATCGCGCGCGTGCTGTCGCAGGCGTCTGACCACCCCGACGCCGAGGAGCTGCACCGCCGTGCGGCGGCGATCGATTCCAACATCTCGCTGGCGACCGTCTATCGCACTGTGAAGCTGTTCGAGGATTCCGGCATCATCGAGCGGCACGACTTCCGCGATGGCCGCTCGCGCTATGAGGAAGCGCCGGAAGAACACCATGACCATCTGATCGACGCCAAGACCGGCAAGGTGGTGGAGTTCAAGTCCGACGAGATCGAGAAGCTGCAGGTCGAGATCGCGCGCAAGCTTGGCTATCGCCTGGTCGATCATCGCCTCGAACTCTATGGCGTGCCGCTCAGCGAGGACGAGAAGAAGTAAGTGGCCGACGCCAGGTCTCCCACCAAGGGCTTGTTCATCAAGACCTACGGCTGCCAGATGAATGTCTACGACTCCGAAAGGATGCGGGACGTGCTGGCCCCGCTTGGCTATGCGCCGGTCGATGCGCCGGAACAGGCCGATCTGGTGGTGCTCAACACCTGCCACATCCGCGAGAAGGCGACCGAGAAGGTGTTCTCCGAGCTGGGGCGCCTCAAGGAGATGAAGCAGGAGTCCGGCGGAGCCATGCGCATCGCCGTCGCGGGCTGCGTCGCGCAGGCCGAGGGCGAGGAGATCATGCGCCGCCAACCGGCGGTCGACATGGTGGTGGGGCCGCAGGCCTATCATCGTCTGCCGGAAATGATTGCGCGGCTCGCGCGCAAGACGGGCGATATTCTCGAAACCGATTTTGCCGCCGATGAGAAATTCGATGCGCTGCCGAAGTCGCGGGAAGTGGAGGGAACCTCGGCCTTCCTGTCCGTGCAGGAAGGTTGCGACAAGTTCTGCTCGTTCTGTGTCGTTCCCTATACGCGCGGCGCGGAGTATTCGCGCGGCGTCGACGCCATCATCGCCGAGGCGCGTGAACTGGCGCGCAAGGGCGTCCGTGAGATCGTGCTGATCGGGCAGAATGTGAACGCCTGGCATGGCGCGGCGCCGGCGCATGATCCCAAGGGCGGCGAGTGGGGTCTGGGTAATCTCATCCGTCACGTCGCAAAGATCGGCGGCGTTGAGCGGATCCGTTACACGACCTCGCATCCGTCCGACATGGCCGACGACCTGATCGAGGCGCATCGCGATGTCGAACAGCTCTCGCCCTTCCTGCACCTGCCGGTGCAGTCGGGATCGGATCGCATCCTCAAGGCGATGAACCGCAAGCACGCGGCTGCCGACTATCTTCGCATTGTCGAACGCGTCCGCGCCGCGCGGCCCGACATTGCGCTGGCGTCGGATTTCATTGTTGGATTCCCGGGTGAAACGGACAGGGATTTCGAGGACACGCTAGCGCTGGTGAAAGCGGTCGGTTTCGCGCAGGCCTATTCGTTCAAATACTCGCCGCGGCCGGGAACGCCCGCAGCCGGCATGCAACTGCAGGTCGAGGAAGCCGTGAAGGAAGAGCGGCTAGCGCGACTGCAACAGCTGATCGGCGATCAGGCCCGGGCCTTCAACCGCGCCACGATCGGCAAGCGCGTGAAGGTGCTGTTCTCGCGGCAGGGCAAGCGGGAACGGCAGGCGCTGGGCTATTCGCCATGGATGCAGTCCGTGCATGTCGATGACGGCGCGCATCTCGCCAACAGCATGGCCGAGGTCGAGATCGTTGATGCGACCATGGCGAGCCTGACGGGCCGCCTTGTTGAAGCTGCGGCGCCCGCATGAGCGACCGGCAGAAGTCCCCGCGCGGCATGAGATACACGGTTCCGGTCGCAAGCCAGCAGCAGCTGCGCGACCTGTGCGGGCCGGCGCATTCGCACCTGCAACTCCTCGAACACGCCTTTTCCGATGACGGCGTGCGCATCGACAGCCAGTCGGAAGAAAGCCAGCTGGTCGTCACAGGCCATGGCGATGGCGCGCGGTTGGCGGCTGATGCGCTCAAGGCGTTTGCGCAACGCATCGCCAACGGCGCAGAGGCGACGGCGGCGGAGCTGGAAGCGGCGATCAAGCTGACGGCGGCCAATCAAGCGGCGAGCGGACTTGCGGATACGATCATGGGCCTGCGCCGGCCGGTGATGGCGCAGACGCCCGGCCAGCGCTCCTATGTCGCCAAGCTGCAGCGCGATGATCTTGGTCTGATCTTCGGCGTGGGGCCGGCGGGCACGGGCAAGACCTATCTCGCGGTTGCTGCGGGCGCCGCTGAACTCAAGGCCGGTAAGCGCGAGCGGCTTGTGGTTGCGCGGCCGGCGGTCGAGGCGGGCGAGAAGCTTGGCTTTCTTCCCGGCGCGCTTGAGGAAAAAGTCGATCCCTACATGCTGCCGATCTGGGATGCGCTCAACGAGTGTCTCGGCGCGCAGGAAGTCGACCGCCGCAAGGAGCGCCGCGAGATCGAGGTCGCGCCGCTTGCCTTCATGCGCGGCCGTACGCTGAAGAACGCCTTCGTCATCATCGACGAAGCGCAGAACGCGACCGTGCCGCAGATGAAGATGGTGCTGACGCGCCTCGGCCGCGGCTCGCGCATGGTGGTGACGGGCGATCCCTCGCAGACCGACCTGCCGGGCGGCGTGAAGTCCGGCCTTGGCCATGCGATCGGCATTCTCAGGGGCGTGAAGGGCGTGGCGCTCGAAGAACTCACCAAGGCCGATGTGGTGCGTCACGAACTCGTCGGCAGGATTATCGACGCCTACGACAAGGATGCCGCGAGCAGCGCGCAGAGGGGCGCGTCGCGAAAGTGAGCAGCGGCTCCACAGGGCTTTCGATCGATTTGCGCGTGGCGGATGAGCGCTGGGCCGTTCTGGGCGATTGCGATCACTTCGCGGCGCATGTGCTCGGGATCGCCGCGGGTCGCCTGCCGGCGGCCGGGGAGGCGGCGATCCTGCTGACCGACGATGCGGAGATGCGTGCCCTCAACAAGCAATGGCGGAATATCGACAAGGCGACCGATGTGCTGTCGTTTCCGGGAGAGGGCCCGGAAATTCCTGGCCAGCCTCAATATCTTGGGGACATTGCCATCGGTTACGACACGGCGCTTCGCGACGCCGAGGCCATGGGCAGACCGTTCGAGGCGCATATCGCGCATCTGCTGATTCATGGTTTCCTGCACCTGATGGGTTATGATCACATCGAACCGGAAGACGCTAAGGTGATGGAGCCTCTGGAAGCCGAAATCCTCGCGGGCCTGGGCTGGCCGGATCCCTATGCGACTGGCCCCTACGCCGGAAACGGGGAGACCTGAGCCTTGCCGAACGACGGAGATCCTCCGCAACGAACCTCGCTGCGTCAGCGGCTCGCCCGCCTGATCGCCGGCGAGCCCGAGACAGAGGTCGTGACTGTCTCGCCGGCTGAGGCGCCGGCGGCGATCCGCCTGCGCCTCAAGGAATTCGAGACCGCCAATGTCGGCGACGTGATGACGTCGCGCGTCGACATCGCTGCTGTCTCGATCGACGCCACGCTGGGCGAGGTGCTGGACATCTTCGCGAAGGAAGCCCATTCGCGCATGCCCGTCTATCGCGAGTCGCTCGACGAGCCTCTGGGCTTCATCCACATCAAGGACGTTGTCGCCGAAGGCGTGCGGCAGGGCTGGGCGACGGAGACGATGACATCGCGTCCGCTTGAGCGG